>DATCMK010000034.1:0-181312 GCA_036563455.1 Pyrinomonadaceae bacterium | reverse complement strand
TGGGGCTTGAACAATGTCGGGCAGGTCGGCGACGGCGCGGCGAGCGCGAACGCGTGCACGTGCCGGGCGGCGCCGGTGCAGACGGCGGTCGGGGCGGGCAACGCCGAGCTCGGCGCCGGGTGGTTTCACGCCTTCGCGCTGAGGCCGGTCGCGGCGCTCGCGGCGGGCGCCAATCAGATTCTCTACGGCGATAACCTGCGTTTATCGATGGCGGAAGTGACGGGCGCGGGCGATGTCGCTTACAGCGCCGTCAGCGCGGCGACCGTCGCGGGCAGTTATACGCTTCCTTCGAACTATACGATCGAGACGAATCAGCCGGCATACGACGTGACGACGACCGCGGCGACCAACGGCACGATCGACGTCTGCCTCGCGAACCTCAACGAATTCAACCCGATCGCCTTTGCGTCGCTGAGAATCCTGCATGGCGAGGGCGGCGCGTGGGTCGACCGCACGCAGTCCGCGAACTTTATGAAGCGCGAAATCTGCGCGCGCGTTTCGACGCTTTCGCCGTTCGTCATCGCGACCGTCACGGCGCCGCCGACCGCCGCGAACGTTTCCGTTTCGGGCAGAGTGACGAGTGACGGCACAAACGGCATATCGAACGCGACCGTCACGGTGACCGATGCCGACGGCACGATTCTGACGACGCGCACCGGCTCGTTCGGCTATTACAAATTCCCGGCGCTGCCCGCCGGTCGCAGTTACGTGGTCGGCGTGACGGCAAAACGCTACCGGTTCGTTTCCCGAATCGTATCTTTGGAGGACGCCGTCGAAAACTTCGATTTCGAAGCGCTCGGCAAATAACCCAGCAAAAATCCGTATGCGTCAAAAAAGCCGCTTGATAAATTCAAGCGGCTTTTTTCTTTTTTTTAATTATTCGGCGTCGGAAACGCTGGCGGTTGCGGTTTCGGCAGGTTGCGTTTCTGGATTTCGAACTTTCTTCTTTCCATTTCCTGCAGCCGCTGCACGTCCAACGCCTCGCGCAGTTTGCGCCGCTGTTCGGGCGTCATTTTTCGCCAGACCATGACCGGGAATTTCTGCTTCGTTTTCGGGTCGGTCGGCGGATTGCCCGCCGCGTCGGGTTCGGCGTCGACGTAGATGTCCGGCGGCTCGTCGATCGTCACGGCATCGTATTTTCTGTTCGGAACGAGCAGTTCGTTTTTCGGCTTCGGTTCGGTCGGCTTGGATTCGACCCTGGCGGTCGTTTCCTTCGGCTTCGATTCGGTCGGCACGACCGGCGTCGTCGCCGGCGCGACCGGCGCGGCGGCAACGGCGTTCGCATTCGCCGCGTTCGTATTCGCGTCGTTCAGACTGACGTTTTCCTCGGGAACCTTGACGATGATCATCTTCTTTTCGGGCTCGGTCGATTCCTGTTTTCGATGAACGTCGAAGGCTTCCGGTTCGGCGACGAAAACGGCTGCCGCGCCGACGAGCGCGAGCAGCAGACCGCCGAGCGCCGCGCCGACGACCAGTCGCCGCCGCGATTTTTTGTTTTTCTCGGCATTCCCCGCGAGCGGGTCGACTTTCGTTCCGTGCTTTTCGAAATCGCCCGTCACGACGCGCGGCTTGAGCTGCGTGATCTTCGATTCATCGTTCGCAAAGGTCTCGGTCAGAATGTCCGACTGCTTGAGTTTCGAAACGCGCGAAGCGTCGCCGTAAAGCTGCGTTTTCTGCGAGAAGATATTCGTCGACGGCACGTTTAAAAGCGTTCGCGCCTCGCTCGACGGCGGCTCGTCCTTGACTTCGAGGAGCCATTCGCGCATCGCGTTGGCCGACGCCGGACGCTCTTCGGCGTTCAAAGCCATCGCCTCCGACAACAGCCGCGAAACGCCGACGGGAATTTCCGGGCGAATTTCGTGCGCGTCGATTAAAGGATCGGGCTTGTTGCTGAGCACGTTCATCGCGCGGGTCAGCGCGTCCGCCGGCGGCACGCCGGTTAAAAGGTGATACAGCGTGGCGGCTAAACTGTACAGATCGCTGCGCGGGTCGGTGCCCGTGCCCTGAATCTGTTCGAGCGACGCGTAATTGCGCGAGTAGCCGAAAACCGACTTTGCGGCGGTCGCCGATTCGGCGCTCGTCGTGTTGCCTTTGGCGAGCCCGAAATCGAGCAGAATGATCTGCCCGCGCGTCGTCGATTTCAGGTTCTGCGGCTTGATGTCGCGGTGAATGACCGGCATTTCCTGCGAGTGCAGATATTCGAGCGCGTCGAGCAATTGCTCCGCCCAGCCGAGCACGTCCGCGACCGCGAACGCTTTACCTTCCGCTTCGAGCTGCTCGGAGAGATCGTCGCCGTCGATGTATTCCATGACGATGAACTGCCCGTTGCCGTCGATGAAATGATCGGAAACGCGCGGCAGCGCGGGATGCCGCAGACTGTTCAGGAGCCGCGCTTCGCGTTCGAACGCTTTGCGGAATTTTTCGTCCGTAAAAAACGTTTCCTTGATCGCGACGGTGCTGCCGAAGCGCTCGTCGGTGGCGATAAAGACCGCGCCCATACCGCCCTGCCCGATCTGCCGCTCGACGCGATACCGTCCCTGTAAAACTTTTCCCGCTTCTATCATTTGCTCGCTGGTCCTTTCTCGATGAACTGCTCAGGTATTTTACTATAAAATGCCCGAACCGCCCGTATCGTTGCCCGAAGTTTTTACGCAAAATATTAATTTAAGTTTTGCGATAGCGCGATTTGTAATCGTGAGCGGTCGAAACATCGAAACGTTCGTCCATTGATTCATTTTCATTACGGGAATGAATCAATGGACGAACGTTTCGATGTTTCATTCTATTCATTCCGAAATCCAAAATCTAAAATCGCGAATCGTCAATGCCATTTTTCGGTCATGTCGCACCAGATCGCGAGCCCGCGCCAGCTTCCGAATTTTTCGTAAAAAGCGTTGATTTCTTTATCGGAACAGGTTTGCGCGCCCTTGTGCTTTTTGTAAAATTCGCCGCGCAGAAACGAATCGAGCGCGAGCCCGTCGTAACGCCCGACGAGTTTTAAGAGATTTTCCGCGGCGTAATCGCCGACGCCCTTCACCGTTTTCATTTCCCGCTTCAATTCTTTGGTCGGCAAGTTCGAGTCGAGCCAGCTTTCGGGATCGAGCCGCCCGCCGGCGACCTTTTCGGCGAGCTCGGCGAAATACGGCGCGCGGTAACCGGCGCGGATTTCCTCTCGGTAAAAAGTTTCGGAAACCCGCGCCATCGCTTCGGCGCTCGGAAAAGCGCGCCTGCCGTCCGCCGCTTCGGTGCCGAGTTTTTCGACCAGGTTGCGGACCATGATTTTCGTCAGCGCCCACGAACAGTTCGTCGTGCAGAGCGTTTTGACGAGGTCCTCGAACACGGTCGGCGAGCGCAGCAATCTTCCGCCGCTCAATTCGGCGACCCATTTGAGCCGTTTTTCGCGGCGCGTTAAGCGGTAAAACCCGCTCAAATCGTCGTCGAGCCGCAGGATACGGCGCACGTCGCGCCGGATTTTTTCCGCCCGTTCGGGGCTTATCCGATCGTCGGCAAGCTCGATTTCGATGTTTCGTTCGGCTTCATGAATAATCGCCGAAACCGCTTTTTCGCCCGCGAACACGTAGCGCAGGCGCCAGGTTTCGAGATCGAGTTCGAACGGCCGGAGCTGGCTCCAGCCGTGGCTGTAGACGGCGGTTTTGAAGTTGAAATCGGGCGCGGTTTCGAGCGTCAGTACGGTCGGCATAAGTGAAATTTTAGACGGAAAAAAAGCCGTTTACAAATTCCGGTTTCGCGCTCTTACGAGCGCTTTCGTTCGGCGCCGCAGAAATCGCGAAACTATTTTCGCAAACGGCTGATAACTGAAAATGCCGCGGTGAAAAAAAAGCTTGTTATTTAAGCGCGGAATCTTTTAATATTAAGTTGTAAATCAATACTTAACGGCTATTTAACCCCTTGTCGTTAATTCAACCCGAAATAACCAGAAGTTTAAAAAATGATTTAGGAGGTAAGGGTATGATTGGCAGAAAATCACGCCTGGCGAGGAATGTTCTGAGCCTGGGATCGGCTTTATTTCTGTTGTTTTTCCCTGTTTTGGCGCAATCGGAGACGGACCCGAATCCCGACTCGCCGACGCCGGTTTTGATCAGCGAGGCGGAATCGACGCGCGCTTTGACGGAGCTGCCCGCAAAAACGAAGCCCAAGCGCGGCGGTCAGTGGGGCACGCCGAAGGCGTTTCCGCTCGATTCGCAAATCGTCATTTTCGTCACGAACCTCGATTTGCTGAAAGACGAGGGCGCGAACGCCTTTCGTCTTTACGCCGAAGATTATAAGGGCAGACTCTACCGCTTCTCCGTTTTGGATCTGCAGCCCGCGCCCGGTTTCGACGGCGTCTACGCGCTGACCGCCCGGCTGCGCGATGAAATCGGTTACTGGCAGCCGCCCGGCGAGGACGGCGACGTGCTCGTGAATGTCACGTGGCGCGGTCTCAAAAGCAACCGCGTGCGCGTCGGCATCGGCAAAACCGGCGGCTTGATTGTGGACGATCCGGGCGCGGTGCCGACGCCGCTTTCCGCCGTCACGGCGGGCAATTTCAACCTTCCGGGCGAAACGCCGACGAGCGACGCGGTCGGGTACCGCTGGTCGGGCGACCGCATCCGTTTTTTGGAGCAGGCGACGTTCGGACCGACGAGAGCGCTCGACGACCGCGTGCGCCGCATCGGGCTGCGCACGTGGCTCGCCGAGCAATTCGACGCGCCGTATCCCTCCGCCGCGAATCCGTACCCGAACATCCCTCTAAAACCGACGACCGCGCCGTCGGACTGCGACAACAACACGACGGTGCCGGACGTTCCGGCGACCTGTTTTCGCGACACGTATTCAATGTACCAGCCGCAGACGTGGTTTTTTAAGGAAGCCCTGTACGGCGACGCGCAGCTCCGGCACCGCGTCGCGTGGGCGCTCAGCCAGATTTGGGTCATTTCCGGCGTCGACACGCAGCAGTCGAGCTGGATGATCGCTTATCACCAGCAGCTCAGCAAAAACGCGTTCGGCAACTGGCGCCAATTGATGCAGGACGTGACGCTCAATCCGGGCATGGGCAATTATCTCGACATGATGCGTTCGACGCGCAATAATCCGAACGAGAACTACCCGCGGGAAATTCTGCAGCTCTTCAACGTCGGGCTCTTTATACTCAATCCGGACGGCACGCTGAAGCTCGACGGCGAGGGCAATCCGATTCCGACCTACGATCAGAACGACATCAACAATTTCACGAAGGTCTTTACGGGCTGGCGCGACTGCAACGTCGCGGCGAGCTGTCCGAATCTCGCGCTCGGCGCGCCGAATTATAAAGACCCGATGCTGCTCGTCAATAACAACCACGATCTGACGGCGAAAACTTTATTGAGTTACCCGGGCTCGACGACGACCAACGTCGCGGCGTGCGCGGGCTGCACCGGAACGGCGATCGCGACCTACGCGAACAACTCGCTCAATCAGGCGCTCGACAATATCTACAATCACCCGAACGTCGCGCCGTTCGTCAGCAAAATGCTGATCCAGCATCTGGTGACGAGCGACCCGACGCCCGCTTATGTGGCGCGTGTGGCGGCCGTTTTTAACGCGAACCGCGCGAACGCCTCGCAGATGAAGGAAGTCGTCCGCGCGATTCTGCTCGACCCGGAAGCGCGCGGCAACGCGAAGACCGACCCGACTTACGGCAAACTCCGCGAGCCGGTGCTGCTCATGACCAATCTTTTCCGGCAGATCGGCGTTACGTCGAACGACGGCGCGGGCTTGAGCGACGGCAACGTCAATCGATTCCCGAACGCGCTCGGGCAGAACGTTTTTAATTCGCCGACGGTTTTCAATTATTACCCGCCGAACTACGTCGTGCCCGGAACGTCGCTGCTCGGCCCCGAATTCGGCATCTACAACACCGGCACGGCGGTCGGGCGCGCGAATTTCGCCAATTCGATGGTCTTCGGCTCGATCGCGGTTTCGCTGCCCGACACGCCGAACGGCACGCGCCTCGGCTTCGCGGAACTGCAGGCGCTCGCCGCCGCCGACACGACGAGCAATCAACTGCTCGACGCGCTGAATCAGAGGCTGATGCACGGCGCGATGTCGGAGCCGATGCGCGGCGCGATCCGCACGGCGGTCAACGCCGTCGCGTCCACGAACCCGTTATCCCGCGCGCAGACGGCGGTTTATCTGATCGTCACCTCGTCGCAGTATCAGGTGCAGAGATAGAGCAGTGGTCGGCGGTCGGTGGTCGGTTGAAATTCAAATTTTTATTCCGACCACTGCCCACCGATCACCGACCACTGAACAGGAGAGTTTATGAACGAATCGAGACGAAATTTTTTACTGAGAACCGGCGGCGCGCTGACGATGACGGCGCTCGCCACGCAGCTGCGGCATTTCGGTTTGATGAGCGCGCTCGCGCAGCAGGCGGACGAAACAAGCGCCGAGCTCGTGCCGAACGATTACCGCGCGCTGGTGTGCATTTTTCTCGCCGGCGGCAACGACGGCAATAACATGGTGATCCCGAATCACAACAGCGGAAGCGTCAGCAATTACGCGGCGTATTCGAACGCGCGCGGCCAGCAGGGCCTGGCGATCGCGCAGAACCTTTTGCTGCCGATCAATGTGCCGCGCATCGGCAATCTGACATACGGCCTGCATCCGGCGCTCGGACCGCAAACGGCGGCGGCCAACATCGTCAACAACGGCATTCACGAGCTCTGGGCGCTCGGCAAAATGGCGATCGTGACCAACGTCGGCACGCTCGTCGCGCCGATGACCAGGCAGCAGTACCAGAACGGCTCGGTCAAAAGACCGTACCAGCTCTACTCGCATTCCGATCAGGTCGCGCAGTTTCAAGCCGCGCGCAGCGATCTCGAATCGTTTACGGGCTGGGGCGGCAGGCTGTCGGATTTGAGAACGCCGCTCGATAATCCGGGCGTGCAGATTCCGATGATCACGTCGATCGCCGGCGGGCAGCTTTTCACGATGGGACAGACGACGCTGCCGGTTTCGATCGCGAACGCCGGAACGCCGCTCAACACGGTGCTCGCGCCCTCGGGCTATAACGGGAACGCGGCGTCGAACGCGCGGCTCGCCGCCTTTAACGCGCTGCGCGGCATGGATCTGCAGTCGGACGTCGTCAAGGCGACGAGCGCGATCACGTCGAAGGCGCTCAGCGTCAACAGCTCTTTTCAGAATTTTTCGGAAGTCGTCAAGCCGTTTCCGAACACCGGCATCGGGCTGCAGCTCAAACAGATCGCGCGCATCATCCGTTCGCGCGTCAACCTGCCCTCACAGAACCCGCCGCAGATCGCGCCGACGCGGCAGATCTTTTTCGCGCAGCTCGGCGGATTCGACACGCACAACGGGCAAATCGCGCAGCAGAACACGCTGCTCGTCCAGCTCAGCCAGGCGATGCGCGCGTTTTACGACGAGATGGTCGACCAGAACCTCGGCGACAAGGTCACGCAGTTCACGATGACCGATTTCAACCGCACGTTCAATCCGGCGAACAGCGGCGCGACCGTCGTCGGAACCGACCACGCCTGGGGGAATCATAATTTCGTCGTCGGCGGAGGCGTCACGGCGGCGGATTTTTACGGCATCGACACGTCGAACGGCACCCCGTTTCCGTCGCTCGTTTTCAATGGCCCGGACGATGCCGACAGCGGTTCGGGCGCGCGCGGGCGCTGGATCCCGACGACCTCGGTCGAGCAGTACGCCGCCACTTTGGCGCGCTGGTACGGTCTGCCCGACGCCGATCTGCCGGCGGTTTTCCCGAAAATCGGCAATTTCACGAACACCAATCTCGGCTTTATGCAGCCGGCGGCTTAGATCAGTCCAAAGTCCGGATTTTATTCGGACTTTGGACTTTAATTACGCGTTAAGTTTTCGGATTTATTTTCTTGACACCATTTGCCGCGAAACCTACACTTTAAGCAGACCGCGAGTCGCTAGTAAAACCCGTGAATTTACCGAATTATCTAACATTGGCGCGCATTTTGGTGGTTCCGCTGATCGTCGTCGTGCTGCTCACGCCGGTCGCCGACCAATGGTTCGGAATCAGCGGCTACGCCTTCGCGATCGGGCTTTTTCTCGCGGCGTCTTTGACCGACATTCTCGACGGTCACTTAGCGCGCCGCCGCAATCAGGTTTCGAATCTCGGCAAGCTGCTCGACCCGATCGCCGATAAATTGCTGGTTTCGGCGGCGTTGATCGTGCTCGTCGAAAAGCATCTCGCGCCGTCGTGGTCGGTCGTCGTGATTTTGGGCAGAGAGTTTATCGTGACGGGTCTGCGTTCGGTCGCGGCCGCTGACGGCATCGTCATTCAGGCGCAGACGAGCGGCAAGATCAAGATGTGGGCGCAGTGCGTGGCGATCGTCGCGCTGCTCGTCGCGGGCGCGAACGGAAACCCGCCGGTTTCGAATTTCGGATGGAACCTGCCGGCGCGTTTCTGGGAAGTCGCCGAAGTGCAGACGGCGTTTTCGAACCTTACGACGTTCGCGCTGACCTCGAACGACTGGAAAGTTTTCGGCTATCTGGTCGGACGCGGCGCGCTCTGGGTTTCGGTGCTGATGGCGCTCTGGTCGCTGTACGATTACTCGAAATTTTTCATCACCGAAAACAACCGCAAACGACAAAGCATGAAAGACGCCCTGATCGAAAAGGTCGTCGTCAACAATTCCGAAACCGCGAATTAAAACCGCAAAAATCAGCCGCGCAATAACACGAATTTTCACGAAAGACTTTAATTTTTTTTCGTGCCCGTTCCTGTTCGTGCGCGGCTGATTACACATTTTTATTCTTCAGCATCGCCGAGCGGCGCGATCGCGGGCGTGTTGACCGGCTGCCCGTCGCGGGCGCGGAAACGCGAGCCGTGACACGGGCAATCCCAAGTCTTTTCGAGACTGTTGAACCGCACGATGCAGCCCATGTGGGTGCAGACCGCCGAGCGCTGATAGAGTTTGCCGTTTTCGTCGCGGTAGGCGGCGATTTTCGACGCGCCCTGCCGGATGATCGCGCCGCTGCCGTTTTCGATCTCGTCCGCGGAAGAAACGTCGCCGCCGGTCAGCCAATCGACGTACGGCACGGTCGAAGCGACTATTTCCGGCACCGCTTCGGTGACCGACTGCGTTGCGATTCGCGACGGGTCGAACACTTCCGCCCAGGGGTTCTCACCGCCCGCGATCAAATCCGAAACGAGCATGCCGCCGATCGTGCCGTGCGTCATGCCCATGCCCGAATCGCCGGTGATCAGATAAACGTTCGGCTCATCGGACGAATACCTGCCGATGAACGCCAGCCCGTCGTGCGTTTCGAAAACCTGCCCCGACCAGCGGTAAAGAATTTCGGCGGCTGCCGGAAAACGTTTCTGCGTCCAATCGAACAATCTCGCAAAACGCTCGTCGCCGTCGTCTTCCTGCCCGGTGCGATGATCTTCGCCGCCGACGATCAGCACGTCGTAATCCGTTTCCGGCTGCGTTCGAACGTACCGGTACGGATCGGCCGTGTCCCAGAGCAGACAAGGTTCGACTGAGTTTTTCGGAATCTCGACGCCGATCGCGAAAGTCCGGTAAGCGGGCAGCTTGGCGAACATCTTGCTCATGATCGGATAATTGGTGGCGAGGACGAGCGCGCCGGCGCGGATCGTCTGCCCGTCCGCCGTTTTGACCTGCGGCGCGTTCCCGCCCGACCATTCGACGACGCGCGTGTTTGAAAAAAGCCGCCCGCCGCCGGCTTCGACGGCCTTCGCAAGTCCGTTCAGATATTTGAGAATGTGAAACTGTCCCTGGCGCGGAAAGCGCAGGCACGTTCCGGTCTCGAAATTCGAGATCGGCGCGCGGTCGAGCTTTTCGATGTCCGTAAAACCCAGCTGCCGCGCCGCTTCAAATTCCTTCTCCAAATCGTCTTTGCCGTCTTCCGCTCGAAATAAAAAGCCGTCGACGCGCCGAAAATCGCATTCGATGTTTTCTTCGCCTGTGATTCGTTCGATTTCGTCGATCGCCGCCGTGTGCGCTTCGAAAGCGAGCCGCGCCTTTTCTTCGCCGTGCCAGTCGATGATGCGGTAAAGCCGGTCGTCGATCGCGTTCGACAGATGCGCCGTCGTCCGCGAAGTCTCGCCGCCGCCGATCACGCCGTCGTCGACGACGATCACGCTTTTGCCCGCCCTGACCAGCCGGTACGCGGTCGTTAATCCCGCGATGCCCGCGCCGATGATGCAGACGTCCGCTTCGCCCGCGGCGCGAAGCGCGCCCGTTTCCAACAGATCTTCGCTCGCTTCCCAATACGAAACGGTCTTCCCTTCGTCACTTTTCGTCATTTTTTTCACTCCCTTGTTCGTTTATGAATTTAGTAACGAGTATTTTACCTTTGTTTTCAGCGCCTGACGAGTTTTTTTAACCAACAGCCGCCGGCAGTAAGTCCGAAGCGCGAATTAAACGAAGCAACTTTAAACGCTTTAAAGTAGAAAAAGAGCGAAGAACGGCGCGCGCCGTTCTTCGCTCTTTTTCTCTTTCTTCGGGATTACTGCAATTCGACCCAATCGCCCGTCAGGATTTCCTGCGCGGTGCGGACGATGACCGCCGTCGCGGTTTTTTCGCGCACGTTGAGAATAACGATTTCTCCGACGACTTTGCGCAAATTCGCCGGACGGTTTTCTTTGGCGCTGACGTTGGTCTCGATTTTGCCGGTCGCGTCGCCGTCGCGTTTGCGGGGCGCTTTATTGGAAAATTTTCCGCCGCGGAAGGCGTCCGATTCGTAGCCTTCGCTGCGGGCGCTCGTGTTTTCCTTTTCGTCGTTTTCAAAAACGCTGCCCTTGCCGAGCGGGCGATAAACCGTCAGGTAATCGCCGACGGCGACATTGTCTTCCGCGCCCAAATCAATGTAAACGACCTGATCGCGGCTGAGAAATTCCTGCCCGTCGCGCGACATGAATATTCTGCCGCGCGCCTTTCCGGAAGGATCGGCAAAGACATTGAGCGCCGGTCTCTGCTCGAACAGCGGGCTCGTCCGCGACGGCACGGCCTGCACCAAATCGCCGAGCAGCAGATTGTCGCACGAGGTCATCACGCGCGCGACGGCGACGTCGCCCCCGACCTTCACGACTTCGACCGCGCCGACTTCCTGCACGTAAAATCCGAGATTGTTTTTGCTCGTCCAGCGCGTCCTCACCTGCCCGCGCGGGCGGACGACCGAAAACATATCGCCGACCTGCACATTGCGGTTGTCGCCGAGGCTGATGTAGACGTTATTGCCCTGCGAGTAAATGTTCTGCTCCTGCTCATTTTCCGCGCCGACGATTTTGCGGCTCGTGTCGACCTGCGCGTTCTGCACGTAACCGGCGCAATACAGATTATTGGCGCCCGCCACCGGCAAATTTTTCGTCGCCTGACTGACGATGAGCGTCGACTTTTCTATCCGCGTGGTCTGCGCCTCCTTTTTCCTTTTGTCTTGCGCCGAAACGACTGCCGAAAACATCAGCAGACCCAATAAAAACATTCCGAAACTTTTCCCGAAAAACTTCTGAAACTTCACGATTGTCTCCTTTTTTTACGATTGATTATTGAAATTCTCTTTAAGAAATAGATGAAAGAGGCTTTAGAACTGACCTGTGCCTGTGAAAGGCATTTCCTATCGTAACCTTTTTGCAAAACAATCGTCAATAATTATTTTACTATGTTTAACAATAAAATTTAACGGAAAGCGCTTGCACAAAATAGCCTGATTTTGTAGTATTTTCGTTTGCGGTTCCCATAAAAAACCACCACCAAGCCGGTGTAGCTCAGTTGGTAGAGCAGTTGATTTGTAATCATCAGGTCGGGGGTTCAAGTCCCTTCACCGGCTCCAATAAATATCGGACTTTTACGAGCCAGTAACAAATTTTCAAAAAGTGCAGTGTAGCGAAAAATGTAGCAACTACGCGCACTTTTTCTCTTTTAAGGCTTTTTGCTGCTTCTTTTTCGCAGCTTCCAATTCCGCTCGAAAGGCTTCCATTCTCTTAATAGATTCAAACTGATGTTTTTCGGTCGGGTGCGCGTAACGAGTTACCATTTGAATATTCGAATGTCCGAGCAGATTCTGTAAGGTAACAAGATCGCCGCCGAATTCGATAAACCTAGTTGCAAAGGTGTGACGCAAATCGTAAAGACGGAAGTGCTGTACCTTACTTAATCGAATCGCCGTCGCGTGCGCCGTCTTTAATGTAGTGATCGGCTTCCCTATCTTTTCGGTTGCGAAGACGTATTTATTTTTGAGGTTTTTTAATCGGCTTTCAAGAATAGTCTTTACACGGCTGGTAAGCGGAATCTTGCGCTTGGCTGCCTTTGTTTTACCGAATGGGATAAAGGGATAACCCTGAGCAATAAAAACGTTTTTCCGCTCGATTCTCGACACTTCTTCGGGTCGCATTCCCGTATCAATCATAATGGTCGCAAAGTCCTGCAAGGGCTGACTCGCCGCCATCAAATAAAGTTTCTCTTCCTCTAAAGACAAAACACGCATTTGTTCATTGTCTTCGCTCAAAAACTTCACGCGGCTGACCGGGTTTTTCATTAAAACATCCTTTTTAATGAAAAAGTTAAAAAAGATTTTGAGCAGGGCTAGTTCCCTATTGATCGTCGCCGGTCTTAAAATTGTCGGCTTCGCTTTTGGTTTGGGTTTCGCCTTTTTCTTATCATCCTTTTCGTCTTTTGCTTTTTTGGTTTCAGCTTTAACCCTTTTTGGTTTTTGTTCCCGACGCGGTTTAGTCTTTTGTTTACTTCGCCATTGTTTGAATTTCTCCACGTTGCCGGGTTCAATTTCATCTATTGGAGTTTCACCGAAAAACTCTATCAGCGCCTTGCTCGTCGCCTTATAAGACCTGACAGTGTTGGGTTTGTTCCGGTGCTCGACAGATGCCCATTTTGGAAATCCTTCAGTCGTAGCAATCCTTAGTTCTCCGGTTATAGGTTCCACTCCGGACCATTACCGCGAAATGGGAAGGCCGGTAATCGACGGTATTACGAGTTTCGGTTGTGCCGCCTCGTTCAACCAAATCTGACCGTTTAATGGCGGCGCATTATTTTTTGCCGGAGAATTTGCCGCCTTTCGCAACCTGCGCTAACAAACGGCGAATTCCTTTTTACGCCTTGGGCCGAAACTTTTGTTATTTAAATCGTCACCGGCATCACGCCCTTGCTTTCCGAACGGCGACGAACCTGCTCCAAAACCGGGCGTTCTTTTGGGCGAAGACGAAAAACTAAAACACGTTCCGCTGCCTCGAAATACGTTCACTTGAAGATTTACATTCCGAGAAAACGTACCAAATTTTGCACGAGGCGATTATGCTCGACGAAATGATGGCAAAAAATAAGCCCGAATTCGGAAGGAAAAGCAGGCGCTCCTTTTAAATTTCCAAAACTCCCGCGCCGGCGGCGTTTGCCGCTTGGCTGACGGTTGAAGTCTGCCGACTGCCTTTGATGTTATTGCGCGCGCACTTGCGGATTTCGTCGATCTTTGATTTCATCATCTCAGCTGTCGGCGTAATCGTGTCGATTGCCGAGATGACATCTTCGGTTTCGGCTGCACGATTGGCGTCAATAAAGGTTTCCAAAACGCCGTGCTTGAACGCGCTGCGGATTCAATAAAAATAGCTGCCGACACGATCTCATTTAGAGCGAGCCGTATTTTATCGTTTTCAGGCGCTTATCTCTAAGAATGCTTGTCACCAGCCAGACGTACCGGTTTTCCGAAATATCAAAGCCGAGCATGCTGTAGCTTTGTTCGAAAGGGCACAGCGGAAAATCTGGGAATCCGATTCTCAATTCGTACCGACCCGGATTCGCTTCAAAATCAGATTTATAAATTTTCGGTAAACCGTACTTTAAATCTTGTTCTTTATCATCGAAAACATAGGTCATCAAAGGTATATCCAATAGCTTTGCAATGCCTTTTTCTGAAAACGCATGCATGCCCAATAAATCTACAAGTAATCCTTTGGTTTTGTGTCCGGGCGATTCGATGACGAATAGATTTTGTGTGTCAACCGCATTTTCGGTGATTTCGAATCGATAGCCGGCTGTAACGTGGACATCGTCCTTGCCGAGCTTTAAGCCGGTGACGGTCGAAACAAAATGGTCGTCTTCGATGACGAAATCATCGGCGTAGCCATTTTGTTTCAATTCGACAACGGCATCCAATAAATTATTTTCATTCAATAACATTTGTGACATACGCAAAACTCCTTTACGGCAAATAGTTTTCAGGAAAGCGAATACTATTGCCTCTCTAGACCATGTTTCTATAAATCGTTATCCGGGCGAAGCTGTTCGCCGAGAGGCATGTCCCTTTTGCCCCGTTCGCGCCAGGTGTGTTCAATCGGCGACGCGATTCGTTCCGCCATATCGATCCGCTTCCGCACTTCAAAGGATTTATCCGCTATTTCGTTGATACCGCCAGCAGTCACCGTTTCGAACCGTTCGCTGGCAGTTCGATTTTGAGGAAAATGTTGATTTGTTTTAGTAAGAGCATTAGGATCTGCCGGCAATCGAATCGTGAATACCGCCCCCTTGCCGCAGCCCGCGCTCTCAGCCTCGATGCTTCCGCCGTGAAGATCGATCATCCGGCGGACAATCGACAATCCCAGACCCAAGCCTTCCCATTTGCTATTTTCGGCTTTTCGAAAGGGCTCGAAAACGAACGGCAGAAATTTCGAATCGATTCCCTGCCCGGTGTCGCTGATCGTGATCTCAAGGTGAAGTTCCCGCCGCGCGGCCGCGATTCGGATTTTCCCGCCGGGCTGGGTGAATTTTACGGCGTTTGCCAGAAGATTACATAAAACTTGGTCGAGCCGCTGCGGGTCGGCCGTCAGCTTTCCCAAATGAGGCGCGAAAACCGCTTCGAGCCTAATGCGTTTAGCGGCGGCTAAAATCTTAAAGTCACTTAAAACGCCTTCCAGAAAACGGTCAACTTCTATTTCCCGCAATTCAAGACGGAGTTTTCCGCCGGTGATTCCGGGGGCATCCAAAAGGTCGTCGATGATTTTAACTTGTCGCTTAACGCCCCGGTCGATGGACTCGATCGCTCGCTCGGCAGCCGGCTTATTCAGCTTTCCGGCTTGAAGCGACGCAAGCCAGCCGGCGATTACATTCATCGAATTTCGCAGCTCGTGCGCGACGATCAATAAATCCTCGTCCTTTTGCCGGCTAATGGTTTCGGCGCGGACTCGCGCTTCGCGCTCGCGCGTAAAGAATTCAAAACATTCGCCGAGACTCTTTTGAAGTTTTTCCAAAGGCTCGAATAAGGCACATCCCGAATCGCTCATTTGATTTTCTCCGTTAAATTAACATTTTCGGAAACTTCCGGCGCCTCCTGCGCGCAAACCGGGCGCGGCAATAACCCGCAAGGACGAACAAAAGCAAATACCGAATTCGCGCCGACGGCAAATAATCCGACTCCGAGCGCCGCGCAGCCGTAGAGCGCGTATTTTTGCGCTTTTTCGCCGGAGATCAGCCCCCAATCCACAACAAAAAGAAAAGAACCGTAAGCCAGATGCAGCGCCGTCGCGCCGATTCCTAAAATATAAAAAATCAGAATCCCGGTATATTTGAAATCGGCGGCGACGATTCGAAATGCCTGATCGGCGTTTCCCGCAACCGCTATTTCGGTCAAACCGTAGCCGCCGAGCGACCCGAATCTGAAATGCAGCAGGTGAAACAAAATAAAAATGAAAAGAAAAACGCCCGTCACGCGCTGAAAGAGATACAGCCAGTTACGCCAGTACCCGTAACTTCGGACATTCGTTTTGGCTTCCGCCGCAACCACAAGGCCGTAAACCGAGTGATACAAAAGCGGCAGGTATATCCCGAAAATTTCGATAAATAAAAGAAACGGAATATGGTAAATATCCGCCACTACCTCGTTATAGACCGTTTCGCCGACCATCGCCTTGGCGTTCGTAAATAGGTGAACAAAGTAAAACAAACCGGCCGGAAAAATGCCCGTAAATTGGTGTAGTTTCCGCAAGAGAAAGGTTCTGCTGAATTTGATCGCCATAATTTTTATTCAAACGCTTCCAAAACTTCGTCCGGGTAATTTTCACGCCCGCCTTTCGAATCGCTCTGTTGATAAGCGATACAACATTCATGCCAAGCTCTATCAAAACGGGAGAATCTAAAAAAGCCCGAATTACCTGGCTTTTGGGTTGGTGGCTTAAATTGTTGTTAGGGCGACCAGCGTCGAAATACCGACGAAGAATGTCAAAGTGTCTTTATGTTTACTTTACCGCCCGGCAAGCCAGTTTCGCTCTTCTACAATATCTTTAAATTGCCCTGAGGATTCTTTCATGTTTGAGGAAATCCGGGAGCGACACACGGCGATTATGAAATTTCCCGGCTAGAATTTGTAAGTCACCCAGGCGGTAAAAAAATCAATGTCCCTGCCGGGCGGCGTCTCATTCACGAATTTTCCGGCGAAAAAGTGCGTGTAGCTGGTGACGAAAGTTATATGACGGTCAAATGCCCAAACGGCGGTTACAGACGGCTGCGTGCCGACATAACGGCTGCGGCTCACGTTTCCCGGCTTGAGCAGAACACCGCCGGAGTTGTAAACCCCGTCGCGCGTGCTCTGCCGCCAGTAAAGCATCGTGTCGAAGGTAAGCAGAACCCGCTTGGGCAACCTGAAATTGATGATCGGGTGCAGGTTCATGAAATTGCTCGAACCGAGCAGACCGATTTCGCCGCCGAAGTAATTGCCGGCGGAGAAAAGCCCGTTAAAAGTTTCGAGCCGAGCGTCGTTCGGGTTTTTGTCGCCCGAAGCGATGTTCGCCCGCAACCCGACGCGCGGCATGAAACGCGTCCGTAAGAAGGTGTAACCGTTGTCCGAGGCGATCATCCACGCACGGAGCGCGCCGCCATTAAATTCGCCGAACTGGTACGTGAATTCGTTGGCGTAGTCGAACGCGCCCGCGTTTCCGGCCAACCTCGCGCCGACGCTCTGGCGTATTTCGCGCCCCGTTCCGCTGTCGAAACGCATCCGCTTGCGATCGAGTCCGAGGTAATAAAAGCCGACGCTGCTTTGACCCGCGAATTTAAGCTTTCTTTCTCCGAGCGCCCCCCAAAACGTTGCTTGATGTTCGGATCGGTCGTCGAAGTAACCCGGATTCGATTCGACCGGTTTGACCGCAAAGCCGTCGAACGTCCACTTGCCGTTTTTGATCGTCGCGCGCACGCCGTCGAAGGAGAGGCGCACGTTCGGACCTTCGCGGAAATTGACGAGGCGCGTCGCCGCGATAAGCATCTCCTGCCGCCCGGCTCGAAAGTTAATATTGAATTTTTCGCCCGCGTCGAAATTTACGTCGACGAACGCTTGATTCAAATCGAGCTTGTTTTCGTCCAGAACGGGGCGCGGTCCGCCGCTTCTGCCGGCTTCGATGTTGCTGCGGAGCTGAACGAACGCCCGAATTTTTTTACCGAAATGCCAGTCGGTGTGCAGCATATAGCGCTGCAGGCTGTAACCGTCCTCGTCGGGCGCCGCCGCGCCCCAAAAATCGTTGCGAAAAGCTTCAAACCGCTGGCGAATCTCGCCGCCGACGGACAGATACCAATCGGGGGCGTCCTTCCGAAGCGGAATGTATTTCAGACGGTCGAGCCGCTCACGGCGCAAAGACTTGTCCCGCAAGTAACCGTAATCTTCGAGGTAGCGAAGTTGTTGCAGCGGCGGGCGAAACTCGGCTCGGGTGGGCGCAGGATCGGCGGATTTGTCCTCGTCCTCGTCTTCCGGAGCGACTTTCGTCGCAGATGGGGCTTTCACCGGCTCAACGACCGAAACCTCTTTCATTCTCGACACTGATTTTTGCTGCGCTGCCGAGTGATGCGGCGTAAGGATCGGAATGAGCGCGGATAAAATCACGATCGAAAACGACCGGCAAGCGAACAGAGATTTCTTATATTTAAGTGCTTTCGCTTTCATTGCCGTTCGGTTTCGGATTCCTGATTAATTCGCTCGGCGCGGTCAGCTTTTCGCGGTCATCTCCATTTTCGAAAGCTTTCCGTTTTCGGCGGTCGCTTTTTTCGTTGACCGCTTCTTTACGCGCGCCAGTTCCGCGGCATTGCCGACGATCAGGCGCGAGCTGCGCTCCCTGGTAAAATACGCCCACACCCATTCGCTCAACACGGCGAGGCGATTGCGAAAATTGACCATCAACACGATGTGCACGAAAGCCCACATCAACCAGGCAGCGAAGCCCGAGAAATGCCAACTGCCGAACTCGGCGATGGCTTTATTTCTGCCGATCGTCGCCATCGTGCCGCGGTTGACGTAGCGAAACGCTTCGCGCGGACGACCGATAAAATCGCCTAAAATATTTTTTGCGGCGTGTTCGCCCTGCTGGATCGCCGCCGGAGAAAGTCCCGGCACGATCATCCCGTTCGCGTCCTTTAAATAAGCCATGTCGCCGACGACGAAAATGTTTCCGTGAGCGGGAATTGATAAATCAGGCTCCACCAAAACTCTGCCTGCCCGGTCGGTTTTCGCGCCCAAGGCATCGCCGAGCCCCGAAGCCATGACGCCCGTCGCCCAAAGCGTGACGCTGCATTCAATCCATTGGTCTCCGACTTTAATGCGGTTCAGTTCGACGCGTTCCACGAAACTGTTCAGGAAAACCTCCACGCCCAGTTCGCGCAACTGCCGTTCGGCGCTTTTTGAGAGGTCTTCGGCGAACGTTCCCAACACTCGGGACGAGCCTTCGAACAGCAGAACGCGCGCGGCGCGCGTCTCAATCCGGTCATAGTCCTTTGCCAGAGCTTCTCTGGCGATGCCGGCGATCGCTCCGGCGAGCTCGACGCCGGTCGGCCCCCCGCCGACAACCGCGAAAACCAGCGCTTGATGCTTTCCGGTTAAAATCGCTTCGCGCTCGGCTAATTCAAAAGCGAGCAGCACGCGGCGCCGAATTTCCACCGCGTCTTCCACCGTTTTCAACCCCGGAGCGTCGCATTCCCATTCGTCGTGCCCGAAATAAGAGTGTCGGGCGCCGGCGGCAAGGATCAAGTAATCGAACCCGATACCTGCCCCGTCTTCGAGATTGACGATCCCGTTTTCTTTATCGACCCCCGTAACTTCGCCCAAAACGACCTCGACGTTTTTGTAGCGGTGCAGCACGCGGCGGATCGGCACGGCGACTTCGCCGGGCGATAACACCGCGGTCGCCACTTGATACAAAAGCGGTTGAAAAATGAAGTGATTCGTCCGGTCGATAAGCGTCACCTCGACGGCTTCGTCGCCGAGCGTCTGCGCCGCACGCACGCCGCCGAAGCCCCCCCCGACTATAACAATCCTCGGTTTCTTACCGCCCTTTTTCATACCGCCTCCCAAGTCCCCAAAAGCCTTCATGCCGACTACGCCCGGCGAAAATGTCGAATCGAAAAACTCGCGCGACCGTCTCTACTGCCTTTTTTATGTTCTAAATAATGAACGGGACAATATTTAACGGAAAATACAGCCGCTTGAATTTGACCATGTGAAAGCGCGGTTCAGCCCCGGGACTGTACCGCGCTTTCGGCTGCCGCGTTACGACTGCTTTTGATTGCGCGGCTTAAGTTGACAAGGCTTTGCAAAAGCTGGCCGATCAATTTCTTCGTCGTCTCGTCTTTCAGATTTCCCTGCTCGTCAAATCGCTCGTGGGCGCTGCCGATCATCACTTCCGGCTGGTTAAGAGTTTGGACGTTCAGATTGATAAACGTCTGCCGCAGGTGATACTGCGCGCGCGCCGTGCCGAAAATACCCACCGAGGCGCCCATTACCGCCACGGGTTTTCCGTCCCAGGCGTTGTCGCCGTAAGGGCGCGATGACCAGTCAATCGCGTTTTTCAGAACGCCGGGAATCGAATAGTTGTATTCGGGCGTGACGATTAAAATCCCGTCCGCCTCGCGGATTCTTCGTTTAAATTCCGTCACTGAAGGATGCGGGGCGTATTCATCGTCCTGATTGAAAACGGGAATCTCGTTTAATTCGAAGGGCTCGATCCTCGCGTCTTCCGGCGCTAACTCGATTGCCGCCCGCAGAGCGCTGCGGTTATATGACTCGCGCCGGAGACTGCCGGCGATGCCTAAAATTTTTACCGTGTCGTTCATTTTTTTTCTCCTTAAAATAGGCGCCAAAATTTCTAAACTTTGGCGACGCACCTGATTTCGATCAGCAGTTCGGGAAACCCGAGCCGCTCGATTTGCACGATCGTGCTGGCGAGCGCGGGAAATCCGCCGAAAACGTCCCGACCGCAACTGACCCGCGCCGCGAACGCCGCGTCCATGTCGGTGACGAATAAAATTTCGTCGACGACGTTGTCCATCCCGGCGCCGTACTGCGCCAGAACCTTGGCGACGTTCGCATACGCCTGCCGCATCTGCGTTTCCATTTCCCCGATCCCGACGAAATTTCCTTTTTCGTCGTGGCTCACCTGCCCGGAGAGGTAAATCGTGTCGCCGACTTTCACCGCCTGCGCGTATCCGAATTTGCTCTCCCAGGGCATATTCAAAGTTTTCGTTTCTTTGCTTATCGTCATATATACTCTCGTTTCAAAATTAGACTTTCAGGTTAATTAACGGCGCGTTTTCGCGGCGGCTCGTAATCTCCCGGTTCCGCGCGGAAGGAAATCGCGAGCCGGTTCCAGCCGTTGATCGAAACGATCGCCATCGTTAAATCGACAAGTTCCTGCTCGGAGAATTGTTCGCGCGCCGCCCGGTAATCTTCATCCGAAACGCGGCTTTCGGAGATAAGCGTGACGGCTTCGGTCCAGGCTAAAGCGGCGCGTTCTCTGTCGGTGTAAAACGGAGCTTCACGCCAGGCGTTCAAAAGATAAAGCCGCTGCTCCGATTCGCCGCGGGCGCGGGCGTCTTTCGTGTGCATGTCGATGCAGTAGGCGCATCCGTTGATTTGCGACGCCCGCGTTTTGACGAGTTCCAGCAGCGAGTGCTCGATTCCCGACTCTTCGACGTATTTGTGCATTTTGTACATCGCCTGAACGCCGCCGGGCGCGAGCTTCGTGTAATTTAATCGACTTTCCATTTCCGTAACCTCTTTAATTAAAAACTGACAACCGCTGTGCCTTTAACAATCATTGTGCCAGCTTACGTTCCGCCCGGCATCGGAAACGGAAACGCCGGAAATACAGCGGTTTATCTTCCGTGCGAGCTTCAAAACAAGCTCAATACCGGTTAAGTTTCCTGCCTGTATTTCAACGCTCGGGTTGATATTTCAACGCTCGGGGTAATTCGCCGGTCATCTTTGCCGCGATAAATGCCAGCTTTTTGAAATTAAACGCAAAACCCGATCGGCAAAACTTTGAAAAGAGATAAATACGTCGATCCTTTCCGACTGATTCGGAGCAACAATTTCATATCTCAGAATCTTCGTTACCGGGGGTGACTTGCAGTGTGTTTATTGTCTTCCAGACCCAAACATCAACCCACTCAAAACACGGAAATTGCTTTCATTTGCGTAAATTATTAACATCGTGCTGATCGACTTGAGTTCGAGAATCTTAATCCGTTTACGGCCGGCGATTGGCGGATAAATTGAATCGCGTAAGTTTTTTCGCGTTCAGAAGTTCATTTCGGATTCGTTCAATAATTTTATCCGGCTTTCGGTTTTGTCGAGAATGTCCTGCAGAATAATGCCGAGCGGCGCCGCACACATTTTCTCGCAAATTTTGACGGCAGCGCGTGAGGAAGCGGCGAGGCGCCGATTGTCGGCGATCAGCGCCGCTCTCATTTCATCCGGCGAAAGAAAACCGCCCTGATAATTCTCGACGCTTTCGAGCTCGCCCGAGTGCGATATGCTGCGCGGCGGAGCGGCGCCGATCTGGCGCAGATGTTCGGCGAGCGTGTCCATCGAAGCGAAGATTTCCTCCGCTTGCGCGTCCAACAAAAGTTCATTACCGGGCGGGAATGATTCATCCGCGCTTAGAGAAAAACTTTTGGTTTTCTCATAAAGCGCGAAACCGTCGGCGATCACCGGGTTAACGGCTTCGATGATTTCCCGCCTCGCTTTGCGCTCTGAACCGGTCGGCGCCGTGGCGCGAGCCGCCGAAAAATCTGCCGCTAATTTCTCCGTTGCCTGCTCGCTCGTATCCGTCATAAAAATACTCCTCGTTAATCGACGACCACCGTAATGGAAACAATCTTCGTGCCAATACTCCAGCCCGGCGAAAATCAAAAACGAAAAAGTTCGGAATACTGCGTTTTAACTTTCGAGCGCGCGTCAAGACAAGATCGAGCCAGTCTTGATTTCATGTCATTATTTCAACCCTCGCGTTGATATTTCGACGCATTGAAAGCCGCTTTTCTTCTTTCACCGCGATGAACGCTGGCATTTTCAGAAAAACGAATGCGGAACCGGATTTGCAAAACCATAACGACAGCGGGGCGAAAAAAGTCCCGAAACAATAAGGAGAAATCATGAACGATCAAAACGGAAATGGAGTAAGAAAGGCTTTATTCGACCCGGCGGACGCCGTCATTCTGCTGCTCGATCATCAGGCGGGTTTGTTTCAAACGGTCAAGGACATCGGCGTTCTGGAATTGCGAACCAACACCGTCGCGCTGGCGAAACTGGCGACGCTGATGGACGTGCCCGTCATCACTTCCGCCTCGGTGCCGGAAGGACCGAACGGTCCGCTGATGCCGGAAATTCACGAAGCGGCGCCGCATGCCGTTTTCGTCCGCCGCAAAGGGGAGATTAACGCCTGGGAGAACGAAGACTTCGTCCGAACGGTTAAAGAAACCGGCAAAAAAACTTTGATTATCGCCGGTGTTTGGACGAGCGTCTGCGTCGCGTTTCCGGCGCTCGACGCGCTCTCCGAAGGATACAGAGTTTACGCCGTGATGGACGCTTCCGGCGACCCGAGCGAATTCGCTTCGCGCGTGACGCTCGCGCGGTTCGTGCAGGCGGGAGTCGTTCCGACCAGCATCAGCGCCGTCGTCTGCGAATTTCAGCGTCATTGGAATCGACCGAACAACGCCGAATGGGCGGAGCTTTACACGATGCACGCGCCGAATTACAAAGCGGTCATCGAAAGCTTCCAGAAGGCACAGGAAGCCGCCAAACAGGCAACCGCCTGATGCGATCCGGCGGCGCGCGGAACGAGGAGAGATTATGAATGCGGAAACCGGAAACACCAACGCGGATTTGATCATCGTCAACGGCAAAATCGCCGCTCGGGAAGATCGGCGCCATTTTGTCGAAGCGCTGGCGATCAAAGACGGAAAGTTTATCGCGGTCGGCTCCGAGCGGGAAGTCCTGCGTTATAAAAATGATCAAACTCAAGTCATCGACGCGAAAAAAAGGACGATCATTCCCGGCTTGAACGATTCGCACACGCACCCGATCCGCGGCGGTTTGAATTACAACCTGGAGCTCAGATGGGACGGCGTCGATTCACTGTCCGACGCCTTGAAAATGCTCAAAATCCAGGCGCAAAACACGCCCCCGCCGCAATGGGTGCGCGTCGTCGGCGGGTGGTCGGAATTTCAATTCAAGGAACGAAGAATGCCGACTTTGGATGAAATAAACGCCGCCGCGCCCGACACGCCCGTGTTTGTTCTTCATCTCTACGATCGCGCCTTTCTGAACGCGGCGGCGCTGCGCGCCGTCGGTTATACGAAAGATACTCCGAACCCGCCGGGCGGCGAGATTCAAAGAGATAAAGCGGGTAATCCGACGGGGCTTCTAATCGCCAGACCAAATGCAAATATTCTTTATTCCACTTTGGCTAAAGGACCGAAACTTTCTTTTGACGACCAGATAAATTCGACACGTCATTTCATGCGAGAGTTGAATCGCTTCGGCATCACAAGCGTCATCGACGCGGGCGGCGGTTTTCAGAATTACCCGGACGATTACCGGGTTATCGAGCAGCTTCATAAAGAAAATCAACTGACGACCAGATTCGCCTACAACCTGTTCACCCAAAAGCCGAAAGAAGAATTACATGATTTCGAGCGCTGGACGGAGATTGTTAAGCCGCGCCAAGGCGACGATTTTTACCGGCACAATGGGGCCGGCGAGATGTTGGTTTTTTCCGCCGCCGATTTCGAAGATTTTTTACAGCCGCGCCCCGCGTTGTCCGAAACGATGGAGGACGAGCTAACCGGCGTCGTCCGCCTTTTGGCAGAAAACGACTGGGCGTTTCGCCTGCACGCGACTTACGACGAATCAATCACCAGGGCTTTGAACGTCTGTGAAAAAGTTCACCGCGAAGTGCCGATCGATAAGCTGGGTTGGTTTATTGACCACGCCGAAACGATTTCCGATAAAAACATCGAGCGCGTCAAAAAACTCGGCGGAGGCATTGCCGTGCAGCACCGGATGGCTTTTCAGGGCGAATATTTCGCCGAGCGATACGGGAAAACGCAATTGAAACGCACGCCGCCGGTTCGCCGGATGCTGGAAATGAATGTGCCGGTCGGAGCCGGCACCGACGCGACCAGGGTGGCGAGCTACAATCCGTTCGTTTCCTTGTATTGGCTCATTACGGGCAGAACCGTCGGCGGTTTTGAGATGTACGACGAATCGAACCGCCTCGACCGGATGGAGGCGCTGCGCTTGTGGACTGTCGGCAGCAGCTGGTTTTCGGGCGATGCGGGCAGAAAAGGTTCGATTGACGTGAGACAATTCGCCGATTTAGCCGTGCTTTCGGCTGATTTTTTCACGATTCCCGAAGAACAGATCAAATCGCTCGAATCGGTTTTAACGATCGTCGGAGGTTGTGTCGTATATGCGGCGGAAGAGTTCAAACGACACGCACCGCCGGCGCTTCCGGTCAGCCCGTCGTGGTCGCCGGTCGAAACTTTCGGCGGCTATGACAATCAGACAGCCAAAGCGACACATTCTCGGTTTCATTCGCACGCCCATAACCACGCGACTTGCGGCGAACACGGTTCGCAGAAAAACAGGCGGGAAAAACGCTCGTCCGGTTTCGATTTCTTCGGCGGTTTCGGCGGCTCCTGCGCGTGCGCTATTTAGCGGTGGTTAACAATGTCCAAAATCAACAAAAGAAAATAATGCAGAACGAACGAGCCGAGGATATAGTAAGTCGAAATCGCGTCGAACCGCTGCCGGCTTTGCTGCTGGTTTTGACCGTTACGACCGGATTGCTCGACGCGGTCAGCTTTCTCGGTTTGGGCAGAGTGTTTACGGCGAATATGACCGGGAACGTGGTTTTTCTCGGCTTCGCGCTCGGCGGTGCGTCCGGCATTGCGGTCGCAAGCTCGCTGGCGGCGATCGGCGCGTTTTTAATCGGCGCTGGATTAGGCGGAAGGCTCGGCAAATATAATGCGGGCGAACAACTGCGAAAATGGTTTCTAAGGATCGCGTTAATCGAATCAAGTTTGCTGATCGGCGCGGGCTTCGTCTCGCTCGGGTTCGACTTCGAAACGCACTCCCCCGCTTTTCAGCTATACGCGGTGATCGTGTTGACGGCGGCGGCGATGGGGGTCAGAAATGCGACCGTTCGGCAAATCGGCGTGAAAGATATGACGACCACGGTTTTAACTCTGACGCTGACCGGCATCGGCGCCGATTCGGCATTAGCGGGCGGCAAAAACGAAAATTTTGCGCGGCGAGCGGCTTCCGTGGTTTTAATGTTCGCCGGCGCGGCGATCGGCGCCTGGTTGCTTTACCAAAGCGGCGGCGTCGCGCTTCCGCTGTTTGTCTGCGGCGCAAGCGTTCTGGTTGTGACTTTGATTTACGTCGCGCATCCGTCTTCGCAAATCAAAAGCGATGCCGGCAAATCAAAGCATTGATTTCTAAAGTTAAACGCCGTTTATTTTGCTTGGCGGACGACTCATTCAGATTATTTTTTGAGAAAAAGAATGGTTCAGGAAATCTGGCAATTTATTTTTTATTCAGATTTGGGAAGCGATTTCAACAACGCCGCCCTGCTGGTTTTCCGTGTCCTGCTCAGTCTGCAGATGCTGCGCGTTCACGGCTTGAAAAAAATTTCAGCGGGCGGCTTGGGCGAGGCGGAAGCCGTGCCGAATCCTTTGGGGCTGCCGCCCAAACTGAACCGGTCGATTGCGGTTTTTTCCGGCGTGGTCGCGCCCGTTTTCATCGCGTTCGGATTTCTGACCCGTTTATCGGCGATGCCGGTTTTGGCAGTCACTTTAACCGGCTATTTCGTTGTCCACCGCCGGGACAATTTGAACGTGAGAGACGTTCCCTTTATGTACAGTCTGAGTTATTTATACATTTTCTCTGTCGGCGCGGGCAGATTTTCAGCCGATTGCTATTTGTCACAATTTTTTTAGAAGGAAGGTGTTTATGGAAGAAAAATTTATTTCGCGCGGCTTTAAAGGACGAAGGAGAGAAGAAGATAAGACGGGTAAAGAAAGAGTTCCGCCCGGTCAGCACGTCACGGAAGATTTTCCGGTGCTCTCCGCCGGACCGACTCCGCGCACGCCGCTCGAGCGTTGGAGTTTTGAGATTTACGGAGACATCAACGAGGATTTGAAATGGACGTGGAGCGAGTTCCAGAAGCTGCCGCGCGAGACCTTCACGGTCGACATTCACTGCGTCACCAAGTGGTCGAAGCTCGGCACAGTCTGGACGGGCGTTTCGGTCGACACCTTGCTCGCGGGCGTCGATCTCGACGCGCAGCCGGAAGTCCGGCATTTGATCGCCTACTGCGACGGCGGATACACGACGAATCTCCCGCTCGCCGACGTGCGCGGCGGCAAAGCCTGGGTGGTGTACGAATACGACCGCCAGCCGCTCGTGCCCGAGCACGGGGGACCGGCGCGCTTGCTGGTGCCTCATCTCTATTTTTGGAAATCGGCAAAATGGATTCGCGGCTTCAAGCTCGTCAAAGACGACCGCGCCGGTTTCTGGGAGTCTTACGGTTATCACAATCACGGCGACCCGTGGAAAGAGCAGCGATACGCGGGGGATTAATGGTTATGGATAAGCAACAGCGGCAGCTTAAATGGCAATTCGGAACAATCGTCGAAACCCGGCGGGAAACGCCCCGCGTGAAAAGCCTGATTCTCGACGTTCCGGGCTGGACGCCGCATCTGGCGGGTCAAAGAGTCGACGTGCGCCTGACGGCTGAGGACGGCTACCAAGCGCAGCGCAGCTATTCGATCGCTTCGCCGCCGGAAGATAAACTTCTGATGCTGACCGTGGATCGCATCGAAGACGGCGAGGTTTCGCCTTATTTGACGGATGAAGTGAGCGTCGGCGAACGGCTAGAGCTGCGCGGACCGATCGGCGGCTATTTTGTCTGGGACGCCGATGATAAAAAGAACGCTGCCGTGCCGCTTTTTCTGGTCGCGGGCGGCAGCGGCATCGCGCCGCTGATGGCAATGCTTCGGCATCGCGCCTTTTCGGAAAACAAACCTCCGACCAGACTGCTCTACTCGTCGCGTACTTTTGAAGATATTATTTACCGCGAAGAGCTTGAGCGTCTTGCCCGGAACGATTCTTCACTGCAGATCACTCATACTTTAACCCGCAGCCGACCGCCGGACTGGAACGGTTACCGGCGCCGAATCGACCGGGCTATACTGATGGAAACCGGCTTTCAACCGGCGGAAAATCCGCTCGTTTTCGTTTGCGGTTCGAACGCTTTGGTCGAATCTGTCGCCACGGGTTTGCTGGAACTGGGCTACAACCCGGAACGAATCAAAACGGAGCGTTTCGGTCCGACCGGAGGCTGAGTCGTTTAGACTGCTAACGGGCTTTTCCGTTAAGTCTATTCAAATCATTTTGAATCCTGTCGACCCGGCAATCGGCGAAAGAATCTCCTTATCTCGGCGCGAGTTACACTTCGTTATAATGCGGCAGCGAGTCGGAGATTATTTCGTCTTCGTAATCGGCGTTCAGATCTTCAATCCTCTCTTTCATCTCATGAATGAAATTATGCGTGAGAAATACGCGCGTCTCGTCCGGCAGTGTAAAACCGAAGCCCTCCTGAGAATTCAACGGTTGATTTAGTTCAGTGATTTTTACATCGTTGTCGATAAAATCAATTCGATAGCCGTTCATGATTTTCACCTCATTCTTTTCACGATCGATCGGAGTTCAGACTGGATTTGCCCGATCCGTTTTTTTTATATCCGAAATTAGTTTCAGCACCCCGGAACAATACCAATTAGAGTGAGAATCGATTTGCCGGCGCAGCACGCCGCTCGCTTCGTACTGTTCCATCACGTACCGGTTCCAGTTCGGGCGCTGACCTTCGGGAAGTTCGTCGATTTGCACGGCGATCAAATTCATGAAACCGATGATCATGGCGGCGGTGCAATAGACCTGTTCCCTTTCCGTTTCGCCCATCGATTCGCCGAGTTCCTTGTTGCTGAAAAAATACGGATACAGATTCGGGTGCTCGGCAAGAAATCGCATTATTTCCAGATTTTGATTATAAAGCCGTTCGTTGACGTTTCCGCTGGTCTCCGTCATCAGCGCCATTGTCTGCTTGTTCGCCGCCCACATCGCAAAAACGCCGCCGATGCCGGCGCCGACGATGCCGCCCAGGAATCCCATTAGTGTCGGATCCATAACTATGATTACCCCCTTAGCTTCGAGTCGGGAATGGATCAAGCCGAAATCATACGTCAATCGTTGATAGAATCCGGTTGTTTTCATGACAACCGAATTACAGCGTAGAAATTAAATAATATTGAGCGAGTCGGGCTGAACTTAGTTGCCCGCCGCCCTGGTTCCCTGTGCCGCCTCTTTAATCAGCCTCGCGACCGCCTCGGGCTGAGAAACATAAACCGAATGGCTGGCGGATAATTCGACGACCGTCGAACCCGCGCGTTCTGACATAAGGCGCTGAGCGGGCGGAGGAATCATCTTGTCGTCGGCGGTAATCAGATACCAGCTCGGCTTCTTTTTCCAAGCCGCCTCGGTAATCGTCCCGACCAGCGATTCGACCCCCCACGGGACTTGTGAATCAGCCATGAACGCCGCTTTTTCCTCGTCCAAATCGGCGGCAAAAGCCTCGTGGAATTTCGATTTGTCTACAACAAGAAAACCGTCCTCGGGCGGCGTGATCGGCGCTACGGGCGCGCCGGGCGGCGGGTTTTGGATTAGCGTGGACACGGATTCGCCCTCGTCTGGGACGAAACCCGCAATATAAACAAGCCCTTTGACAATCGGGTCGTTTCCGGCTTCGGTGATTACCGCTCCGCCGTAAGAATGTCCGACGAGTAATACCGGTTTGTCATGCGCCTGAATGACGCGCTTCGTGGCGGCAACGTCGTCGGCTAATGAAACGGTCGGGTTCTGAACGACGGCGACTCGAAAGCCGTCTTTTTTAAGTATTTCATAGACGTCTTTCCAGCCCGAGCCGTCAACGAAAGCTCCGTGGACGAGAACTATATTTTTTATTGTTTCTTCATTCATAACGTATTCTCCTCGATAAATAGCGAAGACAGAGCGCGAAAGACTGCCCTGTCAAAGTAAACGCTCGATTGTTTCTAAAACAATTCTTATTCCAGGAGATTGAGGAATATTCCAAAATCAGAAAAACGCCGAAATACAAGCCTTTTGATCAAATCTTTAACTGCCAAACAGCCGCTGTCGGGATAAACAACTTTTGGGGGTGCCGATATATCATCCCTACTGTTGAAATACAGGCAGTCAAAATTTTGTCTGTCCGTTCCCGCAGCCTGCATCATTGATTAAAAACCTCCGTATTTCGGACTCTTCAGCCGCGGACTCCGAGCGTGCCGGGAGTTGGTATGAGAGTTGTATGAGCAATGCTCGAAACGACTTTTGGAGTAATTCGAGATTCGAGTCCCGGCTTACTTTTCAAAAGCAATAAATCGAGGTGAAAAATCAAAATGAAAGATCAAAATACGAAAGCAACGGCAACCTCTCTCGCCGAAACAAACGGCGAATTCGGTTCCGGACAATTCCGACACGACCAACCGAAACTCGGACAACGGGCGCGCGAATTACAAACGTTCGGCGAGGTGATGAAACGCCTGCGAATCGGTTTAAGAGACGAGATTAGATCGCACAGCGTCGCCGAGCTGAGCCAAATCCTCGCAGACTCGATGATGCTCCGCGATCTTTATAAAAAGCATCACTGGCAAGTTTCGGGAATCACTTTTCGCGAGCTGCATCTGCTTTTCGACAAGCATTATGAGCAGCAGGTCGCGCTAATCGACGAGATTGCCGAAAGAATTCAGATATTAGGCGGCGTGGCAGTCGCCGCCCCGCAGGACGTTGCCGAGATGACCCGTATTTTGCGTCCGCTCAAAGGGCGCGAAGAGGTTCCCGTTCAATTGTCGCGTCTTTTAGAAGCTCACGAAGTGATTCTGATCGCGGCGCGGGATTCGGCGGCGCGCGCCGCCGAGCGAGGCGACGACGGCACGAACGATCTTCTGGTCGGCAGCGTCATCCGCACGCACGAACAACAGGTTTGGTTTTTATCCGAACATCTGATCAACGTGCCGCTGACCGAAGCCGATTAATTTCGGATTCGATCGCCGCCGACCGAATTGGTGAGAAAAACCTCGTCCCGTTGTCGATTCAAACGACGGAAGGGACGGATAGTTTATTAAAAGTTAATTAAAATCGAGGAGAGCACGGATGCTGCAAATAATCAGAAGAAATGAGAGGGGACACGCCGATCACGGCTGGCTTGATACGTATCACACGTTTTCGTTCGCCGATTATTACAATCCGCAAATGATGGGGTTTCGAGCGTTGCGAGTGATTAACGAAGATCGTGTCCAGGCGGGTGAAGGCTTCGGCACGCACGAGCACGCCGATATGGAGATTTTAAGCTACGTCGTCAAAGGCGCGATCGCTCACACAGACTCAGCCGGCGGCGCGGAGATCTTGCGCCCGCACGAATGGCAGCGCATGACCGCGGGAACCGGCATCCGGCACAGCGAGTACAATCCGTCTGAAACGGAGAAACTTCATTTTTACCAGATCTGGATACTTCCGGAAAAGGAAGATTTGGAGCCGGGTTATGAACAAAAGATTTTCGCCCCGGAAGAGAAAAGCGGAAAGTTGAGGCTCGTCGCCTCTCGCGACGCGCGCGACGGGTCTCTAAAGATCAATCAGGACGTTTCCGTTTACGATTCGATCCTGAAGGATGGAGAAAGCGTTTCATACGAACTGGCAAACGATCGCTACGCCTGGCTGCAGGTCGTTAAAGGCACTTTGAAAATTAACGGCGAAATGTTGTACACCGGCGACGGGGCGGCGGTCAGCCATGAGAAAATTTTGAAAATCCGAGGGCTCGAGCACGAAACCGAATTTCTGCTCTTCGATTTGGCATAAATGAACTGAAGCCAGTGAGAATGTCGGGGCGAAACAGATATTCACTTGCGCTTTTTAGTGCAAAAGAGGTGTTATGCAGAATTTAAATTACTCGAACAGGTTACCGATCAGCGAAGAAGAAATCGACCGGAATCTCGAAGAATCTTTTCCGGCGTCAGACCCGCCTTCCTGGAGTTTAGGCACGGATCACGGCGGGGCGAGCGGCACAAAAACCGCCCCCGAGCCGGCGCCCAACCGGGGATCGTATTTGCTCAGCCGACCGGTGGGCGAAAATGATCATATCCAGGGAGCGGATTCCGCGCCGGTGACGCTTTTGATGTACGGGGCTTATGAATGCCCGTTTTGCGTCGAAGGCAACCGGATCGTCAAACAAATTCGCCGGGAGTTCGCTGAAACCCTGCGCTTCGCTTTTCGGCATTTCCCGCTCATCAACGTCCACCCGCACGCCGCCGCCGCCGCGGAGGTTGCGGAGTCCGCCGGCGAGCAGGGGAAATTCTGGGAGATGCACGACAAGCTGTTTGAAAATTACGACCGTCTGGACGGATTGCATCTGGTTCGCTACGGGAAATCAATCGGTCTCGATATGAGGAAATTCCACCGGGCGATTACGGAAAGAAAGTTCGCCCGAAGAGTTTATGAAGATTTATTCAGCGGCGTGGAGAGCGGCGTCAAGGGCACTCCGACTTATTTTATTAACGGCGTGAAGCACTTCGCCTCGGGCGAATTCGATGCCCTCTCTAGAGCGATCGAAAATGCCGCCGCCTTGTCCAGCCGGATTCCGTTGAAAATCTAATGTCTCGAGGAGGAGAAAATGCAACAAGGATGCACGCATTTAAAAGATATAAAATCGCCTGAACCGAGAACGCCGGAAGGCTGCGAGGAGTGCATGAAAACAAGGAGCCGTTGGGTCGCCTTGCGCCTTTGCCAGACGTGCGGGCACGTCGGCTGCTGCGACTCGAGCCCGAATCGGCACGCCGCAAAGCATTTTCATGCGACCGAGCGCCCGCTAATCATATCCTTAGAGCCGGGCCAAGGATGGGGTTACTGCTGCCCGGACGAGAAGATTTATCAGACCGCAGGCTGACGTTTTAAGTAGGTAATTTTCTCTGCTCACTTTCACACAATAATTCTCTCGCGCTTTTAGTCGTCGCCCTGCCAACCAAAGCGGCGATTTTTTATAGATGCCATCTCCAAAATGGTTTGATAAACTTCCGTCCATGGAACGCCCGTGAAGAGATAGCTTCTCATCATTAGCAGTAATCATGAATAAAAAAATATATCTGGTCAGACACTGTAAAGCGACGGGGCAGTCCGCTGATGCTCCGCTAACCCCTGAAGGCGCTGATCAAGCGGAAGGGCTGGCAGAATTTTTGTCGGAAGCTCAAATCGCTTCGATTGTGTCCAGTCCGTTTGCGCGCGCGCTTGAATCGATCAAACCCCTATCAACCCGCTTAAATATCGATATTAAATTAGACGAACGCTTGATCGAAGCAACATTAAGTACGATCGATTATTCCGACTGGCTTGATAAACTAAGAGGAACTTTTTCAGACTTTAAACTATCCTTTGAAGGCGGAGAGTAGAGCCGCGCCGCCACAACGCGGGCGATGGCTGCCATCAATGACGCCCTTTTGTTGGGTACTGATCGGATAGCGGTGGTTACTCACGGACGATTGCTGACTTTGATATTAAAGTACTTCGATTCAAAATACGGTTTCGAGGAGTGGCAGAATCTGACGACGCCGGATGTATTTCGTATCGCGATAGAAGAAAATGAGTCTCAAATCGATAGGCTATGGCAGTAAAATACAATTTGTAAATACATACCAAGTTATTTTTTTGGTATGAAATTACGGTAAATAAGATTAATATTCACGAGCGATTCATAAAGTTCAGACGCTCCGCCGCCGCGGCGTTCAGGTCACCGGTGCCAGAATGATTTCTAAAGTTCGCGTCTCCGATTCAGACCGCGTGATCTTTCAAACTCGCCCTTGATGTTTTAAAACTACTTACTAAAGTCGTTTTGCTGAAGAATGACTTTTCGCGGCTGGCGATCTGACGTCAAGTCCAACGGAAGATTTCTTTCCGCACCGCGAACGGTCGCATGTCGGATACCGAGGTCAAAAATTCTGAAAGAATTGAATCGTGATCGGGCACGATTCAATTCTTTCAGGCGGTTCACTTAATCCTTCCGGCAATCGGAAACTTTAAAAATAAGATAACCCTATTTTTCGGGTTGCTGTGATTACAAACCACTTCTATTTTTTAGATATTCCGCTGGCGGCGAGAATGACGTCCGCGACTTCTTTCGGCTTGGAAAGCATCGCGACATGGCTCGACTGCAAAACGGTGGTCGTGGCGCCGATGTTCTTGGCCATCAGCTTTTCAAACTCCGCATTGATGATCCGGTCCTGAGCGGCAACGATATAAAATGAAGGCTTACTGCTCCAGGCGGCTTCGGTTACTTTATCATCGAAAGCTTTTGCGGAAATCGGTCCTTGCGTGACCGCCATGGTTTTAACTTTTGCGGCGGGTAAATCCTGTGCGAAAAAATTACCGACCGCCTCGGGCGACAAGGTCAAAAAACCGCCCGAATCGGCTTTCACGCTTCCGAACCATTCCGGCTTCGGAAAATCCTTTAACATATCATTGACGGATTGATCCTTGGACGGGGCGAAGGCGGCGACATAAACGAGCGCCGTGACCTTCTCATTATTGCCCGCCTGCGTAATGACGGTGCCGCCCCATGAATGCCCGACCAGAATGACCTGCCCCGGCGAACCCTCGATCGCCCTTCTTACTGCGTCGACATCACTGGCGAGCGAAGTCAAAGGGCTTTGGACGGCGACGACGTTCAAGCCCTTCGCTTGAAGCAGCGGGATGACCTTCTCCCAGCTCGAACCGTCGGCAAACGCGCCGTGGACGAGCACCGCCGTCTTTTGGGGGACGTTAGCCTGCGCCTCCGCGCGCCCGATCGCCGCGACGGAAAAGAACGCTGCAAAAACTAAAAACGCGAAGGCGAATCGCACGGATCGGCAACGGAAACTTTTGTTTCTCAAATCATTTAAGTATTTCATTTCTCTTACTCCTTTTTTGTCTTTTGCTCGTTTTTTCCCGAGCTCCGAACCAGTTGCTTTTCAAATCCGGTGCCACGACCCGAGTTCTGCCCGTATATAATACAAACCCCATCAATCCCTAAGGTTAATAGTCCTATACGTCTTTCATAAAAATCCATCTCCGGTGTCTTAATACAGACAGTCCGTTGAAATAAAGACAAAAGCCGGCCTCGACCGGACCGCGCCGAAAAACCTAACTCTTTATAAACCAAAGTTTTTTATTATTAGGTCTTCACGGCATACCGGTTGTTAATGAAACGGGAGAAATTACCCCGAATCGTCTTCGAAAGGGGTCCGCAACGAGCAGAAGAGAGGTTTTTAAGGTGAAATTGAAATGAATCGAATAGAACGAACAATAGAGCGCGGGGGGTGTACTTACCCGAAAGGTTTAACGTGGTCGGCGAACATCTTCGGATGGCTCCTGCTTGCCGTTTCCGTCAACGCCCAAACCGCTCCGGCGATCGAAGCTCAAACAGTCCTGATTGAAAAGGCGGATTCAACGCCGCAAATCCAAAAAGTTCAGACCGCACCGGCGACGGAAGACCAAACGATTCGACCCTTTCGGGTGAATATTCCCGAAGAAGCGCTCATCGATTTGCGACGCCGCATCAAGGCGACGCGCTTTCCCGACAAGGAAACCGTCGACGACCGCTCGCAGGGCGTGCGGCTGGCGAATTTCCGGGAGCTGGTTCGTCACTGGGGCGCAGATTACGACTGGCGAAAAATTGAGGCGAAACTAAATGCGCTGCCGCAATTCGTCACGACGATCGACGGCGTCGACATACATTTTATTCACGTCCGCTCGAAGCACAAAAACGCGCTGCCGCTGATCGTCACGCACGGCTGGCCCGGCTCGATAATCGAACAACTGAAAATAATCGATCCCTTAACCAACCCGACGGCACATGGGGGGAAAGCCGAAGACGCTTTCGATATCGTCATTCCGTCGATGCCGGGATTTGGATTTTCGGGGAAGCCTACTGACACCGGCTGGAACCCCGACCGGATCGCGAGAGTCTGGGCGGAGCTGATGCGGCGACTCGGCTATACGCGCTACGTCGCGCAGGGCGGCGATTGGGGGTCGCCCGTTTCCAGCTCGATGGCGCGTCAGGCGGTGCCCGGACTGCTGGGCATTCACATCAACCTTCCGGCGGCGGTGCCGGCAGAGGTCGCGGCGGCGCTCGCGGCGGGCGGCGGACCTCCGCCAGGGCTTTCCCAGAAGGAAAGAGCGGCATTCGAAGCGCTCGCCGCGTTCACTAAAAAGTACAGAGCTTACGCGTCGATGATGGGCACGCGCCCGCAGACGATTGGATATGCCTTAACCGACACGCCGGCGGGACTTGCCGCTTGGATATTCGACTACAACAACGGCGAACCCGAGAGATTGCTCGACCAAAACGATGTGCTGGACAACGTCACGCTGTACTGGCTGACTAATACTGCCGCCTCGGCGGCGCGCATCTACTGGGAAACCGGCGGGCAAAGCGTCACCCTCGCTTCCGCGCAGAAAACATCGGAGATTGCGCTGCCGGTGGCGATTACCGTATTTCCGGGCGAGGTCTATCGCGCGCCGGAAACCTGGGCGCGGCGCGCTTACCGCAACCTGATTTATTTTCGAGAAGCCGAAAGGGGCGGACACTTCGCCGCTTGGGAGCAGCCGCAGCTTTTCGCGGAAGAGCTGCGCGCCGCGTTCCGTTCCCTGCGCGCCGGAGTGAAAACGCCGCCGCTACAGTCTGGGATCAAGCGAACCGATCTTTTGCGAGCCGATCTCAGCGTACCCGGGCGCGAAGTGCTTCAAGTGCGGGTCGATTTCGATCCGGGCGCGGTCGCCGCCAGGCACAGTCATCCCGGCGAAGAGATCGTTCACGTGCTCGAAGGATCGCTCGAATATGAGGTCGAGGGCAACCCCCCGGTGACACTCAAAGCGGGCGACGTTTTGTTCATTCCGGCCCGAGCCGCGCACCGCGTGAAAAACGTCGGAAGCGGCAAAGGGTCGGAACTCGCCACATACATCGTCGAAAAAGGAAAACCACTTATCACGCCGCTCGAATGAGCGCCCGTTCGTCGTGAAAGGATCAAGACCCGGCACTTTAAAGCAATCACGAGCAGGCGTTCGGGTTTACCGGGCCCGCGTCAAAGAAGGAGGCGTCAGCCTATTTTTCGGTAAGGAGTAGATAAAATGAATTATTGGGAGATCAAAGACGAATTTACCCGGCGGTTGCCGCCGAAATTTTTACGCGATTTAACCGTAGGCTTAACCGCGTGTGTTCTCGGGCTTGGTCTGATTGCGTCGACGACCCGTGCCCAGGCAAAAAAAAACGGAAGCAATCAAAATGAGGTTAAAATGAGGCAAACAGCCGCCGAACAAAAAAATACCGCGCAAGTAGCGGACAAGGAATCGATTCGCCCGTTTCGGGTAAATATAACGGAAACGGAACTGACCGATTTACGCCGGCGCATCAAGGCGACAAGATTCCCAGGCCGGGAACTCGTCGGCGACGCTTCGCAGGGCGTGCAGCTGGCGACGATGCAGAAGCTCGCCGATTACTGGGCGAACAAATACGATTGGCGAAAAGTCGAGGCGCGCCTCAATTCCCTGCCGCAATTCGTCACGACGATCGACGGCGTCGACATACATTTTATTCACGTCCGCTCGAAGCACAAAAACGCGCTGCCGCTGATCGTCACGCACGGCTGGCCCGGTTCGATCATGGAGGAGCTGAAAATAATTGAACCGCTGACCGATCCGACGGCTCACGGCGGAAAAGCAGAGGACGCTTTCGATATCGTCATCCCGTCGATGCCCGGTTACGGGTTTTCGGGAAAGCCCCTGGAACTCGGCTGGGATCCGGTGCGCATCGCGCGCGCGTGGCTCGTGCTGATGAAACGTCTCGGCTACGCCCGTTTTGTCGCTTCGGGCGGCGATTGGGGCGATCCGGTGACGGAGCAGATGGCGGTGCTCGCGCCTTCGAAAGTGTCGGGCATTCATCTGAACATGCCGTCAGCAGTCCCGCCCGAAATTTTCAAGGCGCTCCACGGCGGCGCTCCCGCGCCGGACGGGCTTTCAGCTGATGAGCGGCGCGCTTACGATCAGCTGGATCTCTTCTTTAAGAAAGGCTTGGCGTACGCTCAGGAAATGACCAATCGCCCGCAGACGCTGTACGCGATGGAAGATTCGCCGGTCGGGCTCGCGGCGTGGATTCTCGATCATGACATCCGCAGTTACGAGCTCATCGCGCGCGTTTTTGACGGTAAGCCCGAGGGGCTGACGCGCGACGATGTGCTCGACAATATTACGCTCTACTGGCTGACGAACACGGCGGTTTCATCGGCTCGTCTCTACTGGGAAAACAAGCTCGCGTTCTTCGCCCCGCAGGACGTGACCGTGCCGGTCGCAGTGAGCGCCTTCCCCGATGAGCTTTATCAAGCGCCGCGAAGCTGGGCGGAGAAGGCTTTCCCGAAACTTATCCATTACAACCGGCTCGAAAAGGGCGGACATTTTGCGGCGTGGGAGCAGCCCGAGATTTTCAGCGCGGAACTGCGCGCCGCGTTTCGGTCGCTTCGTTAAACGGGCACCGCGCAGGCGGCGAGAAATCCGCGCCGCCCTCACGATTCGATGGGCGGCAACAACTTTTTAACTAAACAGCTAAAAATTCATAGGAGAAATTATGGAAAGCACAAAAATGGCAAGCGTCGAACAGATCGACATGAAGCTCGAAGTCGTGATAATCGGCGTTTCGGATGTCGACCGCGCGAAGGCGTTTTACCAAAATCTCGGCTGGCGGCTCGACGCCGATTTCGATATCAGCGAGGATTTCCGCATCATCCAGCTGACGCCGCATAACTCGCCCGCTTCGATCATCTTCGGCAAGGGCGTCACGGGCGTGACGCCCGGCGCGGCGCATCCGCTGGTGCTCGCCGTGAGCAATCTCGATGCCGCCCGCGACGAGCTCGCCGGGCGCGGCGTCGCGGTGAGCGAGATCTTTCATTTCGCCGGCGGTCCTTTTAACGACGTCCGTGAGAATCCGCGCGTTTCAGGGCGTGATCCGGAAAATCGTTCCTACTTCTCGTTTACCTCATTCGAGGATCCGGACGGCAACGGTTATCTGCTCCAGGAGATCACGTCGCGGCTTCCCGGGCGCGAGTGGGAAGCGGCGCCGGCACAAAACATCGATGTACACAACCTCGGCGAGCTGCTGCGCGAGACGGCGGAGCGCCACGACCGCTTCGAGAAAACGCATGCCGATCACAACTGGTGGGACTGGTACGCGCCTTACCTAAGAGCGCGTCAGGAGGGAGGTAGTCCGGACGAGGCGGCGGCGGCGGCCGACCGTCACGTCGTGGAAATCCTTCAGGGTGTTGCCTGATGCCGGGGAGCAAAACGGAATTTCCGCGGGCAACGGCGAACGGGTTGGCGGCAATATCTTCCATTACGGCTGTAATCCATTAAGACAAACAGCGGCCGCGGGGAAGTTAACGATCTTCGACGCCGGACGACAAAGCAATTCGAAATATTTGTTCGAAAAGGAGAAAGAAAATGAAATATTCAGGAAAACCAAACGGATTAATTCAGCTTTTACGGGCAGGATACCCGCGCAATCTTACGGTATCGTTAGCGATTTGCGCCCTCGGACTCGGTTTGTTGCCGATGTCCGGCGATGCCCAGACCCAAAAATCCAAAATCAATCAAAAGGAGACAGCTATGACGCAGACGACCGCCCGACAGGAAAGCACCTATCAATCTTCGAACAAGGAAGCGATTCGCCCGTTTCGGGTGAATTTTCCCGATGAGTCGCTCGCCGACTTACGCCGGCGGATTGCGGCGACACGCTTTCCCGAGAAAGAAACCGTCGCCGATTCTTCGCAGGGCGTGCCGCTGGCGACGATGCAAAAACTCGCGAATTATTGGAAGTCGGACTACGACTGGCGAAAAGCGGAGGCGAAATTAAACGCCTTCCCGCAGTTCGTGACCAACATCGACGGCGTCGACATACATTTTATTCATGTGCGCTCGAAGCACCAAAACGCGCTGCCGCTGATCGTCGCGCACGGCTGGCCCGGTTCGATACTGGAACAGATCAAGCTCATCGAACCGCTGACCGATCCGACGACGCACGGCGGAAAGGCGGAAGACGCGTTCGATGTCGTCATCCCGTCGATGCCCGGTTACGGCTTTTCCGGTAAACCGACGACGACCGGCTGGGGACCCGAGCGGATGGCGCGGGCGTGGGACGTGCTGATGAAGCGCCTCGGCTATTCGAATTACGTCGCGCAGGGCGGCGACTGGGGAGCGTTTGTCGTCGACCAGATGGGTTTGCAGGCGCCCGCGGGGCTGCTTGCCATTCACACGAACATGCCGGCGACCGTTCCGGTGGATGTCGACAAAGCGCTTCTGACCGGCGGCCCAATGCCGTCCGGGCTGGCGGCTGACGAACAGCGCGCTTACCAGCAGCTCGAAAGAACTTTCAAGCAGGTCGATTACGCCCGGTTGATGGGATCGAGACCTCAGACGCTTTACGGCATCGCGGATTCACCGGTCGGGCTCGCGTCCTGGCTGCTCGACCACAACGACGCCGACGCGCAGCCGGCAGCGACGGTCGCCGCGGCGCTGAACCGCGCGAGCAGCAATACGGGCGAGCTGACGCGCGACGAGATTCTCGACAACATCACGCTTTACTGGCTGACGAACACGGGCGTTTCGGCTTCTCGTCTTTACTGGGAATACAAGGGCGGCTTTTTCAACGCCAAAGGCGTCAACATTCCGGTGGCGGTGACAATCTTCCCCGGCGAGCAGTATGAAGCTCCACGCAGTTGGACGGAGCGGGCGTATCCGAAGCTCATCTATTACAATCGCGTCGATAAAGGCGGACATTTCGCCGCGTGGGAACAGCCGCAGCTTTTCGTTCAGGAACTAAGAGCGGCGTTTAAATCTTTGCGCGCGTCCAAATAAAAGCTCTTGGAAACGCCTCCGCTCGATCTGCCCGCTTCATATTTGGAAAACAAAGAAGGAATTAAAGAAATGAGAATTATACTAAGGAGAAAGAAATGAGAACATTCAGCAAGGACGCTGACGCGATCGCGAAGCTTTCGCCCGAACAGTATCGCGTAACGCAGCAAAACGGGACGGAGTTCCCCGGAAGCGGTGAATACGTGGATAATAAGGAACCGGGCATCTACGTCGATATTGTGTCCGGCGAGCCGCTGTTCGCTTCGTCGGACAAGTTCGATTCGGGAACCGGATGGCCAAGTTTCACCAAGCCCGTCGAGCCGGAAAATATCAACGAACTTCGAGACCTCTCGCACGGCATGACGCGCACCGAGGTGCGCTCGGCATACGGCGACAGTCATCTCGGTCACGTCTTTGACGACGGTCCGATCGACCGCGGCGGATTGCGCTACTGCATAAATTCAGCCGCGTTGCGGTTCATCCACCGCGACGATATGGAAGCCGAGGGGTATGGCGATTATCTGAATCAGGCGGAGGTGTCCGATGACTAAGGAACGTGCCGTTCTTGCCGGCGGCTGTTTTTGGGGCATGCAGGATCTTATCCGCCGTTACGACGGCGTTTTGTCGACGCGGGTCGGCTACACCGGCGGCGCCAACTCCAACGCCACCTATTACAACCATCCTGGACATGCCGAAGCGATCGAGATCATCTTCGATCCCGCCCGCCTAAGTTACCGGCAGCTCCTTGAGTTCTTTTTCCAGGTTCACGATCCGAGCACGCGCAATCGGCAGGGAAACGACGTCGGAACCAGCTATCGATCTGCGATCTTCTATACCAGCGACGAGCAGAAGCGGATTGCCCAGGACACGATCGCCGACGTCGATGCTTCAGGACTGTGGCCGGGCAAGGTCGTGACCGAAGTCGTTCCGGCAGTCGAGTTCTGGGAGGCTGAGCCCGAGCATCAGGATTACCTTGAACGGTATCCCGAGGGCTACACCTGCCACTTTGTCCGACCAAACTGGAAACTGCCGAAACGTGCCGAAATACGATCGTAAGCTGAGCTCGCTAAAATCTTGGCGACCGGCTTTTTCCGGCGATAATTTTCGGATGACGTGAAAGGGGAACATAAAAATATGAAAAAGACTAAAAATTCGATTAACGGGGCAATCGTGAAAGCCGCCGCCGTGCAGATCAGCCCCGTGCTTTACAGTCGGCGGGGCACCGTCGAGAAGATCGTCAAAAAGATTCGCGAGCTCGGCACGCGGGACGTCCGGTTCGCGGCCTTTCCCGAGACGGTCGTCCCGTACTACCCGTATTTCTCGTTCGTGCAGCCGCCGTTCGCGCAGGCGAAGGAACATCTGCGGCTGCTCGAAGAGTCGGTAACCGTGCCGTCCGCCGACACCCACGCGATCGGCGAAGCCGCGCGCGAGGCTGATATGGTCGTCTCGATCGGCGTCAACGAACGCGACGGCGGCTCGATCTACAACACGCAGCTTCTTTTCGACGCGGACGGGACTCTTCTGCAGCGCCGGCGAAAAATCACGCCGACCTATCACGAGCGGATGCTCTGGGGGCAGGGCGACGGATCGGGACTGCGCGCCGTCGACAGCGCCGTCGGGCGCGTCGGGCAGCTCGCCTGCTGGGAGCATTACAACCCGTTGGCGCGCTACGCAATGATCGCCGACGGCGAGCAAATTCATTCGGCGATGTATCCCGGCTCGATTTTCGGCGAGCTGTTCACCGAGCAGACGGAAGCGAACGTGCGCCAGCACGCGCTCGAATCGGCGTGCTTCGTCGTCTGCGCGACCGCCTGGCTCGACGCCGATCAGCAGGCGCAGATCATGAAGGATACGGGCAGTCCGCTCGGTCCGATTTCGGGCGGCTGTTTTACCGCCATCGCAGGACCCGACGGGCGAATTATCGGCGATCCGCTCAAGGAGGGCGAGGGCGAAGTGATCGCGGACCTCGATTTTTCTCTGATCGACGCCCGCAAGCGGCTGATGGACGCGCGCGGTCATTACAGCCGCCCCGAACTCTTGAGCCTGCTGATCGATCGAACGGTAACGTCCGCCGTTCATGATCGCGGAGCGGAATGGCAGTTAGGGGTGATGAGTGCGGTTGCCGGCGAGGACACGGCTTTTTGTGAAAACCGAGTCGGTCTTTGAGAAGATTAGAGCAAAAGACTTAAAAAAGGAGGTTCAGGTATGAAGATTTTTATTGCAGGAGGAACGGGAGCGATCGGTCGTCCGCTGGTCACGGAATTGCTTGCCAAAGGACATACGCTCGTAGCTCTGACCCATTCAAAAGAAAAAGCAGATGAATTAGCAAAACGAGGCGTCGAACCGGCGATCGTCGATGTATTTGATAGCGAGGCGGTCAAAGCCGTAATCAAGAAGGCTCGACCGGAGGTCGTGATCGAACAGCTCACCGCTCTGCCTAGATCATACACCCGCGAGGCGATGAACGCCGCTGCGCCGTTCAACACACGTCTCCGTTTGGACGGGGGCGCGAATGTGCTGGCAGCCGCGCTGGCGACTGGCGTCAGGCGGTTCGTGAGGCAATCGATCGCTTTCTGGGGAGTGCCCGGTCAGGGTTTAGCGGATGAAGAAACGCCGCTCTCGATCGACGGACCGCCGGCGGTTGCGGGAGACGCCCGTCTGCAAAGCGAGATGGAGCGCCGCCTGTTCGAAAATCCAAATATAGAAGGAGTCGCCCTGCGGTACGGCTTTTTCTACGGACCCGGCACCTGGTTTCATCCCGACGGCGACGTTGCCCGCCAGGTGCGGGCTCAACAGTTCCCGATTGTCGGCAGCGGCGAAGGCGTTTGGACATGGCTGCATATCGAGGACGCGGCGATCGCCACCGCTGCCGCGGCAGAGCGGGGCAAGCCCGGGATTTATATAGTGGCGAACGACCAGCCGCTGCCGCTGCGCGAATGGCTCCCGGCGTTCGCCCAATGGATAGGCGCGCCCCTACCGCAGCAAATACCAGTGGAAGATGCTCTGAAAACCGAGGGTGGGGCAGATACTGTTTACTACCAGACGCAGATGCGCGGCGTATCGAATGCCAAAGCAAAACGCGAGCTGAATTTCCAGCCGCGCCCCCTGGAATGGATTACGGATGCCGTGGCGAATCACGTGGGTCATCAGGTCAAAGGGGAATCGGGATGAAAATCGCTCAATACGAAGCAAGGGTCGGGATTCACGCCGTCAAGGAGAAAAGGCTATGAATACCAAACCGACAGATGTCGTCAAAGAGTTATTGGAGAACACCGCACCTGATAAAGTGGAGGCAGCGGCGAGCCGACCCGTTGCCGAAGATTTAACCTACGTTTCGTTGAATTTCGAAAACCCGGAACTCAAGCGCATCCTTCCGTGGACCGGAACATCGAAAGGTCAATATACATTGAGCGACACCTTTAAAAACGTCGCTCGGTTCTGGACGATCGAGGATTTTAGTCTCGCTTCCCTCTTCGGCGACGGCGAGGACGTGGCTGCTTTCGGAGAGTTTGTCTATCGCTCGAATACGACCGGCAAGGCGTTTCGCTCGCCGTTCGCCATTCACGCCAAGGTGCGGGACGGCAAAATCGTGTTCTTTCTGTTCATGGAGGACACGTTTGCCAGCGCCCGCTCTTTCAGCACCGGAGGAACCTGGACGATTGAGACCGAACTGCAAGCCGAACCTTACGAGGTTTAGCCGCATTGTTTATTCAAGGCGCACCGTGGCTACTGCCGCAAAACTGCAGGCGATTATGCGCCGGCTCATTAATCTAAATCGGGTCGAAGGAAAAAGAACTACCCGAAGAAATTGACCGGCCAAATCGGGATTTGACAAATGATCGTAAAAATTACATATCATCGCCGCGACTTTTTGACGACTGGGATTCAGGCAATTGCCGCCCTCCAGTTCGTCGCGCTCGGCTGTTCATTACAGAATGCGACGCCCGCCGTCGTTCAGTTGACCGATAAGGGGGAGATGCCTACTCTTGCCGGCGCAACCGTGTGGCTCAATTCGCAGCCGTTGACCGCGGAAAGCCTGCGCGGAAAAGTCGTCCTTATTAACTTCTGCACATACACCTGCATCAACTGGCTGCGCCAGCTTCCCTTTGTCCGCGCGTGGAACCGGAAATACAAGGATCGGGGACTAGCTTTAATCGGCATCCACACCCCGGAATTCGGCTTTGAAAAAGACGTCGATAATGTCCGCCGGGCATTGGAGGGCATAAAGATCGATTACCCGATCGCCATCGACAACGATTACGCGATCTGGCGGGCTTTCAAGAATCAATACTGGCCGGCTCTTTATTTCGTCGATGCGCAGGGGCGTCTCAGGCATCAACATTTCGGCGAGGGCGAATACGAAAACTCGGAAAGGGTTATTCAACAATTACTGGCTGAAGCCGGCGCGGGCGGAAGCGGCGGTGATCCGGTCGTGGTCGAAGCGACGGGCGTAGAAGCCGCCGCCGATTGGGACAACTTAAGATCGCCTGAAAACTATCTGGGTTACGAGCGCACCAAGAATTTCGCCTCGCCCGGCGGGTTGGCTTCGGATGAAACGCGCCCTTATGCGGTGCCGAACCGTTTGCCGCTCAATTACTGGGCGCTTTCCGGCGATTGGACGGCGAAGAAAAACTCGGTTTTACTAAACGCTGCCGGCGGGCGCATCGTGAACCGTTTCCATGGTCGCGATCTTCATCTCGTGATGGGACCGGCAAACCGCGCAACGTCACTGCGATTTCGAGTGACATTGGATCGACAGCCGCCCGGCGCGGCGTCTGGACTCGACGTCGATGAACAGGGCAACGGCACAGTCGCAGAACAGCGGCTTTTCCAGCTGATAAGGCAGCCGAAGCCGATCGCCGAGAGAACATTCGAGATAGAGTTTCTCGAACCAGGCGCGGAGGCTTTTGCTTTCACTTTCGGATGATCCGTGTCTGAATCAATTCATCTTGACGAGGGTCGAATCGGTTAATCATCGATTCGACCCTTTGCTCATCTGATAGCGTTTGAGAAAATCTTCCCCAACGGGTAATGGAAACACCAAAAATATAAACCCGAAATGAATTCTGCAGCCACAGCCGGGATTTTTTTATGACCTTCAACCAAGCCCTGCCTATTAAAGACGTCGAAATAAAACCGCGCCTGCTGAAATAAAGACAAGAAACTATTTCGACAAAACTCCATCGACAAAGTTAACTCCTTTATTGACAGTCGTTTCATTTATTAACGACGGTGGTACGGGAATTGTCATTAAACCCGTCGTGCAGGGCAGGTTTTTATCATGGAGAATACAAAATGAATCGAATCGAAGAAGTTCAAGGAGGCACCGGATCCGGCGGCGGAAACGTTAACGGCAGTGGCCCGAATCTAAACGACGACGCCCGGTCGAACGGTTTGTTGAAAGACATAATCGAAGCGCACGGCGGCGAGGATCGGTGGCGTGCTTTTAATAAAGTAACCGCCAGCGTCGTCACGGGCGGCTTTCTCTGGGGCATGAAGGGCTTCGAAAGCGATAGCGCTCCGCGCGTCATGACGTCCGGACTGCGCCGGCAAACGATGCGTATCGAACCCTTCGGTAATCCAGACTGGCATTTGCACTACGAGCCCGCACGGATCGTCATCGAGACGCCCGACGGCGAAATAATCGCCGAGCAGGAAAACCCGCGCGCGACCTTCGCCGGTCATGCTTGGGAGACGCCTTGGACGCCGATGCAGCTCGCTTATTTCAGCGGCTATGCGATGTGGACTTATTTCAATCTGCCGTTTTTGCTCGGCGAATCGGGGATCGAAATGACTGAAATCCCTTCGGTCAACCCCGACGGGCTTATCTTGAAAGGATTGCGGGTTCGATTCCCCGCGTACATTCATACTCATAGCGCCGAGCAAAGACTTTACTTTGACGAAAGCAATCTGCTGCGGCGAATTGACTACGACGTCGAGATTGCCGGAAACAACCCGGCGACTCAACTGATCTCGGAATATATTGACGTTCACGGTCTAAAATTCCCGACGAAACGCCGAATCTTCGTCCGAAACAAAGACGGCTCACCGCAGCGCGACCGAATGCCGGTTTCGATAGACCTTTTCGACTTTGAACTGAGCTGAACGGGAGCCGCCGGGCATTGTTCACAGCAAATGGTTGAAATGTGTTTGGAGGAGCTTTGGACGAAAAATCCGAACCGATTTTTCAGGCAGTTAATTTTATTGTTTTCCCGTTAATTCGCGTGAAGCCGGGAGAGTAACTTAGCACAAAAGGAGATTATCATGACACAAACCGAAAAAAAACAATACGCCGCGAGCGAATTCGAAGCGAATCAGTTTCGGGATTTATTCGACCGGCAAAAACGGAATTTTTCGACCGGCGCGACCAGAAGCTACGAGTGGCGCATCGAGCAACTCGACCGCATGGGTCGGCTCATCGCGGAGAACGAGGCGGCGCTGCAGGAAGCGGTCGCGCAGGATTTCAAGACCGCGAGTCAGGATAAAATTTTCGAGACGCTCGCCTGTCTCGCCGAGGTCGGCTACCAGAAGAGCCAGCTCAAGGATTGGATGGCGCCGGTCGAGGCGCCGGTGCCGCGCTCGCTCGCGGCGACCGGTCACCGCGGCATCGTTTACCGCGACCCTTACGGCGTAGCGCTCGTCATCGGTCCTTTCAACGGTCCGCTCATCCTGCTGCTCCGCCCGGCGGTCACGGCGCTCGCTGCGGGCAACTGCTGCGTGCTGAAATTGAGTTCGGCGCTGAAGGCATCCACCGCCCTGCTGCTCGATCTGGTGCCGAAATACTTCGAGCCGGAATCGGTCGCGGCCGTCGCCGGAAATCGCGAACAGATTGCCGAACTTCTCAAACTTCCCTTCGATTTCATCTTCTTTACCGGCAGCACGAGTACGGGAAAGGTCATCGCGCGCGCCGCCGCCGAGAATCTGACGCCCGTTCTGCTCGAACTGGGCGGGCAGAATCCGGCGCTGGTCGATGAAACCGCCAATATCCCCGACGCCGCCAGAAAGATCGTTTGGGGCGCGATGACTTGGGGCGGGCAATTATGCACTTCGCCCGGCTACGCGTATGTGCACGAATCGGTCGCCGACGAGTTCGTGGCGGCGGCGAAAAAGGCTCTCTTAGAATTCTACGGAGACGACCCGAAGAACAATTCCGATTACTCGCGCATCGTCAGCGCGCGTGAAGTGACGCGCCTCGCCGCCCTAATCGATCCGGCGAAAGTGGTCGCCGGCGGGCAGTCCGATCCGGAAGCCCGCTACCTTGATCCGACGATTCTTTTCCCGATCAGCTGGGACGATTCAATTATGGAAGACGAAATCTTCGGACCGATTCTCCCTATCCTAACCTACCGGACGCTCGACGAGGCTTTGATAAAAATTTCCGCCGCGCCGCATCGGCCGTTGGCGGCATTCATATTCAGCCGCGATCAAAGCGAGATCGATCGTTTTACCGGCGAATTGTCCTACGGCGGCGGCGCCGTCAATCAGGTCACCGTCAACGTGTTCGTCGAGTCGATGCCGTTCGGCGGGGTCGGATCGTCGGGCATCGGGCATTATTACGGGAAATACGGCTACGACATGCTGACGCACGCCAAATCGATGCTCGTTTCGCCGGCGGACGCGGCGATCGAACATCTTTTCCCGCCGTTTACGCCGGAGAAAAACGCCCAACTCAAAACCTGGTTCGAATACTGAACCGGGGTTTCGGACCAGAGAAGTAAAGAAGCAGAAAAAGGCGAAGTAAGCGCTTTTCAACAATAAACAGCAAGACACAGGAGGATTTATGACAACAACGACAAAATTAGCGGCTCGGACGATGACGGTGGCGCAGATTCCCGCGCCCGGAGCTGATTTCCAGCTCGTCGAGCGCGAGATTCCCAAACCCGGCGCCGGACAGGTGCGCATCAAGGTGCAGGCGTGCGGCGTCTGCCACAGCGACGTATTCACGAAAGAAGGGTTGCTGCCCGGCATCGAATACCCGCGCGTTCCGGGACATGAAGTCGTCGGACTCATCGACGAAGTCGGCGAGGGCGTTTCCGGGTGGACGGTCGGACAACGCGTCGGCGTCGGCTGGCACGGCGGGCACGACGGCACCTGCATTCCGTGCCGCCGGGGAGATTTTCGCAACTGCGTGAACCGAAAAATACCGGGCATCAGCTATGACGGCGGTTACCAGCAATTCATGGCGGCTCCCGTCGAGGCGCTCGTCTCGATGCCGGACACCCTTAACGAAGCCGAAGCGGCGCCGCTGCTCTGCGCTGGCAATACCACGTTCAACGCGCTGCGGCACAGCGGCGCGCTGCCCGGCGATTTGGTGGCCGTGCAAGGCGTGGGCGGTCTCGGTCATCTCGCAATTCAATTCGCGAGTAAATTCGGTTACAAAACCGTCGCGATCGGTTACGGCGCCGATGCCGAGCCGCTGGCGAAAAAGCTCGGAGCGATGACGTACATCGACAGCAAAACGGCGAACGCCGCCGAGGAGCTGCAAAAACTGGGCGGTGCGCGGGCGATCATCGCCACCGCTCCGAGCTCGAAGGCAATATCCGCGCTCGTCGACGGGCTCGGCACGAACGGCACTCTCATGGTTATCGGGGTCGACTCGGAACCCATCGAAGTCACGCCGTTTCAATTCATCACCGGAACCAGAACGATTCAGGGCTGGGTCGCCGGCTCTTCGATCGACGCCGAGGACACCGTGCGCTTCGCGGAACTTTCCGGCGTCCGCCCGTTGATCGAAACTTACCCGCTCGAAAAAGCGGCGGAGGCTTTCGCGCGCATGATGAGCGGCAACGCCAGGTTTCGCGTCGTTCTGACGATGTGAAAAGGCGGGGCCGCATTTCCGACGGAAACGATTCCAACGCCGGATTAACTATTTGATCGGTGGAGTGATCGGAAGCGGCGCACGCGAAAGTGCGCCGCGAACATCCCCGACCGGAGCGGTTTAATTCCGGAAACAGGAAAATAAAATGTTCGAGGCAGTCAATCGTCAAGCTGAGGAGAAAATCAAATGATCGAACGAATCAATCACCGGCGCCGACGCTTTCTCGGCGCTGCCGCCGCGACGCTGGCAGCCGGCGCCGGGCTCGGACTGTCCGATCCGGCAAACGGGCAATCGGACAAGTCAAAACCGGCGCAAACGCCCGTGCCCGAAACTGGGACGGGCTGCAGCCCGTTCGGCGCACTCAGGCAGATCGACGCTGGCGTTTTAAATGTCGGGTACGCGGAGGCGGGTCCCGCCTCCGGAAAACCAGTGATTCTGCTGCACGGCTTTCCCTACGACATTCACAGTTTCGCGGATGTCGCTCCCCGACTGTCCTCGAAAGGATACCGGGTGATCGTGCCTTACCTTCGCGGCTACGGCACGACGCGCTTTCTGTCGGGCGACACGCCGCGCAACGCTCAGCCGGCGGCGCTGGCGGCTGACGTAATCGCACTGATGGATGCGCTCAAAATCGAAAGGACAATTCTCGCCGGTTTCGACTGGGGCGCGCGCACGGCGAACGTCATCGCGGCGCTTTTCCCGGAACGCTGCACGGGATCGGTCGCGGTGAGCGGCTATCTGATCGGCGGTCAGGAAGCCAACAAAATGCCCTTGCCGCCGAAAGCGGAGTTGCAATGGTGGTACCAGTATTATTTCGCCACCGAACGCGGGCGGCTCGGTTACGACAAATACCGGCGCGAATTCGCGAAGCTCATCTGGCAGATCGCTTCGCCGCGATGGAAATTCGATGACGCCGCTTTCGACCGGAGCGCGGCGGCTTTCGACAACCCGGATCATGTCGAGATCGTGATTCATAATTACCGCTGGCGGCTCGGTCTGGCTGACGGCGAGCGGAAATACGACGAGCCGGAAAAGCGTCTTGCGACGCGACCCGTTATCGCCGTGCCGACCATTACACTGCAAGGCGATGCCGACGGCGCGCCGCACCCGGAACCGGAGTCCTATGCCAAACAATTCTCGGGCAAATACGCGCACCGCCTCGTCAAAGGCGGCATCGGTCACAATCTGCCGCAGGAAGCGCCGCGTGAATTTGCCGAAGCCGTGATCGATGTCGACTGTTATTAGACATTTTATTGCCGTCGGAAAAGGTAACGAGATGGATCAGGGGCAGTTAATTGTGAGAAATAGCGTTAAACGAAGAATAGTGACCGCAGTTTTGACCGGCGTCGTCACGACCGGAATTGTTTCATTTACCGTGGTGTTAATAAATCTAGGGTTAATGGAAAAATTTTGGCGAATCTGGCTTAAATCCTGGTCGTTGGCTTTTTTAATCGTGGTTCCGGTAATTTTAATCGTTTCTCCGGTGATCGGGCGGTTCGTCGATTTTTTATTCAGGGAAATTCCCGCTCGCCGGGACGATGAAAATTAGTCGCCGTCCGGTCGGCAGACGCCGCTTCAAAACACAAATCCGAGCTTCGGATCAAGCCTAAAACCGCGGTCATGCAAAGGCCGCGCCGGAGCTGGTTGCCGTAAAACTTGAACGAGCCGGAGAGGCGGGCGAAAGGGCGGAAAATTTCTGCCGTCTTTCGCCTGCCGGCAATTATTTCAAAATTAATTCATCCGCCGACTGGCAGAAAGGTGAGGCAGGTTAAGCGCCGGAGGAAGGCGATTCAGGCGATCGGACTTTGCTGCTCGCTGCGGGAGATGCCGAGCTTTCTCATCTTGGAGATCAGCGTCGTGCGGTTCAGTCCGAGCCGCGCCGCCGCGCCGTTCATCCCGCCGATGCGCCACGCGCTCGCTTCCAAAGTCTCGATGATAAAACGGCGCTCGTAATCTTCCAGGGTTCGGGCGTTTCCGGCGCACGGCGAACCGTCCACGGCGCGCGATTCAAGTAACTCGATTCGCAGGAGGCCGTCCGTCGATAAAATCACGGCGCGTTCGATGATGTTTTCCAGTTCGCGGACATTGCCGGGATAATCGTACGCCTGAAGGGTGCGAAGCGTTTCCGCCGGAATCGGCAAAACCGTCCTGCCCATTTTGGCGGCGAACTTTTGCGCGAAATGGTTCGCCAGCAGAGGAACGTCGTCGCGGCGCTCTCTTAAAGGCGGAATGCGCACCGGAAAGACGCTCAGCCGGTAATACAGATCGCGCCGAAATTCGCCTGTTTCGACTCTTTCGAGTAAGTTCTGATGCGTCGCCGCGACTATCCGCACGTCAGTTTTCTGCGTGCGCGAACTGCCCAGTCGCTCGAACTCACGCTCCTGAAGCACTCTGAGAAGTTTCGGCTGCAGCTCGAGCGGCATGTCGCCGATCTCGTCCAGAAAAAGCGTGCCCTGATGGGCGAGTTCGAAGCGACCGACGCGCTGGTTGGTCGCGCCGGTGAACGCGCCGCGCTCGTGTCCGAACAATTCGGCTTCGAGCAATGCGGCGGGAACGGCGGCGCTGTTCATCTTTAGGAAGCTACGGTTCGCGCGGCGGCTCAAACGGTGAACGGCGCGCGCGACGAGCTCTTTGCCCGTGCCGGTCTCGCCCATGATTAGAACGGAAGCGTCGGTCGGCGCGACCGTTTCGATCGACTGCAGAAGTTTTCTCAAAGAAGCGCTGCCGCCGATGATGTCAGCGAAATTGGTTTTGGGAGGAAAAATTTCTCGAACATTATTCGCCGCCCTGCCGCAACTGCTTTCGGGGCTGGTCGACGAAACATAATAATCGCCTTCGAACGTCGTTGTGTTTATTCCTCTTAACATAATTCTCCCGTATTCGATCCATCTGGATTATCCAATTATTGATACGATTAGTTTCATTGCGGTTAAGCCGAAGCGAACTGCCCGGCTGTCGTTATGCAGACGATTACATCACAAAGCAGGAGACGAATCTATAATACGAAAGTATCAATCGATACCTTCGTATAGGGAGATGTTTATTTGTGATCCTTACGTAAATCCGAGCTCGGAGAGCGATACCAAAGTATCATAGACATTGCCGGCAAAGTGGAGCATCCTTAATTGAACGTTTGAAAAGGCGATAGTTGAAGAAGAAGTCGGGCTTGTCGCACGTTCGCTGTTGGATGTATTCTTCAATATAATCCGTTATACTCCCGCCGTAGAAACTACTTCCTGAATTTCGCATCCGACGGAAGGGACAAACGAAGTTACTTTCAGGAGCAATCCGATATGAAAGCGCCAGAGCAAGAATCAACCGCCGCAATTCAGTCCCTTCAACGCTGTATTAATAATCTGGCTGAAGTCCTCGCATTTCCGCCAGTCCGAGCGGACGGAAAATCCGCCGATTTTGTAAGCCGTTTACTGGAAACGCTTCTCCAAATGCTCGATCTCGATTTCGTTTATGCGCGTTTGAATGAAATGGAAGAAGAACCAAAGGAATTTGTCCGGATTGCCAAATCCCTGCAAATCGACAATAGTCCGCGCGAGATCGGTGAATTCGTCAAACCGTGGCTGGGAAAGTCCCCGCAAAAAAGTCATCGCGTAGTAAAGAATCCCTTTAATGTCGGGAACCTTTCAATCGTGATTTCACCTTTGGGTCTAAAGAGTGAGTTTGGTCAAATCGTGACGGCTTCGCAGCGTTTGGACTTTCCCGAGCAAACCGAGAAACTCGTTCTTGATGTGGCGGCGAATCAAGCGCTAATCCGGCTCCAAGCGGCGCACCTGCGGAAAGAGCGAAAGCCTGTTGCCGTTGAGTTTGATCAAACTGAAGCTCAACGAGCGAAGGAAGAACTCGCCGAGGTCAATAAGGAACTAAAGAAAAAAATAGCGAAACTTAAACGAACGGAAGATGAACTGCGCGAAAGCGAGCGCGAGCTGCATTTGGTCGTGGATAATATCCCGGGTCTGGTAGCCCTATTGTCACCGACCGGCGGGGTGGAAGTCGTCAACCGTGAGTTAACGGAGTACTTCGGGCAAACGCTGGAAGAACTGAATCAATGGGGAACAAACAACGGCACGGTGCATGCTGAAGATTTGCCGCATGTTATCGAAACCTTTACGCGCTCGCTCACAGACGGCACTCCTTACGATATAGTGCAGCGTTTTCGACGCTTCGACGGCGTCTACCGCTGGTTTCAGAACAAAGGCTTTCCGCTTCGCGATAACAACGGACAGATCACCCGCTGGTGCGTGCTGTTGACGGACATCGACGAGCGGGAACGCGCCGAAGAGGCGCTTCGCTGGAGTGAGCGTCAGTTTCGTCTGTTAGTCGAAACGATCCCGGCACTTGTGTGGTGCGGCACGCCCGAAGGCGAGCTGGCATACCTGAATCAGCGCGCTGTTGAATATCTCGGGCAGACCGCACAGTCTCTAATCGGCGGGGGATGGCTTGAACTCGTGCATCCTGATCATCGCGACGCGACTATACGAAGGTGGCTTCATTCAGCCGCAACAGGATTGCCTTACGAGGACACCTACCAAATCCGGCACTCGGACGGTCAGTATCGCTGGATTCAGTCTGTCGGCGAGCCGTTTCGCGACACGGACGGTCGAATCGCATGCTGGTACGGTTTGATCATTGACATCGATGAGCTAAAACGAGCTGATGAAGCGTTGCGCAAGAGTGAGCACGATTGGCGGCTGATCGTGGACAGCATTCCTGGGCTAATCGCTGTCTTCACGCCCGAGGGCGAGGTGGAATTCGTCAACCGTCAGAACGCCGAGTATTTCGGTAAGACATTAGAAGAGATGAAGCAATGGGGAGCGGAGGACATGACGCACCCCGATGATCGTTCGCGCGTCCTCAAGCTCTTCAGACAGGCGATCGCAACAGGCGCCCCCTTCGACTTCGAGTTACGCGCTCGGCGCTTCGACGGCGTCTACCGGTGGGTGCGGACGCGGGGCGCCCCGCTTCGCGACGCCGACGGACGCATTGTCCGCTGGTATAATCTGATTATCGATATTGACGAGCGAAAGCGCGCTGAGGAAGCGCTAGCCGCAAGCGAGATTAATCTCAAACTCACAATCGACACGATACCCGCCATGGCATGGTCGGCTCGACCAGACGGAAGCGCCGATTTCTTCAGCCAACATTACCTGGACTATATCGGATTCTCCGCCGAGCAAGCGAGCGGTTGGGGCTGGACGGCAGCAGTCCACCATGACGACCGCGAAGGTTTGGCAGCGACATGGAAGGGCATCATGGATCGCGGTGTACTGGGAGAGGCTGAGGCGCGCGTGCGCCGATATGACGGAGAGTATCGATGGTTTCTGTTTCGTGCGAACCCCATGCATGACGAAAAGGGCAACATCGTCAAATGGTACGGTGTGAACACCGATATTGAGGACCGCAAGCGGACCACCGATGCCTTGCGCAGAAGCGAGGCGTTTCTCATTGAGGGCTACCGTTTAACGCAAACGGTGGGATATCGTCTGGATGTCGCGACGGGCAAGGTCTTCGCGTATCCGGAAGTGCAGAGCACGTTCGCGCCGCAGCAGAATGATGACGTGACGGAGCCGTCGTTCTTCTTCGACCGCATTCATCACGAAGACCGCGCGCGGGTGCGAGAGGAGTTCGAGCGATGCCTTCGCGAGTGCGTCCCATACCGGGCGGAGTATCGCGTCGCGCTGCCGGACGGGGGCGTGCGTTACCAACTATCGATCGGGCATCCGGTGCTGAACGAAAACGGCGAACTCGTTGAGTTCATCGGAGCGGCGACGGACATAACCGAGCACTGGCAGGCGACCAACGAGCTGGAGCGCGCTTACGAGTCGCTGCGCGAAAGGGAACGCGAACTGCGCCTGATTGTGGACAGCATCCCGGGTTTGGTGGCGGTCTTTACGACAAGCGGTGAAGTAGAGTTCGTCAGCCGCCAAGTGCTCGAGTACTTTGGCAAAACCGGGGAGGAGATGATCGGTTGGACAACCGGCGACCAGACCCACCCGGAGGATCTTCCGCGCGCCGTAGAGCTATTCACTCATTCAATAGTTACCGGAAACCCCTTTGAGGTTGAGGTGCGCATCCGGGACGCGCACGGCAACTACCGCTGGATCCAGTCCCGCGCATTGCCGCTTCGAGATACGAACGGACGTATTGTCCGCTGGTACTGCTTGATGACCGACATCGACGAGCGCAAACGCGCCGAGGAGGCTCTCGCGGCAAGCGAACGCGAGTTGTTTTTGATCGTGGACAGCCTACCGGGAATGGTCGCGACCTTTACGCCCGGCGGCGAGCTTGAGTTCGTCAACCGCCAGATCCTCGAATACTTCGGCAAAAGCTTAGAGGAGCTAAAACGGTGGGGCACCGGCGAGACGCTGCATCCCGAGGAAAAGGCACGCGTTGCGGAAAGCTTTGCCCGTGCAATGACGACGGGAGAGCCCTTTGAGTTCGAATCACGTTACCGACGCTTCGACGGCGTCTACCGCTGGCATCATTCCCGAGGATTTCCCCTTCGGGATACCGATGGGCGCATCGTCCGCTGGTACAACCTGATTATCGATATTGATGAGCGGAAGCAAAGCGAGTTTCTGTTGCGGGAAAGCGAGCGCCAATTTAAAACGATCTTCGACGAAGCAGGAACCGGAATTGCACTAATTGATTTGACTGCCGGTAAACCTATCCGAAATAATCGTGCATTGCAAAAAATGCTTGATTGCACTGAGGATGAGCTTGGCAAATTAGAAACCTATGATCAATTGACACATGAAGATGATCGTGAAAGAGACAGAATGACATTTCGCGAGTTAAGCACCGGCAAAAGTGAATCGCTGAGAATTGAAAAACATTTCATTCTGAAAGGTGGAAAATCGATATGGACCAACATTATTTTCACGCTTTTACGCGATGACGATGGACACCCGCGGTACATTATTGCAATTTTTGAAGACATTACCGAACGGAAGCTCGTTTTGGAACAACTGCAGGCAAAACAGGATCTTATCGACCTTGCTCAAAAGTCTGCGGGGGCGACGGCTTTTGATTGGTACGTTCAGGAGGAGATCAATTACTGGTCGCCCGAGCAAGAGGCATTATTCGGTCTGGCACCGGGCACATTCGACGGAACATACCAAACCTTTAAAAAAATGATGTACGCACCCGATTGGCCTACGGTCGTAAATGCGCTGAAGCATGCCCACCAGACGGGGAAGGTGGCAGCCGAATATCGCGTCGTGTGGCCTGACGGAAGCCTGCATTGGCTATCGACGAGCGGCAGAATGTTCCTTGACGACGAAGGCAAGCCGTTCCGTATGGTCGGCTTCACGTCCGACGTCACGCCGCGCAAACTTGCCGAGGAAGAGTTGCGCCGCAGCCAGGCGTTCCTCCTTGAAGCCCAGCGTCTCAGCTCGACAGGCAGCTTTTCGCGACACCTGCCGACAAATACCGTCACTTTGTCGGATGAGTTCTGTCGTATTTTCGAGTTCGATGGAAGCGTCACTCCTACGCTGGAGATGATCATCAACAGAATCCACCCGGACGACTTCGCAATGTGGGCTGAAGCAGCAGATAAAACGCGGGAGGGGAAGAATTTCGAGCTTGATTATCGCCTGCTGATGCCGGACGGCAGGGTAAAACATCTGCACGCGGTCGCTCACCCCACGCCAAACAGCGCAGGTGAACTGGAAAACATCGGCGCTGTGCAGGATGTCACGGCGCAAAGGGTGTCGGAGGAGTCACTTAGCAAGCTGCGGTCGGAACTCGCTCATGTGTCGAGGGTAATGACACTTGGGACACTGACAGCGTCGATCGCGCACGAAGTCAACCAACCGCTTTCCGGCATTATTACCAACGCTAGCACATGCCTTCGTATGTTGGATGTCAATCCTCCAAACATCGAAGCTGCCCGGGAAATAGCTCGTCGAATAATTCGCGACGGCAATCGGGCATCGGATGTGATCAAGCGATTGCGTGCCCTTTTCAGTAAGAAAGACTTTATTGTCGAATCGGTGGATTTGAACGACGCGGCGCAGGAGGTCACGGCGTTATTGAAGAACGAGTTCCAGAGAAGTCAGATAGTCCTGCAAATGGAGCTTGCTAAAGATCTTCCGACGGTCGCGGGCGACCGCGTGCAGCTTCAGCAGGTTATATTGAATTTGCTCCTTAATGCTGTCGACGCCATGATCGACGTCAACGACCGGCCCCGACAGTTAACGGTTACGACGGAACCTGATGGAGGTGACCGTGTGCGGTTAAGCGTGAGCGATATCGGCGTCGGTTTTGCCGCCGATGCGTCCGAACAACTTTTCAATGCCTTTTACACCACCAAAATGAGCGGCATGGGCATCGGACTGTCCGTCAGCCGCTCAATCATCGAGCGGCATATGGGGCGCCTTTGGGCGGCATCGAATGACGGACCGGGCGCTGTGTTTTCTTTTTCAATTCCCGTCCAAGGCGGATCGGGAGACGACCATTCCGCGACCGCGGCTGCTGACGACAATAAGAATCTGTGAGAATTGAATGAATACTCATACCACACTAATAACCGTAGTTGACGACGATGAATCGATCCGCGAGTCATTGCCCGATCTGATTCGCGCGTTCGGCTTTTCGGCTATCTCTTTTTCTTCCGCCCAGGAGTTTCTTAAATCTGACAGCTTGAACGCGACCAAATGTTTGATACTCGACGTATCGATGCCGGGGATGTCGGGACCCGATTTGCAAAAGGAATTAAAGCATCGTCGGCAGGAAATTCCGATCGTCTTTATAACCGCGCACGCGGAGGAGACGGACCGTTCGCGCCTTATCGAGCAGGGCGCGATCGATTGCCTGTTCAAGCCCTTTAGCGAGGCTGATCTCCTAAAGGCAGTCTATGCGGCGCTCAAAGCGAACTGACAATTTGCCGCGTCTTTCGGGGAGGAATATAAATGAAGCTGGAAAAGTCATTCGCGGAATCAAAAATAGGGCCGATTGTTTTCGTCGTGGACGATGACATTTCGGTGCGCGAATCGCTCGAGGCGCTGATCGGGTGGGCCGGGTGGCGGGCGGAAACGTTCGAGTCGGCGCAAGAATTTCTCGCCCGCCCCCGTATCTCCGTTCCCTGCTGCCTGGTGCTGGACGTGTCGCTGCCGGGACTGAGCGGTCTCGAATTGCAGAAACTGATCGCCGCCGAACGCCTCGACATGCCGATCATTTTTATTACCGGTCACGGCGACATCCCGACGTCGGTACAGGCGATGAAAGCCGGGGCGGTCGAATTTTTGACGAAGCCGATCGACGACGAGGCGCTGCTCGTCGCTATCCGTCACGCGATCGAGAGGAGCCGGGCGGCGCTTCTGGATGAGGCTGAAATAAAAAAATTACACGAGCGTTACGAATCACTCACGCCCCGCGAGCAGGAAGTGATGCAGCTGGTAGTTTCCGGACTGCTCAACAAACAAGTCGGCGCCAAACTCGGAATAAGCGAGATTACCGTGAAGGCGCATCGCGGCAAGATAATGCAAAAAATGGGAGCCGAATCGCTCGCCGACCTCGTCAGAATGTCTATCCGGCTTCGCTTGGTGCCAGCCATAAATCCCTGGCAATCGGCGCAAAAGTCGTAAATCTTTTCGCTTTCGATTCGGCTTCAAGTAAAAACAAGTCCTGATTTGAAAGTGAGGAAAATAAACAGCCCGGAAATCCGATTTTCAGACAATCAATTGGTGCTGCTCGCGGCGGCGCGAGATGCCGAGTTTTCTCATTTTGGAGATCAAAGTCGTGCGGTTTAAGCCGAGCCGCTCCGCCGCCCCGTTCCTTCCTCCGATGCGCCAGGCAGTCGCTTCTAAAGTCTCAATGATCAGCCGACGCTGAAAGTCTTCCAGCTTTTGAGAACCGCCCGGACCGTTTGTTTTAGGTAAAGCAGGCGATTCTAAAAACTCGATTCGCAGGACGCCGTCGGCAGATAAAATCACGGCGCGCTCGATGATGTTTTCCAGCTCGCGGACGTTCCCCGGATAATCGTAATCCTGTAAGACCTTGAGCGACTCCGACGGAATCGGCAAAACCGTCTTCCCCATTTTAACGGCGAATTTCTGCGCGAAGTGATTCGCTAAAAGCGGTATGTCGTCGCGGCGTTCTCTTAAGGGCGGGATGCGCACCGGAAAAACGTTCAGGCGGTAATACAGATCGCGCCGAAATTCGCCGTTCTTGACCAGCTCGATCAAATCCTGATGCGTCGCCGCGACCATTCGCACGTCGACTTTTTGCGTGCGCGAGCTGCCGAGCCGCTCGAATTCCTGCTCCTGAAGCACGCGCAGCAATTTCGGCTGCAGCTCGAGCGGCATGTCGCCGATCTCGTCCAGAAAAAGCGTGCCCTGATGGGCGAGTTCGAAGCGCCCGACGCGCTGATTGGTCGCGCCGGTGAACGCGCCGCGCTCGTGTCCGAACAATTCGGCTTCGAGCAAAGCGGCGGGGATGGCGGCGCTGTTCATCTTAAGAAAACTGCGGTTGCCCCGGCGGCTCAGGAGATGAACTGCCCGGGCGACGAGTTCCTTGCCCGTTCCGGTCTCGCCCATAATCAACACGGAAGCGTCGGTCGGCGCGACCGTTTCGATTGTCTGTAAAAGTCTCTTCCACGAAAGGCAGCTGCCGATGATGCCCGGAAAATTGGTTTCGGGAGAGAAACTCCCCCGACCGAAATTTGCTTTCTTTTCACTACTGTTTTCAAGGTTACTCGACGAGATATAATAATCGCTGTCTAATGTCGACGCTTTTATTCCTGATAACATAATATTCCTCTTAATATTTGCGCGATCTTAACTTTGCCTCGCGCGTGGTTCTCGGTCTTTTCCGGCTGTTTGCCGCTTCTTACTCAATGAAACAAAAGGGGCGGACATCTATTCTCCATCTTCTTCGCGTTTCGACGCGGGAATGTAAATCAGGCGACGCCCGTAGCGACGGGCGTCGATCGAATAGGCTCCCGGACCCAAAAAGAAGAGCGTGATAGTGATACTTACCAACAGCCCCAGCGCTATCCAGCCGAAACTTGTGCCTTGCGGCGGATCTGCGGTTGTCAGCATCATGAATGCCGCAATCACTTGGCAAGCCGCCGCGGCAATTGAAGCAAAGGGCAGCATTAAACCCAATATCAGGAAAACGCTGCCCGAAATCAGCAGCACGCCCAAAATCAGATTATTGAAATATGAAAATTGACTGACACCCGGCGTTCCGAAACGACTAAGAAGAATACCGCCCAAAATCGCGGTTCCGACTCCCGCCGTCGTTCTTAAAATCAGAAATCCAACGCCGAGCATGCCATCCGGAAATTTGTAATAATATTTCAGCAAAATTGCCCTCTTTAAGATCAAATCGTTAAAAAACTTCTAACAGATACGAGAATAATTGTTTTTCGGCAAGCGCGAATCCCTAAAAAGAGTATTTAAGGAACTACTATTTAGGGTAGGTTTAAAATAACTATTGAAGTGCCTGGAGTAATTTCAGAATTGGATGATGCCGCGTTTGATGGCGATGGTGACGGCGTGCGTGCGGTCGTTGGCTTCGAGTTTGGAGAGGATGTTCTTGATGTGGAATTTGACGGTTTCTTCCGTAATATCGAGCTCGAAGGCGATTTGTTTGTTGCGATACCCGTTCGCCGCGAACTGCAAAACCTCGATCTCGCGCTGGGTCAGCGAATCAGCGCCGTAATGCTCGGCGATTTGTTCGGCGATGGACGGCGAAAGCCGCGTTTTTCCGGCGTGAACGAGCCGGATGACATCGAGCAGCTCCCTGCGGACCATGCTTTTCAGAACATAGCCCTTGACGCCGGCGGCGAGAGCTCGTTGGATCTCCACGTCGCCTTCCGAAGTCGTCAGGATAATGATCCGCGCCTGCGGAAACTCGCCCCGAATCGCAAGAACGGCGTCGATGCCGCTCATATCGGGCAGACGCAGATCCATCAAAGTCACGTCCGGACGATGCGCGCGAAACTGCTCGATGCCTTCCCTGCCGCTCGATGCTTCGGCGATCATTTTCATATCGTCCTGGCTATTGATGATCGCCAATAATCCTTCGCGCAAAAGCGGATGATCGTCCACGCTCAGAATACAAATTTGCCCGGTTGCTTCACTCATTTTTTGCTTGCTTCTGCCGTTAAGATAGATTCCTCACGATAACGGCATTTCGCTCCGACATTTCCAAAGTCTAAATAAAACTCGAAGTTGCGCGAGAGTCAAAAAATCTAAAACAGTCTAATCGAAATCCGAATTTCTCGACAAGTTCTTTTGAACGAATTCCGCGATACCCGGTTTCATCATTTCAAAAGAACGAAATGATTAGTCGAAATTTCGACAAGCAGGTGAAATAAAGTCATTTAAGAGCTGTCTCCTCAGCCAGCAAAAACGTCGCTGTTGCCTGCGTTAAATCATTAATTTCAAGCAGGTAAGCACCGAATCTCGAAAACAAAACCGCTTTGGAACGAGTGTTGAATTCTCTTTCGACAGAATTTCGAGGAAAAGAATTTATGAAGATCAAAATCATTAAGCGCGCGGCGGAAAAAATCCTGGAAGATATTTCTGTTGTCGAAGACAATCAATCCACGAAGGCGGACTCGCGACAGGCTGCCGAAACGGTTAAATCCTGGATCGTCGATCTGCGGCAAAAGCGCGAACGGGAACGCATTTCCTTCCACGAATTATTCAGGAAAGAGCAATGCACGTAAAGCCGTCCGCCGACAGAAAGGATGATTTATTAAGAAAAATATATATTTTATCGATACTGCATTGGTCGAGATGGACAAAATTAAAATATGAGTTTATTTTTAAGGTAAAAACTCGTAGCACAAACCGTAAACAAAAAAGTGTATTTATTCTTCGGTCATTTAGTGGATAAATGAAGAGTAGAGCCGCAAACCCGAAAGGGACAATCCAAAGACATCTCTCCCGCTTTCTCTTAGTGTTTGTTTTCGGCGCGCTTTTCTGCGCTTCGGCGGCTGGGCTGGACCGTGACCGGACTATCACTGAGTTACACCACACCGCCTGGACTGACGTACAAGGAGCACCGGGACATATCACCGCCATAGGACAGACCAGCGACGGCTATTTGTGGCTCGGCACGCTGACCGGTCTTTTTCGTTTTGACGGCATCCGGTTCGAGCGCTTTGTCCCCCGGCCGGGGAGTAATTTCATCTCAAATGGTATTTATAGTCTGTTAGCCACGCCCGACGGCGGGCTGTGGATAGGGTATGTGTTTGGAGGCGTCAGCTTTTTGAAAGACGGAATTCTCACTAATTACGGAGTGCCCGAAGGCTTGCCCGCGGGAAGGGTACGAAATTTTGCCAGAGATGCGGAAGGCAATATCTGGGCGGCGATCGACGGCGGTTTAGCTCGGCTGGAGGGCGAGCGCTGGCACCAGATCGGAGCGGAGTGGAACTTTCCGCACCCGTCCTCCCACTCTGTTTTCGTTGATAAAGAAGGAACTCTCTGGGTCGCCACTCAGGATACGGTAGTTTTCCTTCCCCGCGGAGCCCGATCTTTTCAAAACACGACCGAGCAGAACGGTATGGTGCCGATGATGGCCCGATCGCCGGACGGCTCAATGTGGATGGCGGAAGTAGGAAAGGCCGTGAGGCAGATGAAGCTGCCGGGAATCGATTTGCGTTCGATCGGTCCAGAGGTCCGCGTGGGTTCAAAGGCGCTCTTGTTTGACCGCGAAGGAGCTTTGTGGATCACAACCATTGGAGATGGAATGCGGCGCGTGCCTTATACGGACCGTTTACGCGGGCAGTCGATCGCACAGTTCGGTAATGAAGCAGAGATCTTTACCGAAAAGGAAGGTCTAAGCGGCAATTATATCTATACGATTTTTGAGGACCGCGAGGGCAATATTTGGATCGGAACTGCAAACGGGCTGGACCGGTTTCGTGAAAGCGATATTGTGCCGGTTCGGCTCCCTCCGGGCGATATGCATTTCGGATTAGCGGCGAATGAGGGCGGCGAAGTGTGGGCTGTCAGTATGACCAGAGAGATTTTTAAGATTCGAGGATCTACCCCCACGCATCTGGAAATCGGGCGCAACGGCGTGCCTTTCAAAGATGAAGAGGGCACGCTCTGGGTGGGGGGAGGTCTGGGAGGTCAAGAAATCTTTCGCCTTCAAGGAGATAAAGCTCAAGATATCAAGAAATTAAATCTGAATCTGCCATATTTCAATATTAACGCATTTTTTAAGGACCGCCTGGGCGTGTTTTGGGTTTCCGTCACCCAGGGAGGGATATTTCGTCTAAAAGATGATGTTTGGGAACCGTACGATCGACAACCGGAACTACCGAAATCAACGCTCATCGTGGCCACGGTAGATTCCCTAAATCGAAAATGGTTCGGGTATTCCGGGAACGCATTAACAGTTATTGACGGCGATAATATCAGAACCTTTTCTCCTGAAGACGGACTGCGCGTCGGTGACGTAATGGTAATTCGAGAGCGTAACGGGCACGTCTGGGTCGGAGGATCGCTCGGTGTAGCTATTTTGGAAGGGGATCGCTTCCGAATGTTGAGTTCCGAAGGCTCGCAAAGCTTTAACGGCGTTTCAGGAATTGTGGAGACTTCGGACGGCGCCTTATGACTCAACGAGAGCCGGGGAGTTATTCATATTCCGGCAGAAGAGGCGCGGCTGGTTCGCGAGTACCCTCTGCATAAGACACGTTACCGGATTTTCGATTCCCTGGACGGGCTGACTGGAACGGCGCAGCAACGGATGCCGTATCCCACAGCGATCGAAGGAACCGACGGACGTATCTGGTTTTCCACCTCCAGAGGAATCGTCTGGATCGATCCGAGGCATATTTTCAAAAACCCGGCACCGCCGCCCGTCTTGATTCGGTCGCTGGTCGCTGACGAACAAACGTATGATCCTTCGCCTTCTCTACAACTACCAAAGGGAACCACCAGACTGCGCATCGAATTTACAGCCCTAAGCTTGTCCATACCGGAGCGCGTGCGTTTTCGATATCGCCTCGAGGGCGTGGACGATGGATGGAGAGACTCGGCCGACCTCAAGCGCGATGCCGACTACACAAACCTCGGTCCGGGAAATTACCGGTTCAGGGTCATTGCCAGCAACAATGACGGAGTTTGGAACGAAGAGGGCGCGACTCTGGAATTCAGCATCGCGCCGATGTTTTATCAAACGCTTTGGTTTCGCAGTCTGGTCTTTTTTCTTTCACTGCTTTTGACCGCGTTCATTCTCTATCTGCTCTACCGGTGGCGAGTCCGGCTCGTGACCGAGCGTTTGAACCTCGGTTTTGAGGAGCGGCTGGCGGAGCGGACGCGCATCGCCCACGAACTGCACGACACGCTGCTACAAGGTTTTTTCGGCGCCTCGATGCGTCTTCAAGCGGTCTCGAATCTTCTTCCCTCAAAGACCGAAAAGGCGAAGGAAAATCTCGACGATGTGCTAGATCAGATAGACGTCGTGCTTGCGGAAGGTCGACGCGCCATCTGGGACATCAATTCCTCGGACGCTGCCGAAAAAGATTTAGGACAAGCGTTCACGCTCGTCGGCGAAGATCTGAGTAAAACATACCCAGCGAATTTTAGCCTTACGATCGAAGGCGAAAGCCGACCGCTGCAGCCGCTCGTTCGCGATCAGATTTACCGCATTGGGCGCGAGGCGTTGATCAACGCGTTTCGTCACTCGCAGGCGACCAAGATCGAACTCGAAATCGAGTACGCCCCGAAACATCTGAGACTCGTCATCCGTGACAACGGGTGTGGCATCCAGCCGGACGTTCTGAGCGCGGGTCGAGAAGGACACTTAGGGCTTCCGGGCATGCGTAACTACGCCGAAAAAATCGAGGCGGAATTGAAAATCTGGAGCCGGGGCGAGAGCGGGACCGAAGTCGAGTTAATTGTGCGGCAAAAGATCGCTTATGTGAAAAAATCTTCCGGTGGTCTCGCCGGCCGATTGAGCCGTTTTTACAGACGTCGGTCCGCGCCGGATCGGGCAAAGGATCAGGAACAATAAAGGGCAGCATGTCGGCTTTGTTTCTCGAAAAATACAGTCATGATTTGGTTAACACGTATTTCGAAACGGACAATTCTAACGACATTTTTGAGTCAAGGGTCTTTTCCCAGGGGAAAATGCCATTAAATATAAACTCTGAATGGTTATGACCGAAAATTTCGACGCTATCGTCATCGGTGCCGGGCAAGCGGGACCCTTTTTAACCAGCCGGCTGACCTGCGCCGGCATGAGCGTCGCGTTCGTCGAACGCAAATTGTTCGGCGGGACGTGCGTCAACACGGGCTGCACGCCGACCAAAGCGATGGTCGCGAGCGCCCGCGCGGCGCATCTGGCGCGCCGCGCGGCAGAGTTTGGGGTCCTCGTCGCGGGCGACGTGCGAATCGACATGCAAGCGGTCAAGGCGCGCAAGGACGCGATCGTCGCCGCATCGCGCGACGGGCTCGAAAACTGGCTCAAGTCGATGAAAAATTGCACGGTTTACGAGGGGCACGCCCGGTTCGAGTCCGCGCGGACGGTGCGCGTCGGCGATCATATGCTAACGGCTGACAAAATTTTCATCAACGTCGGCGGGCGCGCCTTCGTCCCCGAAATGCCGGGGCTCGCCGAGATCGATTATCTGACCAACAGCACTTTGCTCGACCTCGACGCGGTGCCGGAACATCTGATTATTGTCGGCGGCAGCTATATCGGTCTCGAATTCGGGCAGATGTTTCGCCGTTTCGGAAGCGAAGTCACCATCATCGAAATGGGCGGGCGACTGATCGCGCGCGAAGACGAAGACGTATCCGAAGCGATCAGGGAAATTTTGGAGAGCGAAGGCATCGACATTCGACTTAACGCGAAATGCATCGGCTTTACGAAACGCGGCGCGGAAATAGTAGCGCGCGTCGACTGCGAAGACGGCGACCCGGAAGTGCGCGGCGGCACGCATGTCCTGCTCGCCGTCGGACGCGTTCCGAATACGCAGGATTTGGCAGTCGAAAAGTCCGGCATCGAAATCGACGGCCGCGGATACATCACGGTCAACGATAAATTGGAAACGAACGTGCCCGGCATCTGGGCTCTGGGCGACTGCAATCGGAGGGGCGCGTTCACGCACACCGCTTATAACGACGGCGAAATCGTCGCCGCCAATCTTTTCGACGACGACGCGCGGCGGGTGAGCGATCGGATTCAGACTTACGCGCTGTACACAGACCCGCCTTTGGGACGGGCGGGGATGACCGAAGCGGAAATCCGCCGAACGGGTCGAAAGATATTAATCGGGAAACGACCGATGACGCGCGTCGGCCGCGCGGTCGAAAAGGGCGAGACGCAAGGGTTTACGAAAATCGCGGTCGACGCGGAAACCAAGGAAATTCTGGGCGCGGCTGTTTTGGGAGTCGGCGGGGACGAAGTCGTTCATTCGGTTCTCGACGCGATGTATGCGAAAGCAGCCTACACGGTCATTCAAAGGGCGATGCACATTCACCCGACTGTTTCCGAACTGATCCCGACGATGCTCGGAGAACTTGAGCCGCCCGGGAACGACGAAAGCCGCGCTCGTCAATTACAGCAAGAACCTTTCGAACGAAGTCGCGCCGAAAGGCGTGCGCGTCGTTTCGCCGGGTTTTATCGAAACCGAAGCGGCGGCGCGGATGATCGAAGGCCTGGCGGAAACCGGCGGAGCCGATACGGAGATTGCCCGCCGAAAACTGATCGAATCGCTCGGCGGCATTCCGACGGGCAGACCGGGACGCCCCGAAGAAGTCGCCGAGCCGGCGGCGTTTCCGGCGTCCGACCGCGCTTCATACATCACCGGGACAGAATACGTCGTCGACGGAGGCACCGTCCCGACCGTTTGACGGGCGAACAGTTACGAAAACAAAGGGGACGTAAAAGTAATGACAAAAAATGCGGTCAATAAATGGCGCGACGAAAAATACAGCGGCGCGATCGGTTCGTAAAATGCCCGCCGCGCCCGCTCAGTCGTAAATGCATTAAACTTAAACCGTAACCGGGCTGTTCGCGCTTCGCGAAGGCCCCCGCGCGTTTGCGGTCATTGCGAAGCGCGTCAACGCTTTAAGGCGGGGCAACCGATTTTGCATTACGGCAATCAAAGGGCAAAATAATTAGAAAATGGACTTCGACCCAAACAACAATATCATTAAGCTCTGCCTTCAAGGCATGAACCTGGAAGCGGAAGGCGAACCCGAAGAGGCAAGCAGACTGTTTCTTCAAGCCTGGAACGAAGCGACGAACGACTTCGAAAAATTTACCGCCGCTTATTATGTGGCGCGCCGACAGCAAATCGTTTCCGACAAACTAAAATGGCTCGACACCGCGCTGCGATTCGCATTAAAAATAAATAACGACGCCGTTAAGAGCGCTTTTCCTTCTCTGTATTCGAACATCGCCAAATGTTATGAGCGGTTGAACGACGCCGGCAACGCCGAAAAGAATTATGAATTGGCAATGTCGTTCAAGGATAAACCGTCCGACAGCGGTCCTTTTTATCACGGAACGAAAGCGGATTTGCAGGTCGGCGATTTGCTGACGCCCGGTTTCCGGTCGAATTACCGGTCCGAAGTCGTAATGAATCACATTTATTTTACGGCCCTGATCAACGGGGCGGGACTCGCGGCGGCGTTGGCTAAAGGAGACGGACGCGAGCGGGTTTATATCGTAGAACCGACGGGGAGCTTTGAAAATGATCCGAACGTGACGGACAAAAAATTTCCGGGCAATCCGACACGCTCCTATCGCACCCGCGCGCCGTTGAAAATCGTCGGCGAAGCGGCGGATTGGGTCAGACAAACGCCCGAAGAAATCCAAAAATGGCGTGAAAAGTTGGCGAACGTCAAAGGAGAAATCATCAATTAATTTCCGAGACGCCTATTGCCCGCCCGCGCGCCGGAAATAACGGCGAATCCGTCCGGATGAACTTATAGAACAAAAAGATGTTGTTTTCGATGTCGCCCGCCGCGGGTAAAGAACCATTTTTTTTATAATCGACGGAAGGCGCGTATTCTGGAAAAAATTCCGGTTAAAAGCCATAATCTTGGTGGCGAACCGGCCGCAGCGTCTGCCTGTGAGAGGCGGGCGGAAACCGCACGGAAAACGAAATTATGGATAAAAACAAAGTCGCGATCGCGACCATGACCTGGGCGAGAGACGCGCGCGAGGAAACCCTGCTCCGCGAATCGCTGACGCTGCTCGCCCGGCAGCGCGTTCCGACGTTCGTCTCCGACGGCGGATCGAGCGAAGGGTTCATCCGGTTTCTCGAACGGTTCGACGACTTTCGCGTTTTTCACGGCGGCGGAAACGGTCTTTTTCCGCAAATAAGGCGCAGTCTGCGCGCGGCGATCGATTCGGGCGCGAAATTCGTCCTTTATACCGAACCGGACAAGAAGCTTTTTTTCGACGCTCGCTTGCCGGAGTTTCTTTCGAACGCCCCGTCTGAAGAAAACGTCGGCGTCGTGCTCGCTTCGAGGTCGCCCGCCGGCTTCGCCACTTTTCCGGAATTTCAGCGATATACCGAAACGGTCGTCAACGACCTGTGTTTCGAAATCATCGGCGAACGCTTCGATTACACCTACGGGCCTTTTCTCTTCAACCGAAAGCTCGCCGACTGTTTGGAAAGGGCGGGCGACGCGATCGGTTGGGGCTGGCGCCCGTTTCTATTCGCGGCGGCCCGGCTTACGGGATATAAAATCGTTCAGTCGGCGAACGACTATTCCTGTCCGGCAGAGCAGCGCGACGAAACCAATTCCGAGCGGCTGTACCGCATGAAACAGTTGAGCGAGAGCATCGACGGCCTGCTCGAATCCGCCCGACCGACGACGTTTTCATCAACGCCGTGAAACCGTTTTCGGAACTGAAATCCGTGACTTAAAAAGGATTCTCAACCGCGTGCCGACATCGGCGCGTTTGAACGACGCACCGTCGACGTTTTATCGAACAGGGCACCGTTTGATTTCGACGGCGACAATAAAACGGACGTCGGCATCTTTCGCCTGTCGGACGGCTCGTGGTGGTACGCGCGCTCGTCTTCGACCGATTTTAGAGTTTATTCGTTCGGCGCCTCGACCGACATTCCCGCTCCCGGCGATTACGACGGCGACGGGCGTTTCGATATGGCGGTCTTTCGCGCCGGAAGCGGCAACTGGTTCATTCAGGGCTCTTCGGCCGGCACTTTAATCACCAGTTTCGGCGGGCAGGGCGATCGCCCGATCGCGAACGCTTTCGTGCCTTAAGCGCCAGGGTCTTTGGAATTTGACAATAAAAGCGCGCGGACGAAACGGGAGAGTCGTCCGCGCCGCGCTTTTACCCCGTCCGAATCCCGCTGGATTCGCGCCGCGGCGGCGGGCAGAAACCGAATGAAATGCTGCCCGCCGCCGAAGACGAAGGAGATCTTTAAGTTAAAGTTAAGTTATTCCGATTTCTATCTTTGGTATTTTCGCGACGTTCGTTCACGGCCATTTTACGCCGCCGGCCGAACGGCGAAGCGGCGCGCGCCGGAACGAAATTCCGGACTCGCCTTTTCACGCGCCGATTTCATTTACCGGGACTTTTAGCGCCCTTCAGCCGTTTGTACTGCTCGGTTAACGCGTTCAATTCCTCTTGAAGCTCCTGGTCCGAAGCGCTGTCCGCGTCGAAGTCGGGCGTCTGCCCGCCCAAACCCCTGATCGCTTTGATCGCGTTGGCGATGCGCGTTCTCAGTTCGGGCGAATTGGATTCCGCAGCGGATTCCTTTGTTTTCACGGGCGTCGATTCAACGACCGGAGCCGGCGCGTTCGCGGTTTTAATTTCGGAATTGATTTCGGTCGCCGCCCGTTTAGCGCTCTTCAAATCGAAGACGATGCATTCCAGAATGCCGAGCAGGGCGAATTCTGAAATGCCGTTGTTTTCCACGCGGTATTTCCCGTCCATTTCCGTAATCACGACTGTTTTTTCATTCATAAAGCACGCTCAATAAAATCATACGATTCATACCGATTATACATTCTAAAAAGAAGCGCGTTCACATGACAAACGGAAAGCCGTCGTTTTAACGCCGCGGGATTAGCTCGCAGCTGAATCGCTTCGTTTTCACGGAAGTTTCGGGCCGATCCGGAAATTTTAGGCGGATTATCCGAAAGTTTGGAGAAATCAATAGGCGACCGCAACGCGGCGGCGCGCTCAAAAATCGGAAAAAAAATCGTATATTATTCGCCGCAATGGAGTTATAATCCTTACGTCCCCGATCTAAAATTCGGCGCGTAATTTGCCTGTTTAATTTTATAATTTTTTATACCCTTTCTGAAGCAATTTTATAAACATAGGAGGTCATCTGTTGAAGATGTTGATCAATTGCTTTAAGGTCCTTTTTTCGGCGGCGTTCGTCGGCGCCGCGTTCTTTTCGGCGTTCGGGCAGGAAGGCACGGCGAGCCTGCGCGGAACAGTGCTCGACCAGAACGGCGCGGCGCTGCCGGCGGCGACCGTGTCGATCGCCAATCAGCAGACCGGCATCGACCGGCGCACGGCGACGACCAACGAATCCGGCGACTACGTCTTCCCGTCACTGACGCCGGGCCTGTACCGCGTGACGGTCGAGGCGCCGAACTTCAAAAGAGCGGTCAAGGAAAACGTCCGGCTGAACGTCGGCGAGGCTCAGGAATTCAATTTTTCGATGGAGGTCGGCGGCTCGCAGGAGACCGTCACCGTCACGACCGAAGAGCCGCTCGTGGAAACGTCGACGAGCCGCATCGGCGGCAACATCAGCGAGCAGGAACTCACCGAGCTGCCCTCGATCAACCGCAATTTCATCGGATTCGTCGGTCTCGTTCCGGGCGTCGTGCCGAACATCAGCACCGAGTCGTTCGGCTCGGACTCGGTCAGCGTCAACGGGCAGGATCCGCGTTATAACAACTTCACGCTCGACGGCGCGAACAACAACGACGACGTGATCGGGCAGCGCGCCGGCGCGCAGGCGCGCACCGCGCTCGAAGCCGTGCAGGAATTTCAGGTCCTGACCAACACGTTCAGCGCCGAATTCGGCCGCACGTCGGGCGGCATCATCAACGCCGTCACGAAATCAGGCACGAATTCGTTCCGCGGCAGCGTGTTCGGTTTCTTTCAGGACAATTCGTGGAACGCGAAAAGCCGCTTCGCCGAGCTCAACAATCTGAACGACGCCGAAACGAGTTATAAACAATTCGGCGGCACGATCGGCGGGCCGATCAAGCGGGACTTCGCGCATTTCTTCTTCAGCTACGAGCGCACGAACATCGACCAAGGCGTGATCATCGACATCCCGGCGCGCCCCAGCCTGAGCGCTTCGACGGCGACGCTGACGCGCGCCGACAATATCCTGATCCGCGGCGACGTGCAGCCGTCGCAGAAGCACCAGGTTTCGGTGCGTTACCTGCGCGAGAATTCGCCGCAGATCAACCAGATCATCCCGGTCGGCACGCGCCCCGTCTCGCTCGCCGCCGCGCGCGAGGAAGCGGACGTCGATCAGACGGTCGTCGGCAGCTGGACGTTCAACATAAAATCGAATCTGCTCAACGATCTGCGCCTGTCGTTCACGCAGGAGGACGTCGCCTTCGCTTCTCCCGGCTTTACCGGCGGCACCGCGCAGGAGGACCTGCCGCCGACGCTGCAATTCAACACGTTCGTCGATCAGCAGAGCAACGTCGCGCAGACGCGCGTCAACAATTCCTACCGTCTGTTCGACACGATGACCTGGATCAAGGGCTCGCATTCGCTGAAATTCGGCGTCGATTACAATTACGTCAGCGCCGACAGCGTGACGGCCGATAACTTAAACGGCACGTTCGTCTTCCCGACCGATTTGCCGTTCGACGCCGCCAATCCGCGCAGCTACCCGGAACGGCTTTCGATCCGCGTCGGCGGACCGCTCAGAACCGTGATGCTCAATCACAACGCGAGCGCCTTCGTGCAGGACGACTGGAAAGTCAATCCGAGACTGACGTTAAACCTCGGCGTCCGCTACGACGACGAAACGATCTCCGACGACAACGACAACATTTCGCCGCGACTCGGCTTCGCCTGGGACGTTTTCGGCAACGCGAAAACCGTCGTCCGCGGCGGGTTCGGCACGTTTTACCAGAACACGCCGTTCGAGCTGATCACGGCCTTTATGACGGCCGGCCCGTTTTCGACTTCTTTCGTCCGTAATTTCCCGCTCAACGCCGCCGACCCGGGTCCGCGCGCCGGCAACTTCCCGACCGACCCGACGCTGGTTAACGGTCCGGTCGTCAACCGCGCCGTGATCGCTTCGATCGTCGGCACGAACGCGCTGCTCCCGAACCCGGCGCCGGTCGTCGACAACCTCGAACGCCGCATGGCGTACACGCGTTCCTTTTCGATCGGACTACAAAGACAACTGATGTCCGATCTCGGCGTAACGGCGGATTACATCCACAGCAACGGCGTCGATCAGTTTCTGACCGTCAACCTCAATCCGGGCAGACGCGTCAACACGACTTCGACCGGCGCGATCACGCGTCAGTTCGCGACGCTCGGCGCGGTCATTCAGAACAGCTCCTACCCGGTCGTCACGGATTCGTTCAGCGGGCTCGCCTTTCAGAACCTGGCGGTCACGAACGTCACGACGCGGCTCAATCTCGGCGAAACGAAATACGACGCGCTGCAGCTCACGCTCGACAAGCGCTTTTCGCGCGGCCTTCAGTTCAGAGCCTCGTACACGCTCGCCAAAGGCAGCGGCAACGTCAGCGGCAACGGCGTGCCGACCGCGAATTTCCAGACGCAGACCGGGCTGAATCTCGAACTCGGCGAGGGACCGACCGCTTTCGACCGGCGGCACAATTTCGTGTTCAGCGGTTTGTACCGCGTGCCGAAAACGCGCGGACTGATCGTCAGCGCCATCGTTCGCGCCCTTTCCGGAACGCCGTTCACGATCCTCGACACGCGCGTCGACGCCGATCAGAACGGCATCCTGTTCGATCCGCTGGCGGCCGGCACGTTCACGAATTCGCGCACCTTCGCGAACGGCGAAACGCTGAATTTCGAGGTCGAAAACCGCGGCGGATTCAACGGCGCGCGCCTGCCGGGATTCGTGCAGGTCGATCTGCGGCTCGCCTACAAGTTCAAGTTCACCGAGCGCGTCAACGCCGGTTTCACGTTCGAGGTCTTCAATCTGACGAACCGAACCAACTACGACGAGCTGACGGTGTCGGGCGATCTGTCGCAGAGCACTTTCCTGATCCCGTCGGTCGCGAAACCGCCGCGCACGATTCAGCTCGGCTTCCGCTTCGCGTTTTAAAGATCACCTGCCCGCCGGAAGGACGCGAACCGGCGGGCATTTTTATTATTTTTCAAAATTTTCGCTTACAATTTACCGCAATTATGAGAAATAAACCTTCGTCTTTTTCCGCCGCGGAAACGTCGTCGTTCGTCTTTAAATCGGCGTCTTTCGTTCTGATTCTGGCGCTCGGTCTGATTCTGCCCGTTCGTCTTTACGCTCAGCGCACCGCCAAACCGATGCTCTACGGCAAACAGTGGATGGCGATCACCGGCAAGCCGCTCGCCGCGACCGCCGGCGCGATGATTTTCCAAAAGGGCGGCAACGCGGTGGACGCCGCCTGCGCGATGCTCGCGGCGACCTCGACGATGTGGGACACGCTTTCGTGGGGCGGCGAAACGCAGGCGCTGATCTTCAATCCGAAAACCGGCAAGGTCATCGGCATCAACGCGCTCGGCGTCGCTCCGACCGGCGCGACGGCGGAGTTTTACAAAAGCAAAAAGATGAATTACCCGCCGGAATTCGGACCGCTCGCCGCCGTCACGCCCGGTACGCCCGGCGGGCTGCTCGTGATGCTCGCCGAATACGGCAAGCTGAGCTTAAAGGAGGTGTTGGAGCCTTCGATTCAGATGGCGGACGGCTATCCGATCGAAGCGCAGCTGGCGAACACCGTCGAGCGCGAGAAAAAGCGCCTTAAAGAATGGAAATACGCGCGCGCCGTCATGCTGCCGCATTTGGGCGAAAAGCGCGAATCGGCATCGCCGGGCGAGATTTTCCGCCAGCCCGAGCTGGCGGCGACGCTTCGAAAGCTCGTCGAAGCCGAACAGCGGGCTCTTTCGCAGGGAAAAGATCGCAAAGCCGCGATCTACGCCGCCTACGACCGTTTTTATAAAGGCGACATCGCCGAGGAGATCGTCCGCGGGACGCGCGAAGAAGGCGGTCTCTTCACGCTCGAAGATCTCGCGAAATGGCAGGTCAAAGTCGAAGAGCCCGTGAAAACCGATTACAAAGGCATCGAAGTCTATAAGCTCTCGCAATGGACACAGGGTCCGGCGATGCTGCAGGCGCTCAACATCCTGGAAAATTTCGATCTGAAGGCGATGGGCTACAACAGCGCGCGGTACGTGCACACCGTTTACCAGGCGATGAGCCTGGCGTTCGCCGACCGCGATTTTTATTACGGCGACCCGTATTTTGCGCCCGCCGAGCCGCTCGCCGGGCTTTTGTCGAAGCCTTATGCCAAAGAGCGCGCCAAATCGATAAATCCGGAGCGGAACGATCCCGCGATTAAACCGGGCGATCCTTACCCGTTCCAGAACCAAACCAATCCTTACCGCGGTCTGCTCGAGAAATGGACGACCGCGCCGACGCGTGGCACGGGCTTTAATCAGGACGCCGTTTCGATGTCGTCGTGGGAAGATTTTCGGAACTCCTTTTACTCCGGCACGACGTCGATCGAAGCGGCGGACGCCGAGGGCTGGGTCGTGTCGGTGACGCCGAGCGGCGGGTGGGTTCCGGCGGTCGTCGCCGGCAAAACCGGCATCGGGCTGAGCCAGCGCGCGCAAAGCTTCGTTTTGAATCCGGAGGAAAATCCGTTCAACGTCATCGAGCCGGGCAAACGCCCGCGCGTCACTCTAACGCCGACGCTCGCGCTCAAAGACGGCAAGCCGTTTCTCGCCTTCGCCGTGCAGGGCGGCGACAGTCAGGACCAGAATCTGCTGCAGTTTTTCCTGAACGTCGTCGAGTTCGGCATGACCGTGCAGGAAGCGGTCGAGGCGCCGAACGTCAACAGCTTTCAGATGCGCAGCTCGTTCGGCGCGCACGAATCGAGACCCGGCAGGCTTTTGCTCGCCGAATCGATGCCGAATTGGACGCGCACGGAGCTGCGAAGGATGGGTTACGACCTGACGTTCGAGGAACGCACTTCCGGACCGATCAACGCCATCTTCTTCGACCGCCGGCACAATACTTTCCAGGGCGGCGCGAGCAATCACGGCGAGGATTACGGAATTGCCTGGTAATCGCCGTCACGCGGGCGTCGAAGCTCTCGCCGGCGCGGAATTTTAAGCGGCGCGGAAAGAAAAAACGATTTTCGCGCCGGCTGAAACGAACCGGAATTAAACTTCGTTATTTAACCTTTCCGACAATTCGGTTCGCTGAATTTGATCGTAATCTCCGATTCGGGCTTCCCGGTCGCGCCTTCCCGCAGGCCTTCGCAATGCGCGCGGCCGCCTGTCCGCGAAGTCGGTTCGACGCCGGAATGCCCGAGCCTTAACCGAACGGCGTTCACGATTTTCGAGGCGAATTCAGGCCGCTGCTCCGGCACGCATTTCCCCTGCCGGAAATTGAGAAAAGATTTTCGTTCCTTTCAGAAAAATCTGGTCAAATCGTTCCCGACTGTGATAACTTGTTTCATGTAAGAGATTGCGTTTTATCTGAGATTTGAATTTTCTCCTTTTATTCGATTATGAAGGAAACGGAAAGTTTTGTCAGCGGTCGCGCTCATTTAATTGAAAAGCCGGATTCGATTCTTATTCCGCTCGCCCTGTGCCGCGCTTCGTGCGGGTTCCCGTCGCCGGCCGACGATTATATCGAAAAGGTCATTGACCTCAATCAGGAACTGATCAGGCATCCGTTTTCGACTTTTCTGGTTCGGGCGGAGGGCGATTCGATGATCGACGCCGGCATTCTCGATGAATCCGTGCTGATCGTCGACCGGATGGTCGAAGCGCAATCGGGCGACATCGTCGTCGCGCGCATCGGCGACGAGATGTGCGTTAAGGAACTTTTTATCGACGATGCCGGAAAAGTCCTCTTGATGCCGAAAAACGAGAATTACAAACCGATCGAGATAACCGCGGAGATGGATTTCGAAGTCTGGGGGAAAGTCATCTGTTCGATCACCAAGTTCGAATAAATATGGACAATGCCATCGCACTGATCGACTGCAATAATTTCTACGCTTCGTGCGAGCGCGTTTTCGACGCGTCCGTCAAAGGAAAACCGGTCGTCGTCTTATCGAACAACGACGGCTGCGTGGTCGCGCGAAGCGAAGAGGCGAAGCAAATCGGCGTCACGATGGGCAGCCCGCTTTTCAAGGTCGAATCTTTGCTCGACGAGGCGGACGCGGCGATCTTTTCTTCCAACTACGCGCTTTACGGCGACATGTCGGGCAGAGTGATGAATCTGCTGCACAATTTCACGCCCGAAATCGAAGTCTATTCCATCGACGAAGCGTTTTTGTCGCTCGAACCGCGCAAAAAATCGCTCGAGAACCTGGGCTATTTAATCCGCGAAAAGATCTATAAATGGACCGGCATCCCGGTTTCGGTCGGCATCGCCGAAACGAAGGTTTTAGCCAAAATCGCAAATAAAAGAGCCAAAAAAGCCGAATTGAAAGAAAGGGGCGTTTTGAACCTCTATCGTTCGGATAAGATCGAGCCGGTCTTAAACGACACTCCGATCAACGACATCTGGGGAATCGGGTATCGTTCGATGCTCAAACTCAAATCGCAGAATATCCTAAACGCCTGGCAGCTGCGCGAAGCCGACAATCGTTTCATCAGAAAACTTTTGACCGTCACCGGCGCGCGCGTCGCCCTCGAGCTTCGCGGCATCAAATGCCTGCCTTTCGAGCTGGTTCAAACCAAAAAACACAACATCACCTGCTCAAGGAGTTTCGAGCATCCGGTTTCTGATTTTCAAGACCTTAAGGAAGCCGTTTTTTATTATTTGACGCGAGCCTGCGAAAAGATGCGAAAGCATCGTCTGGCGGCGGACGCCGTCACGGTTTTGATTTCGACCGACCGCTTCCGCCCCGTTCCGGCGGAGTACGCCCCGTCGGCGACGTACGCGTCGAATTACCCGACCGACAGCAATCAGGAGCTTCAGCAATGGGCGCTGAAAACCCTCGAAGAAATCTTCAAGCCGCATTACGAATACAAACGGGCGGGCATTATTCTGAGCGGTCTCGTTTCGAACGAAAAACTCACGAAAAGAATGTTCGACGACGAGCGATTCGAAAAACAGCATAAATTGATGAAGGCGATCGACGAAATCAATCAAAAATTCGGAAAGGACGCGGTGCGGTTCGCTTCGGTCAAATCGAGCGGAAAGTGGAGCATGAAACGGGCGCGGAAAAGCCCGGGCTACACGACGAACTGGGACGAACTTCTAAGAGTCCGTTAGAACCCGGCAACTATGGGAAAAAGACGGCTTTCAAGCCTCTTTTTCCCGGCCGGTTCCGTTTCTCATTGCCGGCGGCTTAAATTCGATTTCAACCTCGTCAGCTCGCCGAGCAGTCTGGTTTCTTTGACCGAATTTTCTTTGTTTAATTGTTCGGCGATGCCGGCGATCGCGAAGTTCAAAGTTTCGATTTCGGTCTGCCGCCGGTTTAGAATGTCCTGCAGCGTCGAGATCAACTGCCCGTCCGAAGCGCGGCTGATCAGTAAGAGCCGCTCCGCGACCTCGTCCGTTTCAAGACGAATTCCTTTTTCGCGGGCGATCGCGACGCATTCGGCGATTACTCTTTTCGCGATCGCCAGCGCTTCCGCTTCGCGGTGAAAGACGCCGTTGTCGGCTTCCAGCAGCGGGCAGATCGAATTGAAAACGCTGTTGATGATCGCTTTTTTCCACACGACGGCTTCGATGTCCGTTTCGGCTTTAAACGGAAAAGCCGGATTGTCGAGCGCTTCGACGATTTCGTTCAAATTCGCCGCGCCGCCTTTGACGACGCCGATCGGCGAAGTCGCCACCGGTTTGAAACTGACCTTATTTTCGGAGATCAGCTGGCTGGTGACGAAAAGCACGCACCGGTAAATTTCCGGGTAACCGCAATCGATAAAAGGCTGCTCGACGCCCAACCCGTTCTGCAGAACGACGAGCGGCGAGCCGTCGGTTTTTCCCTTCAGCGCCTGCGCCAGATTTCGGTTGCCGAACGATTTGGCGGTCAAAACGACGACGCCGTCGAGCGGCGAAAAAACGCTCAACGAACCGGTTTCGACTTCCGCCGACGCCTCGCTTTCGTCGTTCATGACGACCTGAATTTTTTCGCGGCGGCGCGGCGCGTCGTGGACGCTGCCGCGCACGAGAAAAACGTTTTTACCGGCTTTTTTGAGAAAAACCGCCAGCGTTTTCCCGACCGCGCCGGCTCCGATAATATAAATGTTGGGCTTCATTTCTTTGTTTTCTTCCTTTATTTTTCGGGTAAAAGTCGTTCGCGTTTCGAATTTCCTTCAAAGCGCGATTTCCATTTTCACGTCGGCGCGCGTGTATTCCTTTTCCGCGACCGGAACGTCGCGAAAACCGAGCTTGCGATACAGGGCGATCGCCGGTTCGAGAATCGAATTGGTGTACAAAACGACTTTCCGCGCGCCCGCGCGCGTTCAAGCGCCGCCGCGCCGAGCGCTTCGCCGATGCCGAGCCCGCGCGCGTTTTCGTCGACCGCCATTTTCGACAGCTCGAAAACGCCGTCGCCGTCGTTTTTCAGCGCCACCGTGCCGACGACCGCGCCGCCCGTGACGGCGAACAAAACCGCGCCGCCCTTTTCGATGATTTCCGTTTCGGGATTCTGCAAAAGCCGGTAATCGAGCGGCTCCATTTCGAAATAACGTTCGATCCAGCCGCGATTGAGCCGTTCGAAATGCGACCGCAGCGCGGGCGAAAAATCAAGAATTTCGACGTCGGTTCGTTTTTTGTTTTCGTTCATAGACATGCTCTCTTTTCGCAATTACGAGAAGAAGCATTATAGGTTAAAACCGGTGAAATTTGGTTGCGTTTTTAATCGCCGTTCGGTCGATTTTTAGCATCGAGGTTTGTTTTTTATGTTTTTTCCGGCATTATATTCCAATGCTGCTTGATGAGATCGATCGCCGCATCCTTGCCGCGCTTCAAAAGGACGGACGACTGCAGAACGTGGAACTGGCCAAAAAGGTCGGGCTTTCGCCGTCGCCGTGTCTGCGGCGCGTGAAATTGCTGGAGGAAAACGGGATCATCGAACGCTACGTCGCGCTGCTCGACGCCGCGAAGATCGGGATGGGGCTGACGGTGTTCGCGCGCGTCTGGCTGAAAGGACAGGACAACGAAACGGTCAACAAATTTACGAGCGAAATTAAAAAACTTTCGCAGGTCGTCGAATGTCATCTGATGGCCGGCGACTGCGATTTCCTGCTGCGCGTCGTCGCGGCCGACCTCGACGATTACCGCCGTTTTCAGCTCGAACATCTGACGCGCATCGACGTCGTGCAGAGCGTGAAGACCGAAATCCCGATGCAGAAAATAAAACTGACCTCGGAGCTGCCGCTCCGGAACGCGGAAAAACGCGGCAAATGAAACAGCGTCCTTTCGCCGACGCGCCCGCCGGCAAACCCGATTTACAGGCTCGCCAGCTTGAATGTTTTTTCCACGCGGCGCTCCAGCGAATCGAAATCGAGCGGCTTGACGAGGAATTCGTCCGCCCCGACCGTCAGCGCGCGTTCGCGAAAATGCGGCGACGCGAACCCCGAGACGAGAATCAGCGGAATTTCTTTGAACGCGCGCGCGCGGCGCAGCCGGCGAATATCTTCGAGCGTTTTTTCGAATTGCAGCATGCCGTCCATCAAAATCAGATCGGGCGGAGCGTCGCCGGCGACTTTTTTCAAATCTTTCAGACGAGAGACGGCTTCGACCCGGCAGAACTTTTCCAGCAGCGTGCGGTATAAAAAACCGGCGTCCTCGTCGCGGCTGAAAACCACGACGAGCGGTCGTTCGTCGGGTCTTCGCTTTCCGAACGGCGCGAAGACGAAATCGGGTTTCGGCGTGAACGCGGGGTGAATGTTTTTTTCTTTGTACAGCATAATTCTATCGGTCAATAAACGAGAATCGATTTCTCATTCGTCGCTAATTCCCTGCTTGCTACCCTTGATTTTCGGTGAAGAGGTTAGATGACGCTCACCGACAAACGTTTTACTTTATTTTAGTATGACGAATAATTTTTCGGATTGATATTGGGAAAACGGAAAAAGCGTATCGGGAAAATCCCTAAGAGATCTTCCCGGGTGAGCCTCGAAATTCGAGAACGGGTTCGCCCGCCGGCGCGAACGCGGGAGATAAAACGCGGCGCGCGCTTTCAGGGACGGGCGACGATCTGAAGCGGAGCGCCCGCATCGAGCCGGCAGCGGTCGCCGAGCGGCGCGGAATTTTTTCGCGCCTGACGAGCCGCCGCGCTCAAGGTTCGCTCGTCGAGCTTGACGAGACCGCACTCGATCGCCGCCAATCTCGATTGCAGCACGTCGAGCTGGCTCTGCAAAAGCCGCACGGCGGTTTCGTCGCGGTCGGCCGCGCGCGGCGCGATCGCCGAAAGCCGCGATTCGGATTCGAGGCGATTGAGCCGCGTTTCGACGCGGCTCACCGCCGATTCGATCTGACTGAGGCGCTGCGACAAAAACGGGTCCTGCTGCGCGGCGACCGGCGTCGCGAACCGCGCCGCGCCCGGCAGAAACAGCACGCCGCCGACGCTCGCCGCGACGCCGAGCGCGACGAACAGATAAGTTAAACCCTGCGTGATTTTACGCCCCGCTTCGTTTTTCATGCTCCTTCCTTTTTCCATAAAACCTCTCTTCGACGACGGGAAACGTCCGTCCTCGATTCCGATTTTATCGCGTCGGCGCAAAGAACTTAAACGACGCCGCGAAGATTGCCGACGCGGGCGGAGCGTTTTATGTTTTGGCGGAGCCGACCGGCGTGGCGGCGGCAAAACGGCTGACGAGCTGATCGATGCCGGTGATCGCGCCGCCGACGACGACCGCGAACGCGCCGCAGTCGAACGCTCTTCGGACGTCTTCGGCCGAGCGCAGGCGACCTTCGCAGACGATCGGCACGGTCAGTTTCGTCGAGAGTTTTTCGACGAGTTCGAAATCCGGTTTGGCGAGGTGCCGCGTTTCGGCGGTGTAGCCGGAAAGCGTCGTGCTGATGACGTCGACGCCGAGCGTTTCCGCCGCGTGCAGTCCTTCTTCGTAGCGCGCGACGTCCGCCATCAACGGCTTTTTCAAGCTTTCTCGAATTCGGCGGACGAGCCCGTCGAGTTTTTCCTCGTCCGGTCGCGCGCGGCAGGTCGCGTCGAGCGCGATCATGTCGGCGCCCGCCGCCGCGATCTCGGCGGCGGCTTGAAAGGTCGGCGTGATGTAGACTTCGCTCGGCGGCGCGACGATCTTGTAAATGCCGAGAACCGGAATCGCGACGCGGCTTTTGACGGCGGAGATGTTGTGCGGCGCATCGATGCGGACGCCGACCGCGCCGTTTTGTTCGGCGGTTTCGGCGAACGCCGCGATGATCTCGGGCTTCGCCAGCGGCGAGTTTTCCGGCGCCTGACAGGAAACGATGAGCCCGCCGCGCCAATTGTCGATGAGTTTGCTGATGCTGCTGTCCATTTATTTCGATTTTTCCAAGTTAGCAAATAAATTTTCGCGCAGAGCGATTCCGCCCTGCCGGTAAGATAATAATAATGCACCGATTGCCGGATTAAAATGCGGCTCGATCGGCACCGCGTGCGGCGCGACGCGGCTTAAATGCGCGCGAAAAAACCGCTTCGTCAATTCCCCGCGAAACATGCCGCCGACGCCGGCGACCGGAAAGCGCTCGGCGAACCGCAGACGCCCCGCCGCCGCCAGCACGTTTTCGGCTAAAATCCGCGCGCCGCTTTCGATCTTCGCGGCGATCGTTTCGTTGCCGGACGCGGCGGCTTCCTGCGCGGCTTTTGCGAGGCTCGCCAATCGGTCGCGCGAAATTTTCTCGTTGTAGTAATCCGAAGTCAGCCGATCGATCGCCGGGTAACCGAAAAAATCCAGAACCAGTTGCTGCAAGCCGCGCGGCGCGAGCAGGCCGTCGTGCTCGCGGACGGCCAATTTGACGGTCTCGACGGCGAGCCAGAAGCCGCTGCCCTCGTCGCTGAACAGATAGCCCAGGCCGCCGACGCGCGCGGTTTCGCCCGCCGCGTTTTCGCCGTAAACGATCGAGCCGGTGCCGGCGATGACGACGACGCCCGCTTCGCCGCCGGTCGCGCCGCAGAGCGCGGTCGGCGCGTCGTGCCCGACGACGAGATTTTCCGCTTTCAAAATCGCGCCGATGATTTCTTCCTTGTAGTCGGCGCCGCCGGTCATGCCGCAGTGCGCCGCCCGGAAAACCGTTTCCTCGACGGGCGGCAGACCGGCGTTCGCGAGCGCCGCGCCGACGCTTACCGCAATCGCCGACCGGAGCCGCGCGCGCCCGCCGGGCTGTTCGGCATGGTTCGACGCGCCGCCGAAACCGCGACCGAGAATGTTGCCGTCGGCGTCGGCGACGACCGCTTCGGTGTGGCTTTGCCCGCCGTCGATGCCGAGAAAAAGCGCGCTGCCGGAGTTTTTCGTGTTCGAGTTCTTCAATTCTTTAATTCTCATCAGCCGTCAGACGTTCGGCAAACGCGTGCGCGAACGTTTCTTGCTCGGCGTTCGTTAAATTCAGATCGCGCGCGAAGTAATGACCGAGTTCGTGCGCGATTATCAAGACGCGGCTTTCCGGCGCGCTTAAATTGACGACGATCGTTTTTCGCCGCCGATCGAATTCGCCGAAAGTGACCGGAAACCAGCTTTCGTAGACGACGCGCAGGCCGCACGCTTCGGCGATCGAAAAAACGTCGGCGGTTTCGAGCTCTTTGATCACTCGCGCGGCGGCTTCGCGCGCGCCGCTTTTTACCTTCTCCATTCTACTCAATAAACGCCCGCATCGCGTGGCGGTGCGGATCGCCTTCTTCGAGCTTCAAATCCGCGCGCCATTCGAGTTCGAAACCGTTTTCGATCAGTAAGTTCTGAAAACCTTCCAACAGTCTCGCATCATTCCGCACCGCGCGCGGCGCGACTTTTTTCTCAAGACAGTAGGACAAAAGAAAACCGACCGCTTCGCCGATGTTCCATTCGACCGGATGCAGACGGTAGCAGCCGTTCGTGATGTGCGTCGTGCCGATGTTTTTGCACGCGGGCAGCAGATTTTCCGTCGCTTCCGGGATCAGCGCGCCGAGCGGGATTTGAAACGGTAGGCTTTCGACGTCCAGATAATTGTCGCCTCGAACCGTCGGGTGCAGATCGATGCGGTAAAAACCGACGCCGACCGAATCGGAAAATTTTTCCGCGAATTTTTCGCCGGGGCGAAATCGCGCCGCGACGTGCTGTTCGCGAATCGTGAATTCCGCCTTAATGCGGCGCGACTCGCGGACGTAGGGCATCTTCGCGAGCCCGTCATTTGTTTCGGCCACGTCGGCGCGCAGTTTTAAGCCCGGAAAACCGGCTTCCGTTTGCAGCCAGTATAAAAAAGAAAGGCTGAGCCGTTTCGCGTCATCGATCAGGCGCTGTTTTTCCGCGTAAGTCGAAACGTTCGAGAGATCTTCGAGAAAGTAATCGATCTGCGGATAATTGACCAGCGTGACGTCGCTGTCGAATTTGCCGGCGGCGAAATTTTCGCGGTGCAGAATGCGGCGGTACGTCCACAAACCGGCGAACGCCTCGTTCGGCTCCGCGTGCGGCGCGAAATTGTAATCGACCGGCTCCAGCGTGCGCGGGCTGAGACCGGTCAAACTCAGCAGTTTCCCGCTCCACGGCGGCGCCATCGCGGGCGCGTAATCGCGCCAGAATTCGTAATTTTCGGGCTTTTCGATCGTGTGGTTTTCGCCGGCGTGATGGCTCATCGCGAAGCAGACCGAAAACGCCTGCGAGTTGCGCGGATCAGCCTCGTCTTTCGCGCTCGGCTCGCCGGTCTGCGCGCGGCTCTCCGAGCCGGTCACGAACGCGGTTTTCGTCAACGGCAAAAGCTCGCCGAGCTCGGTCGCGTCGACGAAATAGTCGGCGTAAACCGCGACGCGCTCGCCGCCGGCGCGCAGATTTTCGAACTCGACCGCGCGCACGGCGCCCGCTTCCCGGTCGGCGGCGACCGGGTAATGCTCGCTCAGAACCTTCAGTTTTCCCGCGCCGACGTATTTTCCGAGAAACGATTCGATCGCCGCGAGGAAAATCTTCGGCTCGGCGCACAGCGGCGAAACCCAACCGTCGCCGGGATTTAAGAACGGATCGTTTTTCGCCCTCTCGGTCAAAGGGTAAAAGGTTTTGTAAAGCCTGCGCACCTCGTCGCGCAGGCGGCGGTAACTGCGCGTGCAGCCGAAGCTTTCGATCCAGCCGTGCTCGTCGGGCGGCGTCGCCTGCGAAGTGAACTGCCCGCCGAGCCAGTCGCTTTCCTCGGTCAGGACGACGCTTCGACCGCTCGCGCAGGCGGCGAGCGCGCACGCCGCGCCGCCCGCGCCGCCGCCGACAATCAAAATTTCCGTTTTTAACTCCTTCATTTTCAAATGAAATTCCTTTTCGCGCCTTTTTTACCGCAAGCGCGTTTTCCTTTAATTTCTCGCCGCGGCGACGATCACGACCGGCTCGTCGCCGGGCAGGTTTTCGACTTCGGTCGCGGCGAGCGCGATCGCCTGTTCCATTTCCGCGAGACCGGAAAGATTGACGATGCGCGCGCCGACCAGGACGTGGACGTCCGGCAGGGCGCGTCCGGCGTCGCCGAAATCCGTGAGCTTCGTGATCGCGTTTTCCAGCTCGCGCCCAAGGGCGGCGACGTTCGTTTCGTAAACTTCGGCGCTGTGCCGCTGCAGGCGGACGACGCCGGTTTTATCCAAAACGCGCACGATCTGCCTGGTCGAACTGAACAATCCGAAAAACGTCTTTGTTTTGACTTCGCTCGTGAAAACGTAAAGCCCCGAGGTTTCGGCGTTCAATTCGACGCTTCCGGCGTCGGTTTTCATCGAGCGCGCGGCGGCGGCGCGGCAGCCTTCCGCGCCGCTCACGGTTTCCGCCGCTTCGTCCTTTTTCAGCTCGGTCGTGCCGAACGCCGTCGCGCGCACGAGATTGCGGCGCGTGTCGACTTCGATTTGCACTTCGATCGTTTCGGGCAGCGCGCCGATTTTGATGACCGCTTCGCTCGCCTCGCGCCGGATCTGCAGGATCTGTTCGGGCGTCGGGTCGACGATGTTGCGTTCGACCGTGTCGCGCACCATCGCGAGCGCGACGCCGATCGTCGAAATGACTTCGGCTTTGCGCGCGAGCCGCGCCGGCAAATCCATCAGTTTGCCGGCGTACGGAATCAAAGACGCCGCGCCGCCGCCGCCGCCGATGAGCTCGACCGTCGCCGGATCGAGATGGTATTCCTCGATCAGTTCCTCGATCTGCCGCACGACTTTGCGGCACGAGATTTCGAGCACTTTTTCCGCCGCCGCTTCGACGCTCGAGCCGATTTTTTCCGCTAATGGCTTGAACGCCAAACGAACCGCGTCCGCGTTTCCCTGCGCGAAAGCGCCTTCGGGAATGAGGCCGAGCAGATTCGCCGCGCAGGTCGGCGTTAAGGCGAAGCGTTCGCCGCTCACGGTTTCGATCGCCGTGTAGTCGTCGGTATCGTGCTCGGTCGGTCGCAAATGGACGAGCCTGGCGCCTTCGAAAATTTCCGCTTTCTGAAAACAGGCGTAAGCGAGTCCGGCGATATGCGCCGAGCGCGCGCCGACGTCCGCGAGCGCGCCGTTATTCTCGCGGATCATGCTGCCGCCGGCGATCGCGAGCGTGCGCACGTCGAGCGTATTGAGATACGTGCGGTGCCCGCCGACCTTCGCCGCTTTCGTCTGCGGCTGGCCGTCGATGATGACGGAAATATCGGCACTCGTGCCGCCGACTTCGATGAAAATGCCGTCCGAGACTTTTTCGTACATCAAAGCGCCGGCGATCCCGGCCGCCGGTCCGGACAGCATCGTCATGATCGGGCGGCGGCTGACTTCTTCGACGCTCATCACGCCGCCGTCCGAGCGCATGATCATCAGCGGCGCGCTGATGCCGGCGCGTTTGACGCATTCGTCGGTCATCGTCGCGGTGTGGATCATTTTCGGCAAAATCGCGCCGTTCAAAACCGCCGTGCGCGTTCTCGTGCGCAGCCCGTAAAGCGCGGAAACCTCGTGCCCGCTCGTCGCCAGAATTCCGCGCGCGCGCGCCAGGGAAGCGATTTTCTCCTCGTTTTCCGGGCGGTCGACGCCGAACGCCTCGCTCGCGATGATGACTTCCGCGCCTTTGTTTTTAAGTTCGTCGATGATCTGCGCGGCGAGATCACCGTTCGCCAGCCGGTCGGCGGAAACGAATCTGAACTCGGTCTTCAGGAAACGTCCCGGCGCGAGCTCGATCGGCGGCACGTCCGTGTCGAACCGGGCCTTCCAGCGCTCGACGCCGCGCCCCAATCCGATGACGCCGACGCGCGCGACGTCGCCTTCGAGCAGCGCGTTCGTCGCCTGCGTCGTCGAATGCGCGATGAAAATCACGTCTTCGGGCGCGATGCCGAGATCGCGAAGCGCGCTTTCGATGCCGTTGATGATGCCGAGCGCGACGCCTTCCGCCGCCGAGTGCGTCGTCGGCACCTTGAGCTGCGAGATGACTTCGCGCGTCGCGTGATCGACCACCACGACGTCCGTGAAAGTGCCGCCGACGTCTATGCCGACGCGCACTTTCGCGTTTTTCGCTTCCCGTTTTGAACTTGTATTTACTTCCACCTTTTTCATGTTTGGCAATTCCTTGATCGGAAAGTAGACGGTTAGCCGGTAGACGGTAGCGCAAAGCGGTTCAGTCGATTTATCCGAAAAATAAAAGCTTTTGGTTAACTTCCCAAAATCATCTACCGGCTACCGATTACCGTCTGCTGCCTACCAACACTACCGCGTGATGCCCGCTCCGATCTCGAAAAGCCCCGGGATATTGACCGGCAGGCGGCCCTCGAATTTCACTTCGCCGAACATCGCGCGCACGAACGCGGCTTGCGCGACGTCTTCGATCGCGTACGTGACCGCATAATTCGCGGCTTCGGGAAACTGCCGGACGAGATACGGGCTGCCGAACGCGACGACCGCCGTCGGCTTTTTGAGCGCGAGCACCGCCTTGACGAAATTCGCCTGATTTTCCGGCAGCGCGACCGTTCCCTTCAGCGCCGCGCGTTTGACGAACGGCGCGAGCACGACGCGTTCCTGATTTTTCGCCTGTTCTAATACTTGATTGTATTCGGCGGGCGTCGAACGCGGGTCGAGCCGCGCGATCTTCGCGCCGGAAGCGCGCCGCTGGATTTCGGGAACGAACGTCGAGCCCTCGACCGGATCGTCGTCCGCCGCGATCACGACGAACAGCGTTTTGTCGGCCTTTTCTTTCGTGAGCGGAAAAACATCGTCGCTGTTGCGCAAGAGCGTCATCGATTTTTCCGCCGTTAAATTAGCCTCGCGCACGTTTTCCGGCTTTTCGACGAGCTCGTTGACTCGAACAGCGTCGACGAAGCGGTTTTCAACCAAACCGATACGGTATTTCGCGAGAAGGAGTCGTCTGACCGATTCGTCGAGCCGCGCTTCGGTGAGGCGTCCGTTTTGAACGGCGGCTTCGATCGCGGCGATCGCCTTGTCGGCGTCGGGCGGAAAAAGCACGACGTCCGCGCCCGCTAGAATCGCCATCACGGCGCTCTCGCCGTTCGGATAATTTTTCGTGATCGCGCCCATCTCCATCGAATCGGTCGTGATGATGCCGCCGAATTTCAGTTCTTTGCGCAAAATGTCGGTCGAAATCTTCGGATTCAAAGTTCCGGGCAATTCATCGCCGGTCACTTGCGGCACGGCGACGTGCGCGGTCATCACCGAATCGACGCCGCTTTCGATCCCGGCGCGAAACGGCACGAACTCGACGCGGTTCAATCGCGCGCGGTCGACCGAGACGACCGACAACCCGATGTGCGAATCGGTCGCCGTGTCGCCGTGTCCGGGAAAATGCTTGAGCGTCGCGAGGCAGTTCGCTTCTCTGACGCCGCGCGCCAGCGCCGCGACGAATTCGCCGACTCTGTTCGGGTCGGCGCCGAAAGATCGGATGTTGATCACCGGATTGTCGGGGTTATTGTTGATGTCGGCGACCGGACCGAAGAGCCAGTTCGCGCCGATCGCGCGCATCTCGCGGCAGATGATCGCGCCCTGCCGGTAGGCGGCCTGCGGATCGCCGGTCGCGCCGACGCCCATGTTGGTCGTAAACGGCGTGCCGGTTCTGAGCTGCATGCGCAAGCCCCGCTCGTAATCGGCGGAGAAAAAAAGCGGGATTTTCGCGAGCCTTTGCGCTTCGTTTGTGAGCGCCGCGATCGAATTCGCCTCGCCGCGAAAAAGCGTGAAGCCGCCGACCTTGTTTTCGAGAATCTGGCGGCGCACGACGGCGAACTTTTCGCTCTCGAAATTCGCGAACTCGGCGTTCATCGCGACGTTGATCATCTGCCCGATCTTTTCGCGCAGCGTCATCGCCTTCAAAGTTTTTTCGACCCACCGCGCCGCCTTTTTATCCGTCTGCGCGGTAGTTTGAGCGTAAATAAACTGCTGGCTTAACAGCGCGATTAAGGCGAGCGATAGTAAAAATCTTTTCATAAAACAACTTTTTTGATGCCGATCGAACCGGCAAAGCGGAAAACAAAAACTTTCCTGTCGATTAAAAAACTTCCAGCGAACGATTAAGAATAGTGTTTTTTGCCCGCGAAAAGGACGCGAAAGAACGCGAAATATTTTAATTTTCTATGAATTCAGTCTTTTTTTCGCGCCTTTTAGCGTTTTTTCGCGGGCAAAAAAACAAACGTTTCATAACCGAGCCGCCCGGTTTAATTGAAAATCTCGTTCGGATCTTTCGCGTCCTTTTCGCGGTCTTTCCGCGCGGCGATCTGCAGACCGTCGCCGATCTTGAAAAATCCCGGCAACCCGACCGGCGAGCGCCCGCCGATCGCGGTTTCGCCGAAAATCGCGCGCGCGGCGGCCGTCTGCGCGGCGTCTTCGACCGCCCAGGCGAGCGCGTAAACGCGCGCTTTCGGAAACTGCTGCAATTGATACGGGCTGCCGAACGCGACGATCGCCGTGTTTTTCTTTTCGTCGACGAGCCGGCGGATAAACGCCGCCTCCGCTTCCGGCAGCTCGATCGTGCCCTTGAGCGCCGCGCGTTTGACGAACGGCGCGACGACGACCGTCCCGGCTTTTTTCGCCTCGTCGAAAAGCGCGTCGTATTCCTTTTCGGTCGTTCGTTTATCGACTTTGACGACGCGCGCGCCCTTAAGTCTGGCTTCGATCGCCGCTTTGAAAACGCTGCCCTGATCGGCGTCGTCGTCGCCCGCCGCGATGATGAACATGGCGTTTGCCGCCTGCCGCGCGCCGAGCGGCAAAAGAGCGTTTTCGTTGCGCAGCAAAGTGATCGAGCGTTCGGCGATCGTCTCGGCGAGGCGGACGTTTTCGGGTTTTTCGACCCGGCGATTGACGGCGTTCAGATCGACGCGGCGCGCGTTCGGGTTCGCGAGCCCGACCCTGAATTTCGCGCGCAGGACGCGGCGCACCGACTCGTCGATCTGCCGGCGCGGAATCTCGCCGCTCGAAACGGCGCGTTCGATCGCGTCGATCGCGGCTTTCGGGTCGGGCGGCAAAAGCGCGATGTCGGCGCCGGCTTTGATCGCCCGCAGCGCGCCTTCGGTGCCCGGGTAATTTTTGACGATCGCGCCCATTCCCAAAGAATCGGTCGTGATGATGCCGTCGAATTTCAGCTGATCGCGGATCAAACCGACGTTGATCTCCGGCGCGAGCGAGGCCGGCAGGTTATTGCCGGTGATTTCCGGCAAAGCGATGTGCGCCGTCATCAGTGAGTCGAGCCCGGCGTCGATCGCCGCGCGGAACGGCGCGAGCTCGACCGCGTTGAAACGCTCGCGCTTGACGTTGATGACCGGCAGATCGATGTGCGAATCGAGCGGCGTGTCGCCGTGACCGGGAAAATGCTTGGCGGTCGAGAGCACGCCGCCGTCTTTTAAGCCCCGCACTTCCGCGGCGACGAAACGCGCGGTCGTTTCCGGATTTTCGCCGTAGCTGCGGACGTTGACCATCGTGTTGCCGGGATTGTTCGCGACGTCCGAAACCGGCCCGTAAAGCCAGTTGATGCCGATCGCGCGCATCTCCTCGGCGATGATTCTGCCCTTCTCGTACGCGAGGCGCGCGTCGCCGGTCGCGGCGATGCCCATGTTGTGCGTAAAGGAAGTGCCGCTTTTGATCTGCATCGGCAGCCCGCGCTCGAAATCCGCCGCCATCAAAAGCGGCACTTTCGCGACGCGCTGCATCTCGTTCGCGAGCGCGGCGAGCTCGAGCACGTCGCCGCGGTAAAAAACGAAGCCGCCGACTTTGTTTTCCGTGATCTGCCGGCGGATCTCGGCGAACTTTTCGCCTCCGACGTTTTTGTAATCGCCGAGCGCGCCGACGACGATCAGCTGCCCGATCCGCTCGCGCAAAGTCAGCGATTTGAGGGTTTGCTCGACCCACGCCGACCGCCGCGCGGCGCTGTTTATTTGGGCGGCGGCGTCGCGGCGCGGCTTTACTTCCTGCGAGCTCACATGCCAAAAACTCGCGAGGAGCAGCGCGCCGCTCGAAACCGCCGCCAGAAATCGCCTTCCCATGTTCGTTAAAAATAGATTTTTCGCGTTCCCTTTTTCCATTTATTTTCCCGCCAGAACCTGGTCGAGCAGCGACCACAGCTCACGCCTTTTGACGTGCGACGATTCGAAAATGCTGACGCCGTCGGTCCGCCGCTCGATGATCTTCGTTCCCGCTTCGAGCTTTTCCGCCGAAAGATTGTCGTCGCCGTAATTGATGACGCCGTGAAGGCGAACCGCGCCGCGCGTCGCTTCTTTCGCCAGTTTGGCCGCGCCCTCGACCGAGCGCCACGCATTGCCGCCCGCCTTTAAGGCTTCGTCTTCCGTGTTCTGCGCGTAGTAGAGCCCGACGTACAGCACGTCGACGAGTTCCGCGTAGCCGGTCTTCCCGTAATCGGGCGTCGCCCAAGCGTACGGAACTTTGTGCTTTTCGCTCGCCCAGTTGACGCCGACCTCGTTGTAGATCGGGTACCACGAACCGACGTAGGATTCGAGCGATACTTTCGGCTTCGCGCCGCGCACCATTTTGTTCAGGCGAACGAAAAAGCCCTTGATGACGCTCGCCCGCCATTCGAGCCAGTTTCGGTAATATTTGCCTTCGACGATCTGCTTTTTGTTGTCCGCGCCGAGCTTTATCTCGTAAATGTCCTCGGGAAATTTGAGCTTTTCGTCTTTCACGTACTTTTGAAAAAGCCGCCGCGAATGCTCGCCGAAATCGCAATTGATGCCGTTCCAGCGCGCGCGGTCCATCACGACGCCGTCGACGTTGTAATTCTCTAAAACCTCTTTGATGACCGAAAGCTCGTAATCCTGCACCGCCGGCAGCGCGGCGTTGACCCAGAGCGGAATGCCCTGTTTGAACTCGCCGATCGGCGCGATCTTGATTTTCCGGTCGCCTTCGTCGAGATCGTACGCGACCGACTGCCAACTTTTTCGTTTATCGAACGCGATGCCGACGCCCGGAATCAGCTTGTTGCCCTCGGTGAAAATGTCGAACGCCGCGTGCAGGCGCATGCCGCGTTTGTGGCATTCTTCGATAAACGCTCGAAGCGGGTCGAAATCCGTGTTGTATTTGACGCCGCGGTGCTCTTTGAGGCGCGGCGCGATGCGGCTCGGATAAACGACGTGACCATTCAATTCCTTCGCGTAGAGAATGACTGTGTCGATACCGGCTTTTTGGGCGCGGTCAGCGAAACGCGCGATCGCCCCGCGGTCGGCGATGACGTCCGCCGACGCGGTCGAAGAAACCCAGATCGTGTTGCGCGGCGCATTCGGCGCACTCTGTCCGTAACCGAGCGGACCGCATAAACAGATGACCGCTAAAGCGACGATTAATTTGAAGTTGTAAATATCCCTGACTCGAAACATTTTTTATAACCTTTCCCCGCTTTCGCGCGAAAACCGGGATTAATGTTTTTTGCCCGCGAATAAACGCGAATCGGCGCGAAAAAAAGAAAAAAATAATTAGCGTTTATTCGCGCCGATTCGCGGGCAAACCAACTTTACTTGAAGCCGAAAATGTCGATCTTCTCCGCGCCTTTCGCGCCGTCGGTCGCGGTGACGACGATTCTCCCGTCGTTGCCGCAGCGCATGTCGGTCAGCCGCGTCTGATCCATCGGAAGCTGTTTGGCGTCGGCGCCCGCGCCGCGCAGCAGCAAGGTCTGCAGCCATTCCGCGCCCGTCACGTTCGCTTTCGTCGGCGCGGCGGGCTTGCCTTCGTTCTTGAACTGGTCGATCGCGTTGACGCGCTTGAACTGGCGCGCGACGTTCGGCGCAAACTCTTTGGCGTCGAACTCGACCTGAAACGCTTTTTTCGGCTGCGCCGAAGCGTCGGCGACGACGAGGCGCAGTTTACCTGGTCCGGCGATGATGACCGCCATCTGCACGGTCTCGCCCGGGTACCACGTATATTGTTTCTCGTTCGGCGCGTTGCTCCACGTCGCGTTGCGCCAGAACGGCCGCCATGCGTTACGCGTCTTGCTTAAATTTCCCTGCTCGTCCTTCGTGAACGCCCACGTCAGACCGGCGTCGATTTCCTGCTCGCCGGCGCGCCCGCCCATGTACACCGAAAAATTGTCGAGCGGCTGGTTGTTCGCCGGGTCGATCCGGCCGGCGTCCGTCTGCGGCGCGCCGAGCTTGACGACGCCGACGATGCCCGTCCAGACGTCGAAGCTCGACACGACCTTGCGGTAATACGCGCCCGGAAAACACGGCAGAGAGGCGGCGGGCGCGATCTCGCCGGCGGCGTTGCGCACTTCTTTGACCTCCTCGACGCGCACCGCGTCGCCGATTTTCAGGTTCGCGAGAATCCATTTCCGCGCCTCGCCGGCGGCGCTCAGAACGAACCCGTCCTTGCCGACCGCGACCGTGCCCGGGTCCGCCTTTTTCTCGATGTAAACCGCGCCGGCGCGGTCTTGTATGACCGAGACTTTGCCGCCCGCGACGTACACGTCGACGCCGTTCTTGAAGGTCGGATTTTTTTTGTAATAATCGAGCGTGTAATAAACGATTTCCTGATCGCCGCGCGGCCGGTCGGCGCCCGCGATTTTATACGTCTGACCGTTCGCCGCGATCAGCTGCTGCGGCGTCGGTTTGACTTGCGCGAGCGCGGAAAGCGCGACGGCCAAAAGCAGCGTCAATGCAATAGAAATTCGTCGAATCATAAAATCCCTCTAAAATGAACTTTATTTTTTGATTTGCCCGCTAATTTTCGCGAATTTTCGCTAATAATTTTTCTTTTATTCGCGCCGATTCGCGTTTATTCGCGGGCGTATTTCCCGGCGAAGCCGGTTTTTACCTCAAAAACCAAACCGCGGCGATCAGCAGACCGCCGAGACAGACGAGCATCATCGGCAGAAGCGTCTCTTTCGTCAGTTCTTCGACTCTGATGCCGGTAAAATTCGCGATCCAGACGTTGTGCGTGTTCGTCGGGTCGCAGACGTTCTGCACCTGCACGATCGACATGATCGCCGCGAGCAGCGCGAGCGCCGGCAGAATCCCGGCGCCGAACATGATCGAGAAAATGCCGATGCCGACGCCGAACACGTTCAAAGGTCCGCGATAAAGCGCGAGCGGCGAGAGCAGCCCGAAAAACAGGACGAACGCGACCGATGACTGCAGCGGCAGCGCCCGGATCATCGGTTCGAGCGCCTCTTTGACCGCCGGCAGGCTGAGCGCGTTCAAAAGCATGCCGATGCCCATCATCAAAATCGCGGCGGGCGCGCCGTCCTCGACGCCGCGCACGACCGCCGCCGAAAGATTCTTGATCGCCGCGCGCGGCTCGGTCGCGAGCACGCCGAAGATCGAGCCGATCACGAACGCCGGAATGAAATCGATCTTGATGCCGAAATAATTGAAGCCGAAAAACAGAATCAGCGGCAGAAGCGGCGTCAAAAGCGCGACGAGCGGAACGTCCTTTTTAAGACTTTTTTCGATGAATTCGTCTTTCGTTTCCGCCGTCCAGAACAGCACTTCGTTCGAGCGTTTCGCCGCGACGATCGAATAAACCACGACGACCGCGATCATTACGCCCAACAGCGCGAAGGCGAACGTGATGACTTCGTTCGGCAGCGGCCGATCGGCTCCGATATTTAAAAGCTGCCGGTAAAGACTGAACAAAATCGGGTTGAAAATAAAGCCCGTGCCGAAAGCCAAAAGGAAAAGCGTCGCGGCGAGCCGGCGCGGCAGGCCCAAACTCATCAAAATCGGCAGCACGAGCGAGCCGACCGTGATGATCGCGCCCAACCCCTGCAGCGTCGTGAAAAGCACCGCCGTGACGATCATCAGCGCGAACGCGACGACCATCGGTTTATCGCCGCCGAATTCCGCCGCGCGTTTGATGATCGCTTCCGCGATGCCGGTCTGCAGCATCACGCGCCCCATCATCGCGCCGGCGAAAACCGCGACGTAAACCGGCGCGAGCTTGACCGAACCGGCGGCGACGATGTCGTTCAAAATGCCCGTAAACTGCAAGCCGGCGAGCGCGGCGACCGCGATCGCCATCGCCGGCAAAGCGAGCAGCGCCGGCATCTTCCGCGTGAACATCAGCGCGGCGAAAACGGCGAAAATTAAAAGAATCAGTAAACCGGTCATTGATCAGTGGTCAGTGATCAGTGGTCGGTGATCGGTTTTTGTCTTTTCTGACAACTGACCACCGCCCGCCGACCACTGTTTTAGAACGTGAAACGTCCGACGAGCTGGATCAGGCGCGGACGATTGCCCTGCGTCGTGATGACGCCGAACGTGTTGCTGCCGAACTGCGTGCCGGGCGTGCCGAACACCGTCCAGTTGAAGACGTTCAGAACTTCGGCGCGCAGCTGCAGTTTCTGTTTGCCTTCGTTGAAAAGCACGTTTTTCAGGATCGAGAGATCGACGTTGCGGTAATTGTCGCGACGAATGTTGTTGTTCGTGCGCGCCGCGCTGCCGAACTCGTAATTGACGTCGCTCGGCGCCGAGAACGCCTCGACGTTGAAGACCGGCAGGCCCTGACGGACGCGCTCGTCGAAATTTTCGAACATCGGATCGACGCCCCCGACGAGGTTCGGGCGGCGCTGCGCATTGCCGACGCCCGTCAAACCGGTGCCGAGAAAGCCCGAATAGGTGATCGTCAGCGGCGCGCCGGTCTGGAAGACCGCCGTGCCGGAAATCTGCCAGCCGCCGAAGATCGCGTTCGTAAAGCCGTTCCAGTCTTTGCCGAAACGTCTGCCGCGCCCGAACGGCAGCTCGTAGCTGCTGCTCAAAGTGAAGCGGTGCGGAACGTCGAGCGTCGAATACGAATATTCCTCGTCGTAGTTGAAAATGTCGTCGGTGTTCGTCGGGTCGGTGAACGCCGCGCCGTTGCCGACGCCGCCCGTATCGAGCAGTTTCGACCACGTGTAGTTGGCGAGCGCCGACCAGCCGTCGCTGAAACGCTTCTGCAAATTGACCTGCAGCGCGTTGTAATTGCTCTTGCCGATGTGCGGGCGCGACAACGTGACCGCCTGATACTGCGGGAAACGGCGCAGCAGCTGCGCGCGCGCGATCGTGTTGCCGTTCAGCCCGCCGACCGCCGAAATCTGTCCGCGCAGCGGATTCGAAACCTGCTGCGACAAAAACGCCGAGATGCTCGCCGCGCGACCGGCGGCGACTTCGCCGCGCGCGTATTCGATCACGTCGGGCGAAAGCTGGTTGAGCTGAATGTCGCGCGTCGGCAGGTTGCGGCCGCTGCTGCCGACGTACGCGACGTCGACGACGAGGTTTTTCGCGAGCTCGCGCTGCAGCACCAAATTCCACTGCATATTGAGCGGGTTCGGGCGTTCCGGTTCGACGACCGTGATCGTGTTGCCGAGCTGCGTGAACGCGCCGAGCGAGCTGCCGGTCGCGCTCTGCAGACCGTTCGGGAACGGGTTCGTCAAAAAGACCGTCCCGGCGGTGACCTGCCCCGTGCCGGTGTTGAACGAAGTCTGCGTCTGCGAATTGGTGAAATTCGTGCCGACGGCGGTCACCGGTTCGAGCGAGATCGGCAGGAAGAACATGCCGAAGCCGCCGCGCAAGGTCGTTTTATTGTTGATGCCGTACGCGAAACCGAGCCGCGGCGCGAAACGGTCGAAATTGGTTTTCATCTGCGCGCCTTCGGGGAAGGAGAGAAAGCCGGTCAGATCGTTGATGCCCGGATTGAGCGTGCCGACCGCCGCGTCGAGCGGCGTCGCCTGAATGTTAGTGCGGACGCCGCCGGCGATCGGCGCGAGCGCGTCCTCGTCGAACGTCGTGACCAATTGCTGCGGGCTCGCGGTCGGCGTTTCGAAATCCCAGCGCAAGCCGAGATTGAGCGTCAGGCGGCGGAAAATTTTCCAGTCGTCCTGCACGTAGCCCGCGCCGTAATGGTGAAAGATCGTGATCGGCGTCGAGATTTCCTGCGTGATGCCCGACGGGATGCCGAGGAAGAACGAAGCGAGCGACGAGCCGGCGGCTTCGGCGACGGTCGGCGAAACGCTCGGCACCGGACCGCGCGTCGTGATGCGGTTAAAGGAAAAGCTGCCGGTCGGCGACGCCGCCGTGCCGAATTGATAGGGATAAAATTTGTACAGGCGATACTCGGCGCCGAAGCGGAAAGTATGCTTGCCGGTGACCCACGTCACCGAGTCGGAGATATTGTGCGTGTCGCGCGCCTGATTGTTGCCCGAGCCGCCGATCTGGCTCGACGTCAGCTCGCCCGCCGGCGTCAAGCCTTCCGAGCCGCCGCCGATCGTGAACGACGGAAAAATCAGCGCCGAAGCCGCCTGCCGAAGGTACTGCGGCAGTCCGAGGCTGGTCGGGTCGAAGCCGAAGCTCTCCGGCCCCTGCCGCGCGGCCGCGCGCGTGAATCCGACGCGCAGGTTGTTGATCAGATTCGGTCTGAAGCTGAAAACGTGGTTGATCGTCGTGTTGTAGAACTTATCGTCGACGACCGAAATGAACGCCGCTTCGGTGCCGAAATAATTCGGCGGCGCGTTGTGGCGTTTCTCGTAGCTGAAGCGCCCGAAGATGCTCTGGCGCTCGGAGATCGTGTGATCGAGGCGCGCCGCGAAAATGTCGCGCGTGAAATCGGTCGTTCCGGTATAGGTGTAGTTGTTGATCAGGCCCGACTGATTCGGCGCCGGGATGTATCTCAAAACCGCGAGCGCGACCGGATCGAGACACGCCGCCGCGCGCCCGCCGGTCGCCGCGCAGTTCGAAAGCGTGCTCAGATTATTGCCGGCGATCAGCGGTCTGCCCTGCACGGTCGTCGTCGTCGACGCGCCGGTCGCGATGTTCGTGACGGTCTGCGTGTACGGCACGAGCGCGCCGAACGGATTGAAAATCTGACCGTTCAAAACCGGCGTGCCGACGGCGCAGCTCGGGTTGTTCGCCGCGCAGGCGTACGTCGTGCGCGTCGTCGCGGTCGTGTTCGTTAAGGGAGTTGAAAGAAGCAGCTCGCCGAGGTCGCCGGTGCGCATTCTCTGCGTCGGCACGGTGATCGTTCTCGTGAACGGATTTTTCTCGCGGCGCGCCTCGTAATTGGCGAAAAAGAACGTCCGGTCGAGCTTGTCGAAAAAGCCGCCGTCGCCGTCGCCGAAGCGCAGAAAATAAAGCGGTCCGCCGATCGCGCCGCCGAACTGGTGACGCGACAATTCGTTGATGCGGCGCTGTCCCAAACGGTTGCGCTGCCAGCCGTTGGCGTTAAAATTGCCGTCCTGGTAATACTCGTAAAGCGAGCCGTGAAAGCGCTGCGTGCCGGATTTCGAGGAAATCGTCACGATGCCGCCGCCGGTGCGACCGTAATCCGCCGGCGCGACGCCGGAAACGACCTTGAATTCGCGGATCGCGTCCTGCGGCGGCGAGATCGTCACGCCGTTGAAGTCGCCGATGGTGTTCGTCACGCCGTCCAGAAGAACGTCGTTCGTCGAGGCGCGTCCGCCGTTGACCGCGAAGTTCGAATCGAAAAAGTTGCGGTTCGCCGACGAGCCGATCGCGCTGTTCGGATTGCCGAGCGCGATGTTCGTGTCGATCGTGCCGGGCACGAGATTGACGAACGCGAAAATATTGCGCTCGGCGCTCGGCAAATCTTCGACGAGTTTCTGCTCGATCGTCGTTTCGAGGTTTGAAGTTTCCGTTTGCAGCAGCGGCGTTTCGTCGCTCGACACGTCGACCTGCACCTGCGCGCCGGTGACGGCGAGCGTCGTGTCGATGCTCGCCGTCTGCGCGACTTCGAGCTTGATGTTTTCGCGGTTGACGGGCGCGAATCCGTCCTTCGCGACCGTGATGTTGTAGCTGCCGGGCTGCAGGAAAGGGATCGTGTACTGCCCGTCTTCGTTAGTCGTCGCGGTTTTGGTCAAACCGGTTTCGGCGGACGTGGCGGTGACGGTCGCGCCGGGCACGACCGCGCCCGCCTGGTCGGTGACGGTGCCCGTGACGGTCGCCGTGATCTGCTGCGCCGAAATCGAGGCAGCCAGTAACGCCACGCAAAAAAGCAGGGCTGCCGCCGGAAACGCAATTTTCTTCAAAAAAGTCATGTATTTTCCTCAAAAAATTAAAATTAAATTAGAGCCTCTCAGCTGCCTCATTCGCCGGAAGCCTTGACTGGTCCGGCATTGCTGTCATCTTGGAAGTCGCTTCAAAAATATAAATTTCCAGAAGTGGGCTAGACCACTAGCTTGTAACAAAGTCGACGGGAATGTCAAATCATTTCGGAAAATAAACTTTAAAATCCGACAATTATTTGACAGAAAATAATATTTGCCTTAGTTTTGAATATATTTGACGCCGTAATTGGTCTAGACCGCATTTCGAGGAACAAGATGCAAGAAACTTTAACGCGCGACGGCACCGTGCCGCTGCATACGCAGATCGCCGAAGCTTTGCGAATAAAAATTCAAAACGAGGAATTCAAGGAAAAAGAAAACCTCCCGTCGGAACGCGAGCTCGCCGAGCAGTACGCCGTCAGCCGCATGACCGTCCGCCAGGCGCTCCAGAAACTGCGGCACGAAGGCCTGATCTATCACGAGCGCGGCATCGGCACGTTCGTCAACAACCGCAAGATCGACGTCCACACGCGCAACCTCAACGGCTTTTCCGAAGAAATGATCTCGCTCGGGCTCAAGCCGAGCTCGCGCGTGCTGACGTTTCAGAGAGAATTGGCGAGCGACGAGGTGATGCAAAATCTGCAGCTCGGCGCCGGCGCGGAAGTGTTCTACCTCGAACGCCTGCGCCTCGCCGACGACGAGCCGATGGCGTTCGAAAGAACTTACCTGCCGGCGTATCTTTTTCCGAAGCTGGAAGAATTCGATCTGACGAAAAACTCGCTTTACCAGGTGCTGGTCGAAAATTACGATTCGCGGATGCACCACGCCGAGGAGGTTTTGGAAGCGGCGGCGGCGACCAAACGCGTCGCCGAACAGCTCGGCGTCCGCACCGGCGCGCCGGTGCTCGTCGTGCGCCGCATCGTTTTCAGCGAATCGAACCAGCCGATCGAATCGGCGCATACGGTTTACCGCGCCGACCGTTACCGCGCGACCTTTTACCTGTCGAAAAACGGCGCTTAAAAGCGATTTCGCGTCTTCGAAACCGATTGAAAACCAGCAAACGGCGCACGGATTTTCGCCGATCGAAACGGGTTTTTCACGGGTTTGTTGAAAACATAAAAATAAAATCCGCGCAAATCTTTTTTGATCCGCGTTCGCGGTTTTCGAACGGTTTCGTCATGAAAAAGGGTGCCGCTCCGGCGGCGAGTTATGAAATTAAAACGCCTGTTCATATTTTTCCTTTTCGCGCTTTTTGCCGGCGCTCTGCCGGTTGCGGCGCGCGAAGTGCGCGCCGTCTGGGTGCGTCCGTTCGTCGGCGCCGACGAGCAAACGCGAAAAAACCCGGAAGCGGGACGCCGCTTCATCCGCGCCGAGCTCGCCCGCATCAGCCGCGCCCGCTTTAATACGGTTTATCTCGAAACTTTCTGGAACGGCTACGCGATTTATCCGACCGCCGTCGCCGCGCAGCGACCTTTGACGCTCAATTCCGGCGTCGCCGACGAAGCGGGCAAGGGCTGGGACGTTCTGCAAACTTATTTACAGGAAGCGAAAGGCGCGAACCTCGAAATTCACGCCTGGATTCACGTTTTTCACCAGTGGAATTCCAATTTGGGCGGTCTCGAAAAATCGCCGATCTTCGCGCGCCATCCCGAATGGGCGCTGCTCGACGAGACCGGCTCGCCGCTCGTCAAAACGGAAGCCGAGGGCGCGAACCGCGACATTTACAAAACTTTCCTGTCGCCGTCGAACAAAGCCGCGCGCGAATTCTTAAAGCGTTTGGTGACGGAAATAACCGGTAAATACCCGCGCCTCGCCGGCGTTCAGTGGGATTACGCCCGCTATCCTCTGCACGACGCGGCGCAGAGCTTCGATTACAGCGCCGACGCGCTCGGGCGGTTCCGGAAAGAAACCGGCATCGACGCGCGCGCGATTTCGCCGACCGCCGACCCGGCGGCGCGGCAACGCTGGCGGGAATGGAAGACGCGGCAGGTCACCGAAACCGTCGCCGCGCTGACGACGATCGTCCGCCGAAAACGACCCGGCTGGAAGATCTCCGCCGCCGTCTACCCCGACCTCGACGAAAATTTGCGCGCCAGGCAGCAGGACTGGAAAACCTGGGCGGCGAGAGGCTACGTCGACGCGCTTTTGCCGATGCTTTACAGCGCGGAGCCCGACCGCGTCGAAACTTGGGCGCGGGAATTTCGCGCGCGAATTTCGGGAAAAACCGAAATTTATCCGGCGCTGCTGATCGATCATTTTTACGACGCGCGCGGCAGGAAATTAAACGAACGTTATTTGAAGCTCTCCAGGGCTTTCGACGGTTTCGGCCTGTTCGCCGCGCAGAGCCTGACCGACGATCTGATCGAAAAACTGGCCGCCGAAAATTAAATGAAATCAAAAATGCAATTCTTAAAAAACTTTTTCATCGCTTTAACGACCGCGAGCTTCGTTCTGCTCGCCGGCTTGGCCGTCGCCGCTCAGGCCGGCGCGAAACCGCGCGCCCGGATTCTGCTGATTCCGATGGACGACCGACCGCCGTGCCTGCAGTTCACCGAACGGATGGGCGCGATCGGCGACGCCGAGGTCGTCGCGCCGCCGAAGAAATTTCTCGGAAAATTCACGACTCCGGGCGAGTCCGACAAAATCATTTCATGGATCAAGGAACAGAACCTGCAGTCGTTCGACGCGGCGATCGTCTCGGTCGACATGCTCGCTTACGGCGGGCTCGTCGCGATGCGGAGGCACGGCGAAACCGACGCCGGCGAAGCGCTTGGCCGGATCGAAGTGCTGCGCGAGATAAAACGCCGCGCGCCGCGCCTGACGCTTTACGTGCAGAGCGTGATCATGCGGCTCGCGCCGACCGGCGACGGGCGCAACGACGCCTACCGCGACAAACTCTCGCAGTGGGCGGAAATCTCGCCGTACGCCGAATCGAAAGCGGAAACCGCGAAGCTCGAAAAGGAAATTCCGGCGGACGTTCTGACCGATTACAAGCTCGCGCGCGAACGCGATTTGAAAATCAATCTTAAGACGATCGAAATGACGCGCGAAAAGGTCATCGATTACCTGATTTTGTCGCAGGACGACGCCAAGCCGCGCGGCATTCACGTCGCCGACCGCGAACGGCTGATCGCGGAGACGAAACGCCTGAAACTGCAGGAGAGAGTAGCCGTCCAGCCGGGCGCCGACGAAGTCTCGATGCTTCTGCTGGCGCGCGCGCTGAGCCGGCATTTCGGTTATTCGCCGAAAATCAAGGCGATTTACTCGTCCGAAGAACTGAGCCGCAGGGCGATGCCGTTCGAAGACCGCGCGCTGCGCGAAACCGTGAGCTTTCACATCAAAGCGACCGGCTCGCGCGAGGTCGCCCGCGAAAAAGACGCGGATCTGCTTTTCTACGTTTACGCGTCGCGTTTCGAGACGGGACGCGCGGCGACGTTCGCCGAAGAGATCGCGGCGAAAGTGAACGCGGGCAAAAAGGTCATCGCGGCCGACATCGACCCGAAAGGCGACGTGCAGGGCGGCGACCCGCGCTTTACGGAAGAGCTCGGCGGACGCGGCGTTTTTTCGCGCTTGAACGGCTACGCGTCGTGGAACACGGCCGGCAACACGATCGGCACGGCGCTGCCGCAGGGCGTCGTCTTCGCGCTCGCGCAGAAGGCGCGGCTGCCCGAATCGAAAGACGCCGCGGCGCGCGTGCTGACGGCGCAGCACTGGTTCACGTTTCACCGCGTTTTGGACGATTACTACTATCACACGCTGGTGCGCGCGAAGGCCAAGGATTACATCGCGCGGAACAAATGGAGCGCGCTCCGGCTGTCGGACGAAGCGACCGCAAAGGTCGAGGATTTCAGCCGCCCGCTGCTGCGCGATGCGCTCGCCGAACTGACGCGCATTTATTTCGCGGGGGCGAAAAATTCGTCGAACGATCCGGCGTGCGAAAAGCCTTCGGATCTCGAATTCGATCTGCCGTGGAACCGCACGTTCGAAGCCGAGATCGATTTCGACCTCGAATGCCGTTCGACGAACTAACGCGGCGATTTGCTTTAGAACGGAACGCCATCATCTTGACGGCAAAGGTCGCTTGAAAAGCGGCGTAAAACGATTCCGGTTGCTTAAAACTTGAAAATAACCGAAAGATTAGAGCGTTTTACAAACGCTCTTGCCGTCAACGACCGCCGTTCCATTTGGAGATGACCGGCGTTCCGACGCGCTGAAAGACCATGCAGAAACTCAAATTATTCGCGCTTTTACTTTTATTGTCCGCCGCTTTTTCCGCCGCCGCGCAGGAATCGGTCGGCAATTACCAGATCCGCATCGCGCCCGACCGCGACGACTGGACGTACGACGTCAATCAGCCCGCGAAATTCAACGTCGCCGTGACTTTGAATAACCGGCCGGTCACCGGGCTGCCGATCAGTTATTCGTGCGGACCGGAAATGATGCCGCCGCCGCTCGCGAAAAAGGCGACCACGACCGCCGAAGAATTGGTCATCGACGCCGGCACGATGAAAGACCCCGGCTTTCTGCGCTGCGTCGTGACGCTCGCGAAGGACGGCAAAAACTACCGCGCCGTCGCGACCGCCGGGTTTCGCCCCGAACGGATCAAACCGACGACGAACGACCCGGCGGATTTCGACCGTTTCTGGGACGAAGGCAAGGCGCAGCTCGCCAAATACCCGCTCGACGCGAAGATCGAGCCGCTGCCCGCCTATTCGACCGCGAACGTCGACGTTTTTCACGTCAATTTTCAGAACGTCGGCGCGGTCTTGAGCAAAACGAGCCGCATTTACGGCATTCTGGCGATCCCGAAAACGACCGATCCGAACCGGAAATTTCCGGCCGTGCTGCACGTGCCCGGCGCGGGCGTGCGCCCGTATCGCGGCTCGCTGACGCTCGCCGAACGCGGCATCATCACCCTGCAGATCGGCATTCACGGCATTCCGGTCACGCTCGACCAGACCGTTTACGACGATCTGGCGGCGGGCGCGCTCAATCTGTACATGTCGTCGAATCTCGACAACAAAGACACGTTTTATTTCCGCCGCGTCATTCTCGGCTGTCTGCGGGCGAACGACTTTATCGCCTCGCTGCCGCAGTTCGACGGGAAAAATCTCGCCGTGATGGGCGGCAGCCAGGGCGGCGCGCTGTCGGTTCAAACGGCGGCGCTCGATCCGCGCGTGAAAGCGCTCGCGGTTTGGATTCCGGCGATGGCGGACATGACCGGCTACGTTTTCGGGCGCGCCGGCGGCTGGTCGCACGCGTTCCGCGACGAAACGAACCGCACGAAGGAAAAGATCGAAACTTCGAAATATTACGACGCGGTGAATTTCGCGCGCCGCCTGAAAGTTCCGGGCATCTACACGTTCGGCTACAACGACGAAACGTGCCCGCCGACGTCGATGTTTTCGCTTTACAACACCGTTCCGGCGCCGAAGAAGCTGATGCTCGCGCTCGAAACCGGGCACGGCCTGACCAACGAGCAGGGCGACCGCGTCAATCGGTGGCTGGAGGATTTTTTGAAGGGAAAAGTTTCCGGTTAACGCTTCCCGGACGGCGGAAAACGTTTCCGGAACCGGCGCGGAAATTTCGATTCGCCGGCCGTCAAAACGCTTTTTCGGTTTTTCTTTGCTTCCTTAGCGCTTTGCGGGAAATTGATTTTGCTCCCGCAAAGCCGCAAAGCAGCAAAGTATTTTGAAAACGCTCGCGAACATTTCGGATTTTATTCTCGAAAATTCGCGTCGATTCGCGGGCGGCTTGATTTTTTTTCAAAGGTTCATGGTCATCGACCGGCGGAAAGCGATTTCCGTCGAAATAAAGGAGGGAAAATATGAAAAAAATTCTGATCGTTTTGTTTTTGTTGGTTTTCGCTTTCAGCGGCGTCGAAGCGCAGACGCCGGGCGTCGAGATCGCGCCGACTTTCGCGGTCATCAACGGCGGACCGAACGAGATCGGCGCCTATTACCGGAAAGTCGTCACGCCGGCCTCGAGCGCTTCGCTCGGCATCCACAGCCGCGAGGGCGCGATTCCGGAATTCGCGCCCGACGCGAACCGGTTTTTCAAACAGGAAATCGACGGCGTGGCCGGCGCGAGCCTCGCCGAAATGAACGATTACCGCACCGGCTCGAAAGACCGCCCGAGCATTTATCTCGGCGGCAGAAACAACAACATCGAGATCGATGCCGGTCTCGCATGGAACCGCGTCTTCGCTGTCGTCGCCGGGCAAACCGCGGCGCGCGCGACCTGGACGACCGACGCGGACGGTTCGAGCCGCGCCGCTCAATACGTCATCGAACTGAATGCCGGCGTTTACACGGTCAAAAATCTGCAGGGCACGGCCGTCGCGTCCGGCGGCTCGTTCGCGCCGGCGGCGAGCGGCGCGGTGACGATCGGCGCGCTCACGCTTTACCCGAATTTCGCGTTCCGACCGTTTTTCCGCTCGTCCGACCAGACGGCGAACAGCGGTTATCACACGATCGCGACCGCCGGCGGCACGAACGATTCCAGGTTTTACGCGGGCGACCAGTTCACGATCGAGCTCAAAAAACTGCAGACCGGCGAAATCCGGTTGCTCATCAGCGGCGGGCCGGGCGGCGCCGGCGAATCGACGAGCTACACGACGACCGTTTCGGGTTTCGGCGGCGGCTCGCCGACGTTCAAAAGAGTCGATTCGATCGACCAGAAGGGGCGCGAAGGGCTTTCGACCGAGCCGACGAACGCGACGGTCGTGCGCGGCGGATGGGGCGTTACTTCCGTTTTAAAGAGCACCGGCAACGTACCGCTCGCCGGCAGCGCCGGTCTGACCGTCAAGTCGGTCGAATTCACGCAGAACACTTACAATTACCTGTTCGGGCCGATCGGTCAGGGACGCGCGACGCGCGTCGACGGCAGCGAAGTCATCTACATCAACCCGCCGAATCCTTAATCTGGCGGCGTTGAATTCCGCAATTCGCCCGGCATTTATCGAGCGGGTTTAAGGCGTCTTAACGGGCGCTTCTTTTTTGCTTGCTTTTTCAAATGAATTCGACTGAATAGATCAATTCTTGAGTGTTCGGATTACGAATGTTTTTCCCGCAAAGCCGCAAAGCCGCATGAGAAACCTTTGTCCCTTTATGAGAAACTTGTCATTTCATCACCTGAGAATCGCCCCGGCAAAACGAATAGCTTCGGAACAGATCAGAACCGGTAAATGATAACTGACGGGATTGATCTCTGATCCGTCAGCTTTCACCTAATCCGAATCTTTTGAGGCTCATCGATTTCGAATACGCCTTAAGCTAAGTTTCCCTCGCCCGAAGCGGCGCACGAACGTGTATTGCGGTCGCGGCGCAAAGCGAAAAGATTTTGCTGGCGGCGCAGTTCGCGCGCGTAATGCTCGCAGATCGCCCGTTCGCCCGCGGCGTCCGCGCGGCTCCATAAGCCGTTCTGGCAGTCGCGGTCGTCTTCCCAGCCCGGAAAATCGACGATCGGGTAAAGACAGATGCCGTCGACGGGAACGCCCGCCTCCAGCGCCGCGCGCGTTTCCGCGCCGACGTAACCGAGCCATTCGGCGCGCGCCGCGCCCTCGGTTCCGGTTTCGGCGACGAACAGCGGGCGGCGGTAACGCTCGAAAACTTCGCTCAACATCAGACGAAACGGCTTGTACCGCGGGTGCGTGCGCTCGAGCGTCGCGCCGGCGTGCACCGGGCCGTTATAAAACCACTGATTCCACGGGTAATAATTGACGCCGACGACGTCGAGGTGTTTTTCGCAGCCGCCGAGCTGCGGCTCGATTCGCCCGGCCAGCATGTCCCAGGCTTGGAATTGATAGCGGCGGTAGTTCTCCGCCGCCGCGCGGTCGTTTTCATCGGCGGCGACGACGTTAAAGACCGGTTCGATCGAGCAGATGCGCGCCCGCGGAATGATTTTCCAAACCGCTTCGATCGCCGCGATCGCCGCCCGGACGAGCCGTTTTTTAAGCTCGTACCCGCGCCCCGCCGCGAACGGCGAGATCTGCCCGGTTTCGCCGCCGCACCACGAAAAAAAGGAGATCTCGTTGACCGGCGTGACGAACGGCGCAGCGTCCGACTCGTTTTTCAAAATTCGCGCGAATTCGCCGGCGAAACGGGCGAAACGATCGACGAACGCGGCGGCGAACGGGTCGAGGTCGTCCGGATAGCCGTAATGAAATAGATCCCAGACGATTTCGACGCCCGCCGCGCGCGCCGCGCGCAGGATCGCGCGCGCCGACGAAAAATCGTAGCGGCGCGGCGACTTTTCGATCAGATGCCAGCGCAATCCCTCGCGCGCCGTGCGGATTCCGACGCCCGCGAGCCGCGCGAAATCCTGCGCCGCGAAGCGTTCGTGCCCGGTCGCGGCGACCATGTCGAGCCGCCGCCCGCCGCGCGTGCGGTGCGTCGAGCACTCGAAACCGCCGAGAAAAAAGCTTTTGAAAAGTTCAGCCACCCGAGAAGGTTGTGCGCGCGGCGGCGAATCGCCGGATCAACCGTGCCCGCGCTTTATGTTCTAAAATGTCTGGTGAAAAATCGCGCACGAACGACAGATTTCCGGCGGCTCATCCGATTCGAGCTGCCCGCGAAAATTTTCGTAATCCGCGCCCGTCCAGAGATTTCGCGCGCCCTTTTCCAGAGCGTTGCCGAAATTGAAGCGGTCGGGCGTCGAGATCATGCAGCACGGCATCGATTGCCCGTCGAAGCTGAAGTACATGCCGCGCCACGCCCAGTCGCAGCGCGCGCGCCCCCGCTTTTCGGCGGCGTGCGCGGTCGGTCGCGCATTCGGCAGGCGCAAGTCGACGCCGAACTCATGAGCGGCGGCGCGCGCCGCCGAAAAACATCGCTCGATATGTTCGAGATTCTCGTTCAGCAGCGTCTGCTCCTCGACGAAATCGCGCATCGGGCGGTATTTCGCGGGCAGCGTCGATTCCTGAAAATCGTGACACAAATGCTGCGCGAAGATTTCGCCGACCCCGAGCCGGTGCGCCAGAGCAACGAGCGCCGCCAGTTCGTCGAGATTGCGGCGCATCAAAACGAAGACGAGCCGCACGCGCGGACTCTCGCTTCGCATGGCGCGCTTCGTTTTCCGGAGCAGCGCGAGGTTTTCGAGCACGCGCTCGAAATTCGCGCCGACCCGGATGAATTCGTAAGTTTCCTTCGTCGCGCCGTCCAGTGAAACGTGCACCGTGTCGAGCCCCGATTCGACGCACGCCGCCGCGCGCCGCGCCGTAAAAAGCGTGAGATTCGAATTCGTGCTGACGCGGATGCCGCGCGCGGCGGCGAACGCGACCATTTCGAAAAAACGCGGGTGCATGAGCGGCTCGCCCAAGCCCTGCAGATGCAGCTCTTCGAGCGCGGGAAATTCTTCGACGAGCCGCGCGAAATCCTCGAATTTGATGAACGCGAGCGCGCCCTTCGCGCCGTCCTCGCGATACTGGATCGCGCACATCCGGCACTTCAAATTGCACTGCCCGACCGGTTCGATCTGCAAAAATTTCGGTAATTCGCGCATAAAGTCACACGCCCCCTTATCCTCGTCGCGGTTCGAACATTATGGCACGAAACGAAAGTCGTTTTATGTTCGCTTGGTTACCGAAGCTGCGTTCCGATCGACTTATAATGCCGCTTTATAGAAGATCCGAAATTTCAATAATGCGGCTTTATGACGAGCCGCGTAAACCCCACGATCGACGGACGAAAAGGGGGAAGGAAAAATGCCGGAAAGTTTTTCTCTAAAATCGCTGAATCCGCGCCGCATCGCGATCTTTCGCGCGCTGATGCTCGGCGACTTATTATGCGCCGTGCCGGCTTTTCGCGCGCTGCGCCGCGCTTGTCCGGAATCGGAAATCACGCTCATCGGCCTGCCGTGGGCGCGCGCGTTCGCCGACCGCTTCCCGCGGTACTTCGACGATTTTCTCGAATTTCCGGGTTTTCCCGGCTTGCCCGAAATCGCGCCTGACGTCGCGGCGTTCCCGGCGTTTTTAGTTAACGCGCAAAGCCGCCGCTTCGATCTCGCGATTCAGATGCACGGCAGCGGTTCGTACGTCAATTCGGTGACGGCGCTCGTCGGCGCGCGGCGCGCCGCCGGCTTTTACCTCGCCGGCGAATGGCTGCCGGACGCCGCAACGTTCCTCGAATACCCCGCCGCCGAAACCGAAACCGGCAAATTCCTGCGGCTGACGGAATTTTTGGGCGCTCCGGCGGGCGGCGACCGGCTCGAATTCCCGCTCTTCGAAAAAGACTTCGCGGATTTCGACGCGCTCGCCGAAACGAGAAACCTGATTCCGAAGCGCTACGTCTGCCTGCATCCCGGCGCGCGGTTTCCGAGCCGCCGCTGGCAGCCGGAAAAATTCGCGCAGGTGGCGGACGAATTGGCGCGGGCGGGCTGGCGAACGGTTTTGACCGGAACCGCGGGCGAACGCGATTTAACGGCGGCGGTCAAGTCGTTTATGAAAACCGAACCGATCGATTTGACCGGCCAAACCAGCCTCGGCGCGCTCGGCGTGCTGCTCGCGCGCGCGGCGCTGCTGATTTCCAACGATACGGGCGTCTCGCACGTCGCCGCCGCGCTCAGGGTTCCGCGCGTCGTCGTCGTGCTCGGCTCGGACGGCGCGCGCTGGCAAGCTTACAACGACGATACGCACCGCGTCGCCGCCGGCGTTTGCCCGTGCCGCCCTTGGGCCGACGAAATCTGTCCGCGCGGGCTGCCCTGCGCCGATTCCGTCACGCCCGCGACGGTTTTGAGCGAAGCCGAAAATCTGCTGTCGATCGTCAAAAATGAATTAACGCCGGAGCGCGCGCCCGCGGCAACGATCCACTCTTCGCCCTTTATTTACCGATGAAAATTCTGACCTGGCACGTTCACGGCAATTATTTGCTTTACCTCACGCGGTTTTCGCCGCACGAGTTTTTTCTGCCGGTCGAAAAAGACGGCGCGGGCGGGCGCGGCGCGACGTTTCCTTTCGGCGCGAACGTTAAAGAAATCGCGGCGGGCGACGTCCGGCGCGAAAAATTCGACTGCGTTTTGTACCAGCACGAACGTAACTGGAAGGAAGACCGCCGGCGGGTTTTATCCGCCGAACAGCGCCGGCTGCCGCAGATCTATCTCGAACACGACCCGCCGCTCGCGCATCCGACCGAACAGAAGCACGCGGTCGCCGGCGAGAAAAACGTTTTGCTCGTGCACTGCACGCATTTTAACGACCTGATGTGGGACGCCGGAGAAGCGGAAACGCGCGTCATCGAGCACGGCGTTTTTTTGATGAGCGAGGCGCGCGCGAATTTTGAAACGGCGCGCGGCGTGACGGCGATCAACCACATCGCGGAGCGCGGACGCCGCGCCGGCGGCGAACTTTGGCGCAAAGCGCGCGCGCGCGGCGCGCCGCTCGATCTGGTCGGCATGGAAACGGAAAAGGTCGGCGGTCTGGGCGAAATTTTCCCGCCCGCCTTGCCGAAGTTTTTAGCGCGCTACCGTTTTTATTTCAACGCCTCCGTTTACACGAGCCTGAACCTCGCGATGATCGAAGCGATGCTCGTCGGGCTGCCGGTCGTCGCGCCGGCGACGACCGAAGTGGCGACCGTCATCGAAAACGGCGTTTCGGGTTTCGCCGACACGAGTTTCGAAAACTTGCTGCGCGGCATCCGCGAGCTCGCCGAAAATGCGGCGCTGGCGCGCGATTTGGGCGCGAACGCCCGCCGTCGCGCGGCCGAAAGATTCGACATCCGGCGCTTCACGGCCGACTGGAACGCGGCTTTCGCGTTCGTTACCGGAAATAAAACGGCGACCGCCATCACGGGAGGAATTTAACTTATGAAAAGACGCGTCGCGATCATCAGCGATCACGCTTCGCCGCTCGCCGCGCTCGGCGGCGCGGACGCCGGCGGACAGAACGTCTACGTCGCGAACGTCGCCCGGCAGCTCGCCGCCGCGGGCTGGGAGGCGGACGTCTTCACGCGCCGCGACGCGCCCGGGCAGCCGGAAATTTTCGAATGGACGAACGGCGTGCGCGTGATTCACGTCCGCGCCGGACGCGACGCGTTCGTCCGCAAAGAAGAACTGCTCGATCTGATGCCCGAGTTTTACGCGCGCACGATACGCTTTTTCCGCGAACGGCGCTACGATCTCGTGCACGCCAATTTTTTTCTGTCGGGGCTCGTCGCGCTCGGCATCAAAAGCGAAACCGCGACGCCGTTCGCGATGACGTTTCACGCGCTCGGCAAAGTGCGGCGCATTCATCAAAACGGCGCGGACGAATTTCCCGACGCGCGCTTCGAAATCGAAGAGCGCATCGCGCGCGAAGCCGACCGCATCATCGCCGAATGCCCGCAGGACGCGCTCGACCTCGGCGCTCTCTACGACGCCGCGCCGGAAAAAATCGCGCTCGCGCCGTGCGGCTTCGATCCGTCGGAATTGTATCCGGTCGAGCGCGCCGAAGCGCGCCGCGCGCTCGGTTTCGGGCAGCACGAAAAGATCGTGCTGCAGCTCGGGCGGATGGTTCCGCGCAAGGGCGTCGAAACGGTCGTGCGCGCGGCGGCGCGGCTGATTCGCGAACGAGGCATTTCGGTCAAACTCGTCGTTGTCGGCGGCGAATCAAGCGAAGCGGACGAACGGAAAACGCCGGAAATCGGGCGGCTCAAACGAATCGCCGCCGAATGCGGAATCGCGGAAAGCGTCGTTTTCGCCGGCAGCCGCCGCCGCGACGAACTCAAATTTTATTACAGCGCGGCGGACGTTTTCGCGTCCGTGCCGTGGTACGAACCGTTCGGCATCACGCCGCTCGAAGCGATGGCGTGCGGCACGCCGGTCGTCGGCGCGCGCGTCGGCGGCATCAAATACTCGGTCGCGGACGGCGAAACGGGCTTTCTCGTCGCGCCGCGAAACCCGGCCGAATTAGCCGAAAAAATCGCGGTGCTGCTGGAAAACGAAGATCTGCGCCGGCGCTTCGGCGCTTCGGGGATCTCGCGCGTCGGGCGTCATTTTACCTGGCGAAAAGTCACCGCGCAGATCATCGAAATTTACGAACAGATTTTGAAAGAAAAACAAACGCGCGGCGGCCGGCAGGCGGAGTTTATTCGCTGGACGGGCATCGCGGCCAACTCAGCGCCGCCGAACGCGGCGCGAATCGCCGGTAACGAATGAGCGAAACCAAAAAATCGCGCGCCGTATTTTTCGATAAGGACGGGACGCTCGTCAAGGACGTGCCGTACAACGTGCGCCCCGAATTGATCGAGCTCGCGCCGGGCGCCGGCGGCGCGGCGCGGGTATTAAAAGCGGCGGGCTACAAATTATTCGTCGTTTCGAATCAGGCGGGCGTCGCGCGCGGATTTTTCGCGCCGGAGGCTTTGACGGCGGTTCGGTCGCGCATCGAGGAGCTCTGCGGCTTGCGTTTCGACGGCTTTTACTTTTGCCCGCACGACGAAAACGGTTCGGTCGCCGCGTTCGCGGCCCGCTGCCGGTGCCGCAAACCGCAGCCGGGGCTGCTCCGGCGCGCGGCGCGCGAACACGGCGTCGATCTCGAAAAATCGTGGCTCGTCGGCGACATTCTCGACGACGTCGAAGCCGGAAAGCGGGCCGGCTGCCGCGCGATCTTTCTCGAAGTCGGCAGCGAGACCGAATGGCTCGCGGGCGAATTTCGCGAAGCCGATTTCACGGCGCGCGATTTGGAACGGGCGGCGGAAATCATTTTGAAACATGATTGATTCGATGAACACTCAAAAATGGCGGCGGGCGCGAAACATCCTCGCCGTGCGGCTCGACGCGATGGGCGACGTGCTGATGACCGGCCCCGCGCTGCGCGCCGTCAAGGAAAGCGGCGCGGCGGCGCGGCGCGTCACGCTTTTAACGTCCGCTTCGGGCGCCGTCGCCGCGCGGCTTCTGCCGGAAATCGACGACGTCATCATCTACGACGCGCCGTGGATGAAAGCGTCCGGCGCGTGCGACGCCGCCGCGGACCGGGCGATGATCGAGCGCCTCGCCGCCGAAAAATTCGACGCGGCGGTGATTTTCACCGTCTACAGCCAGAATCCGCTGCCGGCGGCGTTTCTGTGCCACATGGCGGAGATTCCGCGGCGGCTCGCGCACTGCCGCGAAAATCCGTACCGCCTGCTGACCGATTGGGCACGCGAAATCGAACCCGAACAAATCGTCCGCCATGAAGTGCGGCGGCAGCTCGACCTGGTCGCCGGAGCCGGCTGCGTGACGGCGGACGAAAGGATGCGCGTCGAAATTTCCGCCGGCGCGCTCGACCGGGTGCGCCGGATTTTGCGCCGCTCCGGAATCGACGCCGATTCGCGTGCGTGGATCGCGCTGCACGCGGGCGCGACCGCCGCGTCGCGCCGTTACCCGCCGGAAAGTTTCGCCCGCGCGGCGCGAATTCTGGTCGAAAAACACGGCATGCGAATCGTATTCACCGGCACGGCGGAAGAAACGGCGGTCGTCGAAGAGGTCCGCGCGGCGGTCGGCGCGGGGGATACCGTTTCTTTATGCGGCGCGCTCGATTTCGAAGAGCTCGCGGCGCTCGTCTCTTTCGCCCCCGTAATAGTTACCAACAACAGCAGCCCGGTGCACCTCGCCTCGGCCCTCGAAACGCCGGTCGTCGATCTGTACGCGCTGACGAATCCGCAGCACACGCCGTGGATGACGCCGAACCGCGTGCTTTACCACGACGCGGCGTGCGGCTTCTGCTACAAAAGCGTCTGCCCGGAAGGCCATCACGCATGCCTGCGGCGCGTCGAACCGGAACGGGTCGCGGCGGCGGTTTCGGAGTTATTAGACGAAACTCAAACGAACCGGCACGCGCCGGTTTTTCGCGCCGCAGAAATTTTGCGGACCGTTTTAGCCGCACCGGTGCGCCGCGCCGCGCCGCCGTGCCAACAGGAAATCGAATTATGCTGACACTCGGAATCAACGCCGCGTTTCACGACTCGGCGGCGTGTCTCGTCGAAGACGGGCGCGTCGTCGCCGCCGCCGAAGAGGAACGCTTCACGCGCATCAAGCACGGCAAGCGCCCGGTGCCTTTTTCGACGTGGGAACTGCCGTTTCACGCGATCGATTTTTGCCTGCGCGAAGCGAAGGCGACGCTCGCGGACGTCGACCACGCCGCGTACTCGTTCGACCCTTACGTTTTGCTCGGGAAACATTCGGGCGACGAATTCATCGAATTGCCGTTAACTCCGGAAGCGCACCGCAAAACGGGCGAGTGGGAAAACGTTTACGATCCGCTTTTTCTCGCCTCGATCGTCAACGCGCCGGCGCAGCTCGTCGACGGGTACCCGCATCACCTTCAGAAAACTTTCCGCTCCGCGAAGGAATCGGGCAAATTCCGATGGCATTTCGTGCGGCATCACCTGGCGCACGCGGCGAGCGCTTTTTTGTGCTCGCCGTTCGAGCGCGCCGCCGTCCTCACGCTCGACGGGCGCGGCGAGGACGCGACGACCTCGTACGGTTTGGGCGAAAAGACCGGCATCGAATGGCTCGGGCAGGTCGATTACCCGCATTCGCTCGGGCTGCTTTACGAAGCCGTGACGACGCACCTCGGGTTTCTGCACTCTTCGGACGAATACAAGGTGATGGCGCTCGCGTCCTACGGCGAGCCGCGTTTTCTCAATGATTTTCGCGAAATCATCCGAATCACGGGCGACGGCGGATACGAGATCGGGGATTTGCGCCTCGCGGAAAGATTCGGCGCGGCGCGGCGCAAAGGCGAAGAGTTCACGAAAAAACATTTCGACATCGCCCGCTCGCTGCAGCTCGCGCTCGAAGAAGCCGTGCTGCGCCTCGCCGGATGGCTTTACGAGAAAACCGGAGCGGAAAACTTAACCATGGCGGGCGGCGTCGCGCTCAACTGCGTGCTGAACGCCCGAATCCGCGACGAGGGAAAATTCAAGCGCATCTGGGTGCAGCCCGCCGCCGGCGACGCCGGAACCGCGCTCGGCGCGGCGTTGTGGATCGACGCTCGGGAAAGAAGGTCGGGCGAAAACGTCTGGCGAATGAACGACGCTTATCTCGGATGCGGATTTCCCGAGCGCGAGATCGAGGATTTTCTGCGCTGGTCGAAACTGCCCTTTCGCAAATGCGCCGACGTCGCCGCCGAGACGGCGAAAATTCTGGCCGACGACAAAATCGTCGGCTGGTTTCAGGGCAAAATGGAATTCGGGCCGCGCGCTCTCGGAGCGCGCTCGATCCTCGCCTCGCCGATCAAAGCCGAGATGCAGGCGAAGCTCAACGAAATCAAAGACCGCGAGGATTTCCGACCGGTCGCGCCCGCCGTCCTCGAAGAACGCGCCGCCGAATGGTTCGTCGGCGCCGACGAAGCGGCGCCGTTCATGCTGTTCGTTTTTCAGGTGCGTCCCGAGAAAGCCGATCGTTTAGCCGCCGTGCGGCACGTCGACAACACGGCGCGCGTGCAGACCGTCAGCCGCCGGCAGAATCCCGTTTATTACGATCTGATTCGCGAGTTCGAAGCTTTAACGGGCGTTCCGGTTCTCGTCAACACTTCGTTCAACACGCGCGGCGAACCGATCGTCTGCACGCCGCGCGACGCGATCGAATGTTTCTGGTCGTCGCCGCTCGACGCGCTCGCGCTCGGCCCGTTTCTGCTCGAAAAGAAGTTTTGTTAAGGGTTTATTTGACGCCGGGGCGCGAAGGGGCCGAAACGCGAAGTTTTTTAAAGCGGCTTTTAAATCGGAAACGATTAACAATGTTCCGGAAGCCTCGACCGAACGTTAAGAATTATAGAAAAGCTTTGCGTCCTCGCGTCTTTGCCCCCTTGCGTTAAATAAAAAACATATGAAAGTATCCGTCGTCGTGCCGACCTATAAACGTCGCGGTTTGCTCGAAAGATGCCTCGGCGCGCTCGCGGAGCAGGATTTTCCGCGACGCGAATTCGAAATTCTGGTCGCCGACAACGCCGGCGAAAACGAAATCGCGGATTTGGTCGACGTCTTCGCCCTCGAAAACGCGCTCGAACTGCGTTACGTCGCCGCCGCCGCCAAACGCGGTCCGGCGTTTGCGCGCAACGCGGGCTGGCGCGCCGCGCGCGGAGACGTGATCGCTTTCACCGACGACGACTGCATTCCCGATAAAAATTGGCTCAAAGAAGGTTACAAAGTTTTCGCCGGCGATCATCGCACGGCGGCGGCGACCGGAAAAACGGTCGTTCCGCTCTCTGCCGCGCCGACCGATTACGAGCTGAACGAAGCCGGTCTGGCGCGCGCCGAGTTCATTACGGCGAACTGTTTCGTCCAGCGGCAGGTGCTCGAAATGCTCGGCGGTTTCGACGAGCGTTTTACGGCGGCGTGGCGCGAGGACAGCGACCTGCATTTCCGGCTTCTCGAACGCGATTTGAAAATCGCGCGCGCCGGTCGGGCGCGCGTCGTTCATCCGGTGCGCGCCGCCCGCTTCGGCGTCAGTCTCGGGCAGCAGCGTAAATCGATGTTCGACGCGCTCCTCTACAAAAAACACCCGGCGCTTTTCCGCCGGAAAATCGGATTCGCGCCCGTCAATTATTATCTGCTCTGCGCGGCCTGCGCCGCCGCCGCCGGCTTCGCCGCGAACGGCGATTTTTTATTCGCGCCGCCGGCTTTTCTGCTCTGGTTCTTTTTGACGGCCGAATTTTGCGCGCGCCGCCTTCGCCGCACGGCGCGCACCGCGCGCCACGTTTCGGAGATGATCGTCACTTCCGTTTTGATTCCGCCGGTTGCCGTTTTCTGGCGTCTCGCGGGCGCGCTGCGCTTTCGCGTGCTGTTTTTTTAGCCCGCGCGGGGCGCGTGAAAAATCCGCCGCCTTTCATTCAAACGGTCGGCTCTTCGATCTCGAAAACGCCTTTCAGCCAATTCGTTAAATCGCGGTCGAGCTCATCGCGGCACCGATCGAGCCCGTGGCGGCAGCCTTCGTAAAGAATCAGTTCTTTCGGCTCGCGCGCCTGTTTGTAAATGTGCTGCGAGCATGAAGCGGGCAGTATCTCGTCGTCGGCGCCGTGAATCAAAAGCAGCGGTTTCGGCGCGAGCGCGGCGGCGTTTTCCGCGCCGCTCGTTTGACTGCTCAGCGCGGCGACCGCCGCGACCGTCGGACTGAGGATGCCGGCGGAAATCACGACCGCGCCGCCGAAAGAATGCCCGACGAGCGCGATTTTCTTTTTTCCGAGGCTCGCGAGGTAATCGACGCCGATCAGAACGTCTTCGACGCACGACTTCAAGTGACCCGGCCGGCGGTAGTCGAGCTGCAGCGACGAGACCGTAAACGAGATGAATTCGTTGGCGAGGCGTTCGTAAACGCCGCCCGCCGGCCCGCCCAAACCGCCGCCCGACCCGAACACCCAGAGAATCGCCGCCTCGCCGGAACGCGCCGCGTGCAGCCGGCACCGGATCGTTCCGGAATCGGTCTTTAAGGCCAGATCCTCGATTTTTTCGAGCCCCGCTTTTTCTTCGGCTCCCCGAAGTTCCACTTCGACGGTTTCGTTCGTTTTCATAACCCGTATGATAACAAGCGAAGCGGCGGCGGTTTGTCGCGCGCCGGACAAACCGCTTCGCGCGGAAAAGCTTGCACGAACATTAAAAGAGCCCGCGGATCGTCGCGAATCGGCGCCGATTATGAATGTTTTATTCGCGCCGATTCGCGACGATCCGCGAACTCTCAAAAAAAGGCTCACTCTGTAAGTTTTCGTGCAAAATCAATCGCGACCGGCTTATTTGTAGTTCGGGTTTCTGCCCATTTCGTCCTGTTGAGTTTGATTCTGGCGGTCGCTGCCGGTCGCTTTGCGCTCGCGCTGATCGTTTTTGTTTTTGTCTTCGCCGTCTTTTTTCTTTCGTTTCTTTTCGCTCATTTCCGACCTCGCTCAATCGTTCTTTTGCCGCGTCCCGAGCCGCTTTTTTTGCCGCCGCCCGATTCACTTATTGACGGTCGCCCACGCGCGTCGTTCCGCCTCGTCGTGCGAGACGCCGCGTTTTTCGTAGCCGTCTTCGATGTGTTCCGCCTGTCGTTTTTGTTTATCCGTGTATTTTGATTTATCGCCCCTCGGCATAATTCAAGTCCTCCCAATTCATGAAAAAATGAAGCGTCTGCGTACGCTTTTCGTGTTTCGACGAGGTATTTTGCAAATCGAGTTCTAAAACGTACGGACTCCGCCATTCATTTTTTCGGTGAAGTTGCGCTCAAACGCTTAACGGTTAAACTGTTAAATTATGACGAACGAACATCGCGCGCCGTGGGACTACGTGTACGCGAAAGAAACCGACAGCGTCTGCCGTCCCGGAACGAAGCCGGCTTCCGATCGGGAGTATTTCGAAATTTTGTGTCTCCGCCTTCTGCAGGCGGGGCTCAACTGGAACTCGATCAGAAGGCACTGGGCGAAATACAAATCGGGCTTCGAGGACTTCGACATCGAACGGCTGGCGCAAACCCAGGCGGCGAACGTGCCGGAAAACCCGAACGCGCTCAAAAACCGCCGCAAAATCGAAGCCGTCATTCACAACGCGAACGAATTTCGCGGCATCGCCGGCGCATTCGGTTCGTTCGGCGCTTATCTCGAAACGCTGAAAAATCAGCCGGAAAACGAGCAATTGCGCGCGTTCGCGAAGCGCTTCAAACAAGTCGCACCGGAAACCGCCGACTATTTCCTGCACGCGGTCGGATTTTGGTCATAAATAAGCAGCCGCGTAGAATTAAGACTAATTTCCAAAGGGATGCGGTTTTGGGTTTTTGGGTTTTGGGTTTTGATTTAATTTTGATATCGAACTGTTTAATTATCTATATCCCAAAAACCAAAAACCCAACCATCCAGCTCTTGATCGAATTTCAGCGACGAATAACTTTAAAACCGCAATCGGCTTCGATGATTACGCGGTTTTGCCGCGGCTTCTGCCGGCTCTGCCGCCCGTTTCGGTCGATCCCGCGGTTTCCGTCTCCCCGGTTCCCGCGCCGGTCGTGCCGGTTGAACCGGTCGTCGTGTCGGCGGCGCCGGTCATTCCGGTCGTGCCCGTGGTTCCAGTCGTCCCGCTTGTGCCCGTCGAACCGCTCATGCCTGAGGGGCCGGTCGAACCGCCCGGCGCGAGGTTCGACGCGCCGCTCCGACTGTAGTTATAGGACGAGCCGCCCTCGCGATTGACGCGGATGCGGTTCTCGACGTTCCTGACGCCGGAAACTTCTTCGGCGATGTCCTCCGCCCGGCGTTTCGCGCGGCGGCTGTCGACCGTGCCGGTCAGCACGACCTCGCCGTTACTCACTTCGACTTCGATGTCCGAGGCGTCCAGGTAATAATCGTCGGTCAGACGGTCGTTGATGTCGTCGCGGATGCGTTCGTCCGAGCGCGTGTAATTGCGCGGTCCGCGCCCGCGATGATGCCCGCCGCGCCGCCGGTCGTCCTCTTCGCCGTAACCGAACCAGGAAGCCACCTCGTCGCCGGCGCGTTCGAGCCAGCCGCGTTCCTCGTCATCGGAACCGCCTTCGCCGCCGCGGTAACCTTCGTAATTTTCGCGCTCCGAGCCGTAACCGCCGCGCCGCGCATAGCCGCGGTCGCGGTAACCGCCGTACGTGCCGCCGCCGCCGTAATCGTTGAGACTGCCGCCGCCCGAACGGCGGCGATTCGAAAAGCCGCGGCGCGGATCGCCGTAACCGCCGCCGCGACCGGTCGAATAACCGCCGCGCGAGGCGTGACCGCGCTCCGAATCCCGATTGTCCTCGTAATCCTCGTCGTAATCGGCGCGTCCCGAGTAAAAGCCGCCGCCGTACTCGCCCTGATCCGAAGTATTGCTGTAACCGCCGCCGAGGTCGCCGTAATTGCCGCGTCCGTAACCTCTGCCGCCTCTCATACCGCGCGAAAAGCCGCGCCCGTTACCGCCGCCCGAAGAGCCGCCGAAATACCTTTCGTCATCGTCGTCGCGCTCGTAACCGTAACTGCCGGCGCGTCCTTCCTCGTTGCCGCCGCGCTCGTCGTCGAGTCGACCTCTCCTGCCGCGATTTTCGTTGCTTTCGAAGTATCTATTTCTATTCGCCATTTTAACCTCCCTTTATCTTAAGCATGTATTCGGACCGCGCTCGTCTTCGGGCCGGGAAAGCGGCTTTTTTCGGGAAAAACGGCGCGGCGGTCCGGTCATTCGCCGTTCTTTCCCCAACCTAAACACGGATTCTCCCGAACACGGATTCTCCGGCAACCGAAAATTTTGAGCGCGAATTCCAGTTTAAAACCGCAGTTCGCGCGCTTCTGTATGACGCCTGACAAACCCGCGCCGCCGCGCGGGCAGCCTGTTTTATTTCCGTCCCCGAACGGCTAAAAATTAAATCTCGCCTGCAGAGTGATGCGCCGGTTGCCGGAGGACTGCGCGCCGCCGCCGCCGCGCCCGAAACCGCCGGCGCTGCTCGTCGAAACGCCGAAAAACGGCGAGCTCAGATTGCCGACCGGCGCGCCCTCGTTCGTGTTGTTGAATAAATTCTGAACGTTGACCGACAAATTCAGGTTGTAGCGGCTCCGCGTATTTTCGCCGCCGCCGCCGAACCCGCCGCGCCGACCGCCTCCGCCGCGCCGACCTCCGCCGCCGCCGGCAGCCGCGTTCGCCCGTTCGCCGCCGAAACCGAAGGTCTTGCTGACGCGCAGGTTAACGACCGCGAACGACGGTCCGGTGCCGTAATTGCGCGGCACGATCGCGTTCGGATCGCGTCCCGAAATGTCGCAGAACGAAGCCGTCACGGCGCGTTCGGCGCACGCCGCCGCGAGCTGTGCGAACGTCGGGCGCTCGGTAAACAGCGTATCGCCGTTCAGGTCGCGGCCGGTCGTGATGTTGAACGGCCGCCCGGAATTGATCATCAGCATCGGGTTGAGGCGAATGCCCCACGGCAAGCCGCTGATCGTGCCGAAAAGCGTGAAACGGTGCCGCGTGTCCTGCAAAGAGCGCGCGTATTCGCCGCTCAAGTCGTACTGGTTGACGGGAAAGCTGCCGAGCCCGTCGGTGTCGCTGCGCGCGCGGTTGAGGACGTAATTCGCGCGGATCGTGAACAGCTGGCTGAAGCGGTTGTTGAGACTGACGATGAGCTGCTGCTGGTCGAAGCGCCCGGTCGATTCGTATTGAAAAATGTTGCCTTCGTCGGGAAACGGGCGCACGCCGCTGCCCGCCACGCCGGGCACGAAAGTTTCCGGCAGCGGCGCGTTGACGTTGCGCGAGCGCAGCGCGTTGCGCGTCGCGGCGTTGACGAAATTAATCGAAACGGTCGTTCTGTACGGCAGCTGCCGCTCGAAGCTGACCGAGGTTTGAATCGTGTACGGCGTGCGCAGATCCTCGTCCATTCGCCGGACGGTCTGCCGGACGGCGAAGGCTTCGAGCTGCTCGACGGTCGGCGTTTCCGGGAATAAATCGAGAAAGCCGAGCCCGTTCGCGGTGCCGGTCGTGATCAGAAACTGCTGCTGATTGACGCCGTTGAATCTTAATGTCTGCGACAGCAGGGATTCGTTAAAGCCGTTGTAGAAAATGCCGACGCCGCCGCGCAGCACCGTGCGCTGCCGCCCGCGCCCGCCGCCCTGACCGCCCGCGGCGCCGCCGTTCGCGAATTGCGGCGCCCACGCGAACGCGACGCGCGGCGCGAAGTTGAACTTGCTGTCGATGTCGCTCTGCCAGTCGTAGCGCAGACCGAACGAGAGCGTCAGATTCGGATTGACGCGCCAGTCGTCCTGAATGAACGGGCTGAAATCCGAACGGTAATAGTTGATTTCGGGATCGCCGCCGGAAACGGAAAACTGCGTCGCGCCGCCGCCGCGCTCGCGAATCTGCGCCGGCGTGAAGCCGAGGCTCCGCAGCAGCAGCGTGCGCCGGTAGCGCTCGATGCTCGTGATCTGCGCGAGGACGGGATTGCCGTTCGCGTCGCGCACGATCTCGTTGTCGGCGCCGAGCTGCGGCGCCGAACCGCCGCCGAACGTGAACGTGCCGGCGAAATTTTGCTCGGACGAATTATCGATCCAGCCGGCGCGAAAACGCGCGCCCGCTTTTAACGAATGCCGCCCGGCGGTCCATGACGTGAAGTTTTGCAGCTCGATGCGGTCTTCGTTATTGAACGCCGCGCCGATCTGCGCGCCGCCGCCCGTGAAGGCGTCGAGAACGCGGATCGTCGGCTCGTTCGACCCGCCTTCCTGCGTGCGGCGATTGCGGACGTACTGAAAGCGCGTTTCGTTGATGATCGTTTGATTGATGACCGCCGTCTCGGTGAGCTGCAAAGTGTGCTGGCTGTTGTTCGTATCGTACGCGCGCGACGCGAGATTGAAGCCGCCGACGCCCTCGTTGAGGCGTTCGTTCCGGTCGTAAGTGTAGCGCGCGATCAACGTGTTCGTTTCGTTGATCTGCCAGTCGAAGCGCGGACTGAAGGTCGTGCGGCGCGCGGGCGAGAGCAGCGTTTCGCTGAACGGCACCGGATTGAACGCCGGATCGAGAACGATCGCCGTGATGTCGTCGTTGTCGTCCGTTTCGCGGCGCTCGAAATCGAAAAAGAACGAGGTTTTCCCTTTCTGAATCGGACCGCTCACGTTGCCGCCGTAACGGCGCGATTGGTACGGCGCGCGCGCGGGCGCGAACGGCGAGCGCGAATTGAGGCTCTCGTCGTTGAAATTGAAAAAAGCCTGCCCGCGCAGCTGATCGGTGCCGGGTTTCGTGAAAATCTCGACGCGCCCGTAACCGAGCCGGTCGAATTCCGCCGAAAACGGGTTGCGGTTGATGCGTATTTCGCGGATCGATTCTTTCGGCGGCAGCCGCCCGCCCGAGAAACCGTCGATATAGAGCTGCCCTTCGTCGTCGACGCCGGCGGTCGGTCCGGCGAGCGCCGCGAGCGCTTCGGCTAAATCTTCCGGGTCGTCGGGCAGCGAATCCAGATCGCCGCCGCGCAGCACGGTCGCGTCGCCGTTGTTTTCCGGGTCGGTGCTCGTTTCGTTTTCCTCGTCGATGTTGACGACCACTTCTTCCGCCGCTTCGGCGACCGTCAAAACGATATCGAACGGTTCGGTCTGCCCGACGGCGATCTCGACCGCGTTGTTTTCGTACGGCGTGAAGCCGGCGCTGGCGACGCGCACCGTGTAGCGTCCCGGCGGCAGCGCCGGAAATGCGTACTGCCCCTGCTCGTTCGTCGCGGCGGTGCGCGTCGTGCCCTGCGCGTCGACGACCGTCACGGTGATGCCGACGAGCGCGCCGCCGAGCGCGTCCGTGACCTGCCCGCGCAGAGTCGCCTGCGATTGCTGCGCGAGAACGGCGGCGGCGTTAATAAAAAAATAAAAAATAACCAAAACATTCAGAAATCCGTTCCGAATAAATTTCTGTCGCATAAATCCCCCCGGTTCTTATCAAGGCTTTCGCAAAAGAGCGTTCAGTGAAATTGCCCCGCTTCAAAAATCATGTACACCGAGAGCGGAAGTAAAGGAGCGAGACCGATCAATTAATTAATGAATATCGATTACTCATTAAAACAAAGAGTTAAAGCGCCTTTGCCGAATAAAACTAATTGGTCGCGGATAACCGGAAATCGGGGAATTCCGGTTCTTAAACTCGGCTCCCGCCTCGGTAAATTGTCAAAACTCCATGCCTTAGGGCTCGTCGTCATCGTCGCTCGCGGCGTTGCCGCCGCTGACGTTTCCGGGCAGTCCGGTGCTCCGGTTCGAATCGTTGTTTCGGCCGCCCTGCGCGCGCACGAGAAGCTGCTGCAGTTCGCCGTCGCCGGCGACGATCGAAACGGCGGTCATCCGTTGCGCATCGGCGCCCGAACGCGTTCCGGTAATCAGCACGGCCTCGCCCTTTTTCAATTCGCCGAGCGCGATCGCCGGCAAATTTTCGAACAACTGCCGGCGATTCGGATTACTGGTTTGCCCGTCGGCGCTGCGTTCGCGGCGGCGTTGTTCGCGGTTACGCGTTTGATCGGAAGGCGTCTGCCCGCTCGAATTATCGGCGTTTCGCTCGCGGCGGCGCGCGTTTCTCCTTTCGAATCGTTCTTTGAGCGTCGCCGCGACTTCCGGCGTGATGCGCCGCAGCGTCGTGTTTTTGCCGAGCACGACAATCGCGTTCTGCCCGGTCTGCGTATTTTTGACGACGATCTCGCCGCGCGCCGCGTTGACTTCCTCGATCGTGCCGACCGTGCGGCTGACCGAACCCGTAACGATTTCTTCGGCGTTGACGCGCGCCTCGCCGCCCGCGCGGTCGCCGACGACGCGAATCTGATCGCCCGGTTTCAGATCGGCGAAAGACGCGGCGACGGCGTCGCCCAATTTCAAAGAATCCGGCGCGTAGCGCAGAAGCCGCGCGTTCGCGGCGAGCGCGACCGTGATCGTTTCGGGATTGCCGCGCCCGCGCGTCTGAACGGTGATTTCCCTTTTTTCCGCGTTGACGGCGACGATCCGTCCGACGGTCGTGCGGGCGCGCCGGTTATCGATCTCGGCGGTGCGCGTCTGCTCGATCGCGGCGCGCGCCATCACGACGATCTGCCGCACGGGATTCTGCGCCGCGCCGGCGACGTAGCCGGGCACGAGCACGCGGTCGCCGACTTTGACGTCCGCCGATTCGATCGTCTCGGCGTTCGCGAGCGAGGTCTGACCGGGCGCGATTCGCCGGAAAGCGGTCTGCTCGCCGAACGCCACGCCGACCGCTTCCTTCGCGTCGGTCTGAACGATCATTTTACCGTTCGCCGGATCGATCGACGTGACCTCGCCGATCAGGTTCCGCTGGATTGATTTGGTTTTGAATTCGACGCCGAACGGCGCGGACGGCGGCTCGGCGGCTGCCTGAATGGCCGGCGAAAACGCGGCGATCAGGCTAAAACAGACGAAAAATTTCTTCATAAATCCCCCTTGTTCCCTCTAGGCTGTCTCAGTTTGATTATACAAAAACGAACCGCCATGTCACAGATCAATCGCGGCGGCGAGCCGTGCCGGCGCGGCGGACGGTTCGTTTTTCGCTGAATTTCAAAGTTTTACGCGCCGCCGTGCGAGGCGATTTCCATTTTTTCATATTTTATAAGACCTCGCAGATTTTGTTTGCGCGGCGGCGCGCCGCGCGAAATTTTCGCCGATTTCGCTAAATGATGGAAGGATGGATTTTTTCGCCGCGCCGGCGCTCGCTCGCGCTCTGGATTAAGAATTGCATTAAATGCCGGTAAACAATAATCAAGCTTTTCCGGACGGGAACGCGTTTTCCGTCGCTCTCGCGGGCTTTTTTGTCAATTTTCGGACGGCGCGCCGATGCGGCATGAGTTGAAGCTCAAAGGCATCCGCCGCGCTCCCGGCGTTGTTTGATAACTTCACGTTTCGATTTTTACAGGACGAACAGGCTCGGCGGCTCCTTCCGGAGGAGGTCAGCCGGGAAAATCGTGTTCGTCTGATTTTTGACGGCGAGATGCGCTGCGCGGTTTAAGAAGATTTTTTTTCGGTGATGCGTGCGGCATTTTTTATTAACCCCCGATTAAAGGTCGAGGAAATCTTCCAAAGGAGTAGTTTATGAAGAAGATTTTAACGTTAACGATGTTTTCGTTTTTGTTTGGCTGTTTCGTGCTCGTGGTCGAGGCGCAGGATATTCAGACCAGAGGTTCGATCAAAGGCATCGTCACCGACCCTTCGGGCGCGGTCGTTCCCGGCGCGAAGGTGACGGTCAGCGGCGCGACCGGCGACCGCGCGGCGACGACCAATTCCGAAGGGGCGTTCGAAGTGACCAATCTCAATCCGGGCGTGTGGTCGGTGAAAATCGAGCAGCCCGGATTTAAAACGGTCGTCGCGCCGAATCAGACCGTCTTCGTCGGAAAGGCGACGATCGTCGAAGCGCGGCTCGAAGTCGGCGAAGCGACGGCGACCGTCGAGGTGACGAGCGGCAGCGAGGTCGATCAGACGACGACCGCCGTCGCCAGCAATCTCAACGACCAGCTGTTTCAGAACGTGCCCGTGCCGCGCGGCGTTTCCGGATTGTTTTACCTCGCGCCCGGCGCGACCGATTCGCTCGGCAGCGACGTCAGCCCGACCTCGCGCAGCGACAATCCGTCGATCTCGGGCGGCTCGGCGCTCGATAATTTATATATCGCCGACGGCGTCAACATCACGAATTCGGCGTTCGGCGGCATCGGCACGTTTTCGCGCGTTTACGGCGCGCTCGGCACCGGCATCAACACTTCGTTCGTCAAGGAAGTGCAGGTCAAAACCGGCGGTTTCGAGCCGCAGTACGGGCAGTCGATCGGCGGCGTCGTCAATATCATCACGCAGTCGGGCGGCAACGAATTTCACGGCGCGGTTTACGGCTACGCGCGCCCGGACGCGTTCGAAGCCCGCTATAAACAGCGCGACGATTTTTCGGTCAACAAGGTCGGCCGAATCCTCGCCAACGAGAATTACGACGCCGGCGTCGATCTCGGCGGACCGATCCTGAAAGACAGATTGTTTTTCTTCGGCTCGTTCAACCCGAGCTTCAACCGGACGATCGTCGAAGGCTCGGACAATTCCGGCTTGTTCGCGCTTTTGGGCAAGCACGTGCAGCGCTACCGGACGCTCAATTACGCCGGCAAAATCGATTGGAATATCGTGCGGAATCATACGCTCGCGTTTTCGATTTTCGGCGACCCGACGAAAACGAACGTCTCGTCGTTCAATTCGCTGAATATCGACAACACGACCGCTTTCAGCAAGCTCGATTACGGCTCGCGCAACCTGTCGCTGCGCTACAACGGCGCGCTCAGCTCGTCGTGGACGCTGTCGATCGCCTACAGCCTGAATAAAAACAAATTCGACGAAAGCGGATTCGCCGATTTCAATCAGATCATCGACCGCACGGGGCCGACCAGCACCGGCGCGAGCCGCGGGCAGTTCAACGCGATCGGGCTCGGTTTCTTCGAACCGACGAGGGGCGCGACGCACGGCTTTACGGCGGACACGACGAAAACCGTGACCTTCTTCGGCTCGCACAGCATCGGGTTCGGCTTCCAGTTCCAGCGCGGCTTCTACAGCGGCACGCGCGACCGCAGCGGCGCGAAATACACGATTCCGGCAGTTAACGCCGAAGGCTTGAGCATCGCCGAATTATTCCCCGGCGCGGCGGCCGGCATCGGGCAGACCGTTAACGCCGCGTGGAGCCTGAGAAGCGCGTCGGACGAAGACCCGAGCGTCTGCCCGCTGTGCCCGGTCTTCAACGTACCCGGCGCGACCGACATCGGGCTCGGTCCCGGCAACCGCCGCGTCTATCTGCGGCAGGACCGCGGCGAATTCGGAAACACCTCGTTCGAGACCGAATCGGATTATCACGCTTTATATCTTCAGGACACGTGGCGCTTCAATCGCTTCGTCACCGCGATCGCGGGCATTCGCTGGGAACAGGAACGGATGGTCGGCAATTTCACCGAAACCGGCGTCCGCCCGCATTACAGTCTGACCGGCAACTGGGCTCCGCGCGTCGGCGTCACGGTCGACCCGCTCGGAAAGGGCAAGATGAAGGCGTACTACAATTTCGGTCGTTTTTACGAATTTCTGCCGCTCGACATCGGAGAGCGCTCGCTTTCCGCCGAGACCGATTTCACGCTCGCCCGCTTCGCCCCGCAGTTCGCGCCGTGCACGATCGCCGGCGCGGCGGACCGATGCGCGGTGATCAATGAATTCGGCACGGTCAATCCCGTCTACACGGCGGCGAATTTCCTGAGCGGCGCCGTCGGCGGCTTTCCGAACAGCGGTCCGACCGTTTCCGCCAACGATCCGACGAACCCGTTCGCGCCCGGCACGAAGCTCGGTTTTCTCGACGAACACGTCGTCGGCTTCGAAACGCAGCTGCCGAAAAACTTCCTGTTTTCGGTTCGCTATATCGACCGGCGCGTCAAGCGCATCGTCGAGGACGGCGCGATCATATCGCCCGAGGGCAGCGCGATACTGACTCAAAATTACTTTCTCGGCAATATCAGCAGCACGCTCGACGCCGCCACCAATCCGATTCCGCACACGTTCGCCCCGGGCGGCGCGATTCCCGCCGCGTGCGTCAACGCCGCCGGCGAAGCGCCGTTCGTGATCGATCCCGTGACCGACCCGCGCGACGACTCGGTCGCGCTCGGCGCGGTTTGCTATGAGCCCAACGCGAACGCCGGCGCGCTGATTCCCGACGGCGTCCCCGACGGATTCGTCGACCCGGTGCGCAATTACCGGGCTCTGGAGATCGAAGTCAACAAGCGCTTTTCCGACAACTGGCAGCTGCTGGCGAATTACCGTCTGGCGCGTTTGAAGGGAAATTACGAAGGGCATCTGCGCAGCGACAACGGGCAGACCGATCCCGGCGCGAGTTCGCTGTTCGATTTCACCCCGGGCGAATTCAACCTGCTCGCCGATCAATTCGCGATCGGACCGCTCAACTCCGACCGGCGCCACGTCGTCAACATCTACGCCAGTTACGCCTTCGGCGAATCCGGTTTCGGCAGCAACTGGCTCGGCGGCGGCATCCGCGGCCTCAATCTCGGAATGGGCTTCCGCTCGGAATCGGGGCTCCCGATCAACGAATTCCTGGCGCATCCGGTTTACGCGAACGCCGGCGAAATTCCGCTCGGCGGCCGCGGCAAGCTCGGTCGGACGGCGTGGAACAACCGGCTCGACCTGCATGTCGATTACCCGTGGAATTTCACCGAAAAAGTGCGCCTGAAATTCATCGCCGACTTTTTCAACGTCACGAACACGCGCCGCATCCGGCGTCCGCAGGAGTTCCGGGAACTTTCGCTCGGCGTCCCGAACGTCGATTTCCTGCAGCCGCGCTTTTTCTACCCGCCCTTCAGCATGCGGCTCGGGGCGCGTCTTGAATTCTGACGCTTCGGCGGCGTCAGGCGTTTTCGAAGGGGACTTTTTCAGAAGTTCCCTTCGCTTTCGGCGCGGCGCGATGGTTTTCGACCGCGCCGAAAGCGAAAACATCGTGAAACTCGGAAAAGAAGCGAAACGAAAAACCGAACGCGGACCGCAGCGGGTCGAAAACCGGATGTAACGCGGTAATTCTCGAAAATTCCGACACCGAACCCGCGCGAATCCGTAAAAATCCCTAAAATCCGCGTCCCGCTCGGCTTTTATTCCGCCCCATCCGATATTCGCGTGAAAGGCAGACCGTTATGTTGCAGAGCACTTTCCGGCGCGTCGCTTCCGTTTTCCTGCTGTTGATGTTCGCGGCGGGCGGGGCGGCGGCGCAGAACCCGTCGCGGCTGCCTTCTAATTTTTCGCTGCAGGTCAACGGTCAGGTCAGATACGCCGCTTCGCGCCGACCGGCGGAAAACGTCCTCGTCCGCATCGAAAATTTCACGGGCGGGATGGTCGCGCAGACGACGACCGACCGGAACGGAAAATTCTCCTTCACCGGGCTCGAATCGAAGCAGTACATCGTCACCGTTCACGCGCCGGGTTTTCAGGAGGTGCGGCAAAACGTCGACCTCGTGACGGCGAATTCGGGTTATTTGAACATTGAGCTGGCAAGCGACAACGACGCGCCCGCCGGCCGCCGCCCGCCGGCCGCGCCGGTGATCGACGCGAACCTGCCGCCCGCCGCGCGCAAGGAATTCGAGCGCGCCCGGGCGCTGCTCGATAAAGAGAAAAAGGAGAAATTCTCCGAATCGCTGCCGTATCTCGAAAAAGCCGTCGCGATTTACCCGCAGTATCTCGACGCGCAGATTCTGCTCGGGCTCGTTTACATGGATTTGGGACTTTGGGAAAAGGCGGAAAAGCCGCTGCGCGCGGCGCTCGCGATCGATCAGCGGGCGACGACCGCGCATTTCGCGCTCGGCGAAACCTACCGCCGGATGAAAAAATACGCGGACGCCGAAAAGGTTTTGACGGAAGGCATCAAAATCAACGAAAATTCGCCCGCCGGTCATTATCAGCTGGCGAAAGTTTACTGGGACGTTGCCGCCGCCGAAAACGCGGAAGAGGCGGCGCGCATGAATTTCGAAAAGTCGTGGCAGGCGGTCAAACGCGCGCTCGCGCTCGACCCGAATCTCGCCGAAGCGCACATCCTGGCGGGCAATCTTCTGCTGCGCGCGCGCCGCGCCGCGGCGGCGCTGACGCATTTCGAACAATACCTGAAATTAGCTCCGCAGGGCGAGTTCGCCGGGCAAGCCGCGGCGCTCGTCAAAAAAATTAAAAAGGCGCTGCCCGAAAACCCGAAACAGTGAAAAACCGACGCGGTAAAAGCCGTCCCGGTTTTCCGGCCGGTTGTTTGAAAAATTCGAAACGGAACGCGGGCATTTGCCGCTGGACGCGGATTTTCGCCGATTTACTTTAAAGAGCCGACCTTCCTTTTATTTTCCGTCTTCAAATCAATTGAAGATCAAATCGTTCGGATTATGCCTGAATTCGGTCGCGTTCAAACCGGTCATTTCCTTGAAGCTGCGCGAAAAATAATGGCTGTCAGAAAATCCGACGCGCGCCGCGACTTCTTTGATCGAGTAGCGTTTCGACGCGAGAATGCGCTTCGCTTCCTCGATGCGGATGTGCTTGAGCAACTGCCGGAAGCTGATGCCGACCTGTTTGTTGAGAATGCGCGAAAGCTTCGAGGGCGAAACCGGAATCTCGCGGGCGACCTGATCGAGGCTCAATTCCGGGTCGGCGTAGTTTTCCGCCATGATCCGCGTCACGTCGCGCATGAAGTCGTAGTTGGATTCCGGTTTGGTGTGGCGGCAAAGCCTGAGCGGCAGGACTTTTCGAATCGCTTCGACGAGCGCCAGATCGTTTTGACAACGCAGATCGCTGAGGACGAATTCGCCCCTGACCTGTTCTTTCGCCGCTTCGCTGTCGGGGCTTTCGCGGCGCAGGACGAGCATCGGCACTTCCGGGTAAAAGCGGCGCAGCCGGCTGATGAAAAGCCGCCGCGCCGGCACGTTCGAAACCCCGAAAACGATCAATCCGGTGTCGCCGATCGGAAAATCGCCTTTCAGATTGCTGCGTGAACTGAAAACCGTCAGATTCGAGTCGATCGCGCGGCGCAGCGCGGACAAAATATGTTCGCAACAGTCAATCGCCAGAATGTTCGATTTTGGCTGGTATTTTTTCGTCATAAACACATCTTGTTTCACGCTTCTGCCGATAATACGCGGCGTGGTCTCTCCCGGCGCAGACCTGCGCGCGAACTTTGCAAACATTCGGCTGCCGCATCATGTAAACCGCCGCCGCGTGCCCGATGAATCCGACGGCACTGCGGCGGCGGCTTAAACTAAAAAATAAACGGGGGTGAAAAAACGCGTTTTCCGGGGGTGAAAAAAACGCGTTTTTCGGGGGCATCGGAAACCGCTCATGTGAGCTCACCGCGCCGATGCCCATCGCGAGTTTTGACTGGCAAGTTCGATTTTCGGGATGCTGCTTTTCAGCTTCATCGAAAGCGTTCCTTCAGTTGTCCTTTTAATCGGAGTTGTAAAATTACGGATGCGTATTACAACTTTTGAACTTTTTAATATTTTTTAATAATAGCGCGCGTCGAACTGGTCATGTAATCCCCCGAAAGGAGGATATACCCGAAAAAACCGGTTTTTAATCGTGCCCGCCGCGCTCAAACGCTTCGGATTTTTATTTTTCGCCGGCGGGCGGCCGTCGGGAAACGATAGCGACGGAATCTTACGGCGGCGCGGGCGCGCGAAAACACGACTTTCGATTTGACAAGTTTTTTTTTAACACTATCATCGATTTATCTTGAAATTTTCGGCGGGTTTTAATTTTATGAACGTGTTTACCGAAACATCTTCGACCGCCGTTCCCGCTTTTTAGGCATTCCAGTTGTTGAGGAAAAAAAATGGCGATTTCAAACGCAGCACAGGATTCGTCCGATCTCAATGCCCTTGAAAATACCGGAATATTCGCGGACGCGCCGCGCGAAACGGCGCGCCAAAAAGTAGAAAAGCTGCTTAAAGAACGCGCGCGCCTCGCCAAACTGAACGAGGACGTCAACGCCGCGCTCGTGCACGAGGGCGAGCTGCAAGCGGTTTTGAACAGCTGCGCGGGCGTTCTCGTCGAGCATCTGAACGCCGCGTTCGCGCGCATCTGGACGCTCAACGCCGAAGAGGAAGTGCTCGAACTGCAGGGCGCCGCCGGCCCGCAATTCCCGCAGGACCGAAAATACTCTAAAATCCCGCTCGGACAGCGAAAAATCGGGACGATCGCCCTTAAAGGCGTGCCGTGTCTGGTGAACGACATCCTCAACAATTCGCTTTTCACCGACAAGGAATGGATCAAGCGCGAGAAGATGCGCTCTTTTGCCGGTTATCCGCTGATCGTCGAAAAACAGATCGTCGGCGTGATGTGCATTTTCGCGCGCCACCGTCTGACCGATTTGACGCTGCAGGCGATGGCGTCCGTATCGAACGCGATCGCCAACGGCATCCGGCGCAAGCAGTCCGAGGAAGCCCGCGGCAAACTGCTCGAAAAACTGGAAGCGGCCCGCGAGAGCGAGCGGCGGCATCTTTCGCGCCTCCTGCACGACGAAATCTCGCAGCAGCTGGCGGTCGCTTCGATGAAACTGCAGCGCGTCGAGAAAAAAATCGTCAATCTTTTGCCCGAAGAACACGCCGTCATCGCCGATCTCGTCGTCACGCAGGAGCTGCTTTTGAGAAACCAGCAATCGCTGCGCCTGATGGCACACACGCTGCACTCCGGCATTCTCGAACATTTCGGTCTGCCGGAAGCGCTCCGCAAATTCGTCGCGGACATCAAAAACCTCTCGGGAGAGAAGCTGACGAGCGTCGCGCTCGACTTCCCGGCGGATTTTCCGCGCTTGAAATTGTCGGTCGAAACCGGCATTTACCGCGTCGTGCAGGAAGCCGTCAACAACGCGCTCAAGCACGCCCGCGCAAAAAACATCACGCTCGCGCTGACGAGCGCCGGCGACGCGGTCCAGATCGCCGTCCGCGACGACGGGTGCGGTTTCGACGTCAAAAATGTGCCGGGCGAGGGCATCGGTTTCGCGAGCATGCGCGAGCGCGCCGAAATCATCGGCGGCAAATTGAGCGTTTCGTCGCACATTCACAAAGGAACGGAAATAATTCTCCAAGTCCCGCTCGAGAAAAACCTGGCGCCGAAAAAAATCGAAGACGGCCGGTAAACGCGCCTCTCATTCATCAAAACATACGCTTTCGCGCCTCTTAAATTTTTCAGCGCGTTCGACGATAAGAAAAAAATCTTGCATAAATGGTTTTTTTATGTTACATAAGTGACATACAAGGAATCCCGGGAAGTTATAGCATGAAAAAGCTTCTGGACAGTTTCTTGTTATCTAATGATACCCCCTGTGTTTTTTGATAATCATGCTATTTAAAATAGCACTCTCGCGATCAACCGGGCGGTGTCATTTCTCCTGAGTTTTTGAGCTTTTAGTCAGATAAAGGCGCTTTCGGAGGATGCTCACATGACGACGATCGTATTAGCGGACGACCACGAACTGGTGCGCGAAAGCATCGCTTCAATGCTGCGTCAGGTCCCGAGTTTCAAAATAGTCAGCCAATGCAAAAACGGGCGGCAGTTGATCAAGGCGGTCGAACGCCTTCATCCGAACGTGGTCGTCGTGGACATTTCGATGTCGGAGCTCAACGGCATCGACGCCGCGCGGCAAATCCGCAAAATCAGCCCGCAGACGCGCATCATCGCGCTTTCGATCCACACCGAAGAAGCTTTTATCCGCGACATGCTCGAGAGCGGAGTTTCCGGCTACGTGGTGAAAAGCGGCGCGGCGAAAGATTTGGTCGAGGCGATTCAGTTCGGCTCGCGCGGCAAGGTTTACTTAAGTCCCGAGATCGCCGAAACGGCGGCGAAGATTCAACACGGCGAAAGCCGGGACAAAGGTCACGCCGAGCCGAGCGGGCGCTCGCTGACGCAGCGCGAAAGAGAAATTCTGCAGCTCATCGCGGAAGGCTGTTCCTCGGCGGAAATCGCGGAAAAATTAAATATCAGCGAAACGACGGTCAAGACTCACCGCAACCATTTGATGGACAAACTCGGCGTCCGCGACGTGGCCGGACTGACGCGTTACGCGATCCGTCTCAAACTCATCTACGTCGAATAAGCAAACCCTTCGGCGACCTTTTTTCCCGAATCGATCGAGAGCGGATTTCAGTGAAAAGCAAAACGTTCGAGCAATCGGTTCGTTTTTTTGGTTTTGGGGGTTTGGTTTGTAGTAATCGAAATCGTTTGTTATCAAAATCATGACAAAAACCGAAAACCAAAACCCCAAAAACCAAAACCCAACCCCTTCCGGTTCACTTTAACGGCTGGCGAGACGCCTGACGCTGGCGCAGCAGCTGGTCGGCGACGACGCCGATCAGGATGACGGCGCCCATCACCGCGAAATTCAGGCTCGACGGAATGCCCAGTAAATTCACGAGATTCTGCAGCACCTGCAGAAGCGCCGTCCCGATCAGGATTCCGACGACCGACCCTTCGCCGCCGCGTAAGCTGCAGCCGCCGAGAACCGCCGCCGCAATTCCGTACAATTCGTAGAAGTTCCCGTGCGAAGACGGCGACACGGAATTCGTGTAAAACGCCAGCAAAACGCCCGCCACCCCGGCGAGCAGCCCCGACAGCACATACGCGCCGGCGATCACGAAATCCGAATTGACGCCCGAATAACGCGCCGCCGTTTCGTTGCGCCCGACCGCGAACAGATACCGCCCGAAAATCGAGCGGTGCAGTACCACCCACGCGATGATCGAAACGAAGATCAAAATCACGAACGGCGTCGGCACGCCGAACAAACTGCCGGTCGCGACGTCTCTGAGCCATTCGAAGCCGGCCGCCGAGCCGAAGCCCTTCGTTTCGTCGTTGGCGATGAAGCGCGCGAGCCCGCGGTAAAACAACAATCCGCACAACGTGACGATGAACGGCTGAATGCGCACCTTTGTGATCAGAAAGCCGTTGACGAAGCCGAGAAAGGTCGTCACCGCAACGACCGCCAGCACGGCCAAGGCAGCCGGCATCTGCCATTCGACCAGAAAAATCGAGAGCAGGACGCCCAGAAGCGCGAACACCGAACCGACCGACAAATCGATGCCGCCGGTGATGATGACCAATCCGAGCCCGATGCTGAAAATGCCGTAAATGCCGATCAGGCGCGCCAGATTCTGCAGATTCGACGCGTCGAGAAAACTCGGATTCAGCACCGCCAACACGACGCACAACACGACCAGCAAGACGAAGGTTCCCAGTTCTTTTCTCATAAGAGTAAATTCAAAATTCGAGATTCAAAAATCAAGATTCAAGATTCAAAGTTCAAGATTCAAGGTCCGAAAATCAAGATTCGAAATTGCCGGTTCAAAATTCGCGATGAGGGTTCTTTCAATTTTGAATCCGAAATTCTAAATCTTAAATCTTGATTTCAGTGACTGCCGACCGCCAGTTTCATGATCGATTCTTCGCTGGCCTCCTCGCGGCTCAGGATTCCGGTAATCGCGCCTTCGTGCATAACGGCGATGCGGTCGCTCTCGCCCAGCACTTCTTCCATATCCGAAGAAATCATGATGATCGCGACGCCGCTTTCGGCCAACGAGCGCATCAGCGCGTAAATCTCCGACTTCGCGCCGACGTCGATGCCGCGCGTCGGTTCGTCGAAAATCAGCAGTTTCGGATTCAGGGAAAGCCATTTCGCGAGCACGACTTTCTGCTGATTGCCGCCCGAAAGATTGCCGGCGTTCGCTTCGATCGACGGCGCTTTGACTTTCAATTTCTCGCAGTACTCTTTCGAAACGCTCGCCTCCGCCGATTTATTGACGAGACCGGCGGACGAATAGCGCCCGAGCGACGGCAGCGTGATGTTCTCGCGGATCGGCACGTCGAGAATCAAGCCGGCGTGCCGGCGATCTTCGGGGATCAGATAAATGCCGTTCGCGATCGCGTCGCGCGCCGAGTTGATTTTGATGAGCCTGCCGTCCATCTCGACCGTCCCGGCGACCGGCGCGTCGACGCCGAAAATCGCCTGCGCCGCGTCCGAGCGACCGGCGCCGACGAGCCCCGCGAAACCGAGAATTTCGCCCTTTCGGACGTCGAACGAAATCGCGCGGTTCGGATAGCGAAGCGTTTTTAAGTCCCGGATTTTGATGACCGATTCGGCGCCGGCGGCGAACGACGGTTTATCTTTGCGAACGAGGTCGCGACCGACCATCAATTTAACGATATTGTCGTGGCTGATCTCGTCGCGGTCGAGGCTGCCGGCGTTTTTCCCGTCGCGCAGCACGACGACGCGGTCGGCGATCTCCTTGATCTCGCCCAGGCGGTGCGAGATGTAGATGATGCTGAAGCCCTGCGCGCGCAAATCCTTGATGACCGAAAGCAGCGTTTCGGTCTCGGTCAGCGTCAGGCTCGAAGTCGGCTCGTCCATGATGACGATGCGCGCGTTCATCGAAAGCGCTTTCGCGATTTCGACCATCTGCTGCTCGGCGATCGAGAGCCGGCTGAGCGGCGTTCGGCTCGAAAAATTCAAACCCAGTCTTTTAAGATAAATTTCCGTGTCGCGGTTTATTTTGTCGCGGTCGACGAGAAAGCCGAAAGCGCGCGGTTCGCGCCCCAAATAGACGTTTTCGGCGACCGTCAGATTGTCGAGCACGTTCAGTTCCTGGTGAACGAAACCGACGCCGTGCGCGGTCGCGTCGGCGACGCCGCGAATCGCGACTTCGCGCCCCTCGATCAAAATCTGCCCGTCGTCCGGGTGATATACGCCGCCGAGGATTTTCATCAGCGTCGATTTTCCGGCGCCGTTTTCGCCGGCGAGCGCGACGACTTCGCCGGGCGACACGGAAAAATCGACCGCGTCCAAAGCGACGACGCCCGGAAAGCGCTTGCCGATGTTTCGCATTTCGAGAATTGGTTGGGTCATAAAAATTGGGGCTGGTTTTTGGTTTTTGGTTTTCGGAATTTATTTACATATCAGATTGATTCTTCTGAGCCGAAAAAAACAAAAACCCAAAGCCAAAAACCAAAAACCGCTTTATCCTACTTTCGCCCGCGCAGTTCGTTCAATTTGGCTTGAAACGCTTCGACGCTGTCTTTTTTGATCGATTGGGTCGGGACGAAAATCTGTTTGGAAGCCGGGACGCTCGCGGTGTCGCCGTTTAAGATCGCGCGCATCATCTTGATCGCCTGGTAGCCGAACTCATACGGCTGCTGCACGACCGTGCCGTAAATCGCGCCGTCTTTGACGCCGGCGAGCGTGTCGTCCTCTTCGTCGAAACAAATGATCTTGACCTGTCCGGTTTTGTTCGCGTCTTTGAGCGCGCTGTATATCGCCGGACCGTTATAGCTCCAGAGACCGACCATCGCGGCGATGTCCGGATATTTGACGAGCGCGTCCGCGGCGTTGGTTTTGGCGCGCGCGCGGTCGGTGTCGTCGGTGCGCGTGTCGATGATCTCGATGTTCGAGCCCTGCAGCTCTTCGCGGATGCCCTGCGCGCGCTCCTTGGCGTTTTGCGCGTCGGATTTGCCGACGAACAGCATGATTTTCCCGCCGTTCGGCAAGGCTTCCTTGATCAATTTCGCGGCTTCCCGGCCGGCGTCGACGTTGTTCGTGCCGACGTAGAGCGCGCGGTTCGAGTTCGGCGCGTCCGAATCCTGCGTGACGACGAGCGTCTTTTTCGCGAGGTCGTTGATCAGATCGATTTGGTTCGCCGGATCGACCGGGCTGACCGCGATGCCGTCGATGCCCGTCGTCACGAGATCGTCGAGCACGCGTTTCTGGTCGGCGGCGGTGCCTTCGGAAGGAATTTTAAATTCGACCGTCACGTCGTTTAGTTCCGCATCGGCTTTTTCCGTGCCCTTGCGTGCGATCGTCCAAAAATCGGAAGCGTTGTTGGTGACGAAAGCGAGCCTTTTGTTTTTTCCCGCGCCGCCGCCGGAATTGGTCGCGTTCGTCTGAGCTCCGCCGCCGGTGTTCGTTTGGTTGGCAGGCTGGCAGCCCGTCAGAAGCATCGCGGCAAACAAACCGATTGCCGGTATTTTTTTCGTTAGATTCATTATTTAGCGTCTCCCTGAAGTATTACTTTTTTGTTCAAAAAATACGTTTCGCGCCGCGCCCGAAACTTTGCCCGATTCGTCGATCGATCCGGTAAAGTTTTGTGCAGCGATTCGCCGGCGGCGCGGCTCAAATTTCGGTCGCTCTCATTATAGCTCACCCGGCTGACTTTAAGCGCCGGAAAATCGCTTACTGCCGCGGCGGCGCGGTCGAAAATTTATAAACGGTCGAGCTGCGGTAAGTTTCGCCCGGTTTCAGCACGGTCGAAGGAAAATCGGGGCGGTTCGGCGAATCCGGAAAATGCTGCGTTTCCAGACAAAAACCGTTTCTCAAAGCGTAACTCGCGCCGTTTTTCCCCTTCAGACTGCCGTCCAAAAAATTGCCCGTGTAAAGCTGAATGCCCGGTTCGGTCGTCGAAACCTCCATCACGCGCCCGCTCGCGTCCTCCGTCACGACCGCCGCCGGACGCATTACGCCGGCTTCGCCGTTGACGACGAAATTGTGATCGTAGCCCTTGCCGTTTTTGAGCTGCCCGTCCGCCGCGCCGATGTCCGCGCCGATCGGTTTCATCTCGCGAAAATCGAACGGCGTGTCGGCGACCGGTTTCAATTCGCCGGTCGGGATCGATTCGGCGTCGATCGGCGTGAAGCGGTCGGCGAAGAGCCGCAGCCGGTGATTTAAAATATCGCCGCTGCCCGCGCCCGCCAGATTGAAATACGAATGATGCGTCAGATTGACGACCGTTTCCTTGTCGGTCGTCGCCGCGTAATCGATTTTCAGTTCGTTGTCGTCGGTCAAAGTGTAAACGACCTTCGCCGTCAGGTTGCCGGGAAAGCCCTCTTCGCCGTCCCTGCTCAGATAAGTGAATTCGATTGCCGCGCCGCCCGCCGCCGCGACTTCGCGCCCGGTCCAGAAGACCTTGTCGAAGCCGACGCGCCCGCCGTGCAGGTTATTCGCGCCGTTGTTGGCCGCCAGTTTATACTCCGTGCCGCCGAGGGAGAATTTCGCTTTCGCGATGCGATTCGCGTAACGCCCGGCGATCGCGCCGAAATACGGATTGGCTTTTTGATACGCGGCGTTCGTGTAGCCGTCGATCGAATCCATGCCGAGAACGACGTCGTCCGACCTGCCGCCGCGATCCGGGATTTTCAGCGAAACGAGCGTCGCGCCGTAATCGGTGATGCGCGCTTCGCCGCCCTTCGCGTTCGTCAAAGTATAAATCTTCGCTTCCCGGCCGTCGGCGGTCGCTCCGAAAGAATCCTGTTTGACCCGGCTCGCCGCCGGCGCGTCCCTTTTTTCGGTCATGGCATTCGATTGATTGTTGACGGTTGCGGCGGGCGGCGATTGTTCGCACGCCGCCGCCAGCAAACAGAACGACAAAACGACGATCGATTTTCTAAACATTGTTTTTAACATCGGCGGTAAATTGCGCTTTTTTTATTCGAAATAATTCTTTATAGCATCTCGGCGGCGAATCTTAAAAACCTGCGCGGAAATTTCCCTAAACCTTTTTAAATAAAACATTAAATGCCGCCGCAAAGCCGCGTTTTATCTTTCGAACGCACCGGCGCCTTCCCGGTCGGAAAATTCATTTTTCGGCGACCACGTGATAACGGTTGACGGCCGGATTTTCGAGCTTTTGAATTTTACCGCTCGACCAGCGGATTTCGACCGCGCGGACGCCGCCCGCCGCGCCGAGACCGGCGACGACGCGCGGATCGTTCGCCGCGAGATAACTGCCCGCGCCGCCGACCTCGAAAGTCTGCTTTTTGCCGGCCATGTCCGTCACGATGATTTTCGAGCCTTCGCCGCGCGGCGCGCTCTTCGCGCCGCCGCGCAGGTCAAATCCGAGCCAGTTGTTTTTCGCGCCGTCGTTTTTCAGTATGACGGCGGCGGCGCCCGTCTGCGCGATGACGACGTCCGTGTCGCCGTCGTTGTCGAGATCGCCGAACGCCGCGCCGCGCGCCGCCAGATCCTTGCGGAAAACTTCGCCGGCGGAAAACGAAACGTTGCGAAAACCGTTTTCGGTGTTGCGCATCAAAAGCGGCGGCTGCCGGTATTTCAGAAACGAAGTCATGTTTTCGATCGTGTCGAGCACGTGACTTTGCGCGACGAACAGATCGCGCCTGCCGTCGTTGTCGGCGTCGATGAACTTGATTCCCCATCCGGAATTCAAGATCGTGATCTGCGCGACGCCCGCCGACTGCGTGGCGAAATCGAAAACCATGTCGCCCGCGTTGCGGTAAAGCGGGTACGTTTCGTTCGAAAGCGCCGTGACGACGACGTCCTGCCGCCCGTCATTGTCGTAATCGGCGGCGTCGATGCCCATGCCGGCGAACGGCCGCCCGCGGTCGTCGAACGCGACGCCCGCCGCGAGCGCCGTTTCTTCGAACGTGCCGTCGCCGCGGTTGCGGAAAAGCTGCTGCGCGGCGTTGTCGTTGGCGACGAAAACGTCCGTCCAGCCGTCCGCGTCGAAATCGGCGAACGCGACGCCGAGAGCTTTGCCTTTCGAGTCGGCGATGCCCGATTTTTCGCTCGCGTCTTCAAACGTGCCGTCCGCTTGCTGGCGCAATAAAACGCTGCTCACCGCCTTGAAGTTGTCCGGATGACAATAGGCGCGGTAGCCGGGACGCAGCTCGCCGCAGCGCAGTTTCCCGACCTCGAAATTCCATTCGAGGTAGCGCGCCGCGAAAATGTCGAGCCGGCCGTCGCGGTCGTAATCGAAAAACCCGGCGCTCGTCGCCCAGCCGTCGACGCGCGGCAGCGCTTTTTCCGAAACGTCCGCGAACGTGCCGTCGCCGTTATTGCGGTAAAGCGCCGCGCCGCCGTAGCGCGTGACGAAAAGATCCTGAAAGCCGTCGCGGTCGAAATCGCCGACCGCCGCGCCGAACGCGTAGCCTTCGCCCTTTAGACCCGCTTTTTCGGTGACGTCCTCGAACGCGCCGTCCGCCGCTTGCCGGTAAAGCCGGTTCCAGTATTTCGCGTCGCGTTTTTCCGGCATTTTATTTTTCGGCATGTTTTCCGCGAGCTCGGCGCCGTTCGTCAAAAACAAATCGAGCCGCCCGTCGTTGTCGTAATCGATGAGCGCGGCGCCGCCCGCCATCGTTTCGAGCAAATATTTGTTATTCGTCGGCGACGATTGATGCCGGAAATCGATTTTCGACCGCGCCGTGACGTCGGTAAATGTGACCGGAGAAGGAAACTGCGGCGCGGTGGCGGTCGGGCGTTTAATGTTTTCCGTCTCGTAGGATTTGCCGGTTTTTTCCTGCGCGCCGGCGAAAGCCGGAAAAAGCGCGCAAACAAGCCAAACGCCGAAGATTTTTTTCGTCAAACGTACCCTCATTTATAAACCCGCCGTGCGCTTTTCGACCGCCTCGATCGGCGGCAAACCGCTCGTCGGACCGTCGAGATAAAAATAAACGCAGCTCGACCAATCGTCGGCGCGCTCGAATTTGCCGTCTTTCGTCGTATCTTTCGGTTGCCGCCCGGGTCCGGCTTCGATCAATCGGCGGTTATTATAAACGATCGGCGCGCGGCTGTGCGGCGCGAGATAACCGATCTGCTGGACGGTCACGCGCGCGTCCTTGTAGAAATAAATCGGGTCGACGACGTGATAGCGGTAGAAACACCAGCGCATCGCGCGCTCGTCGGCGACGGGCGAGCCCTGATAAAGATGATTGAACTGCCCCTGTCCCCAGGCGGTGCCGATGTAGTCTTCCGTCCCGGTGCCGACGATCGTCGCATTTTCGCGGTCGCCGTCGAGATACATTTTGATTTCGCCCTCGCCCCACCAGGTGTTGAAATATTCGTCGGTGTTGACGATCACGCCGACGTTCGCGCCGAGGTATCGCCCTCTGCCCGCGACGCGCGGCAGGATTTCGTAATCCTTCTGAATGACGGTCGGGTTTTCGCGGCGGTAAAAGGCGTGAAAATAGAGCATGTTTTCGGGATGCCGGTCGCCGACCGTGTAATCGACGTCGTAGAAAAGCTCGTCCAGATTCGTTTTGCTTTCGTTGACCATCACGATTTTCATCGCGCTTTTAAACGGCATCGGAATAAAACAGTTAAAGCTTTTGCCTTCCGGGTCGGAGAAAAAGACGGATTGAAACGGCACTTTCTGTCCCAGACCGATGCCGAAAAAATCGCCGACCGGCGCGCTCACCGCCGGTTTCGCCGCGCCGTCCCAGTACATCTCGATCTTCAGACTGCGCAGCATCTGCGGGCTCCGGTCGGGAAACGTCATCCAGATGCGGCGCACCATGCCGCTTGTGCCGGTCGCTTCCGCCAGCACGCGCGATTCGCCCGCCTTGATCGGCACGGTCGCCGCTCCTTTCCGCCCGCCGTTCGCCGTGCCGCCCGCGCCCTTCGCGCCGGTCGGATTCTCGCCGCTCGCCATGCGCGATTCGACGCCCGCCGGCATTTCGTAAAGCGTTTGCGCCGCCGATGCCAAAGCGCCGAACAAGATCGCCGCCGTCAGAAAAACCGCGCCCGTCAATTTACGTTTGTCTTTCATACCGCAATTATTTCCCGAACTAGTTTGCCGCCATTCTGAGCCAATCGAAACGCACGCCCGGCGCGAAGCTTACGCCGTTGTAAACGAGCCCGACGCGCGCGCCTTCGATGTAGCTCCCGGCGATCTTTTCGCCGAGCGCGTTCCATTTTTCGCCGTCGAAGCTGTAAAAGGGTCTAAAAAGCGCGGCGTTTTCGGCTTCGATCTTCAGGTAAAGCGCTTTCGCGCCGCGCGGCAGCGCGACGCCCGCCGTTTCGTCCTGCTTCCGGTTTTCCCGCCGCCACGCGAAGATTTTGCCGCCGCCGACGCTGACGCCGAGCGCGTTGCCGCGCCAGCTGTAAACTGACAATCCGCCGTATTCGTCGGCCGCGATCTGCGAAATGTCGAGGCGCGCCGTCGCCTCGTAATCGCCCGCAACGGTCCGCTCGGCGACGACGATTTCCGGCATTTTTTCGCGCGCGAACTGCCGCGCGGTCGGCGCGAGCGACAAAAAGCCGTTCGCGAGCCGCGCCGTATTTTCGTCGCCCATCGAGTAATTCCAGCCGGGCGCGAGCGCGCCGCCGCTGAACTCGTCGCTCATGTTCGCGAAGATCGACTGCTGCGCGGTGTTTTCGAACGGCGTCGCCGCGCTCGCCGACGCGCCGCGCCCACCGTTGACGCTCGCCCAGCCGTTTTCGATTTTCACCTCGTCGAGCAGCGCTTCGCGCCCGACGTTAAAACCGAACGCCCTTTTCCGGTAAGCGTGATACAGCAGAAAATCGCGCTCGTCGGCGGTCGAAACGATCGAGCCGTGTCCGGGGCACTGCCAGAAGTCGTTCGCCGCGAGGATCGGATTCGCCGGGTTTTTCTCCCATTTTCCGAAAATGGTCTTCGATCGCGCCACGCCGAGCGCGTAATCGCACTGCCGCCCGCAGCACGCGTTGCCCGAATAAAAAAGATAAAACCAGCCGCCGCGCCGTAGCACGTCCGCGCCCTCGACGACGCCCCCTTCCCACGCTTCGGTGTTGCGAAAAAGCCGCTTCGGTACGCCGACGAGCCGCGTGCCGCTTTCGTCGAGCTCCTGCGCGTAGAGCCACGTCGGCTGCCGGCGGTCGTTGCCGTCTTCTTTCCAGATCAAAACCGGTCGCCCGCGCTCGTCGCGCACGAACTCGGCGTCGATCGAACCCATTTCCTGACAAACGAGCGCGCCTTTGTCGCGCCATTCGCCGTCGGGCTTGTCGGCGACCGCGACCGCGACGCAGAGCGTGCCTTTTTTATCTTTTCCCTCGTCGCGCCGCGCCGTGTAATAAACGAAAAACCGCCCCTTGTCCGCGACGATCTCGGGCGCCCAGAAATCGCCTTTCGCCCACGCCGGTTTTTCGCGGAAAACCGCGCCGATCGTTTTCCAGTTGATCAGATCTTTCGAGTGCAAAATCGGAAAATGCGGCGCCCAGCCGCCGGTCGTCGCCGTCGCGTAAAAATCGTCGCCGACGCGGATCACCGACGGATCGGGGTAATCGCCCGGAATGACCGGGTTTTTGTAGGTCTGCGCGGGCGTTTGAAGCGTAAAGCACAGGATCATCCACAGGTGAACGCAGATGAACACGGATGTTTTTCGGGTTTCGAATCCGAAATCCCGAATCCGAAACCTGAAATTCCAAATCCCAAATCCCAAATCCCAAATCCCGAATTTGTGTTTATCTGTGTTCATCTGTAGATAATTTTCCTTCCCGCTGTTTTTAAGCCAAAGTCATTTGAAGCCGCGTCACCGACGACGGCGGGAACGTAAATTTCAACGGCGTTTTCACGTCGAAGGCGGCGTCGCGCGGCTCGACCGCGCGCGGATTTTCGAACGTGTTGTGCGCGTGAATCTCGCCCGCCAAAACGCGCGCCGCGCCGCTCGTGACGCGCGCGCCGCGCAGGTTTATCACCGCTTCGTGCGCTTCGGTGATGTGCGGATTCGAAACCGTTAAGGTCAAAATCTTCCCGTTCAAAGACGCCGCGCCGGCGAGCCCGACGAGCGTCGACGGCTGGTTGTTGCGCGCGTAGGCGATCGGTTCGGCGAAAAACTCCGAGCGCACGGCGCTGCCGTTCATATGCGGCAGGTGCATCTCGAAAACGTGGTACACGGGCGTCAGCGTGAATTTGTCTTCGTACGCCAAAAAGAGCGAATGCAGGCAGTTGATGACCTGCGCGGCGTTCGCCATGACGACCTTGTCGGCGTGGCGGATGAAAGTGTCGAGCGTCAAACCGGAAACGAGCGCGTCGCGGATCGTCAGCTGCTGGCTCAGGAGGTAATTGTCGCCGATCTCGGTGCCGGCGCTGTGCCACGAGCCCCATTCGTCGACGACGAATTTCGTCTTGTGCGCGCGGTCGGTCTCGCCCATGATCCGCCAGTGCTCGCGCAGAAGCCCGTCCATTTTGTTGGCTTCCTGAAGCAAATTGTAATACTGCTCGTCGTCGAACCGGACGGCGTCGGATTTGCCTTTCACCCAATCGAAGGTGCGCCCGCCCGACGCGTTCCACGAGTAATGATGCAGCGCCCAGCCCCACATGCGGTCGAAAACCCAGTTGCCTTTCGCCGCCGACGCTTCGAAAAACCCGCGCGTCCAGTTGTAGTCGTCGCCGTTCGCGCCCGAGGCGATGAATTTCAGCGGCAGCCCGTAGGCGGGCACGCTCGACGTGAAGCGGCGAAATTCGACGGCGTACTCTTCCGGTCTGAAATCGCCGCCGCAGCCCCATGATTCGTTGCCGACGCCCCAGTATTCGACGCCGAACGGCTCGCGGCTCGCGAACTCGCCGGTCGCTCTCATCCGCGCGCCGGTCGTCATGCCGGCCGGCGAATTGCAGTATTCGACCCATTCGTAAAAATCGTTCGCGCCCAAGCCGCGCAAGTTCGCCGCTAAATAAGGTTTCGCGCCGATCAATTGACAGAATTTGACGAACTCGTTCGTTCCGAAAGTGTTCGGCTCGAACCTTCCGGGCGAATTGGCCTTCTGCTTCATCGCCGGATCGTTGTTCCAGAAATTGGTGCGCGTCGGGCGCGCGCCGCGCGCGCCGACGCCGTCGCGCCAGTTGTAGGAATCGGCGAAACAGCCGCCCGGATAACGCGCGTTCGGCGCTTTGATCCTTTTTAAGGCGTCGACCAGATCGGCGCGCATGCCGTTGTAGTTGCGGACTTTCGATTTTTCGCCGACCCAGATGCCGTCATACACGACGCCGCCGAGATGCTCGACGAAATGCCCGTAAAGATGCGGCGAAACGGTGCCGATCTTTTCGTCGAGCATGATCTCGATCCGCGCCGCGCCGCTGCGCGTCGTCTGCGCCAAACCGCTTTTTCCGAGTAAGGCGAGCGCCGCCGCGCCCTTTATAAAATCACGTCTTTTGATTTGCATAGTTTTTTCTTCCCCGAAAACCGAAAATGCCGTCAGATACCTAAAGAGCGCCCGCGAATGAACGCGAATTGTTTGATATTTGTTTTTTATTCGCGAAAATTCGCGCCGATCCGCGGGCGCTCTTGATTTTTTGTAAAAAATTCCGCGGCCGCTCGCGGCGGCGATCAAATTCCCGGTCGCGCCGTCGATTCGCGGACGACGAGCGTCGTTTCGACGCGCACTTCCCGGCCGATTTCCGTTTCGCCGCCGATCAGTTCCAGCAGCGAGTCGAAAGCCGCTTCGGCGACGCGCACGCGCGAAATATTGACGGTCGTCAGCGGCGGGTCGGTCGATTCGGCGAGCGCGATGTCGTCGAAACCGATCAGCGAAATGTCTTCCGGGACGTGCCGCCCGTGATTGCGCAGCGCCTGCAGCGCGCCGATCGCCGTCAGATCGTTCGAAGCCAGCACGGCGGTCGGCGGTTCCGCGAGTTCGAGCAGCTGATTCATCGCCGTCCGGCCGCCGCCGATATTGTGATTGCCGGTCGTGACGAGCTCTTTTTTTTCGATAATTCCTTTCCGCCTCAGGAACCTGAGAAACGCCAGCCGCCGGATGCGCGACGATTTCAGGTTGAGCGGACCGCTGATAAACCCGATGCGGCGGTGCCCGAGTTCGAGCAGATGCTCGACCGCTTCGCTGATGCCCTGCTCGTAATCGATGCGGATATTGCTGATCTTTTCCTGGATCTCGCCGGTGTCGAGAAAAACGATCGGGATGCCGCGCGTCGAAAGCTCGTCGATCAGCGTCTGATCCATCTCCGAGGTCATCACCGCGACGCCGTCGACGCGCCGTTCGATGAGCTGCCGGACGCGCATCGCCGTGCGCTGCGGGTCGTAATTCGTGTTCGCCATGATGATTTCGAAGCCGCGTTCGACGGCGCATTCCTCGAAACTTTTAACGAGTTCGGGAAAAAACGGGTTGACGATGTCGGACACGATCAGCCCGAGCAGCTGACTGCGCCCCGAGGCGAGCCCGCGCGCGTTGATGTTCGGGTAATAACCGAGTTCATCGATCGCGGTCCAGACTTTTTTCGCCGTTTCCGGGCTGATATACGATGTTTTATTAAGCAGCCGCGAAACGGTCGCCGTCGAGACTTTGGCGCGTTCGGCAACTTTTTTAATGTTCATAACGCATCATCCGCACAAAATCCGCCGTCATTCAAAAAGGGGTTAAGAAATTTATTTAACGCCGTGTCGCCGATTCGCGAAGGCGCAAAGTTTCGCTTAATTTTTATCGATCGAAGATTTTTTGAAATTCTTTACACGTTTCAAATCCGAAACTCGTTGGAAAAATTTCGCGCCTTCGCGCCTCGGCACCACTGCCTTGAAAAACCCTATTTCTGCTCGGGCGTGATGATGCTGACCGATTCCCATTCGTCTTTCGAAGTACCGAAACCGTAAAGCATCACGCGAAAATTCAGCGGCAGATTCTTGATGTTTTTCTGCAGCCCGACCTCGCCGTTGAGCATAAAGAAATAATCGTCGCCGCGCCGCCCGATGCCGAGCGTCGGCGATTTTTCTTTCGTGCCGAGATTGTTGCCGTCGAGCCGCTCGCTTTTGCCGTCGCGCATCAGCCACGCTTCGAAACGCCCTTCGTGCGTCATCAGCCATTCGATTCGGTTGACGCCCGCATTGTCGAACAAAATCGCCAAAATCGCGTTGCCGAGCGGCGGCCTCGATTCGCTGCCCAACCCGGCGGACACCTTGGCGATCTTGGCGCTGACGAGAAATCTTTCGCCCGTAAAGGTCGGCACGGACCGGACGCCGGCGCGCGAATCGGTCCCGCCGCTCGTCTGCAGCTTCCCCTTTTCGAGTTTGATTTTGCCGCCGCCGCCGAGCGAATACTGCTCCCATTTTTTCGGGTCGAGCGCGTCGCCGTCGAATTCCTCCTTAACTTCCGACAAAGCCGGCGTCGGCGGCGCCGGTTTGACGGGCGGCACCTCCTGCGCCGCGCCGAAAACCGAGGCCGTCAAGAGCAGCAGCGCGCCGCCGACCAAATTCATGATTCTCATAATTCCCCCTTTTACCGTTAAAAGTCTTTCGTTTTCCTTTGCCGCTTCGCGCCTTTGCGGGAAATGATTTTCGTCGCCGCTAAGGCGCCGAGGCCGCAAAGAAAACAGCCAAGAGTTTTTCAAGCGTCCCGTCGAATCACTTTTCGCCCGACGGGACGGGCAGCGGCACGCCCGCCGGCACGGGCCGCCCGAAGTTCGGCGTGCCGTCGGCGTTCCAGGTAAATTTCTTTGCCCGGGCGCGCCGCCCGCGATACGTGTATTCGCTCGTTTCCTTGCCGTGGTAAACGATCCAGTCCTCGCGTCCGTCGGGCGATTTGAAAAAACCGTTGTGCCCGGGCCCGTAAACCGCGCCGTCCGCTTCCCTAACCTGTGCGAAAACCGGCCGCGGCGATTTCGCCCACGATTTCGGATCGAGCGGGTCGCCGTTTTTCACGAGCTTCAGCAGGCCGAGCGCGTAATCGGGCGTGCCCGTGTCGCTCGCCGAATATACGACGAAGGTTTTGCCGCCGCGCTGGAGAACCTGCGGCGCTTCGTTGATCGGGTAGCGCACGCGCTCCCAATCGAAATCGGCTTGGGCGATCAAAACGCGCCTGCCGGAAAGCGTCCACGGATCGCCGAGCGGCGCGATGTAAATGCCGTTGCCGTTTTTCGGCACGTGCCCGCACCAGAGCAGGTAGAGCCGCCCGTTCCGGCCGCGCAGAACCGTCGCGTCGATCGCCCATTCCTCGTTCGCCGGATCGAACGCCTTTCCCTTAAAGTCGTATTCGCCCCACGGATCGTCCGCGCGGCTTTCAAAGACGTAAATGCGGTGATTTTCGTCGGTTCCGTCCGAGGCGGTGACGTATAAATACCAGCGCTTCCCGAGGCGGTGAATTTCCCGCGCCCAGATCTGCCGGCTTCGCAAGCCCGTTTCGGGCGCGTCGTAAATCTTCTTTTTTTCGGCGGTTTCGAGACCGGCTAAAGTTTGAGCGCGCCGCAGCCAGACGCCGCCTTCCGGGTCGAACGTCGCCGTCAGGTAATAAAACCCCTTATGATAAAACATCCACGGATCAGCCGAATCCTGCGAACGAACGAGCGGATTCGTGAATGTTCGCGCCAGTCTTGTTTGCGCCGTCAAAGCGACCGCGGCGAGTAAAACAACCAACGCCGCCGCCCAGCTTTTCTCGAAAACGCTCAGCTTCTTTCCTTGCGTCCTCGCGCCTTGGCGGGAGAAAAAAATGTTTCGCGCCAAGCCGCGAAGACGCAAAGGAAACCGCCAAGATCCTCGATTTTTCGACCAGAATTGCATTCGTCATTTACCGCGCCGCGCGCATCGCCTTTTTGCCGGTCAATTCCATAATTAAATCGACTTCCGCCTGCATGTACGGCGTGCCGTCGATGCGGAAGACCTCATGAAACCAGACCTTCGGCACGCGGTTATTGATATACGGCTCGCCCCACGAATCCCACGGCAAAAACGTCTGCGATTTGCCGCCGACCAAGCCCCAGTTGATCGCCGCGACCTTGTATTTTTTGGCGACCGGCAGTGTGTTCTGAAACGTCGAATTGTTGCCGCGCGCCATGTATTCGGTGCAGAGAATCGGGCGGTCGTAACGCAGCAGCCACTTGATGCGCTTTTCGAATTCCTCGCCGTTGTCGTAGTTGTGGAAGGTGATGATGTCTGAATTTTCGAGCTGGATGCGCTGCGTCGCGTCGAGCTTGTTGTCCGCCGAATAATCGCCCTTCCAGACGCCGCTCGTCAAGGGCTGCGACGGGTTGACCGACCGCGCCCACGCGAACGTCTGCGGCAAAAGCCGGTTGACGAGCTCGACCTTGTTGATCGGTTCGCTCGCGCCGTAGGAGCTGCCGTTCGTGTTGTCCGGTTCGTTCCAGATATCCCACGCGAGGATTCGCCGGTCGTTTTTGAACGCCCCGACGACGCCTTTGACGTAAGCTTCGAGCCGCGGGTAGTGCGACGGATCGGTCAATGCGACCGCGCCCGGCGACTGCACCCAGCCGGAATTATGAATGCCGGGGCGCGGGGCGCGCTGCCGACCGAGTTCCGGATACGGGTCCCAGCACGAATCGAAAAGCACGAACATCGGCTTGATCTTGTGTTTGTCGGCGATCGTCAAAAACTGGTTGATGCGTTTTACAAACCCGGCGGAATCCTGTTTCCACAACAAATCGTGCAGGTAAACGCGCATCGTGTTCATGCCGATGCGCGCCGCCCATCCCAGTTCGAGATCGATGCGCTGCGGATCGAAACTGTCCGCCTGCCACATTTCGAGCTCGTTGATGGCGTTCGCCGGGTTGAAGTTGGCGCCGACCAGAAACGGCTGATTTTTATACCAGTCGTTGGCGCGCTGCGCCGTCCATTTCGCTTGCGCCGAAAGCGTCGCGGCAAAATTCGCTAAAAGCAGTAAAATCAGCGGCAGCCGCCAGATTTTTCGGATTCCGATTTTCGTCATAGTTCTTTTTCTTCCCCAGATTTTCTAAGTTTATGATACGTTTCAAATCAATCTTCGCGATAATTTGAAATTCCAAATTTGAAGCCGCAATTAATTTCAGCCGACGGGGCGCGGATTTTCGCGGAGTTGTCGTCGGGCCGTAAAGAAATCCGCGAAAATCCGTCCCGATCCGTTGTGATTCGCGTCCCGTTTCTTACTTTTTCAAACGATTTTCTTAAAAGCGCACGTCCGCCAGCCGCCGCACCACTTCGCGCAGGTCGCTTTCCGATTTGGCTTTCTGGGATTCGCTCAATTCCTTGAATTTTTTCAGCGCCGCGTCCGAATCGTCCTTCAGTTTGAGGCGCGCGTAAACGCGCCCGAGCTGGTAATAGGCTTCCGCCGCTTCCGGGTCGCGCCGCACGACTTCCCTGAGCGCTTCGGCGGCTTCCGACCAGCGCTGAAGGCGAACGTAAAGCTTGCCGAGCGTAAGATAAGCGGGCGTGAAATCGGGCGCGAGCGCGATCGATTTTTTGGCTTCCGACTCGATGCGCGCCGCGTCGATCTCGGTTTGCTGAAGCAGCGTTTCGGCGATCAATTGATGGACGACCGGGATGTCGGCGTCGTGGGCGAGCGCCGTTTCATATGATTTGACGGCTTCCAGAAAGTCGCCGGTCTGCAGTTTGACGAGCCCTAAATAAGCGTGCGCCTGCGCGAATTTCGGATCGAGCGCGAGCGCCTTGTCGATCGATTCGCCGGCTTCGGCGTTTTTGTTGTCCTTCAAAAAAGCGATGCCGCGCGCGAGCCACAGCCGCGACGATCGCGGAAAAATTTTGAGCGCCTCGTCGATCCGGATGACGGCGGCGGCGGGCGCGTCGGCGTTCGTCAAAAGCATTCCGTACTGAAACCGGTAATTTTCCGAATCGGGCTGCAGATTGACGGCGAGGCGCATCGCGGGGATCGCGTTCTCGATCCGCCCGGCTTTCTCGTAGACGACGGCGAGCAGCGAATAAACGGCGGCGGTCGCCTGCCTGCGCGCGACCGCCGTTTCGAGCAGCACGCCGGCGGCTTTGACGTCGCCGCGCGCGAGGTAAACCCTGCCCAAAGAAACGGTCGCGTCGGCGTTCGCCGGCTCGGCGGCGAGTCCGGCTTTCAATTCGCTTTCGGCTTCCGCGAGCAGTCCGGCTTCGAAAAGCGCGCCGCCGAGCGCCGCGCGATCCGCCGCCGACGGCAAACTGTTTTGCGCGGCGAGCAGCGCGGCGTAAGTTTGATAGCGCATCGCCGCCGCTTGTTTGTTGTTTAACTTTAACGCGACGACGACGAGCGACCTCGCGATCGCCGCGTCCGGCGCGAGGGCGGCGGCGCGTTCGAACAAATCGAACGCCGCCCGCAGCGAGGTCGGCGTGTCTTCCTCGAAGCGAATCCGGGCGAGATTGACGAGCGCGTGCGGCTGCCGCGGATCGAGCCGCAGCGACGCCTCGAACTCGGTCGCCGCTTCCTTTTTCCGGTTCAGTTTCAACAGGATCGCGCCGTAATTGTTGCGCACGGAAGCGGATTTCGGCGCGAGCCGCGCCGCTTTGGCGAAATGGATTTCGGCGCTCGTTAAATCGCCCGCGCCGTCGTTGAGAATGCCGAGGTAATTATGCGCCGCCGAATCGTTCGGATCGGATTCGAGCGCCTGTTCGAAAATCCGGCGGGCGGCTTCCGCGTCGCCCCGCGCGAGCGCCTCCGCGCCCTTCGCGACGAGCCCATCCTGAGCGCCGCGCGTCTGCTGACCGCTGACTTTGACGGCGCGGCTCGTGGCGGTCTGCGCCGGCGACCCCGCCGCGCCGCAACCGAGGATGACGAGCATCAAAACGCTTTGTCGCAGTTTTTTTGAAGCGCGCATAAGCGAAAATTTCACAAAAAACCGGGACCGATTGAACAAAAGCCCGGCAGAAAAAAAAGCGAAAGGCGGACCGTCCCGCCCGCCTTTCGCTTTTACGAATTAAAACACGAATCTCGCGCCGAGCTGAATGCGTCGCGGCTGATCGAGATCGAAGAAATAACCGACGTTTCCGAAAATGCCGGGATTATCGAGATTCGCTTCCGACCCCGAAGGACGGCTTCGATTCAGCAGGTTGAAAAATTCCGCGCGGATTTCGAAATACGTCGTTTCGGTGATGCGCGTCTTTTTGATGATGCTCAGGTCTTCGGTGTAAAACGGTCTCGTGCGCAGATCGTTAAAGGTCGGCGCCGCCGTTCCGAGAAAGCGTACCGGATTCGAGTAATAAGCCGCGTATTCCGGACTGCCGATCGGCGCCGAAGTGCCGGCAAACCGCGGCGGCGCCGAAAAAGCCCCCAAATTCAAATAACGAAAAGTGTTCGGATCTCCCGTGTTGGCGTTCGCTGCGAAAAAGGGCTGTCCCGTCAAATTAGGCCGCAAGTTTCCGCCCCAACCGACCAGATCGAGGAATTCGCGCGGTCCGCCCGCGATAAAGACCGTGATCGGCGTACCGGAGCGATAACGATGGATGCCGCCGAGCTGCCAGCCGCCGACCAGACGATCGACGATGCCGCCCTGATTAAGGAACGGTTTGCCCTTGCCGAACGGCAGTTCGATCAGATAATTGAAAACGAAATTATGCGGCACGTCGTCGGGCGAGATCGAGCGCAGCGAGCGCCGGTCTTCCGGATTCTGCAGCACGCCGGTCAACGCCGAACCGCCGTAAAGATCGCTCGCCGCGTCGGTGATGAGCTTCGAGAACGTGTAGGACGCGCCGAACTGAATGCCCTGCGAAAAGCGTCTTTGAACATCGATTTTCCCGGCGTTGTAGAAGCTCTGCCCCTGACTTTCAAGCCGGTTGTTGATCGGACCGTACTGCGGGAAAGGTCTGAGCGCCTGCGCGACGCTTCTTTCCAGAAGACCGTTGCCGCCCTGATTATTAAAACCCGGATAGACTGCGTCGGGGCTCGCCGGCAACGGGAAGCCGACGCTCGCCGCGTAAGCGCGGTCGGCCGGCGTGACGTCGACAAGTTTCTTCCTGAGCAGCGCGTCGCCGAGCCGGAGGGCTTCGAGCGGCAGCGAATTTACCGGGTTGAATGCCGAGCGCAGGCGCGTGCCGCGATTGCCGATATAACTCAACGAAACCACGAAATTAAAGGGCAGCTGCCGCTGAACGTTCAAGTCGTACTGCATGACGCGCCCGAGCTTGAAGTTTTCGTCGTAGTAATCCTGCGTCAGGCTGAGGTCGCCGATGAACTGCCCGTTCGGGTTGACGGTCGGCAGCGGAACATAAGTATCGAGATCGATATTGGCGTCGCGTCCGAAATTGATCGGATTGCCGCCCGAATTGTAGCCGAGCAGACCGTCGCCGCCGTTGCCGTAAAAGACCGGCGAGTAGTAAATGCCCCAGCCGCCGCGAAACACGGTTTTTTCGTTGAACGCGTAAGCGAAACCGAGACGCGGCCCGAAAGCCTTGCGGTCGGGCTTGACGAGCCCGCGATACCGCGCCTGCACGCCGCCCTGTCCGCTGGCGCCGATGATCGCGCCGAGCCGTCCGCCGAGCGCCGGATTCGGCGTCGTCGGGCTGAAGCCGCGCAGAAAGTCCTGCGATTCCGTGCGCGGCGCGTTGTAATCGTAACGGATGCCGACGTTGAGCGTCAGTTTCGGCGTCACTTTGATGTCGTCCTGCACGAAACCGGCGGCGAACATGTATTCGTATTCGGGCACCACGGTCTGGCGGCTGTTGAAGGAGAATTCGGGCCGTCCCACCAGCAGACTGGCGATCGGATACCCTTCTATTCCCTCGTCGGTGCGGGCCGTCTGGTTGCTGCGGAAATTGAACTGCCCGCCGATGTCGAAATGCCCGTCGACGACCAGAAACTGGCGGCGGTAATCGGCGCCGAAACGGAGCGTGTGACGCCCGCGCGTGTACGTCACGAAATCGGCGATTTGATAAGTGTTGTCGCCCGTGACGTTGTCGAAAAACGTCGATCCGCCCGTTTGGTAAGCGCGCGGGTCAGTCGAGAGCACCGGATCGCCGTAGCCGGGAAAACCGACCATCGGAAGCCCGAGGTCCTGCGTCGTGCCGACCGGGATGCCGAGCGCCGACGCGCGTCCGGCGCCGCGTCCGAAATTAAAGTTCTGAACTTTGGTGCGGTTATAGCCGAGGTTCAGGTGATTCAGGATATTGTTCGTGATCGTGAAATCGTGCTGCACGCGCACGTAATAGGAAACGAATTTCTGATCCCAGACGCCCTGGTTGACGAAATCGCCCGGAAAGCGCGGAAACCCGCCTTTCGTGCTCGGCAGCACACGGTAGACGAAACTGCCGTTGATCTGCTGCTTATCGGTCAAAACCTGATTTATCTTGGTCGTGTAAGCGCGCGTGTTCGAACCGGCGGAGCTCGTCGCGCGGTAATTTCGAAACACGGTCGAACCGAGCGGTCCGGTCTGATTCGGCAGCGGGAAAAGGTTCGCGAGCCTTTGACCGACCGGGCTGATCAGGTTTTGCGGAATGATGTTGTTGGCGAACGGCTGCCGCAAAGCCGGATCAAACGGCTGCGGGAGATTCGCCGGTCCCGGATTGTAAATCTGATATCCTCTCCCGTTGGTAAACGACAGAACGTAGGGGTCGGTCAAAAGCTCGCCGAAATCGCCGTTGCGCATTCTGACCGTCGGCACCGAAACGTCGACCGTTTCGCTGCGGCTGATGCTGTAGGCGCTGTAATTGAAGAAGAAGAACGTCCGGTTGCGGCCGTTGTACCAGTACGGCGTGCCCTCGCCGAAGCGCGGCAGAAAGACCGGTCCGCTGACCGAAAAGCCGTAGTCGCGCTGGCGGTCCAGAGGGCGCGGGATCTGCTGGTTTTCCGGCAGCGTCGAATTCAGTATGCGGTTGCGCGTGTTGTTGGCGTTTAAGGATTCGTTGCGGTGAAAGAAATACGCTTCGCCGTGAAAATCGTTGCCGCCTTCCTTGATCTTGAAACTGATCACGCCGCCCGTCGAGTTGCCGAATTCCGCCGAGTAGTTGCTGGTGTTCAGGGTAAATTCCTGAAAAACGTTCGGTCCCGGCGCGACTTCCGAAAAGAAGGTGCCGTTTTCGCCGCGGCGCGTCGTCGCGCCGTCGATCAGGATTTCCTGCCCGAGCCCCTGGCTGCCGTTGATGCGGAAATTCGTCGCGTTCAACCCGCCGCTGTTGATGCCCGTCGAATTGGCGGTTCCGGCGGTGTTGTCGGCGCCGGCGCCGACGACGCTGCTGTCGAGAAAGATGAACGAAAGCGGCGAGCGCCCGCCCGATTCGGCGCCGACCAGCAGCGGCAGCTCGCGCACTTCTCTTTCGGTCACGTTGCGCTGCTGAACGGGCGATTCGGTGTTGATGACCGACGGCTCGTCCGTCACGACGACGCTCGCGCCGACGCCGATTTCGAGCGTCACGTCGCCGTTGCGGATCACCTGCACGCCGACCTGGACGGAATCGATCGTCGCTGACTTAAAGCCGGCGGCTTCGACCTGAATGCGGTAAACGGCGGCTTTCAATTCGGGGACGTTATAAGTGCCTTCCGCGCTCGTCGTCGTTTCGCGCGTTTCGTTGGTTTCAACGTTGGTGATCGTGATTTTGGCGTTGGGAACGACCGCGCCGTTCGGATCGGTGATTGTGCCGCGGATCGAACCGCGATCGCTCTGACCGGAAACCACGCCGAGAAAAACTCCGAATGACAGGAGCAAGACGCCGAACGGCATCATCAAACTTTTCATAAAACCCTCCGAATCAAAAATTATTTGGACAACTTAAAGTAATTCCGATTAAACAGCGCGCGGCGCGCTTTGAACGCGGAAAATCGATTCCGCCTTCCGAACCTATTTGTAAATGATCGAAGCCGCGCGGTTCGCGGCGATTTACGGACGTCGACCGGCAACAATAAAAAAAGGGGGGAACCTAACTGTTTTTAACAATTAAGATCGCGGAATGTAATGACCGATCGGTCTGAACATTCATGTAACCGTTTACTTATAATAGATTCTTTTTTACCATAATTCGCCGAAAACTGTCAATATTCTTTCTATCCGAAGACAAACAAATCCTTTAAACCCCGGTCGAAAAACTGATCCGGCGCGTGCGCGCGATTTCGACCAAAGCCATCAAATATAATGTTTGCAAAATTTAGCTGCGAACCGGCATCGATCGCGACCGTTCTTCTTCGAGTTTTCGGCGCGGGCGTCTTTTTATCGCTTTGACTGGCGTTTTGTTTGGCGGTTGAGTTATATTGTAAGCGATTACATAACTTGAAACCGCGCATTTTCCGAACGCTTCCGTTTTTGCCGTCGACGTCGAAGCGAAATCGGCATGGCGAATCGCCGAAAATGAATGGTTTTCCGGCAAAAACAGTTCAGGATTTCAATAATTGGTCATACCAATTTAAGACTATGAAAAAAAATCTTGTATCGAAACTTTTGTTCGGGTGTTTACTGGCGATCTTCGCGCTGCCGGCATACGCGCAGACGGCGCCGCGCGCCGAATACCCGCGACCCGATTTTCAGCGCGCCGAGTGGCTGACGCTGAACGGCACGTGGCAATTCGAGTTCGACGACGCGAACCGCGGCTTAAAAGACGGCTGGTATAGACCCGCGCCGCGCAAATTCACGCGCCAAATCACGGTGCCGTTCGCTTTTCAGACGAAGCTTTCCGGCATCGGCGAAACGGATTACCACGACGTCGTCTGGTACCGGCGCGATTTCGAGGCGCCGGCGGCGTTTCGCGCGGCCGATAAGCGCGTGCTGCTCAATTTCGGCGCGGTCGATTACGAAACGATCGTCTGGGTCAACGGCGCGCGCGTCGGCGAGCACCGCGGCGGCCACACGCCGTTTCAATTCGACGTCACCGACCACCTGCAGCCGACCGGCAATTCGATCGTCGTGAGGGTTTTCGACCCGTCGACCGACCGCACGATTCCGCGCGGCAAGCAGTTCTGGGAGCCGAAATCGGCGGCGATCTGGTACACGCGCACGACCGGCATCTGGCAGCCGGTCTGGCTCGAAGCGGTCGCGCCGGTTCATGTCAAACGGCTGCGCATCACGCCCGACGTCGACAACAGCCGCGTGATCATCGAAACGATCCTCAATCAACCGGCGAACGCCGGCGAAAAAATCCGCCTCACCGCGACGTTTCGCGGCAATCCGGCGGCGAGCGTCGAGCTCTCCGCGAAAGCCGACGGCGGCGCGAATCCGCTGGCGACGATCCATCTCAACGATCAGGAAACCTGGAGCCCGGAACGCCCGAATCTGTACGACCTGCGCGTCGAACTGCTTACTTCGAGCGGCGCGGTTCTCGACGGCGTCAGCAGTTATTTCGGTCAGCGCAAGATCGAAGCGCGCGACGGGCGCGTTTTTCTGAACAACAACCCGTATTACCAAAAACTCGTTCTCGATCAGGGCTACTGGCCGGATTCGACGATCACGCCGCCCTCGGACGAAGCCATCAAATACGACATCGAAATGGCGAAGAAATTCGGCTTCAACGGCGCGCGCAAACACCAGAAAATCGAAGACCCGCGCTGGCTTTACTGGTGCGATCGGCTCGGTTTTCTCGTATGGGGCGAGATGGCGAACGCGTTCGACATTTACACCGACGATTACGTTTCGCGCTTCAACGAGGAATGGATCGCGGCGGTGCAGCGCGATTACAATCATCCGTCGATCATCGCGTGGACGCCGATCAACGAAAGCTGGGGCGCGATCCGCATCGCGACCGACCGCCAGCAGCAGGAACACGCCAAAGCGATGTATTACCTGATCCGTTCGCTCGATCAGACGCGGCTCGTGCAGGACAACGACGGCTGGGAGCACACCGACGTCACCGACATTTTCGGCATCCACGATTACGGGCGCGGCGAAGAGCTGGCGGAAAAATACAAAATCCTCGAAACCGACCGCAGCAGCGTTCCGCGCAACGGCAAGGAAGCGACCGCGTTCGGCTATAAATACAACGGCGCGCCGATCATCGTCACCGAATTCGGCGGCATCGCCTACCGCATCGACGCGCCGAAAAAGGCGAACGAATTCGGTTACGGAAATATCGAGCCGACCAAAGACGCTTTTCTGAAACGGCTCGACGCGACCGTCACGGCGCTGCGCAGTAACAAAGCGATCGTCGGTTACTGCTACACGCAACTGACGGACGTCGAACAGGAAATCAACGGTCTGATGACTTACGATCGCAAACCGAAAGTCGCGCCCGAGGATTTCGCGAAGATTTTTAATAAATAACCGTTGAGAACGGTTTTCTGTTGAAGGCGAGAAGCTCGAGTGATCGGTTTTTGGTTTTTGGTTTTTGGGTTTCTATTCCGACCGCCAATTGGGCTCTGCACAAAAACTCGGCTCATGAAACGATTTTTTAAATTTGCCCGCGAATTTTCGCCGATTCTCGCGAATGAAATAAAATTATTAGCGAAGATCAGCGAAAATTCGCGGGCAAAGTAAGGTTTCGCGCAAAGCCGGCAGACCGTTTAGGCTTCAAACTGCCAAAACCCAAAACCCAATCCCGAAAAATTATGCGCGGTTCGCGGATTGCCAACGCGCCGGCGAGACGGTTAAATTTAAATCATATGCGACATGATTTTTCGGCGCTTTTCTCGCGCATGATGGCGAACTCACTGAAGGGCGGAAAACCGGGCGAAATCGCCAGCCGCAGTCTTTCGCTCGGCGATGAAACATACGTTTACCAGGTTTTTCTCCCGCCCGAGGTCAAGAGCGGCGCGCCGCTGCCGCTGATCACTTTTCTGCACGGCATCCGGGAGCGCGGCACCGGCGGATTCATCACGGGAATGTTCGCCCAATTAGTCAGGCAGTATCTTAAAGAAATTCCGGCGATCGTGCTGCTGCCGCAGTGCCGCCCGAATCGCTTCTGGGCGGACGCCGAGATGGACGAAATGGTCGTCGGGCAGATCGACGCGACGCGCGCCGATGCGGCGGTCGACGAGGCGCGGCAGTATCTGATCGGCGTGTCGATGGGCGGTTACGGCGTCTGGCATTTCGCCGCCCGGTATCCGCGCAAATTCGCGGCGCTCGTTTCGATCTGCGGCGGCAGCCCCGTAACGAGCGGCGACCGCTTCGCGCCGATCGCCGAAAAGGTCGGAAAAACGCCGGCGTGGCTTTTTCACGGCGCCGAAGACCGCGTCGTGCAGGTCAGCGAATCGCGCTCGCTCGTCGCCGCGCTGAAAGCCAATCAGGGCAACGTCAAATACTCGGAATACCCGGGCGTCGGGCACAACGTCTGGCTCAACGCGCTCGGCGAAAAAGAGCTGTTGCCGTGGCTGCTCGCGCAGAAACTTTAACGGAATCGGCCACGAACAAACACGAACGGACACGAAAAATGCTTTAAAGATATTTTCGTGAATTTTCGTGTTTGTTCGTGGCCGATTCTTATCTTTCCGTCGGTTCGAGCCGCCAGCGTTCGACGTGTTCGGTCGATTCGCCCGGTTTGAGCGTGACGAGCGGCGCGAGCGTTTCGACTTCGACGAACGAACCGGCGACGTACAGTTCGGTGTTCGAATTCATGTCCGGATACGACGCCGTTTCCCGAAAATCGAAATGCTTCGTAAAAACCGAGTCCGCCAGGCGGTACCGCGCCCAGCCCCGTTTGTTCAAAACGCCGATTTTCTGCGGCTCGCGGCGGCTTTCGTCGACGCGCAGGCGAATCAGCTCGCGGTCGAAAGTCCAGCGCGGGTCGGACAAATCCGTGTACGCCCAGACGGTCAGGTTTCTCACCGGCAGCAGCGTTTCGCCGCCGTAGGGCGCGAACGGCTCGTTCGGGATTTCGCACGTGCCGCCGCCGCGCATGATCGTCAAAGCCCACGCCGCGAGCTCGGTTTCCCGGTCGCCGACGTTCGTGATTTTATGAAGAATCGTAACGTCGCCGCCCGCGCCGGCGAGCTTGACGGTCATTTCCTTCCGCGTGCCGCTGACCGGCTCGACCGGCTGGACGAGACGGATCGAGTTTTCCGCTTCGTCGAAAAACCATTCGATCGGCGCGGAATCGGGCGCGTACGTTCGCGACGGCACTTCCGGCGCGATCCACAAGCGATGCCCGCCGTAGATGCGGTATTCGCCGAGCGGCGACTGAATCGCGGCGTGCGGGTGCCAGCCGAGCACGTTCGCGCCGCCGATAAAATTAAACGCGAGCACGCGCGGACCGAACTCGGTCGCGACGACGACTTCCGCGTCGCCGTTCGAGAGCCGCGCGCAGTTCGCTAAATCTTCGAATTGAATTATTTCCATCTTTTGCCCTTCCCGTGTCAAATGTCTCAAAGCTTGACTGTCTTTTAATTTTTACTTTGAAGAAATCGAAATGCAAAGATCGAACGATGAAAAACCGATTCGGCGCGAAGGCCCGGAAAAGCCGCTTCGCGAGCCGGCGAGGTTTCGCGGGGTAACTTTTTGCGAATCGGTTTTCGATCGGCGGCGTCGTTTGAATCGAACGCCTTTTAGTCGGGTAATTCCGAGCCGGATTCGACGACGGCGGCGAAGCGGTCGCGCAGCGCGGCGAGCGTGACGGCGTGAACCTGCGCGGCGGGGATGAGCCGCCCGCCCGCGCCCGCCAAATCGCGCGTCGCGCAGGCGTCGCCGACGACGGTCGTCCGGTAGCCGCGTTCGAGCGCCGCGCGGACGGTCGCGTCGACCGCCATATGCGTCATGTAGCCGAAAACGATGAGATTTTTTCTGCCGGTTTTTCGAATTTCCGCGTCGAGCGTCGAGTCGAAAAACGCGTTCGCGAAGGTTTTCTCGACGATCGCTTCGCCGCCGCGGGCACCGAGCAGGTCGATGCCCGCGACCGATTCCGATTCGGGATCGAAAAGCGCCGCGCCGGGTTTATTGACGTGACGCACGTGAATGACCGGAACGCCGAGCCGGCGGGCGCGGTCGAGAACTTTTCGCGCCTCCCGCAGCGCCGCGTCGAGACCGCGCAATCCGAGCTTGCCGTCCGTAAATTCCTTCTGCGCGTCGATGATCACGAGCGCGCTTTCCGACAATCTGCCGGGCTTCGATTCGACGCCCGCGAATTCGAGCAGCGTTTTGACTTCCCCGTTACGGGCTTGATTCATTTTCACGGTCAACAGCGATGCGATAAAAGCCAAAAACAATGATTCCATCTTTAACCTCTATCTTTAAAACGCGCAAATCTTCCGCCGAAAATATCAAAGCGATCGCCGACGATCGCGACGTTGAATCAATGGTTCGACGAACAAATGATTCAATGCCTCCCGATTCCCGCTAAGCTTTTTCGCCTTTCAGTTTGACGTTCCGGTTGCTGTCTTTGAGGAACGCTTCCTTGAAAGTCGGTTTGCCGTCTGCGAGCAGGCGCTTGCCGGCGCTGAAGACGTCGCGGATTTCGAACTTTTCTTTGTCGAGAATCAAAACGTCGGCGGCGTTTCCCTCCTTCAGCACGCCTTTGTTGCCGAGTTTTAACGCCTGAGCGGTGTTCGCCGTAACGAGCGGCAGCGCTTCTTCCAGGCCGAATTCGTGTTTGACGACGCATTCGCGGATCTGCCGGAAAAGATTCTGCGGGCTCGTGATCGAAGAATCGGAAGAAACCGTCAGTTTCGTCAGATCGCCGCCGTTGCCCTTATAAAACCTGAGCCACTGCGGCAAATCCTCGTTGACCGTGTCGATGTCGACGAAGCTGCCGCGCGCCGCCAGCGCGATCGCTTCGAGCATCAACTCCTCCGAGCGGTTGATGTGCGTCGGGTACAGCCAATCGGGCGCGACGTCGTCCTTTTCGATCAGGTCGCGCAGCAGCGCCAAGCGGCGCGGGCCTTTCCCGACGTGGAAATGCGTGCGTCCCGACTTTCTGCTGAGCATGCCGCCGACATAGGTGTCGTGCACGAGGTGCGCGAGCTCGTGAAAATCCGGCTCGGTCGAGCGTTCGTCGGAAATCGCGATCTCGCCCGCGCCGACCACTTCCTCGATGAACAAAATGTCGTCGCGCGCGTCCTTGGTGACGGTCGTCGGCGGCACGTTGTACCCGCCCGTCCACATATAGGCGCTCAACCCCTCTTCCTTCAGCGCTTTGACCTTCGCGAGCAGTCCAGGCAGAGTCTTCATCGTCGTGTCGACGCCGAGGCAGCCGACGACCGTCGTGATGCCGGCGGCGACGATTTCCGCGGCGTGAATTTCCGGCGTCTGTGTGGAAAATCCCGATTCGCCGCTGCCGCCCAAAAGATGCTGGTGCGGGTCGATCAAGCCGGGCGTGACGAGACAGCCCGCGGCATCGACGATCTCGCATTCGACGCCGACCGCTTCGACCGCGGCTCGGCTGATATCGCCGATCTTCAAAATCATGTTTCGGGCGCATAGAATCGAGCCTTTGCCGAGCGGCTCGGGCGCGTGAATTTCTCCGTTTTCGATCAGTGTCAGCATAATTTTTTAAACCTGTGCCGAATTCGGCCTTTGGGCGGCGCCCGCTTCGATCGCGGCGGCCGGCACGGCGCCGTTTTGCGCGAGCACTTCGAGAACCGGCGCGAGTTTGTCGTAGAAAACCACGACGATTTCGTTTTCGCGCATTTCGGCGAGCGTTTCGGCGAAAGCCCGCACTTCGTCGAGCACGATCGTGCAGCTGCGGTCGGGCGCTTCGCGGTTGACGGTTTCGCACAACAGCCGCGCGACTTCGCCTTTTCGCCGTCCGCGCAGATCAGTGTCTTCTTTGATCACGATCCGTTGAAAGCCGCGCGCGGCGACGCGCGCCGCGCTCACGATCAATTCGTCGTCGCGGTCCCCCGGCACGCCGATGATGCCGGTCACCGAAAAGCCCTTCCAGTTCGCCGCCATTTTGCAGATCGCCTCGAACGCGCCCGGATTGTGCCCGTAATCGATCAGCGCGTAGCCGCTGCCGACGCGGTAGAGATTGTTTCTGCCGGGATTATGCGCCGCGTTGTCGAAGGATTTCAGGCTCGCCAGCGCCGTCGCCGCGAGACCGTACGCGCGGCACGCGGCGACCGCGGCGAGCACGTTCGCGACCTGAAACTCCGCCGCGCCGTTCATCGTCACCGGAATGTCGGCGCTTTTCAGCAGCGGCTGGCTGATTTTTCCGTGCGCTTCCGTGATCTGACCGTTTTGCGGAAAATAGGCGAGCCCGCCCGCGGCGAGATGTTCTCGCAGAATCGCGTTATTTTCGTCGAGCGAAAAAAAGACGATCCTGCGCGCCGGCGTTTTGACCTTTGCGCGTTCGAGCACGCGCAAAGAATTCGGGTCGTCGGCGTTGACGATGAGCGTTCCGCCGGCGCGGACGCGTTCGGCGAGCAGCGCTTTGATGTTGATCAGGTCGTCGATCGAGTGGATGTCGTCCTGTCCGATATGGTCTTCCGAGATGTTCGTCAAAACGGAGATGTCCGACCAGTCGTAGCCCAGGCCGCGCCGCACGATGCCGCCGCGCGCCGTTTCGAGCACGGCGACTTGAACGGCGCGGTCGCCGAGGATGGTTTTCGCCGAAACCGGTCCGGTCGTGTCGCCGCGCACGATTTCCTGCCCGTTGAGAAAAATTCCGTCGGTCGTCGTCGTGCCGACCGACGCGCCGGATATCGCCAGCACGTGCGAGATCATACGCGTGACGGTCGTCTTGCCGTTCGTTCCCGTAACGGAAATGATCGGGATGCGCGCCGGCGCGCCCGCCGGGTAGAGCATCTCGACGATCGCCGCGCCGACGTCGCGCGGCTTTCCTTCCGACGGGTCGGTGTGCATCCGCAGCCCCGGCGCCGCGTTGATTTCGATCACGCCGCCCTTTTCCTTCGGCAGCGGCGCGGCGATGTCTTCCAGAACGAGGTCGACGCCGCAGACGTCGAGATTGACGACGCGCGCCGCGCGCTCGCAGGCGGATTTGACCGTCGGGTGCACCGCGTCGGTGACGTCGCGCGCCGTGCCGCCGGTCGAAAGGTTCATGCCGCCGCAGAGCATCGCGCGTTTCCCCGCCGCCGGCACGTCTTCGAGCTTCAAGCCTTCTTTTTCCATCGCGGCGGTCAGGATCGGCGTGATCTTGATTTTCGTTAAAGGCTTTTCGTGCCCTTCGCCGCGCAAAGGGTTGCGGTTTTCGATTTCGATCAGCTCGGCGATCGTGTGTTTGCCGTCGCCCGTCACGTAACACGGCAAACGCTCGCTCGCGGCGACCATTACCCCGTCGACGACGAGCACGCGGTAATTTTTCCCTCCGAACAATTCTTCGACCAGCACTTTTCGCGAGTATTCGCGCGCGTGCCGGAAAGCGGCGGCGACTTCTTCCGGCGAAGAAAGATTGAGCGAAACGCCCTTGCCCTGCCGACCGTCGAGCGGTTTGACGACGACCGGAGCGCCGACCGCTTCGAGCGCGGCGACGGCTTCTTCCTCCGTGCGCACGATTTCGCCTTCGGGAACCGGAATCGAGAATTTATCGAGGCGCTTTTTCGTTTCGTCCTTATCGCCCGCCAGATCCGCGCCGAGCGCGCTCGTGCGGTCGGTGACCGCCGCCTGCACGTAATGCAGATTTTTCCCGTAACCCAGTTGAATGAGGCTGTAATCGTTTTCGCGCGTCCACGGAATCCCGCGTTTTTCCGCCGCGCGGACGATCGCCGCCGTGCTCGGACCGAGCTCGCTGTCCGCCGCGATGTCCTTCGCCGCGACGATTTTTTCTTCCGCGAAAAACGTTTTTTCCCGCAGAATCGCGTCGGTCAATTCGGCGGCGATTGGCATCAGGTAACGCGTCGTTTCGACGGTCGTCGTTTCGACGACCGCTTTCGAATCGTCTTTTTCGTCGCCGCGGCAGCCGGTTCTTCGGTCCTGATCGGCGAAGCCGGTCTGCGCAAGCAGCTCGAGCGCGACGTGCTCGATGACGTGGTGAAGGCCCGTGCCCTCTTCCAGCCGCTCGATGAATCCGCCTTCGTGCCCGCGGTCGCAAAAATGCTTTTTCAGTTCGGGCAGCGCTTCGACGAGGCGGCGGTTAAAATCTTCGATTTCGCGGCTTTTTCTGCCCCTGAGGTCTTCGAGGTCGAGGCGCATGACGGCGACCGGTCGGTGACTGTAAACATTCGCGCCGTTGATTATTCTGATGGTTTCGACTTTCATTGCTTGGTGCTCCTTGAAAAATCGCCGCTCGCGATTTTTCGTTGGTTATGAGGATTTTTAGTCTCAGAGTGATTTATTCGGTCTGGATTTTTTTAAGCGCGCCGTTCGCGGCTTTGGTCGATGTGTAAACGATGAAGGTGACGACGATCATCACGACGATGTTGAGAAAAAACGACGCCGCGCGCTCGATGATTTCGTTCGCGCCGTCGTTTCCCGGAAATCCGAAAACCGCCGAGATGCCGAACCAGACCGGCACGAGCGCGATCTGCGCCGCCGCCGCGAGGCCGATCAGCTGCCGCTGACCGGCGTCGTCGATATTGGCGAATCCGGCGGCGACGCCGACGCCCACCGAAATCAGCAGGCTCGCCGCCAAAGTATTAAAATCCTGATATTTCATCGGCGGTTCGCTGAGCGCGGCGATGCCCGCGCCGCCCGCGAACAGCAGCGCCGTCACGACGAGGAAAGCGAGCGCGCCCTGACGGGCGAGATTCCAGACGCCGGTTCGGGCGCCGAAGCTGACGGCGAGCAGCAGCGGCGTCAGCGGCAAAACGAGCAGTCCGGCGATCATCAGCAGCAGTTTTTGCTCGATCATGCCGTAGGCGATCAGACACGCCGCGACCGCGACGCGCCCCGCGAAGCTCGCCGTGACGTGGCTGAACTGAAAAAGCTCTTCCATGACGTCCGTCGCCGGTTCGACGAACGGTTTTGTCAATTCGTGCAGAGCGGTTTTAGAAACGATCGCGCGCGGCTGACGAATCGAAATCGTGAAATCGTCGCGCTCGTAAAAATCCGCCGCGAGCAGCGCGTCGATGAAACGCTTCGCTTTCGGCGTCGAGGTTTCGATGTCGACGACGTCCTTGCGCTCGACGCGCCCGTCCGCGTGATGGCTTTCGACCGCGCGGCGCGAAACCTTGTCGATTTCGACCGCGAACGCTGTTTTCGTGACTGCTTCGCCCTTTCCTTCCGGCGCGGCGACCATTATCAAACGCATCCTTTAAACCTCGTTGTCGACGCCCGCCATTTTGCCCATCGCCGGGCTGATCGGCTCGCGCTTTTTCAGATCGTATTTGTAGCCGGCGGGCAAAACGTGGATGTCGACGCCGAACAGCCCGACCGTTTGGTCGTCTTTGCGGTACGGCAGGTTGTTGTGCCGCATCTGGCTGCCGTCCATGATCGTCACGACGCCCTCGCCGAGCACCTTGAATTCGTTGCGGTGAATAACGATCGCCGTCCGCTCGTCGATGCCGATGCCCAAGTCCTGCGGGTAGTGCGCGATCGCCGTCAAAAGCCGCCCGTGCCGCCCGCGCTCGGAAAAATGCGTGTCGATGATCGTGCCGCTCAGCAGGTCCATTCCGGGCGCGATCTCGACGCCGCCGACGAGCGGAGCGACGTCGCTCCTGCCGGAAACGATCATCGAATTCGACATCATCGCCGCGCCGGCGCTCGTGCCGGCGATGACGATGCCGTTTTTGATGCGGTCGTAAATCTCATTGTGCAGGTGGCTGCCGCCCAAAAGGCTCGTGATGTTGAGCTGGTCGCCGCCGGTGAAAAACAGCGCGTCCGCCTCGCGGATCTTCTTGAGGCTCGCTTCCTTGAACGCGTCGTCGCGCTGCGAAACGTCGATGACGCCGACGTGATTGACGCCGTTCTTTCTGAACAGCCGGGTGTATTTGTCGGCGGCTTTTTCCGGTTCGTTCGTGGCGATCGTCATGACGACGAGCCGCGCGTCGGAATTCTTTTTCACTAAATCCAGAAACCTCTCCAGAACGTCCTTCGCTTTCTCCAGTTCGCCGCCGCCGATGGCGATCAGCGTGCTTGCTCCGTTACTCATGCGGTTAACTCTTTTCGTCTCCTATATTATTGAAATCACTTAAAAAAACATTTTCAGATAAAAATTAACAAAATCGCAAATCGACAATCTGTATGCTGAATTACACTGCCCGCAGCCGTCTTTCGAACGGCGTCGAAACGTCGAAAAAAAAGAAAAAAGAACATCGAACAGGAAAGCCGCCGGTCGACCGAATCGATGAAGTTTCGCGGCGCGAAATTTTATCGCGCCGTTCGATCCTCGTTCGCCGCGATCGAAAATCTTGTGTGCGCCGCATGACAGAACCGGGCGCGCGCCGCCGCTTAAATTAAAAGATGTTACGAGACCGAATGAGTTTGCGGCAGAGAGGAACGGAAGATGATAGACGAGCGGACAATCAAGTTGGCGACCGAGGAAATTCTCGACGAGCTGAATTTATCCGGCAGGCGGTTCGCGATCGAGCCGGCGCTCTGCCCGGGCGACGGCGAAAATTCGCGTCAGATCCGCCTGTTCCGCGACGACGGCCGCGATCGGGCGACGATCGTCGATTTTCAGGACAAAGACGGCAACGTCAGCATTTATTTCGACGACATCAAAGCGAAGATCAGAAAGCAGATCGAAACGCTGGTCGAAGTCGGCGCCTGATTCCGGCGGGAAAGAGACCGGCGCGGAACCGTCGAAGCCTTCGGGCCGATGTTTTAACGATCGATTTTATTTATTTAACTTTTTTTCGCCCAGGGTTTCCGGCACCGATTTGTTTTCCTCGATCGCCCCCATCGCGATTTCCGCGGCGCCCATGAAGCCGCGTTCCCCGTTCAAAAGCGCGGCTTGCCCGACCGAGCGCTCGGCGAAATTCGCGCAGATTTCCGGTGCGCCTTGATTTCGCGCACGCATTTTTCGTGGAAGGTTTCGAGCGCTCCGGTCAGCACGTCGAAAGCCTCGAAAAGCCCGTAGGCGACGTACGGCATCGTGACGTTGACTTCGAGCTGCCCGGCTTCGGCGCACATCGCGAGCGCCGCGTACCCGGCCGATCACGTGAAAGCAGACCATGTTGACCATCTCCGCCATCGCGGGATTGACCTTGCCCGGCATGATCGACGAGTCGGGCTGCATCGCGGGCAGTTCGATTTCGTAAAAACCGGTGTGCGGTCCCGAGTTCAAGAGCCGCAGATCGTTGCAGATTTTATTCAATTCGACGCAGAGCCCGCGCAAGGCGGAAGAGACGGCGAGAAAATCGCCGAGCGATTGCTGCGACGCGATTTTGTTTTTCGCCTCCCTCGGATCGAGCCCGGTCAGGCGCGCGAGCTTTTTGACCGCGCGCGGCGCGTAATCGGGATGCGCGTTGATGCCGGTGCCGACCGCCGTGCCGCCGAGCTGGATTTCGAGCAGCGCCGGCTCGCAGTCTTCGAGCCTTCGCGCCGCGCGCCGCAGATTCTCGGCGTAAGCGCCGAATTCCTCGCCGAGCGTTATCGGCACGGCGTCGTGCAGGCGCGTGCGCCCGCTCTTTTTGACGGCGGCGAATTCCTTCGCTTTTTTTCGAAAGAATGAGTCAGCCGATCGATTTAAATAAGTTTCGTTTTTCTGTGTGCAAGGTGACAAAGCCGCTAATAAGTCCTTTGATTTAAGAATTTATATCGGAGCGGGGGCCACTCGAAACCGGGAATCGCCGAAACCGTTCAAACGGTGCGCACGTTTTCGCTCCTATCGCGCGAAATTTCGGTCATCGGAATTATTGAAACACGTCGGAACGCGCCTCGGCCGTCAGCTTAAAAACATTCCGAAAAAGCTCGCGGCGCGATCTTTGAAAGCCGGCTAAACGTTCTTGAAGTCAGGTTTTAGAGAAGCGCCGCGCTTTTGTATGCCAGATTACGGAAAGCGCCGCCGGACGGGAATAGTATTGATTTCATCTCGATTCGGCAGAAACATCGGATTTGAAAACATTGATTAAAAATCTCAATCCCCGATGTTAAAAGGTTTTATTGATGTTTGTCAGCCGTTCGAGTTTGCTTAAAGGCAAAGGGGAAAACATGATTCGAAAAAATTCGTCTGCTCCCGTTTTTTCTCAATCCATCAATCGACTCGTGGCGGCGTTTTTGTTCGCTTCGCTCGCCTTTCTATTTTCTTCCTGCAACGATCGCCGACCCGAAAATTCGGGCGGTTCGCCGACCGCGCTGCCGACCGGCGCCGTTTCGGCGAACGAACCGGAAGACGGTCAGTGGCTGATGGCGGCGAAAAATTACGCCAACACGCGCTTTAGCGGGCTCGACGAGATCAACGCCGCGAACGTCGCGAATTTGAAGGTCGCCTGGACGTTTTCGACCGGCGTCAATCGCGGTCAGGAAGCCGCGCCCTTAGTCGTCGGCGACACGATGTACGTCGTCACACCGTACCCGAATATTCTCTACGCGCTCGATCTGAAGAACGCCGGCGCGCAGAAATGGAAGTACGAGCCGCGACCGGAAGCGGCGGCGCAGGGCGTCGCCTGCTGCGACACCGTCAATCGCGGCGCGGCCTACGCGAACGGCAAGGTTTTCATCAACACGCTCGACGGGCAGACCTGCGCGGTCGACGCGGCGACCGGCAAGGAAATCTGGAAAACCAAGCTCGGCGACATCAATAAAGGCGAAACCGTCACGATGGCGCCGCTCGTCGTCAAAGACAAAGTGTTGGTCGGCAATTCGGGCGGCGAGATGGGCGTGCGCGGCTGGATCACGGCGCTCAGCGCCGAATCGGGGCAGATCGCGTGGAAGGCTTATAACACCGGACCCGACGCGGAGGTTTTGATCGGCGCGCGCTTCAAGCCGTTTTACGATTCCGAAAAAGGCGCCGATCTCGGCGTCACGACGTGGAACCCCGACCAGTGGAAGATCGGCGGCGCGACCGTCTGGGGCTTCGTCTCGTACGATCCGGAAACGAATTTGATTTTTTACGGCACCGGCAACCCCGGACCGTGGAACCACGAGCTGCGCCCGGGCGACAATAAATGGTCGGCGGGCGTTTTCGCACGCGACGCCGACACCGGCGAAGCGGTCTGGTTTTACCAATCGAGCCCGCACGATCTATGGGATCACGACGGCATCAACGAAAGCGTTTTAGTGGATTTGCCGATCGACGGCGCGCTGCGCAAAGTCGTTTTGCGCCCGGAACGCAACGGCTACGTTTACGTTCACGACCGCGCGACCGGGCAGGTTTTGTCCGCGACGCCGTACGTTTACATCACGACCTCGAAGGGCGTCGACCTGCAAACGGGACGATTGATCGAAAACGAAGAAAAACGCCCCTCGACCAATAAAGTGATCAAGGAAGCCTGCCCGTCCGCGCCCGGCGCGAAGGACTGGAACCCGTCGGCCTTCAGCCCGCGCACCGGACTGCTTTATATCCCGCACAACAATTTGTGCATGGATTTCGAAGGCATCGAGGCGAACTACATCGCCGGCACGCCGTACGTCGGCGCGAACGTCAAGTATTACGCCGGGCCGGGCGGCAATCGCGGGTGGTTCACGGCGTGGGATCCGGTTAATAAACGGGCGGCTTGGCAGCTCAAGGAGAATTTTCCGGTCTGGAGCGGCGCGCTCGCGACCGCCGGCGACGTCGTTTTTTACGGCACGATGGAGGGCTGGTTCAAGGCGCTCGACGCCAAAACCGGCAACGTCTTGTGGCAGTTCAAGACCGGTTCGGGCATCATCGGGCAGCCGGTCACGTTCCGCGCGCCGGACGGCAAACAGTACGTCGCGATCCTTTCGGGCGTCGGCGGCTGGTCGGGCGCGATCGTCTCGGGCGATCTCGACCCGCGCGACGAAACCGCCGCGAACGGCTGGGGCGGCGTGATGAGCGATCTGAAGGACGCGACGACCAAAGGAGGCACGCTTTATGTTTTCGCGCTTCCGTAAGAGCTTAGCCGCGAACGGACACGAAATTTCACGAAATTTCAAGTTAAATTCTTTCGTGTCCGTTCGCGTTTGTTCGTGGCTGATCGTTCTTTCGCCGATATTCTTCACGGCCTGCGCCCGAAACGATCAGCCGGTCGCGGCCGCGCCGGCGTTTGAAAAACGCTATATCGAGCCGCCCGCGCAGGCGAAAATTCCGGCGTCGACGACCGCGCTGAGAATCTGCGCCGATCCGAACAACCTGCCGTTTTCGAACGAAAAACGCGAAGGCTTCGAAAACAAGATCGCCGCGCTGCTCGGGCGCGAGATGAATCTGCCGGTCGAATACACGTGGTGGGCGCAGCGGCGCGGATTTTTCCGCAACACCCTGCGCGCCGGTTTGTGCGACGTCGTCGTCGGCGTGCCGGAAAGCTTCGAGCTCGCCGCGACGACCGCGCCTTATTACCGTTCGAGCTACGTTTTCGTCTCGCGGCGAGACCGGAATTTAGAAATCGAATCGTTCGACGACGAGGCGCTGAAAACCCTGAAAATCGGCGTGCAGGTCGTCGGCGACGACGGCGCGAACACGCCGCCCGCGCACGCGCTCGCCAATCGCGGCATCGTCGGAAACATCGTCGGCTACTCGGTTTACGGCGATTACCGCGAGCCGAATCCGCCGGCGCGCATCGTCGCGGCGGTCGCGAAGGGCGAGGTCGACGTCGCGGTCGTCTGGGGACCGCTCGCCGGATTTTTCGCGAAAAAGGAACGCGCGCCGCTCAAACTCGCCCCCGTTTCGCCGCAGATCGATCTGCCGTACCTGCCGTTCGTCTACGACGTGTCGGTCGGCGTGCGGCGCGGCGAGGACGATTTGAAAAACCGGATCGAAGAGATCCTGACGCGCCGACGCGCCGAAATCGAAAAAATCCTCGATGAATACGGCGTGCCGCGCGTCGCGGGCGAAACGGCGGCTTTGAACAGGGAGGGAAAATGAAGCATCTCAAAAGAAACTCAGCCGGTGAAGATTTTCTTTGCGTTTTTGCGCCTTCGCGGGAAATATTTCTTTTCTTTCGCAAAGGCGCCGAGGCGCTAAGAAGACCGGAAAGCTTTAATTTCGCGGCGATTTTGGTTTTGCTTTTTTTGGTTTCCGGCTTCGCCGCCTGCGAACGCGAGGAGCGCGGCTTTCGCGTCAAAACGCCGGACGCCGACCGCATCAACTCGAAACAGCTTTCGACTTTGCAGCCCGGCGCGCCGCTGCCTGCAAGTCCGCCCGTCGTCAACGAATACGAGGGAAACGCCTACGCGCTGTCGGAAGGCAAGCGGCTTTTCGAATACATGAATTGTTCGGGCTGCCACGCACACGGCGGCGGCGGCATGGGACCGCCCCTGATGGACGACAAATGGGTTTACGGCGGCGAACCGGAAAAGATTTTCGCGACGATCGTCGAGGGTCGCCCGAACGGCATGCCGTCGTTTCGCGGCAAGCTGCCAGATTATCAAATCTGGCAGCTTGCGGCGTACGTGCGCTCTTTGAGCGGACAGGTGCCGAAAGACGCCGCGCCGTCGCGCGACGACAACATGCAGTATAAAAAGCCGGAAAACTCGAAGGAAAAAGAAAAAATGAACGACGCGAGCGTTCCGAAATCGGCGGAGATGCCGCAGTGAGAAAGGATTTGCCCGCGAATCGACGCGAATAAACGCGAATGAAAGTCAAGAAATTAAAACAAGTCGCACCGGTCGAGGATAAATCAAATTTTTTATCCGCGTTGATTCGCGTCGGTTCGCGGACTGAAAAAGCTCTGTCCGCCGGCGCTTGGCGGCTCATCGCATTTGCGGCGGTCATCATTTCGGGCGGCTGCGGCGGCGCGCAGTCGGCGCTCGACGCGGCGGGCGTGCAGGCTTCGCGGCTCGAAAACCTGTGGTGGATTTTCTTTTCCGTGACGGCGACCGTTTACGTGATCGTGATGGCGGTGCTGCTCGCGGCGCTCGCGCGCCGCCGCCGGGGCGACGAAAACACCGCGCCGGACCTCGCGCCGGATGAGCGCCGCGAAACGCGCATCGGCAACACGGTCAAAGCGGCGGTCGCGGTGACGACCGTGATTTTGTTCGCGCTGATGATCGTCAGTTTCCGCACCGGGCGCGCGATCCAGACGCTTTCCGGCAGCCCGCAACCTTTGCAGATCAAAGTGACCGGGCATCAATGGTGGTGGGAAATCGAGTATCAGGACGCGGTGCCGAGCAACAACGTGACGACCGCGAACGAGCTTCACCTGCCCGCCGGGCGGCCGGTCAAGCTCGTGCTGCAGTCGAACGACGTCATTCACAGCTTCTGGCTGCCGAACCTGCACGGCAAAAAGGATCTGATTCCGAACTACCCGACCGCGTTTTATTTTCAGGCCGAAAAGACCGGCACTTTCTGGGGGCAGTGCGCCGAATACTGCGGCTACCAGCACGCGAAGATGCGTTTCATGGTGACGGTCGAAGCGCCGGAGGATTTCGACGCCTGGATCAGCGCGCAGCGGCAGACTTCCGCGGCGCCCGCGACGGACGCGCAAAAACGCGGGCAGCAGATTTTTCTGACCGGCACCTGCACGCAGTGCCATACGGTGCAGGGCACGATCGCCGGCGGGCGCGTCGGACCGAATCTGACGCATGTCGCCTCGCGCCCGTACATCGGCGCCGGTTCGCTGCCGAAAACGCGCGAGCATTTGCAGAACTGGATCACCGACCCGCAGAAGATCAAGCCCGGCATCCGGATGCCGATGAGCAATTACGCGCCGGAAGATTTACAGGATTTGGTCGAATATTTGGAGAGTCTGAAATAAACCGCAAACAAATGGCAGATCAGGAAACAAAATTACAGGAAAAGGAAGATTGGGTGCAGTCGGCGGACATCACGCCGGAGACCATCGAAGCCGAACGGCGCGAGCTCGAAAAAACGTGGGCGGAACCGCGCGGCGTGCTCGGCTGGTTCACCGTCACGAACCACAAAACCATCGGGCTGCGCATCATCGTGACGGCTTTTATTTTCTTTCTGTTCGGCGGCGTGCTGGCGGCGCTGATGCGCCTGCAGCTCATGAAGCCGGAAAACACGGTGCTCGGTCCCGATCTCTACAACCAGATCTTTACGGTGCACGGCACGACGATGATGTTTCTTTTCGCCGTCCCGATCATGCAGGGCTTCGGAATTTATTTCGTGCCGCTGATGGTCGGCACGCGCAACGTCGCCTTTCCGCGCATGAACGCCTGCGGCTATTACATTTATCTGATCGGCGGCATCATGCTGTTCGTCGGGCTGATCATCAACATGGGGCCGGATCAGGGATGGTTTTCCTACGTTCCGCTTTCGGGACCGGAATACAGTCCGGGGCATCGCGTCGATTTATGGTCGCAGGTCGTCAGCCTGACGGAGATCGCCGCGCTGATCGGCGCGGTGGAGATCGTCACGACCGTGCTGAAGCAGCGCGCGCCGGGCATGAGTCTGAACCGCATCCCGCTGTTCGTCTGGGCGCAGGTCGTCACGAGCTTCATGGTGATTTTCGCGATGCCCGCCGTCACCCTGGCGAGCACCTTGCTGTCGATGGACCGGATGATGCACATCTCGACGCACTTTTTCAATCAGGCGGAAGGCGGCGATCCGATTCTGTGGCAGCACCTTTTCTGGTTTTTCGGGCACCCCGAGGTTTACATCATTTTCATCCCCGCGACCGGCTTCGTGTCGGCGATCATCGCGACCTTCGCGCGGCGGAAAATGTTCGGCTACACGCCGCTCGTGCTGACGATGATCGCGACCGCTTTTATCGGCTTCGGGGTGTGGGTGCATCACATGTTCGCGACGCCGCTGCCGCAGCTCGGGCAAAGCATCTTCACCGCCGCCTCGATGCTGATCGTCATCCCGAACGGCGTGCAGATTTTCTGCTGGCTGGCGACGCTCTGGTCGGGAAAGTTGAATCTGAAGACGCCGCTGATTTTCGTCATCGGTTTTTTCGCGATCTTCGTGATGGGCGGCTTGACGGGCGTCATGCTCGCGTCGGTCCCGCTCGATCTGCAGCTGCACGACACGTACTTCGTCGTCGCGCATTTTCACTACGTTTTGATCGGCGGCGCGGTCTTCCCGCTGTTCGGCGCGATTTATTACTGGTTCCCGAAATGGACCGGCAGGCTTTTGAGCGAACGGGCCGGCATCGTCAATTTCCTGTTGCTGTTCGTCGGCTTTAATCTCGTCTTTTTCCCGATGCACATTCTGGGTCTGAACGGCATGCCGCGCCGCGTTTACACGTACGTGCCGGAAACGGGTTGGGGCGATTTGAATTTTCTGGCGACCGTCGGCGCGGGCGTGATGGGTCTGGGCGTGCTGGCATTTCTCGGCAACGCCGTTTATAGCTGGAAGTTCGGTCTGGCGGCGGGCGCGAACCCGTGGGGCGCGGATACGCTCGAATGGGCGACCGATTCGCCGCCGCCGCCGTATAATTTTCAGTACATTCGCACCGTGCAGGGACGCAACGCGATCTGGGACGCGAGCGCGGACGCGCCGGTCGTCACGGGTTTGAGCGTGCTGCGCCGCGAAACGCTCGCGACGACGATTCACGACGCCGCGCCGAACAACCGGTACGAAATGCAGAAGGATTCGATTTATCCGTTCCTGCTCGCGGTCGTCGTCGGCGGCATCTTCACCAGTTTTATTTTCACGCCGTGGGGCGTGCCGTTCGGAGTGGTCGCGTGTTTCTTCGTCTTTTTCGGCTGGTTCTGGAGCAACAGCGCCGGTCACCGCCCGTTCACGCACGGCAAGATTCAGGACGAGGCGAAAGAGCCGCCGGCGCACGGCGAACCTTTGGAGGTCAACGGATGACGAACGAGGAATTGATCGGACGCAAAACCCTTCACGTCGAAGAATTGCCGTCGACGCTGCTCGATTACCACGAGCCGATCTGGTGGGGCAATCTGCTTTTATTGTTCATCGAAACGACGATGTTCGGCATTCTCGTCGCGATCTATTTTTCCGTCTGGATGAATCTTTCGCCGTTTCCGCCGCCGCGCGTCGACCGATTGCCGGTGCTTTACGATTCCGCGCCGGAGCTTCTGCTGCCGACCGTCGGGTTGATCGTGCTGCTCGCAAGCATGATTCCGGCGATCTGGCTCGACCTGAGCGCGCGGCGCAAGGACGAGAAGATGGTCAAAATCCTTTTGCCGATCACGCTTTTGATAAACATCGCGGCGATCGTCATCCGTTTTCAGGAATTCGACTCCTTGCTTTTCAAATGGGACGACAATGCCTACGGTTCGATCACGTGGGTTATTCTGGGAACGCACCTGATGCACCTGATCATCCTGTGCGCCGAGGATTTTTACCTGCTGGCGTGGACTTACAAGGAAGGACTGGACGACAAACACGCGCTCGATCTGACCGTCATGGCGGTTTACTGGTACTGGATCGTCGGCATCTGGGTTTTGCTGTACATGCTGGTTTATCTGGCGCCGAGGTTTTTGTAAGGAAGATGGCAAACGAAGAGAAAAGCGAATTCGCGCGAAAGCGCGGTCAATTCTGGCTCTGGCTCGGACTTCTGCTGCCGCCGGGCGCGTGGGCGGTTCAGCTCCAGACGGTTTATTTAACGAGCGAATACGGCTGTAAACACGCGGATTTTATGCCGAATCACCTGGCGTCGGTGTTCGCGCTTTTACTGTCGGTCGTCGGCGGCGTCGTTTCGTGGCGCAGCTGGCTCGAAACGGGGAAAAAGTGGGACGCGCAAAAGGCCGATCCGATCGACCGGAGCCGTTTCATGGCGATCCTCGGAATGCTCACGAGCGCGCTTTTCACGCTTTTGATTTTCGCGCAGTGGCTGCCGACGCTGCTCGGCGTTCCGTGCGATAAATGACAGAAAAATATGATCGGTTAATGAGAAGATCGTTATGAAATGACACTCAGATTAAGCGGAAACCGAAAATTAAGTCATGCCGGAATCGTGATCGGAGTCGGACTGGGCGGGCTCGTCGACAGCTTTCTGCTGCACATGATCCTGCAGTGGCACCATATGCTGTCGAACGTCATCCCGCCCGATTCGCTCGAAAACATGCACCGGCTGATGAGCGCCGACGGCATGTTCGACGCCGCCTGTTTTTTGATCATCCTGATCGGCGTGCTGCTGCTTCGAAACGCCGCGACGAACGATCTGGTCGTGCCGTCGTTCGTCGCGTTCGCCGGGCAGATGATCTTCGGCTGGGGGCTTTTCAATACGATCGAGGGCATCGTCGATCATCACCTTTTGCAGATTCATTACGTTCGGCAGGTGCCGGAATTCGCGGTTTACAACTGGACGTTTCTGGGCGTCGCCGGCGCCGGATTCCTGATTTTGGGCTGGCTGCTGATGCGGCGCAACAAAAACCGTATTTAATTCGCGGATGAGTAAAAAAATCTTCTGTTTAATCATTTTGGCGGCGTTTTTGACGCCCGCCGGCGCGGTTTTCGCGCACGACGGCAAACCGCACGACTACGCCGATCTCTGGCGCGCGTGGAGTTTCGACCCGCTGAGCGTCGCGTCGCTCGCCGTGTCCGCCGCGGTTTATATTTCGGGGCTGCGCAATCTCTGGCGCGCGTCCGGCACGGGCAGCGCGATCAGTCGGCGGGAAGCGGCGGCGTTCGCGGGCGGCTGGATTTTTCTTTTCGTCGCGCTCGTTTCGCCGCTCCATCCGTGGGGCGAGGTTTTGTTTTCCGCGCACATGACGCAGCACGAAATCCTGATGCTCGTCGCCGCGCCGCTCTTCGTATTGAGCCGCCCGTTCGTCGCCGCGCTCTGGGCGCTGCCGCGCGCCGCGCGCAAATCCGTGAACGGCGTCGTGAAGACGCGCGCGGTCACGAAAACCTGGCGTTTACTGACGAATCCGTTCGTCGCGTGGCTCGTTCACGCCGTCGCGCTCTGGACGTGGCATATCCCGTTCCTGTTCCAGGCGACCTTGAAAAGCGATCTCGTGCACACCCTTCAGCACGCGAGTTTTTTTCTGTCGGCGCTCGTTTTCTGGTACGCGATCATGGCGGCGCCGCGCGGCGTCGCGAATTACGGCGCGGGCGTTTTGTACCTGTTTACGACTTCGGTGCATAGCGGGCTGCTCGGCGTGTTTCTGACTTTAACCGGAAAGGTCTGGTATCCGGCTTACGAAAAATCGACCGCCGCGTGGGGCTTGACGCCGCTCGAAGATCAGCAGATCGGCGGCTTGATCATGTGGATTCCGGCGGGACTCGTTTATATTTTCGCCGGGCTTTTGATGTTCGCCGGCTGGCTGCGCGAATCGGAAAAACGCGTTGTGCGGCGCGAGGGCAAAATGCTGCCGGTCGAACCGACGCTATAAAGGTAATCTGATTTTTCGGTTCCGACATTCAAATAACCGCCCGCGAAACGCGCTTAAAAATCTTAAAAATTTTCGCGTCTTTTCGCGTGTTTCGCGGGCAAACAATTTTTCGTGAGCGAAAATTTAAGAATGACCAAAAAAATCTTACTGACGATAATTTTGCCGTTCGCCGTTTTCGCGGCGGGCTGCGCGCGTTATTCTCCGGGCACGCTCGTTTTCGTGACGAACGAGCGCGACGGCACGATCAGCGTCATCGACGCCGCGAAAGACGAGGTCGTCGACACGATCTACTGCGGCTCGCGCCCGCGCGGCATTCGCCTCGGAGCGGGCGGCGAACGCGCCTATATCGCGCTCAGCACGCCGCTGAAAAAAAAGCCCGAGCCGAAAGATAACCGGATCATCGTTTTGGACACCGCCGACGGGGAAATCATAAAATCGGTCAACGTCGGCTCCGATCCGGAACAGCTCGCCGTCGACCGCGAAGAAAAACTGCTTTACGTTTCGAACGAGGACGCCGGCACGGCGACGATCACCGACCTCGAAAGCGGCGAGGTCAAAGCGACTTTGATCGTCGGCATCGAACCGGAAGGCGTGACGATGAGCCCGGACGGTCGTTGGGCGTACGTGACGGCGGAAACCAGCAATTCGATTTCGGTCATCGACACCGCGCTGCAAAGAGTCGTCAAAACCTTTCTCGTCGACGCGCGCCCGCGCGACACGGCTTTTTCGCCCGACGGCGCGCGCGCCTATGTTTCGGCGGAACTCGGACAAACGCTCTCGGTCGTCGACACCGCGAAACACCAAGTCATCGCGACGATCCCGCTGCGCTTCGACGAGAACAACAAACCGGTCGGCGTCGTCGTCTCGCCGGACGGGCGCAAAATCTACGTCGCCAACGGACGCGGCAACAGCGTTTCGGTGATCGACGCCGGCAGTTTCGAAATCCTCGCGACGATTGCCGCCGGCGAGCGCGTCTGGGGCATCGCCGTCACGCCCGACGGCAAAAAACTTTACGCGGCGGGCAGTCTTTCGAACGACGTCACGGTGATCGACGCCGAAAATTACCGAATCATGAAAAAAATTCAGGTCGGCGACGGTCCGTGGGGGCTCGCCGTGCGGGATCGATGAAACCGGCGCGCGTCGATTTCATCGAAAAAAATAGTAAGCGAAACTCGGAAGAGTTTCGCTTACTTTCCAGATTTGCAGGGTTCAAAAGAAGACGATCTTTACTGCAAACGCATTACAGTTGGAGGTAACGTTTTGCTCGACGCCCGCCGGACGGCGCCTACATGTTCACGGCGCGACCCATTCCGCCTTCATTTTTGATGGTTTCGATTTCTTCGCCGAGCTGTTCGATCGTGTCGGCGCCCAAAACTTCGATCGATTCGGGAAAGATATCGTCTTCCTCCTCGGTCATGTGCGCTTCGAGCGCGGTCTTCATCTGCGCGAGCAAATCTTGAAACTCGTCGCTGCTCGGGGCGAGTTCGCCCATCTGCGCGAGCATCTGTTTGACCATTTCGTGCTCCGGCACGAGCTCGTCCATGATGTCGCTGAACTCCTCGTACTGCGCGAGCGCCGGATAAAAGACTTCCTCTTCCTCGCGCATGTGCAGCTGCAGCGCGGCTTCGAGCTGGTTGAACGAGTCGGCGTAACTGCCGGTGCCGTCGGTCGCGTCTTCGAGCGTCTCGATCAGGGCTAACGCCTGTTTATGATCCTTCGTTAATATTTCTGTCGCTAGCATAAATTCTCGCTTTCGCCTGGCCGCAAAAGCTATTTCCCCCTTAATTTTTTGGTATTCGTCACACTCCAAAGTCTAAAGAAAAATCAGCGGAATATTTGTATGATGAGTGACAAAAACCAAATTATTTTTATTGCCCGGCGCGCGACCGCGAACTGCCGGATCACTCGAAGCCGCACGCATCCGATTATTCTCCGATCGAAATTTAAATCCCGGCACAACGCTTGCCAATTAGTATGCGGACAGACAAAAGCTGTCCGGTTTTAATACGATTTTATAGATTTGAAATATTGGACCGAATCAGGGAGGTAAAACTCAGATGTCATTAATAAATTGTCCCGAATGCGGACACGAAGTATCGAACGAAGCCGTCGCCTGCCCGAACTGCGGGCGTCCGCTTTCCGCGCCGACGCCCGTCATTCAGCGCCGCGTCGTGGTCGCGGAAAAGCCGGTCGACGAAGGCTTTCCGAAATGGGTGATCGCGCCGATCGTGATTCTGGCGCTGGTCGTGATCGTGCTGCTGATCGCCATCACGCGCAATAACGAGGAAGTCGCGAACACGCGCACCGTCAACGTCAATCTCGATTCGCCGCGGCGCACCGCGACTGATTCGCGCGAATCGGCGCGCACCGAAACGGCGCCGAACCAGATCGAAGTGCCGTCGAGTTCGACGACCGTCAACCCGCCGCCGTCATCGTCGACGACCGCGCCGAGTTACCCTTCTTCGTCCGTTTCGGTTCCGCCGTCGACGAGCGGCGCGACCGTTCCGGCCGACCGCGGCGTCGTCACGATCGACGCGAAGATCGCGACGCGCGACGGCGCGGTGCAAGCCGTCCGGAACGAGAAATTTTATCTGCTCGATGAAGATTTGGAGACGATTCTGCGCGACGCCGACCTCGAACCCGTCGAAGGCAATTCGCTCTCGGACAGTCTCGGGCTGGCGGTGATGTATCCGGACCGTTACGGCGATTTTCAGCGCGACGCGCTCAACGCCATCAAAAAACACATCAAATACAGCATGACGACCGGCGGCGACGGCAAGGCCTCGATGAAGGACGTCAAGCCCGACAGCTATTATCTTTTCGGCATCACGAAATCGAAAAACGGTTTCGCGATCTGGAGCTCGCCCGTCCAGATAATCGGCGGCGAAAATAAGCTCAATCTGCAGCCCGCGCGGCTGAACGAAATGGCTGATCGATCCGGCGAATAAAAAGTATGGGTCATGACTAGATAACGATGTTATCTTTGGTAATTTTCAAAAGTAAAGAGTAGAGATTTTCATTTCTGTAGTTGAAGCGAAACTCACACTCTTTCAAGTGCAAATAAAACGTGTTTTTTGACAATCCGCGAAACTTAAC
>DATCMK010000023.1:0-206516 GCA_036563455.1 Pyrinomonadaceae bacterium | reverse complement strand
GGCGGGCAATCGCTGGGGCGCGATGTTCATCCCGCGCATCGGCATGGAAGTGATCGTGCATTTTCTCGAAGGCGATCCGGATCAGCCGATCGTGACGGGCTGCGTTTACAATCCGCAGACCATGCCGCCTTACGTGCTGCCCGATCACAAAACGAAATCCGGCATCAAGACCAATTCCTCGAAAGGCGGCGGCGGTTTCAACGAGCTGCGCTTCGAAGACAAAAAAGGCTCCGAACAAATCTTCATCCACGGGCAAAAAGACCTCGACATTCGCATCCGCAACGACCGGCGCGAACTGATCGGCAACGACCGCCACCTGATCGTCAAACGCGACAAGCGCGAAAAAATCGAGCGCGACGAACACATCATAATCGAGCGCGATTTGCTGGAGAAAATCGAGCGCGACTATTACCGCAAGGTCGAAGGCAAAGCGGCTTTCAAAACCGAGGGTTCGCTCTCGCACGAGATTTCCGGCGCGCGCGCCGAAAAGGTCGGCGGATCGTACAACATCGACGTCACCGGCGATTTTATGGTGAGCGCGCAGAACATCGTGCTCGAAGCGAAAACCGGGCTGACGATCAAGGTCGGCGGCAATTTCGTGACGATCAATGCCGCCGGCGTGCAGATCAACGGCACGATGGTCATGATCAATTCGGGCGGCGCCGCGCTGCCGATCATCCCGGGCACGGTCGTGCCGCCGACCGAGCCCCAAGAAGCGATGATCGCCGACAACGCCGATCCGGGCAGCGACGCGCCGACTTACAAAGCGCAAATCCGCCGGATGCCGCCGGCGATCGTGCCGTCTTACACGCAGCCGTCGCATAAACCGAAATCGCCGACGAATAAGGATAAAAAATCCTGGATCGAAATCGAGCTGGTCGACGAGCAGGGCAACCCGATCGCCGGCGAGCGCTACCGCGTGACGCTGCCCGACGGCCGGACGCTCGCCGAAGGCACGACCGACGAAAAGGGCTTCGCGCGCGTTTCGAATATCGATCCCGGGAACTGCAAGATCACTTTCCCGAGGCTCGACAAGGAAGCCTGGAAATCAAAGTAAAATAAGGAGGATTTTTCATTGCCACAGCATAAATGGAAAAACAGCGACTCGCTTTCGTCGCTCGCCGCCGCAAACGGTTTGGCGAGTTGGGAACGGATTTGGGACGATCCGGCGAATCAGGCGCTGCGTGAACTGCGCGGCAGCCCGGAAAATATTCGCGAAGACGACATGATCGAAATTCCGAAGCCGCAGCTCGGCGAAGTCAGCCGTCCGACCGAAGTCAAGCATAAATTCGTGCGCGTCGGCGTGCCGCCGGCGACCATCAAGATCATCGCCGACGGCGGCAACCCGAAAATCGCCAAAGCGACCGAACTGAAAAGAGTTCAGGTCAGCACTTTCGTGACGACGCAGCGATTGCCCGAAGGTTTTCTGACCAAATCGACCGACCCGCGCAATTTCAAGATCGAAATCTACGATCAGGGCGCGACCGCCGCGACGCTGACCTGCGAGCTCGAAGCGATGAAGCCGCTGCTCGACGCGAAGGGCAAACCGAAAAGGGACGCCGAGGGCGACCTCACGTACGAAAGCTTCAGCCCGCGCCGCATGCTCAGCGTGAAGCTCAAAAAAGTGCCGGGACTCGATCATATTTACCGCTCGCAGTATCTGCGGCTCGTGACCGACGAGGAAGACCGCAAATCGAAGCCGAAACAAGCGCTGCTCACCGATCACGACCCGGCCGATCTCAACGTCGAGATCCTCGATCAGCAGATCGTCGCGCGCTACACCGCCGTCAGCGGCGAGCCGCTCGCGACCGAAGCGGTCGTCGGCGACGGCGAACTGCGCGTGCGCTGCCGCGTTTTCGTGTGCCGCCCGACCGCCGGCGCGCCGAACCTGGTCGGCGGCATCACGATCGACGAAGTGCGCCGGCACATGCTCTCGTGGGTGCGCCGCACGTACGCCGCGGCCAACATGGCGCCGCGCATCGTCGGCAACATCGAAATCGTCGATCCGGTGGAAAACATGCTCTGGATCCGGGCGGGCTCGCGCAAGGGCGCGCAGGGCGGAAAAAAGATCAGCTTCCGCGTCAACACGACGCCGAACCCGACGACCGTCGAGATCACGACCGTCGCGAAGGAAACGCCGCTCCAGATCGCCAACCGGCTCGTCGCCGAAGCCGTCAAGCTGCTGCCGAAAGATTACGTCGTTAAGGCTTTCGCCAATCCGCCGGGCATTTACAACAATCTCGACTCGGCTGACGTTTTGATCACGCATCCGACCGAACGCGTGACGATCGATCAGAACCGCACGCGCGACAATCGAATTCAGGTCATCGTCAGCCGCGTGCGCCCGAACCAGAACAACACGACGGAAGTCGATTTCATGAACATCGGCTCGGCGGCGAACCGCGCGATGAATCGCAATTACCGGCACGATCCCGATTCGGTCGCCGTCTGGGTGATCGGTCGGTTCGCGGCGAGCGAGGGCGCGGTCGGGTTCGCCTTCCCGCGCTGGTTTCGCGAACGCGCGCCGCGCCACGCCGTTTTTCCGGTTCTGGGCAGTTGCTTCGTCGAAGCGCGCACGCTTTCGAGCAAAGATCAGCGGGTGCATACGACCGACCACGAAATCGGGCACATCATGATCAGCATGGTGCACTTCACCGGTCTCGGCAGCGAATTGATGAGCGACGTTCCGGTCAATCTTAAAAACAGCGTCTGGGATTCCAAACGATTGTCGGACCGCGTTCTGCCGTATAAGGAGTTCGTCCGCGGCGCGTCCCGCAGTTTTCCGCTCAACCCGAATCAGGAATTTCGCACGCGCGAACGCGGATTCATCGAGGGCTGGGACGCTTTTCTTTCGGCACCGTAACGAATAATTTCAGTTAAAAGCTTATGGCAGAAGAGAATAACAACGAAGAGAAGATTCCGCAACCGCCGCCGTTTCCGCCCGAAATGATCGAAGACCCGGAGAGCGAAACGGTCGCGCACGAGGTGCGCGACTACCTGTGGGGCAAAGGACCGATCGATTATCCGCTGGTGTCGGCGCACTTAAAGCGCGAGCTCGTTTCGCGCTTCGTCGCCTTCGAGCTGCGCGAGCTGCCGCCCGAATTTTTCTGGCGCGTCCGCATCTTAGCCGATCTTTACAATTTAAGAGAGCATATCGACGCCTTTCAGTCTTATCTGAACCGCGCGGAAGGAAGCCCCGAAGACCTCGACCGCTCGATCGCCTGCACGATCATTTTGCAGGAAATCGGCGATTCGTCGCATAAAAGCTTCGCGCTGCAGTATTACGATTACATGGTCGGGCACCGTTTCGCCGATGAAAGGTTCGCCGAGCTGATCAAATGCCTCGCCGCGCTCGGCGCGCGCGCCAACCCGGCGCCGCTGCAGGCGCGCATGCAGCAGCGCATCAACGCGCTCGCCGCGAACGAGGCGGCGGACCCGGAAGCGGGAGTCGAAAGACGCGTCGTCGAAGAGCTGCTCGATAACGAGTTCTTCTTCGTCGGCGAGGCGAACCAATCGCGCGAACGCATCAAGTCGATTGCCGACCCGAACAAGCGCCTGCTCGAACTGATCCGCGCTTATCTGGAATTGACCGACGACGCCGGAGGGAAGTATTTTGAATTGTGGGTGCAGCAGCAGATTCGCCGCGCGGCGGAAAGGGACGGCGCGCCGCGCGTGATCGATGGTTTTCGTTTCGCGGCGCGCGCTTTCGGCGAGATGAACAAAAGCGATCAGACGTTCGGCAGGGTGCGCACGGTCAACGCGATCGAGTTTTTCCTCGGCAAACCGACGCCGGAAGAGGAAGAATACATGATAAAATACCGGCAGACGCAGATCGATCCGCTGCGCTACATGCCGGTGCCGCTTCATATTCACGAGCCGGAAGAAATCGAAGAAGAGGAAGAACTCGACGAGGAAGAGGACGAGAGCGAAAATGAAAAATAGACGAGGAATATTGTTCGGCGCGGCGAGCCTGCTGGCGCTTTGCGTTTTCGTTTCCGCGGGAGGCTACAAAACTATGGCAAAAGACGCAATCCTGTATCGCGCCGCGCTGGCGAGCGGCAAGGGGCGCGCCGTCGTCGTCAAGCAAAGCGGCGGAAAATTGACGATCGCGCTCGAAGGCTTCGGAAAACTGATCGAGTTCGCCGCGAACGGCGGCGGCACGAGTACCTGCCGCACCGTTCTCGAACATAATTCGAGCGAGGCGACCGTGCTCGTCTCGCTCGCCGTGCCCGACCCGCGCGCCGCGTGCCGCATGTTGCCGAGCTATATTTCGGTCGAAAGCCGCGCCCATAACATCTCGCTCGACGACGAATCGCTCCGCAAAACGGCGGGCAACAACGCTTCTTTGAGAAAAGCCGTCGAGCAAATTTTAGGAAAAATCGAAAGCGAAGGAGGAGAATAAAAATCATGCCGACCGGACCAGCCGCCCGTATTACCGATAATGTAATGCATCCCTTGCCGCCCGTTTTAACGCCCGGACCGGGCAGCGCCAACGTCCTGATCGGCTTTCTGCCGGCGTGGCGCGGCATTCCCGCCGCCGCCGCCGCCGCGCTGCAAGCCGCCAAACAGGTTTCCGACATCGCGATTCAGGCAGCCGAAGCGGCGACGCTCGCCGCCGCCGGAACGCCCGGCGCCCCGGCGGCTTACGCGGCTGAACAAACCGCCAAATCGACCGCGCTGGCATCTTTGAGCAGCACGATCAGCGGTATGGCGGGAATGAGCGACATTCACGCCTGCACGACGCCCTCGCCCGTTCCGCCGCACGGGCCGGGCGTCGTCGTTGACGGATCGCAGACGGTTTTGATCAACAACATGCCCGCCTGCCGGATGGGCGACACGATCATCGAACCGCTCGGACCGCCGAACAAGATCATGAAGGGCGAGATGACGGTCATCATCGGCGGTTAGCAACCGGAACGCCGTCGTCCTGGCGGCAAAGCGTTTTAAAAACGCTGAAACGCCTCGTTTATTTCCGAGTTTTGGAAACATGAAGCGTTTCTACGCCGCTTTTCAAGCGACGTGTGCCGTCAGGATGACGGCGTTCCAAACTTTCCTCGCGTTAAAACAGCTGGATTCCAAGTAAATCCAGAAGCTGCCCGCCGAGCATCACGACGACCGCGGTCGTGATGAGGGCGAAGGTTCCCCAACCGAGAACATTGTAAAGCGGCGTGTTTTTCAGCTCGCCCGTCAGACGCTCGTTGTTGATGAGCAGCAAAATAAAAACCAGTATGAAAGGCAGCAGCACGCCGTTGAGCACCTGAATTCCGACGAGCAGCGGAAAGATCGGCACGTTCGGGATCAGCGCGATCGCCGCGCCGAAAACGATCAGCGCCGTAAAAATCGTAAAGAACGCGCGCCCGCGCCGGAAATCGAGATTGACGCCCTTCGGCACGCCGAACGCCTCGCTGACGGCGTACGCGGTCGCGAGCGGCAAAACCGCCCCCGCCAGCAGCGACGCGCCCAGAAGCCCGACGGCGAACAGATATTTGGCGGCGCTGCCGACGACCGGTTCGAGCGCTTTCGCAGCGTCCGCCGCCGATTCGATTTCGTGCTGACCGGCGACGTAAAGCGTCGCGGCGGTCGCGATGATCATCGCGACCGACATCGTGTTCGAAAACACCGAGCCGACGTACGCGTCGACGCGCTCGTCGCCGTAATGTCGCCGCGCCGCGCCGCGCTCGACCGTTGAGCTTTGCTGAAAAATCTGAATGTACGGCGTGATGGTCGTGCCGAGCACGCCGACGAGCAGAAAAATATACTCCGAATTCCACTGAATTTTCGGGACAAACGCGCCCTCGGCGACCGCGCCCCAATCGGGTTTGCCCATGATGGCGGCGATCGGGTACGCGAAAAAAACGAGCGTCATCAGGAGAAATATCTTTTCGACCTTCGCGTAAGAGCCGAAAATGACGAGGTACCACAAGAGCGCGGCGGCGATCGGGACCGAGATGTAACGGCTGACGCCGAGAAGCTCGGACGCCGCGCCGACGCCGACGAATTCGCTTAAGGTCACGCCGCTGTTGGCGACGACGATGATCGCGACGGCGAACAGCGTCCAGCCGATGCCGAAGCGCTCGCGGATCAGATCGAGCAGCCCGCGCCCGGTCGCCGCGCCTAAGCGGGCGCACATTTCCTGCACGACGGCGAACGAGATCGTCAGCAGCACCATCACCCAGATCAGCTGGTAGCCGAATTTCGCGCCGGCCGAGCTGTAGGTGGCGATGCCGCCGGCGTCGTTGCCGGCGGACGTGGCGATCAGTCCCGGTCCCAAAATCAGGAGCCAGCGCAGCAAGCCTTTCGGCGGTCGGCGCAGGCGGCGCAGGCGGATGCTGCGCCCGCGGATGTTGATTCTCAAACCGGTTTCGGTCGTGCGCGGCGCCGGTATCAGCCCGGCGGCATCGATTTCTTCGATCGGTTCGAGTCCTTCTAAATTTCCCTGATTTTGCATTCGAATCCCCTTGCTCTTGAAATTTATGAAAAAATCCGCACGCCCTGCATACCGCTCGTCGCGGGCGTGATAAGCGGAATCGCCGCGTCGATCGTCATGACGCCGATGAGTTTTCCCTCTTTGATCGTCACCGGCATCGCGTAAAGCTGCGTGCCGACGAGACGGTAAGCCGCCGCGATCGCGGCGTCGTAGGGGTTGAGCGATTCGACGAACGGGTGCATGACCTCGTCCAGGCGGCGGTCGTCGTCTTCGGTCAAAAGCTGCCGGAGAGAGATGACGCCCCGCAGGCGGCGCGATTCCTCATCGTCGACGACGAAAACGAGCGCGACGAAATCCGGCTCCTTGAGCGGTTCGCGCAGCTTTTCACGCGCTTCGGCGACCGTCAGATCGACCCGGACGTACACCATATCGTTCATCATGACGCCCCCGACCGTGTCCTCTGGATAACGCAAAAGCTCGATGATGCGCTCGCTTTTCTTTTTCGGCAGCATTTCGAGAAAGCGTTTCATCGTCGGCGTGTGCAGGCGCGCCATCAAATCCGCCGCCAGATTCGGCGCCATCAGCTCGAACATCTTCGCCGCTTCGCGCTCGCTCAGCTCTTCGATGATCTGCACCTGCCGCTCGATCGGCAGTGCTTCGAGAACGTCCGCCGCCTGCGGATCGGGCAAAAGCGTCAAAAGCTCGGCGGCGTGCAGATACGGAACGTAATTGGCGAGCTGCGCGATTTCGCCGTCCGGCAAGCGCGTGATGCGCAGCCGATAGCCGGCGCCGTTTTCGACGCCCGCCGGATCGCCGCGCAAAAACTCGACGTACTGCCAATCGTAGAACTGGTCCTTGTTGACGCGCGTGTAGAGCCCGAAACTGACGCGCCGCAGCATCGCGCCGAAACCGGCATCGACCGCGCGCAGACACAGCGTTCCGTCGTCCTGCGACTCGAGCAGCAGATCGTTGGCGCGCGTCGTCCGGCGGTTGAGCAGATCGAGGATCAGAGCGTCCAGCACGTCGTGCCGCAAAAGCACGTCGCCCGTGATCTCTTCCGGCACGCACTCCTCGGCGGCCTCCAGATTTTCGACGATGATTTTACGCTTCTTAAGGTCCAGCGCGCGCACGCCGCGCCAGTCGAGCTGCAATATTTTGTTTTCCCGATTTCGGAAAAAAAGTCGCGTAACGCTCGGGTAATCCGCATCGAGCAGCGCCACCGAAAGATCGGTCAGCCGCGCGCCGTTTTTTCCCCCGTCGGTCACCTCGAAGCGCAGCAATTCGGAAAGCATTACCATAAAAAACCCCTTGACAGAAAAAACAATATTTTTAATTTACCTAATATTAAATCAAATGTCTCGTATTATTTTTGCGGCGCTTATCGCCGTGAGCGCCGCACAAAAAATAAACGACCGGCATTTTACCGATCGCCGGAATTGTTTTATAGCCGACAGAAGACCTCGCCGCCGCGCGGTAAACTTGAATTCGAAAATCTTTAAAGAGGACGAATTTGCATGAGACTCAATATTCCCAGATCGCCTTACCTCGCGCCGGTCGCCTCGCTGCTCGCGGTGCTGGCGGCGGTTTTGATTTTTGTTTATATGGCTTACAACCATTAAGACCGGTTCGCTTTATCTCCAGACGTTGAGGTCAGAGAAGACCGCAAGCGCCGATTTTGATCGCGCGTTCGGACGGCCGCCGGTTGAAGCGCCACGCGCGTTTGAACGGCTCGTCGAAAACAGCGGCGCGGGCGCAAAAAAGAGGAATGAAAATCGATCGATCCCTCTTTTTGCCTATCTTCGGATCGCGCGGCGCTTAGTTCGCCGGCTTCGGAGTTTTCTGATACCAGGGCAGTTCCCGGCGCGGAGTTTTGCCGTCGGCGGGTCCGTCGCCCGGCATTTTGTTGTGCACGGTCTGCGCGGCGATTAGCCAGCCCGTTTTTTCTTTGACCACGAAAAAAACGGTGGTTTGCCCGTGCGGCGGAATTTTTTGTCCGTCGGGCAAGGTGATGACTTCCGCCCAAAACGCGCTGCAGACGACGATCGCCGCTTCCGGGTGAATGAAGCGGACGCGTTCGATCGTGTGTTTCGGTCCGGGTTTGCCCTGATAAATATTAACGAACGTCCATGTCCACATCCGTTCGTTTTCCTCACGCGAGGCTTGCGGAATCCAGTTTCCGAAACGGTCGACGAGCTCGAAATCCGGCGTTTCGAGCGCGACGATCGCCTTGCCGTCCATCGCGCGGTAAGCCGCGTCCCATTTGCCGATCAGCTCGCGAATCTTCGCCTCATCGTTCGAACGGCCCGTTTGCGCGGTAGAAACGACCGTCAGCCCGCACAATAAGACCATTAAAATCAGTATTCGTTTCAAAATATTTCTTCCTCCTCAAAGGCGGGATTGTTTCTCGCTCCGCCTCCGAAATTAACGCGGAAAACCGTAGTCAGGAAGGATCAATACGATTTCGGATTTTAGATTTTGGATTTTGGATCGGTCGGGAATAGAAAATCGCATTGTTTAATTTGAAATGTTTCTTGACATAAAAACGCCTTAAGAAACGGGAACGTTTCCTAAGGCGTCGGCAAATCCGAAATCCGAAATCGCTACGGGTGCGTCATATCGACCGGCACGACCCATTCGTCGAATTGTTCGCCGGTCAAAAGCTGCAGTTCGAGCGCCGATTCTTTGAGGCTGATTCCCTTTTTGTGCGCGTTTTTCGCGATTTTCGCGGCGTTGTCGTAACCGATGTGCTGATTGAGCGCGGTGACGAGCATCAACGATTCGTTGAGGTATTTGTCGATCTGCGCGCGGTTCAGTTCGATGCCGGCGACGCAGAAATCGACGAAGCCTTGACAGGCGTCGTTTAACAGTCTGACCGAATGCAGAAAATTGTGGATCATCACGGGCTTGAAGACGTTCAATTCGAAATTGCCCTGCGAGCCGGCGAAACCGATCGCGGCGTCGTTGCCCATGACCTGCGCGGCGACCATCGTGATCGCTTCCGATTGCGTCGGGTTGACCTTGCCGGGCATGATCGACGAGCCGGGTTCGTTTTCGGGGATGATGAGCTCGCCGATGCCGCAGCGCGGACCCGACGCGAGCCAGCGCACGTCGTTGGCGATTTTCATCAGGGAAGCGGCGAGCGTCTTCAGGGCGCCGGACGCGAAAACGACCTCGTCGTGCGCCGAGAGAGCGGCGAATTTATTCGGGTGCGCGCGAAACGGTAAGCCCGTCATTTCGGCGATGCGCGCGGCGGCGCGCGTCGCGAATTCGGGGTGCGCGTTCAAGCCGGTTCCGACCGCCGTGCCTCCGATCGCCAGATCGAGGAGCCCGTCCAAAACCTGTCTTAATCTTTGAATATCGCGTTCGACGAGCGACGCCCAGCCGCCGAATTCCTGACCGACCGTGACCGGCGTCGCGTCCTGCAGATGCGTGCGACCGATTTTGACGACGTCCGCGAACTCCTTGGCTTTCGCGTCGATCGCGTCGTGCAGATATTGCACGGTCGGGATCAGCGCGTTCAGGCGTTCGGCCGCCGCGATGTACATCGCCGTCGGAAACGTGTCGTTCGACGATTGCGACATATTGACGTCGTCGTTCGGATGAACGGGCTTTTTCGACCCCATCACGCCGCCCGCGATTTCGATCGCGCGGTTCGAGATCACCTCGTTGGCGTTCATGTTCGTCTGCGTGCCAGAACCGGTCTGCCAGACTCTTAAAGGAAAATGCGCGTCGAGCCGCCCTTCGATGACTTCGTCCGCCGCCCGGACGATCAAATCGAGTTTTTCCTTTGTCAAAAGGTTCGATTTCAGTTCGTGGTTCGTGAGCGCGGCGGCTTTTTTCAGGATGCCGAGCGCGCGGATCATCTCGCGCGGCATCGTATCGAATCCGATGTTGAAGTGATGCAGCGAGCGCTCGGTCTGCGCGCCCCAGTACTTATCGGCTTCGACCGCGATTTCGCCCATCGAATCGGTTTCAATGCGTGTCGGTTTATCGGTTGCGGTTGCTTCTGACATATGCGTAAACGTTCCTTTTTCGATAGATTTGATGAAAAGTTAAATTCTACAACAGACAGCCGAAACTGAGAAAGTTTGACGGAAAACTTTGACAAAAACCACTTCCGTTTGACTTAAGGGGAGATTTCTTTTAAACTCTATGATTTTCGACTGGCAGGCAAATTTCTGCCTTTAATAGCGAAGGAGATAATACAAACAAAATGAGTTACGCAATTATCAGAACAGGCGGAAAACAATTTCCTGTAAGCGAAGGACAGACGCTGCGCGTTCCCTCGATCGAAGCCGAAGAAGGCAGACGCGTTGATTTGGAAGCGCTGGTCGTCGGCGAAGGCGCGAACGCGAAATTCGGCGCCGGCGCGACCGTCTCGGCGACGGTCGTCGGACACGGCAAAGGCGAAAAAGTGATTGTTTTCAAGAAAAAACGCCGCAAACAATACAAACGCAAACAAGGTCACCGTCAAGGTTACACGGAAATCAAGATTGAAAAGATTTAGTTGGAGGTAAAGAGATTTTGGATTTTAGATTTTGGATTTTGGATTCAATATAGGCAAGCCAAATCTAAAATCTAAAATCCAAAATCCAAAATCAAGTTATGGCTCATAAGAAAGGTGTAGGTTCATCACGCAACGGTCGCGATTCGGCGGCGCAGCGGTTAGGTCTCAAAAAATTCGGCGGCGAACACGTCCTCGGCGGAAATATCTTAGCGCGTCAGCGCGGCACGAAATGGAAACCGGGCAAAAACGTCGGGCGCGGCAAAGACGACACGCTTTTTGCTTTGATCGAAGGTTTCGTCAAATTCGAGAACAAAGGTCAGAAAGGCAAATTCATCAGCGTTTACGCCGAAGGCGCGCCGGAACTCGAACCGAAACAGGCCTAAGTCAAATAAATTCAAATCAAAAATGCCGGCATTGTTTTTGTGCGATCCCGGCATTTTTTGCGCTTTAAAAGCGCGCCTCAAAGGCCGCCGGTCCCGGCGCGTCGATTAAGAAACGTTCGAAGGCCTGAATAATTCACAAACGCATTGACAATTAAACGAATAAGGCGCAATGTTGATATAGAACCGAGTCAGGCTAACTCTCTTCTGCGGATTCTCCGGAATTTCCCGGGACGACTGTATTTAAACAGCTAATCAGAATAGAGGTGGACGATGAACGATTTACAAGCGAACCGCCGCCGCGGCGTCGTTAGCGCCGCCGATTTTCAAAACAGTTTCCGGTTCGACCAGAGCCTCGGAAGTTTTTTCAAGATTATTTATTTTCAGCTCGAAAGGGCGGTAAAGGCGATCAATCGCCGCCGGCCGGAACTGAACCCGAGCATCATCTGCGGTTTCCCCCTTCAGCAGAAAGCGCGCGACGAAGCGCCGCTGCCGTAAAAATCCGCGCGCCGCCTGATAAATCGCCTTTTCGAAAAACCGGCGAATTACTTCGCCGCCCGGGGCAAACGGCGGCTTAGGAAACGGCCGCCGGCATCGAATTCTCGAAAAAACCGTTCGCCGGTTCGTCCCGAAGCGCGCCGCCGGAAAGGCGCGGCTGCCGACGGCATGCAATCCCTCTTAAAAGCACGAAGAAATCAAAATTTAGATAAACTTATGGTACGTCGAAGCAAAATCAAAGTAATCAAAAAAGGCGAAACGAAACCCGCCGAAAGCGTCGTCGCGGCGGAGGAAAAACCCGCGACCGACAACACGAACCAACTGACCTCGACGGTTTCGAACTGGATCGATGAATTTCAGCGGCGCCGCCGTCAGGAAACCGAGTCGGCGAGAGAACAATTTTACTCCTAAGTCCTAAAGATTCGCTTTGCGCTTCCCGCTCAAAAAATAAATCCGAACCGTCGAGTTTCTGAACTTCATTTATCCTTTTTGTTACCGTACCGGATCGGAATGCGCACGAAGATCGTCGTCCCGTTTTCGGGCGAAGATTCGATTTCGGCGGTGCCGTTAACCAGCAAGGCTCTTTCTTTTATCCCGAGCAATCCCAGCCCCTTTTCGTTCCCGTTCGATCTTTCTCTTTCTTTTAGGTCGAAACCGACGCCGTTGTCTTCGATAATGAGCGCGACGTTTCTGTCCTGTTTTTCAAGCAGCACGCCGACGTGTTTTGCTTTAGCGTGCTTCGAGACGTTATTGAGCGCTTCCTGGGCGATGCGGTAAAGATTTATCTCGATCTCGGGGGACAGGCGGCGCTCCGTCAAACCGAGCGTGTGAAATTCAACCGGAATCTTCACATGCCGCGACCATTCGTTGAGATAATTTTCGAGCGCTTTGACCAAACCCAGATCGTCGAGCACGGTCGGTCGCAGTTCCCAGACCAAAAAGTCGATTTCCGAATCTATTTTTTCGGCGATCGTATAAGCTTTGTCGAACTGATTCGACGAAGCCGGGTGATCCTTCAAGGACGAAAGCATCAGGCGCAGCGCCGTCAACTGTTGTCCGAGATGATCGTGGATATTTCGGGAGATTCTTTTTCTTTCTTCTTCCTGGGCGGAAATTATCTGGTGCAGAAGTTTGCCGCGCGTTTGTTCGGACTCGAGCAGTTCGATGCTCACCAGCCGCAAGGATTCATTAGAATCTTTCAGCCGGCTGTTTTCTTCGGCGAGCTGCCGCGCGACGCGTTCGCTTGAGAGCAGGCTTTCGCGTTCTTCGATCTGGAGTTTGAGCTGCGTTTCGCGAACGACGCGTTCCGTCACGTCCTCGATAACGGTGATCGTGCCGATGACTCTTTCTTCGTCATAAAGCGGCGCGATCTGCGCGCTTTGCTGCATCTGCGCGATTTCCGGAAAGGACGGCCGCGGCGGCATGTGCAGAAGATATTTATGAAACCGGTGCGCTAAAATGCGGCTTTGCCCCTTCAGAGCGTTGCGGTAATGACGGTCGAATCCGCGCGCCGCCAGCTCGGGAAAGGCTTCGAGCAATTGGCAGTCAATCAAATCGTTTTTGTTTTTGCCGGAATGTTTTTCGAACCAGTCGTTGTAAAAGCGGATATTCAACTCATCGTCGGTCACGAGCAGGCCCTGCGCGGTAAATTTGGCGAGCCAGTGAATCAGGGCATTGAAGAACAATGAATTGTTTTTGATATCGTCCAAAATGATGTTTCAGAAAACGACGGCGGTGCGCCGACGGCTGATTAGTTTTACTATCCGGCGGCATTAATGCCGCGCCGACTGCAGAAGGCTGTCGATTATTTCTATTAACCGATTAAAATCGACCGGTTTCGCGACGTGGATATTGAAACCCGCGGATTGAACGCGTTTTTCTTCTTCGGCGCCGACGTAGCCGGTCAGCGCGATCGCCGGCGTGCGCCCGCCGCTTTCCGCCGGCAGCGCGCGAATTTCCCGGATCAGATCGTAGCCGTCCATTTCCGGCATTCCGAGGTCGCTGATCAGAACATCCGGTCCGAACGCGGAAATTTGCGCCAAGGCTTCGAGCGCGCTGCCGATCGTCAAAATCTGCGCCTGGCTGTCTTCGAGCGCGTAACGCAGCATTTCTCGCGAATCCTCGTCGTCGTCGACGACGAGGATTCGCACGCCCGCGAAATTTCTTTCCGCTCTTTTTGCGAAAGCGTTTCGCGACGGGTAATCGGCGCTGTCGCGCTCCTGGATCAGCAGCGGCAACATAACCCTGAACGTCGCGCCCGCGCCTTCGCCCGCGCTTTCGGCGGTGATCGTGCCGCCGTGCATTTCGACGAGGTTTCTGACGATCGAAAGCCCGAGCCCGAGCCCGCCGTGACGGCGTTTCGAACTGCCGTCCGCCTGCCGGAAACGCTCGAAGACGAACGGCAAAAATTCGGACGAAATGCCGGGCCCGTTATCGGAAATGAGGATTTCCGCGTAAGCGTCGATTTCCCTGAGCACGACTTCGATCCTGCCGCCGAGCGGAGTGAACTTGACGGCGTTCGAAAGCAGATTCCAGAGTATCTGCTGCAGGCGGCTCACGTCGCCCATCACGAATGAGGCGTCGGATTCGACGATTTTGAAGAGCTCGATTTTTCGCGCGAGGGCGGCCGGACGAATGTTGTCGAGCGCGGTTTCGATGCTTTCCGCGAGATTCACCGGATGCAGATTCAGCCGCAGCTGACCGGTGACGATGCGCGAAATGTCGAGCAGATCGTCGATGATCTGCGTCTGCGAGCCGACGTTTCGCTGAATCGTGTTGAGCGCGTGACGGGATTTTTCGGGGTCCGATTCGCCGCTCAGCAAAATTTGCGTCCAGCCGTTGATGGCGTTGAGCGGCGTGCGGATTTCGTGCGAAACGGAAGCCAGGAATTCGTCCTTCAAACGGCTGTTCTCTTCGGCCAGCTGGCGCGCGGCCTGCTCGCTCGTCAAAAGCCGTTCGCGCTCCTCGATCTGCACTTTCAATTCCATTTCGCGCGCGACGCGTTCGGTCACGTCGTCGATGACGGTGATCGTGCCGACCACCCGATCGCCCTCGAAAAGCGGCGAGATGCGCGCGCTCTGCTGCATCTGCGCGAACGTCGTCGCGCCGGCGCTCGGCGCCATCGGCAGCAGGTATTTGTGCAGGCGGTGCGATAAAATCCGGCTTTGCCCGTAAAGCGCGTCGCGGTAGTAACGATCGAAACCGCGCGTTTGAAGATCGGGAAAAACTTCGAGCAGATTTTTGCCGGTGAGTTCTTTTTCGCGCTTTTCGCTTTGTTTTTCAAACCAGCGGTTGCACGAGCGAATAACGAGATTTTCGTCCGTCACGAGCAGCCCCTGCGCCGAAAACTCCGTCATCCAGCGCAGAATCGCCGTTCCGAGTGATGTGTTTTTGTCGCCGCTGTTCACTGTCATCTTGGTGCTCTAAACGCCCAAATCGGATTTCGACGGGTTTTGACTCGTGTGGATTTCCTGTTCGTGCCGCACTTCCCAGCGTTCGATTTCCTCGATCAGACGCTTGAGCGAGACGATGCTCAAGACCAGCACCAGATAACCGGTCACGGCGCTTTCGCGGATCCGGAAAGAGGTGTAAACGATGATCGCGTAACTCAAGCCGTCGCGTTTTTGCTGCACCGATTCGATCAACTCGTCGAGCGATTCGAGATGCAGGTTCGGCACGGAGAAAGTGACCCGCACCTGCAGCACGTTGCCGAACATGCCGAGACAGGCGTTGAGCAGAATGTTTCCGACTTCGGTCAAAACCTCGCGCGCCGATTCGTCGAGATGCTGCTGCCGCACGCCGCCGTCGGTCAGTAAATCGGTGAGCTGCACGGCGCCTTCGTAGTTTAAAATCAAAAACGAGTCGCCGGCGATCGCGCCGTCGAACGGCTGGTGAATCGAAGCGACGTCGCCGGGCAAAAAACGCTCGAGATTCGATGACACTTCCTCGATCGGGGAAATTTCGACCTGCGGGACGTCGAGCAGGACGCGCTGCCCGGTGATTTCCGAGAGCGAAGACGCCGTTCTCGAAAAAGCGATGTTGATAAATTCGCCGAGCGCGTCGGTTTGCTGTTCGGTTAATGTCATTTCGTTTGCGCCTCGCTGATTACGGATTCCAAAGCCTGCAGCACTTTTTCCGGCGACAAAGGCTTATTGATAAAAGCGTCGGCGCCTGCCGCCGCGACCATTTCCCGCGTCGAATCCTGAATATCGGCGCTCGCGATGATGACGCGCGCCGCCGGATCGAGCTCGCGCAGCTTTTCGAGCACGTCCAGACCGTACATGTCCTTCATCGTCAAATCGAGAAAAACCAGATCCGGATTTTCCAGAAAATATTGTTCGAGCCCCGCCGCGCCTTCCTCGGCTTCGACCACTTCGTATCCGGCGTTCTCCACGATGCGGCGCAGCATGCGCCGCGACATCGAGGAATCGTCCACAATCAGAATCTTCTTTTTCACGCGACCTCCAGAATGGCTTTTCCGAGTTGGTCAAGCCTGATAATTTTATCACTTAAGCCGGCTTCGACAATAGCGCCGGGCATGCCGTAAACTACGCAGGTTTCTTCAGATTCGACGAAAATCGTGCCGCGGCGCGCCTTGATCCACGCCGAGCCGAGCCGTCCGTCGGCGCCCATTCCGGTCATGACGATGCCGAGCGTGCGGCTTTCGAACGTTTCCGCCGCCGATTGAAACAGGACGTCGACCGACGGGCGATGCTGCGTATCGACCGGACGCAGGCTTAAATGCGCGGTGACTTTGCCGCCCGCGCGGCGCTTAAACGAAAGGTGTTTGCCGGCCGGCGCGAGCAACGCCAGACCGCTCCGAAGCTCGTCGCCCTCGCGCGCTTCGCGGACTTCGATCTCCGAGATTTCGTTTAATTTTTCGGCGTAAAGCGACGTGTATCCGACCGGCATGTGCATCACTATCGCGATCGGCACCGAAAAATCCGCGGGCAGCTGCGGGATCAGAAAGCGGAGCGCCTGCGGGCCTCCCGTCGAAACGCCGATCACGACCGCGTCGAATTGATTCTTGCGCGGCGCGCTTGAAACGCTCGCCGCGCCGATCGTTTTTTGCAGTTCCGGAACGAGCCGCAGATGCTTCATCTCGACGGTCGCAGCGATCTTGATCTTTTCGATCAGCTCGCTGCGCACCTCGAAAATCTTTTCGGTCGCGAGGGCCGTCGGTTTCTGCACGAAATCGACCGCGCCGGCTTCGAGCGCGGCGAGCGTTTCGGCGCTCGTTTCGTCGGCCGAGCTCATCATCACGATCGGCAGCGCGCGCCGCCGCATCTGTTCGCGGACGAAACCGACGCCGTCGAGCTCCGGCATCATCAAATCGGAAGTCACCACGTCCGGCCGCAGCGCTTCGACCATTTCGAGCGCTTCGCGTCCGTCGCGCGCCGCGCCGACGACTTCGAGCAGCGGGCTGAAGGAAATCATCTCGCGCACGACTTTCCGCACGTAAGCGGAATCGTCGACGATCAAAACTCGAATTATTTTATTCAAACTGCTTGCTCCACTCGATTTCGGATTTCGGATTGGTATTTTCATTTTTTCAGGCGGCGCGCGGTGCTTCTTTTTTGCTCCTCAATATTAAAACCCCAAATCCCAAATCCGAAACCCCGAATCCCTCTATTTTCGTTTCACGTAAACAAAAGATTTGCCGATTTCCTCGAGATCAAAATCATCCGTCACTTTCAGGAGCGATTCCGCCGCCCCGACGAAAAGAAACGCCGGAACCGACATTTTTTCCGCAAATAAATCGACGACGCGGCGAATCGCGGCGGGCGAAAAGTAAATAAAGACGTTGCGGCAGAAAATCACCGAAACGTCCGCCAAAGGCGCCGTTTCCCCCGGCTCCAGCAAATTCGCCTGCGTCCACCTGATTTTTTCGCGCAGCGCCGGCGCGACGCTCCATTCTTTGCCGGCGGGAGCGAAATATTTTCTTTTCAAATCGTCGGGCAGCGCGCGGAACGCCCGTTCGCGGTAGGTGCCGCGGCGCGCGCGTTCGAGCGCCGCGCGGCTCGCGTCGCTCGCGTAAATTTCGATTTTGGCGCGTTCGAACCAGCCGCTCTCGTTAAGGCGCATCGCGATCGTCAGCGGCTCCTCGCCGGTCGCGCACGCCGCGCTCCAAATGCGGATCGCGGCGCGCGGATTTTCCGCCGCGAGCCGCGGGACGACTTCTTCAGCGAGCCCGTGGATTTGATCCATCTCGCGCCAGAAATACGTTTCCTGTACGGTCAGCGCGTCGATGACGTTGCGCCATTCCTCGGCGGCGTCCGCGTCGTATTTCAGCAGGTAATAATAATCGAGAAACGAATCGAAACCACGCTCGACGATGAGCGGCGCGAGTTTATCGGCAAGCAGGTTGATTTTCGAATCATCGAAAATAAGCCCGACGCGTTCGTGAATCAAATCGCGCAAAAGCGTTTCCGCGCCGCGGCGCACGCCTGAAATATCCGAATTAAACCCCATGCTTATTCTAACTCAAACTCTTTCAAAACTTCCCGCGCGGCGGCGCGCACGAATTCCGCCGGGTCCGCGTCCGTCATTTCCGCGAGCCGCTCGGCGCTCGCCGCGTCGCGCCGCACGCCGAGCGCGCGCACCGCGAAATACCGCGTCCAGGCGTCGGCGTCGCGCAGCGCGTCGCGCAGCGCCACGAGCGACTCCCCGCTTGGCACTTTCGCGAGCGCCTTCGCCGCCGTCTCGCGGACGCGCGGCGAATCATGCTTTAAGGCTTGAATCAGCGTCGGAACGGCGCGCGCGTCGGCGATTTCGGGAAGCTGTTCGATCGCCGCCCGTCTTACGCGTTCGTCGGCGTCCGCGCAAGCTTCAAAAATTTTCTCCGCGCAGTTCGGCGCGTCCAAATGGCCGACGACGCGGATGACCGCTTCGCGAATCTGCGGGTCGTCGTCATCGAGCAAATCGCACAAACGCGAAACGGTTGCGGGATGCGCGAGGGCTCTCAGGGCGTCGACCGCGGCCTGGCGCGTCGCGGCGTCGGGGCTTTTCAAAAGACCGGCGAGCGGCTCGAAAGCGCGCGCGTCGCCGATTTGTCCGAGAAGGCGGGCGATCGTGCGTCGAACTTCGCCGTCCGCGGCGACGTCGCCGAATTTTTCGATCAGCAAATCGACCGCCGCCGCGCCCTGGCGCATCAACGCCCGCGCGGCTTCGTCCGCCGCGTTTTCATCTTCGAGCAGCGCCGCCAGTTTTTCGCGGAGCGAAGCGTCATCGAACCAGCCGGCGACCCGGATCAGCGGAGCGAGCTCGCCAGCGCGCGCGCTGGCGAGCGCCCCGCGCAGATTCGATTTGCCCGCCGCGTCGATCGCCGCGCGCGCGCTTTCAATGATCGCCGCGCTTTTCGCCGGATCGGCGGCGCGGCGCGCGGCGATGGCGGCAAGCGCCTGCGCGACCGCCGCCGCGGTCGCTTTTTCCTCGTTTAATAAATGCACGAGCGGCACGACCGTTCCTTCGTCGCCGATCGCGCCGAACGTTTCGACGGCGGCTTCGCGCAGAAAATCGTCATTTAACAGCGGCAGAATGCGCGGGGCGGCCGCTTCGTCGGCGATCTCGCGCAGCGCGTCGAGTGCCGCGAACGACAAAAAGAAATCGCGGCTCTCGGCGATTTCGAGCAGCGGCTCGACGGCTCGCGGCGTTTTCATTTTGCCGAGCGCTTCGATCGAGTGATAACGCACGTTGACGTTTTCGTCGCCGAGCGCGGCGACGAGCGCCGGGATCGCCTGCGCGTCGCGCTGTTCGCCGAGCGTTAAAGCGGCTTGCATGCGCAGATCTTCGTCGTCGCAGCGCAGAAATTCGATCAGCGTTTCGGTCGTTCTGACGGAAGTCGCCTGCAGCACCTGCAGCGCGCTGTTTAGGACGCCGAAATCGAAATGATTGTCCTTCATCGCGCGCAGCAGCGCCGCGATCGCGTCCGGCGCGGCGCGGCGCGCCAAGCCGTCGACCAGTTCGCGCCGCACGCGCCAGTTCTCGTCGCCGAGCGCGTCGATCAGCGGCGCCGCCGTTTCCTCGACGAGGTTGTCCGGTTTCTCGGAGAGCGCTTTCGCGGCTTCGAGCCGCACCGTTTCGTCGGAATTTTTAAGCTGCTCGGCTAGCTTGATTTCCCGTTCGATCCGGGCGGTCACGTCCTCGACGGTAACGATCAAGCCGCGGACCGCGTCTCCTTCTTTGAGCGGCGCGATCGTCACGCGCTGGCGCATTTCCGCAAAATGCGGCGAATCGCTTCCGGGTGGGCACGGAATCAAAAACCGGTGAAAAGCCGGCGCGAGAACTTCGATCGTGCCGTCGTCCAAAACCCGTTTAAATCTTGCCAGCAGCCCGCGCGTTTCGAGGTTCGGAATCGTTTCGACGATCGATCTGCCGCGCGCGTCGGCAGCCGCGATGCCGGTCATTCGTTCGAGCGCGGCGTCCCAAATCTGCACGATAAATTCCGTGTCGGTCGTGAAGATCCCGATAAAATTTTGCTTTTCGGCTTCTGAACCCATTTAAATTACTCGTTCTGCGACGAAGCGCCGTTGTCGTTCGGAGCGTTCGCGGAGGTCGCCTTTTTTCTGCCTCCGCGCGGCTTCGCGCTGTTTTCGGCGGCGGGCGGCGCGGCGTTTTCGCCGTCTTCGAAACCGCTCATGAGCGTCGAAAGCTCCTCCGCCCGGGCGAGCAGCCCGGTCGTCTCCATCGTCGTCGCCTGCACGCCGCGCGCGTTGCGCTCGGTGATCACGCGGACGTCCGAGAGCATCTGCAAAATGTTGTCGGCGCCGCTCGAATGTTCGCGATTCGCGCGCGTGATGAGCTTGATTTGCTTGGCGATGTCGTTTGAGGACGAAGTCATTTCGCGCATCGCGCGGGTCTGCTCGCCCAAAGCCTTCGTCAGCTGTTCGGACTGCTGGCGCATGCTGAGGGCGGCGTCATTGATTTGCCGCGACGCCGCCGCCTGCTCACCCATCGCCCGGGCGACGCCGGCGATCATCGTCGCCAACCGCCCCGCTTCCTGCGAAACCTGTTCGCTGGCGGTCGATTGCTCGGTCAGCGCGCGCGTCGTCGTCACCGCGCCGCGCCGCATCGCTTCGACCGCCTGGACGATCTGATTGGCGGCGAGCGCCTGTTCGGAAGCCGCTTTGCGAACCTGCGCGGCGACGTTCGTCGTGCTTTGCGCGGCCTTGATGATTTCGCGCGCCGCGTGCGCCTGTTCGTTCATCGCCTGCACGACTTCGCGGGTCGTTTTCCTCATCTGCGACGCCGATTGTACGATGTGCTGCGCAGTTCGTGCTTGCTCGCCGGTCGCCGCCGAAACTTCTTTCGACAATTTCGCCGTCGATTCGACCGCCGAAACCACGCTTTGTCCGGCGATGATCTGCTCTTCGGTCGCGCGCGAAATCTGCCCGACGAGATTCGTCGTTTCGCGCACGCCCGACAATATCTTGTCCAAGCCGCGCAGCCCTTCTTCCGCTAGGCGGTTGCCTTCATCGGCGACCTTAACGCCTTCGTTCGACGCGTTCACGGCGTCCGCGACCGATTCCTGCAGCGCGCGGATGATCGCCGCGATGTCGGCGGTCGCCTTCGCCGAACGTTCCGCCAGGTTGCGGATTTCCTCCGCGACGACGGCGAAGCCGCGTCCGGCGTCGCCGGCGCGCGCCGCTTCGATCGAAGCGTTAAGCGAAAGCATGTTCGTGCGTTCGGCGATGATGTTGATCGTGTCGATGATGCTGCCGATCTCGTTCGAGCGTTTGCCCATTTCCCTGATGACGGTCGCCGACTGCTGCATCGAATCGCGCACGCGCGTCATGCCATGAATCGACTTTTGCGCGAGCGCGCCGCCTTCTTCCGTTTCGCGCGCGAGCCGCCCGGTGATGTCGTTCGCCTCCCTGGTCATCGTCGCGACCGACCGGATCGAGCGGTCCATCTGATGAGCGCCGCTTGCCGCGTTCGTCGCGCTGTCGGTAATGCGTTCCGAATTCTGCGCGACGCTCTGCACGGAACGCGCCATTTCCTCGATCGCGGTCGCGACTTCTTCGACCATCGACGCGAGATTCTCGCTCATCGCCGAAACCTGTTCGATCGACGCCGCCATCTCGTTGATCGCCGCGGACGTTTCTTCCGCCGCGACGTTCAGATCGTCGGCGTTATTCGCCAAACCGTTGGTCGAACGCGACATTTCTTCGATCGTCGCCGCCGTTTCGTTGATCGACGAGGTGAGCTGCTCGGTATCGCCGCTGACGATTTTGATGGACGCCGCGATTTCGTTCATCGCGCTCGTCGTCTCTTCCGCCGACAGCGCCATTTCCTGCGCCGTTTCGGTCACGCTTTGAATCGAAGCCGACATTTCCTCGATCGCGGTCGAGGTTTCGGCGATCGAAGACGCGAGGCTCGTGGTGTTCGCCGTCACCTGTTCGATCGAAGCCGCGGTTTCGTTGATCGACGAGACCATTTCATCGGTCGATCCGGCGACCGACGCCGCCTGCGTCGCCGTTTCCTTGAGCGACGCCGCGATTTCGTTGGCGCTGCTGACGGCGCTGTCGAGCGAATCGATTTGTTCGTTCGCGCCGTTGGTGACTTCGTCGGCGATGCGCTTGATCTCGTTCGCGCGCGTCGTCACCTCGCCCGCCTGCCGCCGCACGCGGGCGATGCCGTCGCCGGCCGAAGTATTTGCTTTTCTGTTTGTTGATTTGGTCGCCATATTTTTTTAATTTTGAGTTTCGGACTCGATCTCTTCCGCCGTTTTCACGACTTCCGCTAAATTTAACAGCAAAATCAAACGGTTTTCGAGCGTCGCGATCGCTTCGAGGTATTTGCCGGTCGTGCCGCTCAAAGCTTCCGACGGCGGGCTCAGCGCCGCCGCCGGAATGCGTTTGAATTCGCGCGCCGAATCGGCGATCAGGCCGATGCCGCGTCCTTCGACGCGCACGACGACGAGCCGCGCGCGCAGGTCGTACGCGATTTTCGGAAAACCGAACCGCGTCCGCAGATTGAGCGCCGGAATCACTTTACCGCGCGAGAAAACCACGCCCTCGACCGCTTCCGACGCGTTCGGCACCGGCGTGATGTGTTCGATCATTTCAAGCTGCTGAACATCATTGCTCCGCACGGCATAAGTCGTGCCGGCAACTTCGAACAAAATATACGTTTCGGCCGCCGCGGCGGGCTCGTTATTCATAATTTTTGCTTGAGGCGGCGCGTGACCGCCGCGACGTCCAGAATCAGCACGACGCGCCCGTCGCCGAGTTCGGTCGCGCCGCTGATGCCCGGCACCTGCGCGAGCGGGTCGTGGAGCGCGCGCACGACGATTTCGCTTTGCCCGAGGACCCGGTCGACGGCGATGCCGACCGCCTGTTCGCCTTCGCCGACGACGAAGGCGTGAAACGGCGTGCCGTTTTTTTCCTCGAGCGCGAAAAGCCGCGCGAGCCGGATGAGCGGCAGCGCCGCGCCGCGGTATTCGAGGATTTCGTTATTTTCAAATTTTTTGACGGCTTTCGGTTCGATTTCGATGACTTCGCGCACGCTCGACTGCGGCACCGCGAAGCGTTCGCCGTCGACCGCGACGATCAGCGCGTCGGCGATCGCCAGCGTCAAAGGTAATTGTATCCGAAAGCGGGTGCCTTTGTCCGTCGCGGTTTCGAGCCTGAGCTCGCCGCCGAGCTCGCTGACCGTCCCGCAGACGACGTCCATGCCGACGCCGCGCCCGCTCGTTTTATCGGCTTCGCGGCGCGTCGAAAAACCCGGCGTGCAGAGCATTTCGAGCAGCCGCGCTTCGTCCAACTGTTCGTCCGCCTTCAACAAGCCCGTGGTGCGGGCGCGGCGGGCGACTTCCGCGCGGTCGATGCCGCCGCCGTCGTCGCTGATTTCGATTTCGACCGTTTCGCCGACGGTCGCGGCGTGCAGCCGGATCACGCCTTCCGGCGGTTTGCCCTTCGCCGTGCGCGCGGCGGCGTCCTCGATGCCGTGCGCGACGGCGTTGCGGACGAGATGCAGCAGCGGATCGAGCATTCTTTCGACGAGCAGTTTATCGATTTCGGTGTTTTCGCCCGAGATTTCGAGCGCCACCCGCTTGCCGGTTTCGCGTGCCAGATCGCGGACGGCGAACCGCATCCGTTCGAAAACGTCGCCGATCGGGATCATCCGCACGCGCATCACGCCGTCGCGCAGATTACGAAGCTGGCGCTCGATCGCGTGATTGACTTCCTGAAGAGCGCGCCACTCGCTGCCGGGCAGACGGTTTTCGAGATTTTTGATTTGTTCGCTGAGCTTGGCGCGGCCGATGACGAGCTCGCCGACCATCAGCATCAAATCGTCGAGCCGCGCCAGATCGACGCGCACGACGTTCGACTGTCCGAACAAACCGGACTTTTGCGATTCGGAAACCGGCGGTTCCGCGAAAGTTTCGGGCGGCTCGTCGATTTTCGCGAAACTGATGCCGTCCGCTTCCCAGGCTCTGAAAACGCTCTCGTCGGCGGCGGTTTCGACCGTGAATTCGAAGGCGATTTTGCCGCCCGGCTGAACCGCCGGCGCCGCCTTTTCGATCGCGCCGAGCGCCTGCAGGCGCTCGCGCACGGTGTTGACGTTGACGTTGCGCGCGGCGAGCTCGGGCGCGGAGGCGAAGGTAAAAAGATAGCGCGCGCCCGTCGCTTTTTGATTTTCACCGGCGCCGGCGGCAGACGCGCGCGCGCTTTCGTCGTTTTCGGCTTCGGCGGCGAGCGCTTCGAGCCGGTCGACTTCGGTTTCGATCGACGGAACTTCGCCGTCCTGCCGGCGCGCGTGAACGATTTCTTCGAGCTTTTTCGTGCTCTCGATGAGCGCGCTCAAACCGGCTTCGGAGAATGCGGCGTGCCCGTCGCGCAGGCGGCGCAGGTAGTTTTCCATCGAATGCGCGAGCGTTTCGGCGGCCGCCACGTTCGCCATCGCCGAAATGCCCTTGAGCGTGTGAAAGCTGCGGAACAGTTCGTTGAGAACGCTTTTTTCGATCGCCCGGTCCGCCGCGAGCGCTTCTTCGAACGCGAGCAGGTTGCGCCGCACGTTTTGCAGATGCTCGTCCGATTCGGCAAAGTAATCGTCGAGAAACTGTTCGAAAAACTGCGCGTTGAATTCGTTTTCGGGCATAAGACAAAATCGTTCTCGATTCAGCGGGGCGACAGTAAATTATTGGCTTGCGCAACGATTTCCTGCGGCGTAAAGGGCTTCGTCAAATAAACGTCCGCGCCGGCGGCGAGCACCTGCGTGCGGCTCGCCTCGTCGCCGCGCGTCGTCACGACGCAAATCGGAATCTCGCGGTAAGCCTGATGCGCGCGCACGAATTCGATGACCTCGACGCCGTGAATGTCCGGCATATTCAGATCTAAAAATATCAGGCTGACCGGCGCGAGCGCGAGCCGTTCGATCGCTTCGAGCCCGCTCTGCGCCTCCTCGAACTCGACGTCGCGCAGATTTTTCAAGGACGCGATCATCATCCGCCGGATGGTCGGCGAGTCGTCAACTACAAGAATCCTTTTCATGAATTTGACTGCTTTTGCAAAAAAATTAGCTGCTTGAGTTACTTTACCCGTAAAAGAGGCGTATCACAAATCGTTTTCGGAGCAAATGCGCCGCCGCGGCGATGCGTTCCGTCCGCGCCGCGCGTTTTTTTCCAAATTGAGTAAAAACACGCATCCGGTTAGGTGTTTTTATTGATTTACGCCGCCTCTTTTCTCGCTAACATAAATACTGCAAGGAGGACCGAAAAATGGAAGCAGAATCAAAAAACCGAACTCCGCGACGGTCGCCGACCGCGCGAATGTCTCTCGCGCTTTTCGCGCTTTTCTGTCTGTTCGCCATCGCCGCAAACGCGCAGGAAGCGGTGAGCAGCAACGCGCCGAAACCCGAAGCGAACCCGTCGCCCGCCGCGACGGAAACCGTCAAAGCGCCCGTTTTGATGCCGGTCATGAAAGCTTACAAGGAAATAACGATCGGCATGACCGCAGACGAGGTCAAAGAAAAACTCGGCAAGGCTGAAGTCGCCGACGCGACCGGGTTTTATTATGAATTTTCCGACGACGAATCGGCGCAGATCGCGCTCGACGCCGATAAGAAAGTTTCCGCCGTCGCCGTGATCTACAAAGTCAAGGGCGGCGGCGCGCCGAAAATCGAAGACGTGCTCGGCGCCGACCCGTCGCTCGTGCCGAATGAAAACGGCTCCGTTTATAAACTCGTCCGTTATCCGGAAGCGGGTTTCTGGGTCGCTTACAACCGCACCGCCGGCGACGATGCGGTCGTCACGGTGACGATCCAAAAACTTTAACCGATTCGATTCGCGGCGCTTATCGCCCGCGCACCGAATTTAGCCGCGGTCTTCGGCGGAATAAATGCCGCTGATCAGCCAAAACGCGCGGTTACGGGGCGATTGTTTTTAACCTCGTTTTTTCGATCGCCGCGCTCGACGCGTCCGATCGAAGCGCCTTTATTCCGCCGACTTTCGCTCCGCGAACGAACCGCGGCTAATGCCAAAAACCGTTTTGAGTGTATTTACCTAAACGCATAGGTGTAAACGCTGAGGATTTTCCTCCGGCGAAAGTTTAACCTAAGCCGGATGATAGTTTTTTCATTAACTTAAACTATGTCTCCAAAATATGTAGGGCACCGTTGAACAGGGAGCACAACAGCCTCTTGAGGGAAATGGATTTAACTGGCCACCGAAATTAAAGCCATTTCCCTTTTTTATTGTTTACGTGAAAGCCGCTTTCAGAGCGAAAAGATTGTTAAAAAATGTCAACCCGGAAAAGCGTCTATCAGATAATCGAAGCGGACGGAAAATTTTCGATTCTTTTGGGAATCCTCAATCAAACTCCGCTCGGCAGGGTTATCCAACAGGACGAAAATCCCCTTACCTTTTTCGCCCCGACCGACGGCGCTTTTTACCGGATGCTTCAGAAAAAACCGCATTCGCCGGCGTTCGATGCCGGTAAAATCCTGATCGGCGAAATTCTCGGGCAGCATATCATTCCCGGCATCGCTTTATACACCAAGGATTTAAGGCGGCGGCACTCGGTGACCAACCTCGAAGGCAAAATTTTAACGATCCGGCACGACGATCACCGCGTTTTTGTCGGCCACGCCCAAATCTTAACGCCGGCGGCGACCGCGCAGAACGGAGTCGTCTTCGCGATCGACAAGGTCCTGCTCAACCAAAACATCAAACAAATATCGTCCGTTTAAGAGCGCCGGCGGCAAAGCAAAACCGCCCGAATCGGCGGCGAATTTCCATTAAAATAACCGACCGAACGCTTCGCCGGTAAGCAAAAGGCGATAAGCGGGGCATAAAAATCGCCTTTCACTTGTCGCTTTTTACTTTTCATTTATTTTGAATCTTGTCCCGCGCTTATTTGAAAACGGGCAGGCAAATAACTTCGCATCCGCGAACTTCACTTCGGCTTTGATTTTCACTGCGGCCTCGGCGCGGCGGACGGATTAACGGCGCGGACGTATTCCAGATACAAATCCGTGAGGCGCTCGCCCGCCGCCCGGTCGTTGCGGGCGAGCAGCGTGACCACCGCGTCGCGCTCGCTGAGGACCGGCTCGACCGCCGCGCGCTGCGCGGCGCCGAACGCGCACTCCGGACGTTCGAGTTCGGCGCGCAAATCCGTAAAAAAATCGCTCGCCGCGAGCCGCGCCGGTTCGAACGCGCCGCGCCGCGCATTGAGCGCCGCCGTCGCCAGCCGGTTCTGCAGCTGGCTGACGCGCAAATTCGCCTGCGCCGCGTCGCGCTGTTCGAGCGTTTCGCGCGCGGTAAAACCCGCCGAAACAAAGCCGAGCGAAAACACGAAAAGCGCGAAAACGCCGAGAAACAGCGGGCGCCGCCCCATCGGCGTTTTGTTTTCCGCCGCGCGCGCGGCGCCTTTCAGACGCCACTCTTTCCTTAAATTCCCCGCTTCCCGCATGATGGATTCTTCCTCATTTCGAGTGCTCTTAGCTTGTCTCATGCGGAAATTACCCGGCGCCTTATCAGCCCGGCTTCGCTGATCGGCCGGACGACGCCGCCCGAATCAAACGCGGGCGTTTTGTCGATGAAAAAGGAGAGCGGATTTTCGAGTTCCGAACAGGGGACCACTCAAACTCAAAAATCCGCTTTCCTCTGTTGCCGGCCGGAGTCGAACCGTTTAATTCCGGCCGGCGTCCGCAGTTGATTAGAAGAGCCCATCGGGAACCGACCCAATGTCAGCTTCTATTTAACCGTTTCGCGGAATAAAAAAAAGCCGCGTATTTACTTAATTTTAATGAGTAATTTCACTTAGGCCGGCGGCGACCGGCACGCGGATCGTAAATCGCGAACCGCGCACTCTCGGCGCCGCGGGGCTTTCGGCGTCGATTTCGGCATTGATCTGCTCGGCGAGGCTTTTGACGAGATACAGTCCGAGACCGACGCCGGCGGCTTCGTTGGCGGTCGCGCATTCGTCGTTGTCTTTGCGCGGGGCGAGCGGGCGCCCGCGGTAAAATTTTTCGAAAATATGCGGCAGATCCTCGGCGGCGATTCCGCAGCCGTCGTCGGCGATCCGCACAGCGATCCGCCCGTCGATCCGTTCGGCGGAAACGCGGATTTCGCCGTTTTCGGGCGTATACTTCATCGCGTTTTCGATCAGGCTCGAAACGATCCGGCGCAGCGTCGCGGCGTCGGTCAGGACCGGCGGCAGCGCGGCCGGCGGCGCGAATTCGAGATCGATGCCGCGCGCCGCGGCGGCGCGGCGGTGCGCGTCGACCGTCTGCCGCAAGATTGGGATCGCGTCGGTCCGCCGCAGCGCGACGCGGTAGGCGCCGGCTTCGATGCGCGAAAGATCGAGCAGCGTCTGCACGAATTCGATCTGCCGGTCGCATTCGACGCCGATCGTCTGTAAATACTCTTCCCGTTCATTGCGGCCGATTTCCGAATCTTCGAGCACTTTGACGAGCGTCTTGATCGTCGTCAGCGGCGTGCGCAGCTCGTGCGAAACGCTGCTCACGAATTCTGATTTGAGGCGGTCGAGCTTTTTCAATTCCTCCTCGCGCTCGGCGATCTGCTCCGCCATCTGATTGAACGCTTCGCCGAGCTCGCGCACCGGACTGCCGCCGCCGACCACGGTGCGCGCCTCCAAATCGCCTTCGCCGAAAGCGCGCGCCGCGCGCGCCAGGCGCTGGATCGGCTCGACGATGCCGCGCGCGATGAACGTCACCAAAAGAATCGCGAAAGCCGCGATCACCGCGCCGACCCAGAACTGACGCCGGTACTGTTGCTTGGCGGGCGCATACAGATTCTCGCTCGGAATGCCGACCGAGACGACGCACTGCACGGTCTCGATGCGCGCCAGGCCGTAAACGCGGCGGATTTTATCGTACGGGCTTTCGACTTCGACGGTCGCGACCGTTTTTTCGTTCAAGGCTGAAAGCAGCGGCGTGTTGCTGACGTCCGACGAGACCTGTTCGGGCGAAACATTGCTGCGGTAAAGCAGGCGATTGTTCGGGCCGAAAACGGCGATGATGTTTTCTTTCGGCAGATTCAGTCTTCTAAAGACATTGCTCGCGCTCGCGCCGTCGATGCGCGCGACGACGAAGTTTCCGCCCGCGATCGGCGAAGCGAGCGAGAGCAGACGCAGATTTTCTTCCGAGATTTGCTCGGTCAGAATCACGAGCGAGCCTTTCGCGGCGGCTTCCTGCCTGAGGGTCTCGATCGAAACGAGCGGCAGCGGTTTGTCGCGCACGGTCTGCGCGAGGATGACTTCGCCCGCCGGGCTGACGATCTGCACGTCGAGCCAGTGCGGGCGCGTTTTCACGACGAAATCGAGGTATTCCTTGAGCGTCGCCGGGTTGCTGCTCTGCGAGAGATTCGAAATCATCGTCATCGTCTGCGACTGCGCTTCGATCCATTGCTCGAAGGCGGTCGCGGCGAGCTCCGCCTGCCGCTCGATCGACTCGTTGAGCTGCTCGCGGCTGACCTGCCACGCCTCCCACAGATTGTAAAATCCGACGAGCAGCAGCGGCACGACGAGCCCGACGGTCAGCCATAACAGACGCGCCCTGATGGTCAAACGAAATAAACCTCCCGAAGAATAATCTTTATAAACCGAGCGTAAAAAATCTGCACAGAAATTCTGCCGATTAAAACGATTATCAGATAGTTATTATCAATTATCCATTAAAGCAAAAGGTTGAGAAAACGATTTTCGGCCGAAAATTGATCGATAATGGGTATTTGTTAATTGATTTATGTCGCCCTCGGTTCACATAATCTTTTTTCGCCGCGATTAAGCTCCGGGTAAATTTTTGCGAACCGCCAGGTTTTCGAAGGCGTTTACCGATTTGATTGTTTGGCTAAAACGAGGCGCGCGATTTCAACGCGGTTGGTGAAATTCTTTTTGGCGAGGATGCGGCTGACGTGGTTTTCGATCGTCCGGATGCTCAAATCCAATTCGGCGGCGATTTCCTTGTTACTGTGGCCGCGGGCGACCGATTCGGCGACGCGCCATTCGGCGTCCGTCAATTCCTCGTCGCGGACGAAAATCTCTTCTTCCGGTTCTTCACTGCCGACGAGCGTCGTGATCGCGGTGCGCGTGCGCTCGACGCGCGCCAGGATGTTGTGCACGACGGCGATCAATTCGTCCGGCTCGAACGGTTTCGTCAGATAAACGTCGACGCCCGAGCGAAAGCCTTCGATGCGGTCTTCGGTTTGGTCCTTGGCGGTCAAAAAAACGATCGGGATCAGTTTCGTGTGCGGCGCGGCGCGCAATTGGCGGGCGAGCCGAAAACCGTCCATGACCGGCATTCGCACGTCCGACACGATCAGATCAGGCAGCGCGCGGGCGATTTCGAGCAGCGCGTCCTTGCCGTTTCGCGCGGTCGTCACTTCAAAGCCCTGAGCGCGCAGCACCGCGGCGATCGCCGTGAGCAGATTCGGTTCATCATCGACTACGAGAAGACGTTTTAACATAGCTGCCGACCGCCGCCTTAAATATACCGGCAAAAGCCATTTTAAACCAACGCGCCGGCAAAGCGCGAGACGCCGGCGGCCGATCGGCCGCCGCGCCGGTTATGCGGAAAAGCGATCGGCAGCGGCGACCGGGCTTTGCGAAACCCTTTGTTTTAGTTACGACTTTTGATTTAATAAAGGGTATGAAGGTGAAGCTGTACAGACCTCAAAATCCTTCGCTGGCTGAATACATCGAGTGCATTTACATTTTGTCCCGATCCGCCGAAGAACCGCCCGCGCGTTATTTGACTTTCCCTATTCATTTCACGCTCGTAACGATCAGCGAAAAGTCGAAATTTACGCGAACGGAGCACAGCGTAATCATCGAACATTGCCCGCGCCGATCAGTCGAGAGCACTTTGGTGTGCGACTTCAGCAGCCCGCTGTGCGTGTATTACAAAGGTCGGATCAAGGAAATTACCATTTATTTCAAGCCGTTGGGAATCAACGCGTTTCTGGAAAACGATCTCGACCGCTACTGCGAAAGCGGCATCTGCGCTTTCGATCCGTTCGAGGATTTCCGAAGCAGCATGAACGCGATTTTTGCGATCGAAGAGGACGACGAAAAAATCCGGGCGATGGAGCTTTACTGGCTCTCGAAACTGCGGGAATTCGAACATCCTTTTTTGAAAAAAGTCGTCGCCGAAATGATGGATGAAAATATCGCGGCCTCGACCATTTCCGAAACAGCTTTCAAAACCGGCGTTTCGCGCCAGACGCTGAACAAGCATTTCGAAAGGCACGTCGGCAAAACCGCTTCGAAATTCAGAAAAACTCTCCGTTTCAGAAACGCGATGTCGAAGCATCCGCAGATGAGCGGCAAGAAAAAGCTGACCGAAATCACGCACAGCCTCGATTATTTCGATCAGGCGCATATGATCAAAGACTTCAAATCCCTGACCGGACATTCGCCGAAAGCTTTTTTCAAGAAGATAACCGAAATAGAAAAGGGGCAAATCAACTGGTTATTCTTATGACGGCTTACCAAATTTACAATTTTTTCCGCGAACCGCATTGCTAATATGATTGAATGAAGATCGCAGTATTTTCATTCAATCATATGGAATTTTATAAAAAGCTTTTATTCAACATTGCTCTCGCCTGCTCGTGCTGCCTGATATTTGCGGCGACGGGACGAGCGCAGGAGGAGGCGACGCCGTTTGAAAGCGGTAAATTTCGCCTGCATAAATTTCAGCAGCAGATCGGCGAGGAAAATTACGAAATCACCCGAACGGGCGAATCGTTGCTCGTCAAATCGAACTTTAAATTCACCGACCGCGGAACGCCCGTGCCGCTCGCCGCGACGTTGAAAACCAAACCGGATTTCACGCCCGAAAATTTCGAAATCAAAGGCAGCACGTCGCGCGCGTCGAAAATCGACGTGCGCGTTTCGATCGGCGGCGCAACCGCGACGATTCGCGAAGGCTCGGAAACTCGGCAGGCACCGGTTCCGGACAGATTTTTCGCGATCGCCGGTTACGCGCCGGTCGCCGTGCAGCAAACGATGATGCGCTATTTGGCGGTCAATAAAATTAAGGGCGAACTGCCGACTTTGCCGGGCGGCAAGGTCAGCGTCGAAAAACGCGGCACGGATCGGATCAAAGTCGGCGACCGGACGGTGGCGCTCGACCGTTATCTGGTCAGCGGCTTGATCTGGGGACGCGAAGCCGTCTGGCTCGATCGCGAAAACAATCTCGTGGCGCTCGTCGGCATCGACGCCGAATTCGACCATTTCGAAGCGATCCGCGACGGCTTCGAAACGGCGCTCGCGACGTTCGTCGAAAAGGCCGCCGCCGACAATATGGCGGCGCTCGCGGAGCTTTCCGACCGCCTCAGCCCGCGTCAAAAAGGCGCGCTCGTCATCAAAAACGCCAATTTGATCGACGTAACCGGCGCCGCGCCGCTCGAAAACGCCGCGATCGTCATCGAAAACGGGCGCATCGCGCAGATCGGCGCCGCCGGGTCGGTCAAAACTCCGAAAGGCGCCCGCGTTTTCGACGCGCGGGGAAAATACGCGCTGCCCGGTTTGTGGGACATGCACGCGCATTTCCAACAGGTCGAATGGGGACCGGTTTACCTCGCGGCGGGCGTCACGACCGTCAGAGACGCCGCCAACGAATTCGAGTACATCGCGGCGGTGCGCGACGCGGTCAGAAAGGGGCGGGGGCTCGGACCGCGGCTGCTGCTCGCCGGCGTCATCGACGGCGAACATCCGAGCGCCATCGGCGTGATGCGCGCCGACACGCCCGACAAAGCGCGCGCGTTGGTCAATCGTTATTTCCAAGCGGGTTTCGACCAGATCAAAATTTACAGTTCCGTGAAACCGGAAATCCTGCGGGTGATTACGGCTGAAGCTCACCGGCTCGGCTTAACCGTCACCGGGCACGTGCCGCGCGGAATGAACGCCGTCGAAGCGGTCGAATCCGGAATCGATCAAATCAACCACGTCAGGTTTTTGCCGCCCGTTTTATTCGCCAAAGATTTCAAGCCGACGCCCGGCGTTCAGCCGACGGTCGACGTCGATTCGCCGGAAGCGCGCGCGGCGATCGAGTTTTTCAAAAAACACAACACGGTTTTCGATCCGACGCTCGCCATTTACGAACTGTTTTTTCACCCGGCGAGCAAACCTTTTTCGGAATTCGAACCGGGCGCGGCGAAATTGCCGCGCGAGCTTTACGCGCCGCTCAACAACACGGGCGTGCCCCCGGAAGGCGAAAAACAAGCCGAGGAAAATTTGAATTTGTTTTTGAACATCGTCGGAACCCTGCATAAACAGGGCTTAACGATCGTCGCCGGAACGGATCAGGTCGTTCCCGGTCACAGCCTGCACCGCGAGTTGGAGCTTTACGTCAAGGCGGGTTTGACGCCGATGGAGGCGCTTCAATCGGCGACCGTCGTACCGGCGCGCGTGATGAAGCGGGATAAGGATTCGGGAACGCTCGAAACGGGCAAAGTTGCCGATTTGGTTCTAATCGAAGGAAACCCGCTCGAAAACGTCTCGAATATTCGCAACACGAAATTCGTCGTCGCGAACGGACGTCTGTTCGACTGCGCCGAGCTCTGGCAAAGCGTCGGATTCAAGCCGTAATTTTCATCCGTAAAAAAATCGCCATGAAAAAAATGATTTTTATGATGCTCGCCGCGGTATTTTTGACGGCCGCGGGATCAGCGTCGGCGCAACCGACGAATCGGCAGCCCGTTGAAAAGGTTTTAGTCGAGTCGAACCCGCCGCTGACCCAAAGCCGGGTGGACGAGCTGATCGAATACTTCGAATGGAGTCTGAACGCGCGATTAAGCGGCAAGCAACGCTCGCGAATTCAGCAAATCGTGGTCGCGGAATGGCGCGGCATGAAAAACGACGCCGCGCTGAATTTCGCCGCGCTTTTCGATAAAGCGCGCCGGTTCAAAGCGCTCGCGCCCGAACGCCGCGCCGAAGTGCAGCCCCGACAGCAACGATCTTTCCTCGAATTCATCAGCCGCGAGCCGCGCAGCGAGTTGGACCAAATTTTGTACGACGCGGCGCAGCAGGCAAGGCAAAGCGAACGCCGCGAAAACACTGCCGACGATTCGCCGCAAGAACGGCGAACGAACGCCGGAACGGGCGCGAATTTGATCGGCGAATGGTCAACCGGCAGCCAGGCTTTTTCGCTGTTCGGCAGCAGCGCGGGCGACGTTTTCGCCAACGCCGGCGGCTCGCTTCGGAGCTTTAAGATTTACCCGGACGGCCGCGTCGAATTCGCCGCGTTTTTTACGCAGTCGCTTGCGGGCTGCGTCACGAAGATACTGCGCACGAGCGACGGGAAAATGAGTCTGAGCGGCGATCGAATCACGTTCGATTTCGCGCCCGGAGCCGTTCGGAGTCAAAGCGGCTGCGATAGGTCGCGCAATTATACGAAAACCGTCGAAGCCGAACGCCGGACGTACGTCTACACGCTCGAACCTTTTAACGACGGTCAAAAACTATGCCTGCTCGATGCCGGTAATGCGAGCTATTGTCTTTATAAAAAATGACTTATGAATAAAGTAATAATAATTTGTTGTCTTTTAATACCGGCGTTCGCGTCGGCGGTCGGCGCGCAATCTTACGACGCGAAGCCGGTGCGAAAACCGGTCGAACTGGTCTTCGGACGCGAAAAACTGGGAAACGTGCCGACGCTCGAAGTCGTGATCAATGGAAAAGCGCGTTCGTTTTATTTCGATTCGGGCGGCGGCGTTTCGGCGATTTCGCCGGCGCTCGCCAAAGAGATCGGCTGCGTGCCGTTTGGCGGGCAGGCCGCTTATAATGCCGGCGGCGCGAAATTCACCATCAAGCGCTGCGAAAACGTAATGATGAATATCGGCGGCTACGCCGTGAAAAAAGACGTCACCGTGTTCGATCCGATGCCGTTTTTTCCGAACGCGAAGGGATTGATCGAAGGCAGCATCGCGCTCGATGCGTTCGACAATCAGGTCATCACAATCGATTTGATCAAAAACCGTTTGCGGGTGGAAACCGAAAAAAGTTTCAAAAACAGAATCAAGGATATGAAACCGCTCGCTTCTCGTCTGAGCCGCGAGGTCAGCGGTTTTTCGCTCGACGTGTTCGTCGCCGCGAACACGCCGAAGGGCAAAATCTGGATGCTGCTCGACACCGGCAACACAAACAAAATGCTTTTCACCTCGACGGCGCAGGAAATTTTGGGCGTCAATTTAAAGTCGGAAACCGGCGAAAAGCTGACCAAACCCGTCAAGCTAGATTTGGTCGGGCTCGGGAGCGTCGAAGCCGATTCCCGCGAGCGAGACATGATCTATGAAGGGATGCTGAGCTACGAGGTTATCGAAAAAATGCTCTTCACGATCGATTTCCAAACCGGCAGAATGTGGGCGAAATTAAATCGATAATCGTCGCGGGGCGATTCGGCGCGAACCAGGCCGGGAGAAAAAGGCGTAAATTCCTACGTGAAAAATATTTTTTTCGAGCGGTATTTTTAGGTTTTGCACAGCCCGCAGATGACCGGCTGATTTTTCGTTAAATATTTAAATAATGGCATAAAATTGCTTGCCGGGTTTTCCACAGTTTTTTCCACAGGGCGGACGGAAGATTTTCCACAGCAGCGTCGAAAATCTTCGAAAAAACCAGCCGAAACCTCAAGTGTTTTCTACTTGACTTAAAAAAAATCGGGTGTAAACTCCGAATACAGTCAAAAATGCTTACGGGCTTTTGACCGGTACAGGGAGAGGCGAGCGGAGCGGCGACGCACCGTTCGAGGGTAACAAAAGACGGAAAAAAGTTACTATTTACGCCCTGCATCGAAGCCGAAAGGCTTCGCTCAGAAAGGAAAGAGTCGAAAGATTTTTTCCGGACGGTTTTCCGGATAAAAACGGAAAACGCTTTTCGGCAAGGAACCACCGAGGAGCCGAGCAAAAGTCGCTCATCCAAAAGATGAGCCTCGTTGCCGGGAACGTAACCGGCGGTGGAGGAAAAGCCACCACAACAAAAACCTATCGGCACAGTGATTCGAAAGAAAAACGAGCAATTTGTTATGCAGATTGCGTGCTGACCGGAAACGGCTCGCCGCGAGCGTTTTCGGGATACAAAAAAAACCGGTGACGAGTAAGGTGTACATCTGAAAGCCGACATCTTAAAAAAGGACGCTTCGGCGTCCGGCTTTAGGAAAAAATTAGAGGCTGCGTTGAGCGATCAAGGCAGCCTCTAGTTCTTTTAAATTCAAAGGCGCGATCCGCCGAAAATCCGCCGACTCTTTTCGCCTTGTTTGCCAATCCAAAATCCAAAATCTAAAATCTAAAATAGTTTATGTTTATTGATCGCGCAAAAATCAAAGTTAAAGCGGGCGACGGCGGCAACGGGGTGACGGCGTTCCGGCGCGAAAAATTCGTGCCGCGCGGCGGACCTTCGGGCGGCGACGGCGGCAACGGCGGCGACGTCTGGCTCGAAGCGGACGAAAGCCTCAACACGCTGCTCCACCTGCGCTACAACCCGGAACACAAAGCCGAACGCGGGCGTCACGGCGAAGGCTCAAACCGACACGGCAAGGACGGCGCCGACGCCCTGGTCAAAGTGCCGGTCGGAACGCAGGTTTTCGACGCCGAATCGGGCGATCTGCTGTTCGATTTCACCGAGAGCGGGCAGCGTTTCCGCGCCGCGAAGGGCGGCAAGGGCGGCTGGGGCAACCAGCATTTCGCGACGCCGACGCGGCGCGCGCCGAAATTTCATTACACGGGTCGTCCCGGCGACGAAAAGGAATTGCAGCTCGAACTGAAGCTGATCGCCGACGTCGGGCTCGTCGGTTTTCCGAACGCCGGAAAATCGACGCTGATTTCCGTGATTTCCGCCGCGAAACCGAAAATCGCCGATTACCCTTTCACAACTCTGGAACCGAATCTGGGCGTCGTCGATCTCGGCGATTTTAAGACGTTCGTCGTCGCCGACATTCCCGGGCTGATCGAGGGCGCGTCGGAAGGCGCGGGGCTCGGCGATCGTTTTTTGCGGCACGTCGAGCGCACGAAACTGATTCTGCATCTCGTCGACGTTTCCTCGCTTTCGGGCCGAGACCCGGTCGAAGATTACGAAATCATCAACCGCGAACTGGCGAATTACAACGAGGATTTAGCCGCGCGCCCGCAGATCGTCGTCGCGACGAAGCTCGACGCGCTCGACGAACCGGAAAGACTGGAAAGTTTGCGCGCCCGCGCCGGAGAAGACCGCAAGCAATTCTTTGAAATTTCGGCGGTCGCTAATCAGGGCACGAAAGAGCTGGTCGCGGCGATCGCGAAGGATTTGCAGGAAATCAAGCGAACCGAAATCGACGTTCGCGAGCAAGGCGATGATTAAAGATTTATTCGACATCCGGATGAACGACGGCTCGAGGCATTTCGCCGATATGCCGGAAGCCGTTTTCTTCGACGATCTCGCCGATCACACGGAAAAACTGGAAGGCGCGGAAATCACCGAATTCATCACCGACGGCGTCGTCGAAATGTGGCTCGACTTTAATTATCGCGGGCATAAATTTTCGGTCAACAACCAATTCGGCGATTACTGGTTTTTTGTCGAGGATTCGGACTGCCCGGAGGAAATCCTGCTCGAAGTCTGCGACCATTTCCGTCGTCTTTTGGAAAAATGAAACGAATCGCATTTTACGGCGGCTCGTTCGATCCGCCGCACAACGGGCATTTGACGATCGCGCAGAGATTGCTGGAAGTTTTCGGCTTGGACGAATTCGTCTTCATTCCGGCGTTTCACGCGCCGCATAAAAAGGACAAAAAACCGACTTCCGCCTTTCACCGCTTCGCGATGCTCGCCGTCGCGACGAACGACGAAGCGCGGATCAAAGTCTCGAAAATGGAGCTCGAGCTGCCCGAACGGCCCTATTCGGTCGAAACTTTAACGCGTTTGAAAAGCGAGCTCACCGACGCCGAGATTTTTTTCGTGATGGGCGCCGATTCATGGGCGGACATTACGACCTGGCGCGAATGGGAAAAGGTTTTGACGCTGGTCAACATCATCGTCGTCACGCGCCCCGATTACGAAATCGGTTTCGACCACGTCACCGACGAGATCCGCGCGCGGATCATCGATCTGCGGAACAGTGGTCAGTCGTCGGTGGTCAGTGGTCAGTTGGAATCGAATTTTGACCGCCGATCGCCGACCGCCGACCGCATTTATATCACCGATGCGGTGCAGATCGACGTCTCGGCGACGGAGATTCGACAAAGAATCAAGGAAAAAGCGGACGCCTGGAAAACAGACGTGCCGCCGGCGGTAGCGAAATATATCGAAAAATACCGACTTTACATTTAACATTTAACATTTATCATTTATCATTCGGAGAGTTATTGATTATTTGTCATTCATCATTTATTGACCGTTGATTTCTGACGGTAAATGGTAAATGATAAATGTTAAATGATTATGGAAGAATTACAGGAAAAAACTTTACAGCGCGAAGCGGTTTCGATTGAAATCGCGCCGAACACCACGCCTTTCGAAGAGCTCGACGAGGAAGTAAAACTCGCTCTGCATTCGGCGAGCGAAAAAAAAGCGTTCGATCTCTTGGCGCTTGACCTGCGCGAAATCGCGAGCTTTACGGAATTTTTTATCATTTCGAGCGGCGCCAATCAGCGGCAGGTGCAGGCGATCGCCGACGAAATCGAAGAACAGCTCAAAAAACAGCACAATGCGCGTCCCGTCCGCACGGAAGGCTACGCCGCCGCCGAGTGGGTTTTGATGGATTACGGCGATTTCATCGTTCATATCTTCGAGAAAAACGCGCGCGAATTTTACGATCTCGAACGCCTCTGGCGCGACGCGAAAAAGGTCGATATTCCGGCCGACGTATAAGAGACGAATGTTTCTCGATCAATGAATCAAAATCGCCGCCTGTATTCAAATAAGCGGCGATTTAAGTTTTTATGCAGAGCCTTGCGTCTTTAAAGACTAAAATTGCCCGCCGATTTTCGCGAATATTCGCTAATTATTTTAATCCGAGTACCGGATGAGAAGATCGCGAGAACCGGAAACGCGGCGCGGCGCGAATCGGGCGCGGGAAACGATTCCTTCGTCCCGAACGGCGTAAATTATTGTCGACCGAATTGATCTTCAACGCGCCCGCCGACATTACAAATTACCGATTACGGCTTACAATAAAATCCGAAATCCGAAATCCAAAAATCCGAAATTGTTATGACTCATATAGTTTTACTCGGCGACTCGATTTTTGATAACAAGGCTTACGTCGGCGCAGAACCCGATGTGGTTTCGCATCTGCGCGCGATGATTCCCGCGGATTGGCAGGCGACTTTATGCGCGGCGGACGGAAATCTGGTCGAACATGTTTCCGGTCAATTGTCGAACGCGCCGGCGGGCGCGACGCATCTCGTCATCAGCGCCGGCGGTAATAACGCGATCATGAACGCCGATATTCTGAGCTTGCCGGCGAGCTCGTCGGCAGAGGTTTTCGACATGCTGGCGAACCGCGTCGCGGACTTCGAGTTTCATTACCGGGCGATGCTTAAAGCCGTTCTCTCGAAAAACCTGCCGACCGTCCTCTCGACGATTTATTACCCGAATTTTACTGATTCCTTGATGCAGAAAATCGCCGTCGCGGCGCTCGCCGCGTTCAACGACGTCATCGTCAGGCAGGCGATCGCCCACGGGCTGCCGTTTCTGGACTTGCGCCTTATTTGCAGCGAAAAGGACGATTACGCCAACGAGATCGAACCGTCCGTGAAAGGCGGACGAAAGATCGCCGCGAAGATTCTGGAAGTCGTCGGCGAGCACGATTTTTCCAAACCGCGGACCGGAGTTTACGCCTGATATGAAAATCGACAAAATCACGATGATCGAATCAAGATCCGAACGCCTCTCGGTGCGTTTGACCGCCCGCATCGGCGACGACGGCGATCTTGTTTTAGAAGGCTATGACTCCGGCGAATTCGTCGAAGAAGTCCTTCATCATGACGATTATGAATATTCGCTGACCGTTAAAGCCGCGTATAAAGACACGGTTTTACTTAATTTGATCAAGGAAAATTTCGCGAACGATTCCGCCTTCAGAACATGGCTCGACGAAAAGGAAATTCCGTCGGAATTCTGGAGTTTTTAAATCAATGAAGTTTCGATTTCTCTGGGTCGGCAAAACGAAAGACAAAAACTGGCGGGCGCTGCAGGAAGAATATTTCGCGCGCCTGTCGCATTTTGCGCGCTGCGAAATCACGGAACTCAAAGATTCCGGCAAGGAAATCGAGGGCAAACTAATCCTCGAAAAACTGAATCAAAGCTCATTCGTCTGTTTATTGGACGTGAAGGGACGCTCGATTTCTTCGCACGATTTAGCGGAAAACATTGAAAAATGGCAGAATCGTGGGCTGAAAGAAGTAACTTTTGTGATCGGCGGCGCGGAAGGTGTCGCGTCTGAGGTTGTCGAAAAGGCGGATTATAGTTTATCCTTGTCGTTTCTGACCTTTACGCACGAAATGGCACGCGTCGTACTGTTAGAGCAGCTTTATCGAGCATTTACAATTATAAAGGGTTTTCCATATCAAAAATGAGTGAGCTAAATTTAGACAACATAAAAGACAGATTGATCGCCGAACGCGAGAATCTTTTGAACAAACTGAAAGAAAACGATCTTTCGATCGACGATTCCGAAACTCCCGACCCGGTCGACTTAGCCGTGCGGAATTATTCCAAAAACGTGATGTTGGCAGTTTCGGAAAACGACAGCCGCCAGATTATTTTGATCAACGAAGCCTTGGAACGCATCGAAGACGAAGAATACGGCTTATGCCAGAATTGCGAAAAGGAAATCAACCCGAAGCGGCTCGACGCGATTCCCTGGGCGCGCTACTGCTTAAACTGCCAGGAACTCGTCGAACAGGGCCTCCTGGAAGAAGAGTAATCCTAAAGTCAAAAGGTTAGAGTAAAAGGCAAAAACGACCGGCTGTTTGAACTCGTACAACGTTGATTCGGTTGGAAGATTTACGCCTTTCCCTTTTTACTTTCGCCTTCCGAATATGCTTCAAAAAATCTGCGACTCCCTGCTGACCCTCGCTTATCCTCAAATCTGTCACGTTTGCAGCGGCTCGGTTGAAGATTCAGCCGGCGGCGTCGTCTGCCGCGACTGCTGGCGCGCGGCGCGCATTTTTACCGGCGACGAAACGCTGTGCGGAAAATGCGCGGCGTTTTTGCGGCCCCGGCCGTCGAATTTTCAAACCTTCTGTCACCGCTGCGACGACCATTTTTACGACCGGGCACGCGCCGCCGGGCTATACGAAACGGCGCTCGCCGCCTCGGTGCTTTATCTCAAACGCGAGCCGTTCGTCGCCGCGCATCTGAAAGATCTTTTTATTTCCGCTTTCGAAAGTTCATCTTTTCAAGATACGGAATTAATCATGCCCGTGCCGCTTTCTAAAAAAAGGCTGCTCGAGCGCGGCTTCAACCAGGCGGAAATTTTGGCGGAAATTTTAGCCGAAAGATTCGGTGCCGAAATCGATCGGCAAAGCCTCGCGCGCAAAGTTCACACGCCCGTGCACCGCGCCGGGATGGATCGCCGCGCCCGCGAGCTGACGGTCGAAAACGCCTTCGAAGTGACGCGCCCGAATTTCGTCAAAAGCAAAAAAATCCTGCTCGTCGACGATGTCCTGACCAGCGGCGCGACCGTTTCCCACTGCGCCAAAGCCCTCAAGAAAAAAGGCGCGGACAAGGTTTATGTGCTTACCCTCGCCCGCGCCGTCTGAAAAGCGAACGCGAACAGCAGAAAAGCAAAGGGGAGATTCTGATTGTCTCCCCTTTGCTTTTCTCTTTTTCGCCGCCGCCTTACGGCGCGTCGTACAGCGGCGCCGCAAGGTCGCCGGACTGTCCGAACACGGCGTACGAAAGCGCGCCGTTCGAACTCCGGATGATGTACCAGACGCCGTTCGACGGACGCCAAACCGCGACGTCGTCGCGCCCGTCGCCGTCGTAGTCGCCGACGACCGGCACATCGCCGGGCAATCCCCAAGTGACGCCCTGCGTGGTCAAATTCGAGCTTGGCAGAATGTACCAGAGGCCGTCGCGGAAAATCGCCTGATCGGTCTTGAAATCGCCGTCGAAATCGCCCTGCACCGGAATGTCGCTGGTTTGTCCGAAAGTGACCTGTCCCCAGAGATCGTTCGTGCTGTTGATGCGGTACCAGGTGCCGTTCGACGGGCGAAACAAGGAAATATCATACCTGCCGTCGCCGTCATAATCGCCCGGCGCCGGAACATCGCCGGGCGCCCCGAACTGCTGAACGAGGCCCGCGCCGTTCGAGGTATTGACGCGGTACCAAGTGCCGGTCGAAGGGCGAAACACGGCGAAATCCGCCTTCGCGTCGCCGTCGTAATCGCCGGCGGCGGGAACGTCGCCGTCCGCGCCGAATTGAATGATGCCGACCGTGTTGCTGCCGCTTAAATAGTGATACCAGGTGCCGTTCGACGGGCGGAAGACGCCGATGTCGGCGATACTGTCGCCGTCGAAATCTTCGGGCGTCGGAATGTCGCCGTTCAAACCAAACAACTGAATCCGGTAGGTATTGTTCGAGCTGTGATTAATGTACCAGACGCCGTTTGACGGTCGGAAAACCGAAACGTCCGTCTTAAAATCGCCGTCGAAATCGGCGGACGCGCGGGCGCGCACGAGCTTGTCGATCTGCCCGGTCGAATAACAGACGTATATTTCGCCGTCCTCGTCCTCGCCGAACGAAAGGATGTTGCGCCCCGCCGGCAGATCGTGCATTAAAATTTGCTGGCTGCCGTCCCAGCGCCAGATTTCCGCCGAGCAGTAATCGCCGTAAACGTATTGTCCGTCCGGCAGGTTGCGCTGCCCGCCGCGGTAAACGTAACCGCCGGTGATCGAGCAGCGTCCGTTCGAATGCGAATACTCGAAAATCGGCGGCGTCTGAGGCATCGTCGTCGGACAATTGTTCTGGATGTTGGTGTTGCAGAGCGTTCCTTCATAAACGCGCCAGCCGTAATTGGCGCCCGGCGTGATGATGTCCACCTCTTCTCTGACGCCCTGCCCGACGTCGGCGACCCACTGCTGGCGCGTGCCGCCGCGGTCGAACGACCAGCGCCACGGGTTGCGCATGCCGACCGCCCAGATTTCTTGGCAGGCGCTGCCGGAAGTCGTCGTGCCGTTATCGCACCGCGTCGTTCCCGCGCCGGTAAACGGATTCGTCGGCGGAATCAGATAGGGCACGGCGGAGCCTTCCGCGACGTTCGGATCGATGCGCAGCATTTTGCCGAGCAGGACCGACGTGTTCTGCGCGCGGTTGCCGGGATCGTTTGCCGAGCCGCCGTCGCCCATGCCGATGTGCAGATAACCGTCGGGACCGAACTCGATCATGCCGCCGTTGTGATTCGCGAACGGCTGCGGCACGGTCAGGATAATTCTTTCCGTGTTGATGTTGCCTTGGTTCGAGCTGCCGTCGCCGGTCGTCGTGCGGTATTCCGAAACGACGGTCGCGCCGTCGCCGGCGCGCGTGTAGTTGACGTAAAATTTCCCGTTCGCCGCGAATTGGGGGTGAAAGGTCATTCCCAGCAGACCGCGCTCGTCGCCGGCGGAGACCGGGACGAGGATTTTTCCGGTCAAGTTGATGAAATCCGTCGGCGTCGTCGCGCCGGGCTGCAAAACCTTGATGATCCCCGTCTGCTGCACGATAAAAAGGCGGCGGCTCCCGTCGCGGGCGCTTCTGAGAAGCACCGGGCGCGACACGACGCCGACCGGCAGAAACGTCTGCAGGCGCCCGGCGTAAGGCGCGGGAACGCCCTGTCCGAACGAATTCACCGCCAGCATGAACAAAAATAAACCTGCCCAGATTCCTAGTGTCTTCATGATTGTCTCCAAAATAAATTGTTTAGCGGGGGATCTTTCCTTTTCCGAGTTTTTGCAGATCTTCTGCGGCGTCTTCGGCGTCGCGGCTGCGTGAGCACCGGTAAACGCGAAGCTTGCCGGCGTCGTCTGCGGGAGCATAAATCAGGTATTTTCCGCCCTTCTTAAACCAGGCCTGAAAGCGCGCCGTTTCGTAGACATGCACGCGGACGCGTTTTGAGTCCGCGCCCTTCCAGTATTTTTCGACCTGAAAATCAAACGTCCGAACGTCGCCGTCTTTCCGCTCGCCGACGACTTCGCCGACGAACACCGCGGCGGCTTCCGCGTAAGCTTTCGGAAAAGTCTGGACGGCGCATTTCGCGGCGGCGGTCTCCGCGCTCTGCGCCGGCTGAAAATTAAACGAAAAGCCCACGCCGAAAGCCGTCAAAACCGCCGTTAAAGCGATCGCAAATCTGATTTTCATTTTCTTTCTTCGCCGGAAACGGCGCTGCTCAAAATTGATTTAAATTGTAACGATTCGGCGAACGTAAAAGCAAGATAAATATGACTTGAGATTGAAGATTCAAGATTGCAGATCGCGGGAAATTCAATCTCGAACATTGAATCTTAAATTTTGAAATTACAGCCGGTAACGGACTTTTTTCTTCTTTAGATCGGCGTCTTCGTTTTCGAAATTCTGCAGCCGCAGCGTGACGTCCGCCGTCATCCGCAGATCGGAGCGCTCGCCGTTCTGCAGGTGAAAGTAGCCGGCGGCGGCGATCATCGCCGCGTTGTCGGTCGAAAGGTGCCGCGAGGGAAAATAAACCGGCAGATTGCGCCGGGCGCCGAGGCGCTCGGCCGCGTCGCGCAGCGCGAGGTTGCACGCGACGCCGCCGGCCACGATCAGCGTTTTCGGATTCAGTTCATTCGCCAGTTTTTCGACGTTCGTCATCAGGCTTTTGACGACCGTCGCCTGAAAGCTCGCCGCGATGTCCTTGATCGCCTGACTCGGCGCTTCGCCGTCGGCGACGGGCGCGATTTCGTTTTCGCGGATATAGCGCGAGACGGCGGTTTTCAGACCGCTGAAGCTGAAATCCGGTCGCCCGTCCGAAATCTTCGCGATCGGGAATTTTATTTTCGCGGCGTCGCCCTCCTTCGATAATTTCTCGATGACCGGTCCGCCGGGGTAAGTTAAGCCGAGCATCTTCGCGACTTTGTCGAAGGCTTCGCCGGCGGCGTCGTCGCGCGTGCGCGAGACGATCTTGTATTTGCCCTCTTCGGGAATGTAAAAAAGATTCGTGTGCCCGCCCGAAACGATCAGCGCGAGCGCCGGATATTCCACCGGCGGATTTTCGAAGACGACCGAATAAACGTGCCCTTCGATGTGATTGACGCCGACGAACGGAATGTCCAGGCCCCACGCGAGCGCCTTCGCGTAACTGACGCCGACCAGCAGGGAGCCGATCAAGCCCGGTCCCTGCGTGACGGCGACCGCGTCCAGATCCTGAAACGCGACGTTCGCTTTTCCGAGCGCTTCTTTGACTACCGGCTCGATCTTTTCGAGATGCTCGCGCGCCGCGAGCTCCGGAAATACGCCGCCGAACGGACGATGCAGTTCGATCTGCGAGGAAATGACCGACGACAAGATTTCCCTGCCGTCGCGCACGATCGCCGCGGCGGTTTCGTCGCATGAGCTTTCAACGCCTAGAACCAACATTCCTAAATTTTAATACAAAAAGAGAAAACGCGTCTTCTGTAGGAAAAGAAAACGCGATGCTGGGGTGAAACTTGTATGTGAATTTACTGCCGTCTTTGTTCCATCTGCGTCGGACTTTGCATATCGCCGTCCGCGGCGCTGCCCAAAAATCCGCCGAAAAACACGATCGCCGTGATAATGACAAACGCCAGTACGCTTAATAATGCCCACATTACGCCGCGGTATGATTTCGCCGTGTCTTCCCTGACCACTCTATCTTCGCCGCCGACTGTTATAACATCTTTCGCCATATAAACACTCCCTGAAAATAGTTTCGATATTTTCGAAAATCATTTTGGCAACGACCGTGCCAAAACATCGAAATGCTTATGTTTATTAGGGTTTATAAATTTTAATAAAGAGATGCGCGGGTTTTCGTATCGATACGAAACGCAGTTTTTGAACTATTTTGATACAAAATTTAAATTAACCGCGAACCGCCACAAAATCTCTAAATGACAATTCGCGGTCTTTCGTGTTTGTTCGCGGCTAATCTTTTTTCCAAAGCTGCAGGACTTCCCAATTTTCGCGCGAGAGTTCGACGCCTTCCGGAAAATGCGCGAGAAAATCGGCGCGCAGCGGCGCCGCGGCGGCGTTCAAATACTCGTCCAAAGATTTCTGATCGCGCGCTTCGTACCCGATCCGGTAACGGTTTTCGCCGCTCCGAGCAACGCGAGCGCCGCTGAAAAATCCGGTCGCCAGCAAATCCGGAATGTGAATCCCGAGCATGTATTTTTCGAAGGCGTCGACTAAATCGGCGCGGACGGTCGCGGTTATTTCGTAGACTATCATAAGCGTTTTCGAAATGTTTTTATTCGATTCGACTAAATCTTCGGACGGTTTTGCGTCTTTGTCAAAAATCCGTAAGATTTAGCTTATTTTTATTTTCATTTATATTTTCAAAGGAAAAATCTCGTTATGAAACTATTTTCGCGCCCGCCGGTCTTCGTATTGTTTCTGCTCGCGTTGAGTATCGCCGCGTGCGGTCAGAATAAACCCGTTGAGCCGGAAACGGCTGTCGAATTCGAGAAAATTTATAAGGAATTCGATGAAGCCGCAAAGAAACGCGACATTCACGTAGTTGAAAAATATCTCGCCGACGAGTACGAATTGCAGAACGGTAAAACGATCACCAGGCGCGCTGAAGTTGTTCGAAAGGTCAAAGAGAATTTCGCGGCGATCGACGAAGTGATCGAGTCTTCCGCCGAAATCGAAAAGATCGAGATTAAGGACGGAAATTATCTTCTCCGAGTTTCATCGACGATGATCGCAACCTATAAGCTGGCGAGCGGAAAAACTTCAAAAATCGAAACCGTCGCGGAATCGACCGACGTTTGGACGAAAACCGCCGGCGGCTGGAAAGAAGTCAGGCAGCTCGTTCACAAGCTCAAGATTCTCGTCGACGGCAAAGAAGTGTCGAGTTAATCAAATGATCTTGATGATGATCATCGTCATGTCGTCGTGCTGTTTCGCGCCGTTCGCAAAGCGGTCGGCGCAGACGACGATGTGATTGAGAATTTCCTCCGCGGGCAGTTCGTAAACGTTCTTTAATTCTTCGAGCATCGCGTCTTCGCCCCATTCCTCTTCCGCCGGGTTCATCGCCTCCGAAATTCCGTCCGTAAAACCGACCAGCACGTCGCCCGCTTCGAGCTCGATGTCGCCCTGCGTGTAATTAACGAACATCGACGGCAGCATGCCGACGACCGCGCCGCCTTCTTCGAGCCGCAGAACATCGCCGTTTTTTCGAAGCACGAACGGCGGATTGTGACCGGCGTTGACGTACGTCAACTTTCTCGTGCGCGTGTCGAGCTGCGCGTAGAAAAACGTCGCGTAGCGGTTCGAGGTCGAGGCATCGTAAACGAGCGTGTTGACGTGCTTCATCAGCTCCGCCAGATTGCTGCCGCAGTGGATCGCCTGACCGCGAAGGCTCGCCTGCAGACTCGCCATCATCAGCGACGCGCCGATGCCCTTGCCGGAAACGTCGCCGATCGCGATGCCGAATTTGCCTTCGGGCAGTTCGAGAAAATCGTAATAATCGCCGCCGACGCCGAGCGCCGGACGACACGCGCCGGTGTAGTCCAAGCCCTCGGTCGGCGGCAGCTCCTGCGGGAAAAGCCGCTCCTGCACTTCGCGCGCGATTTCGAGCTCGCGGTTCAGGCGCTCTTTCTGCGCGGCTTCGCGCGCGATCGCTTCCGTCAGACGCGAATTTTCGAGCGCCACCGCCGTCTGCGCGGCGACCGATTTTAAAAGCCGCAGATCGTTCGGCGTGTAGGGTTCTTCGGATCTTTTCGGGCTCAGACTGATGACGCCCGAAAGACTGTCTTTCGCACCGATCGGCAGCAGCAGCTGCGAGTTTAATTTCTGCAGTTTTTCGCGCTCTTCCTTTTCGATCTCGTCGTTGATCCACGAGTCTTCGTCGTCCTGGTAAATCGTTAAAGGTTCGTTGCGCCTGAGTTTTTCGACCGTTTTGTCGGCTTCGGAAAATTCGATTTCCAGCGGCGGGTTTTCGTAACCGAGCGCGTAGGCGGGCTGAAATTCGTTGTTGCCGTTCTTTAAAAGCAGCGCGATCTGCGGCACGTGCAGCGATTCGGCGATCCGCGTCGAAACCGTTTCGAGCAGCGGTTTCGTCTCGACCATCGTCCGCACGTCCTCGCTGAGCTCCGATAGAATCTGTTCGGCGTTGTAAGCCTCGCGGAAAAACTTGCGGTCGATCCAGACGCGCAGATTTTTCGCCGCGTAATCGATCAGCGGAACGAGCGCGAACCCTCCGGCGACGAACCCGACCTGTTCGACGAGCCGGAAGCGGTCGCTGCGGAAAATCCAGATCACGCCCAGAATGACGGCGACGACCGCGACGAGCTGCAGAATCCGCACGCCCCCGCGCGCGAAGGCGTACTGCAGGCCCTGCCGGATGACCACGCTCACGTCCATCGCGCGGTGGACGATGATGACGTACGCCATCGTCAGCGGAAAGACGAGCATCAGAGCCAGCGCGAGAAAGGCGAACCACGCGGGCGCGCGGTCGAAAAACGACCCTTTGATGCCGGCGAAAATGCCGTAGAGTATGATCAAAAACGACGGCAGCATCGCGATCGACGTGCCGTAAACCATGAGTTTTAAGCGCCGCCGCGCGTCGAGGTTCTGCAAGGTTCCGCTTTTATAGCCGAGGCAGGCGAAAAACATCCCGATGCCGAGCGCGTTGAGCGGCACGACGATCACGTCGAAGATCCTATCGAGCGCCGGCAAAACGAACAGCGCGCTGCCGGTAAAAGTTTTCAGGATGCCGAGAAAACCGAGCACGATCTGAAAGCCGAACGGCACGATGAGAACCCATTTGAGCCACGGGAACTTGACGTCGAGACTCAATCTTTCGGGGAAATAGACGCCGAACAGAAACATCGCGAGCGCCCACGTGCTGAAGAAAATCTGCGTGAACGTGCCGATTATGTTGCCCGGACCGTAGCCTTCAAGGCCGATGCAGGCGAAACCGAGCATGATCAGCAGCAAAAGCCACGCGAGCGGATCGTGAACGCGCACGAAAACCACCCAAAACCCGACGAAAATGCAAAAAGCCGGCACGAAATACGTGTACGTGAACCCGACGGCGCGCGTCGTGTAATAACCGAAATTCTTCTCGACCCGAACGAGCGGAACGGTCAAATTCCGCGTTTCGGTCTGTCCGTCGGGCGTTTTCCGCTGCATTACGAGATCGATCGTGCCGCGCTCCTTGCTGTTCGCCAGCTCTTCGCGCCAGACGGCGTCGCGGCTGAATTCGCGTCCGTTGATGACCGTGATCTTATCGCCCGGTTTGATGTCCAGCGCTTCGGCTTCCGGATAAACGGTCCTAACCTGACCGTCGTTGTAGTTGAACGGCATCGCGACGTCCGTCGTCAGCGTGCGCTGGCGCTCGATCATCCAGCTGAAATGCACGAGCAGCACGAGCAGCGCGAAAACAAACAAAATAAGAGCCGGAATATAGAGAAGCGTCCGTTTTTTCATAAATTTAAAGACTTTTCGGTGATTGCGACGTAGAAACAAAATAGCACATCTTTCCGGCGATTTACATTTTTTTAATGAAAACCTCGCGGTCCGGCAATAAAAAACAAACGGTCTTTCGGCGTTATATTCGCGGTTTGTTTTCGCCGCGCGCATTCGGGTCGGATTCAGCGGGCCGTGAGCTCCGTCCGCGCGGCGCGCGGTAAATTCCGCCGCGCCGGTCAACCGCGTTGAAGGCGCGCGTTCCGCAAACCGCGAAGGCGGCCGACAGGCGCATTTCGGCGAAACTAAAACAGAAAAATGTACGTTTTCGAAATAGTGATATGAAAACAATTCGGGCAATTTTGATCGGCGTTTTTCTATTGACATTCGCGGCGCACGCGCAGACCGCCGGCGGCGACGTCGCGAAGTTTCGCTACGACGCGAAACGAAACTTCGCGACCGGAACGGTTCTGCATTACGTTAAAACCAACATCGACGGCACTTACCCGGAGCATGTTTCGCAATACATCGCCGCCCCGGACGTGATGGAGTCCTTCAAATTTCATCCGAAAGGCGCGCGCGCCGGGCTCGTCGTCGCCGAAATGGACTGGCGGAGTTTTTCGGCGAAATCTTTACGGTCGTGGCAGGTTTTCGCCGGTGACGAACGTAAACTTTTCGGAACGATTCTCTTCGACGCCGCCGCGCGCCGCGCGGAAGTCTCGATTCCGGCGGTCAAAAAAGAGCCGGAATTCGTCGAGCTCAAACATTTTCCCGTCCATCTTTACAACTTCGATTTCGGCAGCCTGAATTTCGCCTTTCCGCATCTCAAACAGCCGAAAAAGCCGTTTGTTGTCGGCGTGATCGATCCGACTTTCAAAGAAAACGCCGCGCTGGTCGAATACAAAGGCGAGGTCGCGGTTTCTTTCGTCGGAGAAGAAAAACGCGATAAAGCCGAAACGCGCAAATATAAAATCGACGGCGCCGGACTTAACAATCGCGGCGGCTTCATCTGGGTCAACAAAAAAACCGGCTGGATCGAAGACATGGAAATCGCATTGCCCGACAACCCGGATTGGACGAGCTTCAAATTCAAACTCTTGAAAGTCGAAAAAATGAACCGCGCCGAGTGGGAGGATTTTATGAAAAAGCAGTTTTAGAATTAATTTTTGCGGCGCTTTGCGGGAAATTATTTTCCGCCCCGGCCAAGAGAGCCGAGTTCCTACCCGAACAGGCGGTGCGAAACGCGCCGCCGGCGGCTTAAAATCTCTAGAGCGATTTTCACTCGGGAGATTGGAATATTATGAAAAATTCGATTCGAAAGCATTGTTTATTGGCGACGGCGGTATTTCTGGGCATTTTAGCGGTCGGTCTCGTTCCGCCGACGCAGGCGCAGACGGGCGCGACGATGAAGATCAGGCTTTATTTTCCGAAAGCGGATCCGGACGCGGACAATGAATTGATCGCCGTCGAGCGCACGATCAGGCGGACGAACCGCGCGGCTGACGCCGCCGTGCGCGAACTGCTCAAGGGCGTAAACGAAACTGAACGGCAAAAAGGTTTGGCTTCGGCTTACGCGGTCGATTCGATCGTCACCGGGCGCACGGAATGCGCCCGCGAAAAGATGAAGCCGCTCGCCGCTTACTTTCTCGGCGTTTCGATCAAAAAAGGCACGGCGATCGTCAATTTCCGCGCCGAAGCCGAATGTTACCTGCAATCGGCGGCGTTCCAAATGGCGCGCGTGATGAACCCGATCGACGCGACGCTCAAGCAATTCCCGTCGGTCAAACGAGTCGAATACGCGCTCGACGGCAAAATCATCACCGAATGGGACGCGTGAAGAAACTGAAAGTTGAAAAGTAAAAAACGAACAGGTCTTTCTAACTTTTCAATTTTCAACTTTCGCTATTCACTGCTTCGGCAAGCCGCCGTAAAAGCGCCAGTTCGATTTGAAATCTTTCGACAATTTCTGCTTCGTGAGAATCGCCCGCACCATTTCGACCGGAATCGCGCCTTCTTTTAAGATCCGGTCGTGAAACTGGCGGTTCGTCATTTTCTTCGAATCGACGAGGTCGCGGTGCAGATCGTAAAACTGCAAGCCGCCCATCATGTACGCGATTTGGTAAAGCGGTCCGTAATCGCCCGCGAACGAGCGGCGCACTTCGCCCAAAGCATTGTCGCGTTCGTGCCCGACGCGCTCGACGAGGAAATCGACCGCTTCTGTCGGCATCATCTTTTCGAGGTGAAAGCTCAAAGAAAAAATAATCCGCGCCGAGCGGTGCATCCGCCAGAAAAGCGCGCCGACCCGATCTTCCGGCGTTTTGTTGAAATTCATGTCCCAGAGCAGAAATTCCCAGTACAGCGCCCAGCCTTCCATCCAGAACGGCGTGTAAAACACGTCGCGATACGGGCGGTAACGGCGCGTCATGAAGCGCTGCAGGTGATGGCCCGGAATCAGCTCGTGATGCGTGACGGCGTGCGTGAAATGCGGGTTGTTGCCGCGCATCGACATCAGTTTCTGCTCGTGCGTCATCGCGTCGGTCGGGTAGGAAACGAGGATCGTTTCGCCGCCGAGGAAAAACGGCGCGACGAGCTGCCGCGCCGGGCTCATCATCTCCATGCGCCACGATTCGCGCGCGACCTTCGGAATGGTGACGAGCTCGTTTTTTTCCAGAAATTCGATCGCCTCGTACGCCTGATCGCGGATCAAAGCGGGCTGCTTGCCCGGTTCGACGTATTTGTTTTTGACCGCTTCGAGCGCCTTTTTCCAATCGTCGCCGAATCCCATCTGGCGCGACGCCTTTTTCATCTCCGCCTCGCACCACGCGAATTCCCGGTTCGCGAGCTCGATCAATTCTTCGGGCGTATAGGGAATCATCTCGTATTCGAGTTCTTCCGTTAGAGCCGCGCGCCCGATCGGGTCGCCGATGATCGTCACTTTATCGTCCGCCTTGATGCCGACGAGCTTTTCGCTGACGAAGGTTTGATAGTTTCCGAGCGCCGCGTCGAGCGCCCGATACGGTTCGGCGTTCCACCACGTAAACTGCGGATCGTAAGCGTTATAAAAATTGAACCAGTTTTTTAACGTTTGGCGCAGGTTCCCGACCGCTTGCGCGGCGCGGTTGGCGACGGTGCGTTTCGGTTTCGGGACGTTGCCGGCTTCGATTCCCTTTTGCGTCGCGGAAATCGTTTTATTCAGCTCGTTCAAAACCGCGGCGGTTTTCGCCGGATCGAGCGTTTCAAGTTTGCGCCGCGAATCTTCGAGATCGCCGATCGCGCGCCCGAATGGCAAAAGCGGCGCCATTTCTTCGAACTGCGCGCGGCGGCGGTTTAATTCCTTGAGCTCGTGCGCCAGATAATTTTTAAAAAGGAGGTAATCGACCTGCTCGTCCGTGTTGAGCGCGTCGAAATCCTGCTTGTTTAACAAACTCAGCCAATCGGTATAAAGCGTCCGAAACCTGGCGGCGCGATTTTCCGAGGTTTGCGCCGTATAGAAACGGTCGAGGCTTCCCGCGTCTTCCGAGAATTTTTCGATCGCGCCGCGCAGGCGGCTCGGCGGCTCGTTGTAATCGTTCAGATTATCCGTTTGGGGAAGAACTGTAGTGCCGGAGATTAGTAAAAGACAAAAAAACGCGAAAGTTTTTTGCAAATGCTTCATATTTTTATCTGGAAAAAATTGCTGGTCGCAGGCTGTAAATTAACATTTGCCGCCAAAAAACAAAAGCGTTCCCGACGCGGAAACGCTTTTGATAAATGCCGGTTCGCGGGACGAAAAAATTCGTTCCTCATTCTTTTTTTCCCTGATACGCCGGTTACGGCGACGCGCGCTTGTCGTCTTCCTGCGTGCGCGACGTATTCGATTCGGTATTGACCGTCTTGCCGTAAGGAACCCAGCGCGTCACCAGAAAAAAGAAAACGAGCAGCAGCAAAATAGCGCCGCCGATAAAGGCGTAAATTACTTTCGAATCGAAGCGGCGTTCGGCTGCGGGATTCGTCGTGTTGGCTTGTTCAGCGGGTCTGACCATAATATTTCTCCTTCCAAATAAGGTTTCGAACTGCAAAAGGCGTTCCATTTCAGCAGCGATGCGGTTTTTATTTTTTTAAATTCGCGGCGCGCGGCGGAAGGCGGCGGAAAAGTATAGTTTTGATACAAAACGGAAAACCCGCCGCCGCGCCGCCGAAAAATAATTTTAATTTTTACCGCAAAAAAATTTAAAGCTACGTCTTTTCAAAGGAAACGAATTTTGAATCTTTACCCGATTCGACCTTTATAAAAGACTGAGAGTAGAATTTATGTTCAAAACAGAGCGTATCAAAATCTTTATCGGCAGCTTATTGTTAACACTCGCCGCCCTCGGTTCGGCGTGCAGTTCCGGCACCGCGACCGCGCAAACGCCGCGCGTCAAGCCGGTTGCGTCGCCGACGCCCGAATACAAACCGCCGAAGCGCGTCAGCCGCGACATCATCAAGACCGAAAACAAAGAAGAAGCGGTCAAGGTCAAAGAAGCTAAAAAATAAATCTTTCGAAATTCAGCTCGACCGACAGCCTGCGGCAATGCCCCGGGCTGTTTGGACTTTTTCCCGCCCGTTCCGATAAACCGAATAATCCCGCCGACCGCAGGAAAATCTAGTAATTATTGACGACAATCGGCTTAAATCGTATTATTGACACCGAGATTAGCTTTCTGCAAAAAAGCATATCTCTTTCTGCGTAATTTAATCCCCAAATCAGGAGCCAAAAATTTGTTGAATGTAAAAATTTTCCTAATGCGAAACTGCGCTTTCGTTCTGCTTTTCGCGCTCGCTTTCGGCGCCCTTCCGGTTTTCGGTCAAACGACGGTTTTCACCTATCAGGGCAAATTGTCCGACGGCGGCAGCGCGGCGAACGGGCAGTACGATTTACAGTTTAATTTATACGATCAACCGGCGGGCGTGAATCCGCCGCTCAACGCCGCGCCGGTCGAAATAGGCGACGTGCCGGTGACGAACGGCGTTTTTACGGTAAAGCTCGATTTCGGCGGCGCGTTCGCGGCGGGCGCCGATCGTTTCCTGGAAATCGGCGTGCGTCCCGGCGCGAGCACCGGCGTTTACACGGTTCTGAACCCGCGCCAGCAAATCACCGCGTCGCCCTATTCGATCCGCACCTTGTCGGCGGCGCAGGCGGACAACGCCGACCGGCTCGGCAATCTGCCGGCGAGCGATTACCTGCGCACGAACGGCGACGGCGCGAACGTGACGAATCTGAACGGCGCGAATATCACCGACAGTTCGATTACCGGCGCGAAAATCGCGAACGGCGAGGTCGTCCGCTCGGTCAACGGCGTCAAAGACAATCTGACGATCGCCGCCGGCACGAACGTCACGATCACGTCGAACGGGCAAATCGTGACGGTCGATTCGAACGTCCCGGTCGGCGAGAGAAACATCTACGGCGACGGCTCGGCGGGCAATTTTACACTGTTTTCGACTTCGCCGCCGCGCAATCTGGCGATCGGTTACGGCTCGCTCGTGAACGGCGCGAATCTGCAGTTCAACAACGTGCAGATCGACGGCACGCTCATCGTGCCGAGCGGTTTCGTGCTGCGCGCGACCGGCAACGTCACCGTCGGTCCGCTCGGCATCATCGCCGTCAATCCGGTCAGTAATGCCATTCCGAGCGAATACCCGCCGCAGGGGTATTCCGTCAGAGGCGCCGTCAGGTATTACGGCGGCCGAGGTACCGATCTGGGACAGGTGCCTTTTTTAGCGAGCGTCCCGGTGACCGGCGGCGGCAACGGTGCCCGAACGGTCGATAACACCGTCAATGCGTTCGGCGGCGAAGGCGGCGGCTCGCTCGCCATTTACGCGAAGGGCAGCATCACGATCAACGGAAATATCGACGTCGCGGGAAGAAACGCGCAATTGACCGGCGGCACCGGGTTACCGGGCGGCGGCGGCGGCGGCGGCGGGCTGTTCGTTGCCGTGTCGCGCGGCGCGTTCACGCTCGGCACGAACGGATTTATCCGCGCGGGCGGCGGCAGCGGCGCGAACGGAATTGCCGGGGCGACCGGACTGGTGTACGGCGGCGGCGGCGGCGGCGGCGGCGGCGTTGTGCTTTTGATCTCGACGGCGAACCCTTCGATCGTCAATACCGCCAACGTCATCGTCACGGGCGGCAACGCCGGCAACGCCGGCGTCAACGGCACGGCGACGACGCTGGCCGCGATCGGCGGCGGCGGCGGCGCGGGCGGCGGCGACGGCGGCGACGGAACCCGGTCCGCTTCACCTTCCGGTGCGGCCGAGCAAGGCAATAACGGCGATTTTCTGGCGATCGTCGCCGCGAATCCGGAAAATCTGGTTCACTGATTTCCGGCGTGAACATCAAAAATAAAAATCCGGACTATTTCAGTCCGGATTTTTATTTTGTTCGCTGATTCGATTCGGCTTTATATTTCATCCAGAAAACTCGCGCCGTCTTTCAGCTCGAAACCGAAATTTTCGGCGATCGTTTGACCGATATCCGACAGCGATTGTCTGGTTCCGAGATCGACGCCGTTTTTCGCGGATTTTCCGTAAACCAGCAGCGGCGCGTATTCGCGCGTGTGATCCGAGCCTTCTTTCGTCGGGTCGTTGCCGTGATCGGCGGTGATTATAAAGAGGTCGTCGGGGCGCAGCGCGTCGAGGATTTCCGGCAGGCGCGCGTCGAAATGCTCCAGGGCTTTCGCGTAACCTTCCGTGTCGCGCCGGTGCCCGTAAAGCATATCGAAATCGACGAGGTTCGAAAAAATCAGGCCGCGCGAATCGCCCGCGAGCGCATTGATCGTTTGATCGATCGCCTGATCGTTGTTCTTCGCCGTCAAATCCTCGGTGACGCCCAGCGAATCGTAGATCGACGCGATCTTGCCGATGCAGACGACATCCAAACCGTTTTCTTTGAGCAGCGGCAGTAGATTGTCGGCGGGCGGCGGCACGGCGTAATCGTGACGATTTTCCGTGCGTTTGAAGGTTTCGGCGGTTTCGCCGACGAACGGGCGCGCGATGACGCGTCCGACCCGGTCCTCGCCGTCGAGAATCTCGCGCGCGACGTGGCAGATTTCGTAAAGTCTTTCGACCGGAATCACTTCTTCGTGCGCCGCGATTTGAAAAACGGAATCGGCGGAAGTGTAAACGATCGGCTTGCCGGTTTTCATGTGTTCTTCGCCGAACCGTTTGATGATTTCCGTGCCCGAGGCCGGGACGTTGGCGAGCACGCCGGGAAGATCCGCTTTTTCGACGAACCGGTCGATGATGCGCGGCGGAAAGCCTTCCGGAAAAGTCGGGAAAGCCTTCTTTAAGATGATTCCCGCCATTTCCCAATGCCCGGTCGTCGTGTCTTTGCCGTTCGATTTCAGGGTGCATTTGCCGAAATTCCCGAGCGGATTTTCGATCGCCGGCAAATCTTTCAGCGGACGAATGTTGCCGAGTCCGAGCCGCCGCAGATTCGGCAGTGCGACCGGGCGCGACTCCAAAATATGCCCGAGCGTGTCCGCCCCGGCGTCGCCCCATGCGGCGGCGTCCGGCATTTCGCCGATCCCAGCGCTGTCCAAAACCATCAAAACTATGCGGTTGAATTTCGAGTTCATAGAAAAATTTTGCCACGGATGACGCGAATTACACAAATAAAAGGCTTTTTCTTATTCGTGCGATTCCCGCCATTCGCGGCCGACCTCGGTTAGTTCATCGGCGCGGTGTAGCCTTCGCGGGCGCGGACATTTGCCCCGGCGGGAATGCCTTTGAGCTCGATTTTGATTTTGCGGTAAGTGCCGTCGCGTTTTTCGTTCGTCGAATAATAACCGAGGGAATATTTCGTGCCGATTTCCTCGGCGACCGATTTGAAAGCGTTGCGCGCTTCGGTCAGATCGGCGACCGGAAAGACTCTGCCGCCGGAACTGCGCGCCAACGCCTGCATCTGTTTATCGGCTAACTCGTAGAGTCCCTTGCTGATCGCGAGGCGCTCGAAATCGCCGAGCCCGCAGAAGTTGAAGGTTTTCTCGACGTTCGTTTTCGGGTAATAAACGCGGTAGTAACGACGGATCTGCGCGGTCGAAAAGCGGATCGCGTTCTGGCAGTCGCCGAGGAGATTGTCCTCGAAAAATTCCCGCGTGTTGACCTGGATGAAATAACACGTGATGCCGGCTTTTTCGAGCGCTTCCTGAACCTCGCCGAATTCCGCCGCGCTCACGGAATCGACTCCGTCGGTCAGCGCAACGAGCGCGCGCCGCCCGCGAAAATCGTCTTTCGCGGGCTTGTCGAAGACTTTTTCGGCGACCTGCAAAAGACTGTCGTAATACGGCGTGCCGTTGCTGGTCTTGACGGTTTCGAGCACGCCTTTCAGCTTTTCGCGGTCGTCGGTCAGCGCGTTCAGGACCTCGCTGGCGGCGAAGGCTTGGGCCTCGTTGCGTTCGGTTTTGTAAGAGATCACGGAGACCCGGTCGCCCGGTCGCAGCGAGGCGATGAAGTTGGCGGCGGCGCGCTGGATGAGCGCCAGATCCGAGCGCGTCGAACCGCTCGTGTCGAGCAGCAGCGCGACTTCGAACGGCGCGTTCGTCGCGGTGAATTCCGAAATCTCCTGCGGCCTGCCGTCCTCGTAAATCATGAAATTGTTCTGCTTGAGATTGAGGACCGGCTTGCCGGTTTTGTCCGTCACGAGGATCGGCACCTCGACGAGCTGCGTGTCGACGCGGATCACTTCGTCGTCGTCTTTCTTCTCGGTCTGCGCCGCGAAATGAACGCTTAAAAGTGCGATCCAAATGAGCAGTAAAATAAATCGTGCCGCTTTCATTTTCTCTTTACTCCGTTTTTTTTCGATTCTAACAGATAAACGTTTTTTACGTTAATTTTGTTTGAACCGCGGCGGTTTTGCTTGTCATTTTCAAAGCCTTTTATGGTATTCTTAGCTCGAAATTGTAGAATTGCAAACTTAGTCTCAGCCCCCGGCTATTTGTATTCAAACCCGAATCCAAATACTTGTGTTTCTATACATTCGAACTTACAAACATTATCACTTTTGAAGAGGAGAACAATGAACAAAAGATTTGCTTTAGGCTTTTTGTCCATCTTAGCGGGAATTACATGCTTGATTTTCGGCGGTTCCGCGTCCGCCGCTTCGACGACGCTTGTTTTGAGCCAGGTTTACGGCGGCGGCGGCGGCGCCTCCGGCACTTACGCGAACGATTACGTCGAGGTAAAAAACATTTCGAACGCCGCGCAGTCACTTAACGGTTTATCCCTGGTTTACGGTTCGGCGGCCGGGCAGTTCGCCAGCTCGTCGGCGAACGCTTTCGCGCTTCCGAACGTGACGCTCAATCCGGGACAGTTTTTTCTCGTGCAATTGGGCGCCGCCGGATCGGGCGGCGCGGCGCTCCCCGTAACGCCCGACGCGACGACCAACAATTTAAGCATGGGCGGGGCGAGCGGCAAGGTCGCGCTCGTCACCTCGGCTTTCGCGAACAACACGTGCGGCGCGACGGCGACGCCCTGCACGCTGCCGAACGCGGCGATCATCGATTCGGTTTCGTACGGCGCAGCGAATAACGCCGAAGGCGGCGCGCCGACCAACGGCGGCTCGGGATTAGCCTCGACGCAGGGGAACGTCCGCAAAAACAACGGCTGTCAGGACACCGACAACAACAACGCCGATTTCGACGTCGTCAGCGCGCCGGTTCCGCGCAATACATCGACGACGCAGACGTGCGGCGGCGGCGGTCCGGTCAACGTGCAGCACGTTTCCGACTACAACGGCGACGGTAAAACGGATTTCGCGGTCGTCCGCAACACCGGCGGCGGCGCGGGCGGCGCGGTGACGTGGTTCGTCAACTTTAACGGCACTTCGACGACGTATGCTTCCGACTGGGGCATTTCGACCGACGATTTCATCCCGGCCGATTACGACGGCGACAACAAATCCGACCTCGCCGTCTGGCGCTCGGGCGCGCAGGCCGTGTTTTACATCCTGCAGAGCAGCGACTTTACCGTCAGAATCGACCAGTTCGGGCAAGCAAACGATGACGCGAGCGTGGTCGACGATTACGACGGCGACGGCAAAGCCGACGTCGCCGTTTACCGCGAAGGCGCCAACGCGGGCGAGCAGAGCGTCTGGTATTATCGCGGAAGCTCGAACAATGCGGCGGGCAACATCACGTACGTTCCGTGGGGGCAAAACGGCGATTTCCCGTCGCCGGGCGACTACGACGGCGATAACCGCGCCGATTTCGTCATCCAGCGCAACGACGGCGGCGGCGGCGCTCGATTCTGGATGCTGCAAACGACTGCCGGCAGCGCGACGGTGCGCTTCGGAACTCCGAGCGATTTGGTCGTACCGGGCGATTACGACGGCGACGGCAAGACCGACATCGCGGTCGTGCGCGGCAGCAGCGGCGTGTATGAGTGGTTTTATCGTCCGAGCTCGACCGGTGTCGTCAGCGGCGCGCCGTTCGCGACCTTCGGCGACGCAAAAACCGACTATATCGTGCAGGGCGACTATGACGGCGACGGCAAAACCGACGCGGCGATCTGGCGTCCGGACACGACTTCCTACTTCTGGGTGCTCGGATCGACGGGCGGAGTGTTCAGCGTGCCGTTCGGCGGCGGAACCGACTTACCGCCGGCAAGCTACAACAATCGTTAGCGCTTCGATGAAGCCAAAAAGCGGGAATCATGAATTCATGATTCCCGCTTTTTTATTTCCGCATGGTTTTCGCTCAAACGGCGCCGGCGGTCGCTTCCCTTTCGAGTTCCAAACCTTCGCCGATCCACGCCGCCGTGCCGCCCGTGACGTTATAAATTTGCGAGAATCCGGCGCGTTCGAGAAGGCTCGTCCCGGCGCTCGAACGATAACCGCCCTGACAGATGACGTACGTCGGCGCGCTCGGATCGAGCTTGTCGAATTGCTTCGACAATTTATCGAGCGGGATATTGCGCGCGCCGGCGGCGTGTCCGCCCGCGTACTCGCCGGCGCGGCGGACATCGACGAGCTGCAGATTCTTTTCGGTTCGCGCGAGCTCGCCGACTTCGCCGACCGCAACCTGTGCGATCGTTTTGACTTCGCCGCGCCAGTCTTTCATCAGGATGAAACCTTGGACCGTTTCGACGCCGACGCGCGCGAGCCGGGTGACCGATTCGGCGACCTGCGCGTCGGTTTGCGCCGCGACGACGAGCGGCGTGCCGATTTCGATGAGAGTCCCCGCCCAGCTCGCGAACTGCCCGCCGAGCCCGATGTTGACGGCGCCGGGAATGTGTCCGGCGCCGAATTCGTCCGCCGCTCTGACGTCCAAAACGATTCCGTCGAACGCTTCGATTGTTTCGCTCGTCAGCGCTTCGGGTTTCGGCAGATCGTCGATCGCGCCGGAGCCTTCGAGGTTTTTCGCCGCCGATTTCGGAAAATACGCCGGCACTTCCGGCTGGTTCGAAGCGACCAGCTTGATAAATTCCTCTTTCGACATCGATTGAAGCGCGTAATTCGACCGCCGTTGCTCGCCTAAGGTCGACCAGGTTTCTTTCGAAAGCGATTTTCCGCACAGCGAGCCCGCGCCGTGCGCCGGGTAAACTTCCGTGTCGTCGGGCAGCGGCAGGATTTTTTCGTGCAGGCTGTCGTACAGCATGCCCGCCATCTCGTCCGCCGTAAAACCTTTCGAGCCGATCAGATCGGGGCGCCCGACGTCGCCGATGAAAAGCGTGTCGCCGGTGAAGATTTTCAGCGGCGCGCCCGCGTTTCCGGTGTCCTCCGCAACGATCGTGATGCCTTCGGGCGTGTGTCCGGGCGTTTCGAGAAATCTCAGTCTTATCTTTCCGACCGCGAGCGCGTCGCCGTCTTTGACCTTGCGCGTCGGAAACCGGGTCGCGGCGCGCTCGCCGTAGACGATTTCGGCGCCGGTTTTCGCGGCGAGTTCGACGTGTCCCGATACGAAATCGGCGTGCGAATGCGTTTCGATAATATATTTGATTTTTTGGTTATGCGCCCGCGCTTCCGCAAGATACTGCTCGACGTCGCGCTGCGGGTCGATAACGGCGGCTTCGCCGTCCGAGCCGATATAATACGAAGCGTGCGCCAGACAGCCTAAGTAAAACTGCTTGAATTCCATGTCTTTGACCTCCAAAATTTTGACCGAGTTGTTCAATTCTAAACCAAAAAAGATTATCCGGAAAATATCGAGACTTTTTTATTGAAAAGGAATATATTATTAACTCCAAGTTTCTGTAACGCGTAACCCGTTTATTTAAATAAGAGAGTCTTTCGAGTCCAAACAGTGAGGTCAAATTATGGCAAAGAAAAAACTATCGATAAAAGGGATTACATTTCCCGATTTCGGCGACGACGACAGCAAAAAGAACTTTCGCCTGGTGTTTTACATCGGGCACACCAACGAAGACGGCGACGAAACGGCGACGATCGTCACCAAACCCGACAGCGGGCAGTGGCAATGGCGCAAGTCGAGCAGGGATTTTTATCTGGAGCCGACCGTCGACGGCGATTCCGCCAAGCTCGATACTTCGCTGCTGAAAACCGGCGGCAACGGTTTCGCTCCGAAGTCGGATCAGATCGCGGAAATCGACGGCGAAATCACGGACATCACCGTGCAGTTTCTCGACGTTTTCGATTCTTCGGTCGGCGGTTTTATGCAGGGCAAAGTGCTGCCGGAAGTGATCAAGCAGCTGCAGAGCCTCGGCATCAATCCGATCGATCTGATCCCGATTCCGGGCACGTTTACCGCCATCATCAAAGACAAGGTCAAAGTCGACGAGCTGGCGGCGAAATTTCAGGAAACCTTAACCAAACAAAAGAAAGACAAAATCCTGCATACGATCAGCGCCGAAGTTAACGGCAAGAAAACGATCACGTTGAAGGCGGAAAAAGAGTGGGACAAGAAAAACCGTAAAAAAGGAACGTACGCCGTAACGATCGGCATTAAGTAAAAGCTTCGTCCATTTTTTCATGCGGAAGCCCGTGCGTGCGCGGGCTTCCGCATTTTAAGCCGTTCCGAACCGGGCCGTTCGAATCGCTTTCGACGCGCCGCGCTTTTCGCGCCTTCAAAACCGCTCGCGAAGTTACTGCGAACTTTTTCGGGACGAATCCAATCCAACGACTCTGGACAATTTCGCGCGGCGGCGGTTATAATCGCTAAGTCTTACCGGATTTATTAACGCCCCCGAAAATTTGTTGAAGAAGATGAAGTTTGCGACTCAAAAGGGAAAACTGTCTCAACGAATCTCGCGCGCGATCGGTTCGGAGACGCCGCTGCGCGAACTGGCGGGCAATCTCTCGCACTTCGCCAAAATCGCGCTCGCCGAAGCGAACAGCTTGTCGCTCGAAAAAATAGACATCGGCTTGAAACGCCTGCCGAAGAAGCTGGACGGTTTCCGGCTCGTGCATCTTTCCGACATTCATCACAGCCCGTTCACCAGCCTCGAACACATCGCGCGCGCCGTCAAAGTCGCCAATCGTTTGAAACCGGACATGTTCGCGTTAACCGGCGATTACGTTTCGCACGAAAGAGAATACATCGAACCGGTCGCCGAAGCGCTCGGACGTCTGGAATCCGAATTCGGAACCTTCGCGTGCCTCGGCAATCACGATCACTGGACGGACGCCGAGCTCGTCACCGATTCGTTTCGCCGCGCTTCGATCAACGTTTTAATCAACGAAGGCTTTCGTTTCACGGCGCGCGACGCTTCCGTTTGGCTGTGCGGCGTCGACGATTACATGGTCGGGAAAACCGACCTGCGCGCCGCGCTGCACGGCAGTTTTCCCGACGAAATGAAACTGCTCCTCGCGCATAATCCCGTGATCCTCCGGCAGGCGGCGCGTTTCGACGTCGACCTCGTCCTGAGCGGTCACACGCACGGCGGACAGGTCAAGCTGCGCGACGAGGAAAAACGAATCCTGCCGAACCGGCGGCTGAAAAACGGGCTGCAACGGCGCGGCGAAACGCAGATTTACATCACGCGCGGCATCGGCACCGTCGTTTTGCCGATCCGCTATCAATGCCCGCCGGAAATCTCTTTGATCGAGCTTCACGCCGTTTAAACTTTTAATTGTAAATTGTTAATTGTCCCGATTCTCGAATACAATTAACAATTTATAAAATGGCTTCGAACGTTTTAACCATCCCGAATCTGCTGACCTGCCTGCGCATGGCTTTGATTCCCGTTTTTGCGAGCCTGCTGTTTTACGGCTACAACGGCTGGGCGCTGTTCGTCTTTCTCGTCGCCGGAGTTTCCGACGGCATCGACGGTTTCGTCGCCCGTCGTTTCAATCAGGAATCCGAGCTCGGCACGATCATCGACCCGATCGCCGACAAGCTTTTGATGACGGTCGCCTTCGTCGTGCTGTCGCTGCGGAACGTTTTGCCGGAGACGCGCTTTCTGCCGATTCCCTTTTGGGTGACGGCCGCCGTCATCGGGCGCGACATTTTGATCGTGACGGTCGCCGGCGCGATCAACGTGATGACGGGTTTTCACGGTTTCAAACCGTCGTGGCTCGGCAAAGCGAGCACGTTCGTGCAGGTCGTCGCGGTCGTCTTGATCCTGATCGCCGCCTACACGAATTACAGCTTTTACCTGCCGACCGTTTACTTTATCGTCGTCCTGCTGGCGGTCGTTTCGGGCATCCACTATATTTTCCACGTCGCGAAATTGATGAAGGAAGAAGAAAAAGCCGAAGCGGGTTAAAATCTAACGCGAAGGCGCGAAGACGCGAAGGCGCAAAAAACGAAGATTAAAAGTGATGAAGCGGATCGGCCGGGATAAATTTTATAATAAAATTCCGGTTGATCCGCTTCATCCCTGTCAATTTCCTCTTTGCGGTTCCGCGCCTCCGCGCCTTCGCGTTGAAATTCCCCTATTTCATTTTTTCGTAAAAGCCTTTAACGACCGTTAAAAGCTCGTCGAAATCGACCGGTTTGGCGAGATGCCCCTGAAAGCCGGCGGCGAGCGCGCGGCGGCGATCGTCCGAGGACGCGTAAGCGGTCAGCGCGATCGCGGTGATAAAGGCGTTCTGCTCGGTTTGCAGCTGACGCACGCGCGCGATCAGATCGTACCCGTCGGCGAGCGGCATGCCGATGTCGGTGATCAGGATGTGAAAGTCTTCGGCGGCGAGTTTTTCGAGCGCGTCTTTCGCCGACGTCGCCGTGGCGATTTCGGCTTTTTCCTTTTCGAGAAAGATCTGCAGCGGCACGAGGCTTTCGAAATCGTCGTCGACGAGCAGAATCCGCGCGCCGGCGAGCGCCGAGTTTTCGCCCGCCGTGATTTCGCGGCGATCTTTCGCCGCCGTTTTTTCCAAAAACTCTTCGGTCAGCGGGATTTCGACCGTAAACGTCGTGCCGTGCCCGCGTCCGGCGCTTTCCGCGCGAATGCCGCCGCCGTGCAGTTCGACGAGATTGCGGACGATCGTCAGCCCGAGTCCGAGCCCGCTGTAGGCGCGTTTGGTCGAAGAATCAGCCTGCCGGAAACGATCGAAGATGAACGGCAGCAAATCCTCGCCGATGCCGATGCCGTTGTCCGCGACGACGAGCCGGGCGAAATCGCCGTTTCTCGTCAGCGAAACCTCGATTTTGCCGCCCTCTTCGGTGAATTTCACGGCGTTCTGCACGAGATTGACGATGATCTGCTGAAAACGCGTCGCGTCGCCGTCGATAATCAGCGCGCCTTCCGGCGCGGCGGCTTCGAAAGCGAGTTTTTTCTGCGCGGCGAACGGGCGCAGGATTTCCATCGCGTCGTCGTAAACCTTTGTCAAATCGACCGTGTCCTTTTCGATTCGCATTTTGCCGGAGATGATCCGCGAAACGTCCAGAAGGTCTTCGATCAGATTGTTCTGAAGCAGCGTGTTGCGTTCGATGACCTCGATCGCACGGTCGGCTTTTTCCTTATCGAGCACGCCCATCCGCAGCATGCGCGTCCAGCCGAGCATCGAATTGAGCGGCGTGCGCAGTTCGTGCGACAGCACGCTCAAAAATTCGTCTTTCGCGCGGTTGGCGGCTTCCGCCGTTTCGCGCGCTTCGGCTTCGATTTCCAACAGCCGCACGTTTTCGATCGCGACCGCCGCGAGATTGGCGACCATCTCGAGCGCGATCACGTGTTCTTTCGTGAAGGCTTTGTTTTCGTACGTCTGCACTTCGAGCGTGCCGATGATCCGGTTCATGACCGCCATCGGCACGACGAGCGACGAATTCGGGTCCTGCCCGTCTTCGTGCAAAATGACGTGCGGGCGCGTTTTCATCAAATCCCAGTAACGATCGACGACGACCGAGCGCTTTTGAAAAATCGCCTGCGAATTCGGTCCGCCGTCTTCGGTAATCGGCATCGGCGGCAGCGACGAAACATCGACCTCGCCGCCTTCGCCCCAGACGTATTCGGCGACGCGCAGGCTTTTTTCCGCGTCGTAGGACGAAACGAAAAACGCCGTGCACGGCATCGAAAGCCGCACGAAATCGTGCAGCGCGCGGTAGATCGAAGTCAGATCGCGCGCCGTGCCGAGCGTCTGCCCGACCGGGACGATGCGCGAAAGCAACTCCAGATATTCCGCGGACGCGCGGCGCTCGGCGCGAAGCAGCGTTTCCTGCACGAGCTTGCGCTCGGTGATGTCGATGCACGAGCCGATGTAGCCGCGGAAGGTTCCGTTATGCGTAAAAAGCGGCACGCCTTTGTCGAGAATCCAGCGGTATTCGCCGTCGAAACGGCGCAGGCGGTACTCCATCTCGAAAGCTTCGCGCGCCGTATAAGCCGCGCGCGAAGCTTCGCGAAAGCGTTCGAAATCGTCTGGGTGAATGCTCGCCGTCCAACCCTCTCCGAGCTCTTCTTCCATCGTTCTGCCGGTGAAATCGAGCCACGTCTGATTGAAATACGTGCAGAGCTTTTCGGAATCGTTCATCCAGACCAGCATCGGCGCGTTGTTGGTCATCATGCGAAAACGGTTTTCGGATTCGCGCAGGGCTTCTGCGGTTTGCTTCAGGTCGTGAATGTCGGTCGCCGTGCCGTACCATTTCAAAACTTCGCCGCCGGCGTTCAGCACCGGCACCGCGCGGCTTAAATGCCAGCGGTAGCCGCCGTCCGCCATTTTGATGCGGTGTTCCTTGACGTAAGCAGATTTCTTTTTGACCGCTTTCTGCCACGCCTGAACCGTCGCCGCCAAATCGTCTTCGTGGACGCCCGGCTGCCAATCCCAAACGCCTTCTTCGTTCTTCTCGACGCCGAAGAATTCCAGCGCGCGGTTGTTGTAATAATGAACGACGCCCGCCGCGTCGGCGATCCAGACGACCTGCGGCATCGCGTTCGCCATCTGCCGCAGCTCTACTTCCGACTCGCGCACGGCCTGCTCCATTTTTCGCCGTTCGCTGATGTCCGTGATCGCCGCGACCCAGCCGATCACGCCGCCCTGGTCGTCGAACTCGGGCGCGTACGAGCAGTGCATAAAATGCGCGCCGATCGACGGGTAAGCGATTTCGAGTTCGAACTCGACCGGCTGACCGGACAAAACAATGTCGATATACCGGGAAACGCTCTCCACTCCTTCGCGGCCGAGCAGCTCCGCGATCGGCATTCCGACGCAGGCTTCCGGCTGCATGCCGAAACGCTCGGCGTAAGTTTTATTGACGAACTTGAAGCGCATGTCGGCGCCGCAATGCGCGATATAAACCGGCGCGATGTCGGTCACGAGCGCGAGCTGCTTCATGCTCTGACGCGCGATTTCCTCGTTTTTCCGGCGTCCTGTAATGTCGCGGATAATGCTGATTAAAAGCCGCTCGCCGCCGATGTCCGCGCCGACCGATGAAACTTCGACCGGAAAAGTCGAGCCGTCGCGCCGCCGGTGCACCGTCTCAAATTGCGCGCCGCCCTTATTCGCGCTGGCTAGTTGTTCGTCGATCAGTTCGAGCGTTTCGGGCGCGCGCAGTTCGTGAACCCGCATTCCGAGCAGCGCGGCATGGTCGTAGCCGTAAGTTTCGACCGCGACCCGATTGGCGTCGACGATTTTTCCGTCCGGACGGAAAAACAAAATCACGTCGCGCGCGCGCATCGAAAGCAAGCGGTAGCGATCGGAAATGACCTCGGCTTTCTTGCGCTCGGTAATGTCCTGAATAACCGTCAAGGCGCACGGTTCGCCGCGGATTTCGAGCAGTTCGGCGGAAAGCAGCCCGATGATTTCCCTTCCGTCGCGGAGACGAAAACGATATTCGAGATCGCGGATTTCGCCCGCCGTGCGGACGGCTTTCAATTCTTCGCGGCGGTCGTCCGGGTTCGCCCATAAACCGAGTTCGGCGGTCGAGCGCCCGATCGTTTCCTCGCGCGCGTAACCGGTCGTGCGGACGAAAGTTTCGTTGACTTCGATGAGTTTTCCGGTCTTTAAAGAGGTGATCGTGAGCACGAGCGGACTCGAATTGAAGGCTTTTGCAAAACGCTCTTCCGATTCGCGCAAAGCCTTTTCGGTTTGTTTCTGCTCGCTTAGATCGTAAAAATAGCAGACGACGCCGAACTGTCCGTCCGGCAGCACGATGCGCTCGATCTTCCAGTCATAAGACTCGACGTAATTAATGTTGCCGCGCTGTTCGGTCGTCTCCCAGGCGTGATAGGTTTCGCCGGTCGCGAGCGTATGCCGGAAATGTCCGATGGCTTCCGAGGCGAACGGTTCGTTCCAGATCGTCCGTAAAATATCCGCAAAATCACGACCGATAAGCGGTTCGACCCCGCGAAAAACCCTTTCGGAGCCGGCGCTCACCTGAATCAGACGAAAATCGGAATCGATAATGTAAATGCCGAACGGCGCGTTTTGCACGAGATTGAAAAAAGTCTCGTGATTGCGGCGCAAAAGCTCTTCCGCCTTCTTGCGCTCGGTAATGTCGATGCCGATCCCGTAAAGCCTGACCGGCGCGCCCTTTTCCGAATAGACCGCGCGCCCGCGTCCCTCCATCCAGCGCAGGCTTCCGTTCGTGTGCCGGAAGCGAAACTCGATCGTGTACTCGCGATGTTCTCCGACCGCCCGCTGAATTTCATTCCAGATTGCTTCGCGGTCGTCTTCGTGCACGAGATCGAAAAAATCTTTTTCCGCGCCGCGAAACGTTCCCTTTTCCAAACCGAAAATCGCTTCGAGCTCTTCGCTCCACCAAACCGTGTCCGTCGCTAAATCCTGCGTCCAGGCGCCCATCCGGCTGCTCTGCATCGAAAGCGAAAGGATCACCTCGCTTTCGCGCAGCGATTCCTCGACGCGTTTCGTTTCGGTGATGTCGCGCGCGATTTTCGAGGCGCCGATAATTTCGCCGGCGTCGTTTTTGATCGGCGAAACCGTCAGCGAGATACTGACGGGCGTGCCGTCCTTGCGAAGCCGCAACGTTTCGAAATGCTCGACCGAAATGCCCTTTTCGATGTCTTCGAGAATTTTCGATTCTTCGTCGATCAGATGCGGCGGGATGAGCAGCATGATCGATTTGCCGATGATTTCCGCCGGCTGATAACCGAATATTTTCACCGCGCCTTTGTTCCAGCTCGTGATGTTTCCATCCAAATCCTTGCTGATGATCGCGTCGTCGGACGACTCGACGATCGACGCCAAATGGGCTTTCGATAATTCGATTTCCTTGCGTCCGGTGATTTCGCGCTGCGTTCCCCAGATCCGCTTCAGAAATCCGTCTTCGACGATGCCGATTATATTGTTGAGAAAAAATTTCAAATTGCCGTTGCGGTCGACCTCGTGCGACTCGGCATCTTCCATCCGGTAATCGGAATCGATCAAATTCACCAGATGTTCGAGGTTGGCCTGGTCTTCACGGATTAAAAGGTCGCCGAACCGCGCGCCGACAATTTCCCGCGGCGATTCGTAGCCGTACATTCGCGCCATCGCCGAATTGCATTCGGCGAGGTAGGCGTCGCGGTAGAGCAGCTCGATCTGTTCGTCCGGCGGAAGGTCGACCGCCACCGGCTTTTCGAGCTCCATGCGCCAGATGCCTTCGCTGCTCTGCGAGACAAAAACGCGGTAGAGCTCCTGATTGATAAGCGAATTTTCGTCAAGCATTTGGCGATCGATAATTTCGGCGGACATTTAGGATTCCTTATTTCGGGTTTCTGCTATTTAAACGGATTTTACCGCAAATGTCGAGCAAAAACAGGCATTTTACGGCGTTTTCGAAACGGCAAGAATCCAAACGTTTCGAACTAAAACGGCGAGAAATTTTCTTGCTAAGAAATATTGAAATAAACTTGACAACAACACACTCATATATTATTCTAGCAATACATTCAACCTGCCGTATAATTTTACAGAGTAGCGGCTTGGTGGTGAGACATTATAAGCAGTTTGTTAAAGGAGAAATTTAATAGATGAGTAAAATTATTGGTATTGACTTGGGAACGACAAACTCGGTCGTCGCTGTCATGGAAGGCGGCGAACCGGTCGTAATCACCAATGAAGAAGGCGGACGCACGACCCCCTCGGTTGTCGCTTTTACCAAAGACGGCAACCGCCTGGTCGGCCAGGTCGCAAAACGCCAAGCCGTAACGAACCCGGAAAACACGCTTTATTCGATCAAGCGCTTCATCGGCCGCCGCTTCGACGAAGTTTCGGGCGAGATCAAACAGGTTCCGTTCAAGGTCGAACGCGCCGGCAACGGCGACGTGCGCATCGACGCGCAGGGCAAACAGTACAGCCCGCCGGAAATCTCGGCGATGGTTCTGCAGAAACTGAAAAAAGCGGCGGAAGATTACCTCGGCGCGAAAGTCGACAAAGCCGTCATCACCGTGCCGGCTTACTTTAACGACGCGCAGCGCCAGGCGACGAAAGACGCCGGCAAAATCGCCGGGCTCGAAGTGATGCGCATCGTCAACGAACCGACCGCCGCGGCTTTGGCTTACGGTTTGGACAAGAAAAAAGACGAAACGATCGCGGTGTTCGACTTCGGCGGCGGCACGTTCGACATTTCGATCCTCGAAGTCGGCGAAGGCGTCGTCGAAGTTAAATCGACGAACGGCGACACGCACCTCGGCGGCGACGACGTCGACGAAGCTTTGATCAAATGGATCATCGACGAATTCAAGAAAGATCAGGGCATCGATCTGACGACCGACAAAATGGCTCTCCAGCGCCTCAAAGAAGCGGCGGAAAAAGCGAAAGTCGAACTCTCGTCGGCGATGGAAACCGAAATCAACCTGCCGTTCATCACGGCCGATCAGTCCGGCCCGAAACACCTCGTGCTGAAATTGACGCGCGCGAAGTTCGAAGCGCTCGTCGAGCCCTTGCTGAAACGCCTGATGCCGCCGGTCGAGCAGGCGATCAAAGACGCGGGACTCGAAAAAGGTCAGATCGACGAAGTCGTGCTCGTCGGCGGTTCGACGCGCATTCCGAAAGTGCAGGAAATGGTCAAGGAATTTTTCGGCAAGGAACCGAACAAGACCGTTAACCCGGACGAAGTCGTCGCATTGGGCGCGGCGGTTCAGGCGGCGGTGCTCGGCGGCGAAAAAACCGACATTCTCTTGCTCGACGTGACGCCTTTGAGCCTCGGCATCGAAACTTTGGGCGGCGTGATGACGCAGATGATCGGTCGCAACACGACGATCCCGACGCGCAAATCGGAAATCTTCTCGACCGCTTCGGACAACCAGACCAGTGTGGAAGTTCACGTCCTGCAGGGCGAACGCCCGATGGCGGGCGACAACAAAACGCTCGGCAAATTCCATCTCGTCGGCATTCCGCCGGCACCGCGCGGCGTGCCGCAGGTCGAAGTGACGTTCGACATCGACGCGAACGGCATCGTCAACGTTTCGGCGAAAGACGTCGGCACGGGTCGCGAGCAGAAGATCACGATCACCGCGTCTTCCGGTCTGTCGAAAGAAGAAATCGACAAGATGATGAAAGACGCCGAATCGCACGCCGGCGAAGATACGAAGCGCAAGGAAACGATCGAAGCCCGGAACCGTCTCGACGGTCTCGTTTACTCGGTTGAAAAATCGTTCGGCGAGAACAAAGACAAGCTCGATGCGGCGGCTTCGGGCGAAATCGAAGCGGCGATCGCGGAATCGAAAACCGCGCTCGCGGGCGACGACGCCGAAGCGATGAACAACGCGTTCAACCGTCTCCAGACCGCCTCGCATAAGCTCGCGGAAGTGCTTTACAACCAAACGGGCGCGACGGGCGGCGCGACGGGCGGCGCGGAAGAACAGGCTTCTTCGGCAAGCGCCGGCGGCGGTGATTCGACCTCTTCGAGCGCGGACGATAACGTGATCGACGCCGAGTACGTCGACGTCGACGAAGAAAAGAAGTAAGGCAAAAGTAAAAAGGCAAAAGGCGAAATTACAAGCCTGAAAAATAAGTCAGCCGTTTGCCTGTAAATCATTGCAGGCAGCGGCTGATTTTGCGATACTTCAACAGCCGTCGGGAACGGCGCTAAATTTTGAAAAGTAGACTGTGTCAGTGGTCAGTGGTCGGTGGTCAGTTGTCGGAAAAGACATAAAGCTGATCGCCGGCCGCTGACCACCGACCACTGACCAATGGCAAACAAAGATTATTACAACATTCTCGGCGTCAAAAAGGACGCGAAGGCGGACGAAATCAAAAAGGCGTACCGCAAGATGGCGCGAAAATTTCATCCGGACGTCAATCCGAACGATAAGGCCGCCGAGGAAAAATTCAAGGAAGTTCAGGAAGCCTACGACATCCTCTCGGACGAGAAAAAACGCAAGGTTTTCGACCGTTTCGGTTATTACAACGACAATCTCGATCCCGACTCGCCGTTCGGCGCGGGCGCCGGCGCGGGCGGCGGCGCGGGCGCGGGCGGCTTCGATTTTTCCGGCTTTTCGTGGGACACGAGTTCGACCGGCACTTCCGGCGGCGGCTCGTCGAGCTTCCGCGACATTTTTTCGGACCTTTTCGGCGGCAGCGGCAACCGCACGCCGCGCGAACCGGAACCGCCGCGCCCGCTCCCGAAAAAGGGTCGCGACATCGAAATTCCGCTCGCGCTTTCGTTTGAAGAAGCGTTCAACGGCTTGACGACGAACATCACCGTCAACCGCAGCGAGCAGTGTTCGCGCTGTCAGGGCGCGGGCGACACGGGCGGCCCGGTCGTCGTCTGCCCGACCTGTAAGGGCACGGGACAAGTATTGAAAACCGGCGGGCGGCTGCAGTTTTCGCAGACCTGTTCGGACTGCGAAGGCACCGGCAGACGTCGTCAGCCGTGTTCGCAGTGCAACGGCAAGGGCGTCACGCCGAAAACCGAACAGGTCAAAATCCGCATCCCGGCGGGCGTCGATACCGGCTCGCGCGTGCGGATTCCGAAAAAGGGACACGGCGGGCGCCTCGGCGCCGAGCCCGGCGATTTGTTTATCATCACGAACGTCGGCAATCACCGTTATTTTACGCGTAAAGGCGACAATATTTACGTGACGGTGCCGCTTACCGTGCCGGAAGCCGCGCTCGGCACGAAGATCGAAGTTCCGACCGTCGAAGGCAAAGCGCAGCTGAAAATCCCTGCGGGCACCGAATCGGGACAGAAATTCCGCCTGCGCGAACGCGGATTTCCGAGTTTGAGAAATCCGTCTTTGCGGGGCGACCAATTTATCGAGGTGCAGGTGAAATTGCCGCGCGTCATCTCAGAGGAAACCAAGGAAATCTTGCGGCAGTTTGAAAAAGCCAATCCCGAAAATCCGCGGAAAGCGATGGGATTGGAATGACATTGAACATTGGACATTTAACATTTATCAAACGAATTTTCCGATAAATGTTAAATGATAAATGATAAATGAAGAAGAAGACGAAAACTTACACGATCAGCGCGGTGGCGGAGCTCTTTGAGATCCATCCGCAAACGCTGCGGCTTTACGAGCGCGAAGGGCTTCTCAAACCGTCGCGGTCGGTCGGCAACACGCGTCTTTACACGGACGCCGATCTCGAACGGCTCGAAGTGATTTTGTCTCTCACGCGCGAGCTCGGGGTCAATCTGGCGGGCGTCGAAATCATCCTCAACATGCGCGAGAAAATGGATGCGATGCAGCGCGAATTCGAAAGGTTTTTCGAACATTTAAGAAACCACATGGGCGATTTTCCCGGTCAGGTCGAGAAATTCGCCGAATCCGAAGCCTTGATTCCGATCTCGCGCCTGAACGTTTCGTTACGACGCGTCAGAGACGAAGAGGAATAGCCCGAAAGTTTTTCGTCTAAATAAAATTTTCTTTACATTTTCTCCCTTTTGTTTCACAATACCTCAAATTAAATCTGGCAGTTGATACTGCATAACGCCCGACCGCAACAAAGTTTCCCGCTCCGTGTTAAATTCATCGCCGGCAGGCAGTATAACGAAATAAACCGGATCGCCCGGGACGAGATTTAATTTCTGACTTTGAATCAGCTCCCAAAACTCCGAAATATTTAACTCGCTATTCAAGTCGGTTTCCGAAAAACAATTTCGTGTCGCTTTTCTCCGTGAAGCGAGCCGAACAGCTTGCTGTTCATAAAACTAAATGGAGAAAAGAAAATGAAAAGTAACTTTTTACGGCTCTTGCTGATTTTCGTTCCCGTGTTCAGCTTAACGATCGGTGCGCAGGATTTGGACGACGTCTCGATCGGCGGCAAAGTCTTCGATTCAAACCGCGCTTCAATCGCCGGCGCGACCGTGACGGCGACTTTCATCGCGACCGGCGACGAGCGCACCGTGACCGCCGACGCGGAAGGTCGTTACCGATTCGTCGAACTGCCGCCCGGAACTTACGCCGTGAAGGCTTCGATGACGGGCTTTGCCGCGCAGGAAAAAACCGATCTCGTGACGGTCGGCGGGCAGAACGTGCGGCTCGATTTCGATCTCGCGCCCGCCGCCGTCGCCGCCGAACAGATCGTCGCGATTGAGAGCGACGATGCGCCCGCGGTCGATCCGTCGCGCACGATCGTCGGCGGTACGATCACCGAAAGAGAGCTTGAAGAACTGCCGAACAATACTCGTAATCCGCTCGATCTCGTTCTGATTTTGGGCGGCGTTTCCGAAGAAGCGCTTTCCACTCGCGATTTGGCTGAAGACAGAAACACGAACCATCGAAGCACGCCTTTCGAACAGGGCAATTTCTCGCTTTCGGGCGGCGCGGCGTATTCAAACAATATTACGATCGACGGTTTGGACAACAACGACGACCGATCTTCGCGCGACCGATTCCAACCGCCGATCGATTCGATCGCCGAGGTTCAGGTCATTACGAATCAATTTTCGGCGGAATACGGGCGCGCTTCGGGCGGGCGTATAAATTTACGCACGAAAGCCGGCGCCAACGAATTTCGCGGGCGCGCTTTTATGTATTTCCGGGACGACAATCTGAATTCGAACACGTGGTACAACAAGCTGACCGTGTTCAGCGCCGACGGCTCGATTGCCAGACGTCCTTTAGAGCGGCTTCCCTTAACCGAATATAATCCGGGCTTCACGCTCAGCGGTCCGCTCTTTTTTCCGTATTATAACGGGAAAATCAAACCGTTCTTTTCGTTCGCTTACGAACACCTCGATTTAAGTGACACGACCTTGATCGATACGTATCTGCCCGTAGGCGGAAATCCGCGCTTCAGGCTTCCGCAGCCCACCGGCAATTCACGCACCTGCGACGCCAACCCGCCGATCGAATCGAATCAGGCGTGCGCGGGAGCGAGTCCGACCGCCGGATATGTCTCGCCCTACAACTTCTCGCTTCCGACGCCGAACCGCAGCAATGTTTTCACGACGCGCATCGATCACAAGCTCTTTAAAGATAACGATGCGACCTTCGGCTGGCAGTTCGGACGCAAAAAGAACAAACGCACCGGCGGCGCTTCGACGACGCGCATCGAAAACGCCCTGCAGACCAGAAACAACGACACCGACGCCTTGAATTTCACCGATAACCACGTTTTCGGAAGCAAAACGGTCAACCAGTACCGTATGCAGTGGTCGCGTTATAAACCGAGCTACCAGACCGACAACCCGCTCGATCCGGTCGTTTTCATTTCATACCGGAACCCGCTGCTTAATTCGGCTCAAACCCTGATCGCCGGCAATTCGACGGGCAGCTCGCTGCAAAATTTCGCCGATTCGCGCACGGAAACCAGATGGCAGTTTCAGGATTCGCTGACTCACATTATCGGCGGTCATACCCTGAAAACCGGTTTCGACGTTCAAAAGGTCGACTCGCGCGCCGCTTCGCTCGAAGACGCGACCGGAACTTATAATTTCGGCAGCGTCAAAGCTTTTACCGACAACGTGCTTTCGCGCTACCATCAGGTTTTCGGCGCGGCTTCGGACGTCAAAAACACCTATTGGGGGGCTTTTATCAATCACGAAGCGAAATTGTTCTCGAATCTGACGCTCAGCTACGGTCTCAGATACGAAAGAGAAACCGCCGTTTCGGACGACGACAATTTCGGGCCGCGGCTCGGCATCGCCTGGAGCCCGTTCAAAGACGGCAAAGGAGTGATTCGTTTCGGAACCGGAATTTTTTACAACCGCACGCTTCTGCGAACGGTCGGCGATTTTATCCAAAATAGTGCCGGCGGTTTGTTCCAATTCGACTCAAGCGCGATTCCGACCACCAACAACGCGCGGAACAACGTTCTCGCCCGCATCGCCGACGGCTTCCCGAACAGTTACGCGAACGTCGAAGCCCTGAAAAACGTCATTGCCGCCGCCAACTGCGGAACTCCCGCCGTCCCGATCGCCTGCGATCGGAATTTAGGGTTTATCGACAACCGCGGGTCGACCGGCAACCCGCTGCGTTCGGTCGATCCGGATCTGAAAATTCCCGAAAGCTATCAGTTCAACGTCGGATTCGAACGCGAGATCGGCAAAGGATTCGTTTTCGAAGCCAATTACACCTGGAACAAAACCGCGCATTTGTGGCGCGAATATAACATCAACGCGCCGGTTCTGCCCGCCGGTTACGCCGACTGGACGGCGTATCTGCTCGCCAACGACTTCGCTTTCACGAATTTCAACAACACGATCAGAACATACCGTTTTTATCTCGGCTCGACAACCGACACGGGCGGCACCGCTTCGACGCAGGGCGGCGCGGGCGCCTGCTCGACGACCGCTAACGCGACCTGCTGGGTAAACTTAAATTCGATCAGCACTTCCACGACCGTTCCGAATACGAACGCCGGCGACGGCGTTTCCAGTAACTCGGTCGGCGGCCCGGTGCCGATCGCCGTCGAAGCGATTCGCCGCTTTCAGCCCGATCCGGGCACGGACGAAAGGCAACGGGTCGCGTCGATCGGCAATTCGTTTTATCACGGTTTGACTCTGCAACTCAGAAGCCGTTTCCGTAAATTCGGCGGCGGTTTCGGCGGTTCTTTCCGCGGCGTCTACACGCTTTCGAAACTGATGGACGACGGCTTGAATAATACGACGAACGCCGAAATCAACGCCGATTTCAGCCGCGAATGGACGCGCGGGCTGCAGGACCGCCGGCATCGTTTCAATTTCTACGCGACGCTGGAGTTGCCCCGGCGGCTCGGCGCATTACGACTGTCTCCGCTCTTTCGTTACGGAAGCTCCGCTCCTTATAACATCAGCATCGTGCAGGACCGAAATTTGAACGGCGTCGGCGGCGACCGGGTTAACTACAGCGGCGATATCGAAGATATTATCTGGCGCGAGCCCGGTTCGCCCTTCCCGACGGCGCTCGCGAATCGATTCTCGTTGCAGCCGATCGGCGCGGCCGCCGGCAATCTTCCGAGAAACGCCGGCAACGGGCCGGGCTATTGTCTGTTCGACATGAACGTCACGCGGGAATTTAAGCTGAACGAAAGATTTAAATTACGTCCGAGCGTGGAAATCGACAACGTCTTCAACATGACGGTTTTCAGTTTCGGTTCGGAATTTATCAATTTCAATTCCCTGGGAAATAACGCGACCGTCGCTCAACAGACGACTTATAACAATTTCCTCGTCACGACCCGAACCTACCGCCCGCGCGAGATTCGAATCGGTTTGAGATTGGATTTCTAATTTACCGAATAATGAAATTCCACGGAACTGTTTTAACGAAAACAGTTCCGTTTTTTACTGACGAGCCCAAAATTTTGATGACTTTGCGTCGTCAAATGTGGTAATTTTTAAAACGTTGAACAAGGTTGTTCATCCCGCATAAAATCCATATGAACCAAGTTTCAGAAAGTCCTTCCGTTCCTTTTAGCGAAATTTCCATCGAATCCGTGCTGCTCGACGCCGATTTGTTCGTCAAATACCGCTCGCCCGAAAAAGCGTTCGCGCTGCTGCGCGAATCGATCGAACGCAGCCCGCGCTCGATCTCCCTGCGCGAAAAGATGCGCGACATCTGCGTCTCGCAGAAAAATTTAGACGAAGCCGCGCGCCAGTGCCTCGCGCTCGTCACGCTGTACATCGGGCGCGAGGAATTCGACCTCGCCTACGACCGCCTTCAGGAAGCGAAACTGCTCGACCCGCGCATTTCGGTCGCGCCGGGACTCGAAGCGATCCGCCGCGCCCGCCGCCCGGAATTCGCCGTCACGCGCGAAAAAACGCCGCAGAAAGTGCGCACCGACGTCACGTTTGCCGGCAATCTCGCGTACGTTTCGATTTTCGACGCCGTGCAGGTCATCGAAAGCGCGAAAATGACCGGTCTTTTGGTGCTCAAATCCGACATGCATCTGGCGAGCGTGTCGTTTAACGAGGGCAAGATCGTCGACGCCGAATGCAACGGGCAAAACGGCGTGACCGCTTTTCGACAGATCATCGAAATCAGCAACGGAACCTTCGAGTTCGCGACGTCCGACTTCGAATTCCCGATCGTCATCAACATTTCGAGCAACACGAATTTCCTGCTCGACGTGCTCACCGAACTCGACAACGAGCGCGCCGAAAAACAGGGCCTGCGCAACCTCGGCGGCGAAGCTTTTTAAGCGTTTCGGTTTTTGGTTTTCGGTTTTTGGTTTTCGTTATTTTTCTCGCTGACTAAACCTTCATCTTCGAAAGTTCTTCCTAAAGCCCAAAACCAAAAACCAAAAGCCCAAACCCAAACCCCGCTTATTTATTTGACTTCACTCCGCGAAAACAACAAAATATAGTGCTAACTCTACCCGGCAAGCACTATACAATGTTCAAGCTTCAGCGTCTCGAAATTACCGGATTTAAATCCTTCGCCGATTACACGGAAATCGTCTTCACCGGCAACGGCATCACCGCCGTTGTGGGACCGAACGGTTGCGGCAAAAGTAATGTTTCAGAATCGATCGCGTGGGTGCTCGGCGAACAGCGCGCCAAGCAATTGCGCGGCGCGGAAATGAAGGACGTCGTCTTTCAGGGCACGAGCAAGCGCAAGCCTTCGGGCATGGCGGAAGTCGTGCTGCACATGGTGCGCGACGAAGAAGCGGTCTTCGCCGGCGACGAAGAGGATTTAAGCGACATCGACGAAGCCTTAAGCGATCTCGACGAAAACGCGGTGCAAATCGAAGATTTCGAAACCGAGCCGGAAACGGCGAGCAGTGAGCAGGCAGCCGTCGGCGGCGGCGAAACCAACGGCAACGGCTTTCACGCCGAGGAAGCCCAGTTCGAAACCGCGCAGGCCGCGCAGGTCGGGTCGATTCAAACGATCGAGAAAAAAGCGAAAGCGAAGCGCCACTGGCGACCGCGTTCGTTCGCGCTCGATTTCGCGCCGGGCGAAGCGATCTCCGTCACGCGAAGGCTTTATCTTTCGGGCGAAAGCGAGTACCTTCTGAACGGCAAAACCTGCCGTTTGCGCGACATTCAGGACTTGTTCGCGGGAACCGGCTTGAGCGGCTCGCACTACGCGATCATCGAACAGGGACGCATCGGGCAGATTTTGTCGGCCAAGCCCTCGGACCGCCGCGGGCTGATCGAAGAAGCCGCCGGCATTTCGAAATTTCGCACGCGCCAGCGCGCGGCGGAAGCGCGTCTCGAAGCGGCGAAAACCAACCTGAGCCGCATTTCCGACATCGTTTCGGAAATCGACAAGCAGGCGAACAGCCTGCGCCGGCAGGCGCAGAAGACGCGCCGCTACAAGCTTCTGCGCGAAGAATTTCGCGTCCTGCTGAAGAATCTCTTCACCGCCGAGGGCAGATTTCTGACCGCTCTCGTCAACGAGCTGGAAGAAAAATTGACGGAAGCCGTCGCGCGCGAACGCGCGATCTTCGCGCGCGTCGCCGAAAAGGACGAAGCGTTTCGCGAAGCGACGCAGAAAGCGCGCGAGGCGGAAGAAAATTTGGCGGAAATCCGCGCGCGCCACGCCGAAAACGTGCTCGCGCGCGACCGCAACGCGCGCGAAAGAACCTACCGTCAGGAACAGATCGAAAATTTAAAGATCCGGCGCGGCGTTTCAAAGGGCGAAACGGAAGCGACCGAACAGCGCCTCAAACTTTTCAAAACCGAGATCGAGCGTCTCAAAAAGGACGAGCGCCAGGAACTCGCGGAAGCCGAAAAAAACGTGCTCGAATTTCAAACCGCCGAAAAGCAATACCAGTCGAAACTCCGCGAACTGCGCGAAATCGAAACGGCGCTCGAGGCCGAAAGGGGCGCGCTGTTGCAGCATACGACCGCGGTCGAAAGGTTCGCGGAAATCAGGCGTCAGCTCGAAAATAACCTCGAAAGATTAAAGGAACGCGCCGAAGGCTTGCGCCGCGAAAAAGTGCGCGCCGAAGAAAACCACGCCGAGCACGCCGAAGCCGCTCTGAAGCTCGAAAGGGATTTACGCGAAAAGCGCGAAAAGGTGAAGGCGCTGCACGACGAAAAACAAGCGCGCCTTGCCGAATCGCGCGACGCGCGCGCCGTTCTGCAGTCCGCCGAAAAAATTTCGAGAGACCTGCAAAACGAGTTTTCGCGCAAAAAGAACCGGCTCGAAACCTTGCGGGAACTCGACGAGAAACGCGCCGTCTACGCGCCGTCGGTGCAGAAACTGTTCGCCGAGCAAGCGAAAATCGGCGTCGAGTTTACGGGGACTCTGGCGGACAAATTCAACGTCGAGCAGCGCGCCGAACGGGCGGTCGAGAATCTTTTCGGCGTGTTTTTGCAGACGGTGCTCGTCGAAACGGAAGAAAACGCGCGGAAAACGGTCGAGTATTTGAAGAAATCGAACCTCGGCAGAATCGCGGTTTTAGTTCAAAGTTCAAAGTCCAAAGCCCAAAGTTCCAAATCAATCCAAAATCCAAAATCTAAAATCCAAAATCTGCTCGGCATTGACGATGATTTTGCCGCTAGTTTGGCAGAGGTTTTTCCGCGCGAGATGGCTTTGAATTTCGTCGAGGGTTCGGGCGAAGCGAAGGCGGGCGAGAATTCGGTCGACGCGGACGGCGATTACGTGTTCGGCGGCAAGCTTTTCGTGAGCGGCAAAGCGAACGCGAACGAGAAGAATTCGTCGCTGCTCGCGTTCAAGCGCGAACTGCGCGAACTCGAAGCGGCGCTGCAAGCGCTGTCGAAGGACATCGAAAAGGCCGAACGGGAAACCGCAAAGGCGCGCCGGAGCTTATCCGAAAAGGAAGAGCAAATCGTCGATCTGCAGTCGCTGATCGTGCAGGTCGAGCGCGACGTGCTCGCGCTCGAAATTCAGGAAAAAGGCGCGCGTCAGGAAACCGAGCGCGCCGAGCGGCACAAACGCGTCGTCGCCGATGAAATCGTGCAGATCGAGAAGGAAATCGGCGAAATCGGCGCGAAACAAAAAGACGCGCTGGCGAGCGCCGAAAAGGCGGAAACGGCGCGCGTCGCGGCGGCGTCGAAATTGTCGGAGATTTCAAACGACCTCGCGGAAGCGCGCGCGCGGACCGAAGCGGAAAACGCCGTTTTGAGCGAAAAACGCACGCTCGCCGCGACGAGCGATGAACGCCGCCGCGCGGCGCAGAGCGCTTTGCGGCGCGTCGAAAACGAGTTTCGCGAGCTCGATTCGCGGCTCGCCCGGCAAAATCTGGAAATCATCGAAATCGAAGGCAAACAGAAAGAGTTGGCCGCCTCGATCGCCGAAATCGAAGAGAAAGTTTCCACCGCGCAGGAAGAACAGGAAAACGAGCGGAACGAACTCGAGGCGGCGACCGCGCATCTTAAAAATGCGCGCGAAACGGCGGACGCGATGAGTACGGAGCTCGCCGAGCTGAACAAGAATTCGGCGGAAGCGCGCAACGAACGCGCGGCGCTCGAAATCCGGCAAACGGAAGCGATCACGAAACTGCGCAGCGTCAACGAAAACTGCGCGCACGAGCTTAATTTATCGCTCGTCGAGCTGGTCGAAAAAGAGGAAATCGACGAGGATTTCGAGCTCGAAACGGCGCGCGCGCGCTCGGAAGAGCTGCGCGAAAAGCTGGAAAACTTCGGCGCGATCAACATGCTCGCGCTCGAAGAACTGGCGGAAGCCGAAGAAAGGCTTTTGTTTTTGACTTCGCAGCGGCAGGACATCGTCGACAGCATCGCCGCGGCGGAGGAGGCGCTGCGCGAAATCAAGGAGCGTTCGCGCGAACGCTTTAAAGAAGCTTTCGAAGCGATCAACGCGAACTTCATCGAGTTTTTTCAGGAATTATTCGGCGGCGGTCGCGGCGAGATGACGCTGCTCGAAGCCGAAGACATTCTCGAAGCCGGCATCGAGGTCGTCGCGCAGCCGCCGGGCAAGCGCCTGCAGAATATTTTGCTGCTGTCGGGCGGCGAAAAGGCGATGACGGCGATCGCGCTCGTGATGGCGATCTTCCGTTACCGACCGTCGCCGTTCTGTCTGCTCGACGAAGTCGACGCGCCGCTCGACGACGCGAACGTCGGCAGATTCGTCGACAAAATCGCGCAGATGGCGGAGAAAACGCAGTTCATCGTCATCACGCACAACAAACGGACGATGGAAGCGGCGCGCGCGCTCTACGGCGTGACGATGCAGGAAGCCGGCGTGTCGAAGGTCGTTTCGGTCCGATTCGAGTAGTTTTATGAGGAAATTTACATTTGCAGTTTTCTTTTCGACGCTGATTTTCGTCTTCGCGCTGTCGCCCGCCGCGCAGACGCGAAACCCGGTGAAGAAAAACGAGCGCCCGACCGCGATTGTGCCGACGCCCGAACCTTCGCCGACGCCCGCGCCGACCACGGAATCGCAGCCGATCAATAAACAGGTCAAAAAGAACGAGCGCCCGGCGAACGGAAACGCGCCGAACGCCGGCAACTCCCGCACCGGCGGCGCGCCGAATTATTTCTACGAATTTTCGCAGCCGAACTTCGTCGTTTCGAAGATCAACATCGAGCACGACGAAACCGGCAAAGGCACGATTTCGTTCGTCAAAAACATCTCGGACGAAGTGATCACCGATCCCATCCAGCTTACGCCCGCCGCGATGGAAAGAATCAACGCCGTCCTGACGACGCTCGATTTTATGAATTCGACCGAGAATTACCAGTACGAAAAAGATTATTCCCATCTCGGCAACGTGGCGATCAAAATCAATAAAGACGGGCGCGCGCGCGAGACGAAATTCAACTGGACGACCAATCCGAACGCGAAAGCGCTCGCGGACGAATACCGCAAAATCGCTAATCAGTACATTTGGATGTTCGACGTCAATCTCGCGCGCACGAACCAGCCGCTCGAAGCGCCGAAGTTGATGGATTTGCTCGATTCATACATCAAGCGCAACGAGGTTTCGGACGCCGCGCAGCTGGTCCCCTTTCTCAAAGAACTCGGCGACGACGAGCGCATCCCGCTGATCGCCCGCAACCACGCGACGCGGCTCGCCAAAGAACTCGAAAAGGCGAAGAAGTAAAAACCAAAAGTAAAAAGCGAAAAATCAAAAAGTCTCCGGTCGAAAAAATATCATAACCGGAGACTTTTCGGTTTTTTCGCTTTTTACTTTTGGTTTTTACTTCGTGAAGCTTCCGTCATCGGCGATTTTCGGGGCGTTTCCCGCAAAATCGGCGATCGACAGTTCGCGCACTTTGCGGATCGCTTCGCCCGCCGCGTCGAGCGTCGGACCGCCGCGCCCGAGCTGTTTTCCGGCGTGAAGCTTCCCGCTCAGGAATTTCCCGTCCGGCGCGATTGTGATTTCGAAAATCGCCGTCAAAGACGTTTCCGCCTTCAAACTGAACATTCCGTAAGTCGCGAAATTGCCCATCGAATACGCGATCAGACGGTCTTTGTAAATCTCCATGCCGCGCAAAACGTGCGGCCCGTGACCGAGCACGAGGTCGGCGCCGGCGTCAATCACCGTTCGGGCGAAAAGCGGAAGATTGCCGCGTTTTTCGGTGCCGAACATCTCGAGCGCTTTCGGAACGCGCTGCGCGCCGACGCCTTCCGCGCCGCCGTGAAACGACACGACGACCAGGTCCGCCCGTTTATTCGCCTGTTCGACGAGCTGTTTGGCAAACGTTAAATCGTTGACGTTCGGCACGAGGTTGTTGTGCGCGAAACCGATGAACGCGACGCGTTTGCCTTTCGCTTCGACGATCGCCGTCGTGAACTGCTGGCGGTCGCTGCCGGCGTGTTTGATGCCGAGTTCGTCGAGCACTTTACGCGTGCTCGCGCGTCCCTCGTCGCCGAAATCGGCGGCGTGGTTGTTGGCGAGGCTGAGCACGTCGAAACCAGCGTTTTTCAAGAGTTTTCCGTAACGCGTCGGCACGCGGAACGCGAAACAGCGCGTCGAACCGGGCGGGCATTTTTCGGTCTTTCCGCCTTCGAGCATCGGACCCTCGAGATTGCCGAACGCGATGTCGGCAGCCGACAAAATCGGCGTCACCTCCTTCAAGATGTCCGCGCCGTCGTTCGGCGGCAGAAACGTGTCGTTGATCGAGGTCGAACCGAGCATGATGTCGCCGACGGCGGCGATCGTCAGCGCGTCGCCGTCCGTCGTTTTGGCGGGCGTCGGCGTCGGCAGCGGGCTGGACGAAGCGCTCCGTTCCTCGGAGCTGACGGTGTTCGGCGTGCATGAGAGAGAGGTTAAAAAGCCGGCGGTCAGCGCCAAAATCAGTAAAAAATTCAGGGGTTTCAACATAATTTCAAAAAAGTTGACTGCTTGGATGCGAAATTTTGCGCTAACTTTGCTTGTCCGAAAGATTTAGCTGCGTGACCTCGGCATCTTTCTCCCGGCTCAAGCCGTGCGGTTCCTCGCGATTGAGAACGGCGTAAAGCGCTCTGCCGTCGCGCAGAAGATACCACGCGGCAGCGCCGTAAATGGCGGTCAGGATGAGAAACCAGAGAAAATTCGTCACGTTTTCGCCCTTGAATTTATCGGTGATCGATTCCGGCTTTTCGTCCGTTGTCTCAGCTCCTTCCGGCGCCGTATTAAAATTCGGGTTCGGCGAGATCGGCTGCACGCGGAGCGTCGGGTTCGTATTGACCGCGACGTTCGCGTTTTTCGGGTTCGTCGCGTCGATTTTCGGCAGCGTAAAGAGCGCCGGAATCGAACCGACCAGGCCGAGAAACGTCACGAGCGCGAGATACGCCAGATAAACGCCGGCAAGCCGAATTAGCAGCCAAATGACCTGATATTTATTCATCGCAACTTCAGAATCCTACTGAAAAAAGCGGAACGCTCCAAACTCGTCCCGCTTAAAATAAAATAAAACGAACCGGAATTTTACTCGACCGTCACGGATTTCGCCAGATTGCGCGGCTGATCGACGTCGCAGCCGCGCCGCACGGCGATGTAATACGCCAGCAATTGGAGCGGCACGACCGAGAGAATCGGCGCGAGCAGATCGGAAACTTTCGGAATCAGAACGACGTGATCGGAAACGACCGAGCTCATCTTGTCGCCTTCGGTTAGGATCGAAAAAATAATGCCGTCGCGCGCTTTGACTTCGACGATGTTCGAGTGCGTTTTTTCGTAGCGCAGCTCGCTGCCTTCGTTGCCCTCTTCGCGCGGGTTGATGATCACGACCGGCAGCTTTTCGTCGATCAGCGCGTTCGGACCGTGCTTCATCTCGCCCGCCGGGTAGCCTTCGGCGTGAATGTAGCTGATTTCCTTTAATTTCAAGGCGCCTTCGAGCGCGACCGGAAAATTGATGCCGCGTCCCAGATAGAGAAAATCCTGCGAGCGGAAGAATTCTTTCGAAAGCTCTTCGATCGTGTCGGCATCCGACAGTATTTCCTCGATCTTTAAGGGCAGTTCGATCAGTTCCTGCGCGTGTTTTTTAAGCTGTTCTTCCGAGAGCCGGCCGCGCAGTTCGCCGAGATAAAGCGCGAAAATATAAAGCGCGATGATCTGCGACGTAAAGGCTTTCGTCGAAGCGACCGAAATTTCCGGTCCGGCGTGCGTTAAAATCGTGCCGTCCGCCTCGCGCGTGATCATCGAGCCCTGCACGTTGCAGATCGCTAAAACCTTGCAGCCCGCGGCGCGCGCTTCGCGCATCGCGGCGATCGTGTCGGCGGTCTCGCCCGACTGCGAAATGACGATCAAAAGGTCGTTTTCGTCCAGAACCGGATTGCGGTAGCGGAATTCCGACGCGTAATCGACCTCGACCGGCACGCGCGCGAGTTCCTCGATCATGTATTTCGCCGCCGTGCCGGCGTGCCAGCTCGTTCCGCAGGCGGCGATTTTGATCGAGCGCACGTTCTGAAAATCCTCTTCCGAAATGTCCATCTGATCGAGATAAACCTTGCCCGTATCTAAGGAAACGCGCCCGCGCACCGTATCGCGCACCGCGCGCGGCTGCTCGTAGATTTCCTTTAAGAGAAAATGCTTGAAGCCGCCCTTTTCCGCCATGATCGGATCCCACGTGATGCGCTGCTGTTTCGGCTCGACGACGTTGCCGTCGAAATCCGTGACGCGCACCGAATCCTTCGTGAGGATCGCGATCTCCTTTTCGCCGAGGTAAAACACGTCGCGCGTGTGCTGCAGAATCGCCGGAATGTCGGACGCGACGAAAAACTCGCCGTCGCCCAAGCCGATGACGACCGGCGGGCCTTCGCGCACGGCGATGATCTTGTCCGGCTCGTCCGAGGAGATCATCGAGAGCGCGAAAATACCTTTTAACTGCTGAACGGATTTGCGCACGGCTTCCTCGAAATTCAAGCCCTCATTTTCGTGTTCTTCGATCAGATGCGCGACGATTTCCGTGTCGGTCTCGGTTTTGAATTCGTGCCCCTTCTCCCTGAGCATTTCTTTCAAGGGCAGATAATTTTCGATGATGCCGTTGTGCACGACGACGACTTTTCCCGTGCAGTCGCGGTGCGGGTGCGCGTTCTCTTCGGTCGGTCGCCCGTGCGTCGCCCAGCGCGTGTGCCCGATGCCGTAATTTCCGTCCAGCGGATTGAGGCGAATGCATTCTTCGAGGTTGCGGAGCTTCCCTTCGGCGCGCCGCAGTTCGAGGTGATTCGCGTCGTCGACGACCGCGATGCCCGCCGAATCGTAACCGCGGTATTCGAGTTTTCTGAGACCGTCGATGATGAGCGGCACAACCTGTTTATTTCCAACGTATCCAACGATTCCACACATATTTTATTTGATTGCTTGTAAATTACCGGTCTTTTTATTATTTACCTTTTCCGGCGGGATTGTAAAACTGTTCGTTATCGAGGGCTTCGACGAGCGTGACGAGGGCGTTGAGATTTCCGCGCGCGTCGGTGACGATCAGCGTCTGCGAAGCTTCGTCGACTTCGAGCCGCCCTTTGGTCGAAAGCCGCTCCGTGACGGTCGCCTTCAACCGATTCAGCGCCAGCGTTTTTTGCGCGCACCGTTTTTTCTTCGGGCAGGTCGGCAATTTACTGAGCTTGATGAAGATCGTGTAAAGCGGCGCCTGCTCGGGTTCTTTTTCGGGAACGGCGGCGTTATTTTTGATCTGCAGTTTGATGCGCAAAAAGCGCTCGCCGCATTCGAGAACCAGATCTTCCGGGTCGAGGATGTTGCTGAGCGCCACGTTCCACGGAACGCCGTCGAAATTGACCGACGTCACCTTTCGACCGACCGACTCGTCGAGCACGAAATCGTAACCGTATTCTTTGGTGATGTGGTTCAAGATATCGCGAATGTCCGCATTGACGACGCTCAGGCTGATCGGTTCGCCGACGAAATCCGACTGGCAAACCGCCTTGTACTTCGCTTCGCTGACTTGTTTTTTCTCGGCCGGCGTTTCTTCCGCCGCCTGCGCGAAAACGGGCGCCGCGCAAAAAGCCAGGAGTAAAAATAAACAGCTGATGATCGGCTTTCTCATAAAATCTCGTTAAACCGAATGATAAATTTCGTGAACGACGATCAAAATCGATTCCTCGCTGGTCGTTTGATAAGCGACGTCGCGCAATTCGTCCGTATATTTTGACAGAGCCGCGCGGTTTTTGCGAAATTCAAACGGCGTGTCGGCGTAAAGCAGCACGATTTTGTCGGTTTCGGTCTTCCCGTCCGCCGAAAGGTAAAGTCCTTTGATGTCTTTTATGACGGTGCAGCCGCCGAAAGTCTCGAGAAATTCGCGTTCGAAGGCGCGGCGCGCGTTGCGGTAGACTTTCTGCGGCACGTCGGGCAGGTAGATTTCAATTCTTGCTCGCGCGGATAAAGGCAATGATCTGCTCCTTTCGTTTGGAAAAATCCTTCATTTTCGACAAAGCTTCGGCGCCCGTGATTTTCTCGGGCTTGGAAGAAGTTTTGGTTTCGGTCTTCTTTTCTTCCTTTTTCATTGATGCTGTCTTCGCGGGCGCCGAGGGCAACCTTCCCGCGCTTCTTTAATCACGAAGTTTGATTTTTAACCTGCGTTTCGTTTTGTTCCTCTTCATCTTCTTCGAGCAGATTTTTTTTCACTTTCGCCGGCGCGCCGTAAACCAGCGAATGCGCCGGCACGTCCCGTGTGACGACCGAACCCGCGCCGGTCACCGCGCCGTCGCCGACTTTGACGGGCGCGACGAGCATCGTGTCCGAACCGATGCGCACGTCGTTGCCGATCGTCGTCGCGTGTTTATTGACGCCGTCGTAATTGCAGGTGATCGTGCCCGCGCCGATGTTCGTCGTCTCGCCGATCGTCGCGTCGCCGAGGTAGGTCAGATGGCTCGCCTTCGAACCGCGCCCGAGAATCGTTTTCTTGAGCTCGACGAAATTGCCGACCTTCGCTTTCTCTTCCATTTTCGCGCGACCGCGAAGGTGCGCCATCGGTCCGACCGTACACCCGCTCGAAATTTCCGAATCGGTGATGACGCAGTTGTCCAAAATTTCGACGCCGTGCCCGATTTTCGAGTTCGTGACCCGCGTGCCCGAGCGGATCGTGCAGCCGTCGCCGATCTCGGTCGCGCCTTCGATCGTCACGTGCGGGAAAATCACGGTGTCGCGCCCGATCTGCGCTTCGGCGCTGACGTAGGAATTATACGGATCGATGAACGTCACGCCGTAATCGAGCATCAGCCTTTTGATCGTCCGGCGGTTTAAAACCCTTTCCAGATCGGCGAGCTGCGCGCGGTTGTTGATGCCTTCGATCTCGTGCGAATCCGGGTGATGGTAGATCGCGACGTCCTCGCCGCGCTCGCGCAACAGTCCCGGCACGTCCGTCAGGTAATACTCGCCCTGCGCGTTTTCGTTTTTGACCTGCGAGAGCGCTTCGTAAAGCTTGCGCGTCTCGAAACAGTAAATGCCCGAGTTGATTTCCTTGACCTTGCGTTCTTCCTCGCTGGCGTCCTTCTGTTCGACGATATGATCGAAAAGGCCGTGATCGTCGCGGACGATGCGCCCGTAGCCGGTCGGGTCGTCGAGCTTGACGGTCAGAATCGTGCACGCCGCGCCGCGGCCGCGATGCGCGCGGTGCTGCTGCACGAGCGCCGCCAGCGTTTCGGCGCGGATCATCGGCACGTCGCCCGACAAAACGAGCAGCGTCGAATCTTCGTTTTCCAGAAACTCGCGCGCCGCGTTGACGGCGTGCCCGGTGCCGAGCTGTTCCTTCTGCCAGACGAAAGCGGCGTGTTCGCTCTCGAGTTCTTCGAGCACCGCCGCCTGGACGTCCTCGCCCTGATGACCGATGACGACGAAAATCTTGCGCGGCGCGAGCGCCGTCGCCGTTCGGCAGACGTGGTTGATCAGCGGGCGGTTGTCGAGTTTATGCAGGACTTTCGCCAGATTCGAACGCATTCTGGTGCCCAATCCGGCGGCTAAAACCAAAACGTCGAGCGTTTTCTGCTCGTTCGCGAGATTATCCATAAATCAAGGAAATTCTAACGAATTTCGATTTCGGATTTCAGATTTCAGATTTGCTCGTCAAAAAAACTTCCATCCGAAATCCGAATTCTTCAATCCCAAATCGAAAGGCGTTGACACTTCATTTAACCCCTAAAATAAAACCTTTTTACGCGACTGCAGCGCGCACAGAAGAACGACCTGCGCCAGTTTTTCCGGGTGATGACGCACCTTTTCGCCTTCGTCCAATAGATTACCACAAACGACCTCGGCGCCCTCAATCGTTGCGGGCGTGATCGAGCCGTGCACGCCGATTTGTTCGGCGCCTTCTTCGGCGTAACGCTGCAGCTGCCGTTCGGAAATCGGTCGATTATTGACGATCACGTAATCGAAATCGATCGTCGGCGCGTATTCGCGAACGATTTCCAGGTGCCGGCGCGAAGTCAGACCGTCGGTTTCGCCGGGCTGCGTCATCAGATTGCAGATAAAAATTTTGACGGCGGAAGATTCGGCGATCGCTTCCGAAACGCCGTTGACGAGAATCGGCGGCAGCAGCGACGTGTAAAGCGAGCCGGGACCGATCGTGATGACGTCCGCCTCGTAGATCGCGGCGAGCGCTTCCGGCAGCGGATGACAGTCTTCCGGTTCGAGATAAAGCCGCTTGATCCGGCTGCCGACCTTTCCGATGTTGGTTTCGCCGCGCACGGTCGAGCCGTCCGCGAGTTCGGCGGCGAGCCGGACGTCCGAAACGGTCGCCGGGTAGATGTGCCCTTTGCTCGCCAGGATTTCGCTCGAAAGCTTGACGGCTTCGGCGAAATCGCCGGTGATTTCGGTCAGCGCGGCGAGAAAAAGATTGCCGAAAGAGTGTCCGCCGAGATGCCCGTCGCCGCTGAAACGATGGCGAAAGACCCGCGACAAAAGATGCGAATCTTCCGAGAGCGCGACCATGCAGTTGCGGATGTCGCCGGGCGGCAGCATCTGCAGCTCGTCGCGCAACCTGCCGGAGCTTCCGCCGTCGTCCGAAACGGCGACGATCGCCGAAAGATTTTTCAGCCAGACCGGTTCGGCGTCGCCGGCGCCGACGAATCTTTTCAAGCCGGAAAGCAGCATCGAGAGCCCGTTGCCGCCGCCGATCGCGACCGCGTTGAGCCCGTAAGAATTTTGCGAAAACAGGTGATTTCTCATTGTTTACCGGCGGATTTTTCGAACATTTATAGAATAGACAAAAAGAGACCTGTTTACTTCTCTGTTTATGATTTCGTGAACTCGTCAGGCGCGTTTCGCCTCGAGCAAGAGTTTAGCATTTTTTCGATTTAACCGGCAATCGGTTTTGTTTTTCCGGCAAAACGCGTCCGCCTTCGCTAAATGAAAGCGGTGAAAACATTATTAATTCTGTAAAACAAAAAACACTTGTCGAAGCCGGATTCGGTATGCTAGATTAGATAAGTGATTTGTCGCCACTTCCACGCCGGGCGAAGCACAAAATTTCCACAAAACAGCTTTTTGGAAGTCTTAAAATTCTTGCCTCCGCAGCGACCAAATTCCGAGAGAGTAAAGTTTAATGGTAGAATCGACCATCATCATACACGAACATCAGTTCCAAAGGATCAAGAACGTTTTGGCGCGTCTTTGCGTCGAATGCGCCGCGCGCGTCGTTTTTCTGGTTGACCGCGACGGGCAGCCGATCGCCTTTCACGGCGACATCGGCGATATGGACACGACGAGTTTTTCGAGCCTCGCCGCCGGCAACGTCGCCGCGACGACCTCAATGGCGAAGCTCATCGGCGAAGACGTTTTTCCGGCGGTCGTCCATGAAGGCGAGCGCGAAAGCATCTTCATCAGCGTGATCGGCCGAAGCCTGCTCGTCGTCGTTTTCGACGAACGCTCGACGCTCGGGCTGGTCAAGATCAGAACCAAAAAAGCGAGCCACGAAGTCGCCTCGATTCTGGAAGCCATTCAGAACGACTCCGCCAACGGGCGGCTTGACGAAAACGCGTTTTTCGCCGAAATTACTGATGAGGATATCGACAGCCTTTTTAGTTGATTTTGGATTTTAGATTTTAGATTTTAGATTGAAAGCAACGACTTCGGCTAAAATTTAATTGTCAGAATCCGGAATCCAGAATCCAGAATCCAAAATAAAATTATGACTTTTATTAATTACGCTTCACGCGAAATTAACTGCAAAATTGTATATTACGGTCCCGGACTGTGCGGCAAGACGACGAATCTGCAGTATATTTACGACTCGACCGCGCCGCAGGCGAAAGGCAAACTGATCAGCCTCGCGACCGAAACCGACCGCACCTTATTTTTCGATTTCATGCCGCTCGAGCTCGGCACGGTGCGCGGCTTCAAAACGCGTTTTCACCTCTACACGGTTCCCGGACAGGTTTACTACGATGCTTCGCGCAAGTTGATCCTCAAGGGCGTGGACGGCGTGGTTTTCGTCGCCGATTCGCAGGAAGAGCGCATGGACGCGAATATCGAATCGCTTTACAATCTGGAGGAAAATCTGCAGACGCAAGGCTACGATTTGATGAAAATCCCGTACGTTCTGCAGCTCAACAAACGCGATTTGCCGAACGTCATTCCGTCGGACGAGCTGGCCGCCGAGCTGCAGCGCAAGGGCGAGCCGGTCTTCGAGGCGACCGCGTCGCAGGGCGTCGGCGTTTTCGACACGCTGAAAGCCGTCGCGAAACAGGTTTTGACCGAGCTTAGAAAAGGTTAGATTTCGGAAAAACTCGATCGACGAAAAGCGGTTCTCGTAAATTTACGAGAACCGCTTTTTCATTTTCGATCGCGGCGGTTTTAAGGTTCCGCCGTAAAACTCAGCTCGCGCAATTCGTCGGCGACGTTCACGACCTGCGGGGCGAACGTGTAGCCTTTGGCTTCGACTTTCACGGTGTAGATCGCGCCGGACGGAACGCCGTCGAATCTGAAATAACCGAACGAGCCGGTTCTGACCGCGCGCGCCGCGCCGGTCGAATCGATCAGCGTGACGACGGCGCCGCGCACCGGCATGCCGGAAGCCGAAAACGCCTGCCCGCCGACCGAAACCGAAGCGGCGGTCGGCGCGACCGCGGTCGGCGAAATAAATTTGAGCGTCCACGAATTGACGACGCCGGCGTCGCCGAGCGCGCTGTCGCCGACGCAGAGCGTCCAATTGCCGCTCACGTTCTGTCCGTTGAACGCCGCGGCGAAGCTCGCGGGCGAGGCGGCGGTGTCCGGCGACGGGTCGTATTTGCAGACGCCGTTGTCGAGACAGACGCGCTGGTCGGTCGTCAGCCCGCTGCCCAGCGTTTCGGCTTCCGGTCCCGCGCCGTCCCGAAACTGCAGAGCGGTGTTGCTCCAATTGGCGTTGTTGCCGACCGCGGCGCCGCCGTCGTCCGCCGCGTTCGAGCCGGGTCGATTCAAAAAGGTCATGACCGTGCCCGCCGGCGAGCGCAGCTTCATCGTCAAGTCGCCGACCCACGTGTGGCTCAGATTGACGTCGAGATAAACGCCCTGCACGGTCGTCGAGCCGAGATTCCGGCCGGTCGTGTTGATCGTCGAGCAGTGCATGCCGACGACGCCGAAACCGCCCGCATAGCCGTCGTCGGGAATGCTGTTCGGATTCGGCGTCGTCGAAACCGGATAGGCGAAAATCAGATTCAGCGTCCACGATCTGATATTGCCGGCGTCGAGCTGAGCGCTGTCGCCGACGCACAGCGACCACGCGCCGCGCGCCGTGCCGTCATTGAAATCGGCGAACGACGCGGGCGGCGTCGGCGCCGTGTCGGGCGACGGGTCGTGCGCGCAGACGCCGTCAGCCGCGCAGATGTTCTGAGAGTCGGCGAGCGCGGCGCCCATCGTTTCGGCTTCCGGTCCGGCGCCGTCCGCGAAGGCGATCGACGTGCCCGCGGCCCAGTTGCTGTTGTCGCCGATCGGATTGTCCGCCCCGTTGTCGGGCGCGTTCGAGCCGGGACGGTTGAGCAATGTCAGCACTTTTCCGTCCGGCGCGCGCAGTTTGATGGTCAGGTCGCCGATCCATGTGTGATCGAGCGCGACGTTGACGGAAACGCCGGCGACGAGCGTGCCCGGAGCGACGACCGACGCGGTGTTGATGGTCGAGCACGCCATCGAACCGATCGTACCGTTATAAGCGGCGTCGGGTATCCCGACAATGCTGCCGTTAGTAAAAACCGCGGACGGAACGAGTTCCGCGCCGCCGGGATTAACCGAAACTGCGCCGGGCGCGACGTCGGTCATGGGTTCGGCCAAAACTTTCACCTTGTCGGGATTAACGCTCGAATCCTGCGCGCGAACGGCGAAACCGCACGAAGAAAAAAATACGGCGAACATCAAAAGACACACCAATATCTGGCTTTTTTTTATCATTGAAAGGGCTCCTTGTAATTTTCTTTTTTGTTTGATTAGCGGTAACGCAGGCTAATACGCTTTTAACGGGAAAGAAATGCAACTGAAATTATAGAGCACGAGAGGGAAAAAGAAAAAATCTATCAGGTGTTTTTTTGATCTGCATATCAGGCTTTCAAGTGTTTGGAGAAAAGCCGCGCGCTGCCCGAAACGAAAGGGCGGTTTCGAGACCCTGATCCTCGAAACCGCTCCTGATAAATCAAATCGACGGCGAAGCCGACGAGTTTCAAAGCCGCCGCGTCCAACTTGACGCAACAAAATTTCGCGCCCCAATCCGCAGCCTCCGGCAATTTCCCCTTCATAGCGATTCACGAAGCGAAAACTCAAGCCCTCAGCGGCGCGTTCATCTACAAGAGTTTGTCGGGCGTGATCGGCAGATCGCGGATGCGCTTGCCGGTCGCGTGAAAGACCGCGTTGGCGATCGCCGCCGGGATGCCGACCATGCCGAGCTCGCCCATGCCTTTAACGCCCAGCGGGTTGACGATTTTGTCGTCTTCTTCGACGAAAATCGTTTCGATCTCGTGGACGTCGGCGTTGACCGGCACGTGGTAATGCTGCAGATTCGGGTTCATGATGCGCCCGAAGCGGTGATCGACTTCGGTCGCCTCTTCGAGCGCCATGCCGATACCCCAGACGACGCCGCCGATTTCCTGGCTGTGCGAGGTCGTCGGATTCAAAATGCGTCCGCAGGCGGTCACTTCGATCGCGCGCGTCACGCGCACCGTGCCGGTGGCGGGATCGACTTTCACCTCGACGAACTGCGCGCCGTGCGCGAGCAGCGCGTATTTTTGACGTTCCTGCGACGGGCGCGAGTCGAACGTTTCGGTGATTTCATTGAGGTTATTGCGTTTCAACACTTCCGCAATGTCAACGAAGCGCGACGGGTCGCTTTTCAAACGCAGCCGATTGTTGAGCATTTCGACGTCCGAAGCGGTTGCCGTCTTGAGCGGCGAGTTCGCGTCCCCGTTCGCCAGTTCGAGCAGTTTCGCGCCGATCGCCAGCGCCGCGCCGTAGACGGCGGAGCCGACGCTCGACGTCGTTTGCGATCCGCCCTGCGCCGGCGCGCGCGGAAAGCGCGTGTCGCCGAGCTCGAATTTCACCTTTTCGGCGGGCAGTCCGAGATATTCGGCGGCGATCATCGTCATGACCGTGTACGTGCCGGGACCGATGTCCGAGGTCGCGCTTTGAACGAGCGCCGTGCCGTCGGCGCGAAACGTGACGCGCGCCGACGCCGGGCTCTGAAACGCGCCCCAAACGCCGGTCGCCATTCCCCAGCCGACCAGAAGCCTTCCGTCGCGGATCGAGCGCGGCTCCATTTTGCGGTTCTTCCAGCCGAATTTTTCCGCGCCCAAACGGTAACATTCGCGCAGCGCCTTGCTCGACCACGGTTTGCCGCTTTCCGGGTCGGTCTCGGCGTAGTTGATCAGGCGAAGTTCGAGCGGGTCGACTTTGAGCTGATAGGCGAGTTCGTCCATCGCGCATTCGAGCGCGAACATGCCCGAAACGGCGCCGGGCGCGCGCATCCAGGTCGGCGTGTTGAAATCCGTGTCGGCGATCTTCGTCGGCGCGGAAAGGTTCGGGCAGGCGTAAACCTGGCGCGTAAAACCGGTCGTGTTGTCGTTGAACTCTTCAAAGCTCGACGTGTTGTGCACGGCTTCATGGATCATCGACGCGAGTTTGCCAGAGCTTTCGGCGCCGAGCGAGACTTTTTGGATCGTGTACGGGCGGTAACCGTGACCGGTATACATTTGCGTTCTGGTGTAAACGATCTTCACGGGGCGCTTGAGTTCGCGCGCCGCCATCGCGGTCAGCGACGGGTAATAATTCGGCCTCAAACTGGAACCGAACGCGCCGCCGACGAACGGCGAAACGACCGAAACGTTCTCTTCCGGCACGTTGAAGCTCGACGCCAAATGCCGCCGCACGCCGTAAACTTCCTGCGTTTTGTCGAAAATCGTCAGCTTCTCGCCCTCCCAGAAAGCGATCGCCGCGTGCAGCTCCATCGGATTGTGGTGCTCGATCGGAATGCGGTATTCCGCCTCGATCTTGACCGGCGCGTTTTGAAAAGCCTGTTCGGGATTGCCGCGCGGCGTCGGTTTGCGTCCCTGCGCCGGAAGGCGCGCGCCCGCGCGCACGGATTCCGTGTCGGTCGTGTGCTTTTCCGCCGTGTAGGCGGCTTTGACGAGCCGCGCCGCGTAGCGCGCCTGCTCGTACGTTTCGGCGACGACGAGCGCGACCGGCTGCATGTTGAATAAAATCCGGTTCGACTGCAGCGCGCGGAACGATTTGTCCTGCTGGCGCGAGTTTTCGGGCGGCGCGTATTCCGAGTTCGCCTTCGGACCGAGTTTCGGGGCGTTCAAATGCGTGAAGACGCGAACGACTCCCGGCGCGTTCTCCGCTTCTTTCGTGTCGATCGATTTGATCGTGCCCTTCGCGATGTCGCCCAAAACGATAAAGCCGTAAGCCAGATTCGGGACCTTGAATTCCGCGGCGTATTTCGCCCTGCCGGTAACTTTCGCGACGCCGTCGACGCGGCTCATTTCCTTTCCGATATATCTTGCCATTTGACTGTAAACCCTCCCTTTTTAAGCCGCGCCGCCGGCGAACGCCTGCTGCAGCGCGAGCACGATCGCGCGTTTCCCGAGCTCTACTTTGTAACGGTTATGTTCGAGCGGTTTCGCGCCCGCTAAAGCCGCTTCCGCCGCCGCTTTGAACGTTTCTTCATTCGCCGGTTTTCCGGCTAAGGCCTTTTCGGCTTCCGTCGATCGCCACGGCTTGTGCGCGACGCTCCCCATGACGACGCGCGCCTGTTCGATGTTGTTTCCTTTCGTTTCCAAAGCGGCGGCGACCGAGACGAGCGCGAAGGCGTAACTCGCGCGGTCGCGCACTTTCAGGTAATAACTGCGCGCGGCGAAATTGTTTTTCGGAATTTCGATCGCGACGATCAATTCGCCGTGTTCGAGGTTGTTGTCTTTCTGCGGCGCGTCGCCCGGCAGGCGATGAAAATCCTGCACGGGAATCGTGCGTTCCCGCCCGTTCGCGCCTTTTACTCTAACGACCGCGTCGAGCGCGTAGAGCGCGTTCGCCATGTCGCCCGGGTAAGTCGCCACGCATTTGTCCGACCAGCCGAAAATCGCGTGGATGCGATTGATGCCTTCGAGCGCGCCGCAGCCCGAGCCGGGCTCGCGCTTGTTGCACGGCATCGCGACGTCGTAAAAATACTGGCAACGGGTGCGCTGCATCAGATTTCCGCCGTTCGTCGCCATGTTGCGCAATTGCCCGCTTGCTCCGGCCAAGATCGCCATCGAGAGCAACGGGTAATTTTGCCGGACGAGCGGATGATTCGCCGTCGCGCCGTTTTTCGCCAGCGCGCCGATCGAAATGCCGTTCGAGGTCGCGCGGATTTGGGCCAAGGGCAGCTGCGCAACGTCGACGAGCTCGTTCGGGCGCTCGACGTATTCCTTCATCAAATCGATGAGGTTCGTTCCGCCGGCAAGAAATTTCGCCTCGCGGTTTCCGGAAACCGCCCGCACCGCCGCTCCTTCATCGGTCGCGTTCGTGTATTTAAACGGTCGCATCGCTTCTGCCCTCCTCGTTCATAACGGCGGCGATTTCCTCGTCGGTCGCGAAATGCCAGGTCTTGTGCGCGGTTTCGCGTCCCGCCTGCACTTCGCGGATCGCCGCGACGATGCCCGGATAAGCGCCGCAGCGGCAGATGTTGCCGCTCATGCGTTCCCTGATTTCCTCGTCGGTCAATTTTATATTTCGCGCGCCGGCGCGCAGATTACGCGTCACGTGGCTCGCGTCGCCGTTTTTCGCTTCCTGAAGCAGCGCGACCGCCGAGCAGATCTGTCCCGGCGTGCAGTAGCCGCACTGAAAGCCGTCGTGCTTGATGAAGGCCGCCTGCATCGGATGCAGCGTGTCACCGTTCGCCAGTCCCTCGATCGTCGTCACTTCCTTGCCTTGGCACTGCGCCGCTAAAGTGAGACAGGATAAAACCCGATTTCCGTTAACGATCACCGTGCACGCGCCGCACTGCCCTTGATCGCAGCCTTTTTTCGTGCCGGTCAGATCGAGCCTTTCGCGCAGCAGATCGAGCAGGACGGTGCGCGAATCGACCTCCGCCGTTTGAGCCGCGCCGTTGATTTTCAATGAAACCTTGACGGCGTTTTCCAAGCCCGCGTTCTGCGCGAAGACGGCGTCGGGCGGCGCGTTCAACGCCGCGAGCGCCTGTTCCTTCGCCAGCAGCTGCAGCGCGAACACGCCGAGCCCGCCGCCGAGCGTCTGCCCGAGGAATTTCCGCCGCGCCTCGCCGTGCAATCCGAGCCCGTCGAGCAGTTTCTCCTCGTCCGCGCTGATTTCCTGCGGCGAAGCTTCTTCGTTTATCTCTGAATCTTCCTCTCGTCGTTTATCTCTCATAGTCCCCCTTGGCAGTATTTTACCTCATCGTTAAGATGCCCGTTTGTAATGAAGTCGATTCCGGCGCGTTAAATCTCGCGTTTCCGAATGATTTTACGGTCGCCGAATCGGCGGTTCGAGAATTGGAACGACCTCTGCATCTTTTTGCACGAACCGGCGTCGGTCAAATTTTTCTCATCCAACGCTCATAGGAGTATCATCCGCTTCCCTTCGCGGACCTTCAAGTCCGCCGGCGAAAAATTTTCGGGCGGGCGCCCCGGACGGCGCATTTCCTTTCGGCGATTTATCATCTTTTGCGCGTTTTCGGAGCGCCGCGCGCTCCCCACACCTTCACCCGCGACGTCAGATCTTCCGGTTCGCGCAAGACGTCCGCGGCAATCGACGGGCGCATTTAGAGGTTCGCGCCCGTTTTTCCAGATTTTCAGGCGAAACCGTGCCTCAACAAAACACCCGCCTTAGAAATTCACGTTACGAAATCGGCGTCAGCTTTCGGGAAAGGAAACGCCGGTGACCGCTTCGCACAAGCTTAAAAATCTTTCCTGTAAAACCGCGTCGTCGGCTTCCGCGTTATGGCGAACTTCTTTTCGATGATGAAAGAACCGTCCCGTCGCCAATGCCTTCTCGTCGCCGCTCGCGGCAAGCCAGACCTGCGTCTCGTATCCTTTTTGCAGATCGTCCGGCGCGCCGCGGCCGCCCATTTTCGTCGGAACCCAGCCGGGATCGACGGCATTGGCGTAAACCCCCATCCATTTTCGGGCGACCGCCTTGCAAAGCATCAGCACGTGCAGCTTCGAATCGGAATAAGTGATGCGATCGACGTCCGCTTTAAAGCTTTCCAGCTTCGCGCTTCCCGACAGGTGCATGCCGGAACTGAGGTAAATCAAACGCTGCGGTCTTTCGATCAGGCAGGTCAGTATATAGGGCGCCAAAGTGTTGACGGCGAATATCTCTTTTGCCGGCGCCCGGTAAACGCCCGCGTTGTGAATCACGGCATCGAGCCTTCCTAAAGCGTTCACTTTCGAAGCTAAATGTTTTGTCGCTTCGATACTGGAAAGCTCGCCGGTGACGACATTTTCCGCGCCGGGCGCCCCCGTCAAAGCGTCGCGACCTCGTTTTTCGTTTCGCGCGTGAAGCACTATCTGATGCCCTTGGGCAATCAGCGCCTTGGCCGCCAATTGCCCGAGACCGTCCGCCGAACCGGTGATGAATATTCTTGCCATTCGACTAATGATTGTAACCTTTGATTTTTATTAAAACACCCGCGCCGGCTTTACACGAAACTTTTTAAGAAAACCGGTTTGTTAAATTAACCGCGAATGAAGGCGTAAATTGATCAACGAATCGGAGGACAGAGATCAAGTTTTTGGGCAAGCTGCTTAAAAACGACGAAAGCCGTCAAAACGACGGCTTTCAAATTACTCTGAAAAAAGAAATTAATGGCGGAGCCGACGGGACTCGAACCCGCGACCTCCAACGTGACAGGCTGGCGTTCTAACCAACTGAACTACGACTCCGCAACTGTGGGATTTTGGGTTTTAGATTTCGGATTTTGGATCGAAAGCGACAATCCAAAATCCGAAATCTAAAACCCAAAATCGAATTGGTGGGCACGAAGGGACTCGAACCCCTAACTTCCTCCTTGTAAGGGAGGCTGTCTACCAATTGACGTACATGCCCTTTTTGTCAAAAAAAACTGCTGTTCTCTTTCAAACAGCGAATTGTTATCCTACCGAAAATCCGTCGGGGCTGTCAAGTGACCCCGGAAGATTGGTCGAAAGTCGGCCGAAAGCCGGAAATTCCCTTCGGCGGATGCCTGTCGAGTTTCCGCATTTTTGAACGAACAACCGAATAAAGCGAATAAAAATCAGTCCGTTCCGAGAACCTCGCGAAAATAGCTTTGCACGTTTTGTAAAGTGATTTCGGAAGCGATCAAAGCGACGTAATTATCCGGCCGCAGCAAAATCATAAGCGATTTTTCCGCGCCGAAAATTTCCGCGACCGGCGGGTAAAGCGGAATGTCGTGAAAATCGACGACTTCGGCAAAGCTTGTTTCGAGATCGTTTTTCAACGGCCGGTAATCGCGCGCGCCGTCGGTCAAAACGAGCAGGTGAAATTTCGGCGCCCTTAGACGATCGAAAACGCTTGCCCCGTCGACTGAAAAATACGGCAGACGATCGCCCGCCTGGACCGCGAAATCGGCGTCGCCCGTGTGGCGGCTTAAGGCGTGGCGGCGGTAATTGATGCCGATTTGCGAAAGGCGTTTGAAAAATTCTACTCTGACCGCTTCGATCGAGAGCGCGCGCCCGGCGAGCCGAGGAAAAAGATGCAGCCGGACGAGGTTCACCAGCCAGTCTTCGCCCGCCAGAAAGTTGAACATCCGGTCGGTCGTTTTCAAAAGGTTTTCGGCGTTTTCAAGGCGTTCCGAATTATAGCTTTCCAGAATGCGCGCGGCGGCGCGCCCCTTTAGCACGAACGCCAGTTTCCACGCGAGATTGTACGCGTCCTGAATGCCGGTGTTCATGCCCTGCCCGCCCGCCGGCGTGTGCACGTGCGCCGAATCGCCGGCTAAAAAACAGCGCCCGCGCCGAAAATTCTCGACGTGCCGCGTGTGCACTTTGTAAGTCGAAAACCAACTGACGTCGTGCAGATCGAGTTCGATTTCGGCTTCTTCCTTGATGCGCGCCTCGATTTCCTCGTAAAGCACTTCGCCCTCCTGTTTCGCGAACTCGTCGGGAAACGCGCCGACGATGCGGTAACGATCGTCGCCCGCCATCGGAAAAAACGCGACGACCGAATGCCGCGCGAGAAAAACATGCAGCGCGTCATGATCGAATTTCCAATCGACGCGCGCGTCCGCCACGTAAAACATCCGCGCGAACGTGCTGCCTTCGAACTTCAAACCGAGCATTTTCCGCACCGGGCTTTTCGCGCCGTCGGCGCCGACCAGATACTCGGCTTCGACGGTTTCCGCCGCGCCCGCCGCCGTTTTGATCGTCGCGATCACCCGAGAATCGTGCTGCGCGAGTTCGGTCAGCTCGGTTTGCCAGCGCACGTCGGCGCCGTGCGCCGCGATGTAATCGTAAAGCAGGCGCTCGTTTTTGCTTTGTTCCAAAACGAGCATGTACGGATACGCGCTCAAACCCCGGCCGACGCTCGAGAGATCGACTTCGCCGCGTATTTCGCCGCCTTCGAGGATGCGCGCCTTGCCGGCGACGACGCCTTCGGCGACGGCTCTTTCCGCAAGATCGAGCTGCTCGTAAATTTCGAGCGTCCGCGCGTGCACGCCGAGCGCCTTCGAATACGGCGTGATGCCTTCTTTTTTGTCGATGATGACGAACGAAACGCCGTAGCGAATAAACTGGCAGGCTAAAGAAAGCCCGGTCGGTCCGGCGCCGACGATGAGCACCTCGGTTTTGATTTTTGACGTCATAAAATCTCCGTTGCACGAATTTGCCTCGAACGCCGAACCGGCGCAGGCGATTGTTCGGGCGGAAATAAACCCGGCGCGCCCCCGTTCGCTTTTCCAGAAGCTCGCCCGTAATCCGGCGTTCCGGCGCGGCGGATCGGTTCAAGCGAACCGCGCGATCAAACCGGCGAGTTCGGCAAGGCCTTTTTCAAAATTCACGGGACGCGCGCCGCCTGTTTCCCGTTCGACTTCCGGCGCGGTCCGCGCTGGCGGAGGCGGAACCGGATGATTTCCGCCTTGTCCTTTAATTTATTTAGTATTTTCATTATTAACGCACCGGGCTTTTTTCGCAATATAAAATTAAAAATTATCGGCGGCGTAATTCATCGCGCCGGCGTTTCGCGTCGCCGCCGGGTTCCGCGCGGCCGAAGCGGGCATTCGCCGCGCCGGTCGGCGGGGACGGCGATTATCAGAACCGGTAAACCGGATCGTTTTGCGCAGGCGCGCTGCCAATCAAGGAAGATTTCTTTCGAAGAGTTTGGGAGAGCCGGATCGGCGAACGATCGAATTTGGACGGCGAACGGGCAGCGGTTCGCCAGGCGGCCGGCAAAAGCGGCGCTTAAATCGGCGGTTTTGCCATTGATTCAACGCGGGAAACCGTTCGCGCATTCCGCCGCCAAAAATCGAACGAGCCGGACAATCGACAAAAATCGGCGCAAAAAACCCGCTGCCCGAACCAACTGCGCGCCGCGCGCCGCTTCGATACGCCCGCGCGTTTGATTCCGGCGAACGATCGCGGCGGCGCGCGGCGCGCCCGTAGCGTCCAAAATTGCCCGAGCAGTAATTTCAGATAAAAAGTCAGGGAGTGCCGTCCCGACCAGAGAATCTGACTGCCCATTTGAACGCTAAGCCCGGTTAACCCGATCAAAAACCTCTGCTTTGAGCAAATATCCCGGCGAGTCGCCGCGCGAAGCGCCGCCGGCGAAACTGACGAGCGCGTTTTTCCGGCAACCTTTCGACCGCGCCGGCTGCCTGCTCAAACCGTTTTTTTATAATGTTTTAAGCATACTCACAAATGACTTCGCAAGCAATGACCAATTTCAAACTTTTGCTTCGCGAGGTATTCGGAGGAATCGAGCGCGTTGCGGTTTACCGGCGCGGATTCGCGGTTTAATAAAGACCGCCGATTTCGAGGCTGATTTCGTCGTCGAAATCGTCGAACGCCGGTTTTTTGACGGACGCTTCGGTTTTCGGGGCCGGTTTTTCCGGGCGCGGCTGGCTGCTTCGGAAATCTTCGCGCTTTTCGGGCGCCGAAAGCCGTCCCGACGAGCCGCCGGCCGCTGATTTTTCGCCGGTCTGGACGGCGTCCTTGCGCGACAGCAGATCGAGATTTTCAGCGACCTTTTCGATCACCTGCCGGCTGACGATCTGTTCGCCGGCGACGCAGGCGGCGAGCAGCGCGTTGTCGCACAAATTGTTGATCTGGCGCGAGATTCCTTCCGAGCATTGAAAAATAAGATCGATCGCGCCGGGCGTAAAAATGTTCGGCTGATTCGCGCCGGCGATCAAAAGCCGTTCGGTGATGTAACGCTCCACCTCCTCCGTATTCGGCAGCGCGTGGATGTTGCAGCGCAAAGCGACGCGCTGCTTTAACTGCCGCAGGTTCGGCTGATTGAGTTTTTCGCGCAGTTCCGGATGCCCGGTCAGCACGATCTGCAGATGCTTCACGTTGTCGGACTCGAAATTCGTCAACAAGCGGATTTCCTCCATCACTTCATCGGAAAGCTCGTGCGCTTCATCGACGATCAGGACGGTGCGCAGACCGCGGCGGTGCCGCTCTTCGAGCACCTTGCCCATGACGTACAAAAGCTCGGCTTTGTTCGACCAGTCGCGAATATTGAGCAGCTGCGTGACGTGCTGGTAAAACTCGTCGACCGAAAGATGCGGATTGAAAACGTAGGCGACGAGCACGCTCGAATCGAGCCGCCGCAAAATCCACCGCAGCGCGGTCGTTTTTCCCGTTCCGGCTTCGCCGGTCAGCAAAATCAATCCCTTCGCGTTTTCGAGCCCGTAATAAAGGCTCGCCAAAACATCGTTGTAACTCGGCGTAAAGACGATAAAACGCGGGTCGGGCGTTAACGTGAACGGCGTTTCTTCTAATCCGAAAAATTCCTGATACATTTTCTTTCTCCGAAAGAATCTAAGATTCAAAATCTAAGATTTAAGATCGATTTTGAATTTTCGATTTCGAGTTTTCAAGCTCGAAGCGCGAATCCGCGAATCCGGTCGTGCCGGGCTGTCGATTCCTGCCGGCACTGAAAAAAAAACGCAATTGACGTTAAATTTCAGAAAAAGTTAGTAGTTCCGCTATTTCGCGCGGAAGAGTTTCGCGCCGGCGCGGCTTTGCGGGCGATGATTTTTCTCCCGCAAAGCCGCGCCGGCGCAAAAAATTCACAACGGCTCTAGTTGATCTTTTTGCCCTTTAATTCCCGGCCGCTCGGAATGACGACGACCGCGCCGGTGACTTTGCCGGTCGCGTCGCGCTCGAACGCGACCGTCACGCTCGCCGACTGCGCCGCGAATTTATCCTTCGCGCCCGCCTCCGGAAAAAGCTCGATGCGCTCGCCGCCCGCCAGACCGATCAGTTTTTCGCCTTCCTGCGTAAACGTGATGACGCCCATCGGCGTGTCGAATTGACCGAGGAATTCGGCGAATTTGCCGTTCGTGACCACTCCCGCTGCCGGTTTCGGCGCGGGCAGCGGAAAAGCCGAACCGGGAATCGGCAGAATCGAGCCGGTTTGCGCCGCCGTCGTTTCCTGAGCGCCCGGATGAACCGGGAAAAGCGGCCGTTTCGCCGGCGCGAACGGATTTTTCGCGATCTGCGTGAGCGCCGCTTCAACCGCTTTTTCGAGCTGCGCGTCCTTTCCGGCGATGAAATCCTGCGGCATGATCTCGACGTCGATGTCCGGTTCGACGCCCGCGTTTTCGATGCCCCACGATTTGCCGTCCGGATTAAACGCCGCGCGGTTCGGGATCTGCACGCGTCCGCCGTCGACGAAGCGCGGCGTGAAAAAATACGGTCCGATGCCGCCGCCGCTCGTGCGTTTGCCGACGATCGTGCCGACCTTGCCGAGCTTGAACATGAACGCGCCGGTTTCCGCCGCCGAGCCGTTCCACTCGTTGACGATCAGCACTTTGACGGGCGGTGCGGGGTTGACCGGCGTGGCGATCTCGTCGCCGCCGCGGAACGCGTAATTGTAAAGCGGCTTGCGATTCAGCCATTCGATCAGATAATCGGGCGTGATGCCGCCGCCGTTAAAGCGCTGGTCGATGATCACGCCCGCCTTTCCGGCGCTTGCCGTCAAACCGCGCACGGCGTTCATGATGCCGTCGCCGTCGTAATTTTCGATAAAGATGTAGCCGAGCTTGCCGCCGGAAAGTTTTTCGACGAGCCGGCGGTTGTTCTCCGCCCAGTTGGCGCGCCGCAGACGATTTTCGCCGTTCGCCGGGTAAACCGTGAACGAGCGCGCCCCGCTGCCGTCCGGGTTCGCGCTGACCGTGATTACCGTCGGTTTGCCGGCGGTGTTTTCGAAATACGAAAGGATGTTCTGCGCCGCGTCGATTTTCGCGCCGTTCACTTCCAGAAGGTAATCGCCCTCGCGCACGTCGACGCCGGGCGCGGCGAGCGGCGCGCCGAATCTGCCGTTGACCGAAGAGTAAGAAGTCGAGCGGTAAATTTTCTTGAAGCGGTAGCGGTCGTTTTCGATCGCGTAATCGGCGCCCAGAAGCCCGATGCCGCCGCCGCGCCCGAACGGCGGCGGCGCGTCGCCGCCGCCGACGCCGAAATGACTGACCGAAACCGAGCCGAGCATCCTGCCGATCAGCGCGTTGAGATCGGCGCGCCGGGTCGTCGTCGGCAGGTATGCGGCGTAATGATTTTCGAGCGCGTTCAGGTTTTGACCGTGCAGATTCGGGTCGTAAAACCAGTCGCGCATCAATCGCACGGACTCGTGAAAGATCTGCCGCCATTCTTCCGCCGGATTGATTTTGATTTCCATTTTGCCGAAATCCTGTCTGCCGTCGCCTTCTTTGACCGCGCCGCCGGCGCCCGTCAAAAAGTAATCGCGTCCTTTGCGGTACAGTATCTTGCCGCCGTCGCCCGTCAGGTCGACGCCGCCGACGTCGCCGACGATTTTTTCGAGACCGTTCGGTTTCGCCGCGTCGAAGCCGTACAGCGCCTGCGTCTGCGTCTGTTCGTTAAAGTCGCCGGGCGTCGCCGTCCACTCGTCGACGACGAGAAATAATTTGCCCGCCGCGCCCGAAGCGAGCCGGTTGTAATCGCGCGCCGGCAGCGGCAAATCGACGAAGCGGTCTTCGAGATTTTCGAAATCGATTCTGATTTGCGCCGCGCTTTCCGCCGCTTTCGCGTCCGGGTTCGGCTGCCGACCGGGCAGAAACGGCGCCGGCGCGTTCTTGTCGAGAATCAGCGCGTGAACTTTTCGCACGATCAGCGGGCGCGCGAAAACGCCGTTCAAAACGCCCCATTCGAACTCGCTGGTCAGCGCGTTCGGGCTCGAAACGAAATATAAATATTTGCCGTTCGCGTCGAAAACCGGCGTCTGCGCGTGCGTTTTGCCGTCGGTGATCTGAAACGATTTTTTCTGCGCCGGATCGTAGACGAAAACCGTTCCGGCTCTGTTTTTAAGGCGTTTCGCGTAGGTTAAATAACGCGAATCGGGCGAGAAACTCGCCGCCCAATTATCCTGCGCCGAATAATCGGACGCGTCGATTTTCACCGGCGCGCCGCTTTGGGTGTCCATCAGCCACAAGTTCAGGCGGCGGTCGTTGAAGACCAGCTTCCGCGAATCGGGCGACCACGCGAGATTCCAGTAAAACGAGGGCTTCGGCTCGATCGCGATTTTTTCGACCGCGCCCGTATCGAGCGAACGGAGATGCAGCTGATATTCGCCCGATTCGTCCGAAAAATAAGCGACTCGTTTGCCGTCCGGCGAAATCACCGGGTAGCGTTCCGCCGCGCCGGAAGTATTGGTTAGATTTTTGTATTCGCCGGTTTTCGCGTCGAAAATCAAAACCTCGCCGCGCGCGCCGAAAGCGATTTTCTCGCCCGTCTGCGACGGCAGAAGACTTTCGACGAAACGAAAAGCGTTGACGGTTCTCGGCAGCAGTTCCGAAGTGTCCGGCGCGACCGTCACGCCGACGATTTTGTCCGCGCCGGTCGCCGTATCGAAAAGGTGGAGCCGCCCGTCCCGCACGAAAGAGATTTCGCCGCCGAACGCGCAGGCGTGCCGTATTCCCTGCCCGTCGAATTTAGTTAATTCTTTAGTTTGCTTTGTTTTAAGATCGTAGGAAAACAGGTTGAAAGTTCCCGCGCGGTCGCTCAGAAAGTAAATTTTATCGCCGAGCCACATCGGGTTGCGGTCGTTGAAATTCTGATTCGGCAGTTTCTCCGTCGCGCCGGTCGCCAGATCGGTGATCCAGATCGGCGACGTCATGCCGCCGCGGTAATACCGCCATTCGCCGAAGATAAAACGGCGCGGCGTGTAGGCGATGCGGCGCCCGTCGGGCGAAAACGCTCCGTCGAGACTCTGCGGCAGCGGCAGCGCGGCGGCGAGCGTCGGATTCGCGGCGTTCATTTTATAAAACCGGAAGACGTTTTCTTCGTCGCGCGTCGTCTGAAAAACCACTTCCTTGCCGTCCGGCGTCCACGCCGCCATCAAATCGCTCTCCGGCATCAGCGTAACGCGTTTCGCTTCCGCGCCGCCGTCCGCCGGCATGACGTAAACGTCCCAATCGCCGCCGTTCAGGCGCGAAAAGGCGAGCCGCGAGCCGTCCGGCGAAAAAACCGGGTTGGTTTCCTCGTGGGCGGTTTTCGTCAGGAGCCGCGCCGCGCCGCCGGTTTTCGGGACGAGCCAAATTTTTCCGGCGAAAGTAAACGCGACTTGGGTTTGGTTATGCGCGACGCGGTTAATCAGTAAAGGCGGAGCGGCGGCATTTTGCGCCGACGCGCCGGCTCCGAAAAACGCGATGAACGTCGTCAGAAGTAAGAATTTGAACATAAATTTTCCCCCGTTCTTTGAAACTAATACTTTTTAACATTTCGGAAAAGCCCGTTTCTTGGACGAAAGGAACATTTTTGTACCAACTTAACTTCGGCGCGCGATTTTTCGATGTTCGGCGGGAGTCAACCCGTAAACGGACTTGAAGGTTTTGTTGAGATGACTCTGGTCGGCGAAACCGGCGGCGAGCGCGATTTCGCTGAGCGGCGCGTCGGTCGCCGAAATCTGCCGGCGGGCGTACTCGGCGCGCAGACGGCGCACGTATTCGCCGACGGTGCAGCCGAATTTCCGGCGGAAGACGCGCGCCAGATGAACCGGATGCACGCCCGCGACGCGCGCGACGTCATCAACGAGAAGCGAATCGGCGAAATGGGCGTGCAGAAAGTCTTTCGTCGGCGCGAGCCAACGCGGAAAACCGCGGGCGTCGTCGCCGGATTTGGAGCGCGCGGCTTCCGCGACGATTTCCAGAATCAAGCCTTCGATCGCCAGCGCGGAAAAATCGTCCGGCCGCTGAAACTCGCGGTACAGGCGGCGTCCGAGATGATTTATGTTTTCGGTTTGCAGACTCGTCGGTTCTTCCAAAACCGCCGAATGTTCGCGAATCGCGGCGAGGCGGCGAAAATCGAACTCGACGCTCAAAATCCGGACGTTCGTTTCGAAATTGACGGCGTGCGATTCTTCGGGCGGGTGAATAACGACGGTCGAAGATCGACGCAAGTATGACCGGCGGCTGAATTTTTCCAGGTAATTTCCCGCCATCACGAAACTGAACGAAGCGAATTTGTGAGTGTGCCGGGGCTGCCGCAGATCAGGCGGATACGTGACGTCCGCAAGGCTTAAGCCGCTGACCCGACGCGTTTTCGCGGTCGCTCCGTCCGCTGACCGATGTAATAACCGTTCCATAGTGTAACTTCCTTCAAGAATGAGATTTTACTCGTAAAAATCGAGGAGAGATGCGCTTGCCCGTTAAAAGCACGAACGAATTTTTTTGAATTTAGTTGCAAAAAATAGCCAGCCGCCGCGCGGTTCGAGAATGAAACGGCGCCTTTTCTTCGGCGATTTATTTTTCGCGGCGCAGAATGAAATCGACCAGCGCTTCGAGCCGGCGCGTGTCTTTTTCGACCGCGCCGAGCGCCTCGAGGGCTTCGGCGCGAACCTGCGCGGCGAGCTGGCGCGTCTCTTCGATTCCGTAAAACGCCGGGTAGGTCGCTTTCGCGGCGCGCTCGTCCTTGCCGGCGGTTTTGCCCAAAACTTCCGTCGTCTGCGTGACGTCCAAAAGATCGTCGGTGATTTGAAACAAAAGCCCGAGCTTCGCCGCGTATTCGGTGACGACGACGAGTTCCTTTTCCGAGGCTTCGGCGACGATCGCGCCGCCGCGCGCCGCCGCGCAGATCATCGCGCCGGTTTTGTTCCGGTGAATCTTTTCCAGCTCGGCGATCGCGATCGTTTTGCCCTCGCCGTCGAGATCGAGCTGCTGACCGTCGACCATCCGGGCGGCGGACTTTGCCAGCTCGGAAATAAGTTTGACTTTTGTTTTATCGGTCAATAAGTCGTCTTCGGCGATCGCCTGAAAAGCGATCGCCTGCAGAACGTCGCCGGCGAGAATCGCGGTCGCCTCGTCGAATTTCACGTGGCAGGTCGCGCGCCCGCGCCGGAGCTCGTCGTCGTCCATCGCCGGCAGATCGTCGTGAATCAGCGAATACGTGTGAATCATCTCGATCGCCGACGCCGCGCTCAACAATTTTTCCGCGTCCGCCCCGAACGCCGTTCCGACCGCGAGCAGAAGCGCCGGGCGAAAACGCTTGCCGCCGGCGAAGACGCTCCAGCGGACGGCTTCGTAAAGCCGCGCGGGCTCGGTTTCGGCGGACGGAATCAATCGGTCGAGCTGCGCGTCGACGAGCCGCGTGCAGTGGTTGAAAAATTTTTCCAAATCGCTCATTTATAACAGAATAACGGTAAATCGCGGTCTTGCAAACCCGACGCTTTGGTGTTATAACACGGGCTGCCGCGGAAAATATGAAGAAATGCCTGCGATGCGAACAGATTTACGGCGACGAGACGAACTTTTGTCTCGCGGACGGCACGGCGCTCGTCTCGTTTTCCGGGTCGTTCAGTAATCAGGGCGAAACGCCGACCGTTTACGGCGGCGCGCCTCCGCCGACCGTGCAAAGCGGTGCGCCGTTCGTTCCGCCCGTTTCCGGCGCGCCCGAAACGCCGCGAGGCCGCACGCTTTTGATCGCGCTGGCGGTCGGATTTTTCGCCCTTCTCATTGGCGGCGCGATCCTCGGTTTGATCATTTACGGACTGTTCAAGTCCGACGCCGGCAACATCTCGAACACGGCAAATTCCGCCGATAAAGCAAACAAATCCGCGTCCGACGGGCAGCGGAACGCCCCCGAAAATACCGTGCTAAAGAACAAACAGCAGCAGGAAAAATCGAACCGCGACCAACGCAGCCTCGAAGACGACCGCCAGGCGTCCGACGCCCGAAAAAAAGAACCGGCGCCGCCCCCGACGCCTTCAAACGCGACGACCGCCGTAATTATCGACCCGCCGACCAATATCCGCGCGACGCCGAACGGCGCGATCATCTGCGTCGTGCGGCGGCGCGGAACGGTCGTCAATATCCTCGGCTCGACGAACGTCAAAGACGGCAACGGCACCTGGTATTACACCGACGCCTGCGGCGGACGGGGCGTGATCCATTCGACCCAAATAAGATTTTAGGCGGCTTTTCTGCAAATTATTTTTCGCCCGCCCGTCTTAACATTTCGACTTCCTAACAAAATCGCATTTGAAAGGAGAAATTAAAAAAATAATTATGAATGATGTTGAAACTACGGTCGTGAACATTTTAGCCGGTCCGGAAATCCAGAAAATTAACAGCTTTACCTTTTACGGCAAGCATTTTACGGCGATGACCTTCGGAAACATTAAAAGCTTGGTCGAATCGGGCTTCATCAAAGTGGCGTATGACGAAAAGCTGAACGGGCAAGCGGCTTACGATTACGGCAACAACACTCTGTATCTCGGCTTCAAAAACACGACCGAACTGACGAAGAAAGCGCTCGTCGTGCATGAAGCCGTGCACGCGGTTTACGACATGGTCAAGATGAAAATGTCGGTCGCCGATTCGGAAGCCATCGCCTACATCGTTCAGTGCCAGTACGCGCGGGCGAACAGCAACAGCAGCGACCCGAACGACCGGCTCTTCTCGTCGAATAAAGCTAACGACAAGGTTTTCGAAGTCGGCTGGCGGATCGCCGGAAAACTGCTCGGCAAAGACAGCTCGCCGCTGACCGACAGCGATTACGCGGCGATGCGCGAAGCCGTCTCGCAGCACACGTTTTACGCCGGAAAGGCGGCCGGCAGCGCCGGATTCAACGGTTAATTTCCCGTCGTCATTTCAATTTTAAGAAAAGCGGCGAGTTTCCCGATTGATGCGGGAAACTCGCCGCTTTTTCGTTTGATTTCGTTCTTCCGCAAAAACAACTTTTTCGAGGCTCGGCGAATCAAGAAAATGTGAAAAATAAATTTTTAACAGCCCTGATTTCGCTCTGCGTACCGTTTACCGCCAACGCGCAAACCGCCGAAACAATCAGCAAACTGACGCCTGTTTCTTCGAATATCGGCAAGTTTACAAAAAATGTGCCCAAAATAAGAGACAGCGTCCTCGGTAAAAGTTACGAAATAAAATTCAACGTTAAAACCGAGCCCGTAAACTCGCCTTCGGAAGAAAAAGCGGTCGCCGTCCTTATTCGAATTGACCCGCGCGAGCTCGTTTTTGAAAATGTCGGCGGCATCGAAACGGCGACCGTCAAATTTTACGGGCGCGTCACTTCCAGAGACGAAAAGACCGACGGATTCTTCGAGGAAATTCTAAGCGCAAGCGCGACTATCGAAGAGCTTTCTGATGTGTCGAAACTTAAACCCGTAACCTTACGCAAAGTCTTTACCCTGACCGCCGGAAAATACCAAATCGGCATCATCGTCAGAGATTTACGTACGGGGGCGCGGCGTAAAGATCATAAGATTTCAAATCCTCTAAAATTGGAACTCCCGCAGCCTTTCCTAAAAGTCCCGGCGCAAACGCTTTTTGACGGAACTTTCGTCAAAAGCCGAAAGTTTTCGTGCCGAATTTGCCGGCGGAACCGTGCGAAAAGACGCGAAAACAAAAATCAAGCCGTTTCGGAGTCCAGAATTTTTTGTAAGTCGTCTTCTGTCAACGTATAGACGTTATTGCAGAAACCGCAGTTCATCGTCGCGCCGTGGTCCTCTTCGAGCATCGACTGCACTTCCGCTTTGCCGAGCGAGGCGATGAGCTGCACGGCGCGCTCCTGCGAGCAGTTGCATTCGAATTCGACTTCCTTTTCGCCCAAAATTTCGTAATCGACGATGCCGAGCGTCATCTTTAATAAATCTTCGGGAGACGCGCCGTCGCGGATCGCGTCGGTCAAACGGGGCGCGTGCAGGATCGTGTCCTCGATCATCACGGCGATGTTCGGGTTCGCCGTCGGCAGCATTTGAATCATCACGCCGCCCGCGCAGCCGACGAAAGGCGCTTCCGTTTGCAGCGAAGTTCCGAGCAGCACGGCGGACGGAATCTGCTCGGACTTCATCAAATAATACGCGAAATCTTCGGCGATCTCGCCGGTTTCGAGCGGCACGCGACCGACGTACGGCTCGCGGTGCAGCCCGATCTCGAATCCGGTCTCGCGAATAACGTAGAACATGCCCTTGCCGACGATGCCCGCGACGTCGAAGCCGCCGTCGGCGCGTTGCGGCAGATCGGCGAGCGGATTTTTTATGTACCCGCGCACTTTGCCATCGGCGACCGCTTCGGCTACAATTCCCTCTACCGAACCATCGGATTCAATTTTCACGGTCAGCCGGTCGAATTCTTTCAGAGAAGAACCCAAAAGCAATGTTCCGGTCAGAACGCGCCCGAGCGCGACGGAAGCCGTCGGCGATGTCCGGTGCCGGCGCACGGCTTCGCGCACCGTATCGGTAGTGATTGCCGCCATCACGCGCACGGTGGCGTCGGCGGCGAGTCCGTGAATAAGTCTATCCATAGATTACAGTTTCGGAAATTTCGGAGAAGAAAGTCAAATTTCGTTTTGACCCGCGAAATTACTAGATTTCGCATAAAAATTTAATTTATAAAAAGCTAAAGTACTTTCTCAGCTTACCTGCTATTTTGGTAAAGATTTTTTAAAGAGCACAATATATTGTGTACTTTTTCATTGACAAGCGGATTCAGTTGTTATATATTTCATTTCACTCGAGAACGAAAATTTACACCGGTTCCCGGGTATAAACCAAAGCAACACTGCAAAAACTCGCATTTCATAATGCAAAAAAAAAGGGTAAAATTTAACTAAACGAATATTTGTGTCCCCGGATGCACATTGAGGAGAATGATTGATTATGAGCACAGTCTTTGAGCCTGTCGGCGTGGGCGACGTCGTCGCCAAAAACGGAAAATCGAACGGAAACGGAGCCGCCGGCGCGTCTCTCAAACGCGAAGCCAATCCCTTAGGCTTGAATGCCCAGAAAGTCGTCGGCAAACGCTATTCACTAAAAGACTTAAACGGCGAACCGCTCGAAACCTGGGCGGACATCGTGCGCCGCGTGGTCGGTCACGTTTCGAAAGCGGAAACCGATTCGGTCAAGCGCGATTACTTTTACGATTCGATGACCGAAGTCATGCTCAACCGCGAGTTCGTGCCGAACACGCCGTGTCTCGTCAACGCCGGCAAACCGAAGGGCCAGCTCGCCGCCTGCTTCGTTCTAAACGTCCCCGATTCGATTTCCGGCATCATGCAGCACGCGCAGAACGTCGCGATCATTCACCAGACCGGCGGCGGAACCGGCATGACGTATGAATTCCTGCGCCCGGCGGGTTCGATGGTCAATTCGACGCGCGGCGTCGCTTCGGGTCCGGTGAGCTTTATGAACATCGTCAACGGCACGACCGAAGTCGTCAAACAGGGCGGCGTGCGCCGCGGCGCGAACATGGGCATCCTGTCGATCAAACATCCGGACGTGCTGCGCTTCATCCACGCGAAAAACGATCAGCACAGTCTGACGAATTTCAACATTTCGGTGACCGTCACCGACAGATTCATGGAAGCGGTCGACAATAAAGAATGGTTTCAGACCGAATTCGACGAAGGAGCGTGGAACCAGGACGTCTTCGATCCGGTGACGGGCAGGGAATACGTCGTTTATCGCCGACCGTCGGGCGAAACCGTGACGTTCGCCGACAAGCTCGCTTTCGAAAGCGCCGATCTTTCGGACTGTACAATCGAAACGCCGCCCGCGCCGGGGATGGTTTACGCGCCGGACGTGTGGAACCGCGTCGTCGCGTCCGCGCATAAATACGCCGAACCGGGCATCATCTTCATCGACCAGGTCAATCGTCACAATCACATGATCTCGACGATGGGACCGATTCACGCCTGCAATCCGTGCGGCGAACAGATGCTGCATTTCAACAATTCGTGCAATCTCGGTTCGATCGACGTCGCGAAATTCTACAACAAGGTCGGCGACGGCACGAATCCGGACGAATGCATAGACTGGACGAAGCTCGCGCGCGTCACTCACTTGTGCACGCAGTTCCTCGACAACGTCGTCGACGCCGGACATTTTCCGCTGCCGGAAATCGACGACGTCGTCAAACGCACGCGTCCCGTCGGTTTGGGAATTATGGGTTTCGCCGATTTGTGCCTGAAGCTGAAGGTCACTTACGGCAACGAGGATTCGACCGACTTGATGGAAAAAGTGATGGGCTTTATCCGCCGCGAAGCCTGGATCGCCTCGCTTCGCCTCGGCGCGGAAAAAGGCGCCTTTCCCGAACTCGAGGGCAACCGCGAGGATTACGCGAAATTCCTGTATGAAGAAATCGGCATCCCGAGCGACGTGCCTTTGACGCCGCGCAACTACGAAGTGACGACGATCGCGCCGACCGGCACGATCTCGCTCGTCGCCGAAACTTCTTCCGGCATCGAACCGAATTTCTCGTGGGCTTATGTCCGCCGCGACACGCTCGGCGAACGTCATTACGTGCATACTTTGGCGGCGGAAGCCCTGGGCATCGAAGTCGATCAGTCGAACGAAGAATCGATCAAAAATGCCGCCAATTACGTCGTCGAGCACATGGACGAACTTCCCGGCTACTTTATCTCGGCGATGGACATCACTTCGCACCAGCACGTCAAAGTCCTCGCGGCGGCGCAGAAACACGTCGACAACTCGATCTCGAAAACCTGCAACGGCGCGAACGACGACACGGTCGAGTCGGTCGACAAGCTTTACCGCATGGCGAAAGATCTGGGCTGCAAGGCCGTCAGCTACTACCGCGACGGTTCGCGCGAAGGTCAGGTTTTGACGTCGATGAAAGCGGATAAAAAAGAAGCGGCGAAAGCGGCGGAAGAGGAGACGACGACCACGACGATCGAGGGCGAATTCATGCCGGAAGTCGTCGAAGTGACGACGGACGCGCCGAAATCCAAATCGGCGACGCCGCAAAAGGAAGTGACCGTCACGCGTTACGAACGACCGCGCGAATTGCAGGGCGCGACGTGGCGCATCCCGTTCGACGGGCGCAATCTTTACGTCACGGTCAACCACGACGGCACTAACGTTCTCGAAGTCTTCGCGACCGGGCCGATCTCCGAGGGCGTCGGGCTGCTCGCGTCGAAGATGCTGCGCGGCGGATTCAACGTCAAGGAAGTCTCGCGCAGTTTGAACAAAGTGACCGGCACGCACGCCGTCTGGTTCAACGAACGGCTGCTGACGTCGCCCGAACAGGCGATCGCCGAATGTCTGCTGCTGATCGACCGTCGCCTGAAAGGTCAGCCGCAGTCGGAGCGCCAGATCAGCAAAACCGCGACGCCGCAGCCGGCGGTCGTCGCCGCCGAACCGGCGCCGCTCGCGGAAACGACCGACCGCTCGGACTCGAAGATGGGCAATCTGATCGGCGAATGCCCCGAGTGCAAGGGACAGCTCGAACACGCCTCGGGTTGCGATTCGTGCCGCGACTGCGGTTATTCGAAGTGTAAATAAAGCGGAAAGGAAAAAAAGCAGCGAAGCGGAAAAGCCGGTTGAGGAAAATTCAGCCGGCTTTTCCGCTTCGCCTTTTCACTTCTTTTTTGGCGAATGTTAAGATAATCCTTCACGTTTATGGAATTAGCAGTCGAAAAATACAAAGTCACCAACGAGCCTTATTATCTTCCGATTCGTCAGGAAGTCGAGCTTTTCGAAGCCGCCTACGCGGCGAAATTGCCGGTCATGCTGAAGGGTCCGACCGGCTGCGGCAAAACGCGTTTCGTCGAATACATGGCGTACCGCATGAACCGCCCTTTAATTACGGTCGCCTGTCACGAAGATTTGTCGGCGACCGATCTGGTCGGACGTTTTCTGCTCGAAGGCGAGGAAACCGTCTGGCACGACGGACCGTTGACGACCGCCGTGCGTTCGGGCGCGATCTGTTACCTCGACGAAGTCGTCGAAGCGCGCAAGGACACGGTCGTCATCATTCACCCGCTCACGGACGACCGCCGGCGTCTGCCGATCGAGAAACGCGGCACGGTCATCGAAGCGCCGCCCGAATTCATGCTCGTCGTCTCATACAATCCCGGCTATCAGTCGATCCTTAAAGACCTCAAACAATCGACGCGCCAGCGTTTCGTCGCGATGGAATTCGACTACCCGAACCCGGAGGACGAAACGGAAATCGTCGCGAAGGAAGGCGGCATCGAGGAAGCGATCGCCGCCGATCTCGTCAAAATCGGTCAGAAAGTACGCAATCTTCGCGGACACGGACTCGAAGAAGGCGTTTCGACGCGCCTTCTGATCTACGCCGCGCAGATGATCGCCAAAGGCATCCCGCCGATCGATGCCGCGGAAGTCGCGCTCTGCTCGCCGATCACCGACGACCGCGAACTGCAGCGCAGCATCCGCGAGATCGTGACGACGATCATCTAGGAAACTGCGCGCCGCTCGATTGCGCAAAAAATAAAAGTTCGTCCCGCAAAGGACTCGACTCGACAACCCCGTGACTTATCGCGGGGTTTTAGGCATCGCAAACGGCGAGACCGGCAAGCGATCATACGGTTCGTCTTTTATAGATTTATCCGCCGTTGCATGCTGGCGTTCGCCAGTCTTTGACTCGTCAAAAATAACATCTTTAGCTGGAATTTCGCTTATGATCTTGTTTTCTTCCAACAAGGGGATATTTCGCAATTTAACAAATTCAAATGGCGGCTCTGAAGGTTCAAAGGCTTCTTCCGGTTTCATATTTTCGAAAGGTAAATTCGGTATAAATGCACCTGCCATAAAATTCCTGAATTTGTTTTGAAAAGGGTCGTGCGGCTGTTTAATCGAACTTTTCAATCGATTTTCTTGCTCTTAACGAAAAAGTAATTTATTTTTTTACAGACTCAAAAATCGAAAAATTATTATGAATAAAATTTTGCTGACCGTTTTGCTGACGAGCTTCTTCGCTTTGAATATTTTCGCTCAGAAAGAAAAAGATCACAATGTCGATGAATTTTGCGGAAGTTGGGTTCTCGATGAAGACCGCAGTTTCGTCGACCAGGAAATCAAAGACAATTTTGAGGACTACAAGCTCGCCATCGCACGCAATGAATCCGAATTAAAGCTGTCGCAATCTTATTCGTTTAAGGGGCAGACATACGACCGCGCCGTAAATTTATGGACCGATAAAAAAGGCGAAGACAATAACTATACTATCTTGAACATCATCGAATTGGACAATTCCAGGCTGTTCTATAAGCTCGAAGACGTGAAGCTGAAATCCAAATCTCAGTTCAAAAACGGGAAAATAATGAGACAAGGCAGCTACAAACGCGATTTCGATCAATACCCCTACATCGTCGAAGAAATCTACAGCCTTTCGGACGACGGCAAGGTCCTGACGATTTTGACTCAAATAAGAGCGTTGACCACGGAAAGCACCGGCGGCATTCTCGATCGCGCCGAGAAGCTGCAGCGGCCGCGCACCCGAAACTACAAAGAAGTTTTTCAAAGGCAATGAAGGTGAATTCTGTTTGAACCGTTGCGGAAGGCGCGCGAAGTACGGGCCCCTTTTGTCCGACGGTTTCGGAAACATTTCTTCACGAGGCAATCCCGGAGACTTAAACGGTAATGTCGGTGCCGTTTATTTCAGAATGTCTGACTTCGATTTCGCCCGCTTTTTCCCGGCGCAGCAATTCCTCTTCCAAATCGCTTTCGGAAAGTTCGTAGCGGCGGACTTGAATGGCGTTGCCGCGCCGGTCGATCCAGGTGACCGGCTGCAAAGTGATGTTTTCGACAATGCCGGCAGCGAAGGACGCCCAACCCGCAAGGAACGAGTCTCGGCCGTCGGCCAGCCAGCCGATCTGCCAGAACCGCTCAAAAAACTCGACGAACCGCTCGGCGTCGAGCGTATGCTCGTCCAGTCCGGCGTCGTCCTCGACGCCGCTCGGCGAAGCGACGTAACGCTCGACGATCCTGGTGATTTCATAAAAAAGCCGCGCGCGGTTCGTCGAGAACGAAGCTACCGTTCGTTCGGTTCCGTCGGCGAATTTCGCGGTGTAATATCTTCCCATTTATCACTCGTTATATTGTCTAAAACCGGCGTTTTCGAGACGCGGGTCAGCGCGTCGACGGCCTTATCAGGGCGGCTATGAAACGCGGCAACCGCTCCGCGAGCTGATCCTCGTCCCTCGTGCCGCTTCGCGTCTTGATCGACCGCCCGCGCGCTTGTGCCGGATACATCGTCGGCGAATCGGTTCAGAAGCGGGCCGTCAAAAAACCGAGCTGGCGGAAAACGTCATCAAATGAATTGCGGAACGGAGGACGGCTACTTCCAGCGTTTTTCCTTTTTGAAGCGGTTGAGCACCATTTCGCGGCGCATTTTCGGCAGATGGTCGATAAAGAGTTTCCCGTCGCAGTGATCGGTTTCGTGCATGAAGCAGCGCGCGGCGTAACCTTCCGCCTCGGCTTCGAACCATTCGCCGCGCAAGTCCTGCGCGCGCAGGCGTGCTTTCATCGGGCGCGTTAAAACCGCCGGCACTTTGCCGATCGAGAGACAACCTTCGTGCGAAGACTGCTCGCCCTCGGTCGCGATGATTTCGGGATTCGCCGCGATCAGCTTGATGCCGTCGCAGTCCATCACGAACAGCCGCAGATTCAAGCCGATCTGCGGCGCGGCGAGTCCGACGCCTTCGGCGTCGTACATCGTTTCGTACATGTCTTCGCACAGCGCGGCGAGCTCCGCGTCGAACTTTTCGACCGGCCGCCCGATTTTTCCCAAAACCTCTTCCGGGTACTCGGTGATTTTTCTGATACTCATAATATTTTTGCCACGAACAAACGCGCGCATTTCACGAAAAATATTTAAGGCTTATTTCGTGAATTTTCGTGTTTTTTCGTGGCTAATTTTATCTCGCCGGAAGTCGTCCGAGCCGTGAGCGGCGGAAAAAGTCGCGCTTTTGGAAAAATCCCTTTTCGTCGCGCTGCATGCATTCCCAGCAGACGTTGACGACGCGGTTGTCGGCGTCGAGAAACGTGTTGTAATGCTCGACTTCGCGGTCGCACTTGTCGCATTTGACGAGCGGCTTGACGGTTTCTTTCGGGTCTATGGATTCAATCATTTCTGTTTTCTCCTCAACAAACGAAAAATTTTGTGTAAATCTTACTCCTCGTCAATAGTTTAATTCGCCGCGCCGGAATTTTCCAAAGCACGGTTTATCTTTGATCGCGCGCGCTTTGCTTTTGCCGGACGACTTTTTCTTTTGAACTAACCCGGATTTTCGTCGTCGAGCTTTTTATTGAATTCCCGCAGCTTCTCGCCGAGGTGGATCAAACAGCCGACCGCGCAGGCGTTGCAGACGACGCCGAGGTTGAAAACCAGCGCGTTGTTGAAGATCGTTCCGCGCAGCAGCGCCAGTTCCTCGAAAGCGAGCAATGACAGCGCGCCGAACGGCAGCGAGAAATTGAAAAAGGCTTCCGGCACCGCGCGGCCCAGAAAGAGCGTGAAAAAGGCGGTCGTCAACAAGGAAAGCGCCGCGCAGCCGCTCACGAACCAGAGCGCCGTCACGGATTTTACACGGACGACCGCTTCCGCGCCCTTGAGAATCATAAAAAAGGAAAGCGGGGTCAAAAACAATGAAACCGAAATCCACCACGGATCGCCTTTAAGGAAAAGAAACATAATTTTACTCCGTCGATTCTGCCGCCGCGACGAATTTCAGAATCAGCAGTTTATTCTCTTCGTCGGTACGAATTACAAGATTTTTGCCGAGCTTCGCTTTCAGAATCGCGGTCGCGTCCAGATATTCTCTTTTGTCGCCGATGCCGTATTTTCGTTTCGCGAAAGCCGGAAACGTCGGGCGCAACCGGACGACGAATTCGCTTTCCGTCGCGGGCTCGTAAGCGAAAACCAAATTGCGATCGCGGTCGTAAAACCGGTAAACGAGGTATGAATCTTTCGGATTGCGGTATTTCGTTTCCGATTCGCCGTATTTGTGGCTCGGGATCGACAGAGCGCCGGCGAAAAACGGGTTGTCGGTTTTCTCGATTTCGAAATCGCCGTCGCCGAGCGCGATCAGCCCGCTCAGGATATGCGGCGAATTGATAAAGAGATGATCTTCGCGCGTGCCGCTGTCGAAAGCCAGCGAATTTCCCTGCATGCGCAGATCGTAAAGCGTGCCGTTCGCTTCGAACGCCGGTTTGTAAAATTCGCCCGACTGCTGGCTGTCCCACGCGAAATAAAGCGCGTAGGAAAGAAACGCGAACGGCAGCGCGACGATCGTTAAGATGATCGCGCCGATTACGACGACCGGCATTTTGCTTTCTTTCTTCATTTCCGGATTCCCGCAAGTTTCGGCGTTCCTCTCGCGGGAAAAGCATACGACGCGTTTTTTCTAAAGCTTTTGCCGCCGTCGTTCGCGCGCGTTCAGCGCCGCGAAGGAAAACGCGCCGAGCAGCGCCGCGCCGAAGCTCGTAAACAAAACTTTTTCCCAAATCTTGAATTTCCGGAAATCTTCTTCCGAGCGCGGCAATCCCTGTTTATTCGCAAACCCGGCGTAGGATTTTCTGAGCGGCGCGTCGGGGAAAGCGTATAAACCGTAACCGAACGTGACCGCCGCCGCGAGGCAGGCGACGATCGTTACGGCCAATAAAACTTTAACGAGCGGGCTGCGCCGCCGCGCTTCGTTTCGCCCGGCTTCTCGCCCGAGTTCAGCCCGCCGCCGCGCTTCGTCGCTCATCTGCGCGAACAGATCGCGTGCCTCATCGAAAGCATTTTCATTCGCCGTATCGTCTTCTTTCATATTTCACCTAACTGGTAAACAACGAAATCGATTTATTTTCCGTCGCGCGTATTATTGCTTGTTCGCCTTCCACGCCTTGTATTTTTCGGGCAGGCAATTTGCGCAGGGGCGAAAACCGGCGGCGATCGCCGCCGCCTCGTCGGCGAAAAAAACGCGCTGCCGGACGTAATAACCTTTGGCGATCCAGCGCGCCGCGCCGCGGCAATCGAGCGTGCCGTAAATTTTGTCTTTGCGGTGCCCGCCGAGCGTGCCCTTCGCCGTGCTTTCGTAGAACTTCCCGTCCGCGCCGAGCAATTTGTAGGTTTTGTCGGTTTTTTCGTTCACGATTAAGCTTTTCGGTTTTCTTTCGCGCCGGTTCGTTTCGAATTGATAAAGAAAAGGAGCGGGTCGGGAAGAAGTCAAGACAAAAAGGCGGATTCGAAAACCCGCCTTTTCATCAATTAAGTTCGTTGATTTCCGGATTATTCCGGCTGACCTTTACAGCCCGCGCCGAAAAGCGCCGGCTGTTTGGTCGAGATGATCGGATAATTCTCGGCGGTCGCGTTGATTTCGACCCAATTCAGATACTCTTCCGGAATCGACATGTCAGAGAAAATCGCCTCGACCGGGCATTCCGGCAGGCACGCGTCGCAATCGATGCAGGTGTCAGGGTTGATAAGAAGTTTGTCGGGCAGTTCGTGAAACGCTTCGACGGGGCAAACCGCCGCACAATCGGTGTATTTACATTCAACACAGGGTTCGGTAACAATATAAGCCATTATTTTCTGAATTCTCCTTCAGCCGTTTTTCGTCAAGTCAAAATAAAAAGCTAAAACAGCGGGGCGAACTTGTCAAATGCCGTCGAACAAGTGATAAAATGCCTTCATTATTAAAATTTATCAGTCAATAACATTTAAAGGAAAACTGAATGAAAAACAACAAAGCAGAACGCGAACTGGCGCTGGATTTTTTGCGCGTAACGGAGGCGGCGGCGATCGAATCCGCCAAAACAATGGGGCAGGGCGACCGCAAACATTCGGACCACGTCGCGGTCGAAGCGATGCGCGAAGTGATGGACACCGTGCCGATGAACGGGCGCATCGTGATCGGTGAGGGCGAACGCGACGAAGCGCCGATGCTTTATATCGGCGAGCAGGTCGGCGGCGGCGCTTTCGACGGCGATCAGCGAGCGGATTTTCCCGAGGTCGACATCGCCGTCGACCCGCTCGAAGGCACGAACCTCTGCGCCCTCGGCGCGAACAACGCGATCGCCGTGCTGGCTGCCGCCGAACGCGGCGGCCTCTTAAATGCGCCCGACATTTACATGGACAAAATCGTCGTCGGACCGAGCTGCCGCGGCGCGATCGACATCGACGCGCCGGTCAAAGACAACCTCAAAAACATCGCGCGGCGTCTGGGGCGCGACATCGACGATCTGACCGTGATCTGTCTCGACCGCCCGCGCCATAAACAACTGATCGCCGACGTGCGCGCGACCGGCGCGCGCATCCGTCTGATTTCGGACGGCGATTTATCGGCCGGCATCTCGGCGGCGGTCGCCGGCACGAACATTCACGCGCTGATGGGCATCGGCGGCGCGCCGGAAGGCGTCATCACCGCCGCGGCGATGAAATGCCTGAACGGCGAAATTCAGGCGAAATTGGTTTTCGATCCGGAAAGATTGGGCGTCGACAAATCGAAAGTCCCGCCGAAGGAAAAGGTCACGGAACGCCTGAAATCGATGGGGATCACCGACCCGCAAAAAATTTACGACACCAACGACCTCGCGCCCGGCAAAAAGATCATCTTCGCGGCGACCGGCGTGACCGACGGCGCGCTTCTGAGAGGCGTGAGGTTTTTCGGCGCGGGCAAGCGCACGCACTCGGTCGTCATGACGACCGACACGAAAAACATCCGGTTCGTCGACACCGTGCACGTCGAAGGCGGGCCCGACGCGGTCATTAGATTTTAAGCGGACAAACGCCGGCAACCCGACCGCGAAGAAGGACTCATTTCGATTTCGGATTTCGGATTGATTTTCGCCCGACCCGGTTCTTCAATTCATCAGCCGCGCCATCGGCATTCCGCGATTGCGCGAAGTCTGAAATCCCCGATCGGCGGGTTCCTTTTGCATTCGGGCGGCCGGCGAACCCCGCGCTCCGATTTTCCGGAAAAACGCCCGCGGCTTTTTCAGCGATGCCGTCATCTTTGTGCAAAACTCCGAACTTTTGTGCAAATGGCTGAACTGATGCGGCTTTTTCGTTCGCATCGCACGCGAAACGCACTAATATAGTAAGAAAACTTTTAATTGCACGTGTCGCCCGCCTTTTCGGCGAACGGTCCATCGATTTAGCTTATGACAACCAAAACCAAAATTTCGACGCCTTTTGTTCTTGATTTAAGCGAAGTCAGCGCGGATGATGTCGCCCTCGTCGGCGGAAAATGCTCCAGCCTGGGCGAACTTTTTCGCGAACTGACGACCGAGGGCGTGCGCGCCGTCGACGGTTTTTCAACGACCAGCCACGCCTACGAAGTCCTGCTCGAAACCGGAAACCTGCGAAAAAAACTGCAGAAGCTTCTGAAGGGCTTGGACGTCAACGACCTTGAAGAGCTCGCGCGCGTCGGCGCGGAGGCGCGCCGCCTGATGCTCGACACGCCGTTTCCGAAAGACGTCGAAGCGGCGATTTTCGACGCTTACAAGCGTTTGGGCGAGCGCATCGGCAAAAAGACTTTCGAGGTCGCGGTGCGTTCGAGCGCGACCGCCGAAGATTTGCCCGACGCGTCGTTCGCCGGTCAGCAGGACACGATTTTGAACGTCAAGGGCGAAGGTCAGCTCATCGAAGCCTGTCATCAATGCTACGCGTCGCTCTGGACCGATCGCGCGATCAGCTACCGCACGGCGAAAGGTTTCGATCATTTCGACGTCGCGCTCTCGATCGGCATTCAGCCGATGGTCAGATCGGACATCGCCTGCTCGGGCGTCATGTTCACGCTCGACACCGAAAGCGGGTTTCGCGACGCGGTCGTCATCAACGGCGCCTGGGGCTTGGGCGAAGCGGTCGTGCAGGGAATGGCGACGCCCGATGAGTGGATCATTTTCAAGCCGACCTTAAAGCTCGGCTACCGCCCGATCGTGACGCGAAAATTAGGCGTCAAGGAGGTCAAGATGGTATTCGCCGACGACGGCAGCGGAACGCAGGTGCGCGACGTCGTCGAAACGCAGCGCAAGCGTTTTTGCCTTTCCGGCTACGAGGTTCTGCAGCTCGCGAAATGGGCGTGCGCGATCGAAGAACATTACTCGAAACGCGCCGGTCGCCCGCAGCCGATGGACATCGAATGGGCGAAGGACGGCGTCACGGGCGAGCTTTTCATTCTGCAGGCGCGCCCCGAAACTGTTCACGCGCAAAACAACGAAAATTTCATCGAAACTTATAATCTTTCGGAAAATCACGGCGCGCCGCTTTGTACGGGCGTCGCGGTCGGCGAAAAAATCGGGCAGGGCAAGGCGCACGTTTTGCTCGATCCGGAAAAATTGACGAGCTTTAAGGAAGGCGAAATCCTCGTCACGTCGATGACCGATCCGGCGTGGGAGCCGATCATGAAGCGCGCCTCGGCGATCGTCACGAATCGCGGCGGGCGCACCTGCCACAGCGCGATCATCAGCCGCGAGCTCGGCATTCCGTGCATCGTCGGCACCGGCAACGCGACCGAAGTCATCCGCTCGGGCACGGACATCACGGTTTCCTGCGCCGAAGGCGACCGCGGTAACGTTTATTACGGAAAGATCGATTACACGATCGACCGCCACGAAATCACCGATTCCGAACGCCCGAAGACGCAGGTCATGATGAACGTCGGCGATCCCGACCACGCGTTCGCCGTTTCGCGCCTGCCGAACGACGGCGTCGGGCTGGCGCGGCTCGAATTCATCATCAACAATCACATCGGCATTCACCCGATGGCGCTCGTTAATTATCCTAACTTACGCAACCGGAAGGACATCGAGGAAATTTCGAACCGCATTCTCGAAGAAGACCCGAAAGAGTTTTTCGTCCGCAATTTAGCGGAGGGCGTCGCCCGAATCGCGGCGGCGTTTTACCCGAAACCGGTTATCGTCCGCATGTCGGACTTTAAATCGAACGAGTACGCGCGGCTCATCGGCGGCAGCGAATATGAGCCTTTGGAAGAAAATCCGATGTTAGGGTTTAGAGGCGCGTCGCGTTATTACGACGACCGCTACAAAGCCGGTTTCAAACTCGAATGCCAGGCGCTCTGCCGCGTGCGCGACGATATGGGCCTGACGAACGTCAAAGCGATGATTCCCTTCTGCCGGACGGTCGAGGAGGGCGAAAAGGTCATCGCGCTGATGGCGGACCACGGGCTCGTGCAGGGCGAAAACGAGCTGGAAATCTACGCGATGTGCGAACTGCCGGCGAACGTCGTTTTCGCCGACGAATTCCTCAAGGTTTTCGACGGTTATTCGATCGGTTCGAACGATTTGACGCAGCTCGCTCTGGGGCTCGACCGCGACTCGGAAATGGTCGCGCATCTTTTCGACGAACGCAACGGCGCGGTCGAAAAAATGGTCGCGCTGGCGATCGACGCGGCGCGGCGGAACAAGAAAAAAATCGGCATCTGCGGGCAGGCGCCGTCGGATTATCCGGAATTCGCGCAGTTTTTGGTCGCGCGCGGCATCAATTCGATCTCGCTCAATCCCGACACGGTCATTCAGACGACGCATCACATCTTGGAAACCGAAAAGAATTTGAACGGTCGGGGAAAATAGTTCCGAGCGGTTTTGCGTCCGGCACTGAGCCGGCTTTCGCCTCGACAATTCAAACGCTCAAGTTATAAATTTGAATTGTTCGCTTAGAGGCTCGCCGCCCGAAAGCGGGGCGCATAACTTTTTAGAATGAATCAGCCGATCGAAAATTACATTCCGCAGAGTCACGCCGCGATTTTCCGCCGACAGGCTTGGAAGGTCTGGGCGGCGGCGCTCCTTGTCGTTTTCGCGTGGGTTTTCGCGATCCTGCTCGCCCCGGTCGCGCGCGCAAACGGTTTCGAAAGCCTCGCGGCGCCGATCTATAAATTCTTCGGCTTTATCTGTCACCAGATGGAGTGGCGCTCGTTCCATATCGCCGATCATCAATTCGCCGTCTGTTCGCGCTGTTTCGGCGTTTACTTCGGGCTGCTCGCCGGTTTTCTGATTTACCCTTTTTTCCGAAAAATCGACGAAATCGAACCGTTGCCCCGCATCTGGCTGTTTCTGGCGATGGTTCCGATCGGAGTCGACTGGTCGCTCGGCGTGTTCGGGATTTGGGAGAACACGCACCTTTCGCGCTTCGTCACCGGTTTGATTTTAGGCGCGGCGTGCGCGATTTACATCGTGCCCGCGCTCGTCGAAATTTTCCGGCTTTTGAGAAAACCCGCGCGCTGAACCTCACGGCAATTACAAATTACAAACAAAGTTCAAGGTAATATTTGAAGTGCCGGTTCGAATGACAAATCCGAAATCTAAAATCCGAAATCAAAAAAGGCTGTCTCCCGACAGCCTCGTAATCTAAATTTATTTTGCGATATTTTTCTATATATTTTGTTGGCGACCGCCGAAACCGTTCGGCAATCCCTTGATAAGTAAACTTTATTTTAAGCAAGTTTTTTTCAGGTTGCAAGTTTTATTTGTAAATTTTTTATTTTGTTCATTTTGCGGCTAAATTTCGGAATTATTTAACTTACCCCAAAAAGGCAAAGTTTTCCACAAGTGGAAAACTTTTGCGGCTATTGTTATTTATTGACTAATCGTCGAAGAAAGCGCAAAATTATGCTTGCAAACGACGAATTTAGTATGAAGTTCAGCAAAGAGAGCGCAGTTGAGCGGGCGAAACAAGACTTGGCGCAGCGTTTGGGCGTTTCGGAAACCGAGATCAGCGAAACCGGCGTGGCCGAAACGGACTTTCCGAACATGTCGCTCGGCGCGCCGGAAGACGGCGAAATGGCGGCGCAGATGATTTCCACCGGCTGGCGCATCGATTTGAGCGCCGGCGGCGAAAATTACGAGTATCGCGCCGACAAATACCAGCTTCGCCTGCGCGGATTTAACGGAACAAATTACATTATCGAATCGTGAAATACAGCGGATAGGCTTTTCCTTTGAAGGCGGTTTTCCGCTTTGTTTTTTGGAGTAAAAAAATGAATCGTAATAATATCTGGATACACATCTGCATCGCGGTGGTTTTGATCACGATGGCGGCGGTTTGGGGACAAATCCGGCGCTGGCAGTCGAACAAAGTCGACATGACGACCGAACGATCGACCAAAACAACGCCGAAACCGGTCGCGCCGAAGCGCTCGACGAGCGAACGCGAACCGGAAGTGCTCGTTAAATTCCGCCCGAACGTCACTTTGGCGGACATCAAGAAAATCGCGGAGAAGAACAACGACCGCCTCGAAGACGAAATCGAAACGGTCAAAGGTTTGTATTCGATAGACGACCTGGATAACGCCGACGCCCGCAAAGTCGCCGAGCAGTATTCGCAAATGACCGATTTGGTGACGTACGCCGAACCGAATTTCGAAATCAGACTGAGCGATCCGGCAAATACTTCCGCGCCGACCGCGGATTTCGACGCGCAGGAATACGACCCGGCGATGCCGAACGATCCGATGTTCGGCGAACAATGGGCTTTGAACAATACCGGTCAGAACGGCGGCAAGGAAAACGCGCACGTCGACGCGCTCAAAGCGTGGCTGAAAACGCGCGGCACCGATAAAGTCGTCGTCGCCGTGCTCGACACGGGCGTCGATTTCACGCACGGCGACCTCGTTTCGAACATCTGGTTCCGTCCCGATAACGTTCCGCAGTACACCGACGACGAACTCGGCACCTTCAACGACGAAAAGGGCTTTAACGCGCAGGATAATATTTCGGACCCGATGGACGATAACGGGCACGGCACGCATTGCGCCGGAATTATCGGCGCCGAAGGCAACAACGACAAAGGAATCGCCGGCATCAATTGGAACGTCCAGATCATGCCCTTGAAATTCTTGGGGCGCGGCGGGTTCGGTTCGACGAAAGACGCGATCGAAGCCATCAACTACGCGGTCGACCGCAAACAAAAGGGCGTCAACGTCCGCATCATCAGCGCGAGCTGGGGTTCGACGCAGTATTCGAAAGCCTTGGAAGACGCGATTCGCGCCGCCGGCGAAGCCGGAATTCTGTTCGTCGCGGCTGCCGGCAACGACGGCTCGAGCAACGACAAGCGCCCGCATTACCCGTCGAACTACGATCTGCCGAACGTGATCAGCGTCGCGGCGACCGACAAAAACGACCAGCTCGCTTCGTTCTCGAATTTCGGCACGAAAACCGTGCACATCGCCGCGCCCGGCAGAGAAATCCTCTCGACCTGGCTCAACGATCAGTACCGCGAAGCTTCGGGCACCTCGATGGCGACGCCGTACGTTTCGGGCGCCGCCGCGCTTGTCCTGGCGAGCGAGTCCGGCCTGACGGTCGCCAAACTGCGCGAACGGCTTTTGAAATCGGTCGACAAGCTCGACAATCTAAGCGATAAAGTTCAGAGCGGCGGACGATTAAACGCCGCCAAAGCGCTCGGCAACTAAATGCGCCGACAACTTCAAATAAAAAAGCCGTGATCTGCATCGCGGCTTTTTTATTTGACCAAAAGATTTTGTGAACGGTTTCATTTTCGACCGTTTGCGACATGCCCGTTAACCATTTGGAACATTGCCCCTGCCCGAAGCGGTGAAGATAAACTTCCCGGCCCGCCTCTTAAATATATTAAATTATTGAATGTCAACAACTTAAAAGATTTGTAAAGTTTTCTAAAGATAATGGCACACGCTTTGCTTTTAGATTGGACGGAGGCGACGCCGCATTATCCGAGCGATAAGCGCAATTGAAAGCGAAGCGGAGCCGGAAAAAGTTTGATAAGGAGAGGATGAAATGAACCGTTTTAAGAATTTATTTACAGTTTTTGCTTTTTCGCTGTTAGTTTTGGCTTTGCCGACCATCGCATCGGCGCAGTGGCGCGACCGTGACCGCAACGACGACGATTACTACAATCGCGGCGGCCGATACGATCGCAATCTCGAATCGACCATCAAAAATCTGAAGAACCGCAGCCGCGAATTCGCCCGACGCCTCGACCGCGAGCTCGACCGCGGACGCTACGACGACAGCCGCCGCGAGGACCGACTGAACAACTTGGCGGAAGATTTTCGCCGCGCCGCCGAACGCCTCGACGACGAATACGACGGTCGCCGCGACTACAACGACAGCTACAACGAAGCGCAGCGCGTTCTGCAGGTCGGTCGACAGCTCGAAAACGCGCTCAGCCGCGCCCGTCTGAACTACAACGTGCAGGGCGACTGGAACCGAATTCAGAGAGATCTGGACGTGCTCGCCAACGCCTACGGTTACGACAATCGCGGCGGTCGCAACAACCGCAACAATCGCAACCGCAACGGCGACTGGCGCGATCGGATACGGTTACCGTTCTAATTTTCCCGACGAATTTAGCGCGGCTTAAAAACCAGCCCTTCCGAAACCAACTACTAAGCCGTGTTGAAGAAGAAGCCCGAAGTTAAACGCTTCGGGCTTTTTTATTACAGATTACAAGCAGATTGAAGTTTGAAATCGCAAGGCGGAACGGCGCTTTTTCGATTACAATTGACGTATGACAGGAACGCTTTATTTAGTGGCGACGCCGATCGGAAATTTGCAGGACATAACTTTTCGTGCGCTGGAAATCCTCAAGACGGTCGACGTGATCGCGTGCGAAGACACGCGCCACACGGCGAAACTGCTGAATCATTTCGCGATCAAAAACCGGCTCGTCAGTTATCACGAACACAACGAAACGGCGCGCGCCGAGGAATTAGCCGCGCTGCTCGCCGGCGGAAAATCCGTCGCGGTCGTCTCGGACGCCGGCACGCCCGCCGTTTCGGACCCGAGTTTCAGGATCGTCGAAAAGGCGATCGCGCTCGGCGCGCCGATCGTGCCCGTGCCCGGCGCGGTCGCGTTCGTCAGCGCCTTGATCGCGTCGGGACTGCCGACCGACGCCGTGTTTTTCGGCGGCTTTCTGCCCTCGAAAAAAAGCGAACGGCGGCGGCGATTCGAAGAAGTCGGGGAGGTTCCCGCAACGCTCGTTTTTTACGAAGCGCCGCACCGGATCGAAAAATCGCTCGCCGATGCGCTCGACGTTTTGGGCGATCGCCGGGCGGCGGTCGCGCGCGAATTGACCAAGCTGCACGAAGAAATACTGCGCGGCGATCTGTCGGAAATTTTTTCGCAGGTCGCGGGCAACCCGCCGAAAGGCGAACTCGTCTTATTGATCGACCGTAAATCGATGCAATCGAAACGGTTAGATGTGAATAAGGCGGGAACGCTGAAATCTCGTTTAACCGAACTGGAAAGCGAGGGGCTGGAACGCAAAGCCGCTCTCAAAAAACTCGCCAAAGAGTTCGGATTGAGCCGCTCGGAAGTTTATCGAAGGCTTCTGATCGAGTAAGGAATTTCAGCCGAAAAGCTCTGACACTCAAAAAATCACTCTTCCGTCAGGCTCTCAACATTCCCTGTTTCATCTTGAATTTACAATGATGGTTGTTTGCGGTTTACGGCAACCATATTTTTATTTTTGGGAGTACATTAAAAATGAAAAAATTAATTCTTAGCGGACTTATGTCATTAGTCTGCGCTTCATTCGGATTGGCGCAGACCACCGGCGATTATAAAAAATCCGAGTTTTTTGTCGGTTATTCGAATAACCAGGTCGACACGGGAGTCGACGTCGACGAAGGCGACAGCCTCGGCGACGAGTTCGATGAGTTCTTCAACGCCCGCGAATCTTTTCACGGCGCGAACGTTTCCGGAACTTTCAACGTGACGCGCTACGTCGGCGTCACGGGCGACGTTTCGGCGACCTTTAAAAATCAGAACTTCACGACGACCGTTCCGACCGGTCCGAACACCAGCGCGACCGTCGGGTTCAAAACCAAAAACCAGCTCTGGAACTTCCTCGGCGGCGTTCAGGTCAAGGACAACGGTTCGACCGCCAGGTTAAAGCCGTTCGGTTACGCTCTGGTCGGCGCGGGGCATGCGCGCACGAAATTCAGAGACGTCGTCTGCCCGACCGGCGCGGACTGCGATTTCTTTGACGAAGACTTTTCGGAAACCGGTTTAGCCGGCGCGTTCGGCGGCGGTCTGGACATCAAAATCAACGACAAAATCGATTTTCGTGCCATCAAAGTCGACTACAATCCGATCAAATTCGACAGCGGAACCACGCACAACGTCCGCTTCGGCATCGGTCTCGTTTTCTAAAGAATTCTTTGGAAAAAAATCACGAAGGGGCAGTTTCGGCTGCTCCTTTTTTTGCGGCCGGGATAAAACTTTTTTGGCGGCTAATCGCGAATTACCGCTAATTGTTATAATTGTGAGACTTCAGAAACTGTCACAAATCGGGGCGAGCGCATTTTCGTAAAAGTTTAGCCTTAAATCGTTGGTTTTTATTTTCGAATTTAAGGAGATTTTATGAAAACGATTTTCGCGATTTTTATATTGTTGATTTCGAGCGTTTCAAGTGTTTTTGCGCAGGCCGATGAAATTTCGAAAGGCGAATTTTTCGCGGGCTACTCGATCAATCGCACCGACGTCGGCGCGACCGGCGACGCGGAACTCGACGATTTTATCGACGAAGGACGCAATTTTCAGGGCTTTAATTTTTCGGGCGTTTATAATTTTTCGAAATACGTCGGGCTCAAAGCCGACGTTTCCGGGCATTACAAAAACTTCCGCGCGGACATTCCCGGATTGACCAATCAGCCGGAAATAAAGGCGTCGCTGTACAACGTTCTGGGCGGCGTGCAGATCAAAAACAATTCCAAAGAGCGCCGCGTCAAGCCGTTCGCGCACGCCCTTGCCGGCGCCGGCATCGTCAAGGCGCGGATCAACGACTCTTTCTGTCAGGAAGCGCTCGGCACGAGCTGCCCGGCGGAACTGCGCGATTCGGAAACGGCGTTTTCGATGGCGTTCGGCGGCGGGCTCGACGTGCGCGCGAGCCGCCGCGTCAGCTTCCGCGTCTTTCAGGTCGACTACAATCCGATCCGCAAAGACGGTCAGACTTCAAACAACGTCAGGTTCAGCTTCGGAATCGTGTTTCATTAAAAGGTTTTGAATCGTTCGGAGCGGAAATCGAGCCGCGAAAAGGGCGTTGAAGGTTCAACCGGGAAAACAGCACTTTACCTTCGAACACGAGGCGCTCGCCGGCGAAAAAATCCGACTCCGAACAAAAAGGGCAAAAGCTTTTAACGGCTTTTGCCCTTTTTCATTTCTCGGATTATCGCTGCGTCAATTCGGGCGGCAGTTGTTTATCGACCTTCGGACGTTCCTTTAGGTCGGTGACTTCCCAAAGCGTCAGGAAAATCGTGCGCGTGACCTTTTCCATCTTCGCGTAGTCGATTTTGTCCGGCGTGTCCGACGGCTGGTGATAATCCTCGTGAACGCCGTCGAACCAGAAAACGATCGGAATGCCGTTCTGCGCGTAGTTGAAATGATCGGAACGGAAAAAGAATCGGTTTTTATCGTTCGGATCGTCGTATTTGTAGCCGTAGCCGAGTTTCAGATACTGATCGTTCGTGGCTTTCGTCACCGCGCCCAAAGTCGAGCTCATCATTTCCGAGCCGATCACGTAGATGCCGTTCGGCCCCGAAAGCTCTTCGTTGCACGGTTTTCCCTGCCCGCATTTGATGATGTTGTTCGGATCGAGGCTGCGTCCGATCATGTCGATATTGAGCTGCGCGACGACCTGTTTGATGTCGACGGTCGGATATTTATTGAAATACTCCGAGCCCCAAAGCCCGTGTTCTTCGCCGGCGTGCCAGACGAACAGGACGGAGCGCTTCGGCCGTTTCGCCAGTTTCGCGAGCGTTTCGGCGATCGAGAGCACCGCGACCGTGCCCGAGCCGTCGTCGTCGGCGCCGTTCCAGATTTTATCGTCGCCGCGCGCGTTCGGGTTCGTGCCCTCGTGATCGTAATGCGCGCCGATCGCGACGTATTCGTTTTTCAGCGCCGGGTCGGAGCCTTCCCAAATCGCGACGACGTTCTGCGTCGACGTTTTTTCGGCGTTCGTTAAAACGGTCATCGAAGCCGTTTTGCCGGCGTTCAGCGCAAATGAAGGAAGCGCCGCGCTCGATTTATACGCTTCGGCGATTTTCGCGAATTCGGTCGATTCGCCTTTGAAAAGCGTTTCCGCCGCTTTCGATGTGATGTAGATCGTCGGCAGCTGTTTATTGCTCTGGTCCTCGAGTTTGTCGACGACGTAGCCGCCGCGCTCGCGCGCCGGGCGAATCTGCTGCCAGCGCTGCTCGACGTCGGGCGTCGCGATCGAAATCACGCCGACCGCGCCGTTCTGCCGGGCGTAAGTCATCGGGTCCGCCCACGCTTCGCCGCGTCTGCCGCTCTGGTAGACTTCGCCGAAATTCACGCCGCGCGGAAAACCGCCCGTGTAAACGACGACGATTTTGCCGCGCACGTCGACGTCTTTTAACGGTTCGATGCCCTTCGATTTGATCATCCAGCCTTCGCCGGCGAAAACGAGCGGCGCGTTCGCCAGATTGCCGGCGACCGGATTGGCAAAAAAGTCAGTGCCGTAGACGAGATTTTGCCCGCCCAGGCTGGCGACGCTGCTCGCCGCATTGACCGCTTCGCGCCGCAGTTCCATTTTCTGGTAGAAGCTGCCGCCGTCGCCCGCCGGCTTAAATCCCCAGCGCGAGAGCAGCGTGCCGATGAACTTCGCCGTCAGATCGAGCCCGACCGAAGGCGTGTCGCGTCCGCCCATTTCGTCCGAAGCGACGTAATACAAGTAATCTTTGAGCTGCGCGGCGGTGATCGCGTCCGCCATCTGCCGTTCCTGCGGCGTGATTTTGACCGCCGATTGCGCCAGCGCGGCGGTCGGCAGAAGGAAGCTCAAGACCAAAAACAAACCTAATAAATTTTTTCGCATTTTTTCTCCACAAATGTACTTTAAAACCAAGTGCGTTATTACGCGCCCGCGCGTGATGAGGTTTCAGAATCACCGTTAAACCGGGACGGGTGATAATTTAGATGTAAAAACGTTCGCCCGCGAAGGGACGCGAAATGCGCTGTAAACAAAATCTTCGGAAATCGCTTTTCGCGCCTTTTCGCATTTTTTCGCGGGCGAGAATTATTTTTCGCGGCGCGGCTTTAATTCAGATCCTTCAGCCACGGCGTCAGATCGACGCTCCAGATATTGCGCGAGCGCGCGTTCGTTTCTTTAATGCGCTTCATCGCCGCATTGAAATCCTCTTTCTTTTTCGGAAACGCGACGTCCGGCAGCGGGCTGAAAGTGGTCGTGTAATACAAAGTCTTTCCGTCCGGCGCGAGCTTCGGCGCGTTTTCGCCGCTCGCGGTGCTGACCTTATCGCCGAGCGGCGCGGGCGCGCCCCAATTTCCGTCTTTGTCCCTGATCGAAATGAAAAGGCTCGCGAAACCGAGCGCGCCGGGACGGTTCGAAGCGAAAACCATGAACCGCTCGTCCGGAGAAATCGCCGGGTCCATGTCGTTCAATTTGTTGTCGGCGAACGAGACGCGTTCCGGCGCTTCGTATCTGCCGTCTTTATAAAGCGCGCGGTAAATTTTGTAGCCGACCGTCGGCTCTTTACTCGCGTAGCGCGCCGAAAAATAAAGATTGCCGTTCGCCGCGACAGACGGGTTGTAGATTTCGTTCGTTTCGTTGACCGCGCCTTCGATGCGCTTCGGCTCCGACCAGCCCCGCTCGGTTCGATCGCAGTACCAGACGTTCGCGCCCGGAAATTTTCTGCCCGCGGCTTCCGCCATCAAGGGCTGTCCGCCTTCGGTCGCCGGTCGGTTCGAGACGAAGAAAATTCGTTTCCCGTCGGTCGCGACGTGCGGTTCGGAATCGCGCCAGACGCCGGAAAAAGAGGCGACTTCGGGCTGCGACCATCTGCCGTTTCGGAACTCGGAATACATGATCGTGTTGTCGGCGAAACGATTGTCCGAACGCGTGAAATAAACCGTCTTCATGTCGGGCGCGAAGCTCGCGGTCGTCTCCATCAACTCGGTCGAAACGACGTCCGGCGCGAACATCACGGGCGCGCTTTGGGCAAAAGCGGCAAACGAAGCGGCGGCTAAAAACAATAAAATTAAAATTGCCTTCATATTTCTCCTGAATTTCGTATTTTTATGAATCGGAATTTTTGCCTTCGCGCCTCTGCGGCTCTGCCGGAAGCCGTTTGCTTCTCCCGCAGAGCGGCAAAGGCGCGAAGATTAAAATAAAACCGGGTTGAGATACGAAAGATTTACGGATTTGGTTTTGCGACGGCGGCGACGACCGAGATTTTATGTTCGTCCGCGAGGCGGAGCATTTCCCGTTTTTCGAACATCAAGGTTTTGCCGGGCGTCAGACATAGACACGTCGCGCCGGCTTCGATCATCACGCGGATCGTCGGCACGCCGACGACCGGCACGTCGAACCGCATGTCCTGATTCGGTTTCGCGACTTTGACGACCGTCAGCTTGCCTTTCGCCAGTTCGCCGGCGCGTTTGATGACGGCATCCGTGCCTTCCATCGCTTCGACCGCGACGCACGCGCGGGCGCGCACGACGATCGTCTGCCCGAGGTCGAGCCGCGCGATTTCGTTGGCGATTCTTAAACCGTATTCGATATTGCCGCGCTCGGAATCGTCGGGCCGGCGGCGCGTCAGAACGCCTTCCTCGGCGAGCTGGTCTTTGATGAAATACGTCGAATCGATCAGCTCGATGCCTTCTTTCGCCATTTCGTCGGCGACGCCGCCGATCAGCGCGTCGGTGTTGCGCTGCGGCAGATTCCAGAGCATTTTGATCATCCTTAAGTCTGGCAGAGAGCCCGAAAAAATCTGCACGTGTTTGACCTGCCCCGCCATAATCGCCTTTTCGACGCCTTCTTTTTTGAAGAAGGAAATCATCTTGCCGAGCTGGCCGATGCCGACCCACAGGATATGGTCGGCGAATTCTTCGATGCGCTTGTCCGTTTCTTCTTTGATGGCGACGACCGCGAGCGACGCGCCCGCCCGCCGCGCGCCTTCGAGAACGAGAAAAGGAAATTTGCCGTTTCCGGCGATGAGACCGAATTTCATAAGCAAAAATGAGATTTTAGCATCTTTGCCCGCCGATTTTGTATGATTGAACTCATGAAAAACTTCAAACCCTCAAAGGAAGATTTGCGCGACGCCGTCAACCGCACGACCGAAGATCTGATCGATTATGATTTGAAAGTTTTATTCTGCGGCATCAATCCCGGTTTGTGGTCGGGCGCGACCGGTTTTCATTTCGCGCGTCCGGGCAATCGTTTCTGGAAAGTTCTTCACCTAGCGGGCTTTACCGACCGGCAGCTGCACCCGTCGGAAGAGCACGAACTTTTGGAGCGCGGCTGCGGCATCACTTCTTTCGTCAAGCGCACGACGGCGCGCGCCGACGAACTGCGCGCGGAAGAATACGTCGAAGGCGGTCGTCAGCTCGTCAAAAAGCTCGAAAAATACAAGCCGAACACGCTCGCCGTGCTCGGCATCACGGCTTTTCGCACCGCGTTTCAAAAACCGAAGGCGCGGCTCGGGCTGCAAGAGGAAAAAATCGCCGGCACGCGAGTCTGGCTGCTGCCTAATCCGAGCGGTCTCAACGCGCATTACCAGGCGAACGATCTGGCCGCGCTGTTTCGGGAACTGCGGGAAGCAGTTGACTGAAAATTGGCGGAGATTGACCGAAAGTTTATTAACTCAGCCGACTTTCAGCGGCGGCGCGTTAGATCAAAAGTCGAACAGGTCGCTCAGAAAGGATTCCTTTTTCTTGCGATTGTATTTGTAATCGTCGTGCTGCTTGTAATGACCGCGCGATTCTTGATGCTCGCGGTTTTCGTAACGCGGTTCGTTCTGATGACGCGGCTGACTTTCGGCGGAGCGGTCGATGATTTTATCGAGCTCGCCGCGGTCGAGCCAAACGCCGCGGCAGCGCGGGCAATAGTCGATTTCGACGCCCTGACGCTCGGTCATCGTCAGCGCTACGTTGCATACCGGACAGTTCATAAGTCAACCTCCCTTTTTTTAACGGTCGTTTTATATCAGAGTATAAGCGCGGCGCGCTTGTGCGAGCAAATCTGCCCGCCGGCGCGCGGCGCACTTAGGAGAAGTCGGTCGTCAGCTTCGAGAAAACGTTTTGGTCGAGCAGATTTCTGATCATTTTGGACAATTCGGCGATATTGATCGGTTTCGACAGATGTTCCTGGTAGCCGGCTTCGAGCGCCAGTTCGCGGTCCTGCAGGCTCGCGTAACCGGTGAGCGCGATGGCGGGAATGCAGCCGCCCTTTTCCGGCGGCAGCCGGCGGATTTTGCGAATCAGCTGATAACCGTCCTCGTCGGGCATCCCGATGTCGCTGATTAAAAGGTCGAAACGATCCTCGGCGAGCGCGGCGAGCGCTTCGGCAGCCGAAGCGAAGGCGCGGATTTGCAGATTACTGCGCGCGAACAAAACCGTCAGCATTTCGCGCGAATCGTCGTTGTCTTCGACTAACAAGATGTTGATTCCCGGCGGCAGTTCGTAATTTCTCTTCGTGTCGCCGGAGAGATCGGAATTTCCGTTCGCGGCGACCGGGTGACGCGCTTTGAAGACCGGAAGCTTAACGGTAAAAGCGCTGCCGCGGCCCGCGCCGCCGCTCGTTACGTCGACGCTGCCGCCGTGCATCTCGACCAAGTGCCGGACGATCGCCAGGCCCAGTCCGAGCCCGCCGACCCGGCGCGTGTAGGAGTTGTCCGCCTGCGAGAACCGCTCGAAAATATGCGGCAGGAACGCAGGATCGATGCCGGCGCCCGAATCGCGGATTTCGATCTCGACCTGTTCGCCGTTGACGAAGGCGGAAACATCGATCGCGCCGCCGGCGGGCGTAAATTTCACGGCGTTTGAAAGAATGTTCCAGAAAACCTGCTTGAGGCGGTCGCGGTCGCCTTTGATCTGTTTGATTTCGGAATCGAAAAAGACATTGAGCCGAATGTTTTTGGCTTCGATCGAGGGAAGCACGACCTCGATCGCTTCTTCGACGATCGGAATCAGCTCGACCGGTTTCAAATTCAGCGTCAGTTTGCCGGTGATGATGCGCGAGACGAACAAAATGTCCGAGATGATTTCCGACTGCGTTTTGGCGTTGCGCTCGATGACGTCCAGCCCGTGCCGCGCGTCGAGCGTGCCGGAATTGGAGCGCAGAAGCTGGATCCAGCCGAGAATCGAATTGAGCGGCGTGCGCAGCTCGTGCGACAGCGTCGCGAGGAATAAATCCTTCTGCCGGTCGGATTGTTCGAGCTGATTGAGCAAATCGCGTGTTTGGTACTGTTTCTGCCGCGCCCGCAGCGCTCCGCGCACCGCGCTGACGAGCATCGCCACGCGAATCGGGCGCTCGACGATCGTCGCGTTGAGACGCGTGCCGATCGTCGTCAGCAGTTTTTCGGAATTGTGCATGCTGCCGGCGAAGAGCACGACCGGCAGATCCGACCAGACCGGCTGACTATTGAACGTTTCGACGAGGTGATCGAGCGTGCCGTTCTGCAAGCCTTCTTCCGCGAGCAGGACCGCGCCGGCGCCGACCGCGATCTCCTTTGCGAGCGTTTTCGCGTCGCTGCAGGGCTGCGCCGCCACGCCCGACTTTTCGAGCGTCGCGCAGACGAGGTTAGCGTCGCGTCCGGTCGGCATGAAAACCAACACCCGGTTTTCCAGTTCGTCGTTATTCTTCTCTGCTGTCCCCACCTTGTTCCATCAACCCTTCCATTTTGCCCTGATAGACCGGAATGCCGCTCAGCACGCCGCGGAATTCCGTGAGCGGCTGTCCCAACTGAATGCCGCCTTCGTCGATGCGAAATTCACGGATCGTGCGCTCGTGTTTGCCGGTGCGCTTTTTCAAAACCGAGATCGCCTGCCGCACTTTGCCCGCGGCTTCGAAATAACGCAGCAGCACGACCGTGTCCGCCATGTAACTGATGTCGATTGGCGTCTGCATCGCGCCGACCAATCCGTACTGCCCGACGATCAGAAAGCTGATGATGCCGCGGCGGTTGAGATACGCGAGCAGCTCGTGAAACTGCATCATCAGGAACCGTTCCTGCGGCGTCGCCATCAGGTAGCCGTTGACGCTGTCGATGACGACGACGCGCGTGTCGTTCTTTTCGACTTCCTGACTGACGAGGTGCGCCAGTTCGCCCGGCGTCAGCTCGGCGAGCTTGATCTGCCGGATCGTGATGAGTCCGCTTTCGACGCAGCCCTTTACGTCCAAACCGATCGCCGACGTGCGTTTGTAAAGCGTCTCGACGCTTTCGTCGAACAAATAAACCGCCGCGCGTTCGCCGTTTTTCGCCGCCGTGCAGGCGTACATCATCGCCATCGTCGATTTGCCGATGCCCGCCGGTCCGATCAGAATCGTGCTCGTGCCGTAATCGAGTCCGCCGAGCAGTTCTTCGAGTTCGCTTGATTCGCTCATCAAAACGCCGGGCTTGAAAGAATGTTCGCCGTCCTCGCCGGTGAGACGCGGAAAAACGACGATGCCGCCGGTTTCGATGTTGAAGTCGTGCGAGCCGGATTGAAATTTCACGCCGCGCATTTTGACGACGCGCAGGTGATGACGCTGCTTGCCGTATTCGGTCGCCACGTATTCGAGGCTGATGACGCCGTGCGCGATCGATTCGAGCTCGCGGTCGGAAGCCTCGGCGGCGCGGTCGTCGAGCAGCATGACGGTGCATTCCTTGCCTATAAAATACTGCTTGAGCGCGAGGATCTGGCGCCGGAACCGCAACGGGTTGTCCGCCAGCATGCGCATTTCCGAAAGCGAGTCGAAAACGACGCGTTTCGGCTTGATGCGCTCGACTTCGTCCAAAACGGCGCGCGTCGTTTCGTCGAGCTCGACTTCGGACGGATGAAAAATCGTGTAGCGCGAATCGTCGGTCAGGCTTTCGCCGTCGACCGTTAGATCGTGAATGGTCAGCGATTCGAGATTCCAGCCGTGCGACTGCCCGACGGCGACCAGTTCTCCCCGGCTTTCTGAGAGGGTTATGTAAATTCCCCTTTCGCCCTTGCTTTCACCGTCGAGGAGAAACTGCAAGCCCATGGTCGTTTTTCCCGTCCCGGGGTTGCCTTCCACCAGATAAAGCCGGTTGCGCGGCAGTCCGCCTTTGAGAATGTAATCCAACCCTTCAATTCCGGTCGAAACCCTTTCCGGATTGACCGCTTCTGCCTTGTTCATAACCCCTTGCCCGTATCCATTTGCGCATCATGCACGCGCGAGTTTCTCATAAAGCTATTGTTCAGCTATTATAAGCCGAAACAATTGTAAATGAAAATAAATTTAAATAGCGCGCCGATTTCGCCTCGGGAGTGAAAAAATTATTCCCACTCGATCGTCGACGGCGGTTTCGACGAAATATCGTAAACGACGCGGTTGATGCCGCGGATTTCCGAAGTGATGCGGGAGGAAACTTTTTGCAGGAATTCGTGCGGCAGCCGCGCCCAGTCAGCCGTCATGCCGTCGGTCGAAGTGACGGCGCGCAGCGCGACCGTGCGCTCGTAAGTGCGAAAATCGCCCATCACGCCGACCGACTGCACCGGCAAAAGCACGGCAAAAGCCTGCCAGACTTCCCGGTAAAGCTTGAAATTATGCAGCTCTTCGATAAAAATCCGGTCGGCTTTCTGCAAGAGCTCGACTTTTTCCGGCGTGATGTCGCCCAAAATCCGCACGCCCAAGCCGGGGCCGGGAAACGGATGGCGCTCCAGGATTTCCGCCGGCACGCCCAAATCCTTGCCGATCGCGCGCACTTCGTCTTTGAAAAGCTCGCGCAGCGGCTCGATCAGTTTCAGATTCATTTTCTCCGGCAGACCGCCGACGTTGTGATGCGATTTGATCGTCACCGACGCGCCGCGCAATGAAACGGATTCGATCACGTCCGGGTACAGCGTTCCCTGCACGAGCCACCGCGCGCCGCCGATTTTGTGCGCTTCCGCGTCGAACACATCGATGAATTTCGCGCCGATCGCCTTGCGCTTGAGTTCGGGATCGACGACCTCTTTCAGGACCGCGTAAAACTCTTCGGACGCGTCGACGCCGACGACGTTCAGGTGCAGTTTATCCTTGTAAAGCTTGAGCGTCGTTTCGAATTCGTCGGCGCGCAGGAGTCCGTTATTGACGAAAATGCAGGTTTGCCTCTCGCCGATCGCTTCGTGCACCAGAACGGCGGCGACGGTCGAATCGACGCCGCCCGAAAGCCCGCAGACCACTTTATCCGTTTCGCCGACCGCGGCGCGGATTTTCGCGATTTCTTCGGCGATGAACTGCGCGCTCGTCCAGTCGCCGCGGCACCCGCAGATGTTGAAAAGAAAATTGCGCAGGATTTCTTTGCCCAAAGGCGTGTGCGAAACTTCCGGGTGGAACTGCACGGCGTAAATTTTCCGGTCGTTATTTTCGATCGCCGTAATCATTTCGCCGGTCGTCGCCGTCTGGCGAAAGCCTTCCGGCAGCGCCGTCACGTGATCGCCGTGGCTCATCCAGACATCTAGTTCGAACGGCAACCCCTGAAAAAGCGCGGTCTCGCCGCTCAGGACTTTCACCTGCGCATGACCGTATTCGCGCTGCGCGGAAGGCTCCGCCGCGCCGCCGAAGTCCGTGGCGATAAGATTCATTCCGTAGCAAATCCCCAAAACGGGCGTGCTCAGATTTTCGTAAAAATCTCCGGAAGTTTTCGGCGCGTCCTCGTCGTAAACGCTCGAAGGTCCGCCCGACAGGATGACGCCTTTCGGATTTCTTTCGACGATTTTTTCCAAAGGGTAATAAAACGGCACGATCTCGCAATAAACGCCCTGTTCGCGCACGCGGCGGGCGATGAGCTGCGTGTACTGCGAGCCGAAATCGAGAATCAAAATTAGTTCGTGTTGCAAAACAGGTAGTCTCCAAACAAAAGTAAAAGGAAGATTATACTTTGAGTCGCAAAGCGTTAAAAGACGCGATATCCAAGTTTTTCATTAACCGACGTTTTGAATTCGGAAAGGGCGCTTTCGGGATAAAAATGCCGGCCGAGCTCTTCGTAACGCGCGTTCACCAGCCCGGAGTGTACGTTGATAATTTCCCGTATTTCGGCTTCCGTTAGCTTTCTCTCTCCGTCCGGCAGCGCCATTTTCAGCTTTCTGATTTCGTTTAGCGCGTTTATGTAAGTTTTGATTTGATTATAACTTGCCTCATACCTCTCGTCCGGGTTCTCGGAATGATCGACGACGAATTTATAGTTAAAAAGCGCTTCGCCGGCGAACCTTAGATTTTCTTTCGCTTTATCGTCCAATTCGACTCTGACCGGCTCGCTGTTCTCATGTTCAAATTCCAGCCAGATAACCGGGAGCGGCTGCCGTGCGACCGAGGTCTTTAGATCACTTGTAATCGTGATCGCCTGATTTTGGCCCGCGATTTTCGCGAGCCGATCGGGAACCGGTTCTGAAGAAACGATCGCGCCGGCGCCGGTCGTTATATTTTCGGCGCGAGCCTCATGATTTTCCGACAAACCGGAACAGCCTGAAAAAATCAATGCCCCCGCGATCATAAAAGCCAAGCCGAAGCGGGAAATTGTCTTCATATTCTGGTTTTAATTCATTTTGCCGGTCGAGTCAATAAAACCGCCCGCGCTCGCGCGAACGTTTGAATTAACCGCTCGGCTAAATTCCCTTCAAAATCCAGTCCGCGAATTCGATGCCGTCCGTGTTCGGATAGACGCGCGCCGGATCGTCGGCGTTGACGAGCACCGGCAGGATTTTGGCGGGCTGCACCTGCGGGATCAGGATTTCGCTGACCAGCCAGTGCGTCGACGCTTCGTACGTGCCGCGTGCCGGGTGGCGCACGTTCAATTTCAGCCGCAACCCGATTTTGCGAGTCGTGCCGTATTCGTAGCCGCCCTCGGCTTCGGCGATGCTCAAAACTTCCGCCTCGGTGCGCGTCGCGCGGTCGAGCGTTTGTTTTTTGAGAATCTCCAGCTTTTTTCTGCCGGTCGCGACGAGGTAAATAAAAACCGCGGCGACGGTTAAAACGAGTAAAATAACGGTGACGACAATTAAACTTGTGCTCATAAAAAATCTTCCTCGCGCGATTCGAAACCGCGCGCATCATAAAAGTAAACCGATTTCCGATTAATTGCACTGCCCGTCCGCGTAGCGGAAATAAGTCCGCGGGTATCGGCTCATCGCAGACTTTCCGAATTATAATTGCCGTTTGATTATTGAACCGCGCGCAAAAACCTGATGACCGATTCGATCATGCCCCGCGAAAACATCGCTGCGGTAAACACTTATCGTCCTCCTGTTTCGTAAAAATCTCAAACCGTTTTTGCGGTCTTTCCTTTCTCGGACGATCGATTGTCGCGCGCTTTGCCGCCCGCCTGCCCTTCCGTTCGGCTAGTCGTTTCGAGCAGCAGACCAGCCGATTTTTCAGGGCTTTCGCGACCGCTTCGGATTTCGAATGCGCCTGCAGCTTGTCTTAGATATTCCGCCGGTGAAACTTGATCGTGCTGTATTTGACGCCGTGCGCGTCGGCGGCGATCGTGTAATGGTCCCCGTCGACGATCAGCTTTATAGGCCGCGATTCGGGCGGCGTGCGGTCGTAAGCGACGCGTTCGGGCGGGCCGGTTTAGCGGAAAACGTTGATGACTTTCGCCGCGATTTCCGACGACATCGGCGCGCCGTCTGAAGCGGCTCCTTTAAGCGATTCGAGCATTTTTACGGGCGGCGCGTGCTTTAAGAGATAACCGCTCGCGCCGCCGCAGAGCGCGTCGAAAAGCACAAAAATCCGCGCGAATCGCGAAAAACGTTCGTGATTGCGCTGCTCGCGAGCCCGTCGGCCGAATTATAAAGCCTGAGCGGAAGCTGTTCGGCGCGCGTTTGGATGGTTAAAACCGCCGCTAAAGGGGAATCGAGCGCCCCGAAGCGCGCCGGCAGAAAAATTTTGCACCTCACTTGACAAGACCTGGCAAAATCCTTAACCTAAAAATTCGTCTTCGGACGATTATTCCGCAGTAGCTCAATGGCAGAGCATTCGGCTGTTAACCGAAGGGTTGTAGGTTCGAGTCCTACCTGCGGAGCTTTCAAGAAATGAAAAAGGCAACTAATTTAGTTGCCTTTTTCATTTCTCCGTTTTTCGCGAATATTGGTACGGATATTGATTTCTGTGTTGAGCTTATAATAGTGCCGGTTACCCGATCATTTCTCGATAAAACAGTGACTTCGATTTTCGCGTCCGGCAAACAAATCGGCATAAGTCGGGTCACGCGCCGTTAGGTGTTTTCTTTGAAACAGTCGCCGCCGCAAATCGCGGCCACGGTTGGAAGCCGTTATCAGCGCCTTCCATCTCCTCAAATTTACCCGTAAATTTAATCAACCCAGCCAATTCCGTCGGGTTTTCTGCCCGTCCGGAAAGTAGTCATTCGTTTTCCGGCGACAATGTCCACGACGGTCGCCGAACTGTCCTCGGGGTTCGTCAAAAAAGCGCGGCGGCCGTCACCGGAAACGGTCATCACTTTCGGAGCGGCGCCGAGTTCGATTTCGCCAATCAGCCGCCGGGTCTTCACGTCGTAAATCACAAGTTTTTTTGATAAGGCGATGACGGCGCGGCGACCGTCGGGAGTCAATCTGAGACGACCGGTTTCCGCTTCCGAAGTCTTGACCCGCGCGATTACTTCGTCGGTAACGGTATCGATGACGCCGAGGTCGCCGCCGCTGACCCAGACCTGTTTCCCGTCGGGCGTGATGTCGATGCCGTAGACGGGCGACTCGAACGGAATCACTTTCACTTCGCCCGTTCCGCGATCGACGACGCTGACGCTTTTCCCTTCGAGATTCGGCGTGTATATTTTTCGCTCGTCCGGCGTGATTTCGACAAACCATGATCCTTTTTGATTTGTTTTATATGTTCGCAGAGTTTTTCCCGTCTCCGAATCGAGTTCGAGAATCGATTCCCTGCCCGCGCAAGCCGCCCAGATCCGCTTTCCGTCGCGGCTGACGCGGATGTCATGCGCCGAGTATTCGCCCAAATCGAAATTGGCTTTGACCTTTCGATTTTTCAGGTCAACGACGGTGATCGTTCTGCCGGCGGCGACGTAGGCGCGCCGTCTGTCGGGAGAAATCCGTAATTCGTGCGGATTTTTGCCCGTCTCGAGCGCGGCGAGAGTTTTGTAAGTTTTGCCGTCGACCAATACGACCTTCGATTCGTCCATATAAGCGATGACCAGCACGCCCGCTCGAATCGGTAACGGCGCGGAAAGAAAAACAACCAGGCTGAAAAAAAATAGAGAAGACAATTTATTCCGAGACCGTATTTTCATGGTTTCTCCCGATTTTGAATTTACTTAACCTCTTTGTTGGCCGCCGCTAAAAACTCTTTCCCGGCGACGGCGCCGGAACGGACGCCGGTAAGCGTTTCGACATCGAGTTTTAGATCAAAAAAATATGTTTTCATTAATTTTTATCACGACCGTCGAGGTTTCTCTTTCCGAAAAATCACGAAGAATCGGCCCGGTGATTTCGCGGCGGCCTTCATCAAAAAATAGAGGTTGAATGCGGAAGCGGCAATGAAAATGTCGTCAACCGCCGAAAACGCGGAGTAAGCCGTCGGATGCGGGAGTGAGCGGACAAAATTTATAGCGGGTTTCCCAGGATTTCGAATAGTTTATTTTTGTAGCCGCGACTTAAGGTGAGTTTCGTGCCGTTTTCCAGCACGACCCGATGTTCGCCCGCGAACATCGGCTGTAATTCCCGTATGCGCTCGACGTTGACGATCGCCGAGCGGTGAATGCGGATAAATTTTCGCGGGTCGAGCTGCGCTTCGAGCGCGCCGAGCGTCTGCCGGACGAGATATGATTTACTGCCGGCGTGCAGATGCGCGTATTTATCGTCGGCTTGAATCCAGTCGATTTCCGAAGTCTTGAGAAAGATGATTCGCCCGCCGGTTTTAACGACGAGGCGATCGAGGAAGGACGTTTTTTCCCGGACGTTTTCGAGCAGCGCGGCGATTTGTTTTTGTTCGACGCTCACCTGTTCGCGATCGGCGCGCTTTTCATACACGCGCGTCATCGCCTTCTCGAAACGCGCCTGATCGAAAGGCTTCAAAAGGTAATCGAGCGCGTGAATTTCAAAGGCGCGGATGGCGTATTGCTCGTAAGCCGTCACGAAAACGATTTGCGGCAGTGTTTCGGCGCTCAAAGTTTCGAGCGTCGTAAAACCGTCCATTTCCGGCATCTGCACGTCGAGAAAAACCAGGTCGGGATTTTTTTCTCTAATCGCCGCGGCGGCTTCTTTGCCGTTTCCGCACTCGCCGACGATTTCTACCCGCGGATGCTTCTCGAGCATCCGCCGCACGAACCTTCGCGCCAGCGGCTCGTCGTCAACGATCAAAGCGGAAATTTTCTCGTTCATCGAAAACCCTCTAAACCGCCAGCGGCGAATCGTTCGGTTCGGCGACGAACGGAATTTCTAAAAACGCCGTCAGCCCGCCCGCCGGATTGCCGGTCAGCTCGAATTTATGATTTGCTCCGTAAAGCTGTCTTAGCCTACCGCGCACGTTCGAGAGTCCGACGCCCTGCCCGTTATTCGAATCGTCGTTTTGCGCCTTCATTCCGTTGCCGCTGTCCGCGATTTCGACGCGAATTGCCGCGCCGCGCCGCTGCGCCCTGATCTTAATTGTGCCCTTCGCCGCGCGCGGCGCGATCGCGTGCTGTATCGCGTTTTCGACGAGCGGCTGCAAAATCAGATGCGGAACCTGCGCCGTCAGGCTTTCCGCCGCCACGTCAAACTCGATTTGCAGCCGGTCGGAAAAACGCGCCTGTTCGATTTCCAGATAACAGCGGACGAACTCGATTTCTTCTTTCAGGCTGACGAATTCTTGTTCGGAATGCTCGAGCGTCAGCCTCAGAAAATCGCCGAGCCGGGCGATCATGCGGTTCGCTTTCGGCGGGTCTTCGAGCACGAGCGAAGAAATCGAATGCAAAGTGTTGAAAAGAAAATGCGGATGAAGCTGCATCTTCAAAGCGTGCAGCTCGGCGCGCGCCAGCTGCGCCGTAACGCGCAGTTTTTGATCTTCCTCGGCCCGGTAATTTTGATAGAAAATAAAAGCGTGAACAGCGATCACGATCAGCCCGTAAATCGTCACGCCGAGATACACGCCGTTGAAAAACTTGCCGAAAAAATTATCGAAAAACGCGGCAGCGGGCGCGCCGGCGGGACCGTCAATCAACCAGGTGACGATCATAAAAAGCAGCTGGTGAAGGGTGCAAAAAACCGCCAGCGCAGCGAGATGGACGAGCCAATCACGCCGGCGCCCCGCGCGCATCTCGATCGGAAATCGCCGCACGAAGCAGTAAATCAGCGGCGACAAAGCGCCCCAGAGGTAAAACCGCGTGAACTGAATCAGAAACAAAAGCCGCAGATTCGGCTGGTTTCCGCCGCCCAGTGCCGTCGCCGAGCTCAACGAGACGAAGACCAGCGCGAGCAGCGTCCAGAGGGCGAAAAACGCCGCGAAATAACCGAGTTTTAGTTGACCGTTACCCATTGACTCGCCGGGGAATTTTAATTATTAACCCGATCGACATCGCTTATCAAATCGAGACCGCGTTTCGGGCTGTATGGCCGCCCGAATCCGTCCCCGAAAATTCCGGTTAGCGCCGCAATGAAACAGTTCGCCGTCGAAATTTAACGGTTCGCGGCAAAACCGATTCGAGAACGATCCGCCGGTTGTAAAATCGGATGCGGCACTAACTCCGAATTAGTGTTCGAATGTTATTCCCGCCGGATATGGACGGCGGGAAGCAAAAAATGCCCGGAAAATTGCACTGGGGCGATTTTCCGGGCTTCTTTATTTTTAACGGCTCCGCCCGGCGAAGGCGACCTCGGCGAAATAGCAGCCTTGGATGCGCCTCGACCTTTTTGAGACCGTTTTACTGATCGAACGGAAATGCCGGAAAATTATTTGTTCGCCGCCGGCCCGCCGCCGAGCGCTCACTCTTCACATTTATCGCCGGGCACCGATCGTTATGAATCGGCATCGTTGCCCCGAAAGCGATGCCGACGGTGAACGGGGTTAGGGAAAAAGCGCGCTCGACGACGAACGCGCTTTCGACATTTGCCGTCGCGGCTCAACGTTTCGGCGCGATTTTCCAGAGCTCGCCGTTCGATTCGTCCGTCACGACGTAAAGCGCGCCGTCCGGACCCTGGCGGACGTCGCGAATGCGCTCTCCGCGCTCGGTCAAAAGATGTTCCTCGCCGACGACGCGGTTGTCTTTGACGACGAGCCGGACGAGTTTCTCCGACACCAGGCCGCCGATAAAAATATTGCCGCGCCACGCGGGGAACGCGCTGCCGGTGTAAAACTGCATGCCCGACGGCGCGATGACCGGATCCCAGTAATAGACGGGCTGTTCCAAGCCCTCTTTCTGGGTGATATTGCCGGGAATCGGTTCGCCCGAATATTCCTCGCCGTAAGAGATGATCGCCCAGCCGTAATTTTTGCCCTTTTCGACGAGGTTCAGCTCGTCGCCGCCCTTCGCGCCGTGTTCGACCGTCCAGAGCCGTCCCTGGTCGTCGAACGTGGACGATTGAATGTTGCGGTGACCGACCGACCAGATTTCCGGCAGCGCGCCCGTTTGTTTGACGAACGGATTGTCGTCCGGCACGGAGCCGTCCGGGTTGATGCGGATGGTTTTGCCGAGATGGCTGCCGAGCTGCTGCGCCTGCGGGCGCGTCACTTCCTTATCGAAGCGGTCGCCGAGCGTGATGTAAAGCTTGCCGTCCGGTCCGAAAGCGAGCCGCGAGCCGAAATGCAAGCCGTTGTCGTAAGTCGGCAAGGCGCGGAAAATGATGCGCGCCTGTTCGACGTTTTTGCGATCGGCGCTGAGCGTCCCGCGCGCGACGCTCGTGCCGCTGCCGCCGGCGCGCTGCTCGGAAAAGCTCCAGAAAATCGTGCGGTCTTTCTCGAAATTCGGACTCAAAGCGACGTCGAGCAGACCGCCCTGCCCGCGCGCGGTGATCGGCGGCAAACCGCCCTGCCCGCTCGCGTCCGAAACGCCGCCCTGCCCGACCGGAATCAATCCGCCGAGCGGTTCGCTCGTTTCGCCCTTCGCCGTCACGATGCGCATCTGCCCGCCCTTTTCCGTGATCAGAAAACTGCCGTCCGGCAAGGGCTCGACCGCCCACGGTTTGTTCAAGCCCTTCGCGACGACCGTCACTTCGAAAGGCGTTTCGGATTTCACGCCGCAGACGCGCGTCTGTCCGGCAAATGCCGGTTTCTGTTCGGGCGCGTTCGCCGTCCGCGTTTCGAGCGGCGTGCAGGCGGCGGATTGATCGGTTTTGCCCGGCGCGTCTTTCCGCGGATTCTGCGCGCAAGCCGTCCCGATCGCCGTCAAGCAGACGGTCAGCATAAAAGCGATTTTAATTTTCATCATAAATGTTACTTCCCCCTTGAAATTCAAGCTTTGAATTCTTTGAATTCTTTTGATGCGTTTTTTTAATCAATTATGTCTGACTTTGGAGAATTTCGAAAATCGGAATCAAGTTTTAAATCAAACCCGGCGAGCGCTTTTTCGTCAGAAAGAGTTCCGATTCGAGCGGTTTTACGTCGGCGGCCGGTTTTTCGATCGGCGCGGTTCGTCTCGTTTCGGCTGCCCTCAAAAAACTTTTGCCGCGACCGGCTCGAACCCGGGAACAAATTTCCTTTGCGGGAATCTAAGGATTTTATGAAGCGCTTTTTATTTCATCTGACAATCGCTCTTTGCGCATTTTTTGCGGGAACGTTTTCGATCGGCGTCACAAGCCTCTCGGGCGAGCCGCCGAATATCGATAGTTCCGACATCGAGATAGAAACCGTCTGCCGGTTCAACGCCGACTGATTCCGGTTCCTCGTCAAAAAACCGGGCTCGTCACATAAATTCGCCGATTCCGCCGCTTCCGATTTTTGAAACCGTAAAAAATTCGCGCAACCATCTTCCTTTTCCACCGATAACGAGCATAGAAATTTAGTTTATTAAATCCCCTTCTGGCGAAAAACTTATGATGGAAGCAGCGAAAACGGATTTTAAGGCTATCTTTTTGTTTATTCTGACCTTCGTTGCGGTTTTATTATTTTTATATTGGCTCTGGGAAACTTAAAGCCGCCGAACCGCGACATTCAACATAAAAAAAGGCCGAAAGGCTTTCGGCTTTGTCTCTGAAAAATGCAATCGGCGGTCGATTCTATTTGACCAAACCGCGGTTGCTCAATCTGATCAGTTCTTCGAGCGAAACGTTATTATAACCCTGCGCTTTGGCGCGCTGGATGAAACTGCGGTCGATGTCGTGGTTTTTCGCGCGAATCGCCGCTTCCGGAGTAACGTTGGCGTAACCTTCCGCTTTCAAATCGTTAATGAACGAAACCGTGACGTCGTGATTCTGAAGCCGGATGAGCTGCTCGACGGTCAGGTTTTCAAAACCGGCGGATTTCATTTGGCTGACGAATTCCGGCGTGATGTCGTGATTGCGCATGCGGATCAGTTTTTCGAGCGGCTGCGCTTCAAAGCCCATGTTTTTGACTTGCCGAATGTACGCGGCATTGACGTCGTGATTTTTCGCGCGCATCGTTTCGTTGAAGGTCAATTTCTCGTAGCCGGCGGATTTCAGTTCGTCGACGAACGCGGTCGTCAGATCGTTCATCGCCGCGCGCGTCAAATCGCTGTCCGACAAATTATCGTAACCGCGGCTGCGCATCGCCGCGATGAATTTCGCGCTCGGCGTCAGCGTCCAGAAACCGACGCCCCTGCCCTCGCTGAAATACCCTTCAAAGGCGAACGTGCCGGCTTCGCGGACGAGGCTGAAACTGACGTCCGTCCGCGCCGAAGTGAGCGCCGCCGCCGACAATCCCTGCAATTCGCCGAGTGCGAGGTAATCGCTGTTGATATTGAAGCCGCCGCCGTCGCTGCTGCGGCGTTGAAACGTCAAGTGGATCTGGTTCTGTTTGTTCGGCTTAAACTCCGCCGTCCATTCGCCCTTAACGATTGTCTGCCCGCGCACGATCGCCACGCTGCCGACGAACGCGAGCATCGCGACGAACAGCCAGAACGCCGGACGGAAAAGTTTTTGAGCGGATAAAAACCGCGGTTTTCTGGTTTTCAAATGGTACATGTGCTTTGTCTCCTTTCGTGCTTTACAGGTGAAACACCGCGCGCTCCGGTTTTGTGACAGAATTATTTCCCGGATATCTGCAGCCTTTTTTTGAAAAGCGTCGAAGAAACGGCTTCTCTCTTTGCAAAAATAAAGACTTTGGTTATATTAGTTAAGCAATCGCGAACAGCTGCCGTTGAAGACCCGATTTTTGTTTTGACGAGCGCTGTTTTTTCTTAAACTTTCACGGTTTTCGTCATACATCTCTTTTAAGAAATCCAAGATTTTCCGGACTCGATCTTAGGCGAGTCAATTACAGAGGAACAATGAAAAAAAGCAAAAATATCGTTTTGATCGTCACGCCGGTTTTAAGCGCCGCGCTTTTTAACGCCTGCGGCGGAAGCAGCAGCCAGCCGCGCCCGCTCGTCAACGCGGCGACGCCCGTCAGCACGCCGAATCAGGTCAGCACGGTTCCCGCGCAGACCGCGCAGACCAGAGACGTTTACAATAACCTGAACGACTGCGTCAAAGATTGGCTCGACAAGGAATTGTGCGAGCAGATGAGCGATGACGACGACCTGGATTATAAAAAGAGGCACAAAACCGGAGGCAAAAGCAGATATTTTTACGGGCCGGAATATTCGTCGAGCGAGCGCATCATAGTCTATAAAGGCAAAACCATTACGCCGACCGGCAAAGTCGCGACCAGAATGCCCGCCTTCGTCAGTTCCGTGCCTTCAAAGACCACGACCGGCGGCACGACGACTTCGACGACCAAAAGCGGCACGCTGCCATCGTCGTCTTCGACGGGCAAGAGCACGACTTCAACCAGTTTGCCTTCTGCGAGCAGCTCATCTTCAAGCACGAGCAGCTCGTCATCGACCACGCGCCCCTACAGCAGTTCGTCATCGACCACGAGCCCGTACAGCAGTTCGTCTTCAACCACGCGCGGCGGATTCGGCTCGACCTCAAGCTCGTACAGCAGCAGCAGCCGGAGCAGCAGCAGCGGCTCGTAAGCGCGTAAATGTCGGAGGAATCATGAAAAAAAGCAACAGCATCACACTGGTCATCGCGCCGCTTATCGGCACGCTCCTCGCGTGCGGCGGCGGCGAATCGACCACCCGGGACGTTTATGCCAGCCGGGAAGACTGCCTGAAGGACTGGAACGAGGCGGAATTATGCGAGCAGATGAACGACGACGACGATCGCGAATACCGCAGCAGCGGCGGCGTTTATACGAGCCGCCCTTTTTACGGACCGGTTTATTACCCGAGCGACCGCGCCATCGTCTACAAGGGAAGAACGATCGCGCCGACCGGCAAAAGCACCACGCTGAAGTCTTACACCATCACGTCGCGCTCTTCGTCGAGCTCGCGCAGCAGCACCGTTTCCAGTCCGCGCTCGGGTTTCGGCGGACGCTCCACCAGCGGCGGCTAAAACTCGGATGAAGCGAAAAAATTTCAAAAAGCGAGCCGATCATCATGCGCGGCTCAACGAAATCGGATTTCAGTATCACAGCGTCGTCTCGGACGACGGCGCGGAATATTGGACCGAAGGCGTCGCGTATGAATTTACGCTCCGGCAGATCGAGGAAATCGAAGCCGTATCCGAAGAGCTGCACGAAATGTGCATGGAAACGGTCGAAGAAATTATCGAATCGGGCGATTATCCGGAAGGCTTCAAATTGTCCGAGCAGTCGAAATCGTTGATCGAGCATTCGTGGCGCAACGCGGACATGCACATTTACGGGAGGTTCGATTTTCTGGTGACGCCGGAAGGCGCGATAAAAATGTATGAATACAACGCCGATACGCCGACCGCCCTGTTAGAGTCGGCGGTCGCGCAGTGGCGGTGGCTCGAAGAAACCGAAGGCGTTCCGCACCGCGACCAGTTCAACAGCATTCACGAAAAGCTGATCGCGCGCTGGGCGCGGGCGAAGGCGCTGACCGACGCGCCCGTGCTTTATCTTTTGGCGACCCGTGAAGGTCCGCAGGAGGATTGGGGAAACGTCGAATACATGGCCGACACGGCGATGCAGGGCGGCTGGCAGATCAACATCGAGGAAATCGAAAACGTCGGCTATGATGCGAGGCATGCAATGTTCGTCGATGCGGCGGACACGCCCATCGAGCACGCCTTTAAGCTCTACCCGTGGGAATGGATGATGGAAGAAGCCTTCGGCGCGCACGTCATCAACTGCCCGATGCAGTGGTACGAGCCGCCGTGGAAGATGCTTTTATCGAACAAGGCGATTCTGCCCGTCCTTTGGAAAAGATACCCCGAGCACGCGAATCTGCTGCCCGCTTTTTTTGAGGGCGAAAAACCGGCGGCTAGTTTTCAGCATATGTTCGTCAAAAAACCGATTCTGGGGCGCGAGGGCGCGAACATTCAACTTTCGGGAACCTTTGCCGACACGCTCATCGACGGCTCGCACCAGGTGCCGGAATATGACGCTTACGGCTATATCTACCAGCAGTACGCGCCGCTGCCGCAGTTTGAAGGCAGGCATCCGGTCATCGGTTCGTGGATCGTCGGGGACGAACCGGCGGGCATCGGCATTCGCGAAGACAACACGATTATCACAGGCAACGGCTCGCATTTCGTGCCGCATTATTTCGTAAATTAGGAGGAACCATGAAATACATTACGTTGGAAGCTTTAGGAAACTTTCTTTTATACACTTTCGCGAGCCTCGTCCTCTTGGCGGTGTTCGGGAAAATCTACCAATGGCTGACGCCGTATCACGAGCACGAATCGATCAAAGAGGGCAAGCTCGCGCCGGCGATCGCGCTCGGCGGCGCGCTGATCGGCTTCACGCTGCCGATGCTTTCGGTTTCCTATCACGGCGTCAATTTCGTCGATTTTCTGATCTGGGCGGGAATCGCGGGCGCGCTCCAGATCATCGTTTTCAAGGCTTTGTACTGGCTGATCCCGATGCAGATCGAAGAAGACAACAAGGCGATCGCCGTCATTTACGCCGTGCTCGCCTTCTGCGTCGGCTTGATCAACGCCTTTTCGCTGATTCCGAGCAATGCCTGAACCGGCAACGTCGATAAAACAACTTTCGAAACAGTTTTTAGATGACAGTTGATAACTGATTGATTTTACCTTTGATCTATTATCCATCAGCTATTCCGCATCTATTCCGAATGACCAAAAGAAAGCGCGCCGGGTGGAGCTTCGCGCTTTTTGTATTTTTACGAATCGAATATTCGTTTATAATTTCCCTGCTTTATGTCCGAAAATCCCGAAAATGCGGTCGAATTTCGCGACGTCGGTTTTCAGATCGGCGCGGCGAAGATTCTCGACCGTTTGAATCTCGAAATCCGGCGCGGCGAAATTCTCGTCCTGCTCGGCGAATCGGGCTGCGGCAAGACGACGACGCTGAAATTGATAAACCGTTTGATCGAGCCGACTTCCGGCGAGGTTCTGGTCGACGGCAGGCGGACGATTGAATGGGACGCGATTCGTTTGCGGCGGCGCACCGGTTACGTTTTGCAGGAAGCCGGCCTTTTCCCGCATTTTACGGTCGCCGAAAACGTCGCGCTCGTGCCGCGCCTCGAAAACCGCGACGCGGCGGAAACGAACCGGAAAGTTTTGCAGCTGCTCGAAATGGTCGGACTCGACGCGGCGAAATTCGCGAATCGGATGCCGCACGAGCTCTCGGGCGGTCAGCGTCAGAGGGTCGGCGTCGCGCGGGCGCTCGCCGCGAATCCGGATCTGCTGCTGCTTGACGAACCGTTCGGCGCGCTCGACGCTTTAACGCGCGTCGGCCTGCAGAAAGAATTCGCCGGGCTCGTGCGCGAGTTGGGCAAAACCGCCGTTTTCGTCACGCACGATCTGCACGAAGCGTTTATTCTGGGAACCAGAATCTGTCTGATGGACAAGGGCACAATCGCTTTTCTCGGAACGCCGCCGCAGTTCAGAAAATCGGAATTGCCGCTCGTTAAAAATTATCTGGAAACGATCGCGAATTAAATGAGCTTGCTTGAATTTCTCAAACAAAACTGGGCGGAACTGCTCGTTTTGACGCGCGAGCATCTCGTGCTCGTGCTCGTGTCGACCGCGCTCGCCGTTTCGATCGGCGTGCCGCTCGGCGTTCTGCTGACGCGCCGTAAATCGCTGCAAACGCCCGTTTTGGGGATCGCCAATATTTTGCAGACGGTGCCGTCGCTCGCCTTGTTCGGGCTGCTGATTCCATTGCCGCTCGTCGGCGGAATCGGCGCGAAAACCGCCGTCATCGCGCTCACGGTTTATTCTTTCCTGCCGGTCATCCGCAACACGGTGACGGGCATTTTAAGCGTCGACGCGAAAACCCGGGAAGCCGCGGTCGCGATGGGCATGACCGATCGGCAGATTCTGCGAATGATCGAACTGCCGCTCGCCGCGCCGGTGATTTTGACCGGGATTCGCGTCGCGGTCGTCATCGCGGTCGGCGTCGCGACCGTCGCGGCGGCGGTCGGCGCGGGCGGGCTCGGAACTTATATTTTTCGCGGGCTTCGTCAAAACGACAATAATCTTTTGCTCGCCGGCGCGCTTTCTTCGGCGCTGCTCGCGCTCTTTTGCGATTTCGCGCTCGGGCAGTTCGAAAAATCGTTCGACTACAAAACGCGCGCCGCCAACCCGCGGCGAAAATACGTCGCCGCCGGCGCGCTGGCGTTGGTTTTAGCGATTTTCGGGCTCGGGTTCATTTCGAACTTCGAATCTCGGATTCCATCGACAATTGCTGACCAGACGATCCGCGTCGGCTCGAAAGATTTTACCGAATCGGTGATTCTGGCGGAAATTCTCGCGCAAATGCTCGAAAAACGCGGGCTGGCGGTCGAACGCCGGTTCGAGCTCGGCGGAAACCTCGCGCACGACGCGCTCGTGTCGAACAACTTGGACGTTTACCCCGAATACACCGGCACGGCGTACACGGCGATTCTCAAGCATCCGCCCGTCACGGACACGACGCGCGTTTACGATGAAACGAAGCGCGAATACGCGGAAAAGTTTGATTTGCTCATCAGCCCGCCGCTCGGGTTTTCGAACGATTTCGCGATTCTCGTGCGCGGCGCGCAGGCGCGGGAAAACGGTCTGCGCACGATTTCCGACGCCGTGCCGCTGGCGCGCGGCTGGCAAGCCGGATTCGGGCAGGATTTCATGTCGCGCGCCGACGGTTATCAGGGATTCGCGAAAGCTTACGGCTTCGATTTCGCGCGCCAGCCGCGCGAGATGGATTTGTCTTTAACGTACCGCGCGCTCGCCGCCGGACAGGTCGACATCATCGCCGGCAATTCGACCGACGGGCTGATCGCCGCGCTCGATTTGTTTCAGCTCGCCGACGACAAAAAATATTTTCCGCCCTACCAGGCCGTTTACATCGCGCGGCGCGACCGGGCGGAAATTTTGCGCGAGCCTTTCGAGAAATTAAACGACGCCGTTTCGACCGATGAAATGCGCCGGCTCAATTACGCGGTCGACGGCGAAAAACTGACGCCGAAACAGGCGGCTGAAAATTGGCTCAAAGCGAAAGGACTTTAAATAGCTTTCGTGTCATTTAGAAAGCCGCCTTACCGGTACACTTTAGTATTATCCCAAAAGCTGCTGCTGCGCGTCGCGATCGGATGCGTTTTGCTGTATTCGATCTGCTTGGCGCGCCAGCGCAGTTCTTCTTCGAGTGCCTGCCGGCGCTGTTCGCGTTTTAATGGCGGAGTGCCGCGTTCGCCCCAGTAATATTTCAATGTGATAAAGAGTAAAGTGCCGGCACCGAGCAGCGTTAAAATTCCGACAATAAGAAGTATTCCGAAAAAACCTGACATATCGATCACTCTCAACTTAAATGATTTTGAACTTTGAAACTCACCAATAACTCAGCAAAATATATGCCTCAAGCTTAATTCGGTTAAGCCCTTTTATCAATTGATTTAGCTCAAGCTGCGGGCGATTCGTCCGCAACGACATTTCGTTATTGCGTGATTTTTCGTTGAGCCCGCAACGATATTTCGTTATTTTTGTTTTATGCCGAAACCGTTTTCCTTCGATTCGATAAACGATCCGGTCGGCGGAAAGCGCCCGCTTGACGACACGCTGGAAACGATCGCAGCGCAATTAGCCGCGCGCGAAACGGTCGCGCTGGCGCGCATCTGGCTGCTCGAATCGGCGGCCGAAACCGACTCGGGCGGCACGAGCGTTTACTTGCAGTTGACGGCGAGCCGCGGCGCGAGCATCACGAGCGATGAGAAATGGACGAACCGGAACGGACGCTTCAGCCGCATTCCGCGCGGCACCCGCAAAGTCGGGTTCGTGGCGCAGACCGGCGAATCGGTGCTTTTGAACGGCATCGAGATCCAAAAATCCGACTGGATCATCGACAAAGCGTGGGCGGCGCGCGAAAAAATCGTCGCCTTCGCCGCGCACGCGCTGAAATTCAAGGGCGATATTTTGGGCGTGCTGGCGGTTTTCGCGCGCGCGGAAATCAGCCATAAAGATTTCGATTGGCTGAAATTTTACGCCGATCAGGCCTCGCTCGCGATCGCCAACGCGCAGGCTTTCGAAGAACTGGAAAAGCGGCGGCAAAAACTCGAAGACGAAAATAAATATCTTAAAGAAATCGTCGACGAGCGCGCCGGACATGATTTTCTGGTCGGCGCGAGCCCGGTCTGGCAAAAAATAATCCGGCAGATCGAAATGGTCGCCGCTTCCGATACGACCGTTTTGATCACGGGCGAATCCGGCACGGGCAAGGAGCTCGTCGCGCGCGCGATCCATGAATCGAGCCCGCGCAAAGACAAGCCGCTGGTGCGCGTCAACTGCGCGGCGATTTCGCCGGAACTTTTTGAAAGCGAGTTTTTCGGGCACGTGCGCGGCGCTTTCACGAGCGCCGTCAAAGACCGCGCCGGCAGGTTTCAAATCGCCGACGGCGGCACGATTTTTCTCGACGAGATCGGCGAGCTGCCGCTCGCGCTGCAAGGCAAGCTGCTGCGCGTGCTGCAGGAAAAACAGTTTGAAAGGGTCGGCGACGACCGCACGGTCTCGGTCGACGTGCGCGTGATCGCCGCGACCAATCACGATCTCGAACGCGAGGTTAAGACGGGCGCTTTCCGGCAGGATCTTTTTTACCGGCTGACGGTTTTCCCGATCCACCTTCCGCCGCTGCGCGAGCGCCCCGCCGACATCGAGGCGTTAGCCCGGCATTTTCTCGCGCAGTTTCTCGTTAAATCGCGGTCGAAGCCGCTGAATTTCACCGGCGAAAACATCGTGGCGCTGCGTAGTTATTCGTTTCCGGGCAATGTCCGCGAGCTTCAGAACATCATCGAACGCGCCGTGATTATGAACAACAGCGGTCATGAGGATTTCTCGCTCGCCGAGTTTTTAGACAATTTAACGGCGCGGGAAAAGAATCAGCCCGCCACCGCTGATTCAGGCGAAAGCATCAAAAGTTACGACGAGCTGAAAGAGTTCGAGCGCGAAAATATAGTCAAAGCGCTTAAAGCGGCGAATTACCGGGTTTACGGCGCGAAAGGCGCCGCCGAACGGCTGAAAATTAAACCGACGACGCTGCTGTCGAAGATCAAAGCCATGAATATTCCGATGCGTCCTTCGGATTAAGAAATCGCGGCGCGTTTCAGTCGCAAAAATCGGCCGTTTTTTCTCCGGAAAATTTTATTGAACGGAAAACCGAAACGGGCGTATAATTAGACGTCTTTTATAACAGTCCGGTCAAAAAATTCTTTGACTTTTGAAATTCAAACGAAGGAAAACTCTATGGAAAACAACGAAAAAAAGAATAAAGAGCAGGAAGAAAACGAAAAAGTCGGAAAGATGTCCGGCTTGGCGGGCGGCGTCATCAGCGGCGCGGCGATCGGCACTTCGATCATGCCGGTCGTCGGCACGTTCGCGGGCGCGCTCGTCGGCGGCGTGGTCGGCAGCGAGGTCGGCAAAAAGGTCGGCGGGTCGCTCCTCGGCAAATTCGGCGGCAAAAAAGAAAGCGAATCAGCTGAAAAGCCGGACGTCACGGCGGAGCTGCAAAAGCTCGCCAAACTGCACAAGGACGGCGTTTTGAGCGACGAAGAATTCAAAGCCGCGAAGGCGCAGCTGCTCAACCTTTAATTTACCTGAAAATTCGAAATAGTTTGCGAAAACGTCTTTCGCAAACTATTTTTCGTTGGACTCAACCGCTGTTCTCGCGTCCGGAAACAAATAAAAATCCGCACACAAGCCAAATTAAATTGAACTTCTTCGCTTTTTAATGCATCATAGTATTTGACAATTTTCCTACTCTGATTCATCGACGGTAGCTCGTCGCTTCGAAAATTTTCGATTGCTGACGTTTTTGGATGTTTATCAGGGCAGATTCGTAAAAGGCTAGAAGCAACGCTCCGTATTTTGAGCAATCAAACGCAAACACTTCATTTGCAACCGTTTCACTGAAGCACACTTTCGTTCGACACTTCTATTTAACTTCTGAAAAACGCAGGAAGTTAAGGCATTCGTAGATTTCGGCGGCAGATTTTTGCCCGACCGCTCGTGCCTTGTGTTTCGCAGTGAAATTTTTGCGGTTTTCGGTCAAGAGAACAAACAGGATATTAAATTAAATGAGTTTTAAAGAACTTGGCTTGCATTCGTCGCTTATCAAACGATGCGAGTCGCTCGGCTATACTGAGCCGACACCGATCCAGAAACAGGCGATTCCGCTCGTTTTGGACGGCGAAGACCTGATCGCCTGCGCGGAGACGGGAACCGGCAAAACCGCCGCTTTCCTGCTGCCCGTGCTGCAGACGATCATCGATGAAGAATTAACCGGGACTTCCGTTTTGATTCTCGCGCCGACGCGCGAGCTGGCGAACCAGACCGGTCAGGCGTGCCGCGATTTAGCGCCGAAAAACATCAAGTGCGCGGTGCTGATCGGCGGCGCCGGTTACCGCCAGCAGGAAGACGCGCTGCGGCGCGGCGCGGACATCATCGTCGCGACGCCGGGCCGCTTGATCGATTTTATGGAACGCGGCATGATCGATTTTTCCCGCCTCGAAATACTCGTCCTCGACGAAGCCGACCGGATGCTCGACATGGGCTTTTTGCCGACCATTAAACGAATCGTCAAAGCTTTGCCGAGCGACCGGCAGACGCTCTTCTTTTCGGCGACGATTTCAACGGAAATCGAGAAGATCGCGTATTCGATGATGATCGAGCCGGAATTCGTCGAAGTCAGCCGGCGCGGCAAAGTGACCGATCTCGTCGAACAGACCGTTTATCCGGTCGCGGCGCATTCGAAAACCGTTCTGCTGCTCGATTTGCTGGAACGCGAAAAACTGGAGCGCGTGCTGGTTTTCACGCGCACGAAACGCGGCGCCGACAAAATCGCGCATATTTTGGAAAAACGCGCGCATAAATCGACGCGCATTCACGGCGACCGTTCGCAGTCGCAGCGCGAAGCCGCGCTCAAAAGCTTCAAAAACGGCAAGACGAACGTTTTGGTCGCGACGGACGTCGCGGCGCGCGGCATCGACATCAATTCGGTCGGTCACGTGATAAATTACGACGTTCCCGAAGCGCCGGAAGATTATGTGCACCGCATCGGTCGGACGGGACGCGCCGGCAACAAAGGACGCGCCATCACGCTCGTCGCCGCCGGCGACGAACTCGCGATGCGCGCGATCGAACGCCTCACCGGTCAAACGGTCGAGCGAGTTTTGCTGCCGGATTTCGGCGGTGCGCTGCCCGCGACGATCGAGCCTTCCGCCAACAAGTTTTCGGCGCCGAAAAAGAGCTTCCGCTCGTTTCGTCCGCGTCGTCGTAGATAAATAAAAGGAAAATAAATTTATGAAAAAAGAAGTATTTCAAATTGGTCAAACGGTGGGAATGTTGTGTTCGGCGTGCGATGTCGAACAAAAACACACCGTTGAAAGCGTAACCAAACTGGGACAAATTACAAAGGCGATTTGTCAGGCCTGCGAAACGTCGAGCACCTTCAGCCGCGGCGTGAAAACGTCCGTCGCGATGGGCAAATCGAAAACCGCATCGCCCTACGACCGAACCCGGAAATACCGCAAAGGTCAGGCGATGATGCACTCGGTTTTCGGGCAGGGCGAAGTGACGGACGTCATCGAACCGCAGAAGATCGACGTGCTTTTCGGCGATACGACGCGACGTCTCATCCACGCGCAACATTAACCGTAAATATAATTTTCTTAACAAAGAAAGGGCGGCTCGAATTCGAGCCGCCCTTTCCCGCTTTCTAGTTTTTTCGACCGCTTATTTTCTTTTAAGCAGCAAGCCGAGGATCAATCCGACCGCCGCCGAAACGACGATTGCCTGTCCCGGTTTCTGGCGCGCGAATTCCTTCGCCTCTTCGACCAATTCTTTCGGGTCTTTACTGGAAAGTTCCCTGAATTTATCGCTCGCCTGCGCGAATTTTTCGCTCGCGTAATCTTTGGCCTTGACCGCCGCGTCCTGAAATCTCTGCTGATACTCCTGTGCCTGCATCTTTAAATCTCCCAAATATTCATCGTCCGTCGAACGATTGAATTCATCTTCCTGCGGGCTGACCGGAACCAAGCTCTGCTCGAGTTCCCGTTCCGCCTTTTTAACTTCCTGATCAAATTCCGACATTTCTCTTTTTCTCCTTTCAAAAATCAACCAAGATAAAACTCTTCTTCGGTTTCGGTTTTTGATGCCGTCCGGCTGCGAAAAGTTCATACGTATTTTTTTTATATAAGTTCTTGTAAAAAATTTCACAAAGGACTTGACAGAACATTTCCGGTCTGCGAAACTTACAAGTTAGTAAGCACTCACTTATAGGTAACAGGAGCGAAATTGGACAAATTTTTTGAGACAACGAATACCCGGATGGCGGGTGACGAACGGCGCGAACAGCTCTGCCAGATAGCGATGCGCCTTTTTTCCGAGCGCGGTTTTCGCGGCACGACGACCAAGGAGATCGCGAACGCGGCGGGCGTTTCGGAAGCGGTTATTTTCAAACATTTCTCGAACAAGGACGAGCTTTACGCGGCGATCCTCGACCATAAGGCATGCGATCACGGCTTTGACAATCCGTTCGCGGAGATCGCCGACAAGATCGAACGAAAGGACGATTTCGGCGTTTTTTACAACATGGCTCTGAACGCGCTTGATCATCACGAAGAGGATTCGGATTTTTTGCGCCTGATGCTGCATTCGGCGCTCGAAGGACATAAATTGGCGGAGGTGTTTTTTGAAAATTTCATTACGCATATCTACGATTTTTTGGGCGGCTACATCCGCCAGCGTCAAAAAGACGGCGCTTTTCGCGAGGTCGAACCGCGCGTCGTGGTCCGCGCCTTTATCGGAATGTTCGTGCACCATTCGCTGAACAACATCCTGTGGGACAAGGAACAAAAATTAATCAAGATTTCCAACGAGGAAGCGGCGCGCGAATTCGCGACGATTCTGCTCGAGGGCATCAAAAAGTAAAAGCGCAAAAGCAAAAATAAAAATTTATAAACTTTATATGAAATCATTCCAATTTATATTTTTTGCCGCTTCCGCCGTTTTTCTGGCGATGTTTACGGCATCGTGCGGCGGCTCGAAAGCGCAGGTCAACGTCAACGTCAACGCCGAGCAAAAGCCGAACGTCGCCGTCACGACGACGCCGGCGGTCGTGCGGCAGATTCCGACGTATTTCGAAGCGACCGGCAATCTGGCGAGCGACGCGCAGACGGACGTCGCGCCGACCGTCGGCGGAAAAATCGTCGAGGTCAATTTCGATGTCGGCAGTTACGTGAACAAGGGCGACGTTTTGATCCGCCTCGACGCGCGCGACGCGCAGATCCGGCTTGAACAGGCGCAGGCGCAGGTCGAACAGCAGCGCAAAGCCGTGCAGCAGGCGGAAGCGAACGTTCAACAGGCGACTGAAAATTTGCGCCAGACGCAGGCGCGTCTCGGAATCGGCGACGGCGAAAGCTTCAGCATCGAATCCTTTTCGCAGGTCAAATCGATCCGTGCGCAATTGGAATTAGCCGAGAAGGAACTCACGCGCACGACGCGGCTGCTCGAAACGGGCGACGTTTCGCGCGCGCAGTTCGACCAGCGCAAAGCCCAGCGCGACGATCTGCTCGGAAAGCTCGACGAAGCCCGTTCGAACGCCGCGGTCGCCATCAAGGCGATCGACGTCGCGCGCGCCGCCGTTAATACTGCGCGCTCAAACGTCAGCCAAGCCCGCGCGGCGGTCGCGACCGCCGAAACGCAGGTCGAACAGGCGCGCAAAGCGGTAACCGACAACATCGTCTATGCGCCGATCAGCGGTTACGTTTCGGAAAAAAATTCGGACCTGGGCGAATATATCACGCCGAACACTCCGAACTCGAAGGTCGCGACGATCGTCCGCACGTCGGTGCTGCGTCTGCGGATCGACGTGCCCGAGCAATCGATCGGCAAAGTCGCGGTCGGACAAGGCATTTCGGCGCAGGTTTCGGCCTATCCGGACCGCAATTTCGCGGGCACGATCGTGCGGATTCTGCCGAGTCTGAACACCGCGCAGCGCACGCTGACGGTCGAGGCGGAGGTCGAGAACACGGGCGGATTGTTAAAACCCGGTCAGTTCGCGACCGTGCGCATCACGCAGTCGCAGCCGGAAGCGGCGGTCATGGTGCCGACCGCCGCCGTGCGCGCGGAAGGCGACATCAATAAGATTTTCGTGGTCAAGGACGGCGTCGCGAACGAACGGCTCGTGCAGCTCGGATTCCTCGAAAACGACATGATCGAAGTCAAACAAGGCATTCAGGAAGGCGAAACGGTCGCGACGAGCAATTTGGACAAGCTTGGCGACGGAGTAATTGTCAGTCAATAGATCAGCAGTGGTCGGCGGTCAGTGGTCAGTTGTCAGAGAAAGACAAATACTGACCGCCGACCGCCGACCACCGACCACTAAAAAAATATGCAATGGTTAGCAGAAGTTTGTGTTAAGCGTCCGGTTTTTGCGACGATGCTGGTTTTGTCGCTCGTGACGGTCGGCGCGTTCTCGTTTTTCTCCCTCGGCGTCGACCTTTTCCCGAAAATCGACTTTCCGACGATCACCGTGACGGTCGTTAATCCCGGCTCGTCGCCGCAGGAAATCGAAACGGAAATCACCGAGAAAATCGAGGAAGCCGTCAACACCGTGAGCGGCATCGACGAGCTGCGTTCGTCGTCGGTCGAGGGCATCTCGCAGGTTTTCATCACGTTCATTCTCGAAAAGGACGTCAACGTCGCCGCGCAGGAAGTCGAAAACCGCATTCAGACGGTGATTCCGAACCTGCCCGAAACCGCCGAGCAGCCGACCGTGCAGAAGCTCGATTCGGACGCCGCGCCGGTCTTGCGCATCGTCGTTTCGGCGCCGACCAGTCTGCGCGACGTGACGGAAACCGCGAAAAACAAGATCAAGGAGCGCATCGAATCGGTCAACGGCGTCGGACAGATCACATTGATCGGCGCGCGCGAGCGGCAAATCAACGTCTGGGTCGACCCGGATAAAATGCGCGCGTACAATATCACTCCGGCGGAAGTGACGACCGCGCTGCGACTGCAGAACATCGAGTTCCCGAGCGGCAGGCTCGACGAAGGACAGCGCGAAACGAGCGTCCGCACCCTTGGAAAAATTCGAAAACCGGAACAGTTCGCCGAGGTGGTCGTCGCGACGCGCGGCGAGTATCAGGTCAAGGTCAAAGACATCGGCTACGTCGAGGACGGCGCGGAAGAAGTGCGTTCGCAGGCGCTTTTGAACGGCCAGCCGGCCGTCACCCTGATCGTTTCCAAGCAATCGGGACAAAACACGGTCGCCGTCGCGCACGAGGTCAAGGAACGCCTGAAGGAAATCCAGCCGACTCTGCCGAAAGATTACAAACTGCAGATCGTCGGCGACAACTCGATCTTCATCGAAAACTCACTGCACGCGATCGAAGAACACCTGATCGTCGGCGGGCTGCTCGCGGCGGTCGTCGTGTTCCTGTTTTTGTGGAACTTCCGCACGACTTTTATCGCGGCGCTCGCCATTCCGACCTCGATCATTTCGACTTTCGCGCTGATGTACGCGATGGGCTACACGCTCAATTCGATCACGATGCTTTCCCTGACCCTGATGGTCGGCATCGTGATCGACGACGCGATCGTCGTTTTGGAAAACATTTACCGGTTCGTCGAGGAAAAGGGCATGCACCCGTTTCAGGCGGCGATCGAAGGCACCAGAGAAATCGGTCTCGCCGTTTTGGCGACGACGCTGTCCTTGATGGCGGTGTTCGTGCCGATCGGTTTCATGCAGGGCATCGTCGGGCGCTTCATGTCGAGCTTCGGTCTGACCGCTTCGTTCGCGGTCGCCGTCAGTTTGATCGTTTCGTTTACCTTAACGCCGATGCTCGCCGCGCGCCTCATCAAAGCGCCGAAGGGCAAAAAAGATCTGGGCGAGGAAGTCGAACCGGTCGGTTCGGGCGAAGCGCCGCGCATTAAGGGCGACGGCATGCTCGAAACGCACTACGAAGAGCCGGCGACGAATCGCGACGCGGAGGAACCGGCGGCGCATTCGTCAAAAGACAGCTGGTTCTACAGCAAGATCGACGCCGTTTACACGATGCTTTTGAAATTCTCGATGGCGCACCGCTGGGTCATCGTGACGCTTTGCATCCTGGTTTTCCTCGCGATCGTGCCGCTGTTTATGTTCGTCGGCAAAAACTTTTTGCCGGTCGACGACCAGTCGCAGTTCGAAGTGTCGGTGCGCGCGCCGGAAGGCAGCTCTTTGCAGGCGACGACCGTTTTGATGGAACGCATCGCGACCGACATTCGCCGGCTGCCGGGCGTCACCGACACGCTTTTGACGATCGGCGGCGGAACGGCGCAGGTCGTCAACAGCGGAACGATCTACGTCAAGCTTTCCGACGTCGGTCTGCGCGACAAGTCGCAGGAACAGTTAATGAGCGACGCGCGCGAGATCATGAAAAATTACCCGCCCGAGCTGCGCACCGGCGTTCAACAGGTACAGGCTTTTTCGGGCGGCGGTTTCCGCAACGCGAACGTGCAGTTTTTGATTGCCGGACCGGATTTGAAAGTCCTCGAGGAATACTCGGAAAAACTTCTCGCGAAGATGAAAACGATTCCCGACGCGGTCGACGTCGATTCGACTTTAATCAGCGGCAAACCCGAGGTGCAGCTCGAAATCGACCGCGACACGGCGGCGGATTTGGGCGTGCGCATCGGCGACGTCTCGCAGGCTTTGAACACGCTCGTCGCCGGTCAGGAAGCGACGACCTTTAACGAAACGACCGAGCAGTACGAGGTCCGCGTCCGCGCGATCAACAGTTACCGCACCGACGTCGAAGGCTTAAAACGCCTGATCGTTCCCTCGGCCAAAGTCGGCTGGGTGACGCTCGACCGTTTGGTCAAGATCAAGAGCGGCACGGGACCGAGTTCGGTCGAACGCACGAATCGCCAGCGCCAGGTGACCTTGCTCGCGAACACCAAGCCGGGCGGTTCGGCGGCGAACATCACGTCGGCGATCGACTCGTTCGTGAAGGAACTGAAAATGCCGGCGGGTTATACGACCGGTTACGTCGGGCAGTCGAAGGAAATGAACAAAGCCGGGTTCTACTTCCTGCTCGCGATCATGCTGTCGTTCATCTTCATGTACATCGTGCTCGCGGCGCAGTTCGAATCGTTCATTCACCCGATCACGATCTTGCTCACCTTGCCGCTTTCGATTCCGTTCGGCATTTTGTCGCTGCTGATCGCGGGGCAGACCGTGAACATCTTTTCGGGGCTCGGTTTGCTGCTCTTGTTCGGCGTCGTGAAGAAGAACGCGATTCTGCAGATCGATCACACGAACGGGCTCAGGGAGCGCGGCATGAGCCGCTACGACGCGATCATCCGCGCCAACCGCGACCGTCTGCGCCCGATTCTGATGACGACGATCGCGCTCGTCGCCGGCATGATCCCGCTCGTCGTTTCGACCGGCGCCGGCGCGGGCACGAACCGCTCGATCGGTGTGCTGGTCGTCGGCGGTCAGAGCTTATGTTTATTGCTCACGCTTTTGGCGGTGCCGGTGTTTTACTCGATCTTCGACGACATCAGCGAACTTAAAACGTTCCGCCGCGTCGGCGATTTTTCGTCGCGCGTCTTCGGCGGCATGAAACGCCGGTTCGCGACCGCGACTTCATCGCTGTTCACGAAGAGTTAAAGGTTTTGAGGCCCGCCTTCAGGCGGCTTAACGCTGACGGTCAGCGGGGTTCGAATCGAAACCGCTTGCCGCCTGAAGGCGGGATTCAAAACAGTTAAAACATGAATTTGTCGGTAAAAATCGCGCTTTTCTGTTCGGGTTTGTTTCTGTTGGCGGGCATGCTGACCGGCGTTTGGAAATACCGGAAGATCATGCGGTCGCCCGAACATAAAGCTCCGGTCTACGTTGACATCGCGCATCGCGCTTCGTTCTTTTACAGTTTCGCGAGTCTGGTGATCGCTAAATTGATCGAGTTTTCGCCGTTCGATCCAGTTCAGCAGACCGTGATCGTCGCCGTGCCGCTTTTATATTTCGTTTTAACGGTGGCGGGCTACGTCAGAGAAGGTTTTTTGAACCGTACGGAAAACATGTTCGCGGAGCGAAATTTCGTGACCGTCTGGTTCATGTACGGCTTGATCGCCGGCGAGATCGGCGCGTTTTTATTAATATTCGGCGGATTTATTTATACGCAGTTTTTATAGACGGTGTTTGGCTTTCGGCTTTCGGTTTTTGCAAAAACCCCAAACCCAAAACCAAAAACCCAATTCATAAAATTATGAAACGGCATTTATATTTTTTCATCTTAATTTTGACGCTCGCGGCGACCGGTCAAACGCGCGCGCAGGAACCGACCTTAACGCCGACGCCCGCGCCTTCGCCGTCGCCGACCGCGACGCCCGCTCCGTCGCCGACCGTTCAGCCGAACGTCGAGGACAAGCAGAAAGTTCAGCCGGAAAACCTGAACGGCGTGCCGAACGTCGCGCCGAATTACCAGCAGGACGATAAATCGCTGCCCGATTTGGGGCGCGTCGGCGTCGACATGCTCGAACAGAAACCGCTTTCGTTAAAAGAAGCGATAACCTTAGCGCTCGAAAACAACAAGGACATCGAAGTCACGCGCCAGAACGTGCGCATCGCCGAATTCGAACTGCAGTCGGCGCGCGGGTTTTACGAGCCGCGTTTTTCGGGACAAACCTATTACGAACGCGCGAAAACGCCGGTCTTCAGCTTTTTCGGCGGCGGTCCCGACGGTTCGCTGACGACTTCGAGCATCGTCGGCAACGCCGGTCTCGAAGGCTCGATCCGGCAGACCGGCGGCAGATTTTCCGTTTTGGCGGACAGCTCGCGCGGCACGACCAACAACCTTTTTTCGCTCGTCAACCCGACCTACACGACGAATCTGCGTTTTCAGTTCACGCAGCCGATCTTTCGCGGTCGCTCGTTCGACCAGCCGCGCCGCAACATCGAAATCGCGAAGCGCAACCTGAGTTTGACCGACACGCAGTTTCGCCAGCGTTCGATCGAGATCATCGCGAACGTGCAGCGCGCGTACTGGGATCTGGTTTACTCTTTGAGAAATCTGCAGGTGCAGCGCGACGGCGTGCGCGACGCGAAAGAACAGCTCGAACACAACCGCCGGCTGGTCGAAGAAGGACAGCTCGCGCCGATCGACATCGTCGCCGCCGAAACGCAGGTCGCGAACATCGAACAGGGCGTTTACGAGGCGCTCGAAACGGTCAGCCGCGCCGAAAACACTTTGAAAAATCTGGTCGCGCAGAACAAAAACGACCGGCTCTGGTCGGAATCGATCGTGCCGACCGATTCGGTCGATCTGAACGCGCCGCAGACGAATTTCGAAGAAGCCCTGAATCTCGCGCTCGAAAATCGTCCGGAAATCGACATCAACGATGTCCAGAAAGACATCAACTCGCTCGAACAAAGATTCAACCGCGAACAGACCAAGCCGCAGATCGATCTGATCGCCAATTACTCGCTGACCGGCGCCGCCGGCACGCTCAATCCGACGGCGATCAACCCGATCAGCAGCCAGACGACGCCGACGCTCAATCAGGTTATCCGCAACATTAATCTGTTGTCGGCACAGGTCAATCCGCCGCTCCCGCAAATCGACGAAATTCCGATCACGCCGACGCCGACGCTGCCCGATAATCTGATCGGCGGCGCGGGCGGCGCTTTGGGCAATCTTTTCGCGAATCGTTACCCGACCCTGAGAGTCGGCGTGCAGTTCAATCTGCCGCTCTTCGGCGATAAAACGGCGCGGGCGAATCTCGGCAGATCGCTCGTGCAGGGCGAGCAGATTCAGACGCAGCGCGCGCAGATCGAGCAGAACATTCAGGTCGACGTGCGCAACGCGCTGCAGTCGATCCGCACGGCGGAAGCGCGGCTCCGCAGCGCGGCGATTTCGCGCGAGAATTCGCAGAAGCAGTACGAATCCGAACAGCGCAAGCTCGACGCCGGGCAATCCGACGTTTACAAGGTTCTGGAACGCCAGACGGCTTTGATCAACGCGCGCAGCAACGAGCTGCGCGCGCAGACCGAGCTTAATAAGGCGATCGCCGATCTGCAGCGCGCGACCGGCAATTCCTTAAAAGCGAACAACGTCGAAGCCAGACTAAGAAAATAAGTTTCTTTCGAAACGAAAAAAACAACCGCCGGTTTTCTTCGCCCGAATATAGGGAAAGAAAACCGGCGGTTGTTTTTCTTCGAAGAAATTTTATTGCATTTCGCCGCAAATCGCATTAGATTTGGCGTCAATAGTTTTTGCTAGATTTGCAATTATTAAAGGAGAGAAGAAATGTTAAAAAAATTCGGTGTAAAAATGTTGATTTTGGCGATGATCGGTTTGATGGCGGCGAACGACGCGCTGGCGCAGGCGCGCATCCGGTTCGCGCGCGGTCGCTCGTCGGCGAGCGTTTCGAGCTCGATCGCGGCGGGCGGTTCGCGCACTTACGTGCTGGGCGCGCGCAGCGGACAGACGCTGAACGCGACGCTGAGCTGCGGCAACGGCAACTGCGATTTCGGTGAAGGCGAAAGACACGACACGTCTTATTCCGAATACGTCGACCGCAACGGCGACGTTTACATCACCGTTCACAACCACGGCAGACGCGCGACGAACTTTACCATGACCGTCTCGATCCAGTAAAAATCTATATTTCCAGTCTCAAGCCGTCCCGCGCCGCGATGACCGCGCAGGACGGCTCGTATTTTTCGATTTCGCGGTCGAAATAGACCGCGTCCCATTCCGCGTAAAAATGCGTCAAGAGCGCCTTTTTCGGCGCCGCGTAACGAATCAAAAACATCGCTTCTTCGAGTTCGAGATGTTTTTCGATCGGCTTATTTTTGAAAAAAGAACACTCCAAAACGAATAAATCGGCCGCGCGCGCGAACGCGCCCAAAGTCTTGGTAAAGCCCGTGTCGGAAGAATAAACGAGCGTTTTGTCGTCTTTGTCCCGAAGATGAATCGCGAGGCTTTCGTCGGTGTGCGGCGTCTTTATCGCGACGGCGCGCGTCGCGGGCAGAATTTCGAATTCTTCATGTTCTTCGACCTCGACGATTTCGAGCGGGAACGGCTGCCGGAAAAGTTTGTAATTGTTGACTTCGTCGAACGCTTCGACGAGTTTTTCCAAGCCCTTCGCGCCGAAAATTTTGAGCGGCTTCGCACGTTCCTTCATCGCCTCGGCGTTGCGCGTCCCGAACAGAAACGGCGCGAGCCCGCCGACGTGATCGAGGTGAAAATGCGAAATCCAGATCGCGTCGAGCCGCGTCCAGTCGAGTTTTTCCTGCGCCATCCGATGCCCGGCGGACGCGGCGCAGTCAAGCAGAATCGTGCCCGAAGAGGTTTCGAGCCAGTACGCCGAGCCGCTTCTGAAAGGATGCGGCACCGCGCTGCCGGAACCGAGGACGACTAATTTCATAAACGAATTGTAGCCGCGAACAAAACGAATTGCACGAAAATTCGGGAAAAACGATACGCGTCGTTCGCGTCGTTCGTGGCTGATTTCTTCTTATGATAAATTTGTAACCATGAATGAAATCGATATTTTGGCGATTTTCGCGCACCCGGACGACGTCGAACTGACCGTCGGCGGCACGCTTTTGAAAATGAAATCTCTCGGTTACCGAACCGGCGCGCTCGACGTCACGCAGGGCGAAATGGGCACGCGCGGAACGGTCGAAATTCGCGCCCGGGAAGCGGCGGACGCGGCGCGGATTTTGAAATTGGACGCGCGCGAAAACCTCGAACTGCCCGACGGGCACGTTTTCGTTTCCGACGACGAGCGCACGAAAATGGTGCGGGTGCTGCGCCGCCTCAAGCCGAAAGTGCTCCTCACGCACCAGCTCGACGACCCGCATCCCGACCATAATCACATCGCCGTTCTCGTGCGCGAAGCCGCGCGGCTTTCCTCGATGCAAAAGTACGACGGCGCGTTCGGACAGGAGAGAATCCCGGTGCCGATAATCGCGCACAACATTTTTTCGCTGCGCGTCGCGCCGTCGTTCATCGTCGACATTTCCGATTTCCTCGAAGAAAAAACCGCCGCCATTCGCGCGCACGCTTCGCAGTTTTACAACCCCGATTCGAATGAGCCGGAAACGCGCCTCACGAGCAAGAATTTCATCGTCGAACTCGAAAACCGCTCGCGTTATTTCGGAAGTCTGATCGGCACCGCCGCCGGCGAACCGTTTTTCGTCCGCGAAGCATTAAACGTCGAAGACCCGATCGCGCTGCTCACGCGGCCGATGAATCTTTACTCTTGAGTAGACAGTTGGCGGTAGTCGGTAGACGGTAGACGGTAGAAATGATGTTTCAAGGCGAGGATGATTTTCATCTTCAAACTACCGGCTACCGATTATCGTCTACCGCCTACTAACCGCCGTCCTGATACTTTTCTAGCCCGAACTGCGCGTTTTTAATTGCCGGAAGAAATTTTTCGGCAACGCGATTTTTTTAAATTCAAGGAGATTTTTGATTTATGGACGCAGTTTCCCCGCAATTGGAACAACCGCAGACGCTGCCGCCTGCCGCGCAGATGATGCAAATGACCATGGGCTTTATCGTTTCGCAGGCGATTTCGGTCGCCGCCAAACTTTATCTCGCCGACCGGCTGGCTGACGGCGGAAAAACGCTCGCCGAATTGGCGGAAATCACCGGGACGCACGAACCGTCGCTGTATCGTCTGCTGCGCGCTTTAACGAGCGTCGGCGTGTTTCAAAGAGCGGCGGACGGGCGCTACGAGAATTCGCCGCTTTCGGAAGTTTTGCGCTCGGACGTTCCCGAGTCGATTCGCGGCGCGGCGCACATGATCTGCGACCGCGAACACTGGCACGCGCACGGCAACCTTTTGCACGCCGTCAAAACCGGCGAAACCGCCTTCGATCACACGTTCGGAATGCCGGTTTTCCCGTATTACGCGCAGAACCCGGAGCCGGCGCGGATTTTCGACGAGGCGATGACGAGTTTCAACAACCCGATCGGCAAAGCCGTCGCCGCCGCCTACGATTTCTCGGAAGCCGCCACGATCGCCGACATCGGCGGCGGTCACGGACTGCTGCTCGCGACCGTTTTGGCGGCGAATCCGCGAGCCGCAGGGATTTTGTTCGACCAGCCGCAGGTCGTCGCCGGCGCGCCGGAAGTTTTGACGGCGAACGGCGTCGCGGAAAGAGTCGAAACCGTCGGCGGCAATTTCTTTGAAGAAATTCCGGTCGAAGCCGATATTTATTTGATGAAGTTCATCATCCACGACTGGAACGACGAAGAATCGGTCGCGATTTTGAAAAACTTAGCGAAATCCGCTAAGCCGGGCGCGAAGGTTCTGCTCGTCGAATCGGTCGTCGAGGAAGACGACGCGGTTCCCTCGATGAGCAAAGTGATGGATCTGAACATGCTCGCGATGACGAGCGGCAGAGAACGCACCGCGACCGAATACGCGGAACTTTTCGAAAAAGCCGGCTTCAAATTCACGCGCGTCGTCGAAACGCCGTCGCCGATGCAGATCGTCGAAGCCGTGCGCGTGTAAGAAGAGTTTTTAAGTCAGCCACGAACAGACACGAATGAACACGAAATAAACTTCAAATAATTTTTTCGTGGAATTTCGTGTTTGTTCGCGGCTGATTTTTCTTTTTTGTCACAAAATCCCGATTGCCGGTGTTTTCAACACAGAAAGCGCAATTTCTGCGGAAAATAATTCATAAACTTTGGAGGGACTTTTGTGATGTTGAATTCAAATAAAATACGTTTCTGTTTATACGGCTTATTGTTCGTCTCTTTCGTTTTGCTCGGCGAGGACGCCCGGGCGCAGGATAAGGAAAAGGAAAAATCCAAATTCAAAACATACAGCCGCGAGTTTTGCTCGAACAACTGGTCGAACGGCGACAAGGTTTCGGGCAGCGAGCTGCGGGAAATGACGGTTTCCGGCGGCAGCCTGACGGTCGACGGCAAACGCTACGGCGGCATTCAGGTCAAGGGCGAGAACCGCTCGGACGTGCTTGTGCGCGCCTGCATTCAAACATGGGGCAATTCGGAAGAAGAAGCCAAACAGCTCGCGAAAAGCATCCGCATCGAAACCGGCGGCACAGTTCGCGCCGAAGGTCTTTCGGAAGAAAACGGCTGGTCGGTTTCCTACCAGATTCTCGTGCCGCGCAGCACCAATCTTAAACTGACGACGATGAACGGCGGCATCTCGATCGCCGACGTCGAAGGCACGATGGAATTCGACGCGAAAAACGGCGGCATTCATCTCAACAATCTCGCCGGCAACGTTAAGGGCAGAACGACCAACGGCGGGCTGCACGTCGAGCTTTCCGGCAACACCTGGAAGGGCGACGGCATCGACGTCGAAACGACGAACGGCGGCGTTCATCTGAACATGCCGGCGAATTACGCGGCGCGTTTTGAAACCCGCACGGTCAACGGCGGCTTCAAGAGCGATATTGCCGGGCTCGAAGTCGAACGTGAAAAAGACGAAAACGGCTACCGTCAGCGCGGCGTCAACATCAGCCGCGATCTGAACGGCGGCGGCGCGCTCGTCCGCGTCGTGACGACGAACGGCGGCGTCAAGATCGGCTCCAACTAAATTTCATCGAAAGGCGGATCTCCTTAACTATAAAAAAACGCGGCGCCCGGTGCGCCGCGTTTTTTTTACGGGTAATCGTCCGCGGTTTATTTCGTCGCGTCCATCAACTCCTTCACGGACGTCATCGATTCGCTCGGAACGACGACCGCGTAGCTTCCCATCTGCGCCGAGATTTTGCCCGCCTTCGAGATTTTCAACAGCTGCTCGCGCGTGACTTTGTAGACCATCAGTTCTTCGACCGCCGACGCGTTCTGCCGGAAGTAACGCCGCGCCGCGCCGAGCGGAATTTTTTGGTTGTCCGCCGTGACCGTCAGATCGTTCTTCTGCATGAACTTATAATTCTTCGAGGCGGTGACGAAGGCGATCAGGTAAACGCTGCGCCCGGCGGCCGCCGCACCGTTGCTGAATCCGTAATAAATCCGCGCTTCCGCCTTCTGCAAAAAGTCCCTGCCGGGAAAATCCAGGAGAATGCTTGGCGTAAAGATGAACCCGATCTTTTTTTCCGGGTCGCCGCCGACTCGCAGGCTACCGACGCCGTAGGCTCGGTTGTTCTCCCCGCCGGCACCGATATTCGCCCAGAATTCGCTCTGCGGAGCGGTTTTCGTCGGCGTCGCGCCGCGGAGCGGCGGCTCCTGTTCGTTTCGGACGCGCGACGATTTCATGAATTCGTCCTTTTCCAGCCTGCGCTGGCGGGCTGCCCTTTCCGCACGAAATTCCCAGACCGGCACCAAATCGGCGACGCCCCAGACGCCGCGTTTTTCGGTTTTGGCCTGCGTTTCGTTTTCCTGGTAAAGCTGGCTTTCGTCCTCGCCCTGACTGGTTCTTTCCGCGACCGAATACCACGCCGCGCCGTCGCGCAGCATCTGCTGGCTGACGTCGATGCCTTTGACGAAAAGCCGACCGATGGCTTTATCGCCCATCACGCCGCGCGGGATGAATTCGATATTTTTGTTGAGCACCAATGCCTGCAGATGCGTTTTCGTTTCTTCGTAAAGCGGCTGCTCGGGGTCGGGCGTTTCGATGAACTGCAAAACCGCCGTCAATTTTTTGTTATACAATTCGATGACGCAGGTTTTACCGTCGATGACATCGACGACCCGGCCGGTGAGCCGGCGCTGCGGATAAGCCGAAATCGCCGCCAAGGCGAGGACGATCACGATAAAAATTACCGGTTTCAGATTTTCCGTGATGTTTTTTGTCATTATCTTGTCTCCAAATCGTATTCGCGCAGGCGGCGATACAGCGTCGAAGGCGAAATGCCGAGCAGTTCCGCGGTTTTGCCGCGGTGCCAGCCGGTTTTTTCGAGCGCGTTGATGATCTGCTGGCGCTCGACGTCGCGCAGCGCGGTCGGCGACGAAGCGTTCTGAAACGAGCTGACGGCCAGCTCGTTCGGCTCGTTGTAACTCACGGAAACGCTCGGCTCCGTCATCTTGTAAACGACTTCGGGCGGCAGTTCCTTGATCGTGATGCGCCCGTTGTCGCAGAGCAGCGCGGCGCGTTCCAGACAGTTTCTGAGCTGGCGGACATTGCCCGTCCAGTTGAACGAGCAGAGCGCGTCGACGGCTTGCGGCGCGAGTTCCGGCGCATTTGCCCCGGCGAGCTTTTGCAGAATGTGTTTGGCAAGCGGCTCGATGTCCTCGCGGCGTTCGCGCAAGGGCGGAATGTGAATCTCGAAGCTGTTGACGCGGTACAAAAGATCGGCGCGGAAAATCCCGTCGGCGACGGCGCGTTTCGCGTTCCGGTTCGTCGCCGCGATGAGCCGCACGTCGACCTCGACTTTTTTGACGCCGCCGACGCGGAAAAACGAACGCGTTTCGAGCGCCCGCAGCAGCTTCGACTGCAGATTCATCGGCATTTCCATGATTTCGTCGAGGAACAGCGAACCGCTGTCGGCGATCTCGAAAAGCCCGAGTTTTCGCCCGCGCGCGCCGGAAAAGGCGCCGGCTTCGTGACCGAAAAGCTCGGATTCGAGCAGATTGTCCTGCAGCGCCGCGCAGTTCAGATCGACGAACGTTTTATCGTGCCGGCGGCTCAGGCGGTGAATCGCCTGCGCGATGAGTTCTTTGCCGGTGCCCGATTCGCCGGTGATCAAAACGGACGTATCCGAAACCGCGACGCGCTGCACGAGCCGCAAAACTTCCTTCATCTGCGGCGATTCGGCGATGATTTCGGGCAGACCGCTGTTCGTGCGTTCGATCTGCGCGCGCAGGCGCTGGTTGTCGATTTTCAGCTTCTGCTTTTCCGCCGCCTGCTGCACGAGCGCGGCGAGTTCCGTGATGCGGTAAGGCTTCGTCAAATAATCGTACGCGCCGAGCTTCATCGCTTCGATCGCCGATTCGACCGTCGCCTGCCCGGTCAGCATGATCACTTCCGGCGGGTTCTGCGATTTGTCGCGCAGACGCCGAAGCAGCCCGATGCCGTCGAGCCGCGGCATGTTGATATCGCATAAAACGACGTCGAAATCTTCGTGCTCCAAAGATTCCCAAGCCGCTTCGCCGTCCGATGCCGTTTCGACTTCGTGCCCTTGGCGGCTCAGTTCCTTCTGCACCACCAGCCGCAGATTGCTTTCATCATCAACTACTAAAAGTTTTGCCATAATTTTTAACTGAGATAACTGAGTTTACCGAGTTGGCGGAGTTGACTGAGTTTCTGGATTCGAGTCGGTCGACTCGAGTCAACTCTTTACCACTGTTTTTGGATTGGAAGAAAAATCGTGAAGGTCGTTCCGACGCCGAGATTCGAGCGAACCGCGAGGCGCCCGCCGTGTTCGGTAATGATGCCGTAGCAGACGGCCAATCCGAGCCCGGTGCCTTTGCCGACTTCTTTGGTCGTAAAAAACGGCTCGAAAACTTTTGATAAGTTTTCGGGCGCGATGCCGATCCCCGAATCCTGAATTTCGATGTTCACGCGGTTGTTGACCGCTTTGGCGCGGAAGGTGAGCGTTCCGCCGTCGGGCATCGCGTCGATCGCGTTGGTCGCGAGCGCGATGATCGCCTGTTGGATTTGTCCGTGATCGGCATGAATCTGCGGCAGATTTTCTTCGAGTTCGAATTTGATGCTGATATCGCTGCCGCGTTTTTGATGAGCGACGAGATTCGCCGAAGATTTCACGAGGTCCGGCACGTCGATCGCCATCCGGTTGCTCGTGCGCACGCGGCTGAAATCGAGCAGGCCGTTGGTGATCGCCTTGCAGCGAAACGCCTCGCTGCGGATCAGTCCGAGGTATTCGTGCAGATCGTCGACTTCCGTCGAATGACCGAAGGCGCCCTCCTCGACGCGCGCTTCCAACGACTCGGCGCAGGCGGAAATCGTCGCGAGCGGATTGTTGATCTCGTGCACGACGCCCGCCGCCAATCTTCCGACCGCCGCCAGTTTTTCGGCGCGCCCGGCGGCGTGAATCGCCTCGACGCGCATCGTGACGTCTTCGCCGACCGTGATGACGTGCGTCACTTCGCCCGTCGTTTCGTCGCGCATCGGAATTTTGCTGACCATCCAGTGCTTCGTCGCGCCCGCCTGATCGACCGTCTGCTGTTCGATGCGTTCGATGTTGCCGGTGCGAAACGCGCGTTCGAATTCCTGCTTCAGCCGCGCTTGCGGGTATTTGGCGAAAACCTGAAAAACATTCCGCCCGATGACTTCCTCGCGCGGCATGCCCTGCGCGCCGACCTCGCGCTGCCGGTTCCAGGTGACGATTTGGTAATCGCGGTCGATCACGTAAATCGAAACCGGCAGCGCGTCGAGCACCGATTCCGTGAATTTGCGGTGCTCCTCGCGCGCCTGATTGATCGATGTGTTGATCGCCGATTCGTAATGCGCCGAAAGGTTGATGCTCATCGCCGTCATCTGCGCCGCCGCGTCGATCAGGCGCTTCGACGATTCGCCGCAGTCTTTTTTCGCTGCGAAGCCGACGATCACCGCGCCCTTCACGTCGCCGTCGATGTGCAGCGGCGAAACGTATTCAAACTCGTGCGCCGCGGTTTCGAGCAGAAACTCGGCCCTCGATTCCGACCAGACCGAAACCTGCGGCGGTAGAACCTCGAGCCATTTTTCGAATCGCCGGCGGTTCAGAATGTCCCGTTTGGCCTCTTCGCTTTCCGAGACGAAAGTGCCGCTCACCCATCCGATTTGCTCCAGCTCGACGACGACCACGCAGTTTTCCGAACGCGTTTCGCGGCAAATCGCTTCCGCCACGCGCGAGGCCACTTTTTTGGGATGAACCGTCACGAGCAGGCTGCGTCCGAGATCGGTGATGAATTTTAATTCTGATAAAGCGTCCGGTTCCTTCGTCAAGAGAGAGAAAGATTTCGATGCTTTATTTATCGGCTTTGGGGATAACATTTTTCGGTTTTAAAGTTAAAAGTTCGACAAATTTTACTGAGAAATTGTCATCAGAGAGGCTTGAAGGGATGTTTGGGCAGTGACAAGTTTATAAAAAACTCCCTACTAAATTAAAATGTATTTTAAACCTTTTGTCAATGGTTTTAACAGTTTGGCAAAAACTAATATTTGACAGTTTTTCGCGATCGAACGAAAATAGAAAAAGTCTTATGAAGAATAATTCGCGGTTCGGAAAATTTATTTGGTGCCTCGTTTTCGCGCTTCCGCTTTTCTTTTTCGAAGCGCCCGCAACGCGGGCGCAGGAAGTCGTCGACCGCACGATCGCGACGGTCGACGACAGCGTCGGGAAACCCGAGCTGATCACTTATTCCGACCTGCTCTGGCAGCTCGCGCTGCAGCCGAACGTTCCGATCGCGCCGCCGAGTTCGGAAGATTTAAAGCGCGCGCTGCGCATTTTGATCGATCAGCGGCTGATCGCGCTCGAAGCCGAACGCCTGCCGCGCGCCGAACCGACCGAGGCTGAAATCAAGGCGAAAATCAAAGACGTGCTCGACGCGTTTCCTTCGACCGCCGAATTCGAGAAGCGCCTGCGCCTCGTCGGTTTCGATTCCGTGCAGGACGATAATTTCGTGCGCATGATGGCGCAGCGCGTGAAGATCGAAAAATATCTCGATTTTCGTTTCCGCTCGTTCGTCGTCATCACGCCCGAAGCCGAACAAACCTATTACCGCGATACGTTCGTGCCCGATTTTCGCCGCCGATACCCGGGCGTCATCGTGCCGTCTTTCGAAGAAAAGCGCGCGGAAATCAACCAGATTTTAACCGAAGAAAAAATCGCCAACGACATCGAAACGTTTCTCGACGAATCGAAACGCCGCGCCGGAGTCGTTATTCTGCACGAAGTTTGATGCTCGATTTTCAATTACTCCTTTATCTTCGCTAATCCGTCTTCCCTGTTTACGAGGCGACGAAAGTCCCGCGGCGGTCGCTTTCCGATCTATTTTCCGCGAAAATATTTTGACCCGTTTCCGGTGAAATTCCTGCGTTTATTTGTGAGAGCAATTTTCGCCCGCACGGGCGTTTTCGGCGGTCGATGATCCTGTTTACGCCCCACGGCTTTCGAATGGAAAGTCTTCGTCTTTCAAAGCGTTTTGGGGAAAACGCGCTTTGAAAATCGCGGCTCGCATATTAAATCCTGAGTCACCCCCTTTTAATATGCGAGCCGCGATAAAAATTAAAATCCGATGCGCCGCAAAAACGGACGGCGCCGGACGTTCACCCGGCGCGGCGGATTTCGGGAAAAATCCTTACCGTTTACGCCTCTAATTTTATGAAAATTTCTAACGCGCGTCCGGTTGTAAAAATTCTGCCGCTCTTGATTCTGACTTTCGCCGCGCTCGGCTGCGAAGTTCTGGAAACTGTCGAATCGACGAAAATTCCGCAGTCCGAAATCCAGCAGACTTATATCGTTTCCGCGAACCGTGAGCGGACGACCGTGACGGCTCATTTTTACCACGGCAGTTGGGGCAAATCTGTCGACCTCGACGCGCCGAGCCGCATCGAACACAACGGCGCCGAGCTGCCGCAGGCGGCGATCAGTTTTCCTTTCGGAACGCGCTACGAAAAGACCATGCCCGGCCTTCAGACCGCGCACAGCTTTCTTTATACCAATCACGACGGCAAAACCTTTCGCAACGAATTGAGCTTCGAGCCGCTCGAGCTCGAGTCCGGAGAAATCATCGTTTCGCGATCGAAAGAAGTAAAAATCGCGCTCTCGCGGCGCGTCGGAAACGAAGAACAAATCTCCGTCACGTTAAAGTCGCGGGCGGCGGCGCCCGACGCCGGAAATTCGAACGCCGAACCGGTCAACGATAAAATCGGCGATCGGGAAGACTACGAAACATCTCTCAACGACGAACTCGACGCAACCCGCACGGCGATCATCCTGAAGCCGAAAAATTTGCGAAAATTCGCGCGCGGGAAAGCGGTTTTAAGTCTCGAAGCAAGCCGCACGCACGCTTTGCAGCAGAGCGCGCCGGCGGGCGGTTCGATGCGCTGGAGTTATACTTCGAGCCGCGACGCGAACGTTCTCGATTAAAAAACGCGCGCCGTTGTTTACATTCTTCAAATAATTCATAAAATTCAATTGTTATGAAAATCCGACGCTTCTTTTTCGCGCTTTCGGTCGCCGTTCTGCTCGTCTCGAACTGCGCCGCGCAAATCCGCCTGACGCCGCATAAAATCGGCTTAAAAAACGGCAAAACCTTTAACTTAAATCTGCCCGACGGTTACGAAATCGTCCCGGCTGCCGAAGGATTGAAACGCGTTCGCTTTTTCGCCAAAGCGCCGGACGGGCGAATCTTCGTGACCGACATGTACAATCTCGCCGACAATGCGCGCGGCTCCGTTTACATTCTCGACGACTTCGACGAGCGAAGCGGCAAATTCGGTAAAATCATTCCTTACATGACGAATTTGAAAAATCCGAACAGCCTGCAGTTTTACACCGACCCGGCGGGTCAGGACTGGGTTTATCTCGCCGAAACCGACAAGCTCACGCGGCGCCGATTCACGAAAGGCGAAACAAAGCCGACCGATTCGCGCCCGCAGACGTTGGCGACTTTTCCCGATTACGGCTTGAGCTACAAATACGGCGGTTGGCACCTGACGCGCACGATCGCTTTCGCGCCGAACGGCAAGCTTTACATTTCGGTCGGGTCGAGCTGCAACGCCTGCGACGAAAAGGAAAAGGAACGCGCGACGGTCATCGAAATGAACGCGGACGGCAGCCGTCCGCGCACGTTCGCGAAGGGCCTGCGCAACGCGGTCGGGCTGAAATGGCTGGAAAACAATCTGTTCGCGACGAATCAGGGTTCGGATCATCTCGGTTTGAACAAGCCGGACGAAACTTTCTACGCGCTCCGGGACGGCGCCGATTACGGCTGGGCCTCGTGTTACCAGTCGAACGGCAGAATCTACCGCGACACGACGCCCGTGAGCACGCTCAAAAAACCGACCGCGCGGCTGAAATCCTGCGCGAACGTGCCCGCGTCCGACGGCTATTTTCCGGCGCACTCGTCGGCGCTCGGGTTCGATTATTTCGACGAAACGGCGGCGGACGCGTCGCTCAAAGGCTCGTTTCTGGTCGCGCTGCACGGATCGACCAATAAAAACCTGGCGAAGGGCTACAAAATCGTCGTTCTGCGCAAAGGCGCGCCGCCGCGAGATTTCATCGCCGGCTTCCTGCAGGGCAAAAACGTGGTCGGGCGCCCGTGCGACATCATGAGATTGTCGAACGACTCGTTTCTTTTCACCGACGATCACGGCGGCGTCGTTTATCTCGTCCGGCGAAAAGTTTAGAAAGTTCGGGAAGTCGAGAAAGTTCGGGAAGATTTTTCTCTTACGCCTGCCGAACCTGCCGACTTCCCGAACTTTCTCGACTTCCCAAACTTCCTCAACTAAAATTATCTGATGAACATCGGCATCACGGTTTACCCAACTTACGGCGGCAGCGGGATCGTCGGCTCGGAGCTCGGACGCGAGCTCGCCGCGCGCGGGCACAACGTCCATTTCATCTCGTCGACGCTGCCGACGCGCCTCACGGAACTCGGCGCGCGCGTGCATTTTCACGAAGTCGAGATGATGAGCTACCCGCTTTTCGAACATCAGCCGTACGATCTCGCCTTAGCGACGAAAATGGCGACCGTCGCGCGCTCGGAAAAACTCGATCTGCTGCACGTTCATTACGCGATCCCGCATTCGATCTCGGCGATCCTCGCGCGCGAATCGATCAAGCAGAAACGTTACGTTCCGGTGATCACTACGCTGCACGGCACGGACATCACGCTCGTCGGCGCCGACCGCTCTTACTTGCCGATCACGCGTTACGGCCTGCAGCAATCAGACGGCGTGACCGCCGTGTCGCGCTTTTTGAAACAGGCGACGATCGAAACGTTCGATTTCGACGAGGTCGAAGTCATCCCGAATTTCATCTGCCCGCGTCATTACCGGCGTCTCGAAGATTCGCCGCGCCGCCGCGAGCTCGCGCCGCGCGGCGAAAAACTGCTCGTCCACGTTTCGAACTTTCGCGCCGTCAAACGCCCGGTCGACTGCGTCGAGATTTTCGCGAAAGTGAAGAATAAAGGCGGCAGCGCGCGGCTCGTGATGGTCGGCGACGGTCCCGAGCAATCGGCTTGCCGCTACCGCGCCGAACAACTCGGCGTCGCCGACGATGCGGTCTTCGTCGGCAAACAGGCGAATATCGCGGAATACCTCGGCGTCGCGGACCTGTTTCTGCTGCCGTCGGAGCTCGAATCCTTCGGTCTCGCCGCGCTCGAAGCCGGCGCGTGCGAAGTTCCGGCGATCGCGACGCGCATCGGCGGCATTCCGGAAGTCGTGACGGACGGCGAAACCGGCTTTCTGAGCGACATCGGCGACACCGAAAAAATGGCGGACGACGCGATGAAGCTGCTCGGCGACGAAGAAATGCGGCTCGAATTCGGCAGAAAAGCGCGCGAATCCGCCGTTTCGCGCTACAGCACGGAGCTCATCATCCCGCAGTACATCGCGTTTTACGAAAAAGTCCTGGGCGCAAAATCGGCGGTTGCTTGAAAGCAGTCCGAAGTCTCAAATCCAAAGTCCAATGTCGGTATTTATGACTTGAGACTTTGGATTTAGTTTTTTACCATAAATCCTTATGCTCAAACGCTACATGCACCGGCGCGAACGCGAGCACGCGATGCGCGACAACAACCGCGTCGTGCGCGAATTCGGCTGGGGAATCGAGTTCGTCGACCAGGGCGCGCGCGGCGCCGACCCGCACGAATTTTTCCGCGAATATTCACGAAAAACGATCGCCGACAGCGGTAATTTTTTCTGCTCGCCCGAAATTTCGGATTATAAATTAACCGGCGATCAGCTGACCTGGACGAGCGGCATCGAAACTTTTTCCAGGGAAAACAACGCGGTCTACGCGCAGTTTTTCCCGCACGCCGAAAACAAGAAATCGGCGGTGCTCGTGCTGCCGCACTGGAACGCGAAAGCCGGAACGTATTTCGATCTGTGCAAGATGTTCAATCGTTTCGGGATGTCGGCGTTGCGCCTGACTTTGCCGTATCACGAAAAAAGAATGCCGCCCGAACTCGACCGCGCCGATTATCTGGTCGCGCCGAACGTCGGGCAGACTTTGCAGTCGCTGCGGCAATCGGTCGTCGACACGCGCGGCGCCGTGCGCTGGTTAAAACGGCAGGGCTACGAAAAAGTCGGCATCGTCGGCACGAGCATCGGTTCCTGCGTCGGTTTTTTCGCGTTCGTTCACGATCTCGCGATCGACGCCGGCGTTTTCAATCACGTTTCCGGTTATGTCGCCGACGTCGTCTGGCAGGGGCTTTCGACGTATCACGTCAAGGAAGGCTTAAAAAACAACGTCTCGCTCGAAGATCTGCGCGAATACTGGCTGCCGATTTCGCCGATGGCGTACATGGACAGGCTCGCTTCCCTCCCCGAACGCCCGCAGCGCTATATCTACACGCTGTACGACCTGACGTTCCCGATCGATCTCTCGCGCGACATGATGCGCGCATTGCGCGCGACCGGCGTCAAACACGACAAAGTAAAAATCCCGTGCGGGCATTACACTTTGGGCGAAAAACCGTGGGTTTACATCGACGGCTATAAGATCGTCAGTTTTTTAAGAAAGCATTTGCGATAAAAATCAAAATTCGATCGCGCCGTCGGGTTTGAATTTGTAAACAAGCGATGCTTTTATCTTGATCGGACCCGGATTGATCAGCGTCGGGCTGAATTTTGTCAGTTTCGCCGATTTTTCGCATGCCGCGCGGTATAAAGGATGCCCGGAAAGCGCTTTCGCATAGATAACATTGCCGCTTTCGTCGACCACGATCTGAACCGTGATCGTGAATTCGTCTTTCGGAGCGGCATTTACGATCGGCTTCGGAATGCTCAAAGCTTTTTTATTAACAACTCCGACCTTAAGACATTCAGCAAACGGGTCAAAGTTATAAACGATTTTGCTTATCAGATAAAAATCATTGTCGCCGTTTATACTGCTCGGAGAAAATTTCGACTTCATGACGGCTTTTTCCGATGCTTCGAAAAGCAGTTCATCGCCCGAAACGGCTTTAGCGGAAAAAACTTCGCCGCTTCCGCTGTGAATCAAAGTCAAAACTTCGACCTTTCCGGCAGCGCAAGCGATTTTCGCTTCATCCGAATAATCGGGTTTTTCGAGCTCAACGGCTTTGCCGTTGATAATTGCGGTTCTGAAATCAATTACCGACAAAATTTTCTTCGGTTTTTTATTTTCGATGACTTTACCCGTCAAATCTTCGACGCTGAAAGTTAAAACGCCCGCGCCGTAAATGGCATCGAATTCGGTTAAAATCGGTTCGAACTTCGCCTTTTTCGACGCCGCTTCCGCCAGAGGGCGCAACAATCGATGACCGGAAATTGCCCGCGCCGAAGCGACTTCGCCCTTTGGCAGATCAATTTTCACCTGAACGGCAACGCTTCCGGAAAGTCGCGCTTCGGTATCGGCAAACTTCGGAAAAACCAAAACTTTAGCCTTCTCATTCAAAACGCCGAGCGGCAGTATTTTCGGATTTTCGGAATTTTGCCCGAAAACCGTCTGAAAACCAAAAATTAAAAAAAATATCGAAACCGAAATTTTTATAAACATTTCCGCCAAGCAACTCCGTGTTTTGTTTTGGCAACTACCAAACGTTAGACACCGTTTTTTTAGCGCCGGTTCCCGAAATTCGGCAAAAAAGTGCTAAAATCTTTCGTCTGAAAAGTTTGTGACCGCTTCAATCGAAAAACACGGAACCATTATCGACGACGCGATCGCGCGCCTGCTCGCGCGTGCCGAAAACGCTCGCGGTTTAGCGCCGAATGACGTTCGACCGCGCGTCGCAGCGGCGCTCGCGAAATACCTTTTCAAAGACAACGAAAACGCGACGGCGGCGGAAATAAAAGCGTTCGTCGACGAGCTGCGCGCCGACGATCTGTGTCTCGTGCTGGCGTGCGAGCGAGGCATTGATTCGGCGTGGGATGAATTGGTTAGGACGCAGGACAAAACCGTCAAGGCGGCGGCGTGGAAAATCTCGCCGAGATCCGAGGACGCCGACGATCTGGCGAGCTCGATCTGGGCTGAGCTTTACGGGCTGAAACACGATAAAGACGGCAAGCTCAAATCGAAATTATCTTATTATTCGGGGCGCGGCTCTTTGGGCGGCTGGCTGCGCGCGATCGTCTCGCAATTGGCGATCGATCAATACCGCAAACAATCAAGGCTCGTGCAGGTCGAAGAAGCGCGCGAATTCGAGAATCTCGCCAACGAATCTTCGGAAAAAACCGATAACCTATCGGTCGTCGCGCACCACGACAACCCGGAAGACATTTTCGGCGAAAAACAGCTGCGCACGGACGTTTCCAAAGCCCTGAGCGCGGCGATCAGTGAGCTCGCGCCCGACGACCGCCTGCTTTTGAAGCTGTATTATTTCGACGAATTAAAGCTCAAAGACATCGGGCAGATGTTCGGCTACCACGAAGCGACGGCGAGCCGCAAAGTCGTGCGCATTCAGGGCGAAATCCGCAAATCGGTCGAAAGAATCCTGCAAACCCAGCATCACTGGAGCGCAGAAGAGGTCAAACGATACCTCGCGGAAACGGCATCTAAGCTCGGAATCAGTCTTGAAAAATTGGTGACGGTTTTGATAATCGGCGCGCTGGTGCAAGAAGCGCTGCGCGGAACCGTTCTTTAGACGGGATTTGAAAATCGTTGACGGTTGAACGATGCGGTTTTTGGCGATTTACGATTAACGAAATGGAATTTGAATTCGACAAGGAAATCGATGCGATTCTGCGCCGCGCGCGCGCCGGTGAAGCTGCGGCTTCGGCGGATGCGCACCTGGACGCGGACGAGATTTCCGCGTTCGCCGAAAACGGCGTTTCCGAGGCCGCGCGCGTAAGGTTCACGGCGCATCTGGCGGACTGCGCGCGGTGCCGGAAAATCCTTTCGAATACGATTTTGTTAAACTCGGAAGCGGCGCCGGAAGCCGCTTCCGCCGCTGTTGCGGCGCGGGCGGCAAAAACGAAAACGCCGTGGTACCGAAAGCTTTTCGTCTTTCCGCAGCTCGCCTACACGATGGGCGCGTTCGTTTTGCTGCTGAGCGGATTTTTCGGGTATCTGATTATCCAAAATATGCAGGGCGCGAACAGTTCCGAGGTGTCTTACTCGACCAACCGCGCGGCGACCGATCGCAGCAGCGCGCCGGCGAACGCCTCGTCCGCCGCTTCGACGACCAATTCGAGCGCGCTGTCGAATTCGTCCGTCGCGACGAATTCGGCGAGTTTGCCGGCGACGTCCAACACGACGACTTCGACGACCACGACCAATGCCGCGCCGCTTTCCGCCGGCAATACGGCGACCGCCGCGAAGCCCGCGCCGGCGGAAAAACCAGTCGCGCCGCAACTGAACGCGCCGGTCTTCAGCCCGCAGGCGACGCCCGCCCCGGAAGCGGACAACTCGCTGAACGCGACGAAAAACGAAGCGCCGCGCGATGACTTGGCGAAAGTCAGCCCGGCGGCGCCGACGGCCGGCGCGGCTCAAAATCGAGCCGCCGAAGACAAGCAGAAAAAAGTCAAAGATTTAGCGAAGTCGGACGAAAACGAAGCCGCCGTCGCGGAACAGGATTTCCGGCTGGAACGGAAATCGGTGCCGAAAACCGCCAAACGACAGCAGTCCGAAGCGGGCGCGGCGCGCAGCGTCGGCGGCAAAACGTTTAATAACGTCGGCGGCATCTGGTTCGATTCGGCGGTCGGCAGGCAGAAACAAAAATCGGTCCGCCGCGGCACCGAGGAATACCGAAAACTCGAAGCCGGCCTGCGTTCGATCGCCGAGCAACTCGGCGGCACGGTCGTCGTTTTATGGAACGGTAAAGCTTACCGGATCGAATAGTTTTTTTAGCCGCGAACAAGCACGAAAGAACGCGAAAACTTATTTAAAGTTTATTTCGTGCCCTTTCGTGCTTGTTCGCGGCTAATATTACTTTTTCTTTCCAAGTCTTCGAATAAAGACTAAAATACGCGTATGAAAGTTTTCGCGGTGCTTTTGTGTCTCTTAATTTTTTTCTCCGCAGTTTCCGACGCGCAGCCGGTCTGGCAGGCGAATCTCGACGGCGAAATAGAGTTTTACCAAACGACCGATTTCGGCATCCTTTTGGCGGGCAGCGATTCGTCGCTCTCCGCTTTGGACGGGAAGACGGGCGAAAGATTGTGGCGCAAACGAACGCGCGGGCTGGACGAAACTTCGATCACGCCGATCCCTTCGACCGATCTGATTCTGGTTTCGACCGACGAAGGCGACAAATCGCGCGTCGAAGCGGTCGATCTGCTTTCGGGCGCGACCGTTTGGCGCTCGGACAAAGTCAAGGGCGACGTGATGCAGCTCGCGGTCGAACCGCAGGAGAATACGCTCGCCGTCGTGCTCGTCAAAAAAGCGAAAGGCAAAATCGGCGAGGAATTCAAGCGCGCGCCGGTCGTGCACGTTTTCGAGCTGTCGAGCGGCGACGAGCTCTGGAAAAAAGAGCTCGATTCGGACGTCCAGATGATGCCGTCGCGGTTCGACACGGACGCGGAAGTCGCCTACACGCTCGATAATTACCGCGCGCCGCTGATCCTCGACGGGCGGGTTTATCTGTTCTACGAAGGCGTCACATCTTACGACGCGCGCACCGGAAAAGAGGGCGAGCGCGACCGCTTCAAGATCAACGAAGGCGGACTCGCCTTAACCGAAGCCGATCCGATCTTCGACGAAAAATACCTTTACACTTCCGGCAAGGGAAAAATCAGAGCCATCAACCGGCGAACCTTCAAGACCGAATGGGAAGCCAAAGATCTCGGCGTCACGCCCGAAATGGCGGTCGTCGGCAATGTCTTGTACGTCCGCACCGGCGGGCAGTTTACGCGCATCAAAGACGGCGAAATCGACGAGGAAGGCGCGTTCGGCGTCTCGGCGCTCGACACGAAAAGCGGCAAAACGCTCTGGCGCTACAAGGGCGCGGATAAGGGTTTGACGAACTTCGTTTTTTCGGACGCGAACACGATTCTCGTCGCCGACCGCGACGACCTTATCAAGATCGACGCGCGAACCGGCAAAAAAACGGAAGAATTCGAGCACGACGTCGAACGCGCGCAGTTCGTCCTCGTCAACGAATCGGGCGCGGCGGTCGTCGGCGGGCGCGACGAAATCGCCGCCTTCGACGTCGGCGGCAGAAATCCGCGCGCCGCGACGGCTTACAAATTTCCAAACGCTTCGTTTGCAATCCAAAATTTAAAATCGAAAATCCAAAATCGAAATGAATTATGGAGAGTGAAACACAAAGCGCCGTCGCGCGGCGTTTTCCGCGTCGTGGCGGGCATCGCCTTGCGGGCGGCGGCGATTTATTTCCGCTACGGCGGACTCGCGACTTCCGCGCTGAACATCGCGCGCGGCGCGTCGGTCGCGCGGTCGGCGCTCGGTCTGCGCTGGTCGGGTCTGCGGTCGCGGTTTTCCTCGTTCGATCTGACGACGCTCGCGGCGAACTCGGCGCGCAACTACGTGACCGATCAAATCACGGCTTTCGGCGTCGCCGCGCGGTCGGTTAATTTGCTCAACCGCGTCGACGGCTTGCAGATCGTCACGCCCGGAAGCATTCGCGGCAAGATCGTCGGCGGCGCGGTTCGAAGCGCGACGCCTTCGCGGGCCGACGTGCAGGAAAGTTTATTAGAGAGAATCGATCCGGTGCGCCAGGTCGAAAAGCTTTCCGACTATTTCCTGCGCCGCAAGCGCCTCGCCGATTTACGCGGCAATTACATGTATTTCTACACCGATCTGCCGAAACCGTTCGACAAGAAAGGCTTGATCGGCGTCAACGTCAATACGGGACGCGACGCGCGCTTCGTGCTCGTTTCCGATCCCGATTCGCGTTTCACGACCGACGAGAGCGCCGGCTTGCTCTACTCGGCGGACGGCAACCGCCTGCAGGCGTTCGACGTGATGGAAAAGTAAAATTTCAGCCACGAACAGACACGAACCGGCACGAAAAATTATTTAGATTTAATTTCGTGAATTTTCGTGTCTGTTCGTGGCTGAATTCTTTGATTTCAACTGCCGAGAAACGCGTTCAAATCTTCCGCGAATTTTTCCGGGTATTCCCACTGCGGCGAATGTCCGGCGCCTTCGTAGATTTTGAGACTCGAATTCGGGATTTTCGCCTTCAAAATATCCTGTTCCGGACGCAGAAAGATGTTTTCCTTGTCGCCCCAGACGATCAGCGTCGGCGCTTTGATTTTGGCGAGTTTCGGCTGATAATCCTCCGCGATGACGCCGTCGAGGGCGGCTTTCCAAACGTACGCGGGCGATTTCATCGACTGCTTGACCGCGGCGTGGATAAAATCTTTCGGCACTGTTTCCGAACTCGCCGTCACCTGAAAATCGCGCACGAAATTTTCGTCCAAAGGGTCTTTGAGCGCGGCGAACATTTTTCGTAAATCCGCGGTGACGTTGTTGCGCGCGGTCGTGGCCGTGCCCATGACCAAAAGCTTTTCGATTCTTTCCGGGGCGTCCAAAGCGGTTTGCAGCGCGACGAAACTGCCCATCGAATGACCGACGATCGTCGCTTTTGTGATGTTCTTCGCGTCCAGAAAGGCGACGACGTCCGCCGCGAAATCCTTCATCGCGTAGCCGGTCGCGGGTTTGTCCGTATCGCCGTGACCGCGCAGATCGATCGCGTAGACGCGGTATTTTTTATCGATGCGCGGCAGCACGCGGCTCCACGAAAACCACGAATCCGTGATGCCGTGCAGCAAAATCACGGGAATTCCCTGCGCGTCGCCCTGTTCGGCGTAATGCATCCTGATGCCGGTTTTAAGCTTGACTTCGCCGAATTTCCACGTCTGCGAAACTTTGTCCGCCAAATTGTCGGTTTTCGCTTTTCTATATAAATCTTCGGTCGCGAGGCGCATGTCCGATTTTTCCCAGCTCTTTTCGTATTCGCGCGCGACCATCGCCGCCGAATCGTTTTTGCCTTGTTTGCGCAATGCTTCCGCCAGCCCGAAAAGCGCGCGACCGTTGCGCGGGTGTTTTGCGAGTTCGTCGCGGTAGACCCTTTCGGCTTCGGCGAACTGAGCGTCCGAGAGCAGCGCGCGCCCGAGCCACTCGCGCGTCGGCAGATCCCAGTCGGGCGGCTCGTTGTAATTGACGACGTCTTCCGATGCCGCCGCTTTGCGCATCGACTCGATCGCCGCTTTGCCGCTGCCTTCGGCGAGCGCGATTTCGCCGGCGAGCAGATTTTCCGCGATGCTCAGAACGCCGTGCGCGGTGCTGTTGCCGAGCCCCGTTTCGGGCGGAATCGCTTTGATTTTTTCACGCAGATCGGCGAGCTCCTTTTTCGCGTCGTCCGTTTTGCCGGTGTTGGCGAACGCCATGCCGCGCGCGAAATTCAGATAGCTGCCGGTTATTTTCAGACTGGCATCCGGCGCGGGATATTTCAGAACGTCGTCCCATTTGCGAAAGCGCACGAGCGTGACGATCGGGTACGGCGCGAACATTTCGAGCATCGGCATCATCTTCAAATGCGGGCGCACGTTCGATTCGAGCAGCTGCGCCTGTTTCCAGGCTTCGGCGTAATTGCCGTTCATCGCCGACGCGGCGGAGAGAAAATGGATGTTGTGGTTGTAATACATCATCGCGTAAAGATTCTGCGCGCCGTTTTTCTCGATGAATTTGCGGTCGACGTCGATCGCGTCAGCGTTCGATTTCGCGGCTTGGATGTAATCGCCGGTGCGGACGTAGATATGCGACGGCATATGCACGAGATGACCGGCGTTCGGCGCGAGCCATCCCAATCGCGCGGCGCTCGCCAAGCCCCGCTCGGGCGTCGGCGAGGCTTCGACGGCGTGAATGTAATAATGATTCGCGCCCGTGTGGTTCGGATCGCGCCGGAGAACGCCTTCGAGCACGGCGACGATTTCCAGAGTGTTTTCCGCCGGTTTGCCGTCGAGCGACCACAGCTGCCACGGACGCAGGTTCATCATGCTCTCGGCGTACAGCACGGCGGCGTCGAGATCGTCCGGGTAATTTTTGACGAGCTCGCGCATCGCGTTGCGGTAATCTTCGCCGAGCTTCGCGCGGTCGGACTGCGCGCCGTCGGCCGCGTATCTTTTCGAAAGCGCCGCGATGTAGGCCCTTTCGAGCGGCGTCGCTTTCGGCGCGAGCTGAATCGCCTTCTGCAAAGTCGCGTAGGCTTCCTTTAACTGATTCGCGTCCGCCGTCACGTTGTAGTTCGAGCCCAGAGCGAGCGCCGCGCCCCAGTACGCCATCGCCAGATTCGGGTCCAGTTCGGCGGCGCGGCGGAACGCCTTGATCGATTCGCCGTGGTTGAACGCGTAAATATAAGCCAAGCCTTGATTAAAAAACTTCTGCGCCTCCGGGTTCGTCGTCGAAACCGGATGGTCGATGTTGCCGAGACCTTCGTCCGGCATCATCGTTTTCGTTTCCGGCGCGGGTGCCGGCTCGGTCGTGTGCGCGCCGTGCTGACCGAAAATCGAAACGTGAAAGACGATTAAAATTATAAAGATTAAGCGTTTCATATAAATCTCCTTTCCATACGGAATTTAGTGCGGGGTAAAACGTCACCCGAACTAAAAGACGAAAACCGGCTTGTAAAGCGGACACGAATTGTAAAATTTCCATCAGCATATACCCGTTCGCGGAATTAATCAAAAGCGAACGCGGCATGGAAATACCGCAAAAAAGTTTCGCGGTTTCTCGCTCGTCGTCTGAAAAATCGCGTAAGTTTATGTTAATCTGTGGTTACTTTCTTCAGCCTTGCGCTAATTTGTAACTTATGAAAATCAAAATTATTTTCGTTTTATCTCTGTGTCTGTGCGCCGCGGCGATCGATTCCCGCGCGCAGAAACCGAACGAAAAACCGAACGCGGAAATCCAGAAAATGATCCGCGAAATTTCGGCGAAAAACATCGAGGCCTCGATCCGCAAACTCGTCAGCTTCGGCACGCGCAACACGCTCTCCGAACAGGACAACCCGACGCGCGGCGTCGGGGCGGCGCGCGATTGGATTTTCTCTGAATTTCAGAAGATTTCCGCCGACTGCGGCAATTGCCTGACAATCGAAAAACAAACCTTCCTGCAGCCGAAAGCGCCGCGCGTGCCCGAGCCGACGAATTTGACGAACGTCGTCGCGACGCTGCGGGGCACGACCGATCCGGAAAGAGTCTACGTCGTTTCCGGTCATTACGATTCGATGTGTTCGAGCCCGACCGACGCGAAATGCGACGCGCCCGGCGCGAACGACGACGCTTCCGGCACATCCGCCGTGATCGAGCTGGCGCGCGTCATGTCGAAACGCAAATTCGACGCGACGATCATTTTCATGACCGTGCCGGGCGAGGAACAGGGACTTTTGGGAGCGCGTTATTTCGCCGAACAAGCCGTGCAGACGAAGATGAACATCGAAGGCATGTTCACGAACGACATCGTCGGCGGCGTGACGACGCAGAAAAATTCGCCGAACCGCAATAAAGTGCGCGTCTTTTCGGAAGGCGTGCCGTCGAACGAAACCGAAGCGGAAGGAAATACGCGCCGCAGCGTCGGCGGCGAGAATGATTCATCTTCGCGGCAATTGGCGCGTTTCATAAAGGAGCAAGCCGATCGATATTTGAAAAATTTCAGCGTCTGGATGATCTACCGGCGCGACCGGTACCTGCGCGGCGGCGACCATATTCCGTTTCTGGAAAAAGGCTTTACCGCCGTGCGCATCACGGAAGTCGACGAGGATTACACGCACCAGCATCAAACGCTGCGCACCGAAAACGGCGTGTTTTACGGCGACACGCCCGAGTTCGTCGATTTCGAGTACACGGCGAACGTGACGCGCGTCAACATGATCGCCCTCGCGAGCCTCGCGCTCGCGCCGGCGCGCCCGAAAAACGTCGGCATCGTCACGGCGCGGCTGACGAACGACACGGATTTGAAATGGGACGCCTCGACCGACGCCGATCTGGCCGGCTACGAAGTCGTCTGGCGCGACACGACCGCGCCGGTCTGGACGAACGCGGTGTTCGTTCCGGCGGGCACGACCACGTACACGGCAAAGGCGATGTCGAAAGACAATTACTTTTTCGGCATCCGCGCGGTCAATAAGGACGGCAACAAAAGCCCGGTCGTTTACCCGCGCCCGATGCGTTAAAGCGGGAGATGACAGAAGACAGAAGTCAGAAGTCAGGAGATAAACAACTTCTATCTTCTATCCTCTGTCTTCTACCTACTGTCTTCTACCTACTGTCTACTATCTTTTGTCTTCTATCTACTGTCTTCTATCTTCCGCCTCCTGCCTTCCCTGCTAATTCTTCGCCGCCACCTCGACGGTCTTTACGGAAGCCGGATTTACGCCCTTAGCGGTTTGCCGGCGCTTTTCGCGGATCGTAAAGCCCGAAGCGCCTTCCGTCATAAAAATACTCGTCAAATAATATTTTGCGCCGATCTGCCGAAAAACGAGTTTCGGCGATTGCGGCGCGGCGGCAAGCAATTCATTGGTCGCGAGCAATCGTCGTTTTTTCGTTTCGAAGCTCCGCAGCTGCAAAAGATTAGCGTTCGATCGGCTGATCGATTCCAGATAATAAACGCCCGCCGGGAAAATCCGCTCGCCGACGAGGAAATCGAACGGCACGCTCGCCCTGATGTTTTTCGTCGACTGCGCGGAAACATCGCCGGCGCCGAATGCGTTTAAGAAAATTATGGCGGTCATGAATATGAATAGGTATTTTTTCATTTTTTTCTCTCCTCAAAATTATTTCCGGACGGTTTTCGTCGTCCGGGCAAGAGCGAATATAACCGGCGCGGCCGGCGGCGTCGTGACCGATGCATGATTTGCCCGTGATATTTTCGTGACCGCGGTTAAGTTGTTATATTTTTTTTGATTTAAGAACTTTAAATGCCCGATAAATTTTCCGTTTCAGAGTATAAATTCGCCGACATCACCGTCGACCCGGCGGATTTTCGCGTGTGCAGATCGGGCGTGCGGCAGAAACTCACGCCGCGCGCGTTCGAGGTTTTGCGCTATCTCGTCGAGCATCGCGGGCGGACGATCGAAAAGCAGGAAATTTTCGAACAAATCTGGCGCGAGCAGTTCGTCAGCGACAACGCGCTGACGCGCATCGTCAAGGAAATCCGGCAGGCGCTCGGCGACGACGCGCATCGGCCGCGCTACATCGAAACCGTCCCGAAACGGGGTTATCGCTTCATCGCCGAAGTCGAGGAAACGAAACGAGTTTTCGAAACGGGGGCCGATTCGACCGGGACGCCGGCGCGTCGCGCCGACGAAATTGACAAAAACGCGGTCGCGCCGCCGCGTCGAAATCGCTTATTTTTCATGTCGGTTTTGCTGCTCGGCGCGGGGCTGCTGCTCGGCGGCTGGCTTTTCTTTAAATTTCGCGAGTCGGGCACGCCGCCGGCGGTCGCGCGCACGTCGCAGGTGACGAGATGGGCGGGACTGGATAATTTTCCGGCGCTTTCGGCCGACGGCAGGCTGCTCGCTTACAGCTCCGACCAAAGCGGCAGTTTTGAAATTTACGTCAAACCTCTGGCGACCGACGCGAAAGAAATTCAAATCACCGCGGACGGCAATCAGAACTTTCAGCCCGCCTTTGCGCCCGACGCGTCGCGCATCGCTTTTCATTCGAAAAAGCGCGGCGGAATCTGGGTCGCGCCCGCTTCCGGCGGCACGGCGCGGCAGCTCACGACCTTCGGCACGAATCCCGAGTTCTCGCCCGACGGCAAACAAATCGCCTTTCAGAGCGGCGCGCTGACCGATCTCGGCGCGGCTTCGCGAACGATTCCGCCGTCGGTCATTTGGACGGTCGCGGCGGACGGCGGCGAGCCGCGCCAGCTGACCGAAGCCGGAAATCCGGTCGGCGGTCACGGCGCGCCGGTCTGGTCGCCCGACGGCGCGCGCGTCGCCTTTAACGTCGAAGATTCGTCGTCGTTCGGATTCTGGTCGGTGCGCGTCGCCGACGGCGCGCTGCAAAAAATCAGCGCGGACGGCTTCGATCCGGTTTACGCGCCCGACGGCAAGCGCCTGTATTACGCGTCGTTTAACGGTTTATGGCAGATTCCGGTTTCGGCTTCCGACGACCGGCCGGCGGGCGAAGCCGCGCAGCTCACGGACGACGGGCCGGCGCAGATTCGCGGGCTGAGCGTGTCGAAGGACGGGAAAAAAATCGTTTACGGCATGCTGATGAGCAAAAGCGGTCTCGCTTCGGTCGTGCTCGACGCGCGCGGCGAACCTGCCGGCCTCCCGACGCCGTTTCTGCAAAACTCGGCGTTTCGCAACACCGCGCCGTCTTTTTCGCCGGACGGAAACCGGCTGATTTACACGACCTGGCAGGCCGGCGCGCGCGGGCGGCTCTGGATCGCCGGGGCGGACGGGCAAAATCCGACCGAGCTGACCGACCGCGCGAGCATCCACGGCTGGTTCGCCGACCGGGAACGGGTCGGTTACGTTTCGAACAGCGACGGCACATCGCAATTCTGGTCGATCAGCGCCGCGACCGGCGCCGCGTCGCTGCTTTATACTTTCAACGGCGACGTCGATTTCGCGAGACTTTCGCCCGACGGCAAAGAAATCGCTTTCAACTCGAAAGAAAACGGCACGATCAACGTCTGGATCGCGAATCTCGAAACGGGCGCGACGCGGCAGTTGACTCACGACTCCGAATTTGCCGGTTTTCCCGTCTGGTCGCCCGACGGCAAAGCGCTCGCCGTGCAGATCAAGCGCGGCGACGACACGCATATCGCCCTGATTTCCGCGGCGGGCGGCGAATCCCGGCAGCTGACGGCCGATTCCGGTCAAAGCTGGGTTTATTCGTTTTCGCCGGACGGCGAAAAAATCGTTTACGCCGGTCAGCGCGACGACGTCTGGAACGTTTACGCGGTTTCGCGAGCGACCGGCGAACAAAAGAAACTGACCGGTTACGACCGGCTCAACGCTTACGTGCGCTACCCGGCGTGGTCGCCGCGCGGCGATAAAATCGTCTTCGAATACGCCGAAACGACCGGCAATATCTGGCTCACGGAACTTAAGTAAATGATGCTGGCGGGGAAAAAAGCGGCAGTCTTAAAGGATTTTCCGGCTTTCTTACGCACTTTGGCGCCTTTGCGGAAGAAAAAAAACGTGTCCCGCAAAGGCGCCGAGCCGCAAAGAAATTAAGAAAGTAAGCAGTTATTTCTGCGCCGTCGCGCAGGTCGCGCAGGCCGCCGCGAGCCCGCGAATCTTGCCGGTCACGGTCGACGAGCCGGTGCCGTAATTCGAAAGCACGATCGCCGTAAAATCGGAGTTCGCGAACATGATCAGTTCCGAACTGATGCCGGGAAAACCGCCGCTGTGCCCGAACGTGTCGGGATTTTCGCCGATGATGAAGCCGTAGCCGTAACCGGGCGAATTGAGCTCGGGTTTCGGCGTCGTCAAGGTTTTGACGTAATCCTTGCCGACGAGCCGGCCGTCGCGCAGCGCGTTGGCGAATTTCAGCAGGTCGCGGACGGTCGAATAACCGCCGCCCGCCGGACCGCCCTTGATGACGTGCAGAAAAATATTGTTGCGAAAAACCGTGCCCTGCTCGGTGAAATCCTTTTCGTAACCGACCGCGAGATTCGGGTTGACGTTGTCGAGATCGAACGAATCCGAATCCGTCATGCCGGCTTTTTTATAAATGTTTTCGCGGATGTAATCGAAATAATCGCGTCCGGAAGCCTTTTCGATGATTTTGCCGAGAACGAGCATTCCGGTGTTGCTGTACTGCCACCGGCTGCCGGGTTCGAACTGCATTTTTTCGTCCTTCGCGAGCGCGAGAAAATCGTCGATGGTGCGGAACCGCGCGCGCGAGCCGTCGAAAAAGGCGCGGTTAAAGTAATTTCCCAAGCCCGATGTGTGCGACAAAAGATGCTTGATCTTGATTTTTTCCGCCGCTTCCTTATCCGGAAAATCGGGCAGGAATTTTCCCAGAGAATCGTCGAACGACAATTTTCCCGCCTCGACGAGCTGCGCGATCGCGACCGCCGTGAACATCTTGTTCATCGAGCCGAGATTGAATTTCGTCTCCAGATTATTCGGCACCTTAAAGTCTTTGTTCGCCTCGCCGAAAGCCTTTTCGTAAAGCACGTTTTGCCCGCGCGCGATCAATACCGTGCCGGAAAAAACGTCCGCCGCCGCGATTTTTTTGAGATGATTTTCAAGCTCGGCGACGATTTCCTTGTCCGACATTTTTTTGTCGGTCGCCGGCGGCGCCGGGCGGAATCCGATCGAAACGATATTGAACGGCGCCTGTTCTTCGACCGTCAGAATTATGTTCGCCTCCATGCCGGTGAGAACGCTTTTCGCGCTCAAGGTCACTTCGTTCGGTTTCGTGACGCGCACGCCCTGCACGGTCATGCCGCGCGTTTCGTCGTAAATCCGCGCGTAATTGCCGAGCCGCGCTTCGATCGGCGCTCTTTCGAGCACGGATTTCGCGTAATTTTCGGTAATGAATTTACGCCACGCCGCGCGGTCGTTCGAATTCATCGCCGTCACCCAGCCGCGCGCGCGCTGTTCGGCGGCGGCGCTCGCCGTCGTTTGCTGCGCGTAAATCGTCGTCGTCAAAATCATCGCCGTCACCATCAAAAATAAAAAAACCGTCGTTTTCGGGCCCGCCGCCGGAAGCCGGAACCGGCCGCTTAAATTCAAATATTTCACCATTAAACTCCTATATTATGACTGTATTGTAAGTTCGGTCAGGAAGTTTTACGCAGCCGATTCACTGAATGTTTCAGTGAATTTGCGCAAGTCCGCGAAAATTCCCCGTTCAGTCTGACGTGGAAAATTTTTCCGTAAATTCGAGGTGGAGAAGATGAGATTGCTTGTCATGATGTTTAGTTTTTTAATGCTGATCGGCGGCTGCCGCGCGCAGGACACGCAGCTGCCGGCGGAGATGCCGGAAAAAATCGCCGTTTATTTCAACGAAAGCGGCGGGATGATGCGCGCCTATAAAAAAGTCACGATCGACGGCGGCGCGCTTGAATTCGAGGAATTAAAAGGCGGTTCGCGGACGCCGAGTAAATGGTCGGCGCCGGTTTCCCGCGAAGAACTCGCCGGGCTTTATAAAGTCTTCGTCGAGAACCGTTTCGACGCGATCGAAAACGACGAACGCCGCGGCATCGTGTACGACGCCGGCTCGGAAAGCGTTTCCCTTTCCGTCGGCGGGCTCAAATCGTTCGGCGTCACGTACGGCAAAAACTCGCCGCTGTCGGGAAAAAATCTCGCGCGCTACCAAATCGTCCGCCGCGCGCTCGACGAGTTCGTCGCGCGGCGCCAGCCCGCCGCGCAATCGATCGCCGAAAACGAAGCCTTCATTCAGGGCACGTGGCGCGCGGCGGGCGGCGACGGCATCCGCGCGTGGTTTCTCGAATGGACTTTCGCTGACGGGACTTTCAAACAGACCGGCTACCCGCCGATCGTTCAGGAAGGCAGATACAAAGTCACGAGCGCAACCGGCGACCGGATCACGCTCGAGCTTTACGATCAAAAAGGAACTTTCGGCGCGGAAAACCGCGAACTGCAAATTCTGATCGACAAACCGGCCGAGCAGTTAACGATTTCCGGCACGAAGGGTTTTACATGGATCGAGCCGAAGAATTAGAAAGCGCTCGCCGACTGATAATCGGGCTGACCCGACACGTAAAACGCGCCGCGAGTTCGTCGCCTGAGCGGTTAGCGCCCTAATCTTGCAGCGCCACAAAAATTTGCGTTTCGGCGGCTGAAAAGCGCGACAAAAACCGTCTCAAAAGACATCCGTTTTCGGGATTTTAGTTATGAGACGGCTTGTGACACAAAACGCCGAAACGGCCTTACCCGATAAATAGCGGTTAACCGTAATTGATGCAATAAATAAAGCGTCTCAAAAACGTATGACTTTTGAGACGCTTTTTGATGTTTTTAGGACGTGTCAAAAACGGGCGTTTTTGAGACATGTTTATTTAATCGTTTGACTCTGCGGCATACCGTAAAATCCAAGGAAGCTTTGTCGCTGAATGGAGATTCGACGGATCGAATGTGAAGCCGAACTCGATGCCGTGCCAGAAACCGGCATTATCATTCTGAATCCAGTAGCCGGTCTTGCCGCTTACTGCAACATGACCCACCGAATCGACTGAATAGACCTTGAGGTACAATTCATCCGGCGACATCGATTCCAGTTCGGCTTTCCCTCTGCGTGAGGCTTCCAAAGCCATTAACGAGCGACAAAAAGCGCGCAGACTGTTGCGATGCACCCATAAATCATTATGTCCGGTGAAACGATTGGAGCATACTTCTATCGAAACGTACGCGTCTCTGTAACTTTGTAAGGTCGGATCTTCTTCCGGAGAAACTTCGATTTCCAAAAAATCGCTGCCTTGGCTGAACCTGAGCATCATATTTCTACTGAAAATGTCTTAAAAAGGGTCGTTTTTGAGACTAGCCTCGTTTCTTTGACTACCTTTTTCGATAAATGGCCGCAAAAAAATATTTATCGTCCATAACTTTTGTTCGAGGCATTAAAACGAATTTCCGCGCGACGTTTTCTTTCGCGTCGAGGCGTACGGTTTGCTTGCCGGAACGGAATTGTTCGCGCCAAATTCTGACCGAGTATTTTCCCGGCGGCAACATGATTTCGTAATTGCCGTTTTCGTCGGCTTTAATTTCACGGCTCAAGCGACCGCGCATGAAGCGAATCTGAGCGTTGGAAACGGCGGCTCCGTTCGGGTCGACAACGCCGCCCGACAATTTTACGCTTTGAACTGGTTTGTCAGTCTCGGGCTGCCCGAATGCGGCAACCGAAAAGATCGTCAATAAAGGCAAGAAAAGTATAATTAGTCGCCTCATAATTTCATTTATTTTAATCGCCGCTTACAGCGTCTCGAAAAGGGTCGGTTTTATGACTTTTTTATTATATCACCGCAAAGATGAAACATTGCGGCTTTAAGAAAAATATCGTCTAAGCCGGTTTTCCAAAAAAATAATTCAACCGAAACGCCCCACCGCTTACTCGACAACTTAAAACCTTAAAAATAATAGTTTTAGATGAACGATCGGAAAAAAATCGTTCTGGCGGCGAGCGCTTCGGAAACCTCCGAGTACTTAAACGGCACGTGACGACAGATGCTTTTCGGGACTTTGCCTTCGCGCTGTTGGCGGTTTCCGTTTTAAATGATCGTCGGCGAATCGGTTTTTCTCGAAAAATTAGCGCCCGAGGAATGCAGGCTAATCCACCCGATTAAAAATATTGATTCGCTTCAATTCGCGTTCATTCGCGGGCAAATAAAAAGCGCCGCGCACGTTTTCGACGTGCGCGGCGCTTTTTATTACTAAAGAATCTATTTCTTTTTATCGCTCTTCGCGAAATATCCCTGCCGGTGCGTGAGCGTGATCTTTTGCTTGGCGAGCTCGGGATTGGCGACCTGAATCTCGATTTTGCGGTACGAGCCGTCGCGTTTCTGGTTGACCGGCTCGTATGCGATCAGAAATTGCGAGCGCATTTCGATCTGGATTTGCTGAAACGCCTTGCGCAGTTCGGATTCATCGCGCGGGAAAAACGCGCGCCCGCCGGTGCGTTCCGAGATTTTTCTGAGCGCGCCTTCGTCGACGCCGTCGTAAAAATTATCGCCGATGCCGATCGAGTAGATGACGGCTTCCGATTTGATCGCCGCCTGGACCGCTTCGTCGAGTTTTTTTCTGCCGAAGGTGTTGACGCCGTCACTCAATAAAATGATCGCGCGGCGCGTTTTTTCCGGCGCGGCGCCGAGCACCTCGTCCGCCGTGATCCAGATCGCGTCCCAGATCGCGGTCGAGCCCTGCACGGTTTGATTGCCGCCCGAAATCGGCGGCGTGCCGACGACCACGCCGCCGCCGACGTAACCGGAAGGCGGCACGAACTGCACGCGGTCGATCGCGCGCGTGAGCCGCGAAACGTTATTCGTCAAGCCCTGTTCGAGGGTCGCTTCGCCGGTGAATGAAATGATCGAAACCTCGTCTTTGGCCGGACGCACGACCGCTTCGACGAACGATTTCGCCGCCGATTTTTCCTCCGGCAGCGTGCGTTCCTGCGACGCGCTCGTGTCGATCAGAATCGCGAGGCTCAGCGGCAGATCGACCTGGCGACCGAAGGCGGTGATTTCCTGCACCTCACCGTCTTCAATGAGCCGGACGTCTTCTTTTTTCAGATCGGTCAGGAGCCGCCGGTTTCGGTCCTGCGCGGTGAACAGCACGTTGACGACTTCCGTGTCGATCTTGATCGGCTCGTCGTCGTCTTCCGTTTCAGGAGTTGGCGAAACGGTCGGGCTGGGCGACGTTTGCTGCTGCTGCTGCGCGAAAGATTCGTCGCGCGCGACGAACGCGCCGCCGAAAACCAGCAAACCGACCAATAAAATTAAAACCTTATTTTTCCAATTCATTTTTCAACTCCTCAACCGTTTTTTATTTCAAGCGCCTCGAACTGATCGATATTCCGTTTTACTGCGAATCTTGAATTTACCTGTATTTAACTGTTTTCTAAATCGAACTTCAATTTTCCGTATGCGTCCGTCGTAATTCTGATTTTTAGGGCGGTACGTAATGATGTACGGCGATTGCAGTTCGGTGATGATGTTCGCATAAGGTCTTTCGAGCGCCGACATATCGCTTACAAAAAACGCTTCGCCGCCGGTTTCTCTGCACAATCGCGTCAAAAAGTTATCGGCTTTGGCCTGTCCGGACAAAGTACCGGGAAACGCTTCTCTAGTAAAGATGCCGAAAATCGTCGTTTCGGTTCGCCGAGCGATGTCGATCGCGTCGTTCAGTTCGGCGCGGCTTACGGTGTCGTCGCCGTCGGAAATAACGACCATCACGCGTCTGCCGGGAACATTTCTCAGCTTTTCGTCGGCGAACTGCCAGATCGCGTCGTACAGCGCGGTCTGCGAGCCGGCTTTTTTCACTTTATCGACTTTTACTTTGTCGACGGCTTTGTCCAAAAGGTCGATTTTGTCGGTGAAGTCTTGTATCAGATTTATTTCGTTATCGAACGTCATAAACGCCGCTTTATCTTTGCGCAGGCGGACGACGGTGTAAATAAAATCACTTACCGCGCGTTTCGAAAACGTCATTTTTTCGGCGGCTGCCGCCGACGTGTCCATCAAAACCCCGATATAGAGCGGAGCAGCGGTCTTTATGTCGGTGAATGATTTGATTTTCTGCCGGACGCCGTCTTCGAGAACGATAAAATCATTTTTCTTAAAGCATCTAACCGGCGCCGCTTTTTTGTCTTTATTACCGTTTTTCTCTCTTTCCTTTCCGCAAACGACCAATTTTTTCGTTGCGTCGGTAATCGTTAGGGGCAGGCGAACTTCCAGAGGTTTCGTAACATCCTTACCGGCGACCTTTGCTGACGGCTTTTGGCCGAAGACGGCAAAAACCAGCAACAAAAAGCTAAACGGAAAAGACACAATGCGAACGAAAGTCCTCATAATCGAAGATGCCCCGTTGTTTTCGATGCGGCTTATTTCAAGGCGTCCCGAACCGACCGATACTCCGTTTTGCTGCGAATCTTGAATTTATCGGCGTTGTCCTTGTTCTTGAAAACGACCTCGATCTTGCGTTTGCGCCCGTCGTAATTCTGGTTCGCCGGGCGATACGTGATGATGTACTGCGACCGGAGTTCCTTGCTGATGTTCGTGAACGACCTTTCGAGTTCGCCGAGATCGCCGGAGAAAAACGCCGCGCCGCCGGTTTCGCTGCACAGACGCTCAAGGTATTTGTCGCCCTTGTCCTTGACCTGTCCGGCGTCGACGCCCGGCACCGCGCCGAGAAACGCTTCCTTGGTGGAGATGCCGAAAATCGTCGTTTCGGTTCGCTGCGCGATGTCGATCGCGTCGTTCAGATCGGCGCGCGAAAAAGTGTCGTCGCCGTCGGTGATGATGACGATCACGCGCCTGCCCGGCGCGCTGCGCAGCTTTTCGTCGGCGAACTGCCAGATCGCGTCGTACAGCGCGGTCTGCGAGCCGACTTTTTTCACTTTATCGACGGCTTTGTCGAGCAGATCGAGCTTGTCGGTAAAATCCTGTATGAGATTGACTTCGTGATCGAACGTCATGAACGCGCCTTTGTCTTTGCGCAGCCGCACGACGGTGTAGAGAAAATCCGACGCGGCGCGTTTCGAAAACGTCATTTTTCCGGCGGTCGACGGCGACGTGTCCATCAAAACGCCGACGTAAACCGGCGGATTCGTTTTTTCGTCGGTGAAAAACGTGATTTCCTGCGGAACGCCGTCTTCGAGCACGACGAAATCGTCCTTCGTAAAACATTTGACGACTTCTTTGTCCTTGTCTTTACTGACTTTACGATCGTTGCTTTCCGAACAAAAAACCAGATTTTTCTTTTTATCCGTGACCGTCACCGGCAGGCGCACCTCGAAAGTTTTCGAAGTGTCGTCGACCGTCGGCGTCTGCGCGAAAACCGCCCCCGCCGCAAATAAAAAGACGAATTGAACAATCAAAAAGCGAACTGAATTTTTCATAACCAAAATTTTACGTGGATTTTTTCCGACCGAACGAAATTTTCGATGCCGCCCGGGGCGCGATTGTTGCCCGAATGTAAATCGTTAGTATAGCAAAGGGTTCGAAAATCGTTAATTGTAAATCATCGATCGTTTAAGCGTGCGGCGCTTTTTACGATTTACGATTAACGATTTACAATTAACGAAACTTTATGAATCAAAACATCTTCAGGGAATACGACATCCGCGGCATCGTCGGCGAACAATTAACGAACGAAACGGTCGCGATTTTAGGCAAAGCTCTCGGCACTTTTTTCCGGCGCGCCGGCGCGCGCCGGATCGCGGTCGGTTACGACGCCAGGGAAAGCTCGCCGCGGTTTTGCGAGCTTTTAACCGCAGCCTTCAACGAAACCGGCTGCGACGCCGTTTTGATCGGACGCGTGCCGACGCCGGTGCTTTATCACACGGTCTTTACGCGCGACGTGGACGGCGGCGTGATGATCACCGGCTCGCACAATCCGCCCGACCACAACGGCTTTAAGGTCTGTCTCGGGAAACAGACGCTGTTCGGCGCGCAGATTCAGGAGATCAAACAGATCGCGCTCGGCGGCGAATTCGCGGAAGGCGCCGGCGGGATCGAGCGAATCGAGGTTCTGGCGGAATACGAAAAGGACATTTTGTCGAAAATCGGTTTCGGCGCACGCAAATTAAAGGCGGTCGTCGACGGCGGCAACGGCATGGGCGGCGTGACGGCGGTGCCGATTTACAGTGATTTGGGCGTCGAGCTCGTCGAGCTTTTCACCGAACCGGATTCGAATTTCCCGAATCATCACCCCGACCCGACCGTCACGGAAAATCTTGAGGACTGCATCCGGGCGGTCAACGAAACCGGCGCGGATCTCGGGCTCGCGTTCGACGGCGACGGCGACCGTCTCGGCGTGATCGACGAAACCGGGCGCATCATCTGGGGCGACGAGCTGATGGTTTTACTGTCGCGCGAGATTTTAAAGGAAAACGCGGGCGCGACCATCATCGCCGAAGTCAAATGCTCGCAGAATCTGTTCGACGACATCGAACGGCACGGCGGCGTTCCGCTCATGTGGAAAGCCGGTCATTCGCTGATCAAAGCGAAGATGAAGGAAACGCACGCGGCGCTCGCCGGCGAGATGAGCGGACACATTTTTTTCGCCGACCGCTTTTACGGCTTCGACGACGCGACTTACGCCGGCGCGCGCGTTTTGGAAATTTTATCGAAAACCGATAAAAAATTATCCGAGCTGTTATCCGATCTGCCCGCGACCTTTTCGACGCCCGAGCTCAGAATCGAATGCACGGACGAGCAGAAATTCGCGGTCGTCCGAAAAATCGCCGAGGAATTTTCGCGCACGAACGAAGTGATTACGATCGACGGGGCCAGGATTTTGTTCGACGGCGGTTGGGGCCTGGTGCGCGCCTCGAACACGCAGGCGATTCTCGTCCTCAGGTTCGAAGCCGATTCGGAAGAAAATCTCAGGAAAATCCGCGAAGCGGTCGAAGCGAAAGTGCAGGAATTTATCGGGAAGTTTTAACGCAAAGACGCGGGGGACGCAGACGCGCAAAGATTTTAATTTCGAAAATTTTAGAGAAAGCTTAATCTTGAAATAAGGGTCATGACTAGATAACGATGTTATCTTTGGTAATTTTCAAAAGTAAAGAGTAGAGATTTTCATTTCTGTAGTTGAAGCGAAACTCACACTCTTTCAAGTGCAAATAAAACGTGTTTTTTGACAATCCGCGAAACTTAAC
>DATCMK010000007.1:0-22352 GCA_036563455.1 Pyrinomonadaceae bacterium | reverse complement strand
TCGTCGTCGCGCGGCGACCAGCGCGCGGTCCATTTCTTGCCGGCGGCCGATGAAAGTTCGTTGAAAACCGAGTTGTAGCGCAGATAAAGATTAATGATGAAGGGCTTGGTTTTAAACATTATCTTTAATCTTCTATCATCTATGGGCGTCAAGACGTCCAGTTGCTGTTCAGACTGGACGTCCAGTTCAATGAATTTCAAGCCGGCGATTTCGAAAAATTCCGTCATTCCCAAACCTTTCTCAGCGCAGAAAACCTTGAATTTTCTTAGTATATCTGAAGCCGGGCGTAGCGATACGCGATCGGTGCCGCGCGATTTTTCCCAGTTGCGCCATTTTTCATTTTTCTTCGTCGGCTGGACGTCCAGTAATTTTCGACTGGACGTCTTGGCGTCCAGTTGTTGTGTTTCACTGGACGTCCAGTCTCCCGCACTGGACGCCAAGACGTCCAGTGCATTTGTTGCTGGACGTCCAAGTTTTTCTCTTCTGGACGTCTTTTGTTTTCTTGGTTGGGCGCCCAAGTTTTTCTCCTCTGGGCGCCCAGTAGTGAATTCACTGGACGTCCGATTTATGATCGGTTGGACGTCCAGTTTATCGCCGGGCTGGAAATCCAACTCAACGGGAATAATATTGTCGAGCGGATGACCGGTATCGCGAAGACGCGCGAAGAGATCAGGCTTCTTTTTTCCGCCGCCGCGGCTACGGTTGATCTGAATGCCGGGTTTTATTTTCGGTTCGTCTTTCGGGGCTTTTTTAGTCATTAACTAGCCATCCTTTTTTCGTCGACGTTTTTTTCGACAAGATGAATGCCTTTATTGGCGGCATTATCGAGTTCAAGACGGGAGACAACCTCTTCGGTGAACGCCGTATAATCAGCGGCACCGTCGCCGGACGGGTCGAATTCATAAACTGTCAGGCGCATCGCCGGCGCAGTTTTGATGGCGGCGAGTTCGCGAATAACGGAATTGAACGCTAAGTCTTTGTATTTGTCCTGCGTCAGCTTCAGCGATTCTTTGGCGACGCGCATGCGAGCGTCGTACCGCGTCATCAAATACCCGAGGATTTGCAGCTGCGGGTTGCCGCGGCGGGCTTTTTGCAGGGATTCGTTCAAATCGATAACGCCCTCATGCGAATAATAATCGGCAGCGATCGGCACGATCACGTACTGCGAGGCGAGCAAAGCCTGCGTTAGCGTCATGCCGAGCGTCGGCGGGCAGTCGAGAATCACTAAATCGTAATCAGTCAGCGCATTGATGCCGTCTTTCAAGCGAAACTGCTCCTCGATCTCGATGAACCGCTCGATTTTGGCGAGCCGAATATGCGCCGGAACGAGATCGAGATTGTCGATCGGCGTTTCGTAAATCGCGTTTTCCAGCGGTTGGCGATTCGTGTCGCCGACCAGCACGTCGGCGAGGGTGGTCGTGATCGTTTCCGGCGCGATTAGGGTGTTTGTCGCGTTGCGCTGCGAGTCAAGGTCGACGAGCAGCGTTTTATAACCCTTTGAGGCTAGACCCGCCGCCAAGTTGACGGACGTCGCGGTTTTGCCCACACCTCCTTTCTGGTTGGCGATCGCTATTATTCGCATCTGGTTGTTATTTCTCCTTTAGGTTGAAATTGATCGTAAAGCGCGGTTTTGACGGCGCGGGTATTTGCCGCGATTATCGGGAAGGGAGTTGATGACGATAATTTGATTTTCGTCGATAACCCAATCGCGCCCGAGCTTTTCGGCGGCGATCCGCCCGTCTTGAATCATCTGCGTGATGCGTTGCCTCGTAAGCCCCACCTTTTCAGCTACTTCCTTCGTTGTATATTTCATACTCCGCATAATATATGCAATTTGTTGAAAAAGCGCAATCTAAAAATTTTACCGTGGTAAAATTTTACCACGGTAAAATTTTATGGAAATGCGGAAGCTGTCGAGGGCGCAGGGAAGGGAATTCGACCGTAAGATCGTTTATGGCGGGGCGGCATTTTTCTCCATTTAACTTCAAAATCCGGCGATCTCCGCGGCTTCCGATTTGGCCTGAACGGGAAATGCGTTTTGCCCGATCGCGGTGCTTTTTCGTGAAAGTCACTCGAATTAAACGTTCGCCGTGATACTTTTTCCGCACGTTTTCCGCATGATTGACGAAAGGCGAATTATCGATCGCTGATGCGAAATCGTTTTGAGCCCGGCAATTAGAAGGAGAAAAGAATGATCAGGAAGAATTACACGGCTTTTTTTATTTTATGGGCGGCTTTTTTAGTTTTCCTCGCCGGCGCGGCGCGGGCGCAGAACGGATCGGTTGCCGCGCCGGAGTCGAAAATAACGGCGGCGCAGATGCCGCGCGGGGCGGAGCGTCTCCTTCCGGAAAGCGTTCCGGCAGAGTTTAACCGGGCTTTCGACCAGTTACTGGAGCAGGGCGCCGGGAAAATCGCGGGCGGGGAGCGCGAGGTTTTGGCGTGGACGGGCAACTACAAAACGCCGGCGAGCGTCGCTAAATCCGTATCGCAAGTCGAAGCGAATTTTCGCAACGCCGGCTGGAAATACGAAGCGTTTGGCAGGAGCGGCGATCTGGAGTTGTTCAGTTTATCGAAGGACGGCGCCGCGCGCCGCGTCGTGCTCGGCTTTTTCGTGCCCGGCGACGACGTGCTGGTATGCGCTTTGATGGAAGTGAAGCTTCCGGGCGAAAAGCCGACGACGCAGAACGAAATTGACCGACCCGGGCAAAATAATTCTTTTCCTGTAAAATCGGACGCTTCCGCGAAAGTCGTAACAGTTGATAAAGACGCGCAGTCGGTTAACGTGATGGGCACCGAAATGCCGGCAATTCCGCAGTTCGCGGCGCTCACTCCGAAGCCTGGAAAAGTGCGCGGCTACGTTAAGGACTGGACCGGCAAGCCGCTCGCCGGCGCGGAACTCGGCGTGCGCTCCTCTTATCTCGCCGGCTATTATTCCGGCGCGCAGGGCAAAACCGACGCGAACGGCTACTACGAATTCGTCGTGCCGAAGGGCTCGGCGCATTTTTACAACGCCGGTTATCAAATCGAGTGGGGCGACGGCGTCGCGGCAGTGTCGCTGCATCCGGCGGACGGCAAGCTCGACAGCTTCGTGACGATGGACGGCGCGGTCGAAAACTTCGTTCTGCTGCCGTACGGCATCACGAGCCGCGAAAATTTGCAGGAAAACTCGCATCTTCCGTCGACGTTTTACGGCGGCGCGATCTTTCTCAACTGGTACTCGGTCGAGGCGGACGACAACAACGCGCCGCCGTTCGCCGTCCGGGCGGGGGCATTGCTCGAAATTACGCTCGCGCCGGAAGGCAAAATGTTTGACGGCTCCGCCGGACAGACGATCGTCATTCGCAAAACTCTGGGAATTTCCGGCGCTTTCCGGATTCACAACATCCCGCTCGGACGTTATCGAATGACTATCAAAGCGAACGGCAAACCGCTCAAGATAAAAGACAACAAGGGATACGATCAGATGTTCGGCATGACGCCGGCGCAAGCGCTCGGCACGGCGAGTATCTTGTTCGTGCCGGACTCGGCGAAGGCTACCATGGTCGGACCGCAGCACGGCGCTTGGAAATGGATCGGTCTCGGTATCGAGACGCCCTAAACCTGCAGGTCTCGCGTTGAAATATTATATTATCGCGGAAAACACGGAAGCGGGTTCTTTCACTTATGAACCCGCTTCCGTGTTTTAGAAATTACTGTATTTCTTCGTTTCGGCGAGCTTAAAGAGGCATGATTTATTTTTACGTGCCTTTGCTCCATCTCATTTGAATTCTTGATACAGCGGCAGTCGCTTTGCGTTTATTGCCGGGCCGCTGCCGCCAATCTTATTAGCGAAAATTTTATAAAAACCGCAAATAAACGGAATGGGAAATGGTGGACGATTCGATCGCTCGAATCGTCTTTGACCGAAAATCATCCTGCTGATATCGGTTGAAGAAAAAAGTTTTCCGACGCACTTTAAGGATTTATTAAGATAAATTCCGAGTCCGATAATATCAAGATAAAACCACAAACAAATAGAAAAGTGAGCTCAAAATCTAAAAGAAATCAATTCGTTTCACCGCCCGATAGTTAAGTTCTGATTCTGTTTTTATCGGACGCACTTATGGTTAACAGTTATCGCTTCGATTCTCGCTAATTATTTCTTAACTGAAAGCAATGATCGCGCTCCGGATCAGCGATGGCATAACGCTTGCTGGTCACCCAGCGTATGAAAGCCGGAAGTGTTCTAAAAACGCGCTTTAACTCTGACAATGAGGCGACCGGGCGTTACGCGGGGTTCGTCAGTGTCCGCGGCGCGCGCGAACACAATCTCAAAAACATCGATCTCGACATTCCCCGCGACGCCTTGGTCGTATTCACGGGGGTGTCCGGCTCCGGAAAGTCTTCGCTGGCGTTCGGAACGCTCTACGCCGAAGCTCAACGCCGTTACCTCGAATCGGTTTCGCCTTACGCCAGACGCCTTTTTCATCAGATGGCGGTGCCGGACGTCGACCGAGTTGACGGTCTGCCGCCAGCGGTGGCGCTCCAACAGCAGCGTGGCGCGACGACGACGCGATCTTCAGTGGGCAGCGTCACGACTTTGTCGAATCTGTTCAGGATGCTGTACTCGCGCGCCGGAGATTACCGTGAAAATCAGATGATACTTTACGCCGAATCGTTTTCGCCGAATACGAGCGAAGGAGCCTGCGCGAAATGTCATGGCTTGGGACGCGTCTATGAAGTGACCGAAAAGTCGATGGTGCCGGACGATTCGCTGACGATCCGCGAACGCGCGATCGCCGCTTATCCGACCGCTTGGCAGGGACAGAATCAACGCGACATTCTGACGACGCTCGGTTACGACGTCGATGTCCCGTGGCGCGAGCTGCCCCAAAAGGACCGCGACTGGATTCTCTTTACCGATGAACAGCCACAAGTGCCGGTCTACCCCGGCTACGATCTGAACGAAGTGCGGCGCGCGATAAAACGTAAGGAACCGCCCGATTATCTCGGAACGTTCACGAGCGCCCGGCGGTACGTTCTTCATACATTCGCCAACAGCCCGAGCGCGCAAATGAAAAAAAGGGTCACGCAGTACATGGTAAGCTCCGAATGCCCGGAGTGTCTGGGCAAACGTCTCCGCCCGGAGTCGCTGGCGGTGACCTTCGCCGGCATGGACATCGCCGACATTTCGCGTCTGCCGCTCAAACGCCTGGCGGACATCGTCGAGCCGTATTCAAACGGCTCCGCGCCTGAGCTCGAACGGCGGCAAAAAGAGCACCCCGAAAAAGCGATCGTCGCGCAGCGAATCTGCGAAGACGTCGCGATCCGGCTTAAAGCGCTGCTCGACCTCGGTCTCGGCTACCTGTCGCTCGAACGAGGCACTCCGACATTGTCGCCGGGCGAGCATCAGCGTCTGCGCCTCGCCGCGCAGATTCACTCCAATTTATTCGGCGTGGTTTACGTGCTCGACGAGCCGTCCGCCGGTCTGCATCCGGCGGACACGGAAGCGCTGCTCGCGGCGCTCGATCAATTAAAGGCGTCGGGTAATTCGCTGTTCGTAGTCGAGCACGAGATCGACGTAATTCGTCGCGCCGACTGGATCGTCGATATCGGACCGAAAGCCGGCGAAAGCGGCGGCGAGGTGCTTTACAGCGGTCCGCCCGCCGGACTAGAAACGGTCGAGAATTCTCAGACCGGGCGTCACCTTTTCGGCGGCGCTTTCGTTCCGAGCCGCGAGCCGCGAAAGCCGAAAACCTGGTTGAAGCTCGCCGGCGTCGCGCGCAACAACTTGAACGATCTCGACGTCGATTTTCCGATCGGCGTAATGACGACCGTCACCGGCGTCTCGGGTTCGGGCAAGTCAAGCCTCGTCAGTCAGGCGCTCGTTGAGTTGGTCGCCGCGGAACTGGGTCATCGTTTCTCTCCCGATGATGAGAGCGAAGAACCGGAAAACTCGACCGTTATTCGGACAAGCGGGCGGATAATCGCCGGAATCGAAGCCGTCAAACGGCTGGTCGTGGTCGATCAGAAACCGATCGGGCGCACGCCGCGTTCAAATCTCGCGACCTACACCGGGCTTTTCGATTACGTCCGCAAGCTCTTCGCCTCGACCGAAGCGGCGCGCAAGCGGCGCTACGACGCGGGACGCTTTTCGTTTAACGTCGCGAAGGGGCGTTGCGAAACCTGTGAGGGCGAAGGCTGGGTCATGGTCGAATTATTGTTTTTGCCGAGCGTGTACAGCCCGTGCCCGACCTGCCGCGGCGCGCGTTACAACGCGGAAACTCTCGAGATCAATTATCGCGGCGAGAATATCGCGGACGTTCTCGCGATGACGGTCGATGAGGCTTGGGAGTTTTTCGCCGGCGAGCCGCAAATAAGCCGGTCGCTCGACGTACTGCGCGAAGTCGGGCTCGGCTATCTGCGGCTGGGACAGTCGGCGACGGAGCTTTCGGGCGGCGAAGCGCAGCGCATCAAACTCGCGACCGAACTGCAGCGGGTGCAACGCGGCGACACGCTTTATGTTCTGGATGAGCCGACGACCGGACTGCACCCGGCGGACGTCGAAAAATCGATGATCCAACTCGACCGATTGGTCGATTCGGGAAACAGCGTCGTCCTCGTCGAACACGATATGCGGGTCGTTGCCGGCAGCGATTGGGTGATCGACGTCGGACCGGGCGCGGGCGATGAAGGCGGTCGCATAGTGACGGCAGGACATCCGTCGAAAATCGCGAAATCACCCGAAAGTCGCACCGCTCCCTATTTGGCGCGTTTTATGGACGGTTTTGAGGACACAAACGCTTTTTGACGTTTCGGTTTTCCTTTTTTAACGGCGACAAATCAAGGTAATTTCAAGAAGGTGAGGCGTCGGATTTTACTGTGAGAAGAAAGCGCGGCGCGAGAGGGCGGCGCATCTGCGGCGCACTTTTCGGAAACGAACGCTCTCAGTATTAAGCGCCGTCGCGACACCGAACAGCCGTATCAGGTATTTGGTGAGTTTTCCGTCGATCGATGATTCGTTACCGCAGATAAAATGCCGCTTTTCTTTATTTCCGGAGCAGACGAGGCGAAAAAATCGGAAGTAATTTCGCCCGCACCGGTTAGCTTCTATTTGATGAGTGAAAATACTGGCACTGATTTTGCTTATTTCGATAATTCAAAAATTCGTATGCAATTTATACACAACGGTTTTTGATAATTTCGAAGAATGAGATTTTTTTTGTTCTTAGAACAAAACGACGGGCGTTGTGCGATTTTACGCCTACATGCGCTCGCTCTCGACGACGCGCTCGTTTGTCGTTCGCTTTGAACGATTTAAAGTAAATTTTCGAACAAGGGTTTTATGGAATTTGAAATTTCGGGAATTAAGGAAGAGTCGTTCGCTCGACACTTGAGTAAAAGTTTATATGCCGAATGGAACGGAGAAAGTTTCAGGCGGGTTTTAGAGCCGGAAAACGGTCTGCCGGCGGCTGCCCGTAACGCTTACGAAGATTTGCAAACTCACATTTCCGACGAGGCTTTTTCGTGCGTCGGCGCGAAAGCGGCGCTTCGCGGAAATTTATTTCGCTTCGGTTTTTACAAAGAAATGAACGCGCCGGAAACCAATCTGCTTCTAGCCCACGATTTGCGCGTCTTCGCCGCGGAACAAAAGAAAATCGCGACGGATTTCGCGAGTTTCGCCGCCATTTTCGACGCGCCAATCGTCGAAAACGAAGATTTGTGGGAGGCGGCACTTTGGACGCAGTTGAAAAGTCTCCACGAAATCGACGGCCGGCAATTCGCCTGGGATTCGGCCGTCAGCAGCAACCCCGAAGACGTGAATTTTTCGTTCAGCATCGCCGGGACGGGTTTTTTCATCGTCGGGCTGCATCCCAAAAGCTCGCGGAAAGCGCGGCGCTTTTCGCGCATGGCGATGGTCTTTAATCCGCATGCGCAGTTCGATCGTCTGCGCGAAAGCGGACGATACGCTCGGATGCAGAAAACCATCCGAGCGCGCGAACTCAAACTGCAGGGCTCGCTCAACCCGAATTTGAGCGACTTCGGCACGCAGAGCGAAGCGCGGCAGTATTCCGGGCGCGCGGTCGAGGAAAACTGGAAATGCCCGTTTCACGCGCAAATGCAGAACGCGAAAAAATTCGAAGAGTAAATTCGGACGATCCTTAAATTCAAAAATTCAATGACGAAAAAATACCATCTCGAACCGCAAACCGGAATCGGCTTGACCTTAAAAAAAGATCAGTTTTTAAAGATCATCGACCCGCAGGGCGAGCAAGTTTCGGATCTGACGGCGTTCGCGCTCGAAGACAAAGCGGAATGGCTCTCTTCGGGACGGACGATCGATTACGCCAACACGATTTATTTGACGACCGGCAACCTGCTTTATTCGAACCGCAGCCGACCGATGCTTTCGATCGTCGAAGACACGGTCGGTCGGCACGATTTTCTGCTGACGCCGTGCAGTCCGGAAACATTCAAAATCATTTACGACAATCACGAATATCATCCGAGCTGTTTTGAAAATCTGCACACGAACCTGGCGCAGTTCGGCATTACGCCCGATATGATTCCGACGACGCTCAATGTTTTTATGAACGTCATCGTGCAGCCGAACGGCGAACTGAAAATCGATCCGCCGCCGTCGAAAGCCGGAGATTACATCGTTTTTCGCGCCGAAATGGACTTGATCGTCGGAATAACCGCATGTTCGGCGGAAATGTCGAATAATTACAGCTTCAAGCCGATCGACGTCGAAGTTTACGAAGCGGCGATTTAGCCGGCTGAGTCGGCATCGTTTTCGCCGGCAGCTTCGGCGTTCCAGGCGCGCCCCGTTCCCTTCGCCACGACCTTGTCGCCGAACGGATAGCCGCCGCGCGTCAAATACCAGTAAAAAGCCCAATAGGTGCTAAAACATCGCTCGGCGATCCAGAGCGGCGCGTAAAATATCATCCGCGGCGGGAAAAACTTAGTCGCGCCGTCGCCCAATCCGAGCGCGGCGGAAACGATTGCGCCGAGTGAAATCAACGCCGCACAAATCAATGTCGTCCGCCAGCCCGAGTTTAATAAAGCGAGCGACAAAACGAGCGGCACCGCCGCGAAGAACAAAGTCTTGGCGCGCATCACGAAATCTTCATAAGCCTGCCGCGGGCGCTGCTCGACCCATTTTTCAAAAGTCGGCGGCAGCTTCAACAGAAAAAAGTCGCGGGCGTAACAGATCCGCGCGCCCTTTGATTGAAAGTGTCTGACTATTTCCTCGTTATCGAAAAGCACGTCGCCGTCGTAATGACCGACGCGGCGCATCGCTTCTTTGGTCACGCCGAGCGTGCCCGAATAATCGCCCTCCGCGATCCAGGCGCGGTTGATCAGCATCCGCGCCGCTTCGGTGCGCGCCCAGACCGGCAGCGGGCGGAAATAATTCTGCGGGCGCACCATGTCGTAATTCGCGAGCAGTTTCGCCATCCGGCGCACGTCGCTGGGCATGTAGCGAATATCGTCGTCGGCGAGGATTATCGAATCGTGTGCGGCGAGCGCGACGCCGGTGTGAATGCCGTTGACCTTGCCGTTGAGGTATTTATACTGCGGGTCGACCGGTTCGTGACGGCAAACGCCGCGCCATTCTTTCGCGTGCTCGGCGAACACTTCGGAGGGCGAACCGTCCACGACCAGAACTTCACATCCAGCGAGGACAAGCGTCACGAAATATTTATGAAAATCGACCGCCTCGTCCCGGTTGAAGCGGACGCGCCGAATCGTTAATAAATACGTGCAGAAAGTATTTTTGTCGTTAATTTCAGTTGAATTACCGGATGAGGTATGAGTTGCCATAGCTTATCGAAAACAATCTTTCGTTTTATCTTAATTTGCAGCGACGGTCTCCTCGAAGGAAGAAACCGGAACCGCTCCGTTTGCCGCAAGGATTTCCAAAATCAAGTTTAATTGCCGGTAAAACATCACGACGACTTCGTTTTTTCGCATTTCCCGAATCGCTTTGGAAAACGCCTCGATTTCGTCCGGCACGATCTCGCAGTCGCCGCCGGGTTTCTCGCGCGCGATCGCCTCGCACAAGAGTTTCGCCATTTCGCCCGGCGCGCGTCCGCGCAAGTTTACTTCTTCGGTGACGATCACGCGGTTGAAGCCGCGCGCGGCGACCTGCGCCGCTTCTTCGATGACCCGATTATCACGGTCGCCGGGCAGACCGATGATCGCGGTCACGGTTTTCCCCGTCCAGCGACGCGCCATTCGGCTGACGGCGGCGAAGCCGTCGGTATTATGCCCGTAATCGACCAGCACGTAGCCTTCGCCGACGCGGTACAGATTATTCCTGCCCGGATTGTGAACGGCGTTTTGAAAGCCGTAAAGTCCGTCGGCGATCCTTTCGGGCGATAAACCGAGGGCGCGGCAGACGGCGGTCGCCGCCATCGCGTTTTGAACTTGAAAATCCGCCGTGCCGTTTACGGTAGTCGAGATTTTAGTCGTTTCGGCGATTCGCGTAAGCGCTTCGCCGCGACGTTCGCAAATCCAATCGCCGCGAACGAAATAAACGGTCTCGCCCGTTCCGGCGCGCTCTTTAACGATCGGATTTTCTTCGGACATCGCGAAATAAGCGATTTTCTTTTCGACCCGCGAAACTGCCGGTCGATTGATCAAACCGGCCGACTCGGCGTCGTCGGCGTTCAGAACGAGCGTCCCGTTTTCGCGCACGCGCTCGGCGATCAGCGCTTTAACGCTCACCAAATCCGCCAGAGACTCGATGCCGTCCTGTCCGATGTGGTCTTCCGTGATGTTGGTCACGACGGCGACGTCTGCCCAATCCCAGCCCAAGCCGCGCCTCAGAATGCCGCCGCGCGCCGTCTCCAGAACCGCGACGTCGACTCGTTCGTCTTCCAAAACCCGGCGCGCCGAAGCCGGGCCGGTCGTGTCGCCCTCGGCGACGGTTTCGCCGTTAAAAAGTATGCCGTTCGTCGTCGCCGTTCCGACATTCAAATCGGCTTTCAGCAGAACGTGAGAAATCAATCTGGTCACGGTCGTTTTTCCGTTCGTTCCGGTGACGGCGACTATCGGAATCCTCGCGTCCCTGCCTTCCGTGTAAAGCAGTTCGACGAGCTCGTCGCCGAACCTTGGCGAACTGCCGGCAGCGGGAAAAACGCGGACTTTCGAAGGCGAGCCGGAAGCGACTTCGAAAGAATTCGGATCGTTTCCCGCCCGGATTCGGCTCGAATTCTTCCCGTAGCCGAGTTTCACGAATGCGTCTTCTTCATCTACGAACCATGGAATTCCCCGCCGTTCCGCAGCTTCAACGATTTGCCGCAGATCGGCACGCAGATCGCCGCGCGCGGCAAGCGTCCGGGCTTCGGCGATTTTAGCCGCAACGTCGTAAGATTCGTTTCTAAGAGCCGCCGCGACTGCTTCGACGGCGATTTCAAGCAAAAATACGGCGACCTCTTCCGATTGATACTCGACGGCGATTTCGTAAATTCCCGGATCACCCGAAAAGCGGACGACGCCGCCCGGGCCGCCCAGTCCGGCAAGGCTCATCAATCCGAGCGCGACGTTTTTTACAACAGCGGCGAGCTCATCCTGAGCCGCCCGAAAGTCGCGCATTTTCCGTTCGCAGGTTTTCGCCGCCGTTATGTCTTTGAAACGAGCAGTTAAATCAGAGCTTTCGGACAAATTATTACGGTCTGAATTTTCTATTTCGAGCCGCATCAAAATCACCGGTCGATGGCTGTAAAAATTGGCATTGCTCAGCACTCTGATCCTTTTAATCTTCATAGTTCAAGAATACGATTGTTTTTAAAACTTTCCGAGCTTTCATATAGTTGAGAATATAAAATTACGGATTACCGGTCAGAAAAACAACCGTGTTCGGTGCTCTCTTTTCGCCCCCTCTTCAGAATTCATCCCGAAGTGGATGTAAAATTAAGGCGTCAACACATTTTTACTAAATAGTTCCGGGAAATATAGCAGTGTTACGTTAAAAACGAAGGTTTTTACCATAAAGATAATTAGAATAAAAACATTGAATAAACCGCGAGTTTGTATACAATAAAACTCCTATTTATAGGTTTTCTTTAAATTATGGCAAAAACGACCAAAAAAGCGGCGGGTGAGAAGAAGGTCGTCGGCTACCTGCGCGTCTCGACTTTGGGTCAGGATTTGGAGAAAAACCAATCCGACATTCTGAATCTCGCGAACGACTTCGATCTCGGCAAAGTGACTTTCGTCGAGGAGGTCGTTTCGGGTAAGGTGTCATGGCGCAAACGCCGGATCGCCGAGATTCTCGACGAACTAAGAGCCGGCGATTCGATCGTCGTTTCGGAGCTCTCGAGACTCGGGCGCTCGATGCTCGAATGCATGGAGATCCTTTCCGTCAGTCTGCAGAAAGGAGTAAACGTTTATGCCGTCAAAGGAAGCTGGAAACTGGATGATTCCATTCAAAGCAAGATCGTCGCGATGGCTTTCTCGATGGCGGCGGAAATCGAGCGCGACCTGATCTCTTCACGCACGACCGAAGCGCTGCGGCACCGCAAAGCGCAGGGCATGAAACTCGGGCGCCCGAAAGGTCCGGGCAAAAGCAAGCTCGATCAGTATAAAATTGAAATCGAAGCGCTGCTTTCGAACGGCAGCACGCAGCGCTTCATCGCGAAGCGGTACGGCACAACCGAGGCGAACCTCTCGAACTGGCTGAGGAAAAACGGCATCGCCGCTAAGAAAGATTTTTGAGGCACTTTTCGCATTTGCAGCCGACGGGCGCGATGAAGTCGTCGAAATACTTTTTGCCGTAATCGTAGGTTATTTCTTCGCCGGCTTCGATGTCTCTGATCGACCAGATCCATACTCTGACGGCGGTTCGATACGCCTTCGCGTTCGGCCGACACGAGTGATTGATGTAGCGCGCGGCGTTGCTTGGCGGACTGCCGTCGATAAAATATTCGTCGTCGAGCGACATCAAATACCTGCCGCTTATTTCAGCCGCCTCTTCTTTGCTTAGAATCGGACCGATGTATTCGATGATGCGTTTGTTTTTCGGGATCGCGACGAGTGTGAAAAAGCCGAGTCCGCAGGCGGTTCGCTTAATGACATGCCGCGGCTTTCCGTTCCTCATGAACAGCAGTTTACCACTTCCCCGCCGCGCGGAAACCCGCAGAAATCATAAACCGCTTTTTTTGACATCGCTTTTGCCGGGCTCGCTCTTTAAAGACTGACTGGTGCTTATCATTCTTCGCTTAGAAACGCTTTTTACGTGGCGAACGAAGGGTAAAAAAACAATCCAGAAAGACGCGCTTTCGAGACGCTTCGGCTTTTTCGGACAAAAAATTAAAGCAAAACATGCGTTTTCATAAAACAAATTCACAAATCGAGAAATGCGATTCCGAACGAATTTTTTTATAGCTAAATGACGGAATTTGTGATAAAACATTGTTCAATATATTTTAAAGGTCGAAATCCGAAGGGATCGATATTTTTTGGATTCGTTTTATTAATTCGAGCCTGCGGCCGCGAAATGCGACGGGGTTCAGTATCGGCAAATTTCGGAGTTTGGTTTCAGGTATTGGAAGGCGGTAAAAGATATGGACTCATTTGTTTTCGGAAAAAAGATGGGATTGGTCGCGAAACTTTTCGGTTGTCGGCACAAAAATCTCAGCCGTCCGTTCACGCAGCACAAAACGTCTTACCGGAGTTGTTTGAATTGCGGCGCGAGGAGGCCGTTCAACGCTGAAACGCTGGAAACGTACGGCAAATTTTACGCGCCGCCGGTTGTAAAAGAAGAACGGCTTTGATTTTCAATAAATCGCCGATCAGTTTTACTGAATTTTCCGAAATCGGGCATCAGCGCGAAAAGTCTTAAGGATTTTTTTTTCGCGGGAATATTATTCCCAGACCGGTTCAAGAAATTCGCCTCCGCCGCGCCTGCAGCGTCTGGGCGTAAAGCGCCGCGCCGTTCGGTAAAACGCTTCTATCCATGGACGGCTATATTCCGTCATTTCCCGATTCGGCCTGCGGTTTCATCTTCAATACGACCTCCCGCCGGCCGTTTTTCCGCCTCAAAATGCACATGGAACCGAGTGAGTCGTTCTTTTACGATCGGCTTGAACTCCGAAAGCAAAAGCTCTTCGGTCGCTCGTCTTTGTGATGGTACTGGCTTATCCGGGCGTTAAATTTTTAGCCACCATTCATATCGATCTTATAAACTTGAAAAAATAAGGATTTGGTCAGGATTCATGTCAGCATGTTATGTCGCTCAAAACGAAAAAGGTTTACGAGTTCGCGAATTTCCGTTTGGATCTGACCGAAAGGCTCTTATTTCATGACCGCAAGCCGGTGCCGCTGACCGCGAAGGTTTTCGACACGCTCGTAGTGCTGGTCGAAAACGCCGGGCGATTGATCGAGAAAGACGAGTTGATGCAGCTTCTTTGGCGCGACAGCTTCGTTGAGGAGTCCAATCTGACTTTCAATATCAGAATGCTTCGTAAAGCGCTCGGCGATGACTTCGTAAAACCGCAGTTCATTGAAACTGTCCGGAGCCGCGGTTATCGCTTTATCGCGGACGTGCGGCGCGCGGAAGTCGGCGACGAAGTCTTTTTGAAAACCGCATCGAACAGCGTCCCGTCCGCGCGGGACGAACCTCTTTCAGCCGGCTCGCACTCGAATTCGCCGCCGCATAACCTTTCGTTCGAACACTCGCCGCTCATCGGGCGCGAAAACGAGTTGGAGGAAATCAAAACGCTGCTGCAGCGCCCGGATATTCGTTTGCTGACCATCACCGGCGTCGGCGGAACGGGCAAGACGCGGCTCGCGCGGGCGGTCGCTCATCAATCCGCGGCTCGGTTTACCGACGGCGTACACTTTATCGACCTGTCGGCGGTCGAAAGCGCCGGTTTGGTGATGCCGATCATCGCGCAATCCCTCGGCGTCACGGAAGAAAGCGGCAAAACTTTAACTGATTGCATCCGCGAATATCTCCGGGAAAGGAGTCTCCTGATCGTCCTGGATAATTTTGAGCAAATCAGGGAGGCGGCGACGAGGGTCGGGGAACTCGTTTCCTATTCAAAGAATCTAAAGATTCTTTTGACGAGTCGGGTCCGCCTTTTTCTGAGCTTCGAAAGCGAGTTTCCGCTGCAGCCGCTCGCCGTCCCGGCAGATATGAAACTGTCGCCGCGTGAGGTGGGCGAATATCCGGCGGTCGCGCTGTTTATCGCCCGTGCGCGAACCGTCAAGCCCTTTTTTGAATTGACCGAGGAAAACGCCGCTTCGATCGCGGAAATTTGCCGCCGGCTCGACGGACTTCCGCTGGCGATCGAACTGGCTGCCGTGCGCGTCAAATTGTTCGCGCCGCACGCCGTCCTGACCCGCCTGTCCAGCAGCCTGAAACTCTTGACCGGCGGTCCGCAGCTCTCGCCCGCGCGGCAGCGCACGATGCGCGGCGCGATCGCCTGGAGCTACGATTTGCTCGGAGCCGAAGAAAAACAAACGTTTAATCGTTTGGCGGTTTTCTCGGGCGGTTTCACGCTCGACGCGGCTGAGGCGGTCGCTCACGCCGACGAAGATTTCAAACTCGATCTGCTCGACTCCGCCGCGTCGCTGGTCGATCAGAGTTTGCTGATGCAGCGGGAATTGCCGAACGGCGAGCCGCGTTTTCGGATGCTGAACGTCGTCCGGGAATACGCGCTCGAAATTCTGGAGGCGAGCAGCGAGGCGGACGAGATGAAACGACGTCACGCCCGTTTTTTCGCCTCGCTCGTGGAAGCCGCCGAGCCGGAATTGTTGGGCGCGTTCGGCGCCGAGTGGATGGAGACGATCGAGGAGGAACACGACAATCTTCGCTCGGCGATCGAATGGAGTTTGGAAAACGATCTGGAAACGGCTTTGCGCATCGTCGGCGCGATGCGGAATTTTTGGTTCGTGCGCGGGCATTTGTCCGAAGGCGTCGAATGGATCAGGCAGGCGTTGGAAAAACAAGGGTCCGACGACAATTCGCGACTGCGCGCGAAGGCGCTTTACAGCCTCGGCAACCTCAGCCGCTTTCGCGGCGAACTGGCAACCGCCGCGCCGTATCTGCAGGAGGGGCTGCGGCTGGCGCGCCGCGCCGGCGACGAAAGCTTAATCAGTTTGTCGCTCTGGGGGTTAGGGATGTTGAGCATCGAGCGCGGCGATATAGCCGGCGCTAAAAACTTGATCGAAGAATCGCTCGGCATCGCCAGGGAAATGAACGACGGACTGCACATCTCGTTACGGCTGACCGGTCTCGGAGAAATCGCGCGCGCCGAACGCGATTACGAAGCGGCACGCGGGTTTTACGAAGAAGCGCTGGTCCTCGCGAGAGAAGCCTCCTCGCAGTATTATATCGCCATTCATACCAGCAACCTGGCGTATACGGCGTGCCTGCTCGGAGATTACGAATCCGCCGTTTCGTACACGCTCGAATGCCTCGACCTGACCGAAAATTTAGGAGACAAAAGAAATATGGGCATCACGCTGAGCATCTTCGGCGCGTTGGCGGTCGCCGCCGGCGCGGCGGATAAAGCGCCCGTATTATGGGGCGCTGCGCAGGCGGTGTTCGATGCGATCGGTTTCAAATTAGTTAAGGTCGACCACGATTTTAACGAGCCGTATATCAGCGCGGCGCGGGCGACGATCGGCGACGCGGCTTTCGACGCGGCTTTCGAAATGGGACGGGCGCTGCCGCTGAAAGAAGCGATCAGCCTTGCTCGTCGAATAAAAGTACGACCGGCGTGAGCCATCGCGCATGCTTTACCGCCGAGGGGCGCTTTCGAGACGATAAAAACAGGTCGTAAATTGGTCTCGCGAGGTTTTACCTATTTTTTCACCGCACCGGTCAGGCGCGCCGCCGCGGCGATCAATTCACGCGGCTCGACCGGTTTTGAGAAATGCATCTGGAAACCGGCATTAAGGGCCAGAATGCGGTCCTCGGTCGAGGCGTAAGCCGTTAAGGCAATGGCGGGCGTTTTGCCGCCCCGCTCGGTCGGCAATGCCCTGATCTTGCCGATTAAAGAAAACCCGTCTTCGTCCGGCATTCCGATATCGCTGATTACCAAGTCGAACCTTTCCTGTTGAATACGCCGAAAGGCTTCGGAAGCCGATCCGGCGGTCGCGACGGCGGCATTACACGAGCCGAGTATAACGCTTAATAAATCCAGCGAGTCCGTTTGATCGTCGACGATTAAAATGCGCAGCCCCGAAAGTTCCGCGGATCGCTCCGGCGATGCTCCGGATTGAACGGCGGAATATAATTGCGATTCGTCGGACCGCTGTTCTTTTTCCGGAGACGAAAGCGGAAGCGTGACGGTAAAAGTCGCGCCCCGTCCTTCTCGATTGTTTTCGGCCCGCACCATGCCGCCGTGCAGCTCGACCAGCTGCCGGACGATCGCCAATCCCAACCCGAGTCCGCCCTGACGGCGCGTTTTGGAGCCGTCGAATTGACGAAACCGGTCAAAGACATGCGGCAAAAACTCTTCGTCGATGCCGATGCCGGTATCGCTGACGACGATTTCGACGTGCGAATCGATTCGTTCGATGCCGATTCGTACGCGCCCGCCCTCGGGCGTGAATTTCACGGCGTTCGAAAGCAGATTCCAAATGACCTGCTGCAGCCGGTCCGCGTCGCCGGGTATGAAACCGGCTCGCCGATCGAGGGACGTTTGCAGGCGAATGTTTTTGGCTTCGATCGCCGGTCGAAGCGCGTCCGCCGCCGCCGCCGCGACAGTGGTCAAATCCACGGCGCTGACGCTGAGACGCAGCTTCCCGGTGATGATGCGCGAAACGTCGAGCAGATCGTCGATCAATTGAGTTTGCGCCCGCGCGTTGCGTTCGATCGTCGCCAGCGCCCTTTCGGCCGCGGCGGCGTCGAGATTGTTCGACCTCAACATCTGGGACCAGCCGAGAATCGAATTGAGCGGCGTCCGCAATTCGTGCGAAACGGTCGCTAAAAATTCATCCTTCATGCGATTCGCCGCTTCCGCCTGCACGCGGAGTTTTTGTTCCGTTTCATACAGCCGCGTTCGCTCAAGCGCCTGCGCGCATTGCTGCGACAACGCCGTCATAAAAGCCCGATCGTCTTCGCTGAAGTTCTGCGGCGCCGGGAAACTGATGCCGAGGGCGCCGATCGTACGACCTTCAACCACTAACGGGAAAGCCGCCAGCGCGCGGGTGCCGGTCACCGACGCGAGCGGTCCGAGCTGCGGGTAATCGACGCGCCAGTCGGCGGTCGATTCGACGAGAACCGGCGCGTTGGTGCGTATCGCGTCGGTAATCGGCACTTTTTGGTCGAGCGAGAAGCGCTCCCAGTTTTCGACCACTTCCGGAGGGAAATTAACGGCGCCGACTATTTCGAGATCGTTGGTCGAATGATCCAGCAAAACGACTGTTCCGGCGTGCGCGCCGAGTGAAATGACGGCTTGTTCGACGACCGCGTTCGCCACCTGATTCGGAGACAGCGCCTGGGATAAGGACTCGGAGACCGCCTGCAAACGGTAAAGCAGATCGGACGTTCGCTCGGCCGCCAGTCGGCTTTGTTGTTCCGCGGCATACAGCAGCGCATTGTCGACCGCCAGCGCCGCGCGGCTCGCGAGGTCTTCGGCTAACGTTAAATCTTCGGCGGTGTATTTCCGCTTCGCTTCGGAAATAACGAACGTCAAGACGCCCAAAACGCTGCCGCGCGTTTTGATCGGCACCATCATCGCCGAACTAAAGCCGATGCGCCGCAGAATTTCCAGATGCGCTTCGTCGCGCGCGCCGGCGACGAGCATCTCGTCCGAAATATCGGGATAAAATTGCGATTTCCCGGCGCGAAAGACGCTGTACAATCCGTGCGGGTCGTTCGGGTTCGGCGGGTAACGATCGTTGATTTCGCGCGCCCAGATCACTTTTGCCGGATCGGCGTGCGCCACCGCCAAACGCCGGAGCGTCCCGTCTTCCTCGGCGACGTCGACGGCGCACCAATCCCCGAAATGCGGAACGGCGAGATCGGCGACCGACGAAAGCGTCGTTTCGTAATCCAACGACGAGGCGAGCGTCGTGCTGGCTTGCGCCAGAAACCGTTCGTTGTCTTCCTTTTGCTTGTGCCGCGTGATGTCCATCGTCACGCCGCGCATCCCGACGGAACGCCCGGATTCGTCCTGGATCGCGATCGACTGCGATTCAACCCAGATGATTCTGCCGTCTTTAGCGATCCAACGAAAACGATTCGAGCCCGCCTCGCGGCTCGCGAAGGTCTGCGCCGCGCTGCGGACGGCGATTTCCTTGTCTTCCGGGTGAACGATCGACAGCCAGAAGTTGGGCGTTGCGAGCCATTCCTCGACGCTGTAGCCGAGCATCTTTTCAACGTAATCGCTGACGAAATCCATGCGCTGCGTCGCGGCGTCCGGTTCGCCCCAGGCTTCCCAGACCACTCCGGGAACGCTGGAGACTAATTCCTGCAGACGTTTCCTTTGTTTTTCGACCTCCGCCGCCAGGTTCAGTTTTTCATTTTCTATTCGTTTCCGTTCCGTCACGTCGCGGGCGATTCCCTCGACCGCGACGGCTTTTCCGGCTTTATACGAAATTCTGGTGCTCACTTCGAGCGTCAGCCGCCGACCGTCTTTGGCGAACACGTCTATTTCATAAACGGTCGGCGCGTCCGGTTCCTGAAGCTTGCGCCGCATCATCTCTTTCGCCCGGTCGAGATGTTCGGGAACAATGATGCGGGCGATGTTCATGCCGTTAAGAATTTCTTCCTGGCTATAGCCGGTAATCTTTTCGCCGGCGCGGTTGATCGTCAGATACTTGCCTTGAAGGTCGTGAGAGTAAATGATGTCGTTCGCGTTTTCGAGGAGGCTGCGGTACCGCGCCTCGCTTTCGCGCAGCGCCTCTTCCGCCCTTTTTCGCCCGGTGATGTCGCGCGCCATGCACACGTGAAGTCCCGGCATAAAGTTCGCCCGCGAGCTCCACGTCAGCTCGACGATGTCGCCGTTGCCGGCGCGCATCGGGAAATCGCCGGTAAAAAACCCTTTTTCCGCCAGCGCGGCGAATGCCCGCCGCGCGTCGTCGATTCTTTCCGGCAGCATGTACTCGCTGAAATGAGCGCCGATCAATTTTTCCCGCGTGGTTTTCAGGATCCGGCACAAGCTTTCGTTGACGTCGACGTATTTTCCGTCGTCGTCGACGATCATGATTCCGTCGAGGTTCGTTTCAAAAAGCAGACGGTAACGCGACTCGCTGGCCTTTAACTTTTCTTCGTTGAGCACCTGAACGGTAATGTCCTCGTGCATGAGGACGACTTCCTGAACGACGCCCGCCGAATTTTTAATCGGGTAAATAACCGCTTTGGTCCATTTTCGCGGCTCCGTCAGCGAAGTCAGATTCGGGAGCGTTTCATTGGGGTCGTAAAGAATCGGCGGAATTTCGGCGAATTCGCCGGCGAACGCGCGCTTGATGTGTTTCATCGCTCCGGATTTAACGAGCTGCTCGTCCTCGAGCATATTGTAATCCTTGATTTGTTCGAGCGTGAGCCCCCACAATTTTTCCCAGGCTTTGTTCACCCGGACGGTATATCCGTCCGGCGACATGATTTGAATGCTGAAAGGAGATTGATCGACTATCGCAAAGAATCGATCCTCGAAAAGAGAGTGCGGCGCTGAATCTTTATTATGCATAAAAAAAATGCTGTTCACCGGCAAGGTTCTTCGGCATCGGTTTAATGATAGTATAAGTCACGGAAAAACAGTTTCCTAAGTACCGCTTGGAGACGATTTTTCGAAGATCGAATTTAGAGAAACCGGCTGCCGCGGCGCGCATCCGAATTCATTCCGCCTTAAAAACGCCCGTTTACGGCGCCATGAAAAAGCTTTTCCGGAGCGACCCTTTTCGAAACGAAATCAGCTTAATTTTTAGAAACATGTTAAAAAACATTCCTTCCGCGATTTTGCCTTTTAAGCGGTCGGCCTGGAAGCCGATCGTCGAAAACGTCGACGGTTCGACGACGGATTCAAAGTTCGCCGGCGCGCCTTACCTGAAAGCGGATGAAGATTATCCGCGATGCGAAAATTGCGGCAAGCCCCTGCAATTATTCATTCAGCTCAACTTCGACCAATTGCCCGAAGCGGTGAGAAATAATTATGGAAGCGGACTGCTGCAGCTGTTTTACTGCATTAACGAAGAACCGCTCTGTGAGGTCGAATGCGAAGCGTTTTTTCCGTTCGCCAAAAGCGTGCTCGTGAGGATCGTTGAAATCGAGCAGAAGGCCCTGTCGCCCGTGAAATTTACGCCCCTAAGCCCGTTCCCGCCGAGATCGATAACCGGATGGAAGGAAGTCGAAGATTATCCCAATCGGGAGGAAAGAGAATCTTTGGGAACGGAATCGGCGGAAATCGATTGGGAAAATACAGTCGACGAACGGGGCGATTCTTTCGATGAATCATTTCCAGTCGGCGGCGATAAACTCGCCGGTCATCCCAGATGGATTCAATCGGTCGAATACCCGGATTGCCCTTTATGCTCTGAACAAATGCAGCTGGTTTTTCAAATCGATTCGGACGATAATCTGCCTTATTATTTCGGCGATGTCGGCTGCGGTCACACCACACAGTGCGAAACTCATAAGGACCGACTCGCTTTCGGATGGGCTTGTTCGTGACGGCCGATTGATCCGATAGAAATGTCAAAAAAATACTTTATAGCCTATAAAACGAGCGATTTTACAGGGTCCGTTTCGGGACTTATCAGACTGTATTTTCAGCCCGCCGGCTCGACCTCGTCATCGATTTCGCCGTCGGCGTCAAACCAAACACAAACTGCGTGGCTCGCAGAGAGTTGATCGTCGCCGTTTGCATAATAGTAAAGCCGTCCGCCGCCCTAAGAAAAATGTCGGAAAGATGGATGCTTTGCGCGCGCCGTTCCGGAGTGGTGATGTCGTCGGGCATCCGGTCGCTGAAACGCTTGAGCAAGAAAATCGCGATTTTGCCGCGGATTTGAGTTTCATTCGCGATCGGGTTAGTTCAAAGTATTTTGAGCGGCTTCCCGCTCGTTTCGTCGACGTGGAAATCGGCCGTGACCGTTTTGCCGTTCGCCAGAGTCAAGCCCCCGCTCGACAGAGTGATTCTTAAGTGATTGAATTACAATGAATTTTCCCGCCAAGCCGCAAAAGAAAACAAACGCTTGGCGGCTTGGCGGGAACCAGTCGTGCCTTTACCTGAGAACTGCTAGAAGCGCTTCAACTCATTCCAAAATTCTTCATCAGGAAGCCGTAGATGTCGGCTTGTTCTTCGATGATCTTGGCGGTCGGCTTGCCGGCGCCGTGTCCGGCTTTCGTTTCGATGCGGATCAACACGGGCGCGTCGCCGGCCTGCGCGGCTTGCAGCGCCGCCGCGTATTTGAAG
>DATCMK010000039.1:0-273226 GCA_036563455.1 Pyrinomonadaceae bacterium | reverse complement strand
TTTCCCGAGCTCCTTCATCCTTTCTCCGACCCACCACGGAACGACGTCCTTCATGTGGTTATACATATTAGAATCGAGATACGCGTAATCGCAATAACCGTCGGACTTTTTCGTGCAAACGGTCTGAAATTTGTCGATGTGTATGTCGTGCAGATGAGACGAACGGGACGCCGACTGAGTAACGCACACGTGGAGTCCGGGACCGGATTTGATTAATTCACGGAAAGTGTCGCGCGGACCGTGACAATTCACTCCGTCCCGGCAAAATTTGCTCGACGCCTTCAATAAATCCAGCAACGCTTCCGGCTTCGCGCATTTAAAGGCGAACCCCTGGGAAATGTCATGACCGGCGGCGTAAGTCCAGGGCCCGACGATACTGTCGATATGCGCCCACAAACTCGGAATCGCCCGGCATCGCTCATAAACGGCCTTTATGACGTCGAGCGTGCCCTCGTCGTTTCGCATTTTCAAATACTCCTCTAAAGATAATCCCTTCCATCCCTTTTCGGCTTCGAAGTGCGATCTGACAAGCGTCTCCTGCAATTCGAGCGGAAGGGCATCATAAGGCGTTGGTAAACTCATAATAAAACTCCTTGTAAAATATCGGTTAAAAACAAATGCCGCAGCTTTTGAAAGCCGACGCGTTAACGGTCGTGAACAAGAAAGCCGCCAAACTCTAAAAATACGAGATTCACTCCGGCTTTCTTAAACGGCTATCAGTCATTAGCAAAAAGCATCGATTATACCCCCGATCCGCTTCGTCTTTATCGAAGCCGCCCATTGCGCCCCGGTCCCGGGTTCGGCATCGGGATATAGAAACTCCCCGGTCATCGAAATATTCATCAGCCAAAATTTTTACCGCCTTTGCGGTTTTTATTGAATGATAGCGACCGGAACGGGAAAAATCCTTAGAAAAAGCTGAAGATTTTCTGAAATTATTCTGAATAATGAAAATTTGGGAGGAATCCGCGGCGAGCAGCGTCGCGGCAAATAAATTTACTGAAACGTCGGCCGGCAGTCTGAAGCAGGGCGATTACACCGGCGACGGGAAATATGATAGGGCGGTGTTTCGCCCCGGAAGCGGCAACTGGTTCATGCAAGGCTCAAGCGCCGGCACTATCATCACGAGTTTCGGCGGCGATGGCGATCGCCTCATCCCGAACTCCTACGTGCCTTAAATAAAATCTTATAAAAATAGATTGTATAAGGCGTCATAGCTGTAATGACGCCTTTTTTATTTCATCTCTTTCGGTCGACCGAGCGTCGAGCGGACGGAACAGTGCTTTCAAGCGGCATCGTTTGTAAATATCATTAAACGGCGCGCCCGATAATCCCCGCTGTCGGATTCATTTTGCGGAAAAACATTTTGACAAAATCGCGCTTGAATTAAGCGGCATCTATCGAGAAGCCGTTTGCCGCAGCGGGCCGATATGCCGGCAGCTTTTCTGCCGATCGATCTGCCGACCGGTCGACGCATTGGATTTACGTCTTTAACCGCTGTGGCGCCTTTTGCAAATCCGGTCGAAGTTTAAACAAAAAGCGCGCACGCATTTTTCGAGACGAGACAGGCACGCACCCGGACGTTTAATTTTATTTCGGAAAGTATACTTTCCGAAACATAGCGCAAATCGTGTCTCGAATCGTGCCTCTATTTAACTTTCTCATAGAACCTAAGAGCATTTGATAACTGGAATTGAAAAATATGAAATGATGTAATGATGGTGGTCTTAAAAACGACCTTTTCGAGACGAAAAATCATGCAAGAATGTGATTTGGTAAAAGTGGTATAACTTTCCGAAACCGATCGGCATTTCGACGGAGCGGAAGGCGTAATGCGTCCGCCTGCAATCGGCGATACGGGAACGGATCGTCATGGTTCACCGAACGGCGCAAGAAATCGTCGGGCACAGCATCGAGAGCGTTGATAATGAGGGATATACAATTTGGCTGGCAGACTTTTTACCCGAAGAAATCCAGCCTTTCAACCAGCATCTCAAAAACGACCCTTTTCGAGACAGATTCAAAGAGTTTTTTATTTTATGAAGACTCGGCTTTTGTACCCCGATATTAGCGGAAATAGTTGTTTATAAATTCCGCGGAATTTATTTAGCCGACACCCGTACAATTCAAAGTCGGCTTGCTTATCTATTGAATACTATGTCAAACGAATTAAACACCAATTCTGAAACCAAGATAGGTTCAGACCTGCCTCTACAATTTTAATGACGGTTAATGTTCTTTCGTGAAAACGGTCTCCCTGCCGCTCCGTTTTAAGTTCATCTGATTTTTCGCGGCGCCGAATTCAATAACTACCCCTACAGGATCGACTTTAAATTTATCCTGCGCGGTGGCTTCGAGCGGGAAAGTGGACTGCCCGGTCGGCTGCGCGTGAAGCGTCGCACCTTATCTGATGATCGTAAATTTCCCGGGAGCTCCCGGGCTCGAATAAACGCCGACGTATTTGTCCAGAACTTCTGGGCTGCCGGCGATTGATTAAAAGGTCGGAATCTCAAACGGTTTATTGTAGTAAATGTCGAAAATGCCGCTGTAGATTTTTCCCGTCGAGTAAACTTTTGCATTCGCGGTATAGGCGACGGCTAGTTTTTCTTCCGGCTGGTAAAGTACCGTCGAACTAAAGCCGTCCGTGCCCCCTGAGTGCCCATAAATTGTTTTGCCGCCGAGCTTGCTTTCACTCATTCCCATTCCGTTTTTCATCTGATCGACGTTCTGCTGCGAAATGATCTTCCCGTCAAAGAGCGCCTGAATGAATTTGACGAGATCGCGCGGCGTCGAAACGATCGCGGCCGCGCCGCCCGGAACGCTCAAATCCATTTCTTCGTGCTGTTTCCAGTCTCCGGCGTAACTGTAGGAAAAGCTTTCCTTTTTGCCGACGTCGGTCTTTCCCGTGCCGGCATAGGTATCCTTCAGCCCGAGCTTTCCGGTGATTCTTTTCTTTAATGCGTCCTGATAAGGTTTGCCGGCTAACTTTTCGACGACAAAACCCAAAAGCACGTACCCGGCATTGCTGTAACTGCGTTTTTCGCCCGGCTCGAAATCAGGCTTCCCCCTGGCAATGAAGGCGAGCGTCTCGTCTTTCGTTCTCGGGGTCAGCGACCAGGCGCGAAAATCGGGTTCTCTGATAAAGTCGTGGATCCCGCTGCGGTGCGTCAGAATATGCGCGATGGTGATTTTACCGGCGTTCGGAATCTGCGGGAAGAATTTGTCGAGCGTGTCCGAAAGCTTTAATTTTCCTTCCTCGACGAACTGAAAAACAAGCGCGGCGGTGAACATTTTGGTGATCGAGCCGACCCGGTATCTGGTCGCCGTGGTCGCGGGCTTTCTCTCGCTGCCGTTGATCCGGCTGTAGCCGATGGCGCGGGTGAAGATGATCTTGCCGTCTTTGGCGATAGCTAAACTTCCCATCGCCTGATTCTTTTCGGCGAGCCGATCAAAAAATAGGTCGAGCTTGGCTTTGCCAGGCATCTCCTGCGCGTGACCGGCAGTGGATAACGCCAGTGTTAGTAAAATTGCAGATAAAATTTTCATCCTCATAATACGTATAACGTCTGTCAAGCGTATTTATTAACACAAATCTGCCAGCTTTTTTGTCAAAGTCGGCGTGCAGTGAGTGGTTATGATTATGCAGCCCGACAAGTCATTGCACCGGAACACGAAACAGGCGCTTTCCTAACGTCTCAAAAACGCCCGTTTTTGAGACGTTATAAAAACATCGAAAAGCGTCTCAAAAACGTATGGCTTGGGGACGCTTTATTTATTGCGTTGATTGCGGTTAACTTCTATTTACGGAGTGTTGCCGTGTCGGCGATTTGTCTCGTAAATCGTCTCATAACTAAAATCCCGAAAACGGATGACCTTTGAGACGGTTTTTGATGATCGCGAAAAGGCGAAGATCGACTGTTTTTTGCGGCTCCGTTCGGGACGTCGACGGTGTAAAATTTTTTCTTGACCGTTTTTTGATGAAAGGTGTAGTATTAAACCTCGCTTCGAAGCGAGACCGGGAGGCATGAAAATTATGTGTAAATGGCAGACGTCAAAGATTAACGGCACGGCGCGAAACCTTTCGCGGGCGGCGCGCGGCGTTAAAGTTGACGGTTCGATGCTTCCGGCGCGCCACGTCGCCGGTTTTATGAAAACATAAAAAGATGTCCTATTTTGCAGGCAAAAGCCGTCAGGTTAAACAGCCTGACGGCTTTTTTAATTAGTGTTCGGTCGTCGGCGGTCAGTCGTCAGATTTGGTTTTTCTGACCGCCGACCACCGACCGCCGATCACCGGCAGTTATATGAATTTAACGTATTCGCAATTATTAAAAGAAAATCGTAATTTCCGCAATTTGTTGTGGGGACAGTTCGTGTCCGAGATGGGGAATTGGTTCAACTTCATTGCCGGTCTCGGACTGGTGCGCGTCGTTTCCGAAGCGTCGCCGGCGGCGGCCGGGGTTTTGTTTCTCGTGCGCATCCTGCCGTTCGCGCTTTTTTCGCCGATCGCCGGAACTTTCGTCGACCGGTTTTCGCGCCGCCAGGTCATGATCTGGTCCGACCTTCTGCGCGTTTTCGTCGCGCTCGCGTTTCTGCTCGTCACGAACGCCGAAAATTTATGGATCGCCTACGTCGCGACCATCCTGCTGTCGACTTTGGGCGCCTTTTTCGAGGGCGCGAAAAACGCCGCGACGCCGAACATGACCGGCAAGGACGGGCTGTTGGCGGGCACCGCGCTGATGTTTTCGACGCGTTTTCTGCTGATGGCGATCGGTTCGGCGCTCGGCGGATTCGCCGCCGCGTACTTCGGTTATCAAATAGCGTTCATCATCAACGCGGCGTCGTTCGCCGTATCGGCGTTCTCGGTCTGGCTGATCCCGGAAGAAGCGACGCGCGACCGCGCGACCGCCGCGCGCATGACGAACAAAAACGAGCGCGAATCGTTTTTAAGCGAGCTCAAGGAAGGACTGCATTACACCGTGCGGAACCATTTCGCGCTGACGATTTTGATCATGAACATCATCTGGGCGACCGGCGGCGGCGCGATCAACGTCGTGTTCGAAAGAATGGGCGGCGTCTATTTCGCCGAAAAAGAAAACTGGCATCCCGATCTGGCGGTCGCGATTCTCTGGTGCGCGAGCGGCATCGGGTTATTTATCGGAATGCTGCTCGCGCACCGCACCGAAGCGGTTCTCGAACGCCGCCGCAGCCACGTTTCGTTCATCGGCTGGGCGCTCGTCATCCACGGCGTTTTGTTTTCGGTCGGCGGCGTCATGCAGAATCTGTGGCTCGTCGCGTTTTTCTGCTTCGTTTCGCGCGCGATCGTCGGCGTCGAGTACGCCGTGCAGGAAACGATGTTCCAGCGCAGCCTGCCCGACTACATCCGCGGGCGCATCTCGACGCTCGACCGCGGCGCGGAAATGACGATCTTCAGTTTGTCGAGCTATTTCGCGAGCCTCGCGATCTACGGCATGAGCGTTCAGACGCTGACGGTCATTTCCGGAATTTTGTCGGCGAGCGCCGGTATCGTGTGGTTCATTCGCGAACGAAGAAACGGAGAAGTGGAGAAGAGCGGCATGCGAGAAGAGGAGATCGGTTTACATAACCGGGCCTGAATTTTTCCGGCTCACGCCCCGGAAATCAGCCGGTTTCCTCTTCTCCTTTTCTCCTTTTTCTCACATCACGCCGTGATGATGACCGCCTTCGTGCCGGTCAGTTCCGAAAAATCTTTCGTGTAAATCGTGTCGACGCGGCGTTCGGTGCGGCCGATCGTTTCGACGATGTCGTTCGTGGAAAGATACCCGTCTTCGACGTGCGCGATCGCCCACGTTTTGATATTGAGCGCCGTGCGCAGCGTCTCTTCGAGCAGCCGCAAATACTGCGATTTGGTTTCGACGAGCGTTCCCAATCTGCCCGCCTGGCGGATTTCCAGATCGTTCCAGAAATCGTCGCCGCCGCGCAGAAATTCTTCGCGCCACGCCGTCCAGCCCAGGTAATTGCGCTGCGAGAGATTGTGCGCGCGCGGCAGCCGCAGAAACATCAGATCCGCGCCGCGCGCGTTTTCGGCGATGAATTCGTGCGCGTTTTTATTCGTGCAGGTGTTGTTCTGACCGTTGTTGACCGGTTCGTGAAGCGCGCTCAGAAGCCGTCGGAAAACATGCGACAGCGGCTGGCGCAGTTCGAGCGTTTCGTCCGCGAATGAGAAAACGTAATCGCCGACATTGAGCGCGGCGCTCGAGGCGATCGCCTTCGCGGTCGGCGACGCGAGCCGCTCGATGTTCTGCCGGACGTTGTCGAACCACCACGCGTCGGTTTCGCCGAACCAGTTTCTAAGGGCTTGATTTTGAAGGCGATAACGCGGCACGTAAGCGTCTTCGAGCACGACGTTGACGTCGTCGTCCGAAAGTTTTTCGCCGTTGTTTTGAATCGCGGCGGCGGCCTTCGTCCAGCCGGCGAGCGTCAAATCGTTGGCGAGCACTTTCACGCGCCACCGTTTGAGATACGCGCCGAGGTTGGCGTCGCTCGTAAAGGGTAGCGCGGCGGTCATGAATTTCAGGCGCTTCAAAACGTTCAATTCAAAAGCCAGCCAGCCGCGCGGCGTATTTGTGGTCTGTATCATAAAACAGTTGAGTCGGTGGTCAGTGGTCGGTGGTCAGAATAAAAGCCGGATTTCTCCGACCGCCGACCGCTGTTCACTGCCTCGCATAAGATTCGAGTTCCGGTATTTCCGTGAGCGCGAGAAACGCTTTGACGACCTTCGGGTCGAACTCGATGCCCGACCATTCGACGAGATAGCGCCGCGCTTCCGCCGCCGAAACCGCCAGTTTGTACGGGCGCGAATCGGTCAGCGCCGCGTAAGTGTCGGCGACGCGCAGGATGCGGGCGGCGAGCGGAATCTGTTCGCGTTCGAGCGCGTCCGGGTAACCGGCGCCGTTCCACCATTCGTGATGCCAGCGCACGAGCAGCTGGACGGCGCGCGAAAGCCCGCGGCGGGCGGCTTCCTGTTCGCCGATCACCGTATGGCGCTGCATGTCGATGCGTTCTTCCTCGCGCAAGAGTCGGCTCGCCCGAATGTATTCGCGGTTCATGACCATCTCGCCGATGTCGTGCACGAGCGCCGCCTGTCCGAGCGCGTGACGGTCGTGCGAGGCGAAATTGAATTTCTCGGCGATCGCGTTCGAGATGACGGCGATGCGTCTGCCGTGCGGGTGCGCGTAGCCTTCGAATTCGTCCATCTCCGCCGAAAGCCGCGCCAGCGGTTCGTCGGAAAATTTTTCGAATCGCGTTTCGGACGCCAGAATCCTTTCCATAAGCTTAATTCAAGATTTGAGCTTCAAAAATTCAAGATTCAAAAGGGAAGATCAAGTTTTGAACTTTGAATTTCGAATTTTGAATTAGTTTAGTTTACCGACCGCAAACTGTCGAGCAAAGCGCGCGCTTCCCGATTGTTCGGGAAGTTCTCCAAAAGGCGCGTGAGCTCGCCCTCGGCGCGTTTGACGAGCTTGTACTGAATGAAAAACTCCGCCAGCATGATGCGGAACTCCGGGTTTTCCGGCTCCAATTTGATCGCCGTCTGCAGTTCGGATTCGGCTTTGAAGCGCTGATTTTTGTCCGCCGCGAGCAGCTTTCCGTAAAAAGCGTGATAACGCGCCGACTCCGGCGCGAGATGCACGGCGCGCAAAAGGTAAGGCAGCGCCTGCTCGTGATTTTCTTCCGTCAGAAGATTCATGCCGTGCTCGAAAATCTCCGCCGCGTCGGACAGCGTCTTTTGTTCCTCCTTCGGCTTGCTGCGCTCTTCCGGACTCAATTTCTCGAGCTCCTGCAGCAGGCGGCGGAGTTTGAAATCGTAAGTCTTGCGCGTCTCTTCGTCGCGCAGCACTTCGTAGGCGTGCGCGATCTGCGTGAACGCGTGCTGGATGCGGCTCTGCACGACGGCGTCGGTCTGCCGGTGAAACATATCGGGATGAAAGCGTTTCGCGAGGTTGAAATAAGCCTGTTTTATTTCGTCCGGGGCGGCTTTGTGCGAAACGCTCAGCAGTTCGTAATGCGTCTCCGCGCTTTCGGTCCGCGCGAGGTATTTTTCGAGCGTCAGCTCGGCTTCGACGGGCGACGGCGGCTTGATCTCTTCGGCTTTCGTTTCGGTCACGATTTTCGCGGGCGGCGCCGGTGTGATCTCGGCCGCCGGCGCGGTCGTTTGTTTTTTTAATTCCAGTTTCGCCGCGACGATCGCCGCCAGCTGGTCTTCCTTAAACGCCCCGCTCCAGTTCTCGCGGTAGAGATAGCCGGCGAGCCACAGCGCGTAAAGTTTTTGCAGCGTTTCGGCGTCCGACCAGTGGCTGAGCGCGATGACCTCCTCGATCTTCATGAACGAGCCGTCGAATCTCGAAAGCAGAAAAGCTTCCTGCGGCAGCAGATTGACGTGCGCGGGCGGCGGCTGTTTTCTGCCGAAGGATTCGCGAAAGCTTTTAAACCGCCGCACGACCGCGTCTTTCGGCAGATTTCTGCCGTATTCGGCGAGTATGTTGGACGCGTCGATTTTGTATTGAATGTCGTCTTTAATGCGCGCCAGCGGGCTGAAAATCCAGACGCCGTCCTTCCACCCGATGACGTCGCGCAGAATCGCTTCGATCTGGCGCGCGAAGATCGATTCGATTTCGAGCGCGGAAAGGATTTCTTTTTCGCGCAAAGCGGCGGCGAGCGCAAAATCGTTGGTGAAGTCGGGGATTTCGGCGAGCTGCCGTTTGGAGACGGCGCCGCTCGCGAGCAGCAGCTCGAAAAGCCGGTGCTGGCGCTGGTTGGAAACCGCGAAAACGACTTCGCCGCGCTGGACGTAAATGATCGTTTTGCTGTTGTCATGCGAGAGCCGCAGCGAGCCGTCGAGCCGCGGCTGCAGGATTTCGACGAGCAGTTCGGCGAGCGGGTGCGCTGACAGATTTCCGTTGATTTCGAGGGTTTTTGGCGAAGTCATCGTGCAGAAAATTTCGGGAAAGAAAAGCGGTCGGGCGGGGCGCCCAAACAATAATAACAAATTCAGCGCGGAAAAGGTAAGCGAAAAATTTATCATTTACCATTTATCATTTACCATTAAAAACGATGCTTCATGATTTCACTCTGGCGGGAAAGAGGATGCGGCTCTGGCAGCGCGCGGGCGAATCTTACGAGCACGTTTTGATGAAGGCGCTCGGCTACGCGATGTTCGCGCCGAGGTTTCCGAATCTCGAAATCGAAACGAAGGTCGGACTGCGCTACAAGCCCGATTTGATCGCTCGCGGCGCGAACGGCGATTTCTCGTTCTGGGGCGAATGCGGGCAGAATTCGATCCGCAAAACGCACTGGATTTTAAAGCACACGCGCACCGAAAAAATGGCTTTGTTCAAAATCAGCGCGAACGTCGATCAATTAGTCAAACAAATCCGCGCCGAAATCCCGGCCAAATACAGCGCTGATGGAAAGCTCGTCTTGATAAATTTCGTTAATGAAATCGTCAATTTGACAGCCGACCGGCAAATTGCGAAAGTTTCAAGAGATTGGTTTAGCGAATTTGAGATTTGAAAAATTTATTACCCGCGAAACACGCAGAATACGCTAAAAATAAAATTCGAAAATAGTTTTCGCGTCGTTTCGCGCCGTTTCGCGGGCGAAAAATAATGAAAAAAAACGAAATAACGATTCGCGAAGTCGAAACGCTGGAAGAACTGCAGAAATGCGTCGAATTGCAGCGCAGGGTTTTCGCTTCGCCCGATCTCGAAATTTCGCCGGTGCGGCACCTGCTCGTCGCGCGGTACGCGGGCGGTTTTACGCTCGGCGCTTACGCGGGCGCGCGGCTCGTCGGCTTCGTGTTGTCGCTGCCGATGTTTCTCGAAAACCTGAAACCGGCGTTTTACTCGCACATGACGGCGGTCGATCAGGACTTTCAAAACTCCGGCATCGGCGCGCGGCTCAAATGGGCGCAGCGGGAACGCTCGCTCGCGGTCGGCGTCGATTACATCAAGTGGACTTACCAGCCGGTGCTCGCGCGCAACGCGTTTTTCAATATCGAACGGCTCGGCGCGACGATCGAAACTTATATGCCGAATTTTTACGGCACCGGCGCGGAAGCGAACGATTCGAAGATTCAGGTGATGAAGGTCGACAGCGACCGGCTTTTCGCCGATTGGCATTTGACGTCGCCGAAGACGATCGCGCTTTCGAAAGGCGAAAAATACGAAGAACCGGGCGAGCTCGCGAAAACGATCGAGATTCCGCCGGATTGGAACACGCTCGTCGTCGAAGACACGAAAAAAGCGATCGCCGAACAGGAACGCATCAAACGCGAATTTCAAACTGCGTTCGCCGAGGGCTTGATCGTCAAGGGCTTCGAACGCAGCGCGACGAATCCGCGATATCTGCTGTACGAAAAATAAATTAGCCGCGAACAAACACGAATTTTCACGAAAATAAACTTAAAGGTATTTCGTGTTTGTTCGTGTTCATTCGCGGCTAAAAAAATCATATGTCGATTTTCGATATCAATCCCGATATTCGCTATGCGGAAACTTTAGCGTCCGTGTTCTACACGGACGAAAAATATTTTCGCGAATCGAAAGCGAAGATTTTCGCGCGCAGCTGGCAGCTCGCCGGCGCGGTCGACGAGATCGACAACGTCAGGCCGTTCACGATTCTGGAAAACTTTCTCGACGAGCCGGTTTTGTTCACGAAAACCGGTGAAAATCTCCATTGCCTTTCGAACGTCTGCACGCACCGCGGAAAAGTCCTCGTCGAAGAAGCCTGCCGCGCGAACGGGCTCCGGTGCGGTTATCACGGGCGGCGTTTCGATCTCGACGGCAAATTTCTCTCGATGCCGGAGTTCGAGGCGGTCGCGAATTTCCCGTCGGAAAAAGACGATCTGGCGAAAATTCCGTTCAGCCGGTTGGGCAGGCTTCTGTTCGTTTCCGTCGATCCGGCGGCTTCGTTCGACGAGTTTTTCGCGCCGGTCGAAGAACGTCTCGCGTGGCTCGATTGGGAAACGCTGAAATTCTCCGGAAAACTTTCGCGCGAGTATTTCGTCAACGCGCACTGGGCTTTGTACTGCGAAAATTATTTGGAAGGCTTTCATATCCCGTTCGTGCATCGGGCATTGAACGAGGCGCTCGATTACGGCTCGTACGCGACCGAAACTTTTCGCTTCGCGAGTCTGCAGACGGGATTTGCGAAATCGGGCGCGGACGCTTTCGCGTTCAACGCGGAAATCGCCGCGCTGTATTTTTTCGTCTTTCCGAATCTGATGCTCAATTTTTACCCGTGGGGCTTGTCGGTCAATCTGGTCAAGCCGTTGCAGCCGGATTTGACGCAGGTTTCTTACCTGACTTTCGTCGCCGACGAATCGAAGCTCGGCGCGGGCGCGGGCGGCGATCTCGCGCGCGTCGAGAGCGAGGATCAGGCGATCGTCGAATCGGTGCAGCGCGGAATCCGCTCGCGCTTTTACGAACGCGGCAGGTATTCGCCCGCCCGCGAACAGGGAACGCATCATTTTCACCGACTGATCGCCGAATTCATGAAAGAAAGTTTGCCGCGCGAGCACGCGAAATCTCACGAATTTATTTAAAGTTTTTATTCGTGTTGTTCATGTCATTTCGTGGCTAATTTCGCTTTTTACGCTAAAATTTAACTATGAATCTTTTCGACCCAGCCGAAAACAGCGTCCAGACCGAAATCGAAAATTTGCGCGCCGAGATCGACCGGCACAACGAGCTTTATTACCAGAAAAACGCGCCGGAAATCGCGGATTACGAGTTCGACAAACTGCTCGAACGCCTCAAAGAGCTCGAAGCGGAAAATCCCGATTTGATCACGCCCGACAGCCCGACGCAGAGAGTCGGCGGGCGCGCCGAAGGCTTCAGGCCGTTCGTGCACCGCGTGCCCTTAATGTCGCTCGACAATTCCTACGACATCGAGGATTTGAAGGCGTTCGACGAGCGCTGCCGGCGGCTCGCGGACGGGCGACCGTTCGATTACGTCGCGGAGCTCAAAATCGACGGGCTTTCGGTCGCGCTGCATTACGAAAACGGCGTGCTCGCGGCGGGCGCGACGCGCGGCGACGGCTCGGTCGGCGACGACGTTTTTTCGAACGTGAAAACGATCCGGACGATTCCCTTAAGGCTGAAAGGCGATTTTCCGGGCCGCGTCGAAGTGCGCGGCGAGGTCTTTATGGCGCGGTCGGTGTTCGAAAAAATCAACGCGGAGCTCGAAATGCAGGGCGAAAAAACCTACGCCAACCCGCGCAATTTCGCGTCCGGAACTTTGCGGCAACTCGACGCGTCGATCGTCGCGTCGCGCAGGCTCGACATGTTTCCGTACGATCTGCTTTCGGGCGCGCAGAAGATGTTCGCGACGCACTGGGAAATTTTCGCGTGGCTCGAAAGCGCGGGCTTCAACGTCAATCCGAATCGCTGTCTGTGCAAGCACATCGACGAGCTGATCGAGTTCATCGATAAAATGCAGGCGGCGCGCGACAAGCTCGATTACGAGATCGACGGCGTCGTCGTGAAGGTCAATCAAACGAATTTGCAAGCCGAGTTCGGCGCGACGACGAAAGCGCCGCGCTGGGCGATCGCCTACAAATACCCGGCGCTGCAGGCGACGACGCAGCTCGAAGAGATCAGAATTCAGGTCGGGCGCACCGGTTCCTTAACGCCGGTCGCTTACCTCAAACCCGTCCTGCTCGCCGGCACGACCGTCGCGCGCGCGTCGCTGCATAACGAAGACGAAATCAAGCGGCTCGGGTTAAAGCTCGGCGACTGGGTGCTGATCGAAAAATCCGGCGAGATCATTCCGCAGGTTTTGCAGGTCATCGAATCGCGGCGGACGGGCGAGGAACGCGAGTACGAGTTTCCGAAAAACTGCCCGGTCTGCGGTTCGGAAGCGGTGCGCCCGGCGGGCGAAGCCGTGACGCGCTGCACCAACCCGGACTGCCCGGCGAAAATCAAGGCGCGCATCGCTTATTTCGCGGCGCGCAAGGCGATGGACATCGAGGGCTTGGGCGACGTTCTGGTCGAAAAGCTCGTCGATCTCGGTTTCGTCAAAGACGTCGCGGATCTCTATTTTCTCGAAAAGGAAACGCTCATCAACCTCGAACGCATGGCGGAAAAATCGGCGACGAATCTGATGAACCAGCTCGAAATTTCGAAAACGCGCGGTCTTCAAAGACTGCTTTACGGCATCGACATCCGGCACGTCGGCGAGCGTTACGCGAAAATCCTCGCCAATCATTACCGCTCGATCGACCGCCTCGCGGAAGCCTCGGTCGAAGAGCTCGACGCGATCCACGAGATCGGCGAAACGGTCGCCGTTTCGGTCTTTAACTTTTTCCGGAACCCGCGCAATCAGGATTTGATCGTGAGACTCAAAAACGCGGGCGTGAAAACGGAAATCGACGCCGCCTCGACCGCGAATTTCGACGAACGGTTCGTCGGCAAGACCTTCGTTTTGACCGGCAAACTCGAACGATACACGCGCGACGACGCGGCGCGCCTGATCGAAGAGCGCGGCGGGCGCGTCGCGTCGTCGGTCAGCAAAAAAACCGATTACGTCGTCGCCGGCGCCGACGCCGGCTCGAAGCTCACGAAAGCCGAGGGTTTGGGCGTGAAGGTTTTGAACGAGGACGAATTCAAAGAATTTTTGGCGTAAACCTTTAAAGTCCGGGCGGGAATAAAATTCCAAAAACTTCGGCCACGAACAAATACGAAAGAACACGAAATGCTTTTTAAAGATTTTTCGTGAAATTTCGCGTTATTCGCGGCTGAAGTTGTATTATTTCCTGCCGAGTTTCCGGGCGAAGGCGTTGTAGAGTTTATCGATTTCCCGCACGCGCAGAAGTTTTGCGGTGACGAAAAATACGATCGCGCCGAGACCGATCGGCGCAAAACATTCGATCGCTTTGAAAAGAAAGCTTTTGCCTTCGAACTGCGCGTGCAGAAATTTATATGAAAACCAGCAGACGAGCGACATGACGGCGGACGCGACGGCGATCCGCATGAAGGCGGAAATGATTTCGCGTCCGTTGAGCCGCTCGATTTTTTTCCGCATGAGAAGCGCGAGCGCGAAGAAATTGACGAGCGCGACCGTCGAGGTGGCGAGCGAAACGCCGACGTGCCCGAAGCCGTATGCGGACAGCCATTCGCGCATAAAATAACAGGCCACCGCGTTGACGACGATCGAGGCGAGCGCGATGACCATCGGCGTTTTCGCATCGTTCATGGCGTAAAACGCGGGCGAAAGTACTTTGATCGCGGCGTAGCCGGTCAGCCCGATCGAGTAACCGGCGAGCGCGTAGGCGGTCATCGCGGTCGCCGACGGATCGAATTTCCCGCGCTCGTAAATCAAACGGATGATCGGCTCGCCGAGGACGATCAGCCCGCACGCCGACGGCAGCGTCAACAAAAAGACGAGATTCATCGACGAGGAGAGCGTGTCGCGAAAATCCTTCATCCTGCCTTCGCTCGCCATGCGCGAGAGCACCGGGACGGAAGCCGTGCCGATCGCGACGCCGAAAATGCCGATCGGAAACTGCATCAGCCGAAACGCATAAGACAGCCAGCCCTGGGCGCCCTCGATCTGCGAAACGAAATAAGTGTTGACGAGCACGTTGATCTGCACGGCGGAAGTTCCTAAAATGGCCGGCGCCATCAGCGCCATCACGCGCCGGACGCCCTCGTCGGCAAAGCTCAGAACCGGCTCGAAACGAAAACCGACTTTGTACAGCGAAGGGATTTGCATCAGAAACTGCGACGCGCCGCCGATCAGAGTGCCGATCGCCATGCCGATGATCGCCCACTGCGCCGAAGCCGACGGCACCGCATTTTTGTCGCCGCCGGCGGCGCCGAGCCAGCCGCCGCCCGAAAGCCAATAAGCGAGCGCGAGCCCGAAAATGATCGAAACGATGTTGAAAACCGTCGACGCCGAAGCCGGCACGCCGAACACGCCCTTCGTATTAAGGACGCCCATCGCGACCGCGGCGAGCGCGACGAGCAGGATGAACGGGAACATGATCATCGTCAGCGTCGTCGCGAGTTCGGCCTTTTCCGGCGAAAAACCGTCGGCGATCAGATCGATGAACTGATGCGAGAAGACGATGCCGATGATCGTAATCACGCTCAGGACGACGGCGAGCGCGTTCATCACGAGGCTCGCCAGCTTCCACGCTTCCCGTTCGCTTTTGTTGATCTGGTAATCGGTGAAAACCTTGACGAACGCCGCCGACAGCGCGCCCTCGGCGAACAGATCGCGCAGCACGTTCGGAATGCGGAACGCGACGACATAAGCGTCGTACAAAAATCCGGCGCCGAAATAGTACGCGAAAATCTGCTCGCGCACCAAGCCCAAAACGCGCGAAAACATCACGGCGATCGAAACGATGCCGGCGGAGCGCGCGACGCTCGTTTGTCTGGTGACGGGTTTTTCGGCTTCGATCTGCTCGGGGGCAGCGGGTTCGGCTAATTCTTCGGGTTGTTCCGCGGTTTCTTGAGTCTTTTCGATTTCGCTCATCTTAAGGTTTTTGCCAAAGATAAAAGTTTGAATTATTAAATAATTTTCGGCAAGCGGCGAACAATAAAAAAGGAAGCAATTTCGCGATTGCTTCCTTTCGATTCGAAAATTGGGCTTTCTTCCGTTTAGTTGATGCGCGCGCGCATGTCCGGATAGGAAATTCGCGTGTTGGCGAGCCGCACGTCGAGCGGAACGGGATTGTACGCCATCGGCGCCGCGCCGCCGAATTGTCCCTGAATCAGCGAAACGTAGTTGTTTTGGAAAGCGCGGAAGCGCGGAACGCTGCCTTTCTGGTTGAAGATCACGAAAAGCAACGTGCCGTTGCGCGTGCTGATTTCGCCCGCGAGCGCGCTGACGCCGCCGTCCGTGTTGCCCAAAGTTCCGGTCTTGCCGACGACGCTGCCGCGCGCGAAATCCGTGTCGAAACGGCCTTCGAGCGTGCCTTTGTCGATGCCGGCGACCGGCATGATGTCGGCGAAGGCCATTTTATATTTGATCAAATCGGCGCGCAGCGCGCGGAGCAGCTTCATCATCGCTTTCGGCGTCACGCGGTTGATGCCGAGCCCGCTCGAAGTCTGCAGAATGAATTCCTGCGGCGCGACGCCGGCGCCCTGCTGCGCGAGCTGCGCGACGCGGTACGGGCCGCCGACCATATCCCCGAGGCGTTCCGCGAGGAAATTGTTCGAATAGCACATCGTCACTTTGACGATTTCTCTGAGCGGCGCCGATTCGTGCGTGAACAACTGCCGAACGTTGCCCGGCATCGCCTGCACGTAAACGCTGCCCGAAACCGTCACCGACGGGATGAGCGTGATTTTACCGGCTTTATTCGAATTATAAAGATAGCTTTGCCAGGCTTTGACGCCCGCCGCGGTGCGTTTCGCCGAATCCATGACCGCCGCCAGATTGTTGCCCGAAGCGACCGGCGACATATTGTAGTTGAGCGCGAAATTGTCGGTCACGATCAGATCGCCGTTGACGGTCGAAACGCCGAGCCGGTTGAGCTCGTACGCGACGCTGACGCCGTGTTCGAGATTGAACATCGGGTCGCGTCCCGAAACGTAAAGATTGCCGTTCAGAGTGCGCGTCGTCTGGTCGATTTGCCCGTCCGTCCAAACGGTCGTTTGAAAACGAAAGTCGGGTCCGAAGGTTTTCAGCACGGCGTAGGAAGTCGCGATCTTCACGTTCGAAGCCGGATTGAAAGCGTAATTCGAATAGCTGTCGACGACCGCTTTGCCGTCCAAAGTTTCGACCAGAATTCCCGAATAACCCGGAATCGCCGTATCGTTGATGACCGGATACGCCGGGCTGACGCTCGACGTTTTCGTCACCAACGGCGCGGTCGCAGTCGTGGTCGGATTGCTGCTGGTTTGCGGAACGGGAATATCTTGCAGAAAAGGTTTCGGCGTCGGCGAAGCGGTCGGCGTGGTCGGGCGGGTGTAGACCTGACCGAACGCTCCGTTCGCCGTTAAACCAATGAACGACAAAAAGACGGTGCAAAGCCAGAGGGCGTTTTTTCTGTTGAAACTGTTCATCATTTTCTTCTTAATTTGGTGCTTGCGGGCAGGCTTCCAAAAATATAACGGGAAAGCTGTTCGCATTATAGCATAAAACCCATCCTCGTTTTCAAGCCCGAAAATTCTTTCGGTTCCGCCGGATAGACGCAAGCTTTGATGAATTTTGTCAAAAAACGGATGCTTTTATTTAAATATTCCTTATGGAATAAATTCTATTCACTTATACATTATTAATCGCGAAAAGAAAAGATTTTTTTGAAGAAACCGGGCGAAAAAAACGCGCGAAAAAACGTTTTCGTTTTAACGCGAAAAGCGCGCGGAAGAAAATCGAGCATTTTCTTCCGCGCGCTTTTTTACGACCGGTCGTTCGGCGCGCGCCTAATAGTTTTTCTTCGGTCGCTCGTTCGCTTTCAAAACGCGTTTGCGAAGGCGGATCGATTTCGGGGTGACTTCGACGAGCTCGTCGTCGGCGATAAATTCCAGGGCCTCTTCGAGCGAAAGGTCCTTGACCGGCACGAGCCGCATCGCGTCGTCGGCGGAAGCGGCGCGCATGTTCGTCAGCTTTTTCTCCTTGATCGAATTGACGTCCAAATCGACGGCGCGGGCGTTTTCGCCGATGATCATGCCTTCGTAAACTTTCGTCTGCGGTTTGATGAACAGCACGCCGCGCTCCTGCAGCGCGTATAGAGCGTAAGTGGTCGCTTCGCCCATCCGGTCGGCGACCAGACTGCCGGTGCCGCGTCCCTTCATGTCCCCCTGCCATTTGTCGAAGCGCAGGAACAGCGTGTTCAGCAAGCCGGTGCCTTTCGTCTCGGTCAAAAATTCGCCGCGAAAGCCGATCAAGCCGCGCGACGGCACTTCGTATTCGAGACGCACGCGGCCCGAGCCGTTGTTGATCATCTTCGTCATCTGACCCTTGCGGCGACCCAACGCTTCGGTGACGACGCCGATGAATTCTTCCGGCACGTCGACGACGACCAGCTCGATCGGTTCGAGCGTTTCGCCCGATTCGCCTTTTTTGATGATGACTTCCGGTTTCGAAACCTGCAGCTCGTAGCCTTCGCGCCGCATCATTTCGATGAGGATCGAAAGCTGCAGCTCGCCGCGTCCCGAGACTTTGAAGCTGTCTGCCGAATCGGTTTCGGCGACGCGCAGCGCGACGTTCGCGAGCAATTCGCGTTCGAGCCGTTCTTTAATCTGGCGCGAAGTGACGAACTTGCCTTCCGTGCCCGAAAACGGCGACGTGTTGACGCCGAAGATCATCGCGATCGTCGGTTCGTCGACCGCGATCACCGGCAGCGGTTTCGGGTTGTCGGTCAACGTGATCGTTTCGCCGATGTTGATGTCGTCGAAGCCGGCGAGCGCGACGATCTCGCCGACGCCCGCCTGATCGGTCGTCTGGCGCTCCAAGCCCTCGAAAACGTACAGTTCCTTGACGCGCGTCTTCTGCGTCGAGCCGTCGCGTTTCGAGACGATGACTTCCTGATTCTTCGCGATCTCGCCCGAGTAAATTCTGCCGATCGCGAGGCGTCCGACAAACGGGTTGTAATCGATGTTCGCGACGAGTAGCTGCAGAGTGTCGTCGCGCAAAGCCTTCGGCGGCGGAACGGTTTCGACGATCTGCTCGAACAGCGGCTTTAAGGAACTCGATTCGTCCGCGAGATTCTTTTTCGCCATGCCGTCGCGCGAGATCGAGTAAAGAATCGGGAATTCGATCTGTTCCTCGTTCGCGCCGAGGTCGATGAACAGGTCGTAAATCTCGTCGACGACTTCTTCGGGGCGCGCGTCCTGACGATCGATTTTGTTGACGAGCGCGATCGCCGGCAAGTTCTGTTCGAGCGCTTTTCTTAAAACGAAGCGCGTCTGCGGCAGACAGCCCTCCGCCGCGTCGACGAGCAGGACGATGCCGTCGACCATTTTCAGAACGCGTTCCACTTCGCCGCCGAAATCGGCGTGTCCGGGCGTGTCGACGATGTTGATTTTATAATCGCCGTACCGGACCGACGTGTTTTTCGCCATGATCGTGATGCCGCGCTCGCGTTCGAGGTCCATCGAGTCCATCACGCGATCGACGACCGTTTCATTGTCCCGGTAAATGTGCGATTGTTTGAGCATCGCGTCGACGAGCGTCGTTTTGCCGTGGTCGACGTGCGCGATGATAGCGATATTGCGAATGTTTTCTGTAGTAACCATAGATTAAAAACCGTCCCGAAAGACAAACGAAAAGAATATGATTTACGGCGCGAAAAATCAAACGGCAACGAAAAAGTCCCGTCAAAATGGACGGGACTTTTTATAAGAAACGGCAAATCCGATTCGCCGAGTCGAATCCGGCGCCGACTTTAGCGCGGCGTCGGACTGGCATTGGCGTTCGTGTTCGTGTTCGTATTCGAATTCATGTTCATATTCGAATTCATGTTGGCGTTGGTATTCGAATTGGCGTTCGAATTAGTGTTGGTATTCGAATTGGTATTCGTGTTCGAATTAGCGTTCATGTTCGAATTAGTGTTCGTGTTGCCGCCGCCCGCGACGCAGGTGAAGGTGCCGGACAAAACGGTGGTCGTGCCGTTCATGATCGCGATGGCGGTGCCTTCATCGATGCCGGTCGCCGAATCGAGCCGGAGCTGCCCGTTGCCGTTGCTGCCGACATTGATCGTGCCGACGCTGTTGCCGCCGATCGTCACCGAAAGCGTCGTCGCGCCGCCGGTTCCGGCAACGCCGCGAACCTGCACCGTCAAGCCGTTCCGACCGCGTTCCCTGAACATCGCCATGCCGGTCGGCGCCTTTCCGCCGCCGGTCGCCGTGCCCGTCAAATCAGCGCGCAACGGCGCGTTCGGGCAGTCCGCCAGCGCGCCGCTGACCGGCGCGGTGCCGAAACCGGCATATGAAAATCCAATCCACATTAAAACGGCTGTAATCGTTAAAGCCGCGATGCCTTTCTGTTTTTGAATCGCTGTCTTCCACATTTTGCTACCTCCTTTTTGTAGAAACAAGACACAAATCGGCGGCCATTGACCGCATAGCGCCGATTCCGTAAAAATTCAAAAGATGCCGGTAGGTTGCAAATAAAATATTTAAGTTGCCAAAAAAGCATTTTCAACGCAAAAAAAAGACCGGAATGACTTCCGGTCGAGGGTTTGTGATGAAAAATCAATATTTCTTAGCGGTCGCCTTTTCCGACGATCAGGTTGTTTCTGACGCTGAACACGCCGCTCACGCCGTTCGCCAGAATGTTGGCGAGATTCGAATCGCCGCGGTTCGAAACGTAACCTTCGAGCGACACGCGTCCGTTTTCGACGATGATGCGGATCGAAGGGTTCGGTCCGAGCAGGTAACGATACAGACTTCCGCCGCGGCTGCTGAATTCGCGAACGAGCTGGCGGCGAATCTGATCGTCAAAGCTCGAAGGCGGCAGTTCGTCGATGTTATTGATCACTCTTTCGACGCCGTCGATGCGTTTGACCGCCCGCTCGGCGTTTTTCCGAGTGCCGAGCGAAGCCGTTTTACCGTAAAGCGTGACGGTTCGGCCGTCGACTTTATAGGAAATATGATCGAACAATCCGTAATAGGGAAGTCCGATGATTCTCTTGAAAACTTTCTGCTCGATCTCCGTCTGCGGGGTTTGCGCTTTCGCGTCGAAGGCGAGCAGCGATAAAAATGCGAAAGTTAAAATTAATAAATTGCGTATGTATCTCATTTTTTTACTACCTCTACCAAAAATATTCTCCATAAATTCAACCGGTATATGGATGAAAAAGAGACGCGAAAAGATGTCAATCATTTGCGGATTCGCGGCGCCGAAAGGGCAAAATTCAGAAAAAATTCAGAAAAATTTCAGAGCCGAAAAATAGGGTTCATCCGGCGGGAAAGCCGAGCTGCCGGAGAGCTTCGTAAAGCACGATTCCGACGCTGTTCGCGAGATTCAAACTGCGCACGTTCGGGTTCGGCATCGGAATCGTCAGACACCGTTCCCGATTCGCCCTCAGCAGCTCTTCGGGCAGGCCGCGCGTTTCGCGCCCGAAGATCAGGCAGTCGTTATCGGCGAAACGCCAGTCGGTGTAAGCGCGCTCCGTTTTGGTCGTGAAATAAAGAAAACGCGCTTCGGGCAAGGAGGCGTAAAGCCGTTCGAGATCGATGTGGCGATGCAGGCGAACCTGTGACCAGTAATCGAGCCCGGCGCGTTTCAGGGTGCGGTCGTCCATCCGGAAACCGGTCGCGCCGACGATGTGCAGCTCCGTATAGGTCGCCGCGCAGAGCCGCGCGATGTTGCCCGTATTGGGCGGAATTTCCGGTTCGACTAAAGCGATGTGCAGCATAAATTGATTTTGGAATTTAGATTTTGGATTTTGGATTTGCGTTCGCGTCAACAAAAGCGATTCTTTATCAAAGAGTTTCAGCTTAAGAATCAATTTCAAGTTTAACGCATAAGTTCATAGACGAGCACCAATCGAAAATCCAAAATCTAAATTCCAAAATCGCAATGGCATCTTTTCGCCGGGCTTTTACATCAATTTAATTGTTTTAGCGCGGAAAGTTGTACCGAATCGAGCGGTTTGTGTTACAATCCGCATTTAAGTCTGCCGGAACCGAACAATCAACGAGGAGTAATTTAAGTGTTTTTGAGTTTTAGAACCATCTTTCTGTTCATTTTAGTATTTTCGATGAGCGCGGCGCTCACGCCCGCCCAAAATATTACGGTCAGCAAAGAAAAGACCGAAGAAAAATCGGATAAAAAGAGCGAGAAAAAAGAGGAAAAGCCCGCCAAGTCGCAGCCGACGGACATCTCGAAAATGACGGCCGAACAGGTCGCCGAATCGGCGATCGTGATCTACGGCGGTCTGCTCGGCAGACAAAATCTCAACCAGATCCGCAAAACCACGCTCGAACGCGGCAAGATTTCCGTCACCGACGCCGCCGGCAAAACCGAAACGGCGAATTACGAGCGCTGGACGATGCGCGGCGACAGCCTGAACAAGGAAAAAATCCGCCTCGACCAGACGTTCCCCGACGCCAAATACTCGCTCGTCTACACGGGCGAAAAAATCTTCGGGCTCTACAACGACACGGTTTTCACGCCGCGCGAAGACGCGTCCGCGGGATTTCAAAGTCAGATCTGGCACGGGCTCGAAGGACTTCTCCGGTATAAGGAAAACGAATCGAAGCTGGAGCTTTCGGGACGCGAAAAAATCATGGGCGTCGATTTCTTTCTGCTCGACGTGACCGACAAACAAAACCGCCGCACGCGCTTTTACATCAGCTCGAAAAGCTTCCGCGTGATGATGCTCGAATACGAAAACGCGGGCACGAAATACCGCCGCAAATTCTACGATTACAACTACGCGCAGGGCACGCTCGTGCCGTACCGGACGGTGCTCTGGGCGAACGACAAACAAATCGAGGAAACCGAGATCGGCACGATCACCTTCGGACAGAAAATCGAAGAAACGATGTTTCAGGAAGGATGATTAATAACTTGGGAAGCCAAAGGACCTTTGGCTTCGCAAACTTCTCGAACTTTCCGAACTTTCTAAACTTTCCTTTCTAAGCTTTCCGTTAGAAATATTTTGCAACTTTAATTCGGCTGGTCGGTGAAAAGGGTGAAAACTCTCTCCAATTTATCAAAATAGGAGTTTAAACCGATGAACAAACCGAAATTTATCTTTAAAGCGTTTCTTTTCCTGCTGGTTTTGAGCGCCGCGAACGTTTTCGCGCAGGAGAATCGCAAAGAGCCGCAAGCCGACCCGTGTTATGAAGTCGTGCTGCAAATCCTGGTCGCTTCGAACAACGCCGGCGAAAAAACGACGCTGCCCGCGGCGCTTTCCGGCGTCGTCAAAAAACTGAAAACCAACTACAGTTTCGCCGATTACCGTCTGGCGGCGACGTTTTTGCAGAGAACTTCCAATTCCATCGAATACAAAAGCCTTTTGAGCGATTTCGCCGGGCTTAAGGACAACACCGCGCCGGTCTTTTCCGACTGGTCGCTGCGCAACCTGCGCAACCTGCCGACCGCGGCCGGGCGCAGCACGATTCAGTTCGAAAGTTTCCGTTTCGGGGCGCGCATTCCGATCGTCGCGAGCTTTCGGGATGAAAGCGGCAAAACCGCGCCTGTCGTCAATTACGAAGCGATCGGCGTCACGACGACGCGCTTCAGCCTGAACGAAAACGAACCGACCGTCGTCGGCAGCCTGACGACGCCGAAACCCGACGAGCTGATGTTTCTCGTCCTGACCGTCAAGCCGGCGGAATAGAAGATATCCCGATTTGGGATTGCGGTTTCATGAGCGGGCGGATCCTAAATTCGATGTCTCGAATCCCAAATAAATTTGCAACCTTTCGAGCCGCGGCGCGTGATTCAAAACGTAAGGCGGCTTTTGTTTAGATTGAAATTCTGTTGTACAAAAGTATGAATGTATGGCTTTGGACAAATTCGAGAATTCGGACGCGGAGGTGCGCAAAAAATCTGTGTCCGCTAAAGAATTGTCCGACCATCAGCTGATCGACGCGACCAAACGAGGCGACGAAGCGGCGTTTGCCGAGATCGTCAGCCGCTACCGCAATCCGCTGACGAATTATCTTTACCGGATGCTGGGCGATTATGAGGAAGCGGTCGATTTGGCGCAGGAAACCTTCGTGCGCGTGTATTTCGCGCTCGAACGTTACCACACGGATTACGCTTTTTCGACGTACATTTACCGGATCGCGACGAATCTCGCGATCAGCGAAATCCGTAAAAAAAAGCGGCGTAAACTGCTGTCGCTGACCGGTTTCTTTCAAACGGAAGAGTCGGACGGGCAGGAATTCAATCCGCCGGACGAAAAGACGCTGCCGGACGAGGGCTTGATCGAAAATGAGCGCCGCCGGACGATTGAAAAAGCGATCGCGACGCTGCCCGATAAATACCGGGCGCCGATCGTTTTACGCGAGATTCAGGAACTCTCTTACGAGGAAATCGCGCAGATTTTGGGGCTGGGTTTGGGCACGACGAAATCGCGCATCAGCCGCGCCCGCGCGCTCTTGCGCGATAAGTTAAAGCAATATCTTGACTGAAAAATGGGAATGGAAAAATCACACAACGAAACCGAAATTTTAGGCGCCGACGAACGAAAGCTTCGCGAAATGTGTCGGTCGCTGAAAAAAGTCGACGCGCCCGCGAATTTCGACCTCAAGGTCAGAGCGCGTCTCGCCGCCGCTAAATCTTCGGAACCGGCTCCGCGCTTCGGCTTCGCCCTGCGCTACGCGTTGCCGGCTTTCGCGCTCATTTTAGTTTTCGGCCTGCTCGCTTACAACGGCGGATTTTTGTCGCCGGACGGCAATCCGACGATCGCCCGCAGCACGGCGCCGCCGTCGATTCCGGCCGCGCCGCAAAGCGCGCCGGTTTCGAACTTCGCGCCGCAGGAAAATGTCGAACAGCCGAATGAAACGGTCGCTCCGGCGACTGAACCCGAATCGCCGAAAACAAACGGAAAGCCGCAGCTCGCCGCGCGGATCGTTCGCGTTTCGAAAAAGGATTTGCCGAAAGCCAAAAATGAATCGGGCGGCGGTTCGACCGTTTATTCCTGGAAAGAGGCGAAATCGCTTACGCTGCCGAACGTCAACGCGAATCCGGTCGCGCCGAAAAGTTCCGGCGATAAAACGGGAAACCCGGTTTCGGTAAAAGAGCTTCTGACCGAAAACGGCATCGATGCGGATTTCGAAAACGGTCGGTGGAGCGTCAAATCCGTGCGCGCGAACAGCGCCGGCGCCGACTCGGGCGTCAGAGAAAAGGACGTGATCGAGGCGATCGACGGTCAGCCGCTCGGCGGCGAAACGATTTTGAACAAGCCCGTTAAAAGCAAAACCATCACCGTCATCCGGAACGGCGAAAAAACTCAGATCGATCTGCGCGCCAGACAATAACGAGAAAATAAACGGCGGAAAAATAAAACCGGTCATATTGACCGGTTTTATTTTTCCCTTGTTGTTAAACGAATTTTATCTTGACAAAACCTTTGCCAAACATCTAAATTAAATATCGGGAAACAAACCCCACATCCTAAATTCTTTCAAATTGACCGACAAAACTCTTTCAAATTGACCGAATTTAACCCATAAATCAAATCTACAATTCGAGAATTTTCGCAGGATTTACCCGAAATCAAAATTTATTTCAGGAGCTTTTTATAATGTTTGGTGAAAACAAATGTGTCCAAATATCAACGCGTTTTGGCAGGAAACTCATCTCTGCCCTTTTAGTCAACAGCTTCGTCGTGCTTTCTTCCGCCTCGCTGGTCGACGCGCAAAAAACGAGGCCGGGCGTGACTTTCAAACGGCCGCAGACGACGAAACAAAGATACATTTCTGATATCACGATGGACGGCTTTCAGGCCGAAACATTTGCCGGCGCGAATAAACTGACCTGGAAAACGTCACATGAAAAAAACGTGCTCGGTTTCAAGATCTGGCGCGACGACCAGGGCGAAAGAGTGCTCGTTAATGAAGAGACGATTTCGGGAAGCCTTCTGCGCGTCGCCGACGGCGTGCTGCAGACCGGCTACGAATACAGCTTTTATGATCTGACCGATTCGACGAATGTTTATTACTGGCTCGAAGCGATCAACGGAAATTCGCAAAGCCGCATGTTCGGACCGATTTACCCGCAGGGCAATTTCGATCCGGAAGCGATCGAAAGGGAATCGGAAACCATCGCCGAGCTCCGCAGCAGCCGCAACCGCCGCGCCGCGCAGACCGAAACCGTCGATTTCACGGAGCCGGTCACGGAAACGGAAAATTTTTCGTCGCCGCTGCGCCTCGGAAAAGGCGAAATTCAAACGACGGAGAGCGCCGCGCAAGACAGTCTGCTGACGAACGACCCGAACGCGCTGAAAATCGAAGTGCGCGGGCGCGGGCTTTTCCGCGTCGACGCGCAAAACCTCGCGAGCAACGGTTTTAGCGCCTCGCAGTCGACCAACTGGAAGCTTTTTTCGGGTGGCGTCGAGCAGCCGATGATCGTCAACGGCGACGGTTCGATCGAATTTTACGGGCAGGGCATCGACACCGTTCAAACCGACGCCAACGTTTACTGGCTGATGACGGACACGAGCGCCGGCAAGCGAATCAAACGCGTTTCGCAAAAATTCCTGTCGTCGGCGAAAAACACGGCGACGCGCGTGACCGTCGAAAAAAGAGACCGCATCAACCGCGCCAGCTCGATCCTGAACGGCGGCCGCGAAAATTGGTTCGGCGCGCTGATCGGCCCGAGCGCCGCCAATCAGACGCTGCTTCTTTCCGACATCGCGGATGAAAGCCGGCAGACGGCGACCGTCAGCATCGATCTGCAGGGGCTGACCGCCATTCCGCATCAGGTCTCGGTGCTTTTGAACGGCGTTTCGCTCGGACAGATCGGCTTCATGTACTACGACCGCAAAGAGTGGTCGACGACCGTTCCGCTGACGAGATTGGTCGAAGGCGCCAACACGATCACGATGCAGACGCTAGGCGGTTCGCAGGATTTCACCCTGACCGAATCGATCCGCATCAGTTACCCGCGCGATCTGCGCGCGCAGAACAACCGGCTCGACTTCAGCGTGCCGGGCGGTCAGGCGGCGAAATTGAGCGGCTTCGCCAGCTCGGAGGTTCGCATGCTCGACGTGACGAATCCGCTTGCGATCAGCGAGCTCGCTCCGCAGAGCCGCCAGGAAGCGGACGGAACCTATTCGGTGACCATCAATTCGGCGTCCAACGCGCGCCTGCTGACGGCGTTCGGCACGACGACCGGCGCGCAGGCGGTTGCCTCGGTCCAGCGAAACAATCCGTCCGATTTGAAGAACCTTTCGAATCAGGGGAAATTCCTCGTCGTCGCGCCGGTCGAGTATAAGGAACTGCTGCGCCCGCTCTGCGACGCTCGCACCGCGAGCGGGATCCGCACGCAGTTCGTCGACGTCGAAGACATTTACGATGAATTCAGCGGCGGCGTCAAAAGCGCGGAAGCGATTCGTTCGTTCCTGCAGTACGCCAAACAGAATTGGGCGGTGAAACCCGATTACGTGATGTTCGTCGGCGACGCTTCGGTCGATCCGCGAAATTACTCGGGCATGGGCGGCTACGTGAACAACCGCGTTCCGACCATGTTCACCGACACGTGGAACATGGAAACCGTCTCGGACGAAATGATGGTCGATTTTAACGGCGACAGCGTCGGCGAGCTCGCCGTCGGCAGACTGCCCGCCAAAAACGAAAACGAGCTCGGCGCGATGCTCGAAAAAATCATGAATACGCGGCCGCTGACGCGCCAGGAAATCAACACGCGGGGCGTTCATTTCATCTCCGATACCTTTTACGACTACAATTTCATGAACGGCTCGCGCACGATGGCGTCGAGTTTCCCGTCGACCATCGCCGTCAATTATTCGGACTTCAGCGGGGCGGACGCCGCCGGTTTCCGCGCGAACATCGTCAGCCGCATCAACAGCAACCCGGCGATCGTTAATTATTTCGGTCACGCCTCGGTTTCTTCATGGTCGAATGCGCAGATTTTCCGCAGCGGCGACGTGTCGAGCCTGACGAATTCGCAGAGCGCGCCCTTTATGGCGCTGATCAATTGTCTGAACGGCGATTACGCCGAGACGAATCTGCTGAGCGTCGCCGAAGCGATGATGAAGCGGCGGTCAGGCGGCGCGAGCGCGGTCTGGGCGGCTTCCGGCTACAACGGCGCGTTCGAACAGGAATACATGACGCGCGACTTCTACCAGAAAGTCTTTACGGGAATGCCGCTCGGCGAAGCCGCCCGGCAGACCAAAGCGCTCTATCCGACGACCGATCTGCGCCGCACGTACGTCTTTTTCGGCGACCCGACGCAGAGTCTCGTCATCCAGTAAAAACTCCTGCGATCAAACGAAAAAAGGAGAGCCTTTCGAAAGGCTCTCCTTTTTTCGTTTGATCGCAGGAGTTTTTTATTTGCCCTGCAGAATCTCGTTGACCGCCGCTTCGAAGATTTCCGCTTTGCGGCGGGCGCGTTTGACGTCCGGGTGCTGGTCGTTGAATTGCTGCTGCAATGTCCACAGCTCGGCCGCGACCTCGCATTTTCTGACCATCAGCCGGCCGAGCGCGGCGGACAGTTTCGAAGCGTCGCCCGCCGCCGACAAACGGTCGAGCTCTTTCTGCAATAAACCGGCTTCAAAGCGCATTTCCTTGACCTTCCGGAATTCCTCCGTGTAATCGATGAGCAGCGATTCGACTTCCGACAAAAGTTCGGTTTTGCGCAGCAGCACCTCGGCGTAAGCCGGCGAGGATTTGACGGCGGCGCCGACCGCCGGCGCGTTCGGTTTCGCCGGTTTGGTCTGCGCAAAACAAACCGCCGCGCAAAGCGCAACGAGGACCGGGGCGAAAAGTGATTTTCGAAGGCTCATAATTTATCTGGCATCGGCGTCGAAGGTTTTGTCGTCGAGCTGCGGGTTGAAAGCAAATTCCGTCAAAGCGAACTTCCACTCGATCTCGCTCGTTCCTCTTTGCCCGGAGACCGAATAATTTATCACGTAACTATGCGGCAGCGTCATGCCTTTGACCGGCTTGTAATCGCCGAAGTTTTCCGTCACTTTGAGACGCGTTTCGCTGTAGCCGCTCGATTGATCGGGCGTGCGTCCGATGCCGGCGGACGAAATGCGTTTGTATTCGGTGCGGACGTGCCGAAAAGTTTCCTTGTCGAAAAAAAGCTTGATGTCGAGGTCGCTGCCGCCTTTCGGCGAATAGCCGAGCACGTAAACTTCTTTGCCGTCGATTTTTTTCGTGCCGTCGAACGAAACCTTGGCTTTGCTGGCGGCGATGTTCGCCAATGCCCAGGAGGTCGCGAGAGTGCCGCCGAGCAGGCTCTCTTCGAGCAGCAGATCGTTCGACAGAATAAAGCTGCCGAGGTCGGTGCGCACGTTGTTCTGAAACGCCGCGACCTTCGATTTGCTGCCGTCGAAGCTGAATTTTTCGAACGGGTAATCGACGGCGTTCAGATTCATTCCCAGAAAATTTTTCGCGTTTTCCGAAGCCATCACGATTCTGCCCTGCGCCGATTGATTTTTTTGCGAAACGAACGTCACCGTCGCTTCGCCGACCGCGATCCGGCTCTTGACCGCGCCGCGCGTTTCCGCCGTGCCGATCGATTCGAGATGCCTGGCGATCACGTCCTCGGCTCTCATCTTCTGCGCCAAAGCGGAAACGGAAAAAGCGGCAATCAGCAGGCAGCACGCCGCGAACTTAAATGTTTTCATAGATTTTCCTCGAGTAGAACAGATTGCTGCTGCTACATTACACGAAACCCGCATTTGAGAGCAAGCGTTTGCTTAAGCGGCGAAGGCGTCGCACGAGACGATTTCCAGATCTTTATCGGCTTCCGTCAATCCGTCGCCGAAAGTGCGGCGCGTTTCGAGCGTTTCGAAATAACTCGTGATGTTGTCGAGAATTTCCGTCGCCGAATGCGAATGATAGAGCGTCTGCCGAAACTGCGCGCCGCCGACCAGGCCCTTCGTGAATTGCCCGGCGAGCTGTTTCATCTTGCCGAGCGCGACGATTTCCGGCATGTCTTCCCGCAGCATTTCGAAAAATTCGAGCAGCACCGCTTTTTTCTCCGCGAGATCGGGCTGATACGGCCGGCGACCGTGAAGCGCGTCGTCGAACTGGCGGAAAATCCACGGGTTCTGCATCGCGCCGCGCCCGATCAGGATGCCGTCGACGCCCGATTCCCCCCATTTTTTCATGCCGTATTCGATCGTCGTAATGTCGCCGTTGCCCGAGACGGGCACCGAAACGGCTCGCTTGACGGCTTTGATCAAATCCCAGTTCGCCAGTCCCTTGTAGCCCTGTTCCTTCGTCCGCCCGTGCACCTGAATGTGTTCGACGCCGCATTGCTCCGCCATTTTCGCGACTTCCACGGCGTTGATCGTCGAATCGGAATAACCGACGCGCATTTTCAGCGTTAAGGGAATCGTGATCGCTTTTTTGATTTCCTTTAGGATTTCTTCGAGCCGCGGAAGATCGCGCAGCAGTCCCGAACCGCCGCCGTGTTTGACGACCTTCGGCGCCGGGCAGCCGCAGTTGACGTCCAGGATATCGGCGCCGACTTCCTCGGCCATTTCCGCTCCCATCGCCATGCGCGGCGCCTGCCCGCCGAAAATCTGCACGGCGAACGGGCGTTCTTCCTCGTCGAAGCGCATCTGGCGCTTCGATTTCGGATTATGACGCGTCAAGCCCTCGACCGAAATGAACTCCGACACGACGAGCCCGACGCCGCCGCGCCGCTTGATCAGCCGCCGGAACGTGTAGTCCGTGACGCCCGCCATCGGCGACAAAATCATCGGCGGATCGATTTCGATGTCTCTGATCTTGAAAGGTTTCATTGCTTCGCTGCCTGTCTCAAGGGTTCGCGTACGGTCCATAAACCCAAAATATCTTCGTCCTCTTCGTCTTTTTCGATCCGCGCGATCGCGTCAAGGTCCGCCAGAAGTTTTTTTACTCGGTCTATATCTTGAAATCGATAAATATGTACTTCCTTTTGAGGAATTTCAATAATAATCTGACCCATAATGCTGAAAATTATAGCATTTGATGCGGTTTGAGATTAAGCGTTTCGCCGATTTATTTCGCGTTTTTCGCGTCCCATTCCTTTTTGCTGCCGCGCAGGACGAAGATCAGACCGACGAGGGCGAGCAGGAACGAGCCGATCAGCAAGATGACGCTCAGCAGCAGACCGCCGAACGCGATGTCTTCGGTCGTCGAATTGGTCGACGAATAAAACGCGCGCACCGCGACGATGATAAAAATGACGCTTAAGACCAAGCCCAAAATTCCCGTACCCAACGCTATTTTCCAGAACATTTCCGTTATTATCCTCGATTCGAAATCTAAAATAACACAAATCCCGAAAGGTTTTAATGACCTGCGGCGGCGTTTCGCCGATCCATGAAAAAAATCAAGAAAACCGATTAAAAAAAATAACGTATAAAAATTTGTTTTTCGGCGAAAACTGCTCGTATAATTCTAGGCAGTTCACTTTTTCTTAACTTAAAATTTAAATTTTTTTGAAGCGCGGCCGTCAGCGCGGCTTTCGGCGATAAATTCGTTTTTAAGCGGAATTCGGGTTAAGGAAAAGTCTATTTCAAAAAAAAAGGAGAAAATATGAGCCGGATTTTACGAACTTGGCTGAGCATCATTTACATTCTGGTTGTGAGCGGCGCCGTTCTCGCGCAGTCGCAGGCGACGACCGGACTGATTCAGGGCACGGTGATCGACCCGAACGGCGCGGTCGTCAACGGTGCGACGGTGACGGTCAGAAATACGGAAACAGGATTCGAGCGAACCGTTTCGAGCAATTCGGACGGTTTTTTTAGTGCGCCGCTGTTGCCGCTCGGGCGGTACCGCGTGACGACGACGGCGAGCGGCTTTTCCGAAACGGTTCTCGAAAACGTCGAGGTCAGCGTCGGACAAACGCTTTCGCTGCGCGTCGAACTGAAAATCGGCGGCGGCGTCAACACCGTCGACGTCTCGAGCGAAGGCGAAGGCGTCGAAGTGAGCAGAACCGAGCTTTCGACGCAGATCAACGAGCGCTCGGTCGAAAATCTGCCGATCAACCGCCGCGATTTTTCGCGTTTCGCGCTCCTTACGCCGGGCGTTTCGATCGTGCAGGGACCGGACGGCGACGAGATCACGATCAACGGGCAGAAGGGCATTCAGAACAACATTTCGATCGACGGCGCGGACGCGAACAACCCGTTTTTCGGCGAACAGCGCGGCGGTCAGCGCCCGGCGTTCACGATCTCGCTCGAATCGGTCAAGGAATTTCAGGTCGTCCCCGTCGGCGCGTCCGCCGAGTTCGGCAGATCGAGCGGCGGGTTTATCAACGTCGTCACGAAATCGGGCACGAACGAGTTTTCCGGCGCGGCGTTTCTTTTTTTCCGCAACCAGAGCCTGTCGAGCCAGAACCCGGACGCGGTCGACGCCGGACTGCCGGTCGAAGACTTCCGCAACTATCAACTCGGCGGCAATGTCGGCGGACCGATCAAGCGCGACCGCGCGTTTTTCTTCGTCGCCTACGAGCGCAACGACGGCAAGAGCGAAAAGCCGAACTTTATCGATCCCGTTTTGGCGAACATTTTCAGCACGCGCTTTAACTCGGTCGAGGAGGGCACCATCGAGCGCTCGAACGACGCCGACGTTTTCCTCGCGAAAGTCGACGTCAACGTTAATAAGAACAATCTTTTGACGCTGCGCCACAATTACAGCCGCGCCGAACAGGTCAACGGCACGTTCGACGTCCCGACGTGGGGCATCAGCGCGAACGGGCGCGAAACGAGCAAATCGAACTCGTTCATCGCGCAGCTCGTGACGAATTTTTCGGCGAATCTTTTGAACGAATTCCGCTTTCAGTGGGCGAAGGAAGAGCGCCCGCGTTTTTACGACGGGCCGGATCTGCCCGACACGACGATCGGCACCTTCGACGGCTCGATTTCCTACCGCTTCGGTCGCCCGTTCTTTCTGCCGACGCCGTCGAACGACACGCGTTTTCAGTTCACCGACAATTTCACGGTCATTCGCGGCAACCACCAGATCAAATTCGGCGCCGATTTCAACCGCGTGAAGGTCGCGCAGACGTTCATCGGTTTCGCGCGCGGGCGTTATATTTTCGCCGCGCCGACGATCGCCGGCGCGATCGCCGGTTTTCAGGATTACATCAACGGCGTGAACGCCGACGCGCTGCAGCTGTACCTACAGTTCGCGCCGGTCGGCGACCGCACGGTCGAAGAGGCCGGCACGCAGGCGTACACGAATTTCGAGCCCGGTCTTTACGTGCAGGACAACTGGCAGGTCAAACCGAACCTGACGCTGAACCTCGGTTTCCGCTGGGAAGGGCAATTCCAGCCCGACACGATCACGCCGCCCGCCGAAACGCGTTACGGGCAGTTTTTGAGCGATCCGCGTTTCCCGTCCGACGGTTCGATCCCCGATTTCACCGACGGCTGGCAGCCGCGGCTCGGCTTGTCGTGGTCGCCGGGCAAAGATAATAAAACGGCGATCCGCCTCGGCGCCGGGATTTATTACGCGCGCATTCCGGGCTTGATCGTCGCCGGTCCGCGCAACACGGACGGCGTCATCGCGAGCAACATCTTCTTCGCCAATTTCCTATGCCCGACGGGCGGCGGCAACACGCTCGGAGCGGGCGGCGGTCCGGGCGGCTGTCCGGAGTATCCCGGCATCGTGCCGACGACCGGCTTCAACCCGTTCAATCCGGGCGTCGCGGTGTTCGAGCGCAATTTCAAAAACCCGCGCACGATCCAGTACAGCGCGAGCGTCGAGCGCGAGATCGTCAAGGACTTTTCGTTCCTCGTCGCCTACAATTACGCGAAATCGACCCGTCTGACGCGCTTCGTCAACCGCAACGACCCGCGGCTTTACGGCGGCGCCGCGATCTTCGAACGGCCCAACGGTTCGGGCGTCGGCGAAATCCGCTCGACCGAAAGCTCCGGGCGCTCGCTTTATCAGGGCGTCACCTTTCAATTGAACAAGCGCTTTTCGAACCGCTATCAGTTCCAGATCAATTACCTGCTCTCGTTCGACAAATCCGACGACGACAACGAGCGCGACCCGTTTACGTTCCGCTACGCCGATCCGCGCGATCTGACGCCGGAATACAACTGGTCGGACCGCGACCAGCGGCACCGCTTCAACGCGTTCGCGACCTTCATTCTGCCGTACGAGATCAATTTTTCGCCGATCGTGCAGTACCGCTCGGCGCAGCCGACCTCGGTCGTCAATCGCGGCGCGTTCCCGAACATCGTCAGGCGCAACACCGAACGGCTCGACAACGAATTTTTCACGTTCGACGTGCGCGTTTCGAAAGTCTTCAAGTTCGGCGAAAAGGTGTCGCTCGAACCGATTTTCGAAGCGTTCAATCTCTTCAACAACCGCAACCAGAGAAGTTTGCCGCGTCCGCTCACCTTTAACTTCGACGGCACGGTTTCCGCCGGTTTCGGCGAGCCGCGCCAGGCGCAGTTAGGCGTCAGATTTAAGTTCTAAGATCGGATTCAACGCAAAAACGCAGCGCCGCAAAGAAATTGAAAAATCTTTGCGGCGCTGCGTTTTTGCGCCTTTGCGTTAAAAATAAAGTTTTATGACTTCTTGCGCGTCAGTTCGACGCCGGTCGCTTCGAACGAGACTTCCGTGACCGTGCCGTCGGCGTTGACTTTGTCGAATTTCGCGCCGTCTTCCTCGATCATGTGTTTGACTTCTTCTTTGGAAAGCGTCTTGATCGTGAACACGCCCTCGGCTTTCGCGAGCGCGCCGGCCGAATCGAGCGGGATGAAAAACGCGTGGTCCTTCATTTTCACGCGCACGCTTTTCGCGTCCTGCTTCGGCGCGAGCTCCATCCAGCAGCCTTCCATCTTGCACGAACGGACGATGACGCCTTCGACTCTGACCGATTGACCGGCGAATTTCGACGGACCGTCCAGCACCTTCGCGAGCGAGACTTTCTTCGCCGTGCCGAGCAGCGCGCCGCGTTTCAGCGTCCCGCCGACGGGAATCGCTTCGGTTTTGTCCTTGTCGGTCGGTTTGTTTTCCATCTTTTCCTGCGCGAGCGCGGCGGCGGAAAAAGCCAGCACGAGCGCCATTAAACTGATAATTTTCTTCATTTTAAGCTCCTTGATTATTCGAAACGTTTTAGATTTTTAACACACGAAGCGAGCCACGCGCAAGAATCGTTTAAAAAATTATTTGGCGCGTCGCCCGCGGATTTGAGATGATTGTCATACGGGTTGATGTTTAAATCAATCGAAATCATACGAACAAGGGAGATTAAAAAATGACACAGATAAAAGAAAGATCGGACACGCGCGACGTTTTCAACACGGACGAAAAGGATTTGGATCAGGGCAGCCATCTGCCGCACGGCGACGGCACGGTCGCGCCGGAACAGCTTCACGCGGTCGAGCGCGGCGGCGTCAACGCCAAAGAAGGGCCGACCGGACAGGATCATTCGCTCGAAAATTACGAAGACAGCGAGCCGACGGGCGGCGTCGGCGGCGTGCAGGATTATTCGGACACCGGCTCGGACATCGCGCATATCGAAGAATAACAACTAGGTGGAGAAACCTTGCCCGCGAATGAGCGCGAATTTTCACGAATAAAGAAGATCCGATTCGTTGTTTATTCGCGTTTATTCGCGGGCAGTTTTTTCTTCATAACTCAGAAATCAATCCGCCTGGTAGACGACGCGCCCGTCGACGACGGTCGTTAAAACGCGCGCTTTGGCGATTTCGCGCGGATCGATCGTAAAAATGTCGGCGGATAAAACGACGAAATCGGCGAGCTTGCCGACGGCGAGCGTGCCCTTCGCGTTTTCCTGAAACTCGGCGTAGGCCGAACCGGCGGTGTAAAAGAGCACGGCTTCTTCGATTGCCAAACTTTGTTTCGGATCGTCGGCGCCGACTGCCGCGGCGATGCCGGCGAGCGGATCGATCGGAATCATCGAAGCGTCCGAACCGAACGCGAGCGTCGTTTTGAGGTTCGTCAAAGACCGTAAAGGAGCGAGGCTTCCGCCCGCGTCGTCGCTGAAGAGAGCGGGCTGCAGCGACGCGATGATGCCCGCGTTTACGAAGCGTTTAATGTCGCGCGCGTAAAACCCGTGCGCGTGTTCGACGCGGAAACGGCGGTCGCGCGCGCCGTTCATTCTGCCGACGCGCTCGAAAATCGACAGAATCTGCTCGTTGGCGCGGCTGCCGACGGCGTGAATCATGATTTGCAAACCGGCGCGGTCGGCGCCCGAAATCGCTTCGAAGAGTCCGCCGCTCGTTTCCGCTTCGCCGTCCGCCGTGCCTTTTACGCAGCCGCGCCGGACGAACGCGTCGCCCGACGCTTTGACGACATTGTCTTTCGCGAGGTTTCGCCAGTCGGACAGCGCCGCGCAGTCGTAAACGCGCGTTTTCAGTTTTCCGGTCCGCGCGAGCGCCCGGTAAATTCCCGTGTTGTCGTCCGCCGACACGTCCTGCACGCTCGTCACGCCGAACGCGGCGGCGTAATTGCTCGCCGTTTCCAGGATCGACGATTTATCGCCGGTCGCTGCCGGAACGAGCGTCTTGACGAGCCGCATCGCCGCGTCTTTTAAAATCCCGGTCGGTTCGCCGTCCGCGTCGCGTTCGATCGCGCCGCCCGGCGGGTCTTTCGTCGCCCGGTCGATACGCGCCGAGTTCAGCGCGAAACTGTTGACGAGCGCCTGTTTAGCGCCCGCCCGGTAAAGAAAAACCGGGCGATCGGGCGCGACCGCGTCGAGCAATTTTTTCGTCGGACGCTCGTTCGGCGCCCATTTCTCCTCGTTCCACCCGCCGCCGGTGAGCCATTGCCCGGCGGGCAGAAAGCGGGCGTGAAACACGATTTTCGCGGCGATTTCCGCCGGCGTTTTCGCGTCGCGCAGATCGGCGTAAAAAAACTGCGTGCCGATCGCCGCGAAATGCACGTGCGCGTCGTTGAAACCCGGCAGCACGAGCCTGCCGCGAGCGTCGATCGTCTTTGTGCCTTCGCCCGCCCGCGCGCGGATTTCCTCGTTCGTGCCGACCGCCGAAATTCTGTTCTTTGTGACGGCGACGGCTTCCGCGCGCGGTTTCGTCTTATCCATCGTGCGAATGTTCGCATTGACGACGATCAGATCGGCTTGCGCGAAAACGGTCGTTTGAAAAATCAATACGATTAAACTTAGCGGCTTGGCGGCCTGGCGGGTAATTTTGATCCCGCCAGGCCGCCAAGCCGCCAAGTAATACAAAGAATTTTGCACGGAGTTTAAATTATCACGGCTGTTTCGCCTCGTAAACGATTCTGCCGTCGACAACGGTCGTTAAAACTTTTGTGCCGCGAATTTGAACCGGGTCGATCGCGAAAATGTCGGCGGACAAAACGACGAAATCGGCGAGCTTGCCGACGGCGAGCGTGCCCTTCGCGTTTTCCTGAAACTCGGCGTAGGCGGAGCCCGACGTGTACGCGCGCACCGCTTCTTCGACCGTGATTTTCTGCTCGGGAATCCAGCCGTTCGGATTTTTGTCGTCGAGCGTGCGGCGCGTGACGGCGGCGTAGATGCCGAGTAATGGGTCGAGCGGCGCGACGAACCAGTCGGTGCCGAACGCTAACACGGCGCCCGCGTCGAGCAGGCTGCGGAACGCGTACGTGCCTTTGAGGCGTTTCGCGTCGAGCCGTTTATGAGCCCAGCGCCCGTCGTCGATCGCGTGCGTCGGCTGCATCGAGGCGACGACTTTGCCGGACGCGAAACGCCTGATCAAACCGTCGTTCAGATGCTGCGCGTGTTCGACGCGGAAACGGCGGTCGCGCGCGCCGTTTTCCGCCGCGACGCGCTCGAAAATCTTCAAAACCTCGTCGTTCGCGCGGTCGCCGATCGCGTGCACCATGATCTGCAGGTTGGCTTTGTCGGCGCCCGCGACGTTCTCGTACATTTTCGGCATCTCGTCGGCCGCCAAACCTTTCGAATTCGGGCTGTCGAGATAAGCGTCGTAAAACCAGGCGGTCGTCGAGCCGAGACTGCCGTCGGAAAAACCCTTCAAACCGCCGACGCGCAGCATCGAGTCGCCGAACGCGGCGCGGACGCCCGCTCTTTGCCAGCGCTGCCAATCCGAAAGCGTCGAAACCGCGTAAACGCGCGTTTTCAATTTGCCCTGTCGCAGCAGTTCCTGATAAACGCCGACGTCCGCGCCGGCGGACATGTCCTGCACGCTCGTCACGCCCAAGGAAGCGGCGTAATCGGTCGCCGCCTGCAGGTATTCCATTTTTTCGGCGAACGTGAACGGCGGAATGACCTTGTAAACGTAATTCATCGCCGCGTCTTTCAAAACGCCGGTCGGGTTGCCGTCTGCGTCGCGGACGATCTCGCCGCCTTCGACGTCCTTCGTGTTTTTATCGATTCCCGCCAATTTGAGCGCCGCCGAATTCGCGAGCGCCATGTGGCCGTCGAGGCGATTGAGGAAAACCGGATTGTCGCCGGTTGCGGCGTCGATCAGCGCGGCGGTCGGCAGCGCGTTCGGCGTCCAGTTTTCGTGGTCCCAGTTGCCGTTCAGAATCCAGCGACCTTTCGGCGTTTTGGCGGCGAAATCCCTGATCCGCGCGACGAATTCGGCGGGCGTTTTCGCGTCGCGCAGATCGACCGACGAAAGTCCGGCGCCGCCGTCGAGGAAATGCACGTGCGCGTCGTTGAAGCCGGGCAGCACGAGCTTGCCCCGCGCGTCGATCGTTTTTGTGTTCGCGCCGGCGAGCCGTCTGATCTCCGCCGCCGTGCCGAGCGCGACGATTCTGCCGCCGATCACGGCGAAGGCTTCCGCTTTCGGATTGGTTTTATCCATCGTCCGCACGTCGGCGTTGACGACGATCAGATCCGCCGGCAGCGCGGCGGCCGGAACGCGCGCCGCGCACGCGATCAAAGAAAGTAAAATCAACTGAAAAAACAAACGCTTCATATATTCTCAGAATATGTCCGTGTAGTCGTAAACGATCACCCTTTCGATCGTTTTCGGTTCGCCGTTTTCTTCCGCCGGAAGGAATTTGGTGCGCAGAACCGAAAAGAACGCGAGCCGGTTCAAGCCGCCGGGCAAGCCGGAAACGAGTAAGATCCTGCTGACTCTGCCGTCTTTCGAGTACGTCGTTTTGAAACGGATGACGCCCTTAGCGCGCATGTTCGGACTGGCGAAATTCGCGCCCGCCGGCGGAACGTGCAGCACGAAAAGCTCGCCCGGCGTCCCGCTCTTGATTTTGGGACTGTCGGTGACGGAATCGGCTTCCTGTTTCGAGAGCTGCCCGCCGATTTGTTCGATTGTGACCGGTTTCAACGCGGAGATTTTCGTGACCTTTTCGCCCGCCGAACCGGACGAGGGCGCGCCGAGACGCATCGACGAAAGAAATCGCTCGGAAATCGGATTGCTTTTTCCCCTGTTCCAGACGGTGATTGTATAAAAGTGCGTGTCGGAGGAAATGTATCTTATCTCGAAATTTATATTTTCCGTTAATTCTCTGATTTTCTCGTAGCTACGGTCGAACTCCGCCTTGTAAATGTCGAATTCTTTCCGGTCGGTTTTTATTTTTGAAAACACGAAATTCCTCCTTCGGGAAATTTCGTTCAGATAAACCTCGGGGTTCGGCATGCGGTAAATTTCCACCCGCATGTAGGTTTTGTCGAGCGCGCCGTAAAGCATCTGTATTTCCTTAAAATTAAAAGGCCCGGTCGGCGAGTTGTTGTTGTAGTAAAAACCGTCTTTGTCGTAGAAATACGCGGAAGCCTCGTTGTTCGGCAGTTCGATCGAAAATTCGCCGTTGTCGCTTTCGAGCCTTACCCAATTGCCGCCCGCGTTCTGCGAAAAGACGGAGATTTGCATCGCAAACAGCGCCGCGACGCCCAAAATAAGACGGGAAATTTTTTTAGACATAGAATTCATTCCCGGGTCGTTTTCTGAAAATAAACTTTGCCGGTTTTTTCGTTTTTCGGCACGCTCGGCGCGAATTTGCCCCAGAAGGTCAGGATTTCTTCTTTGCCTTTGACGGTTTTGCGTTCCAGCGTTAAAAGCAGGTCGCCCTTTTCGTAAGGCTCGAAAGTGTTGTTTTCGCCGTAGCTGTCGAAATAGATGAGCAGTTTGCCGCCCTGCGTTTTCGTCGTGCAGAGCAGGTCTTTCGACGTTTGGAAGCCGTTGCTTTGAAGCGTGGCGATGAGCCCGTCGTCCGATTCGACGACGTCGATGCGGTGCGCGATGAAAATCGCCGCGCCGCCCGCCGTTTTGCCGCCGTCCTCGTCGAACGTGTAGCTGCCGAGCCATTCCTTTTGCGCGTGCGCCGCGAACGAAATGAACAGCACCAAAACGGAAGAAACCAGGAATTTACTGAATAATTTCATATATTTTACCGGACTGTGACGAAAAGATCGCGCGCCGCGTCGGCAATGAAAACGCGCGTGCCCGCGGACGCGCTCAATGTTTGTCCGGCGGCTGCAGAAGCGAGGTGATGACCGCGTTGATGACGCTCGATTCGTCCTCCTCGTTATTGCGCCAATCCTGCGCGCCGAGCGCCTTCACGATCGAATTATACTGCTGTTTGGTGATTTCGCGCGGCGGCTCGTTGAAGGTTTTGGCGATGTATTTGACGGATTTTTCCGCTCTTTCCATCGTGATATAAGCCTTTTTGTCATTATCGGTTTTCATATTTGAGATTTTATCAAAAACCTTGTTTTTTGCTCTACTTTTTTATTTAATTTGCCGGATACCCGCGGTGCGGAAACCGCATGTAGTAAAATCGACACATGGATAATAAATACCGCATCAGCAAAAAGAAACCGGAAACCAAGCAGGAGATTCTTCAGGCTTTGATCGAGGAGCTGGTCGCGCGGCGCGATAAAGAAACGGACATCAAGGCAAAACAGGCGCTCAACGCGGAAATCACGAAGCTCTTCGCGCAGTACGAAAGACTAAAGCTGTAAACGGCGCGACGCCGCCCGCGAGTCCGTTGCCCGCGGCTGACCGGCGGCGAATTATTTTTGTCACAAAACGAAACCCGGTAGTGTTTATCAAGCGTAACAATTCACACCCGGAGAACCTTATGCTAAAACACTTGACCTTATTTTTCATGATTTTATCGCTTGCCGTTTTGTTTTCTTCGGCGGCGGTCGCGCAAAACGGGCAGTCGCCGAAAGACGCGCGCTCCGGCGCGGTCGCGCCGGCCGCCGATCATCATCAGCACGCGTTCAGTCCCGCGTACGTCGCGCTGCAGTCGCCCGGCACGAAGACCATTACGGCTCAGGACATCATCGAATTGCTGGACAAAGCCGGAATCAGGCGAGCAGTGCTCTTATCGACCGGCTACCGCTACGGCAGACCCGGCGCGGAAGTGCCGAACGAATACGCGGCGGTTAAAGCCGAGAACGACTGGACCGCCGCGCAAGCCGCGCTTTACCCGAAAAGGCTGATCGCCTTCTGCGGCTTCAATCCGCTCAAGGATTACGCGCTTGAAGAAATTCGCCGCTGCGCGCAAAATCCGAACATCCGTTACGGCATCAAAATGCATTTCGGCAATTCCGACGTGCAGCTCGAAAACGCCGAGCATTTCGAAAAACTGAAAAAAATCTTTCAGGCGGCGAATGAAAATCGCATGGCGATCGCCGTCCACATGCGGGCTTCGATTTCCAAAAACCGCCCGTACGGACCGGAACAGGCGCGCCGCTTTCTCGAACTGCTCGCCTTCGCGCCCGACATTCCGGTGCAGATCGCGCATTTCGCGAGTTCGGGGCCGGGCTATGTCGATCCGCCGGCGCATTCGGTCATGGAAACGCTGGCTGAAGCGTTCGAGAAAAAAGACCCGCGCACCAAAAACGTCTGGTTCGACGTAGCAAGCAACGCCCATCCGGAAAATTCGGCGGAAATCAACGCGCTGCTCGTCAAGCGGATTCGTCAGGTCGGCGTCAAACGCATTCTCTACGGCACCGACGCGGCGACCGGCGACAATCTGCGACCGCGCGAATCCTGGGAAGCGTTTACGAAAATCGGGCTGACGCCGAAAGAACTCAAAACGATCGCGAAGAACGTCGCGCCTTATCTTCGTTAAACCGCCCGAAAAAACAAAACCCTCGAGATTTCGTCCGTTTTTTCGCGCCGCCCGTGAGCGTTCGGCGCGAACGCTCACGGGCGGAACGCGCATCTAACCTTGCAAGCAGGCGGGCGGGCGTAGCAAAATCAAAGTGACGCCAAACCTTTGCGTCCCGTCCGCGCGAAGACGGCGGACGGATTTTGTCGGAGAGCGTTTCGAATGAAAGAAAAGTACATTCAAATCGCAGGCGTTTTTTTGACCGTCGCGTACGGTTTTTTCATCGCGTGGCTATACTGGGCGGAGCCGAAGAACCTGGAAGACTTTTCGACCAAAGCCAAGGAAACGATCGAGAACACGACGACGAGGGGACAGGTCATAATCGGCACGTACGAGGTCGACCCGCAAAAATTCGGCGACGGCTTGAAGGCTTTTCGCGCCGACAACTTCGTCGCCGCGCGCTCGTTTTTCGAAAACGCCGACCCGGAACGCCGCGACGCGAAAACGCAGTTTTATATCGCTTACAGTTTTTACCGGCAGGGATTCGGCAAAATTTACAACGACGACGAGCTTTTCAAAAAAGGCTTGGAGCAGATCGACCGCGTGACCGCGCTCGATCGAAATTTCAAAGCGGACGACGCTGATCTGCAGATGAAAACGCCCGCCGAGCTGAAAAACGAGTTCGAAGAGGGCTTGCGGACGACCGCCGAAGATTTCAACCCGTTCAAACTGACGCGCGAGAGGAAATGACGGACGAAGAAAAAAGGATAAAAGGAGAAAGGGAAATCGATTTGATGCCGGTCATCGACGGCGAAATCGTGGAATCGCCGCCGCTCATCGTGCACACGACCGAGGACGAAACCGTCATTCCCGCCAAAAATAAAATCGTCAAAACGGATGACGACGAAACGATCGTTCCGGCGAAAAAGCGAATCGGCAAAAAGCTCGAAATAGAAATCCGCAATCCGCAATCCGAAATCCAAAATCAGAAGATTTATCTGCTTTTGCCGTTTATTTTTCTGACCGTCGCGCTGCTCGGCGGTTTGCGGCTCACCGCGCCGGGCAACGATTTCGTTTTCTGGCGACCGGCGCTGTTTTGTCTGATCGCGGCGGCGATTTTGATGGTCTTGTTTTTCCGCGCCGGGCTGCTCGCCGTCGACGGCTGGTTTTCCGAAGATTTTTCGGCGCTCAAAAACGTCGCGAACGGCGCGGTGCTCGTCGCGCTGTTCGCGGCGTCGGCGCAAATTTTCAACGCGCTTTTGCCCGAACAGGGACTGCCTTTTTTGGTTGTCGCGTTCTGCTTTTTCTGGACTCTGGTGACGAATTTTTTCGGTAACTTCGACACCCGGACCTTTCTCAAGTTTTTGGGCGCGATGTGCGCTTTGGCTTTTATCGTTAAGTATTTAATTCTTCTCAATCTGACCGCACCGGCTGCCGAAAACTGGCTGCAGGGAATTCTCCAGAACCCGACGAATGAGGTCATTACGCGGCTTTTAGACCTGCCGCGTTTTTCCGCCGGCACGGCTTATATACAATTTTTCACCGTCGCGTTTTACCTGCTCGGGCTTTTTCTTTTCCCCGTTAGTTCCGCCAAAAAATAAAAAGAGCGCGAAAACCTCTCGATTTGCGCGCTTACAAGTTTGAAAAATTCTTGCCGGCAAAGTTATTTCCGCAGCAATATTTTCGGCGCCGCCGAAAAACCCGGTTCGTCGGCTTCGAAATTCGCGTCCGCGATGTTGTCCTGCAGGCTGATGATCAGGCTCGAATTGGCGAACGAGTATTTCTTGGTCGGCGAGACGGTCACGACGTAAATTTCGCCGGTCGGCAAATCGGCGAAGTAGTAGTAGCCGAACGAGCTCGTTCGCGTCGTCCGCGGCGCGGTCAGGTTTCCGCCCGTGAGCGTCACGGTGACGCCGCCGAGACCTCTGCCGCCGGCATAAACCGCGCCGTTGATCGAAGCGTTGGCCGCGGTCGGCGCGACGTAGAAACCGAAATCGTGCGTATGGTTGTTTTCGCCGTAATTGCCCGTTAAAAGCGAAATTATAACCTGGCTGCCCGCCACGACGCCGTCCGAATCGCGGCTGTCGCCGTTCGCCGTTCCGTCGTTATTGGCGGCGGTCGGCGTTTTGCCGTTGAGCGCGCCCCCGACCGCGAAATTGCTCAGCGGAAGGCGAACTTCGTAGCGCGTGTTCGGAGTGATGCGGTAAGCGCAGTTCGTCGTGTACTGCACGATCAGGCGCGGCGCGCCCGAAACGCCGTACTGGTCGAAAGACCACGCGCGCCGAAAGTTGTTCGCCGCCGCGCCGCTCAGCACGAACGCCATCGAATTGCCGCTCTGCCAGCCGGCGCGATTGACGACTTCCTGCACGAGGCTTTGAATACTCGGCGTCTGCACCGGAACGCCGACCGTCCAGTTGGCGGGACTCCACGCCGCGGAGGCGCTGGTCGTCGGGCGCGCGCCGATATTGTTGGCGGTCGGCGCGAAGGTCGGCGCATCGTCGGCGTTCTGCGCGCGGATCGTCATCGACGGGTTACCGCCGTTGACGGCTGTGCCGTCGTCGCGCGGCGTAAATTCGATCCGCGCATTGGTGATCGTCGCGCCCTGCGGAATGTTCAAATCGAAGAATCGAACGCCGACGAACTGCTGCGCCGCGCCGTCCGCCGTCAATTCCAGATCGATGCCGGTCGTGCTGACCGAACCGTCCGCAACGGCCTGCTCGGCGTCGTCGCTCGAAGTGCCGACGCGCTTGTCGACCGAACCGGTCAAGCCGCAGGCGTAAGTCGACATGTTGGCGTTCGCCGCGCCGCCGAAAACGTAATTGCCGCTCGCGTCGGTCGTCGCCGCGCCGACCTGGGCGTCGACCGTATTGTCGCCGTTCGTGTCCGCCCAGAGCTGCAGCGCGACGTTTTGAATGCCCGCTTCGTTCGAATCCTGCACGCCGTTCGAGTTCGCGTCGTTCCACACGCGGTTGCCGATCTGCAGCGGCGCGGCTTCGCACAAAACTTCCGAATCGCCGAGCCCGTCCGCTTTCCCGAAATTGCCCGTGTCGGCGTCGAGGTAAACGTCATAAGCGCCGGTCATCGCGCCCGTCGCGTTGCTGTAGCGCTGAATGCCCGCCGTGTAAAAATTGCTCACGCGCGCGCCGGTCGAATTATAAGTGACCGGATCGTAGAACGTCGCGATGACGTGGTTAAAGCCGGGCACCTGCGTCAGGCCGCCGAGCGCGCCTTCTTCTCTGCCGTCGCCGTTCAGATCGACGAACCATTCGCCGCCGCCGTTCCCGGCGGCCGTTCCCGCGCCGGCGGTGGTTACGCCGCCGCAGCCGCCGTTGCTTTCAAAGGCGAAATTCCCGCCGCCGCTCGGGCAGGCGCGCATGATGTCGCCGTAGCCGCGGTAATAATCCGGAAAAACGACCTGATCGCCGTAACGATCGCGCAGGGCGAGAATCATATCGCCGCCGTCGAATTCGATGTCGCTCAGCATCGGCGCGGCGCGATTCAGCACGCCGCCGACGTTTGCCCAATACTGCCACGCCGCCGATTCGCCGAGCGCCGCGACGCGCGCGAACGTCAGGTTGTTGGCGGCGACGAGCGTGAAGCCGGGATTGTCGAAACGCCAGACGTAAGCCGTCAGCTGCGCGTTATTCGCGGTCGATTCCGCCGAGCAGACCGCGCCGACGTAGATTTGTCCGGCGCGATCTCTGCCGAGCGCGAACGGGCGCACGTCGCCGCTCGCGCAGTTGCCGGCGGAAGTCGCCAAACCGGTCGTCGGAATGTCGAAGCGCTTGACGGTCGCGGAATCGAGCGTGCCGGTCGTCGGAATCGCGTACAGCCGGCGGTCGCCCAAATTAACGGCGTAGAGCGTCGCGCCGTCGCTCGAAAGCTTCAAGCCGCCGAGCCCGATTTTTCCGATCAGGCCGACGCTCGCCGTGTCCGCCGACCAATCGGTCGTCGTCGCCGCCGGATGCGGGTTGGCGCCCGCCGGCGTGCCGGCGAAAACCGCGTTGAGATCGACGAAAAGGCTCGGCGCGGGCGCGGTCGTCGGATTGCTGATCTGGTAAATCGCGCCGGTGCTTTCGCCCGACAGCGAGCCGAAACGCGCGCCGCGTTTCAGATACGACGCGGCGTAGACGCGGTTCGTCAGATTGTTCCACGATAAACCGAAGGTCGAGCCGACGGCGTTGGCGCTGCCGAGTTCGGTCGGGGCGAGCGCCGTGTTTCTGGACGGCGCCGCCGTCCATGAGCCGTTGATGTTGCCGTCCAGTTCGTCGCTGTATTTGTAAGGAAAGCTGAGAACGGTGCCGCTCGTTCCGGTTCCGATCACGTACGAGTTGGTGACGACGCGCGGAAAATTCTGGCAGTACTGCTTCGGCGTCACGATTCCGAGGTCGACGCCGCTCGCGCCGCCTTCGGCGGCGAAACGCACGGTCGTCGCGTTGTTGGTTCCGACCGCGCTCGGAAAAGCGCCGGCCGGCAGATTCGTAAATTCGACGCGGTAGGGCCCGGCGGGCAGCGCCGGCGCGGCGGCGGTGTTGATGCTGTAAGTGCCGTTGACGGCGGTCGTCGTCGTTTTCGACGTGCCGTCGGGCGCGTAAACCGTCACCGTCACGCCGCCGGCGGCGCCGTCGACGGCGTAATTCGGCGTAACGGCGTTCGTGTTGCGAACGCCGTTCATATTGAAGTCAAAGTAAACCGCGCCCGAAATGGTGCCGCCGGCTTTGACCGCGAAACTCATTAACAAAAGGGAAAAAAACGCCAGAACGGGCGTTCCGGTAAACAGATTGCGAAGGGGAATCAGCTTTTTGATGTTCATAATTTAGGATTCGGGAAAGTGTTTTTAAGGGCTCCGCCGTCGCTTCAAACAGATTCCGGAAACAATCCAACTTTCGAAGAAGGGCTTGAAGGATTAAAAAAATTGAATTTTACCTGGAAATGCCGCCTGGAAAATTTCGCGTGAAGCAAAACGTGGAAATGTGGGCAAAAGCAAAATATCAAATCACAGTCTCGATGTCAATACCGCGCGGGCTGACCGAACCGGAAAAATCTTTTATTTGCTTGAAATACAGAACGGCTTAAAATCTCCGGCGTTTATGACCGTAATCATATTTTGCCCGCGCCGCCTGTTTTATTCTGCCATTGGAGGAAGTCATGAAAACATTGGAATTAGTCGGGAAACTCGAAATCGGCGAACGAGTCTCTTTTACGAAAAATAAAGAAGTGCGCGAAATCTATAACGGCGCGCGCCGCCGCATGGTCGAAGTCAAGCTCGGCGAAAACGCGGTTTTGACAAAGCATAAAGCCGCGGAACCGATCAGCGTTTTGTGTCTCGCGGGCAGCGGGACGTTTCGCGCGGGCGCGGATTTGGAAGAATCGCTCGAACTGTCCGCCGGCGTGCTTGTAACGCTCGAAGCCGGCGTCGAACACGAAGTCGCCGCCGCGCCGGCGATTCATCTGCTGGTCACGAAATTTAAGGAGAATTAGCGAATCGCTCGCGAGGCATAAGAAAATGAAAAAACTTTGGATAATATTAATCGCGGTCTTTGTCTTATCGTTCGCCGTGCTCGGTTGGATCGGCACGGAAATCTTTCGGCAGGCGCCGCCGATCCCGCGCGAGGTCGTCGCGACGGACGGCGCGGTTTTGATTCCCGCCGGAGAAATTTCGAACGGTCAGAACGTCTGGCAGGCGATGGGCGGCATGCAGGTCGGTTCGATTTGGGGGCACGGCAGTTACGTCGCGCCGGACTGGACGGCGGATTACCTGCACCGCGAATCGCTGTTTATTTTGAACGAATGGTCGAGCAAGGAATTCGGCGGAACTTACAACGCTTTAGGGAGCGAGCAGCAGGCGGCGCTGCGGCAGCGCCTCGAAAATCTGATGCGGACGAATACTTACGACGCGGCGACCGGCAGCCTGACGATCGATCCGCTGCGCGCGCGCGCCTTCGAGGACAACCTCCGGCATTATTCGCGGATTTTCGCCGACGGCAGCAAGGAATACGCGATTCAGCGCGGCGCGCAGAGCGATCCCGTCAAACTGCGTCAATTAAATGCGTTTTTCTTCTGGACGGCGTGGGCGTCGGCCGCAAGCCGTCCGGGCGATACGATTTCCTACACAAGCAATTTCCCGTCCGAGCCGCTGGTCGGCAACGCGCCGACCTCGAGCGCCGTCGTCTGGACCGGCGTGAGCGTCATCCTTTTGATCGCCGGCATCGGCGCGATGGTCTGGTTTTACGCCGGCTGGCACCGCGAAACGACGGGGCGCGACACGCCCGATCGCGATCCACTGATCGGCGAAACGGTGACGCCTTCGCAAAAGGCGACCGTCAAATATTTCCTCGTCGTCTCGCTTTTGTTTCTGCTGCAGATCGTGATGGGCATCGTGACGGCGCATTACGGCGTCGAGGGGCACGGTTTTTACGGCATCCCGCTCGCCGATTACCTGCCGTACGTCGTGACGCGCACGTGGCACACGCAGCTCGGAATTTTCTGGATCGCGACCGCCTGGCTCGCCGCCGGGCTTTACATCGCGCCGTACATCTGCGGGTATGAACCGAAATATCAGAAACTCGGCGTCGACGTGCTGTTCGGCGCGCTGCTCGTCGTCGTGCTCGGTTCGATGGCGGGACAATGGATGTCGGTCATGCATCTTTTGCCGGGCGACCTCTGGTTTTGGTTCGGGCATCAGGGCTACGAATACGTCGACCTCGGCAGGGTCTGGCAGGCGGCGCTTTTTATCGGCTTGCTGCTCTGGCTGTTTTTGATCGCGCGCACCGCGATTCCGGGCTTGAAGCGCGAGGGCAACAGCAAATCGCTCGTCCTGCTTTATCTTTTAACGACCGCCGGCATCGCGTTTTTTTACAGTCCCGGTCTTTTCTGGGGCATGAAATCGCACATCACGGTCGTCGAATACTGGCGCTGGTGGGTCGTGCATCTCTGGGTCGAAGGCTTTTTCGAGGTGTTCGCGACGGTCGTCATCGCGTTTCTGTTCGCCCGGCTGCGCGTCATCAACGCGGACCACGCCGCTTACGCGTCGCTGCTTTCGGGCGCGATTTATTTGAGCGGCGGCATCATCGGCACGCTGCATCATTTATACTTCGCCGGCACGCCGACCGTCGCGCTCGCGTTCGGCGCGGTCTTCAGCGCGCTCGAGATCGTGCCGCTCGTTTTCGTCGGCTACGAAGCGCTCGAAAACATTCGGCACTCGAAAGCGCAGCCGTGGCTCGCGCAATATAAATGGGTCGTCTACTTTTTCGTCGCCGTCGCTTTCTGGAATCTCGTCGGCGCGGGCATTTTCGGGTTCATGATCAACCCGCCGATCGCGCTTTACTACATGCAGGGCTTGAACACGACCGCCGTTCACGCGCACGGTGCGCTCTACGGCGTCTACGGCACGCTCGGGCTCGCATTGCTGCTGTTCTGCCTGCGGGCGATGAAGCCGGAACAGAAATGGAACACGCGGCTGCTCGGTTTCGCTTTCTGGGCGATCAACATCGGCATGATGCTCGAAATCCTGCTCAGCCTTCTGCCGGTCGGGCTTTTGCAGACGTACCAGTCGGTCAGCGTCGGTTACTGGTCGGCGCGCTCGCCCGAATTCATGCAGACGGGGCTCATGCAGACGCTGCGCTGGATGCGCCTTTGGGGCGACACGGTCTTCGCGATCGGCGCGACCGCCTTCGTCTGGTTCGCCGTCGATCTGATGTTCAGAAAACCGCGCGCGGAAGCGATTCCGGCGGGCGAACTGGTCGAGGCTTGATTTGTCGACGAGCAGACGGACACGGATCACACTTCGCCGCCGGTGATTGAAATCCGTGCCCGTCTGTGTTTATCTGTGGATAAAAGAATATGTTTTTCAAGGTATTACAAATCGCGATTCCCTTTATCTGGTTCGGCGCGGTCGGCGCGATCTCCTTTATGGAAGCGCCGCTCAAATTCACGGCGCCGAACGTTACGATCCCGCTCGGGCTCGGAATCGGCATGGTCGTCTTTCACGCGCTCAACAAGATCGAGATCGCGCTCTGCCTGCTGCTCGCGCTGGCGTTTTTCAAAGCGCGTCCGAAAGACAAACTGCCGCTCGGCGCGTTCGCGGCGATCGCGCTGATCTTGATCGTGCAGACGTTCATCCTTTTCCCGCTGCTCGACGCGCGCGCGCTCGAAGTGCTGGGCGGAACGGCGCCGCCGGGGTCGAAACTGCACATCGTTTATATCGTCACGGATTCCGTGAAAATCATCCTGCTTTTTGTTTTGGGCTTCAATCTGGCGAAAAAAAGCATCAAATTCGAATAAGTCATGCGCGATATCGAAACACGAACGGACATCGAAGAATTAATGGCGGAGTTTTACCGCAAAGCGCTCGCCGACGACCTGATCGGCTATATTTTCACCGACGTCGCCGGAATCGATCTCGAACGTCACCTGCCGGTGATTTCGGATTTCTGGGAAATGATGCTCTTCGGCACGGTTAATTTTCCGGCGAAATACGGGCGCAGCCCGATGCAGGTTCACCATGCTTTGAGCGAGCGGGTCGATTTTAAGGCGGAGCATTTCGGGCGCTGGGTGAAGCTTTTCGGCGAAACGGTCGACGAAAAATTCGCCGGCGCGCGCGCGACGCTGGCGAAAATGCGCGCCGTCTCGATCGCCGAAACGATGCGGCTGAAATTCAGCTCAGAAAGCGCCGCAGCGTTTCGGGGCGCTCGAGGATGATTTTGCCGTGCACGATTTTGACCAAATCTTTTTCGGCTAATTTACGGATCACGCGGATCGTCGTTTCGGTCGTCAAGCCCGCCATTTCGGCGATGTCCTGCCGCCGCAGAGAGATCTTAACCGCCTTTTCGCCGCCCTCCTTTTCCGCGAGCCGCAGCAAAACGTTGCCGACGCGCTGCTCGGGCGAAGCGGTCGCGAGGTTTTTGATCGTCGCGGTTTTTTCCCGGAGCATCTCGCACATCCACGAGATGACCGCGAACGAAAATTCGCTCGACTCTTTCAGCAGCCGCAAGAAATCGCGCCGATAAAGCAGCAGCAGCGTCGTTTCTTCCATCGCGACCGCCGACGAAGGGTACGGCGCGCCGTCAAAGACGGGCGGGATCGCGAACATCTCGCCGGTCTCGAAAATGCCGATGATGACTTCCTTGTCGACCGTCGGGTAACGCACCATTTTAACGCGCCCGCGCTCGACGATCGGCAGGAATTCGGACTGCTCGCCCTCGGAAAAGATGATCTGATTTTCGGAGAAAGATTTGCGGCGCGCGAGTTTTCGCAAAGCCGCGCGCAAATCGGCGTCGGCGATTTCGAGCAGTTTGTTCATCGGCAAAGATTTTAACGCAAAGGCGGCGGGGCGCGAAAACGCAAAGACAAAATTAACGGCGATGACAGGATAAACAGGAATGATTTATCCCTATCCATCTCGTATACCGCTGCTGATTTAAGGTCTTCAAGCCAGTGCGTTAAAACAAATCTTCTGCCAGGATTTCTTCCCCCAAAATTTCGAAAAGATTTGGCGCCGCTTGTTTGGAAACCTGTTTTTGCGCCGGGATTTCGAGGATTTTGAGGCGCGTCAGACGATTGCGGCGTTTGATTTCGATTTCGTCGTTCGCCTTGACTTCCTTCGAAGATTTGGCGGGCGCGCCGTTGACTTTAATCAGTCCGGCATCGCAAAACTCCTGCGCCAGAGAGCGGCGCGGAATCAAACGACTGGTTTTGAGGAACAAATCGAGACGCACTTTGTAAACGGAAAATGCAAAACGGAAAACGGAAAATGATTTCTGAACGTCATTTTCCGTTTTCAATTCTGCATCATTTGGTCGGTTTTTTTTCTTCCGGTTTGGCTTCCGCCGAGAGCAGCGGCGAAACGATCGGGCGGTAAGTGTCGTTGACCTTGATGTATGAATCGGCGCGCAGATTGGCGAGGTATTTTTTGCGTTCTTCGGGCATCGCTTCGATCGTCATCGCCTGCCGAATTTCGCCTTCCTCGAATACGGATTCCTTGCTCGCCGCCTTGCGGTCGTCGACGCGGAAAATCTCGATGCCTTCGACCGTTTCGACCGGATCGGAAATGCCGCCGACCTTGGTCGCCGCGATCGCCGGCACGAATTTTTCGTTGATGCGCTGCAGTTCCGGAAGCGTGATCGTGCCGACGCTGCCCTTGGTGTCTTTAACGTCCTGGCGGTCGGAATTTTCCATCGCGATTTTCGCGAAATCGCCGCCCGCGCGCAGTTCTTTGACGAGCATCTGCGCCTTGTCGCGCACCGCCGCTTCGCTGCGTCCGGCGAAGCTCAGAAAGATTTCCGAGAGCGTCAACGTTTCCGGCTTCGTGAACTTATCTTTGTGCTTTTCGTAGTAAGCCTTGATTTCATTGGCTTTCCAGCCCCAGTAGACTTTGCCGTCGACTTCGCGGCGCATGACCAGATCCTTGATGATCTGACGGCGCCAGTTTTCGCGCACCTGCTGCGGGTCGAGTCCCTGTTTATCCATCTCGGCGTAAAGCGCGTCGAGCGATTTTAAGTTCTGCTGGCGCATGATTTCGACGAAGCGCTGGTTGACCTGCGCATCGGCATCGGCTTCGACGCCGAGCTCTTTGCCTTTTTGCAAAAGCAGTTCCTCGTTGATGATGCCGGCGATCAGCTCGCCCTGTTTGGTCTGGGTTTCGGCGGTCGCCTGTTCGCGCGTTTTGCCTTCGGCGACCGAGGCGTCGATGATCGTGTTCATTTCGCGTTTGACGCGCGAGAGCGTGATCACGCCGTCGTTGACCTGCGCGACGACCTCGTCGACGACCTTCAATTCGCTTTCCTGCCCGAAAACAGAAATACTCGTAATAAATAAAAATGCAATCGTAAAAATTACGGAGCCAGTACGTTTCATCTTGTTACTCCCTGAAAAAAAACTCATTCGGAAATCTTATGTTGATTGTGTGATTTATGCAACTGGGCAGTTTGATGCCGAAAATCCGCTCCGCGTTTCTCCCGGATTAAAAAATTGTGGAAGGCCGCGCCGGTTGCGCGTTTTTTTAAAAGAAGGGCTTGCCCGCACTCGAAGCCTTTCTCCCCCGCGTCCGAAATGAAAAAGAAATGCCCGAACTGTCAGCTCGTAAATTTTGCGACCGCCGAAAACTGTCTGCGGTGTCGATTCGAATTGGTCGAAGTCTCGACGTTCGATCCGCCGCCGTCGAAAGCCGGCTTTAAATCGAAATTTCTGATGCGCGCCGGCAGCGTCGCGGGCGCGGTTTTGATCGCGGTCTTCGGCTTTTACATCACGATGCTCGTCTCGGCGAAACGCCTCGAATACGAAGAAGCGAAGGCGGTCGAACGCGCGGTTCAAATTCTTGAAGATAAGGGATTCGAAACGGAAGTTTTTCTGCTGCGCTATCTGACCGCCTACCGCGCGACGGACAATTGGCTGAACGCCTCGACGCGCGAAGAAAACGCGTACGCGGCGACGAATTTCCCGTTCGAGATCATGACCGTTTACCCCGATTTTTTCATCTACCCGAAGGACGACACGGAACGCGCCGCGATTCTCCTGCACGAAGCCCGGCACCTGAAAGGCGACGGCGAGGCGGAAGCTTACGAATTCGTCTGGAAAAACCGCAAGCAATTAGGCTGGACGAAAGAAACGCACGGCGGCTCGATCGTCTGGCGCAACGTCCGCCGCCAAACCCGCGAAATCGCGCCGCATCTTTTCACCTGCGAAGACCGGGAGTTCGACGACTGTACGGAATAGTCGAAAATTGAAAATTGAGAATTCAAAATTCAAAAAGTCTCGCTCTGAAATTTATCGATTTGAGCGAGACTTTTCCGTTTATTGAATTTCGACGTTTCTTCGATTTTGAATTCTTATTCTTCTTCTTCTTCCTCCTCGTCGTAGTCGCCGACTTCGCCGAATTCCCAGCCGTCGTAGGATTCGATTTCGTATTCGTCGGCGAGCCGCTGGAATTCGACGTTGCGCGCGGCGAGCGAATCGGGCGTGTGAATCTCGACCTTGTCGATGTGCAGCAGATACTCGCCGGTCGATTCGCCGGTTTCCTCGTCGCCGAGTTCGAAAATATCGATGAAATCGTAGCCCTGCTTTTCGAGGTCGAGTCCGAGCGTTTCGAGTTTTTCGGCGTCTTTGCCGACGAAATAATAGCTGTAGAGCATTTCTTCGTCCGGATTCCAGCCGTCTTCGGTGCGCGCGGTGTTGAAGATTTCTTTAATGCCTTCCAATTGCGATTCGGTGTTTCTAAAGTCCATAATTTCCCCCGTTCGTTAATAATAAATTTAAAGATTTAAAAAAGGTTCGCGCGTCGTTCGTGCGAACCTTTTTATGGTTTCACAAGTAAGGCGTCATTTCAAATGAATGAATTTTTGCGGGCCCCGTAAATCTCAAAGAAAAGTCAGATTGAGGTAAACGGCGTTTTTCAGGAAGAAAGAAAAAGGGACGCGGATCGGCGCTGATTCATTCTGCCATCAAAGGCCGTCTCAAAATAAGTTAGCCGGTTAAATTCTTTGCGGTTTTCTTTGCGCCTTTGCGGGAAATTTTGTTCGTCCCGCAAAGGCGCAAAGACGCAAAGTCGAGAAGGTAAGGATTTTTGAGTTCGCTTTTAATAAAAAAACCGTTTTGACCGGCGCCGCTCCGCGTTTCTTTTTCTTGTTTAAAGATCGCTCGGCGAATTTTACGACGGGCCTTTAACTCGGATTGACCGGCGCGATTACTTCTTCCGCGCCGCTTCTTTTTTCCTCTTCTTCTTTATGAATCGGTCGCATGTGAGGGAAAAGAATGACGTCGCGGATCGAATGACGGTTCGTCAGAAGCATGACGAGCCGATCGATGCCGATGCCGATGCCCGCCGCCGGCGGCATGCCGTAACTCAAAGCGCGGATATAATCCTCGTCGAGCACCATCGCTTCCGCGTCGCCGCCTTCGCGCGCGCGCATCTGGTCGACGAACCGCTCGTACTGTTCCTGCGGGTCGTTGAGCTCGGAAAAACCGTTGGCGCATTCCATCCCGTTGATGAAAAGCTCGAACCGTTCGGCGATCTGCCGGTTCCGCGGGTTGGCTTTCGATAAGGGCGAAATCACTTTCGGGTAATCGACGATGAAGGTCGGCTGCATTAAAAGCTCTTCGGCGAGCTTTTCGAATAAATTAACCAAACTGCCGGCTTTTTGATCGGCCGGAATTTCCGACAGGTCTTTTGCCGTTCCTTTTACGCGTCCCCAAATGTCGTCGTAATCGATAAAGTACGACGGCTCGGCGGCGCTCTTTTTCCGAATCGGTTCGACTTCGTTCACGAATAAATTCAGTAAGTAATATTTGTCGGGATCGGTGAACCATTCCGAATCGATTTCGTCGTCGCCCAATTGCCGCCAGCGCGCGTCCCAATTTCTTTCGATCGCCTGCGACATCGTCAGTCTTTCAAACTTCGAAAAATCAATGATATTTCCGTCGAATTCGACCTGCAAGCCGCCGCCGGTCGCCTTTTCGACCGATTCCCTGAGCATCGCTTCGGCGAAATCCATCATGCCGTTCACGTCCATGTAGGCGCAGTAAAATTCGAGCATCGTGAACTCGGGATTGTGTTTGTGCGAGAGGCCCTCGTTGCGGAAGTTGCGGTTCAATTCGTAAACCTTTTCGAAACCGCCGACCGTTAAACGTTTCAAATAAAGCTCGGGCGCGATTCTCGCGTAAAGCGGAATGTCGAGCGCGTTGTGGTGCGTTTCGAACGGCGTGGCGGCAGCGCCGGTCGCCTTCGGCGTGAGCATCGGCGTCTCGACCTCGATGTAGCCGTGGTCGTCCAGGAATCTTCGCATGCCGCTGATGAGGCGCGCGCGGCGCTCGAAAACCTCGCGCGTCGTCAATTCGCCGGCGGCGTGCTCGACCTTCAAACTCGACGCGATCAGATCGGCGTAGCGGTAACGCCGTCTCAGCTCCGGATCGGCGATGCCGTGCATTTTATCCGGCATCGGCAAAAGCGCTTTCGATAAAAACTGGAAGGTTTCGACGTGCACGCTCAATTCGCCCGTGTTCGTCAGAAACAAAAAGCCTTCCGCGCCGATGAAATCGCCGTGATCGAGCAGCCGGAAGGCGTTCCACGCCGCGTCTTCCGTTTCGATCGGCGCGAGCGTGTCGTTGCTGACCACGCGCGCGTCCTGTTTGCGGACGTAAATCTGCAGACGCTCGACGCCGTCCGAAAGATGCACGAACGCGGCTTTGCCCATCACGCGCGGCGGCACGGCGAGGCGTCCGGAAACGCGCACGCCGCCGAATTCCTTGAGCCGTTCGTTGAGCCGCGCCTTTAGTTCCTGATCCGGCTTTGCGCCTTCGGGCGTCGCGTCCCTGAGCTCGCGGGCGAGCGCGGCGACCGGTTCGAAATTCAAAATATTCGAAATCGTGTCTTCCGCGCCCGAAACGCGCGAGCGGTCGAATTTGTTCGGATAGGAATTCCCGACGATCGCTTCGAGTTCGCGCAGATGCTCGACGCGGGCCGCGACCTGATCGTTTTCCTCGATGATTCCGGCTTCGATAATGGTTTCCGTTGGTGTGTTTGCAATCGACATATATAGATTCTGCGATTCGATCTTTGATTTTTGATTTTTGATTTTATTTCGAAGTTCAAAAATCAAAGACCAAAAATCGAATTAATCGCGAATTAGGAATTATACGGCGTGCGGCGCGGACTCGGCAATCGGGCGATTTGTTTCGCGGCGAATTTTATCTTCGGTCGCGCTCGCCCGGAACCGGCGCGCCGCCCGAAAACTCCTACACGTTCGGGTGGTGAACGCGAGAAACCGATCCGTTATATTTTCGTTATGATTTCCGCACGAATCGAAGGGGATTGATAATATGATCATCGAATTTTTTATTCAAAACGCGCCGCGCGCGAACGCGGCGCAATGTTCGACGTTTTTCCCGGCGCTGTTTCAGACGGCGAAGACGACGCCGCTCCTCGTTTTTCTCTTTGTCCTTTTTCTGATCGGCGTTTTGCTGCCGCTCTTTATCGCGGCGCGCGTCACGATCGGCTGGTGGCGCAACAAAAAACTGCTGATCGAGGGCGAACCGGCGCAGGCGAAGATTTTGAAAATCTGGCAGACCGGCGTGACGCTGAACGACGACCCGCAAATCGGAATGCTGCTCGAAGTCCGCGCCGAGAACCGTCCCGTCTTTCACGGCGAAGCGAAAAGATTCGTTTCGCTTCTTCAGATCCCGCGCGTTCAGGTCGGCTCGTCGGTCGAAGTGCGGTTCGACCCGCAGGATCTTTCACGGATCGCGGTCGTTTTGTGAATTCTTTAGCGAAACGCCGCCCCGGCTTTCGCAGCGAATTATGAGAAACAAAGCCCTTATAATTTTTGTTCTGTCACTTTTTATAGTTTCCGCGCGCCCGGCGTCGGCCGCCGACGTTTTTCCGCTGAAAATCGAGAAGATCGCGCCCGGCGTCACGCAGGTTTCGAACGTCGCCGACGTCGGTTACGTCACGCTCGGCGCGCAGTATACGCCGGACGGCAAATACCTGATCGTCACGGCGGGCGGCGAATTTTGCGTGCTGCCGACCGAAAATCTCGACGCGCGGATCGACGATCTCGGCAGGGCGCGCGTCTGGAAAGGCGAACCGAGCGGCTATCTGCCGTCGGGAAAAATCGTCTTTTCCACCGTCAAAGGGCTTTCCGCGCTCGATCCGGCGACCGAAGAAATTCGGACGATCTACGAAGCGCCCGAAAGCGAAGTCGATCCGGAACATTATTATCTGGCGTGGCGTTTGATCGTTCTTTCGGACGAGCTGATCGTCTCGGGCGACGGCGATTCGGCGGACGGCAGCCCGGACGGAAATATCCTGCGGTTCGACGTGCGCCGCGGTCGCCGAACGCGCGGCGCCTCGATTCCGGGTTTTTACAACCCGCGCGTCTCGCCGAGCCGCAAATATATTTTGTTCGAACACGGCAACGGACTCGATCAAAGCTACGCGGAAATTTACGACATCGCGCGCGACCGGCGGCACCGGCTCGCCGGCCGGTTCAATTTACGGCGCGCGTTTCCGAAATACGAAAAAATCATCGAAAGGCCCGTGGCGTGGATCGGCGCGGACACGTTTCTGGCGGAAGTCGAAAAGATCGACGGCGAAAGAGAAATATCGGATGCGACCTACATCGGCGCGCATTCCTGGCTCGTTTCGTTAAACGCGGCGACCGGCGCGATCGTTTGGAAAACTCGGCCGAAAATCCCGTTCGGCGGATCGGTTTACCAACAACTGAGCGCGACGAAAATGCTGATCGAAACCGCGGATTGGGGGCTTTACGAGCTGTCGCTCGCGAACGGGAAAGCGAAGCGGCTGGCGAATTTCGAGGGGCAAGGGTTCGCGCTCAGCCCGGATAAAAAGAAACTGGCGTATTTCGGCGACGATCTTAATCGGATTTACGTGTCGGCGCTGAACGGCGCCGGCAAGCGAAAGGTGCTCGACGTTCCGGAAAATTGGGCGCTCGACCGCTGGAGCCGGCACGCCCCGCTCTGGTCGCCGGACGGCGGGCGGCTCATCGTTTTCGGCAAAAACCAATTTTTGTTCGCGCGGCTTTAATCGACCGGGCCGCGAAGTTTTAATTTTATTATTTTCAGTTGTTTGGCGTTTTAGTTTCGGCGAAGATACAATAGGTAAGCAAATCGATTCGGAACGAAAACGAGCAATAAAATGGAATTAAAAGTTGGCGACACGTTTACCATTCAAAAAGAAGTGACCGACGAGCTGGTGCGCAAATTCGCCGAGGTTTCGGGCGATTTCAACCCGATCCACCTCGACGACGAATTCGCCGCCGGGACGCGTTTCGGCAAGCGCATCGCGCACGGCATGTTGGGGGCGTCGTTTATTTCGGCGGTGCTCGGCTATCGGCTCAGCGCGCGGAAAATCGTCTATTTGAGCCAGAACTTGAAATTCGTCGCGCCGGTCTTCATCGGCGACACCGTTACGGCGAAAGCGGTCGTCAGAGAAATCCGCGCAGACAAACCGATCGTCACCGTCGAGACGACCTGCGAAAACCAATCGGGCGAAACCGTCATTACGGGCGAAGCGAAGATCATGATTCTACCTTAATTGACGGGGATGAACGGGATGTTCGGGGATTGAACGATGATTTTTATTCCTCTTCATCCGGCGCCTCCCTGTTAATTTGGGTCTTTAATGTCTTAAACTTTAACAATGACGATAGCGGCCGAAGAAACCACCGAAATCAAGCGTTTGCGCGACGAGATTCGCCGCGGAACGCGCGTCATCAGCCTCGGCGGTCTGACGTCGATCGCCTCGAAAGCCTTCGTGCTCTCGAATCTGCAGGCGTATTTTGCGAAAACCTTCGTGATCGTCACCGATTCGAACAAAGAGCTCGAAAACTGGGACTGCGATCTCGAATTCTTCCAATCCGAAATCCGAAATCAGAAATCCAAAATCGAGGTGCTTCCGTCCTTCGAAACCGACGTTTACTCGGGCGTTTCGCCGCACGCCGAAACGCTCGAGCGGCGCGCGCTGACGCTCTGGAACCTGTCGTTCGCGAAACCCGATTTTCTCGTCGCGTCCGCGAAATCGCTGGTCACGAAAACGGTCGCGCCGAAGGAGATGCTGAATTTGGGCGCGGTTCTCAAACGCGACGAGGATTTTCCGCCCGAGGAACTGATCGAAAAGCTCGTCGCCTGCGGCTACGTGCGCGAGGAACCCTTAAAAAACGTCGGCGAGTTTTCGGTGCGCGGCGGGATTTTCGACGTCTGGTCGCCGACCGCCGAAATGCCGGTGCGCGTCGAGTTTTTCGGCGACACGGTCGATTCGATCCGCCAGTTCGACGCCGAAACGCAGCTTTCGGTCGGGCAGTTAAAAGAAATTTCGATCGCGCCGATGCGCGAATTCGCCGCCCTGTCCGCGGATTTCAACGACTGGGCGTTTTTCGCGCGCGAAAGATTCGCGGACGAAAAACAGGCGCGCGCCGTGCGCGACCGCACGGATTTCGCATCGGAAGGCGAATCTTTTTCCGGCTGGGAATTTTTGCTGCCGCTCACGAAACCGCGCGAGGCGACCGTTTTCGAATACCTGAAGGACGCCGTTTTCGTCATCGACGAACCCGGAATCGTCGAACAAACCTTGGGCGCGTTTTATGAAAATCTGGAAAACCGCTACCGCGAAATCACGACCGCCGGCGAAATCGGTCTGGCGCCCGACGAGCTGTTCTTAGACGGCGCGAATTTACGCGAAAGACTGGAAAAATGGCAGCGCCTCGAATTGAGAGTGCTCGGCAAAAGCGCCGCCGCGACGGGCGAGAATCTGGAGTTCGAAAATACCGCGACATCCGATTCGGGATCGGTGAATTCGGATTTCGGATTGAATTCCGAGGAATCGCACAATCCCGAATCCAGAATCCAGAATCCCGAATCCCCGACTCCGCTTTTTCTTTTCCCGACCGCCGAGATCAACTCGGAAATCGAAATCCAATCGCGCTCGACGCGCAAGTTTCACGGCAATCTGCGCGATTTCGCGACCAACGTAAAATCCGACCGCCGAACGCCGAACGCCGATTACCGTCTTTTCGTTTTGCAGTCGCACGGGCTGGCGGAACGCCTGACGGAAATTCTGCGCGACTACGACGTAGCGGTGCCGCCGAAATCTCTGCTCGTCGGCGATTTGTCGAGCGGTTTCGAGATTCCGTCCCTGAATTTGACGGTGCAGACCGAAAGCGACATCTTCGGCGAGACCACGCAGGCCGAATATCAAAAGCCGAAGGTCAAAAATCAAAGGTCGAAGACCAACCTCGGCGCGTTCATTTCCGATTTCCGCGATCTGAAGGCGGGCGATTACGTCGTGCACGTCGATCACGGCATCGGACGGTTCGAAGGCCTGCAGACGATCGCGGCGCAGGGACAGGAACGCGAGTTCATGCTGCTCATTTACGCCGACAACACGAAGCTGTTCGTGCCGGTCGAGCGTTTAGACCTGGTTTCGCGCTATTCGTCGGGCGAGGCGACGCAGCCGACCTTGGACCGTTTGGGCGGTTTGGGGTGGCAGAAAACGAAAGCGAAAGCGAAACGCGCGATGCGCGACATGGCGGACGAGCTTTTGCGGCTCTACGCCGAGCGCAAGATGGTGACGGGGTTTGCGTTTTCGCCCGACGCGCCGTGGCAGAAGGAGTTCGAGGACGCGTTTCCGTACCAGCTCACGCCCGACCAGGCGAAGGCGATCGAGGACACGAAAGAAGACATGCAGACGCCGGTGCCGATGGACCGGCTCGTCGTCGGCGACGTCGGCTACGGCAAAACGGAAGTCGCGATGCGCGCCGCCTTCAAGGCCGTGATGGACGGCAGGCAGGTCGCCGTGCTGACGCCGACCACGGTGCTCGCCTATCAGCATTACGAGACTTTCAAACAGCGCTTCGCCGCCTTTCCGGTGTCGATCGAGCTTTTATCGCGGTTTCGCTCGGCGAAAGAACAGAAGGCGGTCGTCGAGTCGGTCGAAAAGGGCACGACCGACATTTTGATCGGCACGCACCGCATCCTTTCGAACGACGTGAAAATGCCGAAACTGGGCTTGGTCGTCGTCGACGAGGAACAGCGTTTCGGCGTCGCGCACAAGGAAAAATTAAAGCAGCTCAAGAAAAAAGTCGACGTGCTCACTTTGTCGGCGACGCCGATCCCGCGCACTTTAAATATGTCGCTTCTGGGAATGCGCGACATGTCGGTCATCGAAACGCCGCCGCGCGATCGCCTCGCGATCAACACGCAGGTCGTCCAATTTTCGGAAGGCGTCATCAAATCGGCGATCGAGCTGGAAATGGCGCGCGGCGGGCAGGTTTTCTTCATTCACAACCGCGTCGAGACGATCGAGGCGATCGCCGCGCACGTCAAGAAGATCGTGCCGAACGCGCGCGTCGTGATCGCGCACGGGCAGATGAACGAGAAGGAAATGGAGCAGGCCGTGCTCGATTTCGTCGATTACAAATACGACGTGCTGGTCGCGACGACGATCATCGAAAACGGCATCGACATTCCGCGCGCGAACACGATCATCATCAACCGCGCCGACAATTACGGGCTCTCGCAGCTTTACCAATTGCGCGGTCGCGTCGGGCGCTCGAACCGCCGCGCGTACGCTTACCTTTTGATTCCGTCCGAGCTCGAACTGACGCCGATCGCGCGCCGAAGGCTCTCGGCGATCCGCGAATTTTCCGACCTCGGCGCCGGTTTCCGCATCGCCGCGCTCGATCTGGAACTGCGCGGCGCGGGCAATATCCTAGGCGGTCAGCAGTCGGGGCAATTGGACGCGCTCGGGTTCGATCTTTACACGAAGATGCTCGAACGCACCATCAGCGAACTCAAGGGCGAAACGGTCGAGGACGAGGTCAGCGTTTCGATCAACCTCGGCGTCGACGTTTCGATCCCGCAGGATTACATCAGCGAAACCTCGCAGCGGCTGAGGACTTACAAACGAATCTCCTCCGCCGATTCCGAGGAAACGCTGCGCCGCATTTACGCGGAAATCCAGGACCGCTACGGCCGGATTCCCGAATCGGTCAACAATCTTTTCGATTACGCGCGGCTCAGAAAACTCGCCGAATCGATGAACATCGTCTCGGTCGATAAGGCGCGCGACGGCTTCGCGATCAAACTCAGCGAAAACGCGCGCGTCGCGCCCGACAAGCTGATGCAGATCCTCGCCGATCACGAAGGCTCCGCGTTTTCGCCGAACGGAATCCTGCGCGTCGCCTCGAACGCCGAAAACCCGATCGAAGCGGCGCTCGAAATATTAAGAAAAATTCGGGCTTAAATCTCTCAAATCGTGTATTTTTCGGAGTTTTAATTAGACTGTGCACTGGTCTGAGCTGCCGGGGAGCGGCGTTCATCTCGAAAACGGTATCTTATTCGAATCGTCTTCCGAAGCCGAAATTTTTTTACAAAAATTTAATTCTTGATATAAAATATAAGGCACTCGCCCGAAAAATTTATGAGCATCGAAGGACTTTGGGAAAAAGTAAGAAATTGGCTTGACCAAACGCAGGACGAGCATGTCCTCGAAAACTCCGTCAAAACGACGAGCCAGACGACCTTGGCCGAAAAACAGCTGACGCAGCTTTTGATCAACATCAAAGACAAGGCGCTGAAGCTCAAGACGATGCACATCGAGGGCGAATTTTACCTGCCGCCGGTTTATAAGGTTTACGTGAGCTCTTTCGATTACGGCAATCTGCTCGAAAGCGAGCGCCGGTTCATCGAACGAAAATTAGAGGAAATCATACTCCTCGACGCGAAAAAGCAAGCCGCCGGCGCGCGCCTGACGAGCGACCGGCTCGAAGTCAAAATCTACGAAAGGCCGGCGCTCGAACCGGGCGAGGTCGATGTCCTGACCTCGGACAGTCTGGACGCGGACGCGGCGTGGACGGTCGAACCTCTCGAAACGGACGACCGCACGGTCGAACTCGACGAAAGCGGGACGTTCGACGTCGAGGACGTCGATTTCGAGCCGCTCTACTGGCTCGAAATCTGGGAAGACGAAAAAAAAATCGACGAATTTCCGATTCTGAAAAGACACGTCACCGTCGGGCGCGCGACGCGCGACAACGCCGCCAACGTGCGCTTGAATACGGAAAACAAAGCCATCAGCAGCCTGCACGCGGCGATCAAGTACGCGGCGGAAAACGACATCACGATCGAATCTCTCCATAAAAACATCACGAAGGTCGGGAACTCCGTCATTTCGAACGGCAAGCCCGATTTGCCGCGCGAAGCGAAACTCGCGGACGGCGACGCGATTCAGATTTTCAATTACAAGCTGAAAATCCGTTTTAGATAGTTATGAACGAAGGAGAATACATTCGCGGATACCGGCTCAAGCGCGAAATCGGACGCGGCAGCTACGGCGACGTCTGGCTCGCCGAAAAACAGATGGACTTCGGCGGCGCGTGCGTTTATTACGCCCTGAAAATCCTGCGCAACCGGAGCGGCGAAGGCATCGACATCGAAAAGGTCATCAAGGAGATCGTCGCCTGGACCAAAGCGAGCGCGCACGCGAACGTCATCGCGATCCGCGATTCCTTCACCGAACACGGAAAATACGTGATCGTCAGCGATTACGCCGACGGCGGCTCGCTCAAAAACCGGACGTTCGCGGCGCGGGAAGCCGCCCGCATCATCGAGGGCGTGCTCGAAGGCGTCGAGTATCTGCACCGCATCCCGATCATTCACCGCGACATCAAGCCCGAAAACATCCTGCTCAAAAACGGAGTGCCGTGCATCTCGGATTTCGGGCTCGCGCGCGAGTTCGACAAAACACAGAGCACCGGCTTAGCCGGCTCGATCAATTATTTCTCGCCGGAAATGGCGAAAAAAGAGCTCGGCTACGAAGCGCACGAAAGAACGCCGCTCGACGATCTGTGGGCGACCGCCGTCACGTTTTACCAGATCGTCACGGGCGAACTGCCGTTTAAAAAATTGGGGCACATCATCAAATGCCAGCGCGAGGCGGCGCCGGAAAACCTGTCGAAGGAACTCGCCGAATTTTTCGAAAAGGCTTTTCACCGGAAACGGAGCCGCCGTTTTCAATCCGCCCGGGAAATGCGGAAAGCATTGCGGAAAGCCGTCTGCGCCGAAGACAGCCCGGAAAATAAAATCGAAGAACTGGCGCTTCAATTAAGCGATTTGCAGTTCAAAATCCTTGAGTCGCAGAACAACGCGAACCTGCTTTATAAAATGGTCGCCGAAGAGCGCGTCAAATCGCGGCAGCTCGCGACCGAAAAGCAGGAAGCGGAAAAGAAAACGGCAGCCGAAAAGGCGAATGCGCAAAAACTCCGCGACGAGCTCGGCGATTTGCGGAGCGAATTCGAAAGCTTACGCGCGCGGCTCGCAGAAACGACCGCCGAAAACGCGAAGCTGAAAAAGCGTCTGCGGGTTTTGAAAAGACAATTCATCCCGACGCCGACTAAAATACGCGGGCAGAATCTGCTGCCGATTCCGCTCGAACAAGCGTTTTTCGACGCCGGAAACGATTACCTCGACAAAAAAGAATACGATCAGGCGATCGCGCAGTTCACCGAAGCGATCGAGCTCGATTCGGAAAACGCGAGCGCCTATTACCAGCGCGGAATCGCCTACAACGGGCGCGGCGTCGCGCGCGGCGACACGGAAGATTTCGACAACGCGATCCGCGATTACTACCAGGCGACTTTTCTCAAGGAAAACGAACCGAAGACGTTCCGCGACAAACGGCCGGCGGTTTTCCATACCGTCGGTTTCTTCAAACAATTCGTCGCCGGGCGCGACGAACTTTCGGTCAAAGACTATCAACGACTGCTCAAACTGCATCCGGTTTTCAACAACGCTTACGAAGAGCTGAAAAAAGCGAAAAGGAAAAGGCGGCGCGAAACGCTGCGCTTCGCGGCGAAATGGGCGCTGCTGCTGGCGGCGTTTTCGGGTCTCTATGTTTCGACCTACCATCTCGCCCGGCCCTTCGCCCGCTCGACGGCGGGTTACCTGCGCCGCCAGCTCTACGATTCGGGGCAGTTGGGCGAACACTTCGTTTCCGGCGCGGTCATCGCTTCGTCGATCGCTTTCGCCGTCTTTCTGGTGATCGGGATGTTCGTCGGCCTGAAAAACGTGACGCGCGAACGCGTCTCCGAGTCGCTGCTTTTGACGATTTGTTCCGGCGCCGGATTGCTGCTCAGCGGTTACCTTATTTATTCTTTCTTTTTGACTGTCGGCGACTATCCGGCATTGGCGGGATTTTTTAATTGAACGCTCCAGATTTACAGCCGAACCGGAAAAAATTGAACGAAACTCAAAAAGACCCGCCGGAGATTTATCAAACCACCAGGGTTCTGCACTGGCGGGACATGATTTTCCTCGGCAAGGGCACGCTCGTGCGCCGCCTCATTCACGCCGCGATCAGCGTCGCGCTGCGCCTTTTTTTTCGGCGCATCGAAACGAACGGCGTCGAACGGGTGCCGCCCGACAAACCAATAATTTTCGTGCTCAATCACCCGAACGGATTGATCGACCCGGCGCTGATTTTCGTCTCGCTGCCGCGCCGCGTGTCGTTCTTGGCCAAGTCCACGCTTTTCGAGATTCCGATCGGCGGCGCGATCATCCGCGCGCTCGAAGCCTTGCCCGTCTACCGCCGCATCGACGCGGGCGGCGACATGTCGAAAAACCTCGAAACCTTCCGCGCGTGCCGCGCGCTTTTGGCGCAAAATCGCTGCATCGCCGTTTTCCCCGAGGGCGTTTCGCACGACGAAACGAAGCTCAAACCGATCAAAACCGGCGCGGCGCGCATCGCGCTCGGCGCGCTCGGATTCAATGAAGAAGGAGAAGAGGGGAGAAAAGGAGAAGGGGAGAAAAAAACTGACCACCGATCACTGACCACCGACCACTTGGATTTGAAAATCATGGCGGTCGGGCTTTTTTACACGTCGAAGACGGCGTTTCGCAGCGAGGTTTTGATTCGTTACGGCGAGATTTTCGACGTCGAGCCGGTCGCGCTCGACGAGGACGGCGAGCCGCCGAAAGAAGCCGTCAAAGATTTGACCGAAAGAATCGAACGGGCTCTGCGCCGGGCGACTCTGAATCTCGAATCGCAGGAGGACTTGGACACGGTTCTCAAGGCGGAGGCGCTTTTTTCGTCCGTTTACAGCAATCTCATTTTTAAGGAAACGCTGACCAATTCGTTTCAGCGGCTGCAGAGCCTGGCGGAAAAATACAAGCTTCTCGGCGCGAACGAGCCCGTCAAAATGCGCGCGCTGAACGAAAAAATCACGGCTTACGAGCGCGAGCTGAAAGCGCGCGGCGTGACCGCCGAAAGCCTTTCCGTGCTGCAGCACCCGACGTGGTACGTTTTCCGCTACCTGATTTTCCGGCTTTTTCTCGTCGTGCTCGGCGCGCCGCTCGCCGTGCTCGGCGCGATCGTCCATTCGCCGGGCTACGTTTTCTCGAATTTCATCGGTCAGATGTTCAAAACGCACGGCGCGGACGCCGCCGGTTCGACGTACAAGATCGTTGCGGCGATGATTTTCATGCCGCTGACGTGGTTGATTGCGGCGGGATTGGTCTGGTATTTTTTTTCGTGGCGATGGGCGCTTTTCTCGATTCCGTTCACGATCTTGTGCGGCTACGTCGCGCTGCGCTCGTCCGAAACGCTGATCGACATGACAATTTGGGTAAAATCGGCGTGGCTTTTGTTTCGCCAGCGCGCGCTCTTTCTGCGGCTTTTGTTCGAGCGCGAAACTTTGCAGCGCGAGATCGGCGAGATCATCGAGCGGGATTAGCTTTCAGCGCAAAGACGCCGGGACGCAAAGATTTTTATATTTCGGGTCTTATTACGGGAAGCTTAAGCCGGTTGTCTACAAGGGTAAAATTCGGAAAAGCTATGCGGCTTCGCGCCTTTGCGTTGAAAAATGAAACCTGTTTTCTACACAATTTTCGCCCTTCTCTGTTTCGCCTTCAATTCGATTCTGTGCCGGCTCGCGCTCAAATCGGACGAGATCGACGCGCCGGCTTTTACCGTCGTCCGGCTCGTTTCGGGCGCGATCGCGCTTTACATCGCCCTTTCTTTTTTCGGCGCGAAAGATGCGGAAAAGGAAAAAGCGAACTGGCTTTCCGCTTTTTTTCTTTTCGCTTACGCGATCTGTTTTTCGTTCGCTTACCTGGGCTTGACGACCGCGACCGGCGCGCTCGTTCTGTTCGGCGCGGTGCAGCTCACGATGATTCTTGGCGCGCTCGTCAAGGGCGAAAAACCGCGCCCGGCGGAGTGGCTCGGGCTCGCTCTGGCGTTCGGCGGCCTCGTTTACCTCGTGCTTCCGGGGCTCGAAGCGCCGCCGCCGACGAGCGCCGCGCTGATGATTTTCGCCGGCGTCGCGTGGGGTTTTTACACCGCGCGGGGACGCGGAAGCGCGAGCCCGCTCGCCGACACGGCCGGGAATTTCGCGCGCTCCGTGCCGTTCGTCGTGCTCGCCGCCCTGCCGTTTCTCGCGAAATCGCATCTTTCGGCGAAAGGCGTTCTGCTCGCCGTTTTATCCGGCGCGGTCGCCTCGGGGCTCGGCTACACGGTCTGGTACGCCGCCTTGAAATACCACACGGCGACGCGTGCGGCCGTTTTTCAACTGACGGTTCCGGCGATCGCGGCGGCGGGCGGCGTGATCTTTTTGGACGAAAACGTTTCGCTCCGGCTTTTCGTCGCGAGCGCGTTGATTCTGGGCGGAATCGGGCTCGTGATTTTCGGGAAAAAATAAAAGCATCCTGCCGGGATGCTTTTATCGATTATGCGAATCGCCCAAAGCCGAAAGATCCTCTCTCGATTAATCTTTATCAAATATTCATTAAATCAAAAGTTTAAGGACGATCCGACGACCAAAAAAACATTTGAAAATTGATAATTGTTAATCGCTGCCCGGCTTTTCCGTCGCCAAAAGTTAAAATGCTTTTTCGGTCGAAATCTCATTCCTTTTCGCCGATCACGAGCGTCGCTTTGACCGTAAAGCGGAAGGTCAAATCCTGATCTTCGTCGTCGATCAGCTTGGCGAGCTTGTCGGTCGCCTTCGCCTGGTCTTTTTCGCTTAAAGTTTTCAGCCAGACCGGCAAAAGGAAATCGGCGACGAGCGGCGCGCCGATGAATTCCGCGCCGTTCTGATACTCGAAAATCTCGTTCTGCGTGTGCGTCTCGATCGCTTCGAGCCCGGCGTTTTTCGCGATCTCCTCGATCCGCGAAACGGTCGGAATTTCCGTGATCAGATGTTCGGAAAGCGCGCCGTGCTCGCCCATATCCTCGTTGAAGCAGACTTCCCAGAGCAGCGAGAAAACCTCGCCGAAACTGCCGGCGCTCGGAGTGAAAAACACGACTTTGCCGGCGGTTTCCGTGACGCGCGCCGCTTCGGCGACGAAATCCGCCAAATCGCCGGGGCGCACGAAGCTCGCGTCGGCGATCACGCCGCTGAAGGTTTCATCTTCAAAATCGTTCATCGAAAAATCGATGTTGGCTTTGACGGCGACCGCTTTGTCGCGCGCGATCGTCAAAACGTCCTCGTTTTCGGCGGTCGCGAAAAATTCCGCCGTCTTGCCGAGTTTTTTGCTCAAAGCGAGCGCGTGATTGCCCGTCCCGGCGTTGATGTACAAAAGCTTTTCTTCCTCGGCGAAACCGATGTGCTTGTCGACGAGGTCGGTAAAGCGCTGCGTCCATTCGTTGTCAACATATAAATCTCGCAGGAATGCGAGTTCTTTCTGTGTCTTGGTCATAATTCTATTTAATCGCAACGCGTTTAGAGACGCAAAACTGCGTGAAGGTTGTCCGTTTTGTCGGCGGCGCGTTGATCGTAAACCGTTAATTGTAAATAGAATGTCGGCGATTTTACTATTTCCGGTTAACGATTTACGATTAACGAATAATTATGGCAAAACATATTCGTGAACTGTTTGATCTGACGGGAAAAACGGCGATCGTCACCGGCGGCAGCCGCGGCATCGGCGTCGAAATGGCGGAAGGCCTGGCGGAAGCCGGAGCGAGTTTGATGCTCTGCGCGAGGCGCGAGGAATGGCTCGCCGAGACGGTCGAGGAATTTCGCGGGAAAGGCTTCGCGGTCGAAGGCGCGACCGCCGACGTATCGAACGCCGAAGACGTGCAGCGGGTCGTCGACGCGGCGGTCGCGAAATTCGGCAAAATCGATATTCTCATCAACAACGCCGGCATTTCGTGGGGCGCGATGCCCGAAGAGATGCCGCTCGAAAAATGGCAGAAGGTTCTGGACGTGAATTTGACGGGCTGTTTTCTGATGGCGCAGGCGGTCGGGCGCGAAATGCTCGGGCAGCGGAGCGGCGGCTCGATCGTCAACATCGCGTCGATTTCCGGTCTGACGTCGAGCGCGAACGGTCCGTTTTACGCCGGTTACGCGGCGAGCAAAGCCGGTCTGATCGGTTTGACGCGCGAGCTCGCGGCGAGTTGGGGACGCAAGGGAATTCGCGTCAACGCGATCGCGCCCGGCTTTTTTCATTCGCGTCTGGCGGACGCGGTGATCGACATTTACGAGCGCTCGATTCAGGAAAATAACGTCATTCCGCGCGTCGGCAGCGAGGGCGAACTCAAGGGCGTGACGGTTTTTCTCGCCTCGGACGCGTCGAGCTACATCACCGGTCAAACGATCGCCGTCGACGGCGGAATGACCGTTTGATTTCGGGTTTTAGATTTTGGATTTCGGATTGGTCTGGTCGCGAAAGAGGCGCGGGAAACGAGCCCCTCGTGCCGCAACGGCGGAACGATTTTTTATCCGACGATTTTCGAATTCGAAACTACTCTCCGACGGCTGAAAAACTAATCGAATCGGTGGGGTTCTGTGTTAGTATAACGGCGGCAATCTCTTTAATTCCTATCAAATAAATTCTAACGGAGCACTGAAAAAGAATGATTAAAAAATGCGGGACGTTGTTAATGATGTTTCTGTTACTAAACCTCGCCGGCGCGCGGCTCGCGACCGCGCAGAGCCTGAGCGACGATGAATCAGCCGCGACGAGAAAGGTCAAGATAAAAGTTTCCGAGATCGGTAAGGGCAAAAAGATCGTCGTCACGCGGCGCGATGAAACGAAGCTGAAGGGCGTCGTCAGCGCGATCGACCCGGATTCTTTCGCGCTGACCGACAAAAAAACGGGCGCGGAAACGCGGTTCGGCTATGCGGAGGTCAAAAAAGTAAGCCGCGCCGGCATGTCGACCGGCGCGAAGCTCGCGATCGGCGCCAGCATCGCCGTGCCGGTGATCATCGTTTTGGCGCTTCTCGGCAAACGGATCTGCAACGAAAGCGCGTGCTGATTTCGTTATACCCAACCGAATCCGGTCGCGTTTGAACAATCGGTCGAATTGCATCTATAATTTTTATAAACCCGTCTCGAAATTCGGCAAACCGACGACAAAAATTATGGAATACGCTGCGACTACTTTGAATTTGGCTTCGATCATCGAGCATCACGCGCGGATCACGCCCGACCGCGAGGCAATCGTCTGGCGCGATAAGCGTTTCACTTTCGGGCAATTGAACGCGATGTCGAACCGCGTCGCGAACGCCATTCGCGAAATGGGCATCGGGCACGGCGACAAGGTGGCGCTGGCGTGCCCGAATCTGCCGTTTTTCCCGATCGTCTACTACGCGGTGATGAAGACGGGGGCCGCGGTCGTGCCGCTCTGCATTTTATTTAAACCGCGCGAGTTCGCCTATCATCTCAAAGATTCCGACGCGAAAGCCGTGTTCACGTTCGAAGGCACGCCGGAATTTCCGCTCGGAAAGCTGGTCAAGGAAGGCTTCGATCAGGTCGATTCGTGCGAGCATCTGATCGTGATGACCGCCGATCTGACGGCGCCGTCGCCGTTTCCCGAGCATAAAACGTTGACGCAGATCACTTACGATAAACCGGAGACTTTCGAGACTTATCCGACCGACGCGCACGACACCTGCGCGATCCTTTACACTTCGGGCACGACCGGGCATCCGAAGGGCGCGGAACTGACGCATCTGAATTTGATGACGAACGTCACGACGACGCACGGCATTCATCTGCCGATGCTCGATTTCACCGACGGCGAACAGAAAACCTGTCTGATCACGCTGCCGCTTTTTCACACGACCGGGCAGACCTGCCAGATGAACACGAACCTCTACGGCGGCAACCGCGTGGTGCTGCTGCCGAAATTCGAGCCCGCCGCGACGCTCGACGCGATGCAGAAAGAGAAGGTGAATTTCTGGACCGGCGTGCCGACGATGTACTGGGCGCTCTTGCGCTACGTCGAAGAAAACGACGTCGACACCGCGCCGATCGCCGAAAACCTGAAAGTCTGTTCGTCGGGCGGCGCGCCGATGCCGGTCGAGGTGATGAAGGCTTTCGAGGAAAGATTCAAGGTGCGCGTTTTGGAAGGCTACGGCTTGTCGGAAACGTCGCCGCTCGCCTCCTTCAATCAATTCGCGCGACCGTCGAAACCGGGCACGGTCGGCCTGCCGATCTTCGGCGTCGATCTCAAGTGCGTCGACGAAAACGACCGGGAAGTTCCGCGCGGCGAGCGCGGCGAAATCGTCATTCGCGGCAACAACGTCATGAAGGGCTATTACAAACGCCCCGCAGAGACCGCCGAAGCGTTGCGCGGCGGCTGGTTTCACACCGGCGACGTCGGCGTGATGGACGAAGAAGGTTATCTGTCGATCGTCGACCGGAAAAAGGACATGATCCTGCGCGGCGGCTACAACGTCTACCCGCGCGAGCTCGAAGAGGTCATCATGACGCACGAGAGAGTGTCGCTCGTCGCCGTGATCGGCGTGCCCGACGACAAGATGGGCGAAGAAGTCAAAGCCTACGTCGTACTCAAGCCGGATAGCGATTTGACCGAACACGAATTCATCGAATGGTGCAAAACGCAGATCGCGACCAACAAATACCCGCGCTACGTCGAATTCTGCGACGCGCTGCCGATCGGCGCGACCGGCAAAATCCTAAAACGCGAGCTGCGCAACGGTAATTAGTGCGAAAAACAAAAAAGTTTTGATTTTTGGTTTTTGGCTTTGGGTTTTCGGTTTTCGTTTTAATTCGAAATCGAAAGATTTAAATTAGCGAGAACTCAAAAACCCAAAACCAAAACCAAAAACCAAAAACCCAATACTCAACCGCCGATTCTCAGTCCCAGATGATCGCACGGCGCGTCGGTCAGATCCTGCTCGACGCCGAGGTATTTTTCGGTCGTTTGAATCGAATCGTGCCCCAGCGACAACTGAATCTGATCGATCGGCGAGCCGCCTTTGTGCGCGAGTTTGGCGAACGTTCTTCTGAGGTCGTGCGGCGCGATGCCCTGCGACTGAAGTTTTTCGGCGTAGCCGACGACGACGTCGCGGATCGCCTGCGGCGTGATCGATTCGCCCATCAAGCGGTCGCCTTTATTGACCCGCCGGAAAACGAATCCGTCTTCGATTTTCGCCGCCCATTTCCAGGCGTCGATCGCCGCCTTCGCCCACGACGGCATCGGCACGGTGCGCATCTTGTCGCGTTTGCCGACGATGTCGACGATCGCCCAGCGTCCTTCGCGCTGCTGAATGTGCGAGAAAGAAAGGATCGCGGCTTCCGCGCGGCGCAGCCCGCAGCCGATCAAAACGGCGAGCAGCGCGCGGTCGCGCACGCCTTTGAGCGTTTTGAGGTCGGGGCATTCGAGCCATTTTTGAGCTTCCTCGCGCGAGAGCCAGTTTCCGGTGCGGCGACCGCGGCGCGGAACGCCCTTGACGGCGCGGATGCCGTTCGCAATGCGCGAATCGAGCAGATTGTTGTCTTCCGATTCGGACGCGAATTTTCGGATCGCCGAAAGTTTCTGATTGATCGTCGCCGCCGACAGCTTTTGTTCGCGGAGGAATTTGACGTACCGGTTGATGAGCGCCTTATTCAGTTCCGGTCGGTTTTCGGCGCGGTGCCAGAGGAAAAATTCTTCGAGATGCCGCTGGTAGGCGCGGCGCGAATTTTCGCTCGGGAGCGCGTCGACGACCATGTCGATGATTTTTCGTTCGGCGGCGGAGACTTTCGGCGAAAGCCGTGCGATGTCGGAATTACTCATAAAATTTCGAAAAGTTGAAATTTCGCTGCGCGGGCGAAAAGCCGGACGGGCGCTTTGAAGTTCACGATCGCCGAATGACTTCGGTCAATGATTTTCCGCCCCGGTCGTCGTAGATCATTTTACAACAAAGCGGTTTTCGAGAATCGGGAAATTGCCGCTTCAGGGCTCGAAATTATAAAAAAAACTTCAAAAACCGGGACTGAAAGAGAAAATTTTCAAAAAAATTGAAAATGCGCTGATTCAGTTTCGTCAAAAACGACGCGTCGAGCATATGAGGGCATGATTTCCGCCGCCGCGAGCCGGATCGAAGCGGAAAATGCCCGTCAGACCGGCATTGTTCGAACCTTGAGGAAAATGGCGCGCGATCGCGAGAACAGGACAGCAAGCGATCGCCCGCCGCGGAGATGCCGCCGCTCGACCACTCTTGAGCGGCGGCATTTCTCTAGCCGCCGGAAATCACGTTGAAAATATCTGCGATTGACGAAACAGTTGATGAAAATGGGGAACTTGCCGGGCAGGCGCTCTCAAATCCGCAAAAACGCAAATATCTGGGAACCGGAGGATTTCGCCGATAAATTGTATTTTGCGGAAGCGGGGCGCATCCGCATCGTCCGGCTCAACGGCGACGGCAGCGAGACGCTGCTTGAAATCGTCGAGGCGCGGGAATTTTTCGGCGAAGCGTGTCTTCTGAAAGGCGGCCGCGCGCCGCGAAAAACGATGGCGAAGGCGCTCGGCGACTGCTCGATCGTCGAGTTTTCCGCGCGGCGATTCCTCGAACTGATCAAAAATGACGCGTTTTTTTTCGAGCGTTTTATAACTTCGGTCGCCGCCCGCAAGCTTCGCGCCGAACGACGGGTCGCGGCGCTCGGCAGTCGCAGAATCGAGCATCGGCTCGGAAACGTGTTGCTCGATTTAGCCGCCGAAAAAGAAATCGGAACGCGCGACGCGGCTTCCTCGAAAATCAAAGTCTTCGTCACTCACGAAGAACTCGCCGATTTGACCGCCGCCAGCCGCCAGCGCGTCACCAAAACGATGAACGACTTTCGAAAGATGAAGCTCGTCGATTACGGGCGGACGAAACCGCTGACGATCGACGTGCCGGCGCTCGAAGATTATCTCGAAAAATCCGCCTGAACCTTTCAGCATAAACCGCCGCCTTTAACTCTAAATAGTTGAAATGCTTATATTTGTTAAAAGAAAGCTTTGTCGCCGGTGCGACAAAGTTCGCGGCGCGTTTTGACTTATCATTTAAATGATGTCGGCGGATTCTCCCGCTTCGCCGGCAAGTCCCGTCCGAGACGGCTTGCCGTTATTTCCAGAAAACGCATTAAAGACGAAAACAGATGAACCATCAAAAGCATTCAGAACGCCCGTTCGGGCAGAACTTTCTCCGTTTTTTTATATTCTGCCTTTTTTTATTTGCAGCCGCGTCGGCGAGCGCGCAGGATTCTCCCGCGCCGGTCTTGATCAGCGAGAACGATTCGACCCGCGCGCTGAGCTCGGAATACCGGAGATTGGGATATGCGCTGCCGAGAAGGAACACCCGAATTTTTTATCCCGGCGATGAATCGCGGATCGTTTTGTACGCTTACAATCTGGCGCCGGAAGTCGGCGAAAGCGCCGATTCGCTGCGCGTTTTCGCCGAAGACCGCGACGGCAGAATTTACAAGTTCCCGGTCGAATCGGTCGAGCGGCTCGCGTTCCACCACTGGATATACGCGATCGTCGTGCGGCTTTACGACGAAAGCGGGCTCGTCGGTCAGCCGAAAGCGGACGGCGACGTGCTGGTCCGCCTGACGTGGCGCGGAAATACGAGCAATCGCGTCCGGCTCGGACTCGGCGCGATCGGCGGCGCGATCGCCGACGATGAAAATTCGACGCCGACGCCCGCGCCGACGACGGTGCCGACGGAAAATCTCGCGTCGGCGTTTCAAATGTCGGAAGGCGACCGCTACCGGTTTATGGAACAGGCGACGTTCGGCGCGAACCCGGCGGTCGAACTGCGTCTCCGGCAACTCGGCGCGGCGCGCTGGATGACCGAACAGGCGGAAAAGCCGTACCCTTCGATACCGTATCCGAACCTGCCGCAAAAAAGCAGCAATAAAACCGTCGGCTGCCCCTCGTCGCTGCCCGCGGATCAGCATTTTCGCTGCGAGCTCGATCATTACTCGCCGTACATGCTGCAGCGCTGGTATTTCACCGACGCGCTTTACGGCGACGCGCAGCTGCGCCGGCGCGCCGCGTGGGCGCTCAGTAAGATCTGGGTCGTCGCGGCGAACCAGATGGAGCAGGCGCGCTGGCATCTCGAATATTTGAAGATTCTCGACCGGCACGCGTTCGGCAATTACCGCGAGCTGATGCAAGACATGACGCTCAATCCGGCGATGGGCAATTATCTCGACATGATGCAGAGCACGCGCCAGAGCCCGAACGAAAATTACCCGCGCGAGATTCTGCAGCTCTTTTCGATCGGGCTCGACGAGCTGAATCCGAACGGCACGCCGAAGCTCGCGAACGGCAAACGGATTCCGACCTACACGCAGAACGATCTCGTCGAGTACACGAAAGTTTTCACCGGCTGGACGACCTGCAACTCCGCGCCGCCGGCGTGTCCGAACGCTTTGCCGGGCATCCCGAATTACGTCGATCCGATGACGCTTACGATCGGCGTCGCGACGCCGACCGCCGCGAATCCGGGCAATCACGATATTTCGGCGAAAACGCTTTTAAGTTATCCGGGCGCGCCGTTCAGCCGGATTCCGGCGTGCGCGAACTGCACGGACGGCGTCGGCGACGCCGAGGACATTAAAAATTACGCGCGGGATTCGCTCGGTAAAACGCTCGACAATATTTACAATCACCCGAACGTCGCGCCGTTCGTCAGCCGCCGCCTGATTCAGCATCTCGTGACCGGCGACCCCTCGCCGGCGTATGTCGCGCGCGTCGCGGCCGTTTTTAACGACAACCGCGCGAACCCGCGGCAGATGCTCGAAGTTTTCAAGGCGATTCTGCTCGATCCGGAAGCGCGCGGCAGCCGGAAAACCGCGCCGGAATACGGCAAAATGCGCGAGCCCTTCCAGCTCGCGACGAGTTTCCTGCGCGCTTTCGGCGTCAAATCGGCGAGCGCCGCCGCCGGCTGCCAGAACCGGAGCGACGGTTTCATCAGCCCGCAAATCGTGCCGATGGGACAGGAAGTTCTGTCGCCGCCGAGCGTTTTCAGTTATTATTCGCCCGAGTACGTTTTGCCGGGAACGAGCATCGTCGCGCCGGAATTCAATATCTTCGATACCGAAACGACGTTTCACCGCAGCAATTTCATCCATTTGATGACCTACGCCTACATCTTCCCGCAGGACGGCGCGTGGGCGGTCGTGCCGTGCGGAACTGCTTTGAACCTCGCGCAAGCCCAGAACTGGGCATCGCTCGACCCGACCGGCATCGTCCTGATCGAAAACCTGAACCGCCTGTTGATGCACGGTTCGATGTCGGCCGAGATGAAAGCGGACGTCCGCGAGGCGGTCACCGCGATTCACGCCTCCGACGCACTGGCGCGCGCGAAACAGGCGATTTATTTGATCGGCACTTCCGCGCAGTATCAGGTGCAGAGATAACAGTTTTCAGTGGTCGGCGGTCAGTGGTCGGTAATAAATTGAAAGCGAATCGATCACTTCGATTGAATTCAACCCTCAACCGATCACCGACCGCCGACCACCGACCACCGAGAAAATTATGAAACAAAACAGACGAGAATTTTTGATCAAATCGGCGTCCGCGCTTTCGATGGCGGCGCTCGCGGCGCAGACCGAGCGTTTCGGGGTAGTGAGCGCGCTCGCGCAGACGAAAAAAGGGAAGCCGGAAAACGCGCGGCTCGCGCCGCCGGGCGATTACAAAGCGCTGGTGTGCATTTCGCTCGACGGCGGCAACGACGGCAACAACATGGTCGTGCCGAAACACGCGGACGCGAACGTTTCCGGTTACGCGCAGTACGCGGCGGCGCGCGCCGCAAAAGGCCTGGCGATCGCCCGCGCGGAGCTGCTTTCGATCAATGTGCCGCGGCTCAATAATCTCGAATACGGCTTTCACCCGAATTTCGGCGACATGACGGCAAACGGTTTGAACCGCGGCGTGCATGAGCTTTTCGCGCAGCAGAAACTGGCGGTCGTCGCCAACGTCGGAACGCTCGTCGAGCCGATGACGCGCCGGCAGTACATCGACAATTCCGTGCCGAAACCGTACCAGCTCGGCTCGCATTTCGACCAGCAGGCGCAGATGTATTCGGCGCGCGCCGACGTGCGTTTTCAGATCGGCTGGGGCGGGCGAATCGCCGATTACCGGCAGGCGCTCGACAACGCCGGCGCGCTGATTCCGATGATTTCGTCGATCAACGGCAGCACGCTGTTCACGCTCGGCGGCGCGACGCGTGCCCTGACACTGGCCGACGCGGCGACGCCGCTGAACCGGATTTTCGTGCTGAACGGTTTCGAAAACAACGATCCGGCGACCGTCGCGCGCCGGCGGATTTTCGACCGCCTGCGAACGCGGGATTTAACGTCGGAGCTAATCAAATCGGCGAGCCACGTCACCGACCAGGCGGTGACAGCCGGACAGGCGTTCGGCTCGCAGCAGGAAGTCACCGTCAATTTTCCGAACACGGAAATCGGGCGGCAGCTCAAGCAGGTCGCGCGCATCATCAGAAAGCGCAGCGAGGTGAACGTCCGGCGGCAGATTTTCTTCGTTCATTTCGGCGGTTTCGACACGCATAACGGTCAGGTCGCCGGGCAGACCGACGGGCAAAACGGTCTGTTTTTTCATCTCAGCCAGGCGATGCGCGCGTTTTACGACGAATTGACCGTGCAGGCCGTCGAATCGAGCGTGACAGCTTTCACGCTGTCCGAATTCGGGCGCACGTTCGACCCGGCGGATTCCGGCATCAACGTCGGTTCCGACCATGCGTGGGGCAATCACATGCTCGTGATGGGCGGCGCGGTGCGCGGCGGCGATTTTTACGGTTCGACCCGGCCGGACGGCAGCGGCGATATTTTTCCGACGCTCGTCAAAAACGGTCCGGACGACGCCGACAACGCCGGCTCGGCGGCGCGCGGGCGCTGGATCCCGACCGTCTCGGTCGAGCAGTACGCCGCCACCCTGACGCGCTGGTTCGGCGTTCCCGACAACGAAATAAACGCGATTTTTCCGAACCTTTCGAATTTCGCGCTTTCCGATCTGGGCTTTATGAATAATTCCTGATTCGAATATTAAGCCGGTCAAAAGCGAACGTCTCGGAAAACGCGTGCGTTTTCCGAGACGTTCGCTTTTGACCGGCCTCATCGCATTTCACGCGCCGGTTCCCGTCCGATCCTCCATTTTTAGAGAAGTCGCCTTGCCGCACCGATTCGCTTTTTCGGCGGCTGTTGTTCTTGAATTATAGTAAAGTATAATTGGCGAAGCGTTATGAGAGTTTCAGTATTATTTTTCGGCGCGACGGCGGATGAAGTCGGCGCGCGCGAGCTCGAAATAGATTTTCCCGAAAACGCGAGCGCCGGCGCGGCGTTCGCTGAAATCGTCGAAAAATACCCGCGGCTGGCGAATCACAAACTGCTGTTCGCGATCAATCAGGAATACGCGAGCGGCGACGAAGCGATTCGCGACGGCGACGAGTTAGCCGTTTTCACAGCCGTTTCGGGCGGGTGATTACATTTACCATTTATCATTGATCATTTAGCGTTCCGCTCGTTATAAAATCTTAAAAATGTCGCACGAAGAAATCCGAAATCCGAAATCCGAAATCCGAAATCCGAATGGTTTTTGCGAAATCACGACCGCGCCGCTTGACGTCGGCGCGATCGCGCGGCGCACGGTGCCGGTCAACTGCGGCGCGATCGTCACGCTCGACGGGTTCGTGCGCCAATTTACGAAAGGGCGCGAAACCGATTACCTCGTTTACGAGGCGTACGAGCCGATGGCATTAAAGGAAATGGAAAAGCTCGCGGCGCGCGCCCGCGAAGAATTCGCGATCGAGCACGTCGCGATCGTGCACCGCACGGGACGACTCGAAATCGGCGAAACGAGCGTCGTCATCGCGGTCGCCGCGCCGCACCGCCGCGCCGCCTTCGAAGCCTGCGAATGGCTCATCAAAGAACTGAAACGAACCGTCCCGATCTGGAAAAAAGAGGTTTACGCGGACGGCGAAACGTGGATCGAAGGCGAAACGCCGGCTTAAAAATCAAACGTTAAAAATTAAAGGTTCGGTTTCCGAAATAAAATCTTCGACGTTTCCGCCGAAGCGTTAAATCCGCGTGAAAAGTTTTGCGTTTTTCCTTTTACATTTTCCTTCCCTCTGTCATATCATTTCACTTGATTCCCCGAACAATTCAATTTACCTGTCGAACAAGGGCTGCACTTTTTAAGGGTTAAATTTTTAACTGCTACCAGAGGATTTTAAAATTTATGCGGAAAATATTACCGTTTTTTATCGGAATTTTATTGTTTTCGTCCGCCGCCCTCGCCCAATCGCAGGCGACGACCGGCAACATCGAAGGGCGCGTGCTCGACCCGAACGGCGCGGCGGTGCCGAACGTCAACGTCTCGGCGACGAACAAGGACACGGGCTTCGGCAAGACCGTGATGGCGGACGCGGAAGGCAATTACGTTTTCGTGCTGCTGCCGCCGGGAAACTACAAAGTTGAAGCGAAGGCAGCTTCGGGCTTTAACCCGACGACTTACGACAACGTCGTCGTGACGGTCGGCGGAAAGACGACGATCGACATCACTTTGAGCGTCGGCACCGGCACGACCGTCGTCGACGTGCAGGGCGAAGGCGCGGTCGTCGAAACGACGCGCACCTCGATCTCGACGACCGTCGACGAGCGGCGCGTCATCAACCTGCCGACGAACGGGCGCAATTTTCTCGATTTCGCGACGCTCGCGCCCGGCATCGTGCGCGACCCGACGCGCGCCGGCGATCTCGCGGTCGGCGGTCAAAAAGGCACCTTGAACAGCATCCAGATCGACGGCACGAGCTCGGACAACACGTTTTTCGGGCAGTCGTCGGGACGCATCGGGTCGGGACGCGCGCCGTCGCAGTTTTCGATCGACACGGTGCAGGAATTTCAGGTCAATCAGAACGGTTTCTCGGCGGAATTCGGACGCGCGGCGGGCGCGGTCATCAACGTCGTCACGAAATCGGGAAAAAACTACTTTTTCGGCAGCGCGTTCGAGTATTTTCGCGACGAATCCTTAAACGCCCGCAACCCGAATCTCGTCGCCGCGAACCGCGCGCGTCCCGCCGGGCAGATCAACCAGTTCGGCGGCACGGTCGGCGGTCCGATCCGTAAGGACAAGGCGTTTTTCTTCGGCGCGTACGAAGGGCAGCGTTCGAACCTGCCGAATCCGGTCGTCCTCAACTCGCTCAACAGCGCGCCGGCGAACGTGCAGTCGCTGCTCAAACCGAAAATCAATTCGTACAACATCGACCGCGAGCAGGACACTTTTCTCGGCAAAGTCGATTTCAACATCAACGAGAGCAATCAGCTGTGGGTGCGGTTTAACCAGCAGAATTTCACCGGCACGAATCTCGAAAGCGCCAGCCTGACGAGCACCGAAGAACACACCGGCAACTCGAACGTCAAAACGTCGGCGCTGACGACGCAGTGGACGCATTCGTTCACGCCGAACTGGCTCAACGAATTTCGTTTCCAGTTCTCGCGCGATAAAGAGCCGGGCTTGGCGAACAGCGAAGACCCGGAACTGAACCTCACCGTGCCCGAAGGGACTTTGAGCATCGGGCGCAACAACTTCAGCCCGCGCGAGACGACCATCACGCGCTACCAGTTCGTCAATAATCAAACCGTGCTGACCGGCAATCATACGATCAAATACGGCGCGGATTTATTGTTCGACCGGATCTTCAATTTCTTTCCGGGGCTGTTCAGCGGCTCCTACACGTTTAACGGCGGCTACGCGCAGCTTTCGAACTATCTGAATGGCACCGGCTTTCCGACGAGTTACCGCCAGAGCTTCGCCGGACCCGGCACGGACGGCGCGGTTTCGCATCCGAACAATTCGGAATACGGCTTCTTTTTGCAGGACGACTGGCGCGTGACGCCGAAACTGACCCTGAATCTCGGCGTGCGCTACGATTATCAATCGATCGCCAAGCCGCCGATCACCAACGACAATCCGATCACGCTGCAGGACCCGAACAGCTTCACGACGCGCACGACCAGCACGCTGCTCGCGCAGGGCTACGACACCGGGTTCCGACCGTCGGATAAGAACAACCTCGCGCCGCGTTTGGGCTTCAGCTACGCCTTTAACGAAAAAACGGTTCTGCGCGGCGGTTACGGCCTTTTCTACGGCCGCACGACGGCGATCATGACCGGCACGGCGCACACGCAGAACGGCATTCAGGTGCTCGCCTTCAGCATCAACTGTTCGGCGGCGAACCCGTGCCCGACGTATCCGAACGTTTTGACGAGCATTCCCGCGCCGGCGTTCCGCGCGCCCGTCAGTCTTTACCTGTTCGATCAGGATTACAAACAGCCGTACACGCATCAGGCGCGCGCGCAGTTCGAGCGCGAACTGTTTAAAAACACGACCTTTTCGGTCAATTACACGATGTTCCGCGGCGTCGATCTCTCGCGCACCCGCAACGACAATCTTTTCGCGCCGGTCGACGTGACGGTCGGCGGCTTGACGTTCAAGCGTTTCCAATCCGAACGCGAAAGATTCGGCGACGCCGCGACGAACAATTCGAACGCGCGTTTTCGTCCGATCCGCGATTTCGACCGCATCAGCCTTTTCGAGAGCACCGCGAAATCTTTCTATCAGGGCTTGACGTTCGAGTTCAATCGCCGTTTTTCGAATCGCTGGCAGTTCAATACGAGCTACACGCTGTCGAAAGCGAAAGACGATAAGCCCGATCAGACGTCGGTCGTGCCGGGCGGCGGCGACGACGCGAAGATCGCGGAAAATCAGTACGATCTGTCGGGCGAGTACGGGCGCTCGGACCTGGACGTGCGGCATCGCTTCATCTTCAGCACCGTGTACGAAACGGGAACTTTCCGATACAGCGAAAACCGTCTGTTGCGCGCCCTGCTGAGCGATTACGTTCTCACCGGCATCTTCACGGCGCAGTCGGGTCTGCCTTATTCGGCGCTCGTTTCGGGCGACCCGAACGGCGACGGCATCAACTCGACCGACCGCGTGCCGGGAACGCGCCGCAACGAGTTTTCGACGCCGGCGTCGTATATTTTCGATCTGCGCGTCGGCAGGATCATCCGCTTCGGCGAACGCATGCGGCTTTCGCTGTTTGCGGAAGGTTTTAACATTTTCAACCGTCCGAACGTGCAGCTGGTCTTCAACAACCAGTACGCGGCGGTCGTCTCGAACGGGCGCCTGACCGGACTCAATAATCCGCCGGCGACCGCGCCGTTCCAAGCGCCGCGCCAGTTCATTTCCGGTTCGCCGTCGTTCGCCTTCAATTCGAGCTACAACCGCGAATTTCAGCTCGGTATAAGGTTCGATTTCTAGGCAAAAAAATATTTCCCGCAAAGACGCAGAGAGAGGCGCAGAGAAAATTAAAATCTCTGCGCCTCTCTCTGCGTCTTTGCGGGAAACTTTTACTCGAATTTCGCCCGCGCCCTTTTTACGACTTCGTCGAAGTAATTCTCCAAACCCTCATTGACGCCGCGCAAGCCCGCGACGACGCGCGTTCCCCAATCGACGTATTCGATTCGTCTTTCCCGCTGCCAGTCGGCGGGCGGATTGTTCGTCACGTCCGTGATGTTGCTGATCTTGTCGCCCAATTTGATCTGCTTGGCGCCGGTCGAAAGATGCGGCGCGTGTTCGACCTGATGCTGTTTTCTCGCGGCTTTCGGGAGCGATTTGTCGTCGGTGACTTCGAGCACGTAGCCGCAAACCTTTTCGCCGAAAAGTTCGGTGATTTCTTCGGCCGTGGTTTCCGTGTCTTCGATCGTGTCGTGCAACACGGCAGCAATCAGAATGTCGTAATCCTCGATCTTGCCGACGTTCGCCAGGAGGTTGACGACTTCCAAAGGGTGATTGACGTAAGGCTCGGCGTCGTCGCCCTTGCGTTTTTGATAACGGTGCTTTTTCGCGGCGAAGCTCGCCGCCTGCAACAGTTTGGCTAAATTGTTCATATGGCTTTATTTTAACGCAAAGACGCAAAGACGCGAAGAGGCGGAAGGCGCAGAGCAAATTAAAAAACTCTGCGCCTTCCGCCTCTTCGCGTTAAAAATTCGCCGGAAATTATTTCACGACTTCGATCGCCAAAGTCTGCTGCCCCGAGATGATGAATTCGGCGGGCGCGATGATCTGCTCGGAAACGACCGTCTGCGTCGTCGGTTTGAAGCCGCCGGCGGTGCGGTCGTTGTTCATCGTCGCGAGCACGGACGGCGGCAGATTCGGCATTTCGTTGACGCCGATCACGGTGCCGCTCGTCGTGCGGAAAAGCTGCGCGTAAAGACGGTCGCTCTTTTTCGCTTTGTTGATGGTCGAGACCAGCTCGCCGAGGGTTTTCGGAACGAACTGCTGAATGATCGAATTTTGCTGAAGCACGTTGCCGTCGCCGACGAGCACCGAAAGCGCGCCGACCGGAGCGTCCGTCGGAATCGTCACCGGAATTTTCTGGACGAAGATCTTGCCGGATTCGGTGCGCGCGAAGGCTTGCACTTCGAAAGTTTCGCCCGGTTTGACGCGCGTCTTGTCGACCGCGATGCGTTCCAAAACGGCGGCTTTGTTGCCGTCGGTCGAAGTGGCGTTGATCGTGATCCTGCTGATCTCGAGGTCGTCGAAATTGCTCTTCAAAAGCGTGTTGACCGGCAGCGCGACCGACAGCGCGGCGAACTGCGCGGCTTGCCCGCCGCCGAAGCGATTGTCGATTTTCAGCGCGGGCTGGTTTTTGACCTGAATCTCGCCGTCGATCTCGACGGTCGCGTCGCCGATGCCGCGTTCGTTCGCGACGAGCGAATTATAAATCGTGATATTTAAGAGCAGCGGCGTCAGAAAATCATCTTTCGCGACCTCGAAATTCAAAGTCTCGGTCTGCCCGCGGCTCGTTTCCATGTTGATCTGGACCGGAATCATTTTCGGCGCCTGCCCGAGCTTGCCGAAAACGCCGGTCGCGCGGTCCTGCGTCATCGAACCGACCATCGCGTCCGGCACGGCGAGCTTGAAAGAGTTGTTCAGATTCGGAATGACCGTCACGACGTGCGATTCGCTCATCGGCAAATCGGACGTTCCGAGACTCAAAAACGGGTGCCCGAAGGCGTAAATCTTATCGCCGTCGCGATACGTCACCGTGCCGGCCGCCGCCAAAGAATAATCGCCGCGCGAGAGCTGCATCGAAACCGAAGCGCCGCCGACGAGCGTGTTTTCGTTCGCCGCTTTCATCGGCGACATCGTTGCGGCGCCGGAAACGCCCGCGACCGGCAGCAGTCCGACCGACATCAGCTGCGGCGCGAACATGTTCAAAACGTCCTGCGAAATGCCGTTAAAGGAAACCGGCGTCGCGATCGGCTGAAAGACCTGCCCGCCGACCGAAGCGAGCGAAGAATTGCCCGCGACGTTCGATAAAATCGAGCTCGAAACGACGGCGTTGCGCGGCAGTTCCGGCTTCCAGCTGGTCGCGGCGAGCTCGGCGAACGAAACGGCGCGCGGCTCCCGGGCTTTTGTTTTGCCGGTTTGATTCTGCTCGAAAATCTGGATCATCTGCGCGATCGGCGTGATGCCGCAAATCGGCTCCTTCGAAAAGGGAAAGCTGTAGGAAATCGCGCCGAGCAGTTTGCCGTCGATGTAGACGGGCGAGCCCGACATGCCGGCGAAAACGGCGGTCCGGTCGGCGCCGCCGCCCGAGAGCCGCCCGATGATCATGTCTTGTTTCGGACCGATCGCGCCCGGCACGATTCCCAAAATCTCGACGTTGAATTCCTCCGGCTCGCTGCCGCGAAAAACCGTCCGCGCGGTGCCCCGTAATCCTTCCTTTAATTCGGTAAGCGGGAAAAAATTGCTGTTGGTTGAAACGGGCGCGTTATTTTTTTTGACATTGACGGCCTGGGTCTGCCCGAAAGCCGATAAACACAGAGAAAAAACGAGAAGAAGGCTTACAAAAATTTTTGATTTCATCGGTTAAAACTCTTCCTTTATTGTTGCCGACTATGGTAACATTTATGTCGGCATACCGAAAGTCTTTTTTTAGGCTACCACTTAAGACACACCGAACGGCTTTCAAGTTGCATCTTTTTAATCGAAACATTTCTTTTTCCCGCAGTAGTCAAAAAATATGGCAAAGACCAAGCGTTTATTGAAGAGTTTTTACCGGCTTATTCTGCCGGTGTTTATATTGGTCGGCGGCTCGCTCATCGGGTCGGCGATTTTTCTGGTGCAAAAGGCGTCGAACGCGCCGAAAGCGCATTATTTAGTAACGCCGGAAAAATACGGGCAGCTCAGCTCGCGCGGCGCGCAGATCACCGACGAAAAGTGGCAGAACGACGACGGCACGACCGCGCGCGGCTGGCTGCTGCGCGGCACGTCCGGCTCGCCGGCGGTCGTTCTGCTGCACGCGTACGGCGCCGACCGCTCGTACGTTTTGAATCTCGGCGTGAAGATCAATGAAGCGACCGATTTTACGATTCTGATGCCCGACCAGCGCGGTCACGGCGACACGCCGCACGTCAAGAACACGTCTTTCGGCGGGCACGAAACCGAGGACGTCATTTCCGCGGTCAAATACCTGCGCGGACTGAAACTCGACGGACAGACGCCGCTCGTCGGGCAAAACATCGGCATTTACGGCACGGAAATGGGCGCGCTGACGGCGGTGTTCGCGGCCGGCGAGGACGAGGGCGTAAAATCGCTCGTCCTCGATTCGATCCCGAATAATTCCGACGAGCTGCTGTCGCGCGCGACCGTCAAACGTTATCCGTTCGCGAGCTTCGTGACGACGCGCGTCGCGCGGCTCGGCACGTACATGTTTTATTACGACGGCTATTACCGCCGCGATTCGGGCTGCGACATCGCCAAAAAACTCAACGACCGTCAGGTGCTGCTGCTCGCCGGCGCCGACGCGCCCGAATACCAAACATCGACGACCGCGGTGAGCCGTTGTTTTCCGAATTCGACGAAAATCGAAACCAAAACCGACCTCAATCCGTCCGGCTACAACATCACGAACGCGTCGCTCGAACAGTCCGAAGCCTACGACCAGCGCGTGATCGGCTTTTTCAAACAAAGCCTCGGCTACGTCGAACCGCAGATCGCCGCCGTCGCGCCGCAGTAAGACCGAGAAAAGAAGAAAAAGAGAAGAGGAGACGACTTCTTCGTTAATGATCTTGAATCACCAATAAAAGCGTTCAAGGCAATTAAGGAAAAACCGTTCTCCTCTTCTGTTTTTCTCCCTTTTACTTTTCTTTATCTCTTTCCAAATCAAAAATCTATCTTCTTTTTTGAGTGCCCGTTCGATTGCGAGATTTTATGGATGTCGGCGCTTTCTTCCATTTTGCCGACCGTTTGCCGCAGTATTTCGCGCAGGCGTTCGAGCCTCTCGACCGTCGAGCGCATTTCGACCATCTTGTATTTCATTTCCGGTTCGAGATTAAACGCCGCCGTCACCAAAAAAGAAAGCGCCTGCGGCTCGGCTTGCGGGATTTCGGGAAAGCGTCCGCGCTCGCCGCTCAGTTTATGGGCGGCTTTCGCGACGCGCTTGAAAAGGCGGAAGACCTCGTCCGCGAGCGGCGCGAGCACGCCCGCGTCTTCCGCGTCGTCTTCGAAAAATTCGACGTCGCCGACGTAATACGGATCGCCCGTATCGACGTAATCGAGCAGGCGGTAGCGAATCACGCCGACCGAGAGGATGTTCGAGCGCCCGTCGGGCAAACTTTGTATTTCGCGCACTTCCGCCGCGCAGCCGATCGTGTCGACCGGCGGTTTTTCGGCGAGCGTGTCCTGCTGATTGAAGTACGAGACGCCGAACAGATTTCGCTCGAGCCCGATGTCTTTTAACATCTGCCGGTAACGCGGCTCGAAAATATGCAGCGGCAGAAGCTCGTTCGGAAGTAAAACGAGATTCAGGGGAAACAGCGGAAGATGGCGGATTCCCGAAACTTTATCTGATGCTTCGGACATATTCTCTGAGTTTAGGATAGTTTCGGAAGTTTGAGAAGTTTGAGAAGCGAAAACGCTTTTTTTATCTTCCGAAACTTTTCCCGACTTTCTAAAGTTCCGAGACGGTTTTGAGCGCGATAAAATCGGCGATCTTTTCCGGTTCGTCGTCGCTGAGAGCCATGCGTTTCGCGCCGATGACGGCGTCCGAGATATCTTCGACGCGCGTTTTATAGCGGTTGTCGCGAATGATCAGATCCTCGATCACGCGGCGTTCCAGCTTCTCGCGCGAAGCGTCGTCCTCAAGATCGGCGGCGACGGCGTATTCGACCGGCGCGGAATGATTTTTTATCCTGACGTGCAGCGCGTCGGTCATCGATTGCGCTTCCTCGCGGATTTCCTTTAACTGCAGCAGCGAGTTCGGAAAACCGAGATGCCCGCGCAAAGTGATTTCGATGATCGGTTTCGTGATCGGATCGCCCGCCTCGCCGCCGCGCGCGTAATCGGCCGCCGTCCGCGCTTCGCCGGCGACTTTTTCGAGCACGCCTTCCTTGACGGCTTTCGCGTCCGGGTAGCCGGAAACGTCGAAGCCGATGCGCTGAAACGGTCGCTGCCGGTAATCGCGGATGTGGCGCGCCGTCACTTGATTGTTCTCGTCGACCTCGACGAGCCACGCGCCGCGCGTTTCGCGGTAATCGTCGATGCTCGTGATCTCCAGAGAGCCCGGATTGAACGCCCAGTTGTCGATCTCGTAAGCCTTGTGCGTGTGACCGAGCGCGACGTAATCGGTGACGGATTTCAGTTCCTTCAGATTGGCTAAACTGAGCGCCGGAATCGGGTGCGTCTGATGACCTTCGACGTCGGTGTGCAGCAGCAGAATATGAAACGCGCCGTCGCGGCGGCTTTCTTTGATCGCTTCGGTCAGCATCGGGATCGCCCAGTTGGCGGACGCGCCGTACCAGTTCGAGCCGAAGATCCGCGCGCCTTTGATGTCGACGAACCCGCCTTCTTTATAATCATCGTCCCACGCCCGGTAAACGATCTTCCCGTCGATGTTTTTCGGCTCCAGCAGATGCAAAAGATTCCAGTTGGCGAGCGAGCGCAGCCACGAATATTCGCTGTCGTTGTGTTTCTGGTCGTGATTGCCCTCGATCGTGACGACCGGAATGCCGGCGTCCCTTAAAAAACTCAAACCCGCGTAAGCGTGATTCATCGTTTCCGGCGGGACGTTCCGCTTGTGAAAAAAATCGCCGCCCATGATGACGAAATCGACCTTTTCCTCGACGGCGTATTTCTTCAAAACGTCGATCCACGCGTCGAAAAAATCGCGCGGCGATTCGTTGAGCTGATAACGCGTGCATCCCAAATGCACGTCCGAAATATGGAGGAATTTCATAACGTTATTATACAAAAATATTAGATGCCGGGAAACGGCGATCGGGCGCCAAATAATTCATGCTTTGCGGCTTCGCGCCTTTGCGATGGAAAATCGTTTGCGATTAAAATTTCGGTTACAGAAACGAAAATTTTCCCGCAAAGGCGCAGCGCCGCAAAGTTATTTATGAATCTCGAAAATCTGAAAGCGGAAGCCGCCAGGCGGGCGGTCGATCATGTGAAAAGCGGCATGCGCGTCGGGCTCGGAACCGGCTCGACCGCGAAATACGCGATACTCGAAATCGCGCGCAAAATCCGTGCGGGCGAGCTCGAAGCGATCACCGGCGTCGCGACGAGCGTCGAGAGTGAAAATTTGGCGCGCGCGAACGGCATCGCGGTCGAGGATTTGGACGCGCGGCCGCTTCATCTCGCGATCGACGGCGCCGACGAGATCGCGCCGAATCTCGATCTGATCAAGGGCTTGGGCGCGGCGCTGCTGCGCGAAAAGCTGGTCGAAATACAGGCGGAGGAATTTATCGTCGTCGCCGATCGCACAAAGCTCGTCAACCGTCTCGGCGAAAAAACGGCGGTGCCGATCGAGATCGTGCGGTTCGGTTTCGAATCGACGATCGAAAGGCTCAAAAGCTTCGGCGAACCGGTTCTGCGGCGCGTAAATAACGAGATCGTCGTCACCGACAACGGCAACTTCATCGCCGATCTGCGCTTCGCCGCCGACGACGCGGCGAAACTGGCGCGCGAACTAAAACAGCTCGCGGGCGTCGTCGAAACCGGTTTTTTTATCGGAATGGTGACGCGCGCCGTCGTCGCGTTCGAAACTGAAGTCGAAGAATTTACGCGCTAAGCGGGAAATCAGCCGCGAACAAACCCGAGAAGACGCGATAAATTATTTGGATTTAATTTCGTGTCCTTTCGTGTTTGTTCGCGGCTGATTTTTCTTTTCCGCCGTTTCCGCGCTAAATTATGCTCTATGAATAAAGTCATTTTAATCACCGGCGCGTCGAGCGGCATCGGGCGGGAAACGGCGAAGCTTTTTCAGGTCAAGAACTGGCGCGTCGCGGCGACGATGCGCGCGCCGGAAAAGGCGGGCGATCTGCAGCGCATCGCCGACGTCGAAACCTTCCGCCTCGACGTGACCGACACCGATTCGATCAAACAGGCGATCGCGGACGTGCTCGACAAATTCGGGCGCATCGACGCCGTTTTGAACAACGCCGGTTACGCCGTCGTCGGCGCGTTCGAAGCCGCCAGCGAAGAGCAGATCAGGCGGCAGTTCGAAACGAACGTGTTCGGCGTGATGAACGTCACGCGCGAGATTCTGCCGTATTTTCGCGCCGAAAAACGCGGGCTGATCGTCAACGTCGCGTCGGTCGGCGGGCGCATGACGTTCCCGCTTTACAGCCTTTACAACTCGACGAAATGGGCGGTCGAAGGCTTTTCTGAAAGCCTGCAATACGAGCTCGAACCGTTCAACATCCGCGTCAAGATCATCGAGCCGGGACCGATCAGAACCGACTTTTACGACCGTTCGACGGACGTCGCCGCGAAAGAAGGCTTGCACGCCTACGACTGGTTTCTCGACCGCGCCTTGCCGAACATGAAAAAAGCCGGCGAAAGCGCGCCGGACGGCGCGGTCGTCGCCGAAAAGATCTTCGAAGCCGTCACCGACAATTCGAAAAAACTGCGTTACGGCGTCAACACGAAAGGCATTCTCGCCGCGCGCCGCCTGTTGCCCGACTGGGCGTTTTTCCGCGTTATAAAAGGCGTGATTTTGAAGTGAAAACTGAAAACGTCTTAAACGTCGGGGCGCAAAGAAATTAAACTTTAAAGTCTTTGCGTCCCGGCGTTAAACCTTATTGGCTTTCGTGACTTTCAGCCGCCCGAATTCGCTCAACAGCGCGCGCATTTTTTCGACCGCCATTTCATGCGCCGCGCCGTTCGAGGCGAGCAGCCCGTTGTGGTTCTGCACGTCGGTCGAGTCGTAGCGCAGCGGCGCGCCGAACAGGTCGGTCATCCGCCCGCCGGCTTCTTCGAGGATGATCTGCGGCGCGCACGAATCCCAGAACTTCGTGCGCGGGCTCAAATGAATATATAAATCCGCCGCTTGTTTGGCGATCAAGCCGAGTTTCAAACCGACCGAACCGCGCCGGATGACGTCGCGAAACTTGAAGCTTTCGGAAACGCGCCCCATTTTCGGGCTCAAATGATTGCGCGACACGGCGATCGTCATTTCCGAAAAATCGTTCCTGCCGGAAACGCGCAAAGCTCGCGGCGGCGCTTCGCCTTCGACTAAAAACGCGCCCGCGCCTTTGACGGCGTAATAAAGCTGATTGTGAACCGGCAGGTACACGACGCCCAAAATCGCTTCGCCGCCCTCGGTCAAACCGATCTGCACGCCGAAATCGCCGTCCTTATTGATGAATCCCCACGTTCCGTCGATCGGGTCGATCATCCACACGCGGCGGCGTGCCGCGCGAATTTCGACGACATCGTCTTCTTCCTCGGATAAAATGCCGTCTCCGGGAAAGGCGCGGGCGAGATTCTCGACGATGATCCGGCTCGCCGTGCGGTCGGCGATCGTGACCGGTTCGTAATGATTGTCCGCGCCGATTTTTTGTTCGGTGATGATTTCGAGCGCGTAAAATTCCAGGATTTTTTCGCCCGCCGCGCGCGCGGCGGCGATTGCCGTTTCGAGTTCTTTTTCCAACATCAATTTCAAGTGTAAAACGGAAAACGGAAAATGGAAAATTTTCGGGCGGCGCTTTGATTTTCCATTTTTACGTTTTCCGTTTTACACTTTAAGTCTATGGCGGAAAGTTTGGCTTTTTCGAAAACTTCGGACAGAAAAGTAGTTTACGACGAAATCGCGCCGCAGATCGCGTCGCTCGTCGAGGGCGAACCGGACACGGTCGCGAATCTCGCGAACATCGCGGCGGTGCTTAAGGAAGCGTTCGGTTTTTTCTGGGTCGGTTTTTATTTAAGAAAGGACGATCAGCTCGTGCTCAACGCTTTTCAGGGACCGCTGGCGTGCACGCGCATCGATTTCGACAAGGGCGTCTGCGGCCACGCTTACACGACCCGGCAAACGATCATCGTGCCGAACGTCGACGAGTTTCCCGGTCACATCGCGTGCGCGTCGGCGTCGAAATCCGAAATCGTGCTGCCGATCTTCGAAAAATCGGGCGAAGTCTTCGGCGTCCTCGACGTGGACAGCGATCGATTGGACGATTTTTCGCGGGTCGACGCCGAAGGCTTGCAGCGCATCGTGAAGATCATCGAAGATTTTATTTAAGTTATCCGCGGATGAACACGGGCAGACACAGATAAAAATCAAAAACAAATCCGTGTTAATTCGTAGTTCGTCTGCGGACAAAACCTATGGCTGAAAAATTTGCGAGTCCGGAAGGGACGAAAAAATACGCGGAACGTTTTCCGCAGGCGGCGAGCGGGCATTTTCGCGCGGCGCAGGCGCTGACGCTGTCGTCGATCGGCATCGGCACGTACCTCGGCAACTGGGACGCGGCGACCGACGAAAGTTACGCCGAGGCGATCGCGAAGTTCGTTGCCTCGGGCGGCAACGTCGTCGACACGGCGGCGAATTACCGTTTTCAGCGCAGCGAGCGCGCGATCGGCAACGCTTTGCAGGATCTGGCGGCGAAGGGGTTCGCGCGCGACGAGATTTTCATTTCGACGAAGGGCGGTTATCTGCCGTTCGACAATGAACCGCCGACGGACGTGCGCGCGTATTTTCAAAAGGAATTCGTCGACAAAGGCATCGCGACGTTCGACGATCTGGTCGGCGGGAGTCACTCGATGACTCCCGCCTATCTGCAGTCGCAGATCGACCAGTCGCTTCGCAACATGCGGCTCGACGCGATCGATTTATACTACCTCCACAATCCCGAATCGCAGCTCGGCGCGGTCGATAAATACACGTTCGAAGCGCGGCTCGCGAAGGCGTTCGAAAAACTCGAAGAAAACCGCGCCGCCGGAAAAATCAGATTTTACGGCGCGGCGACGTGGAACGGTTTCCGCGTCGCGCCCGACAACCAAAGCTATCATTCATTGGAGCGAATGGTCGGCGTCGCGCGTCAGGTCGGCGGCGAGAATCACGGCTTTAAATTCATCCAGCTGCCCTACAATCTGGCGATGCCGGAAGCTTACCTTTTGCGCAACCAGGCGGTCACCGGCAAGGTCTTCGCGCCGTTCGAGGCGGCGGAAAGCCTGGGCGTCGCGGTGATGTGCAGCGCGTCGATCCTGCAGGGCAAACTCGCGCACAGCGTGCCGCTTTATATTCGGCAAATCTTGGGCAATCCGACGACCGACGCGATGACGAGCATCGAGTTCGTGCGCTCGACTCCGCACGTGACGACGGCGCTCGTCGGCATGAGCCGGGCCGCGCACGTCGAAGAAAATATGAACCTCGTGAGTACGCCGGTCGTATCTCCCGAAAAAATCGCCGAACTTTTTGAAACGCAATGAATATCGCTTCGGGAATAATCACGCTGGTTTTATTGATCGCCTCGGCAATCGCCTGGTTTTTCTTTCTGATGCTCGCGCTCAACGGCTTTTCCGAGCGCGACGCGAACCCGGCGATGATTTTTTTCGCCGTTTGGGGGTTTCTGGTCGCCGCCGCGCTCGCCGCGGCGAGCTTTTTTCTGACCCGATTCCTGATCGGAAAATCGTTTAACGCCGTTCTGGCTGTGGCGCTTTCGGTTATCGCCGCGATCGCCGTCGGCTTCATCGCCGACTTCGGCGGCTTGATCGCGAGCACGATCATCGCGTCCGAAGTGCGGGAAAGTTACAGGAAAAAATGAGCGAAGAAAAAATTGAAACGTACGCCGAATTCTGGGATTTTTACGTCGCCGAACACCGCCGGCCGCTGACGCGCCTGCTGCATTTCGCCGGCACGGCGCTCGGGCTCGTGCTGCTCGTCTGGATCGTCAAAAGCGGCAATTGGCTGTATTTGCCGCTGTGTTTCGTCGTCGGCTACGCGTTCGCCTGGTTTTCGCATTTCGTCGTCGAAAAAAACAAGCCGGCGACCTTCAAATATCCTTTCTGGTCGTTTATTTCCGATTACAAAATGATGTTCTACATGCTCACCGGCAGGATGAACCGGGAAGTCGAGCGCGTTTCCAACAAGTAAGAAAATCCCTTTGTCCGTTCCGATAAATAAATGTATGATTGGGCTAAGTAATAATTTCGGCTTAATGAAAACATTTATTTCCATGATTGGGCAAACTCCGGCCCGCTGGATTCTTCTGTTCGGCGTGTTGACCGCTTTGTTCTTTTCCGGCGGCGAAGGCATCCAGCTGCTGCCGTTTCCGGAAGGACCAGGCAGTGATTCCGATCTGACGTCTTCCGCGCCGGCGGAAAACTCCAAATCATACGCCTTTTCGGTCTTCAGTTCCCGCAGTTATTACGCGCATTTCAAATCCAAATTTCAAAAAGACTCCGATCAATCCCTGTCCGGCAAAGTTTCGAGCTTTGAACCGGTCGGCGCGCGCCCCGATTTCCACCGGCTCGCGCCGGTTTCGTCGCAAAAATCGAAGACGCCGCAAGATACGCCCACTTCGGATTCAACCGCCGACCGCGCGCCTCCGCAAATCTAACGATCGTCGCTGAAAAAATTCGACATTCGCGGCTCATCAACGAATGATCGCCGCCGGTTTCTTTGTCTCCAAAAGGGGTTCCGCGACCGTAAATCCGAAAACTCAGGCTCGCGAACTCGCGCCCGCCGAAAAGGGCTTTGAGCGGCGGGCGAAGTGTTGGTAATTTATTGGTACAAACATTTTTCAGGAAATCGCGCCGACCGGCTGAAGTTTTTAAGGAGGACTTTAGGAAATGCACACACCGCCACTGTTTGCAGATTTATTGATTATTCTGGCGTTTTCGGTGCCGGTCGCGTTCGCCTGCCTGCGCCTGAAACTGCCGCTGCTGGTCGGACTGATGCTCACCGGCATCGTCATCGGACCTTACGGACTGGGACTGATCAAAGAACTCGAAGCGATCGAAATCCTCGCCGAAATCGGCGTCATGCTGCTGCTTTTTACGATCGGACTCGAATTTTCGCTGCACCGCCTGCGCGAAATGAAACGGCTCGTGCTCGCCGGCGGCGGACTGCAGGTCGGATTGACGATCGCCGCCGTGACGATCGTCGCCGTGCTTTTCGGCAGACAATTCAATCAGGCTTTGTTTTTCGGCTTTCTGGTCGCGCTTTCGAGCACGGCGATCGTGCTGAAAAGCTACGCCGAGCGCAAGGAAACGGACGCGCCGCACGGTCGCGCCGCCGTCGGCATCCTGCTTTTTCAGGACATCTCGATCGTTTTGATGATGCTGCTCGTGCCGGTCCTCGGCGGCAAAGACGCCGCTTCGTTCGGCGCGATCGCGGCGAAACTCGGCGGCTCGCTGCTCGGCTTGATCGTGATCGTCGCGGCGGCGTGGTTTCTCGTGCCGCTCATGCTCAAACAAGTCGTCGGCTTGAAAAGCCCGGAAGTGCTGCTGCTGCTCGTCGTATTGTTGTGTCTCGGAATTTCGTTCGTCACGGCGCAGTTCGGCTTGTCGCTCGCATTGGGGGCGTTCATCGCCGGCATGGTGCTGGCCGAATCGGATTTCTCGCATCAGGTCGCGGCGGACATTTTGCCGTTCCGCGACGTTTTCAACAGCATCTTTTTCGTTTCGATCGGAATGCTTTTGTCATTCAGCGCGCTCGTCGAAAACCTTTCCACGGTGTTTCTGTGGGTCGTTTTTCTCGTCGTCGGCAAGGCGCTGATCGTCTGGACCGTCATTCAGCTTTTGGGCTTTCCGCAGCGCGTCGCCGCGATGACCGCGCTCGGGCTCGCGCAGATCGGCGAATTTTCGTTCGTGCTCGCCAAAGCCGGGCGCGGCGTCGATTTGCTGCCCGACGTCGATTATCAGAGTTTTTTGGGCGCGTCGATCGTCTCGATGCTCATCACGCCGTTTATGATCGCCGTCGCGCCGCGCTTCGGTTTTCTGGTGCAGTCGATCGTGCCGGATAAAAGAACGGCGCCGGAAATGGAAACCGACGCGGAAGAAGACGTGCACATCACTTCGACCGGCGGCTTGAACAATCACGTCATCATCGTCGGTTACGGTCTGAACGGGCGCAATCTCGCGCGGGTTTTGCGCGCGGTGATGGTTTCCTACACGGTCCTCGAACTCAACGCGGAAGTCGTTCGCGAGGCGAAGGAAAAGGGCGAAAAAATCAATTTCGGCGACGCCACCCGGCGCGAGGTGCTGCACCACGCCGCGATCGAAAACGCGAACGCGCTCGTGCTCGCGATGTCGGATCCGCAGGCGGCGCGGCGCACCGTCAAACTCGCGCGCGAGCTCAACGAACGGATTTACATCGTCGTCCGCACGCGCTACATTTCGGAAATCACGGAGCTGCTCAAGCTCGGCGCGGACGAAGTGATCCCGGAAGAATTCGAAACGAGCATCGAGATTTTTTCGCGCGTGCTGCTGCGTTACGGGCTCGACCGTCACACGATCGAAAATCAGATCGAAAGGGTGCGCCGGCAGGGCTACGAGATGCTGCGCTCGCCGTCGATCCAGCGCGTCGAGATGGCGAATCTGAACGCGGCGCTGCAGGCGGCGACGACCGAAACCATCAAATTGCAGAAAACCTCGCCGGCGATCGGAAAAAATCTCGGCGAGCTCAACCTGCGCAACGCGAGCGGCGCGACGCTGATCGCCGTCGTGCGCGGCGACGCGACGAAAATCGGTCCCGGCGCGAGCTTTAAACTGCAGGAAGACGACGTGCTGATCCTGTTCGGCAAACCCGAAAAAATCGAGCGGGCCGTGCATCTCCTCCAACCGGAAGTCGCGACCGCCGGATTCAATCCCTAGCGATTTCGGAATTTAGATTTTGGATTTTGGATTTGCTGTCGCGCTCGGCGACGTCATTCTTAATCTGAATGTTTTCTTTCAAAAATAAATTCAAGGAAGAACAGGTAAGTTCATTCACGGAATCACTCCAAAATCCAAAATCAAAAGTCCAAAATAAAAAAGGGTCAATCTCGATTAAGAGATTGACCACTTAACGGCGTGAGGGGGAATAACCGACAGTTGTTTGTGATTTTCAACTTCCGTGAGTCGGAAGTTTCCCGAATCACCGGGAACGGCTTTCTCTAAATCAAGCTTTGTGCCAAACCGCCGATTTTGAATTAAACCGTTGATAAGATTGAAGATCGGATGAAATCGCGCCGGCGGAAGATCCGGCGGATTCGGTCAATTTGCGAGAATTCGGATTTTTTGTCACTTCAAATTGACGCTTTTCCGAAAAGAGGCCGGGTCAGGCGAATTCGATGTTTTCCGAAATCAGTTCGAGCGAGCGGTTTTGCCGGTACGAGATATTAAAATGCCCGTCGTCGAATTCTTCGTGAAGATGCGGAATACCGTGCTTTTTTAATTTCTCGCACAAAATCCGCGCGCCCAGATCGAGCGCGAATTCGTCGCGCGTGCCGGCGTCGATGTACAGGAACTTTAAGGATTTCAAGTTTTCGACCGATTGTTCGACGAGCCGCACCGGATCATGTGCGAGCCAGCGCGCCCAAATTTCTTCGCGAATCTCGCCGGTTTGCGGGTCGAACGGCAGATCGAAACCGAGTTCGCTCGCGGGGTTCGGCGAATAACAGACGCTCATGCCGATCGTGTTGAGCGCGGCGAAATCGTGCTTGCCCTTTCTTTTGGTTTCGTCCCAGAATTTTTCGAGCAGCGCTTTGGGATCGCCGCCGAGGGCGCGAAAACCTTCGGCGAAACCCGGTAAATAACAGTATTCGAAATACGCGTCGCCGGCGGTCGAGCACGCGAGCCCGAAAAGATCGGCGTGCCGCATCGCCATCACGAGCGCGCCGTAGCCGCCCGAGGATTTGCCCATCACGGCGCGCGCGTTCTTGCTGCGGATGGTTTGAAAATTCTCGTCGACGAACGGCACGATCTCCTTCGTCAGATAATCCTCGTAATCGCCGGTCGCCGACGAATTGATGTACTGCGCGCCGCCGTAACGCGTAAAGCAGTCGGGCATGACGGCGATCATCGGGCGGATCGCGCCGCCGTCGATCAGTTTGTCCATCCGCTCGGCGAAATTCGGCGTGAACGCCGAATCGTTGAGCAGCATCTTGCCGCGCCCGGTAAAACCCGTCAAAACGTAAACCGACGGATACGATTTGCCTTCCTCGTAATCGGGCGGCAGGTAAACGAGCACGTCGCGGATGTGTTTGTCGCCGAGCGGATTGTTTCGCAAGATTTCGCTTCGATGCTGCAGACAAACGACCGTTCCTTGCTTTTGATTATCGGTAGTCATAACATTGGTTTTATTTTTAGAACGAAAAATTAAAATAACATTTTTAACCAGAGGCAGTTGATTTTCAAATCCGAAATCTAAAATCCAAAACCGAATTATGGCGGGAGATTTGATAAACGTAAATCCGAACTTCCTGAATTCGACGATCGAATTTCTGACGGCGATGATCACGCCCGCGCTGCTGATTTCGGCGACCGGTTCGCTGGTGCTTTCGACCTCGACGCGTCTCGGGCGCGTCGTCGACCGCGTGCGCGAGCTCGAAAGCCGGCTCAGCGACATGATCGTCGCGGAAGACAAAACAAAGTTTCCGCTTTACGAAAAACGGCTCGATACGGTCGTCAATCTCCTCAATAAAGTGACGAGCCGCGCGCGGATCTTGCAGAAGGCGATGAGCGCTTTTTATTACGGGCTCGGGTTTTTCATCCTGACGAGCGTGACGATCGCCGTCGCCGGGATTTTCAATATCTACCGCTGGATTCCGATCCCGGTCGGCGTCGTCGGCATTCTCTTTTTGTTGTACGGCTCGATTTTGATGCTGCGCGAAACGCGCATGGCGACGGCGACGATCAACGCCGAGATGGATTTTACGTGGACGCTCGCCAAAACGGTCGCGCCGCGCGAGATCATCAGCCGCTACACGAAAACAATGGACGAAAACATCGAAAAAACGAAAGACTGATGAATTGGGATTTAAGATTCAAGATTCAAGATTAATCTTAAATCTTGAATCTTGAATCTTGAATCTTGAATCTTGAATGACAATGACTCCGAAATTCTTAGAACTCCACCGCACCGGCGAGCTTGAAGAACGGGCCGCGCGGCTCGAAAAATTGCTCGAATCGTGCAGCGTCTGCCCGAAAGACTGCGGCAACGATCGCTTAAAGGACGAAATCGCGGCGTGCTATTCGGGAAGGCTTCCGATCGTCTCGTCTTACACGGCGCATTTCGGCGAAGAACCGGTTTTATCGGGCACGCGCGGCGCGGGCAACATCTTTTTCGGCAACTGCAATCTGCGCTGCGTTTACTGCCAGAATTATCAAATCTCGCAGACGTGGAAAGAGCAGCGCAAAAACGAAATCACGCACGAAAGATTGGCGGAAATCATGTTGGAATTACAGGCGAAGGGCTGTCACAACATCGGTTTCGTCAGCCCGACGCACTTCGCGCCGCAGATGGCGCGCGCGATTTTGATCGCCGCCGGAAAGGGCTTGCGCCTGCCGATCGTCTACAACACGAACGCGTACGATTCGGTCGAAGTTCTAAAACTGCTCGACGGCATCGTCGACGTTTATCTGCCCGATCTGAAATACGCCGATTCGGACGCCGGTTTTCAGTTTTCAAAAGTGCGCGATTACGCCGTTCACGCCCGCGCCGCGATCAAGGAAATGTTTCGTCAAACCGGCGCGGAATTAATTTACGGCGAGGACGGCTTACTGAAACGCGGGCTCGTCATTCGGCTGCTCGTTCTGCCGAACGATCTCGCCGGCATCGAGGAAAACCTGCGCTGGATCGGCGACGAGCTTTCACCGAAAACGGCGATTTCCTTAATGGCGCAGTATTACGCGACGAACAAGGCGGCGACCGACGAGCGTTACATTTTATTATCGCGCCGCATCTCGCAACGCGAATGGTTCGAAGCGGTCGAGCTTTTGGAAGAACTCGGCATGGAAGAAGGCTTCATGCAGGAATACGAAGCCGCGTCCTTTTATTACCGCCCGGATTTCACCGACAAGGAAAAACCGTTTAAGGATATAAGGGATTTCCAGGCGTCATGAACCGAAATTCAAATAAGACGATCGAAGCGATCGTCAAAATCGACAGTTTCGAAATTACCGCGCCGTGGGAAGTTGCGGAGAACAAATTTTTTTATACGCGACTCTTTGCCGGAATGGATGAGGCCGAGATCGGCTCAATTATGTTAGCGTCGATTTTTCCGTTGACTGACGAAATGGTCAAGGAAAACGCCGCCGACACTTTGCGGGCTTTTGTCGACAATGAAGAAGGCTTCGTTCTCGGCGGTGGGCTGCTTTTTAAGGAAAACGGCGCTGCAAAAGTCAGTCCGGGCTGCTGCGGCGGCTTGGAAGATTGGCGCGACTGGTTCGCGGTCGCCAACGGCAGCGGCGGTATCTGGACGGGACACGATCCCGAATCGCTGATCGAAAAAAACGACCGGCTAATAAAAATCTGGAACGACGCCGAAACGAAGGATGACGAATTTTCGATCGAGCTGATGCCCGAAGAATTCATCCGGCTGCTGGAATTAGTTGAGCGAGATTTAACAGATTTTCTCGACCGCCTGCGGCGATGGACTACTGTGCACGCAACCGGTATGGAAAACGAGGTCGTCGATTATTTTGCGAAAAATATGAACATTTGATTGAAAATCAGTCTAAATGGTACTGGTAAGGAAAGGTCATAAATTATGAAAACAGGCGAAAAGGCACCGGATTTTACGTTAAAGGATTTGCACGGCGAGGATTGGCGTTTAAGCGAACACGCCGGAAAAACCGTCGTTTTGCTGTTTTATCCGGGCGACGATACGCCGGTCTGCACGGCGCAGCTTTGCAGCGTGCGCGACAACTGGTCGGACTATCGGGCGACCGGCGCGGAGGTCGTCGGCATTTCGACCGATTCCGCCGAATCGCACAAATCTTTCTCCGATAAACACGGTCTGACGCTGAATTTGCTGGCGGACACGAAAGGCGAAGTTTCGCAAGCGTACGGCATGAAATCGTGGCTGCCGGGGCGTTCGGCGCGCGGCGTCGTCGTGATCGACAAAGCGGGCAACGTCTCGTATCACAAAGTCCAGGCGCTCAGCCTTTTCCGCCCGAAAGACGACGAGGTCTTGGACGCGATTCGGCAGGCCGGGAAATAAGATTCAAGATTCAAAATTTAAGATTTAAGGTTCAAGGGCGGATTTCGAAGCCCGAAGCATGGTCGAAAGATCGTGAAATCTTAGATTTTGAATCTCGAATGTTGAATCCTGAACTTTAGACGTGCTTGCAAATCCAAAATCCAAAATCTAAAATCGAAAATTACATGGAGTAATTATGGGTTTATTTTCGAGCGATAAATTTGAATGCACGCGCTGCGGGCGCAAGGGCGACGACGAGCGGATGCAGTTCGCGCCGTTTCCGAACGAATTAGGGCAACGCGTCTACAACGAAATCTGCCAGACGTGCTGGAAGGAATGGCTGCAGAAACAGAATCAGCTGATCAATCATTTCGGCTTGGACGTTTCGAGTCCCGATTCGCACGATTTTTTGTTCGATAACTTAAAGATTTTTCTCTTCAACGAAGGCGTCGATCTCGCGCAGATCGACACGTCGAAAGAAGGTTCGGTCGAATGGTGACTTAAAGGATCCCACGATTACCTTTGTCCTCTCGTTAAATTAAGGATGGCGGAATGATGTCGCAGGAATTTATTTATCGGTAACGGTAAGAAACGGCAGGCTTGATGCGAGAGCCTGTCTTTTTTTTGCGGTGCGCACCGAGGGCGGGCATTTTCGAATTGCGAGGTGAAGGCTGAAATGTGGGAATGTCAAAACTGCCGGGAAAAGATCGAAGACCGGTACAAGCATTGCTGGAATTGCGGGAGGCCCAAACCGGACGACCGTCCCGTTCCATGGTCGGTCAAAGTGCAGCAGGTCGTTAACCCGACGAAAGCGGAAACGCGCTCCGAAAGCACGCCGCCCAAACCGGTAAATGAGCCGCCGCCAGAATCCGCCAGCGAGCCGCCGCCCGAATCCGTCAGCGCACCGCCGCCTCCCGCCGAAGCACCGCCGACCGCCGGCGCGGCGTCGGAGAAAGTCACTCGGCGGCGCGAAAAAATCACGTTCGAAGACGGAGTCCCGTTTGAAGAAACATCCTCGTTCAAGGAAGAAAAAACGTTCGAAGACGAGCGCCCTTTCGCCGAAAAATCGCCGTCGAAGCTCGGACAGATCGCGCCGCTCGTTTTATGGCTGGCGGCGGTGCTGGCGGTTTCCTGTTTCGCTTATTATTCCTATCAAAAGACAAAGGGCTTCGAAAATCGGATCGCCGAAGACGCGCGAAATTTGAGCGCGCTGACGAATCAGTTCGCGTTTTCGCCGAGCGCGCCGCGCGAAAAAAACGGCGCGATCAAAGCGAAAATCCTGCCGCTCGACGCGAAAAACAGGCGGCTCGACGATCTGTATCACGCGCTGCCCGACGATCTGCGTCCCGCGACGCTCGAAGAAGTCAACACGCTGCTTTGGCTCGACTGCGGCCTGAAAGAAGTCTGGCGCTACGACGACGGTTCGCCCGGATTCAGGCAAACCTGCAACGCTTATCTCATTGACCGAAACACTTCGAAAAGAATCGGCTTGGAAGAATTTCCGGGCGAAATGCCGCCGCTCAAAAAAGAGCCGGGAAGCGAGCCGGTTCCGGGAAAAGTCGCGCCGGCGGCGTACATCGCCTTCATCCGGCAGCACCAGCCGGAAAACGAAAGAACGGCGCTCGCCTCGGCTTCGGATTCGCCGGAGCACCATTACCTGTTTAAATCCGAACTCGTTTACGCGCTCATTCTGCTCGCCTTGTTATGCGCCGCCGGCGTCGGTTGGCTCGTTTATCAAATCAAATCCGCGCTCTGGAAGCCGGAATAAAACGGCGGCGATTATCAAAAACTAAAAGCGCCCGCCGATCTTCGCGAATCGAAGCGAATAAAATAAAAACAATTAGCGAAAATTCGCGTCGACGCGCGGGCGCTTTGAAGGTTCGTTTCGTTACTCGAATTTCGCGATCAGCTCGGGCGACCATTCGGCGAGCCGCGTCTTATGCCGGCGATTGTACTTTTTGACCGCCTCGTTAAAAGTCGGCAAAAGCTTGCGCCGGTCGCAGAAAACCTCGATCAGACGCGCGCGCCCGTAAGTTTTCTCGATGACCGCCGCCATCTGCCAGCCGACCGTGTACCACGCGCCCTGCGTCTCGCCGTAAAACGAGCGCGCCGTTTCGACCTCTTTTTCCTCGGTCAGTTTTCCGGCTTCCAGATCGAGCAGGAATTTTTCGACCGTTTTGAGATCGTCGTTGAAATTCGCGGCGTCTCTGTCCCAGCGCGCCCGATCTTCCGCCGCGCTGACCGCGTGCGGGTGAACGCCCGCGCCGCCCGCCGCGGCGAGCATCGCGAAGCCTTCGCCGAACGCGCCCGTCCACTTTAAAACCTTCTGCCTCGCGGGCGGCAGCTTTTCGATCGCGGCGGAAGTTTCCGGCGGCGGGCAAGCCGTGCCGAAACCGATGTGATGAAGCTCGTGCGCGAGCGTGTTTTCAAACTGCCGCTTCGTCACTTTCGGGTCGAGAAAGAGAAAAATCGCCGGGTTCTCGCGCACTTCGAAGACGAAGCTGTTGTCGCGCGGTTTGATGACCGGGTAAACGCGGGCGCGGATCGCGGCGTTTGCCGGAAGATATTGCAGCGCCGCCGCGCCGGCGCGCGCCGCGTCGATTTCCTTCCACGCCCGAAGCGTGGCGGCTAATTCCCGGCGCCGCGCGAAAAGTTCCGGCGAGAGCACGAAAGCCTTAAAATCTTCGTCCGCGAACGGGCGCGACATCGCCGATTCGCGTTTTTTGAGCCGCGTGTAGCCCTCGCTCGAAAAAACTTTTTGCCAGTCGGCCTCCGTTATCTCGGCGGAATTTTCGCGTTTCTGCAGGATCCGCAAAACGGCTTCGGCTTCGTCGGCGACGATCCGCAGATCGAGCCTCGACGACGGAACCGTCTGCCCCGGAAAATTGTTTGCTGCGATTAAAATAAAAGCGATTGTAAAAATAAAAAAGATGGCCTTGTTCATAGTTTTATCGGAAAAAATTTCCGGAATACAAACACCGCAAAAAATGGATTTATGACATAAAATTGAATCTGTTCCGGCGACGTGATTGAAGGCGTTTTGAAACCGTATGTTAAGGACGGACGAAAACATATGCGGAAGGAAGTAAAATGTAATCGATAAATGGTCGAATAATCATAACGATCGGTAAAAACGCCGAAATAATTGATATTTGATGATTTTTGATTGATAAAATCCTTATTCGAAACTTTTTACCGATATTCAATCATTACGACTAAATTTTTAAGGAAAACGATGCGCCGAATTTTTTGTGGTTTAATAATTTTATTGCTGGCAGGTTTTATGTTGAAAAGCGTGAAGGCTCAAGGACGTGTGCGCGCGCCGGAACTTTCGGGCGCGCGAAGTTGGCTCAATACCGACAAGCCGCTGTCGCTGGCGGGCTTGCGCGGCAAGGTCGTGCTGCTCGATTTCTGGACTTACGGCTGCATCAACTGCGTCCACATCATTCCCGATCTTAAAAAACTCGAAGCGAAATACGCGAACGATCTGGTCGTGATCGGCGTTCATTCGGCGAAGTTCACGAACGAAGGCGACACGGAAAACATTCGCCAAATCATTTTGCGCTACGGATTGGAGCACCCGATCGCGAACGACGCGGATTTTAAGATCTGGGAGCAATACGCCGTCAGCGCCTACCCGACGCAGGTCATCATCGACCCGGCGGGCTACATCGTCGGCGCGGCGGTCGGCGAAGGCTACGCGGAAGGCGTCGACAAGCTGATCGGCGAAACGATCGAAGAGTTTCGCAAAAAAGGGCAGCTCGACGGAAAGCCTCTGAAGTTCGCGCTCGAGAGAGCCAAAACCGGCGATCTGCCGCTCGCTTTCCCCGGAAAAGTGCTGGCGGACGCCGCTTCGAACCGGCTTTATATTTCCGATTCGAACCACAACCGGATCGTCGTCGCGGATTTGAGCGGCAAACTCATCGAAACGATCGGCAGCGGCAAAGCGGCGCGCGACGACGGCGACTTTCAAGCCGCCGCGTTCAATCGCCCGCAGGGTTTGGCTTTGAGCGGCACGCGGCTTTACGTCGCCGACACCGAAAATCAGCTGGTCCGGCTCGTCGATTTGAAAACGCGCCGCGTTTCGACGGTCGGCGGCACCGGCCGGCTCGAAGATTTCACGGGCGAGGGCGGCGCGCCCTTAAAGACCGGACTGCGTTCGCCGTGGGATTTAGCGCTCGCCGGGAAAAGTCTCTTCGTCGCGATGGCGGGCTCGCACCAGATCTGGCGGCTCGATCCGGAGAAAAACGTGCTGGAGCCGTACGCCGGCACGCGCGTCGAGGCGCGCGTCGACGGAAAACTCGCGCTCGCGGCGTTTTCGCAGCCTTCGGGCATCGCGTCGGACGGCGCGAATCTCTTCGTCGCCGACAGCGAGGCGAACATCGTCCGCCGAATCGATTTTAAGAAGGAGACGGTCGAAACGCTCGCGGGCGGCGATCTGTATGTTTTCGGCGACGCCGACGGCGAGGGCGACGACGTGCGCCTGCAGCATCCTCTAGGCGTCGCGCTTGGCGAGGGCGGCAAAGTTTTAATCGCCGACACTTACAACCACAAAATAAAGCTGCTCGACCCGGCGGCCCGAACCGTCAAAACCTTTCTCGGTTCGGGCCAATCAGGACAAGCGGACGGCAAAGCGCCGACCTTTTACGAACCGGGCGGGCTGTCGGTCGCGAACGGGAAACTCTACGTCGCCGACACCAACAATCACGCGATCCGCGTCGTCGATTTAGCGACCAAAACCGTTACGACGCTGAAAATCGAAGGCTTGAAGCCGCCGATCGAAACGACGGGCGAAACGGAAGGTTTTTCGCCGAATCTGCGGGAAAACCGGATCGAATCGACGGAGATCGCGGCGAACGCGCCGAATTCGATGCGCGTGCAAATCAAACTGCCCGCGGGTTTTCATCTCAACCGAAACGCGCCGAACCGCTATGAAATTTCGATCGACGGCGCGGAAACGGCTGCGAACGCCGGCGGCGCGCGGAAGTTTTCGGCGCTGCCGCTCGATATTCCGCTGCCGGCTGTCCGAACGGGCAGCGCGAATTTGAAAGTCAGGCTTTCGATTTATTACTGCCGCGAGGACGATACGGGCGCGTGTTTGATCAAAACGCTTCTGTGGCACGTTCCGGTCAAAGTCTCGGCCGCGAAAAAAGAGGCGAGCGTCATCGAATTGAAGGAAACCTTAACCGAAAAGTAATATGCGGGTAGCATTTACATAGTCGATCGAGCGGAAAACATCAGATTTTTCATCGAAAACTTTTCGATCGAATAATTGCCGTTCGGCCCTATTTCCTTATTTTTCAGCGGTTTAATGGTAAGACGCCGAAAACTTTCCGCTATGGAATCCGAAAAATTATAAAAAACATTACTACCCAAATAGGTGGCGAAATTGAGGGTTCGAAAGGGTTAAATTTATATTCGGGGGATAAAAAACCCGTTTTTATAAAATTTATACGGAAGTTTTACTGAATATTATGTTTTCAGCCATCGACCAATTAACCACCGTTGTTTCCGGCGCGCCGATGCCGTTCATGCAGAAGTTCGAACCGGTTTCCTCGAGTCTTTATTTCCATCTCGTGCTGCGGATCGACGGCGCCGATTTGAGCGAAGAGCAGGAACTGATGCTGCAGAAATACATCGCCGGCTTCGTCCGCAAGGCGGGCGGCAGGATCACGACCGTCGGTTTCGCGCAGAACCGCGTGCATATCCTGGCCGGTTTGTCGCAGTTCTACGCGCTCGGCACGTTCGTCCGCGAACTGAAACTGATTTCGGCGACCTTCGCCAAACGCCGGCTCGGCGCGGTCGATTTCGCGTGGCAGGAAAAATACGACGCGTTCACCGTCAGCTTGTCGCAGATCGAGCGCGTCTGCTCGTATATCCGCCGCCAGAAACAGCTCGACCGGGAGGAGAGCTACGCGTCGAGCTGGAACCGCATCCCGTCGCGCGAGCTTTACTAAAAATCGAGATGAATTCAGCAGATCCGAAAAAGTTTACTACCGCGAACGGAGATTTGACGGACGCCGCCGAAATTTTCGGTTTGTACCGCGCGGTCGCGGCGATCGAGGGCGGATTGGCGCGCACGGCGGAAGAAATCAGCGCCGCGTACGTCGATAATTTCGTTTCGAAAGCCGTCGAAAGCGGCGTGCTCGTCGTCGCGCGCGCCGCCGGAAAAATCGTCGGCGAAATTCACGCCTACGCGCTCGGACCGCGGGTTTTCGCGCACGTGCTCGGCGAGCTGACGATCGCCGTGCACCCCGATTTTCAGGGCGTCGGCGTCGGCAAGGCGTTGTTCACGGAACTGATGCGGCGGGTCGCGGAAGAGCGTCCCGACATTTTGCGCGTCGAACTGATCGCGCGCGAAAGCAACGCGAAAGCCATCGAATTTTACAAAAAACTCGGCTTCGAGATCGAAGGCAGGATGACGGGGCGCATCAGAAGCGTCGGCGGCGGTTTCGAAGCCGACGTTCCGATGGCTTGGCGCCGCGCGGCGAGCTGAAATCTTCAAAAAAACGTTTCCGAACTTGGAACCCCCGAAAGAGAAAGAGCCCTGCTTCGGCGGGCTCTTTTTCATTTTGGATTTTAGATTTCGGATTTTGGATTTGCCGACGCATTTTCCGAGGCGGTTCGCTTCGAGATGGTTTCGGCAAAGGTTCCGCTCAAATACCCTCGCGCAAACTTATCGGCGAGACCAATCAGCGATCCGAAATTCGTTATTCGTTTCGCGCCCGCCCGTTTTGAAAAAACGACCGCCGAGCGCCGATTTTCGTCTAACCGTTCTAAGAAAATTGCATCGAACCGGTTTTTGCCATTAAATTAGAACGAAATGTTTAATGCCGCCGCGCTCATCAATTTGTTAGGTTTTACGGTCGGAATCGCGCTCTACGCGCTGCTGCTTCTGATGGTCGTGCGGCACCGGCGCGAATCCGACAAAAACGCGCCGGATTGGCTGTTGCTGCTGACGGCCGCGCTCGGGCTTTTATGGAACGCGGGCGAGCTCGGCGTGCTCTTCTGGAAGGATTTCGGCGCGACGCGCGTGTCGCCCGCGCTCGTCGCGATTTCGTATTCCGCGCTCGGATTTTTGCCGTCGGTCGTCGTGCATTCGGCCTGGAAAGGCGAGGAAAGCGAAAATAAAAGCGTCGGCTGGCTGACGATCGCGGCCTACGCGTTGAGCGCGTTCGCCGCGCTGCTTCATTTCCGGGCGGCGATTTTCAATGCCGCCGCGCCGTCCGATTCGGCGCTGCGAGTTTTAACGTTCGGCTCGCTCGCGCTGCTCGGCGGGCTGCTGATTTTCACTTTCCGCCAAAAAATTCAAAACAAGGCGGTCTGGGTTTCCGCGCTCTCGGTGTTCGCGCTTTCGGCGCTTCACTTAAGCGGCGAGCAGGAGGAAAAGTCGTGGCTCGTCGAGCTCGTCGCGCATCAATCGTCCTTGCCGCTCGCGCTGGCGATCCTGCTGCAGGATTATCGTTTCGCGTTCGCCGATTTGTTCTTAAAACGCGCGCTTTCGCTGCTTCTGCTCGCGTCGGTCGCGTTCGGTTTGTATGTTTTCGTCGCCGTGCCGCTGCTCGCCTGGCACGAAACGCACGACCGCAACGACGTGCAGGCGGCGGTTTTGGTGATCGCTTTGTGGATGACGACCGCGCTCGCTTATCCGCTGCTTCATAAATTCGCCGTGCTCGTCGTCGATAAAATCATCCTGCGGCGCATCAATTATGAAAATCTGCAGGCCGAAATCGTCCGCCGCATCGAAGAGCGCGACGATTCGGAAGCGGTGCTGCGCGCGGTCTGCGACGAACTGAAATCCGCGCTGACCGCCCGCGAAGCCGACTGGTCGGAAACCGCGCAGAGCGAGACGCGGCTGCCGGCGGTGAATTTTACCGCGCGCCGCGCCGAAGTTTTCGTGCCGACCGTCGAAGCGCCTTTTTACCGGATAAACCTCAACGAATTCGCCGGCGGGCGGCGGCTCTTGTCCGACGAGATCGAGATGCTCGCGGCGGTCGGCGGCGCGGCGGCGCGGCGCATCGACGCGCTGCGCGTGGCGGAAGAACGCTACGAACGAAAGGCGCGCGAAGACAAGCTCGCGAAATTCGCCGCCGAGGCGAAGCTCTCCGCGCTGCGGGCGCAGATCAACCCGCACTTTCTCTTCAACGCGCTGACGACGATCGGCTATTTGATTCAAACCGCGCCCGACAAGGCGTTTCAGACTTTGATGAAACTCACGCAGCTCCTGCGCGGCGTGCTGCGCTCGACCGAGGAATTTTCTTCTCTCGGCGAAGAGATCAAACTCATCGAAAATTACCTCGACATCGAAAAAACGCGGTTCGAGGAACGCCTGGCGGTGAAAATCGAGATTCCCGAAGATTTAAGAAGAATGCGCGTGCCGACGCTGATTCTGCAGCCGCTCGTCGAAAACGCCGTCAAGCACGGCATTTCGGAGATCAAACGGGGCGGCGAGGTCGAAATCGCCGCCCGTTTGAGAATCGAAGACGGCGAGACTTTTCTATATCTGAACGTCGCGGACACCGGCGCCGGGTTCGACGAGCGCAAAGCGGAGGCCGGCGGCATCGGCCTGGAAAACATCAGGCAAAGACTGCGCTCGCATTACGGCAAAGGCGCGCACTTAAAGATCGAAAGCGGTCGGCGCAAGGGCACGAACGCCGAGATAAAACTGCCGGTCAAAGCGCAGATCGTTTCGTGAATTTAAGATTCAAGATTCAAGATTCGCAATCGAAATTATCCTGAACCTTAAATCTTAAACTTCAAATTTATATGGAAAAACTTCGGATCATCATCGCCGACGACGAACGCCCGGCGCGCGAATTTTTGAAGGCGGTACTGCGCGAATTCGCGGACGCCGAGCTCGTCGGCGAAGCGGAAAACGGCGCGGACGCGGTCGAGCTGATCCGGCGGCTGAAACCCGACCTCGCGCTGCTCGATCTGCGGATGCCCGAAATTTCGGGGCTCGAAGCCGTTCGTCTGCTGAGAAAATCGCAGATGCCGCTCGTCGCGTTCGTGACGGCGTACGACGAATACGCCGTGCAGGCGTTCGAGGTCAACGCGGTCGATTATCTTTTAAAGCCGATCGAAAAATCGCGTTTGCGCGAAACCTTAAACCGCGCGCACGAGCGGCTCGAACAGGAAGACTGGCGCGGCGCGGAAACCGAAAACGTCCAAAAAGCCGCCGCCGCTTACAGCGAAGCGGTCGGTCATGAGTATCTGGAAAGAATTCCCGTAAAAAAACGCGAGGAAATATTTCTCGTCCCCGTGAGCGAAATCGCCTCGATCGTCGCCGACGGCGAGCTTTTGCACATCACGACCGACAAAAATCAAAAATACGTCATCAATTACCGCCTCAAAGATTTGGAGATGCGGCTCGCGCCGGAAAAATTCGTCCGGCTCTCGCGCGGCGCGCTCGCGAATCTCGAAATGATCGCGCGCGTCTCGCCGCTGCCCGGCGGCACTTACCTGATCGCTTTGAAGAACGGACAGGAAATCGCTTCGAGTCGCCTGCAGTCGCGCGTTCTGCGCGAAAAGATCCTCAAATTATAGCCCCGGTAAACCGTTTATTTCGCCGAAATAACCGTTCATTGAAAACCCGTCGCGCCGCCTCGCCGCCGCCTGCTAACCTGTTCCTTTCGTATTCGTGCGCCGCAAAATCGGCGAGATAATTATGAAACACAGCAAATATTTATTTACCGTCACGGCATTGTTGTTCGTTTTTTCGATCGCCGCGTACGCTCAGAACGGGAAGGTCTCCGGCAAGGTCACTTACGGCGACGGCACGCCGATGCACGACGCGGCGGTGCAGATCACGCAGCTGAATCGGACGGTTTCGACCGACGCCGACGGCAGATACGTTTTCGAATCGGTCGCGCCCGGACGCTACACGCTGCTCGTGCATATCGAAGGGTTCGCCGACGCGACCCGCATCGTCGAGGTCGCGGCGGGAAGCGCGCACACCGCCGATTTTCAGATGCAGGTCACGGGTTTAAAGGAACAGGTCACGATCACGGCGAGCGGCACCGAGCAGTCGGTTTTCGATTCGTTTCAATCGGTCAACGCGATCGGTTCGAGCGTCGTCACGCAAAGATCGGCGGTCTCGCTCGGCGAGGTGCTCGAAGGCGAAACCGGCGTCGCGAAGCGCAGTTTCGGCGCCGGTTCGTCGCGCCCCGTGATTCGCGGTTTCGACGGCGATCGCGTGCTCGTGCTGGAGAACGGCGTGCGTTCCGGCACGGTCGGCTCGCAGTCGGGCGACCACGGCGAAACGGTCGACACATTGAGCGCCGAGCGCATCGAGGTCGTTAAGGGGCCGGGAACACTGCTTTACGGCTCGAACGCGCTCGGCGGCGTCGTCAACGTCGTCGACAACGACGAAAACGAATCGCACAACGGTTTTCGCGGCTTTTTAACGACGACCGGCGGCACGGCGAACCGCGAAGCGGCGCTCGCGGCGGGCGGCGAATACGGCATTCGAAATTGGCTCTTCCGCGGCAATTTCACGGCGCAGCGCGCGGGCGATTATCAAACGCCGCTCGGTCGCGTTCCGAACAGCGCGTCGCGCGCCAATTCCGAGTCGTTCGGCGTCGGTTATTACGGCAAAAAGGCGTACTTGAGCGGGAATTTCACGACCGACGTCCGGCGCTACGGCATCCCGTTCGCCGCGATTTTCGAGGGCGGCGGCGAACCGAGCGAATTCCTCGGCGGCGGTTTGCCGGCGGTCGACGAGGACGTCGACATTCGCCAGCGCGATTACGGCTTTCGGCTCGCGGGCGGTTTCCGCGATCTCAACAATCCGTTTTTAAGCGGCATTCAATATAATTTCGGTTACTCCGATTACCGTCACAAGGAAATCGAGGTCGCGGACGGCGCGGAAGAAATCGGCACGATCTTCGACAACAAGACCTTCACGTATCGCTCGATGTTCGAGCAGACGAAGTATAAAAAACTGACGGGGCGCTTCGGTTTCGACGGCTTCAGCCGCGATTATCTCGTCAACGGCGCAGAGCAGCTCGTCAACGGCCAGATCAAACAAAACGCGTTTTCGGTGTTCGGGCTCGAAGAACTGAGCTTCGAACGCGTCAAACTGCAGTTCGGCGCGCGCGTCGAAAACAATCGTTACGGAGCGGAAAATCCGGCGTATCTCGATCGTTCGTTCACCGGCTTTTCGGGCGCGGCGGGGGTCAATTTCGGGCTTTGGAAAGGCGGCGCGCTGGTCGTCAATTATTCGAACTCGTACCGCGCGCCGGCGCTCGAAGAGCTTTACAACAACGGCCCGCACATCGGCAACGTGACGTACGAAATCGGCAATCAAAACCTCGTCGCCGAACGCTCGAACGGCGTCGACGTTTCCCTGCGCCATCAATCCGAAAAGTTTCGCGTGACGGGCGACGTTTATTATTACGACATCGACAATTTCGTGCATCTTGCCTACCAGGACGAGGACGGCGACGGACTGATCGATATTGAGGACGGCTTGCCGGTCGCGCGCTACGAACAGGGAAGAGCGAAGTATCTCGGCGCGGAAATTTCGGCGGACGCGACGTTCAATAAATATTTGGGCGGCTTTCTGAGCGCCGACGTCGTGCGCGCGCGGCTCGTCGACGCGGACGAGAATCTGCCGCGCATCCCGCCCGCGCGCCTGCGCGCCGGATTCGACGTCCGTTACCGAAATCTGAACGTTCGCCCGGAAGCGATTTTCGCCGCCCGGCAGAACAAGACCGCGCCGCTCGAAACGCCGACCGCCGGCTACGGCATCGTCAACGTCGCGGGCACGTACACGATCGGTCGCCCGCATTTCGCGCATGTTTTCACGTTCAACGCGTACAATCTGACGAACAAGCTGTACCGCAATCATCTTTCGTTCATCAAGGGATTCGCGCCGGAAATCGGTCGCGGCATCCGGTTCGGCTACACGATTAGATTTTTCTGAACGACGAATTAACGTTAAAAATCAAAAAAAGACGGAGTCGGCAAATCCGTCTTTTTTCGTTCGGGGAGAAGTCTTAAATTTGAAGATTTCTCAAACCGCCGGCGCGATGCGACCGCCGAGCTGGAAGATTCTTCCGAGATCGTCGGCGTTGCGCCAGGTGACGAGAATTTTGCCGCCGGCGATCTGATGCGTGAAGGTCGCCGTGAATTTCTGGACGATGCCTTTGCCCGGAACGCCGAAAAAGCTCGCCTGCTCGCAGAGATTCGTGGCGCGCACGACGACCTTGCTGCCTTCGGCGATCGTGTCCTCGATCGTCCATTTCTGCCGCACCTCGCCGATCGTGCGGAAAAGCTCGCGGATTCCTTCGGCGCCGCGCGGCAGCGCGGGCGGTCCGCCGTGCATTTCCCAGTCCGGCGCGACCAGTTCGCACAGTTCTTCGATTTTGTGCGCGCTGATCAAATCCATCCAGCGCCACGCCAGTTTTTTGTTTTCTTCGATTTCGCTCATTTTAATGCTCCTTTATAAAAAATAGGTTGGCGAAGGCCGCGGAATTTTATGCCCGTCCGCGGTCTTCGCGCTTCTGTTTCACGCCGCGCCGGAAGAAGATCGGGGGCGGCCCTTGCGCAGAAAAGCGATCCAGATGGCGTCCATCTGCGCGTCGGTCTGCGGTCCGATGACTCCGTCGATAGTCAGATTGTTTCGCGACTGAAACTCCTTGACGCGCATCGCCGTTTTCGAACCGAATTCGCCGTCGTCCTCGATATACGGCAGATTGGATTGACCGAGCGGGTTTTCCGTATCGATCAGGGCATTCAATAATGCCTGACGTTCCCTGACGTCCTCGCCGATCAGCCCGACATGTAAATTGCGTCGCAGCGGGGTGCTGATGTCGCTGCCTCCTACAAACATAAATTTATTACTCCTTAATGATTTATTTTGAATTTGCGGAGGTCGAAAACCGCTGTTTCCCGAAACCCGGTTTCGGAAAAAATCGAAGATGAACCGGGCGGGGCTTTTCACGCCGCCCGGTTCGACGGGAGAATTTTTAATGCGCCGGCGCGGCGGTGATCGGGATGTCGCCGTTTTGTCCCCACGGAAACGCGAAGAACGAGCCGTCCCGGCTTCTTAAAATAAAGTAGTTGCCGTTCGACGGGCGCCAGAACGCGATGTCGGTCTTGCCGTCCTTATCGAAATCTCCGGGCGTCGGAACGTCGCCGTTCTGCCCGAACTGCGCGGCGACCGTCTGGCCGTTCGAACTTTTGTTGATCCACCATTCGCCGACCGACGGGCGGTAGATCGCGATGTCGGCCCGGTTGTCGCCGTCGAAATCGCCTTGCACCGGCACGTCGCCGTTCTGCCCGAAAAGGACTTCGGTGACCGTCGCGCTGCCGCTGTTGAGAACGAAATGCGTGCCGGTCGACGGGCGGAAAACGGAGGCGTCGGCGAAACCGTCGCCGTCGAAATCGCCCGGATGAAACTGCGCCGCTTTCGGCTCGCCGTAAATGAAATCGTCCATCGCGACGACGTCAACGCCGTTCACGCCGTCGTTATTGGTCGCCGAAAGCGCCGCGTTGCCGCTTTCGATGACGACGCGCGCGATGCGCTCGCCGGCGTTAAAAGAAATGCCGACGAACGAAAGGCCGTTGTCCTGAACCGGCGCGGAGGCGGCTGACAGTTGTCTGCCGTTCACGTCGTAAACGCGAATCAGCGAGCGGTTGCCGCCGGTCGCCGAATCGACGTCGGCGAAGACGACGCCGAAGCCGCTGACGGTCGCCGGAATGTTCGTGCCGGGAACGACGAAATTGACTTCCATGATGTGCGTGTTGCGCGCGATGAACAGGCGCTGCGGGCTGAAAGTCTGAAAGATCGCCGTGTAAGCGGGGTTGATGTTGCCGAAACGAACCGGCACGCCGGAGGCCGCGTTCGAGCTGACGGCGAACTGGTTGAGCGCCGCGCCGGTCGCGTCCTCGACGGCGTTGAAGATCACGCCGCGCGGGCTGTTGACGTTGAAAAAGTCGACCGGAAAGTTGTTCGGTTCCGAAAATTGATCGGGCACGCCGTCCCAGTTGACTTCGCGTCTGCCGTTCGGAAACGACTGCCCGTTGTTCGGGTTGAGCGCGCCGCCGAGGTCTGCGCGGAACTGGTCGACGATCGCCTGCAGCGCCGCCGCGTTCGCGCCGGCGCCCTGCCGGACGACCGGCGTCGCCGAAACCGAAGTGATAAATGCGAGCAGCGCGAAACTGCCTAATAAAAATAAACGTCTAAAATTTCTCATGCTCTTAAAGTCTCCTGATAACTGGCTGAAATTCTCGCGAAACGAAATTGTTTCGACGCGAAGCTAGATTAGTCGCGGGCGCATCGGAAAATCTTTAGTTTTTTCTGAAGGTTTTGTGAAAAAAATATGAATAAAAAGGACGGATTTTTCGAAAAATCCGTCCTTTTGGCGGCTGTATGGGAGAGGGAAATTCACGCTTGGCGGTCGCCGCGGCGGCAATCGCCCGGTTTGATAGCTTCCGTCAGACTTTCGCGCCGCCGGGAAGCGCGTGTATATTCAGATTTTGCGTCGGGCGCGCCTGGAAAAGGCAAAAAAGCGATTCGGCGCAGATCATGACGCGGCCGTGAATGTTGTGCAGGCGATGCAGTTTGCCGTTTCCCGCCAAGGTTTCGATCTCCCGCGCGTCGGTCTTGATCAGGTCGGCGGCTTCGGAAAAGCCGAACAGCCGCACGGGTTTTTCGCACAGCGGACAGAACGCGCCGCGGCAGGTGCGGTAGGTCGCGGCGCTGATCCGCAGGGTTTGAACGCTTATGTCGGGATTGGTCTTCATGGTTTGCTTCTCCGGATGCCTTTTCTCTGGCGAACGCGACCGCCGATTCGCGGGCTGTCTTTATTCGTCGATCAATTTGATCGGCGAAAGATTGGTTTTCGCTTTCATCGCCGTCAGAAACGAAACGAGGCAAATCTGGATCGCGCCGTCCGCGCACGTTTCGAAGTGACTGTTGTTGACCCTGATAAACCGCAGCAGATTTTCGGTCGGCGTCGTAAACAGCGCCGCCGCTTCCGCAAGCGCGAGAAAGTCGACCTCGCGCCCGCACTTGCGGCAAAAAACGATGTGCGTGCGGGCTTTTTTCCGCACGATCTGCACGCGCTCGAATTCCAGAACGATTTCGCGTTTTTTCTGAATTTTCATAAATCCGACGCTTCCCGCCCGAGGGCAGAAGATGATCTGCGCTTTATCGGCAAACCGCGCCGGCGCGGCCGTGTTTCCGCCGCGCCGGCGGCAATTCAAGTTTTATCGCAGCCGACGCGATGAATTCTTTAGATATTTATGAATTTTTTCTGAAGAATTTATGAAGGACACGGCGGCTGGCGCGACGCGCCAGCCGCGCTCGCCGTCAGGAAATAAACGGCGTGTCATATTCGAGCACGGCGGTCCCCGTGCAGCTTTTATGACAGCCGAATTTGATCGTGCGCGTATTGCTCGGCACCTGAAACCATTCGATCTGCTCGCCCGGATCGAGCTTGACGGCGCCGATAAAAGTGCCGTTCGGGTCGTAGCAGGCGAGATGCAGCGGGCAGGTGCCGACGTTTTTCGGACGGATGATGCCCTGGATCGCGTCCGTGCCGGAAACGAGCGTTTTGATGTTGTCGAGCCCGCCCGGACACGGCGCGGCGATGCGCGTGCGCACGGTCGGCGCGTTGTAGACCGGCGCGGCGCCGGTTTCCGTCTGCTGAAAAAATAGACTGTGTTCGTTGCTCATAAATTATACCTCGGGTTGATGTTTATCGGTTTGAATTAAAACGATCGGGCGCCGCTCATTCGGCGCTCAGGGCTTGCGCCGGATGGACGATCTCCGCCTTTTCGTAACTGAAGGTGATTATTTCCGAACTGCCGCTCGTCACGGAAGTGACCGCGACGCCTCTCAGTCTCAAAATTATCGACCGCAGCAGATTTCCGTCGGCGGAAAGATTTTCGATCGTGAGGACGGCTTCGGAAAAGATTCTTTCCGTCAGACAGGCGTCCAGTAGAATCCGCGACGCGTTGTCGGGCTTTTTGGTCACGGTCAGATCGCTTTTCAGATTTTTATTCAGCTTGTTCTGCGCCGCGCCGAGCACGATTTTGTGCTGCGTGCCGCCGAACGACCAGCCGCTGATCTCGATTTCGCCGAAATGCCGCGAGCTGACGGAAGCGCCCGCCACGCCGTCCAATTTCAAAAACATTTTTTGTGCCATGGTTTGGTTCTCCCTTATTTTTTGTGTCTTTTGTCGCTTGCGTTTAAGTTTTCAGCTCGACGCTGATCGCGTGCATTTCGGCGTCGCCGATGTTTCGAACGGCGTGCGGCGGCGGAAACGGCGGCAGCTCGAAGACGCCGCCCTGTTTGATCGCCGTGTTTCCGGTTCGCGAATCGAGCTTGAGATTGCCGGCTACGTCGTAGCTCAAAAAATCGCCCAGCTTGAGCACGTAATTGACGCTCGCCCAGCGGTGCGTGTGAACCGGCACGAACTCGCCGGGCCGGACTTTGAATTCAACGATCCGGATGCGCTCGTTTTCAAAAACGACGCGGTGCTGCGCGGGCGCGGCGACGACCGCGTCGAGCTCCGCCCGCGCGTCCGGCGCCGGTCGTCGGGTTTGGTTTTCCTTTTTCATATTTCTTGTGACCTCCGAATTAAGACTCGTTTTCCTGATTTTCGTGTGCAAAATGATTCGGCTGCCGCCGTCCGTTTCATATGGCATTGTTGAATTATTTTCCGAACGGCGGCGGCTTGCGTTACAATCAGTGCTGAATTCGACAAACAATAAAGTTCGTTTCCGATTGCGCGCAGTATTCATTAAATAACAGGGGAAAAAAAGAATCTTTAGAAAATCCTGAAATTTTTTTGAAGAATTTTTGAGACGCAAAAATGGAGAACTTTACAGCAAAAATTTACGGTTTCGACGAGTTTCGGCTCGACGCGGGCGAGCGGCTGCTGCTGTGCGAGGGCGTCAAGCCCGTCCCGCTCGCGCCGAAGGTCTTCGACACGCTGCTGCTGCTCGTCGAAAACGCCGGACGCATCCTGAGCAAAGAGCGGATGCTCAAAGAAATCTGGGAAGACAGCTACGTCGAGGAAAACAACCTCGCGCAGAACATCTCGTATCTCCGCCGCATTTTGGGCGAAACGAAAGACAAAAAATTCATCGAAACCGTCCCGAAATTCGGTTACCGGTTCGTCGCGCCGGTCGCCGCGGTCGACCCGGACGAAACCGTCGCCTTTGAAAGCACGCAGGCGCGGGTTTTCTTCAGGGAAGTCGTTGAGGACGAAGGGGAAAACTTCGGATCAGAGGAGCAGAGGAGCAGAGGGGCGGAGGCGATAATTTTTGATTCGCCCGCGGATGCCTTCGCGCCCTCTCTTCCTTTGTCCCCTTCTCCGCTTTTGCCTTCGGCGGTGCCGGAGACGCGTTACGTCGAGAACGGCGACGTAAACATCGCGTATCAAGTGATCGGCGACGGCGATCTCGACGTCGTTTTCGTGATGGGCTGGGTTTCGCATCTCGAATATTTCTGGAAACAGCCGCTGTTCGCCGCCTTTCTGAACCGGCTCGCGTCGTTTTCGCGCCTGATTTTATTCGACAAGCGCGGCACGGGTCTGTCCGACCGCGTGCCGTTATCGCAGCTTCCGACGCTCGAACAGCGCATGGAAGACGTGCACGCCGTGATGGACGCGGTCGGCTCCGAGCGCGCCGTGCTGATCGGCGTTTCCGAAGGCGGTCCGATGTGCTCGCTCTTCGCGGCGACGTACCCGGAAAAAACGACGGCGCTCGTCATGATCGGCACTTACGCCAAGCGCATCCGCGACGAAGATTACCCGTGGGGCGTCTCTCCGGAAGAGCGCGAGGAATTTTTCGAGCAGATGCGCCGCGATTGGGGAAGGCCGGTCGGCATCGAAGAACGCGCGCCCTCGCTCGCGACGGACGAGGAATTTCGCCACTGGTGGGCGGAATACCTGCGCATGGGCGCTTCGCCCGGCGCGGCGGTCGCGCTGACGAAAATGAACGCCGAGATCGACGTGCGCAACGTTTTGCCGTCGATCCGCGTGCCGACGCTCGTCATTCACCGGAGCGGCGATTTATGCCTGAAAGTCGAAGAGGGCAGGTTCGTCGCAGCGCAGATCCCGGCGAGCAAATACGTCGAGCTGCCGGGCGTCGACCATCTGCCGTTCGTCGGCGACCAGGAAGGAATCCTCGACGAGATCGAGGAATTCTTAACCGGCATGCGCCACCGCGAGGAATACGATCGGGTGCTCGCGACCGTCATGAGCCTCAAGATCATCGATCTCGAACGGCACGCGCTCGAAGTTTCGGACTGGGAATCTTTTCTGCAGCGGTCGGGCGTTTTCGTGCGGCGCCAGATCGAGCTTTTTAAGGGCAGGGAAGTCGCGTTCGATCAGAACGGGCTGCTCGCGGTGTTCGACGGACCGGCGCGGGCGCTGCGCTGCGCGATGGCGATCAACGACTCGGCGCAGCAATTAAACATCGACGTCAAAACCGGTCTGCACACGGGCGAATGCGAAGTGCGCGGGCGCGCCTACAGCGGCGTCGCGGTCGAGCTCGCCCAAAAAATCGCCGACGAAGCCCGTTTCGGCGAAATCCTCGCTTCGCGCACCGTCAAGGACCTGGTCGCCGGCGCGGGCATCAATTTCTCCGACAATTTCGTCAAATCCTTTCCCGAACTCGCCGGCGAATGGCGGATCTTTACGGTCAAAAGATAGCTTTTTAGCCACGAACAAACACGAAAAGACACGAAAAAAATATATTTTTTTCGTGTCTTTTCGTGTTTGTTCGTGGTTAATTTCAATTACTGCCCGGCAAACTGCGCGTCGGTCAAAAGCCGCGGATTGGCCGCGCTCGATCCGACGAGGCTCGACGAACCGACGCCGGTGCGGTAGGCGTTGTAGGTTTTATAAGTCGTTCTGCCGATTTTGACGCTGCCGTCGCCGTTTAAACCGCCGAAGATCGCCCAGTCGGTTTCCTTGTCCTCGTTGAACCACGCGACGAGCCGCACGTCGCGCGCCGCCAGGTAATTGAAAAAGTCGGTCAGCCACTGCGATTTCGCCGGGACGCTCGTGCCGGAAGTCGTCGAGGTCGTCGAGCCGGTTTCCGTGAGCGCAAGCGGTTTCGCGGTCAGCGCGCGCAGGCGATTCGTCATGTTCCCGTAAACCTGTTCGGGCGTCGCCCAGTTCGACCACGTTTCGCTTTCGCCCCAGTTGTAGCCGTCGATCGCGACCCAGTCGACATAAGGGTCGCCCGGATAAAACTGCTCGGCCGTAAAGCCGCCGACGTCGTCGTTATTCGCCGCCCAGACCCATTGCACGTGCGACGCCGTCATGCCTTTCGCGCGGAAAACGCCGACGACTCTTCGCCACATCGCGACGTAATCGGCGGGCGAGTTGCCGCCGACGGCGGTGCCCCACGGATACCAGTCGCCGTTCATCTCGTGCCCGAGTCGGATATATACGCGGCGGTCGTCCGCGGTGCCGAACGCGCCGTCCGCGCCGCCGAGGAAAGTTTTCAGCCGATCCGCCCAGGCGTTGACGTAAGCGTCGTGCGCGCCGCCGGCGATCTGCACTTCGATGTTGGCGGGCGTCGACGCGCAGAGCGTCGGCTCCCACGTCACCATCGGCACGTTTTGATTGTTCCAGACGTTCGGCAGTTGCTAGCTGAAGAGATTGTTGATGATCTTGCTTTGATTGCACCAGTTCGTGAACAGGTTGACGACGGCGTGTTTTTTGCCCTGCCAGCTTTCGAGCGCCTGCACCTGATCCATCTTCCAGCCCTGATTGCCGTAATAAACGCCGAGCAAGGTCGCGCCGAGCGCCGTTTGCTGTGAGAAACAGGCCGTTAAAAGTAAGACCGCCGCAATTCGCAGGTGGTTCCGAAATGATCGTTGCATAAAGTTTTCTCCCGAATGTTAAAGTTTTTAAGAAACCGATCGACCGCTGAAGGGAATTGACTAAAAAATGCTTTGCTTGCAGTATTCAGCAAAACGCATGAAAAGGTCAAATCCATCTGGGCTTTGGATTTACGTTGTTTACAGCTCTTCTTCCAAAATGCGGAAAATTTCGCTATCCTTTCCCAAATGACTTCGGAAATTGCCATCACATTGGGGCTGCTGCTGCTGGCGTTGATTCTGTTCGGGACGGAAAAGATTCCGGTCGACGTCGTCGGCATCATTCTCGTCATCGGGCTCGTGCTGACGAACGTGCTGACCGTGCAGGAAGGCTTGGCGGGCTTCGGCGACAATGTGATCATCACGATCGGCGGTTTGTTCGTGCTGACCGGCGGGCTCATCAAAACCGGGCTGGTCGATCTGATCGGGCGAAGGCTTTACCGGATCGCGGGCGACAACGAATTTATTTTGACGGCTTTGATCATGTTCGTCGCGGCGGCGTCGGCGTCAGTGTTGAAGAACACGACGACGACGGCGATGTTTCTGCCCGTCGTGATCGGTCTGGCGGAAAGAGCGAAGATTCCGCCGTCGAAACTTTTGATGCCGCTCGCTTTCGGCGCGATTCTCGGCGGCAGCTGCACGCTCATCGGAACCTCGACGAATCTCGCCGTCTCCGGCGCGATGACGCGTTACGGCCTGGAGCCGTATTCGATGTTCGAACTGACGCCGGTCGGCATTCTGACCTTCGCGTTCGGCATGATTTACATGCTGTTCGTCGGCCGAAAAATGCTGCCGTCGCGCGGCGGCGAGGAATCTTTCACCGAACAGTACCATATCCGCGAATACATTTCCGAATTATTGGTTCTGCCCGGCTCGCAGCTGATCGGCAAAACGCTCGGCGAAGCGAATCTGAACATGGAGCTCGATCTAAACGTTCTCGGCATCGTGCGCGGCAAAGAGACGAAGATCGCGCCGAGCGCCCGCGAGCGGATCGAACTCAACGATCTGTTGATCGTCGAAGGGCGGCTCGCCAATATCCTCAACGTCAAAACCGAAGCCGGACTCGAAATCAAGGCGGATTTCAAGCTCAACGACGCCGTCCTCGAAGGCGGCAGCATCGAGCTTTTCGAGGTGATGGTGATGCGCGATTCGCTCCTCGTCGGGCAGACCTTGAAGTCGATTCGCTTCCGGCAGACTTATGATTTGACGGTGCTCGCCATCAATCGTCACGGCGAAACGATCGTCGAAAAATTGAGCGAAGTGCGCCTGCGGTTCGGCGACGTGCTGCTCGTGCAGGGCAAACGAGACGAAATCGAGCCGCTCGTCGTCGACGGCGAAATGCTGCTCCTCGAAGACGTTTCGAAAGGCGCGATGCGCACCGAAAAACGCGTCTGGGCGCTCGCCGCGTTCGGGCTTTTTCTCGCGCTCTCGCTTTCGAAAGTCGTCGTCGGTTACGAAATCCCGCTCGCGGTCTGCGTGCTTTTGGGCGTTTTGCTGCTGCTCGCGACAAATACCGTGCGCTACCCGGAACTTTATTCGCTGATCGATTTCCGGCTGCTCGTGCTGATCGCCTGCATGATGAGCTTCGGCGTCGCGATGGAAAAAACCGGCACGGACAAATATCTCGCCGCTTTGATCGTGCAGTATTTCGAGCATTACGGCGCGGTCGCGGTGCTCGCCGGATTTTTCGTGATGACGGTCGGGCTGACGCAGCCGATGTCGAACCAGGCGGCGGCGCTCGTCGTGCTGCCGGTCGCGATCAAAACGGCGATCGCGCTGAATTTGAATCCGCGTTCGTTCGCCGTCGCGATCACTTACGCCGCGTCGTTTTCCTTCATCACGCCCTTGGAGCCGGCGTGCGTATTGGTTTACACGCCGGGGCGCTATAAATTCATGGATTTCGTCAAGATCGGCACGATCCTGACGATCGTCGTTTTCATCGTCGCCATCGTGCTCGTGCCGGTTTTCTGGAAACTTCGATAATTTCGAAAAATAAACAGGGCAAAAATCAACAGGGATGGACACGAATTTACAGGATTTTATTTTTGTCCTGTAAATCCCCGCCCATCCCTGTTGATTTCTTTGTTATCAGGAAATAATTTTACGAAGAAGCCGGCGCGACCTTTTCGGAAACTTCCGGCTCGCTCGCCGCCGATGTTTCGTCGGTTTCTTCGAGCAGCGCGTCGTTGACGAGTTTTTCCTGTTCGAGATTGTGAATCGCGTAAGAACCGGTCGCCGGCGAAGCCGAAGCGACGCGCCCGACATACCGCAGGCTCAGACTGCCCCTGATTTCTTCGAGACGCTCCGCCACGAAATGCCAGCCGCCCATGTTCTGCGGTTCTTCCTGCGTCCAGAAAAGCTGCGCGGCGTTCGGGTAAGAGGCGAGAATTTCCTGCAGGCGCGCTTTCGGGAACGGGTAAAACTGTTCGAGCCGCACGACCGCCACGCGGTCGTCGTCCGCGTCTTTGCGTCCGGCGTCGAGATCGTAAAACACCTTGCCCGAACACAATACGATGCGTTTGACTTTCGATTTGTCTGTGACGCGCGCGTCGTCCAAAACCGGGTTGAATCCGCCGCTCGTCAATTCTTCGACGGTCGAACTCGCCGCCGGCAGACGCAGCAGGCTCTTCGGCGTCATGACGACGAGCGGGCGCACGATTTCCTGCTTGACCTGTCGCCGCAGAAGGTGAAAATACTGCGCCGGCGTCGTCGGGTAGCAAACCTGCATGTTGTTTTCCGCGCAGAGCTGCAGGTAACGTTCGAGGCGCGCCGACGAGTGTTCCGGACCCTGCCCTTCATAACCGTGCGGCAGCAGCATCACGAGCCGGCATTTCTGATCCCATTTGTCTTCCGACGACGAGATATACTGGTCGATGATGACCTGCGCGCCGTTCGAAAAATCGCCGAACTGCGCTTCCCACATCACGAGATCGCGCTGCGAAATGACCGAATATCCGTACTCGAAACCGAGGACGCCCATTTCCGACAAACTGCTGTCGAAGACGTAAAACCTGGCTTCCGTATCTTTTTCGCTGCGCAGTTCCGTCAGGGGCGACCAGCGTTCGCCGGTCAGCGTGTCGTACATCGAGGCGTGCCGCTGCGAGAAAGTTCCGCGTCCCGAATCCTGCCCGCTGAGGCGCACCGGCGTGCCGTCGAGAACGAGCGAGCCGATCGAGATCGCTTCGGCGAAGCCCCAGTCCATCGACACTTCGCCGGTGCCCATCTTGGCGCGGCGCGCGAGCTGCCCGACCATTTTCGGGTTGATGTGAAAGCCTTCCGGCACGAGCGAGATTTTTTCGGAAACCGTCTTTAACGTTTCGGCGGAAATCGGCGTCGGGAAAACGCCCGAACCGTCTTCTTCAACCGGCGGCGCGGGAAGCTTGGCGCGTTTCGGATTTTCGGTCGCGATCTGTTTGGCGCGGTCGAGAATGCCTTCGTATTTCGCGACGACTTCGTCGGTCATCGCCTTCAAATCGTCTTCCGAAATGACGCCCTCGCGGATCAGCTGCTCGGCGTACAGATGCCGCGTTCCCGGGTGCGCCTTGACGCGCGCGTACATCACGGGCTGCGTGTAGCTCGGCTCGTCGCCTTCGTTGTGACCGAGGCGGCGGAAACCGACCAGGTCGAGCACGACATCCTTGTTGAACTCCTGCCGGTAATCGAGCGCGATCTGCACGACGCGGTAAGCCGCTTCCGGGTCGTCGCCGTTGATGTGGAAGATCGGCGTCTGCGTGATCTGCGCGGCGTCGGTCGAATAGATCGACGAACGGCTCATTTCCGGCGACGTCGTAAATCCGATCTGGTTGTTGATGACGAGATGGATCGTGCCTCCGGTGCGGTAACCGGGCAGATTCGCGAGCTGCAGGGTTTCCATCACGACGCCCTGACCGGCGAACGCCGCGTCGCCGTGCATCAGCACGGGCAGCACCATGTCGACGACTTCTTCGCGCGTTTTCCGCTCGCCGTTGCGCAGTTCGTCCTGGCGCGCGCGCGCCATGCCCTCGACGACCGGATTGACGAATTCGAGGTGCGACGGATTGCACGACAATTGAATCGTCACTTCCTTGCCGCTTTTGGTTTTGCGTTTGCCGATCGCGCCCTGGTGATATTTCACGTCGCCTTCGTCCGCCGGGAAATTCGGATGCGAGGTGCCTTCGAAAATCGTGAAGATGCGCTCCGCCATCGAGTAGTCGACGATGTTCGAAAGCACGTTGAGACGCCCGCGGTGCGCCATGCCCATGAAAATTTCGCTGACGCCTTTTTCCGAAGCGTTTTCGACCAGTTGGTCGAGCATCGGAATCACGGTTTCGCAGCCTTCCAGAGAAAAGCGTTTCTGACCGAGGTATTTTTTATGCAGGAACTGCTCGAACTGTTCGGCTTCGATCAGTTTCGCGAGCAGCGATTTTTTGATTTCCGGCGAGAGCGGCTTCGTGTCGACGAAATGCTCGCGCACCTGCGTGCGAATCCAGTCTTTTTCGTCCTTGCTTTGAATATGCCGGTATTCGATGCCGACTTTGCCCGCGTAAGCCTTGCGCAGGATTTCCAGAATCCTTCTCAAAGTCGCGGTTTTTTCGCCGTGCAGGCCGCCGGTGATGAATTCGCGGTCCAAGTCCCAGATCGTCAGCCCGAAGTTTTCGAGGTCGAGCTCGGCGGCGCGGTACGAAGTCATGTTGAGCGGATCGATGTCGGCGAGCAGGTGGCCGCGAATGCGGTACGCGTTGATCAGCTGCAGAACGTTCGCCTGTTTTTCGGCCTGCTCGGCGGCGCGGTCGCTGAAGAGCGACGGGTTATAGTCCTCGGCCCAGCGCATCGGCGGGTAATTGATGCCGAGAGCGGCGAAAATTTCGTCGTAGAACGCGTGCTGCCCGACGAGAAATTCGTGAATCTTCGCGAGGAAGAGTCCGCTTTCCGCGCCCTGTATAACGCGGTGATCGTAGGTCGAGGTCAGCGTGATGATCTTGCTGATGCCGAGCTGCGAAAGCGCGGCGCTCGTCATCGCCTGGTATTCCGCCGGGTATTCGATCGCGCCGGTCGCGATGATCGCGCTTTGCCCCGCCATCAGGCGCGGGTTCGAAGCGACCGTGCCGATCGTGCCCGGATTGGTTAACGAAATCGTCGTGCCCTGAAAATCGGCGATTTCGAGCTTGCCGTCGCGCGCCTTTTTGACCTGCTCGTTGTAGGCGGCGAAAAACTCGGCGAAATTCATCTTGTCGGTGCCCTTAATGTTCGGCACCAGAAGATTGCGCGAGCCGTCTTTCTTTTCGATGTCGATCGCGATGCCCAAATTGATCGATTCGTTTTCGAGCCGCGAGGGTTTGCCGTCGACGAAACCGTAGCCGTTGTTGAGCGCCGGGTAGGCTTTGACGGCTTTGATGATCGCCCACGCGATCAGGTGCGTGAACGAAACCTTGCCGCGCCCCGACGACTGCAGGTGCTGGTTGATGATGCGACGATTCTCTTCCAAAACCTTGACCGGCAGGTTGCGGAACGTCGTCGCCGTCGGCACGGTCAACGAAGTTTCCATGTTTTCGACGATCTTTTTCGCCGCGCCGGTCAACGGCTTGACTTCCGTGTCCGCGCCGATCACGACGGCCGGCCGCGGCGCGGCGGCCGGCGGCGCGCTCATCGTCGGCTGCGTCGGCTGCGTTGCCGGCGTCGCCGTTCCGTTGGTTTTCGGTTGTTCGGTCGCCGCCGCGTTCGCCGCGTTCGCCGCGGGCGTCGCCGTCGTCGCGCTCTGCCCGTTATCGCTGCCGTCGGACGGCGCGCGTCCGTTCAGCAGATCGCCGAAAAACGTGCGCCACGATTCGTCGACCGAATTCGGGTCAGCCTGAAAGCGGCTCAATAAACCTTCGACATAACTGGCATTCGCGCCAAAATTCTCTGAAATATATTCGGATATATTTGTTATCTGTTCGCTCACTTTTTATAACCTCTTGTTACACTACCTGGTGTAAACATCAATTTTAGCGCAAAAGCAGACAAAACATAAGCGAGACTCATAAATTGTGCGGGGCGACAAAAGAAAAAGGTCAGATTGTTGAGGTCTGACCTTTTTTCCCCGCATAAGTGAGTGAGGTGGTTGTCCAAATTGAAAAAGAATAGATTCATTAGAGACTCGCAAAGAAACCTGAGAAGAAAGGTCGATTTGTTCGCATCTAACTCTGCTTTCGCAGACGCTTCTTTATATTGCAGCCGGCGTGCCAGACTTTTAAAGTTGAATTAAATGCAGTAGGTAAAGGAGTTGTTGGAAATGCGGGGCGCGGCGTTGAAATTTCGCTCGGTCAGATTGAACGATTTTTCGGCGATTTGAAGCGTCAAAATGAAGGAGCTTTGACGAACAGCGCGTTTTCGCGGCGGAGCGGATTTTTTATTTTGACGTCGACTTCGACCGGCACGACGCGTTTGGCGGTGAAGCCCCATTTTTTGAAACGCCCGAAAACGAAAACCGTGCCCGTCACCGTCCACTCTTCTCTTGAATCGCGCAGCTCGCCGAGCGCGCCCTTGAGCGCCTGCCCGGCGCCGAGAAAGATTTTAACCGGCTTCGGCAGCGCGATCGCCCGACCTTTATCGAGTTCGAAAGCGGCGGCGTACTCCTCGATTTCGACCTCGAGACCGTTGACCTTAAAATTTCTGAACATCAGAAAATCGATTTTGCCCCGGTGATCGAGCGGCTCGATTTCCGCCGAAATCTCGAACGTCAAGCCGGTCAGCGACGTTTCGACGAGTTCCGGTTCGGTCAGGCGCGCGTAGGCTTCGGAATCGTCTCTTTCTTTGGACGGCGCGGCTTTGTTCGTCACCGAGATTTTTGCCTTATGGACTTTATAGCCGCGAATCTCGTCGGGCAAATCCTGCGCGCCGACCGCGAAGGCGAAAAGCAGCATTAAAACGCCGAGGCGCCAAGCCGCCGAAAAACGGAAAATGCTGTTATTATAATTTTCCGCCTTCCGTTTTCCGCTTTCCGTTTTAATTTCGCGTTTCATTCCGTTTCTCGCGGCACGAAGATCTCGAAAATCGCGCCGTTGGCTTTACGATTTTTGACCGAAATTTTGCCGTTCATTTTTTCGACCGCCGTTTTGACGGCGTCGAGCCCGACGCCGCGCCCGGAAATTTCCGTCACGCGCGCGGCGGTCGAAAGTTCAGACGCGAAAATCAGGTCGAGAGTTTCCTGTTCGCTCAATTCCTCGTCAGCCGCGATCAGGTTTTTCGCCGCCGCGCGCGCGCGCACTTTCGCCGCGTCGATGCCGCCGCCGTCGTCGGCGACCGCTAAGTAAAGACCTTCGGGTTCTTCGAAAAAACGAATCTCGACCGCGCCGGATTCGGCGATCGCGTGGTCGACCGCGTTGCGCACGAGGTGCAAAAGAATTTCGAAAAACGCGGCGGTTCGTTCGGCGGAAAGTTTGATGTTGTTGGAAAGAATCGTGACGCCGATCCTTTTGCCGGATTTTATCGCCGCGGTTTCGGCGTACGCGGCGATTCGCGCGAGCATTTCGAACAGTTCCTTCGAATCGTCGGCGCGGCAGTCGTGCGAGGAAATTTCGACCGCGAAATCCTTCGCCGACGCGCGCAGCGCTTCGAGCGATTCGCCGCTCGCGAGAAAAAACCGAAAACCGATTTTGCCCGCCGATTTATATTTTTCGCTCGGCAGCGAGGCGAGAACGTCGCCTTTATCGCTGAAGATTTTTCTCAATTTTCGATACTCGTCCGCAAAATTGACGACTTCGAAACCCGCTTCCGCGCAAAAGACGTTTTTGCCGGCGCGCAGCGCGTTCAGCGCGGCGACGCGTTCCTGCGCCGAGAATTTTCCGAAAACCTCCGACGGAATCTGCGAAAACAAAACGTCGCGGCGCGTCGAAGTTTGGTCGGCGTTTTGCAGGTTTTCCAGAATGTCCGACGCGGCGGTTTCATTGCGTTCGAGTAATTTTATTAAAGATTCAATGCTTTGGGGAAACAGATTTAAAGCGGCATTTTGGCTGTCTGAAAGCAGATTTTCGATCACTCCGGCGAGGCGCGCCGCGTCGTCGAGACCGAAAGCCTGCGCGCCGCCCTTGACGGTGTGCACGGTTCGAAAAGCCTCGCGCCGCCAATTTTCGTCAGGCTCGCCGGCTTGCGATTTCTGAACCAGCTTTAGTTTGTCGATAGATTCTTCGAGAAATTTTTGGCTAAAAACAGACATTTCGATTTTGGACTTTAGATTTTGGATTTCGGATCGGTTTTGCGGATGCCTTTTTCGGTCGTGCTTGAACCGATTTCTAAACGAAAACATTCAGAATAAGAATTGCCCATCAAAACGCGGCAAATCCAAAATCAAAAATCCAAAATCAGTTCGTTGATGCTTGCGATTTTTGGTTGTCGTCGGGGGGATTTTTCTTATTTTTTTTTTCGAGATCGTGTTTGATGGCGTCGAGGATGCCGTTGATGAATTGCGTCGCTTCGAAGGTCGAAAAACGGCGCGCGATTTCCAATGCTTCGTTGATGACGACGGTGTTCGGCGTTTCCTCGAAGAGAAACTCGTAAACCGCGAGCCGCAGCACGTTTCGGTCGACGATCGCCATGCGCTCGATGCGCCAGTGTTCGGCGCGCGTCCGGATTTTATCGTCGACGGTCGCGAGCTCGCGCAAAGTCCCGAGCACGAGATTGACCGAAAACTTCCGCATCGCGTCCTCCGTGTCGGGTTCGCCGAGCTCGTCCCAGAAATTGCGCGTCACCGTTTCGCCGGACAGTTTCGTAACGTCCGCCGCGAACAGCATCTGGAGAGCGCATTCACGTGCTTTACGCCGTGTTCCCATAAATCCTTCGTCTTATCAAACGACGTGCGGAAAAGCCTTTTTCTCGCTTTGAGAAGCGTCTTCGCCGCCATCCATCTCTTTGTATAAATTGACCAGTTCGACCGCCGCCAGCGCGGCTTCGAAACCTTTGTTGCCGGCTTTCACTCCGGCGCGATTGATCGCCTGTTCGAGCGTGTCGGTCGTCACGACCGCGAAGAGCACGGGCACGCCCGTTTGCCAGGCGGCCTGCGCGGTGCCTTTCGCCGCTTCGCCCGCCACGTAATCGAAATGCGGCGTTTCGCCGCGAATCACGACGCCGATGCAGATCACCGCGTCGAATTTGCCGCTCTCGGCGACTTTGCGCGCCGTCAAAGGCAGTTCGAACGAACCGGGAACCTTATAAATTTCGACCGCCGATTCGTCGGCGCCGAGCCGCTCGAGCGCGTCGAGCGCGCCTTCGGTCAACTTCGATGTCAAAAAATCGTTCCAGCGCGAAACCACCAAAGCGAAACGAAAGCCCTGTGCATTAAGTAGCCCCTGATGAACTTTTGGCTGCAATTTCTTCACCTCAAACAAGCAAATTTGCTTCCTTCTAGTATAAGAACGGTTGCCGCGATTGACAAGACCTAAAATCAAGAAGGGTTTTGAAGTTCGGGAAGTCTGGAAAGTTCAGGAGGCCGGGGGCGGTCGGAAAAAAAGTTTTTTACTTCGAAAACTTTTCGTATTTCACACACTAAAAAAGGGTGCGAATCAGTAGCCTTTCTCATCTTCCGCGTCTCCGGCTTTGGTGAATTCTCTGAGCGAAAGCCCGCGTTTGACGATCAAAAGCACGCCGACGATCGCCCAGAAGAGAATTCTGCCCTTGCGGATGATGGCCAAGGTGACGCCGACGCCGACGCCGAGCGCGAGCGTTTCGGTGACGAACTGCGCGCCGGCTTCGTCGACGCCGATCAGAAAGGGAATCAGCTTAAAGAGCGTCGTGATGACGCGGCTGATCGATTCGAGCAGAAACGCCGTAAAAACGGTCGGCAGCGCCGTCGAGATGCGGCTCATGATGAACCACACTTCGAGCACGCCGAGCGCGTGAAAGATGACTTCGAGCAGGACGATCGGCAGAAAACGCCGCGGGTATTTGCGGTAAAAGCCGTAAATCAGATTCTCGAAAAGCCGGACGTGCATCCGACCCTTTTCGAGCACGCTCACCAAATAACCCTTCTGGTAAATTTTTTCGCACAGCTCGCTCGCGAAATGCCATTGACGCAGAATCATGACGGCGCCGAGCGCGATCAGCGCGAAAATGCCGGCGATCAGCACGTCGATGCCGATGCGCCAGCCTTCGGCGAGTTCGAAACTGCGCAGAAAAGCGACGCCGCCGAGGACGATAAAGAGGCTCGTGACGAGCGAGTAAAAAAGATTTTCGGTCGCGACCGACGACAGGCCGACGACGAGCGGCACTTTTTTCCGAACGGCGACCGCTTTCGCCGTGCCGCTGATCAGGATTCCAAGCGGAATGATTGAGCTCATCGCTTCGCCGATGATGACCGCCGGCACGGTGTCGCGGATTTCGAGCTTGTAAGGCGCGTAAACCGAAAGTTTCCAGGCGGTCGCGCGCACGCAGATGCGCAGCAGGTAGATGATCAGAATCGCCGCGAAACCGTCAAAACCGATGCGCCCGACGCCCTGCATGATCTCGTAAAACCCGACCGTCGCGACGAAGTAAGCGAACAACGCGATGCCGAGCACGGTGAACAAAACGGCGGCGACTTTCAGGCGTTGGACGTGTTTTGATTTTGAATTTTGAATTTTGAATTTTGAATTTTGAGTTTCGGTGTCGGTGTTCACTTCTCTTTGCCTTTGCGCCGCTGCGTCTTTTATGATGTTATTTTATTTGCTTATAATCACAAAACCCAAAAGGAATAATATTATGAACGCAGCAGCATTAGAACAAGAATACCAGAGACCGGCCTTAACACAGTTGTCGGACGAAGAAGAACTTTTTCGCTCGTCGATCCGCGAGTTCGCCGAGGGCGAAGTGCGCCCGCGCGTCGAAAAAATGGAGCACGACGGCAAGCTCGACCGGGATTTGATCGAACAGTGTTTCGATCTCGGCTTGATGGCGATCGAAACGCCGGAAGAATACGGCGGCGCCGGTTCGTCGTTTTTCAACGCGATCCTCGCGATCGAGGAGCTCGCGCGCGTCGACGCATCGACCTCGGTTTTCGTCGACGTGCAGAACACGCTCGTCACGAACGCGATCATCCGCTGGGCGAGCGACGAGCAGAAGAAAAAATACCTGCCGCAGATGGCGCAGAATAAGGTCGGCGCGTACGCTTTATCCGAAGCCGGCAGCGGTTCGGACGCGTTTGCTTTAAAGACGCGCGCGTTCGATAAAGGCGATCACTGGGAGCTTTCCGGGCAGAAACTCTGGATCACGAACGGCAACGAAGCCGAAATCTTCATCGTGTTCGCGACGATCGACCTGAACGCCGGTTACCGCGGCATCACGGCTTTTTTGGTGGAAAAGGGATTCGAAGGCTTTTCGGTCGGCAAAAAGGAAGACAAGCTCGGAATCCGCGCCTCGTCGACGACCGAACTGATCCTCGACAACTGCCGCGTGCCGAAGGAAAACGTGCTCGGCGAAGTCGGCTACGGCTACAAAGTCTCGATCGAAACTTTGAACGAAGGACGCATCGGCATCGGCGCGCAGATGGTCGGCATCGCGCAGGGCGCGTACGAAGCGGCGCTCAAATACACGACCGAACGCGAGCAGTTCGGAAAGGCGATCAACAGTTTTCAGGCGGTGCAGTTTCAGCTCGCCGAAATGGCGATCGACCTCGAAGCGGCGCGGCTTTTGGTTTACAACGCGGCGCGCCTTAAAGACGCCGGCAAATCGTTTTTAAAGGAAGCCGCGATGGCGAAAGTTTATTCGTCGCGCGTGGCGGAAAAAATCTCGTCGAAAGCGATCGAGCTTTTCGGCGGTTACGGTTACGTCAAAGATTACCCGGTCGAAAAATACTGGCGCGACTCAAAAATCGGCGCGATCTACGAAGGCACGAGCAATATGCAATTGCAGACGATCGCGAAATTGATCACGAGCGGTAAATAAATATCTTCCGTTCGGCGATACAATTCGGCTAAAATGGGAAAAGCGCGGAGTTCGCCGCCGACGCTGCGCGCTTTTCCTGCCTTATGAAAGAAATCAGCATCGCGACCCGATACACCGTCGAAGACCACGTCAGAACCCATTCCTTTCTGAAAAATCTCGAAAAGCCGTCCAGTTTCGTCAAGAATTTCGCAAGCGTTTTTTTCTTCTTTTTCGGCGTCCTGTTATTGTTTATGGCGGGCTGGGCGTTCGTCAATCGAGAGATCGACCGCGCCCTGATCAACGCCATTCTCGGAATTTTGACCTTCTTCGGCGTCTACAAAACTTTGACGTTATATAATAAATTCGTCCGGCGTTTTCTTTACAAACGCGATCTCGAAAGGGTTTTCGACCCGAATTCGGTGCTTTTTGCCGAACGACAAATCGTGTTCGCCGAAGAGGGAATTTCGGAAACGCACGAACTCGGAAATTATTTAACGCGTTGGGATGGAATCTGGAAAGTCATCGAAACGAACGAAGATTTTTTCTTTTACCTGCAAAGCACGATCCGCTTCCAGCCCAAAAAGGACATTCCCGAGGGCCAGATCGACGCTTTAAGAATCCTGATTAAAGCGAATCTTCGAGAAAACGCGGCGTTCGAGCGGCTGACGACCGGGTAAATACGAACCGGAAACGGTTTCGGCGAATATCCGAACGGCTCGCGGTGTTTCAACCATTTTTTATTTATGAACGAAAAAATCAACCTCGAAATTCAATACACGGTCGACGATTACGTGCGCGGTTCGGCGTTCGTTCTGAATCGCCAATTTGTTTTTAAATACGGCTCGCTGATCGTCGTCGCCGTCCCGTTGATCGTTTTTTTATTCACCTACCTGAGCGACCCCGAAGGCTTCAGCGAACCGACGCTGACGACCGCGCTGATAAAATTTTCGCCGGTGCTCACGCTGTGCCTGGTGTTTCTGGTCGTCAGCGTTTTTACGAACTCGCTGCTGAAATGGAACCTAAAAAGACAGTTCAATTCGTCGCCGCTTTTGCGCGCGGCGCAGGAAGTTTCTTTCGACGACGCGGGAATCAAGGGCGAGACGGACTTATCGTCGGCGCTGACGAAATGGGAAGCGGTCGTCGAAGCCGCCGAAACGGACAAGGATTTTTTCTTTTTCATCTCCAACAAAAAAGCCTTATTCGTGCCGAAAAGAGCGTTCGCCGACGAATTTCAAATAAATCTTTTGAGAGCGTTGGTCAGAACAAAACTCGGCGAACGAGCGAAATTTTAACTTTTCAGCCTCGCGGTTTATCCGAAAAATTCTTAATCAAGCCGGCCGGCGGGACGCGTCAGACGAACGGTTAACGGCGAAAGCTTTTGCCGGTCAGCGTTTCTTGCCCTTCTTGCGTTTCGGAAACGGTTTTTTGCTTTCCTTGCGCTTTGTTTTTTTGCCTTTGAGATCGCTGCGTTTCAGGTAAACGGCGGCGCGCCGTTCGTCGATTTCGCGCCCGAATCCGCGTTCCCCTTCGAGTTCGCGCACGCGCGCCGGTTCGCGCTCGCGCCGGCCGCCGCGCTCGAACCGGTCTTCGCGGCTCGTTTCGGCGTCTTTCGACGACGCGAGCCGGATGTTCATATTCAGTTTACGGATCCGGCTGCGTTGCATTTTCTTTAAAACCTGCTCGGCCAGCTCGCCCGGCACGTCGACCAGCGTGAAGCGGTCGTTGACGTCGATCGCGCCGATCGCTTTGCCGGGAATGTCGGCTTCGTTGGCGATCGCGCCGACGATGTCGCCCGGAGAGATGTGATGACGCCGACCGACGTCGATAAACAATCGCACCATGCCTTCTTCGGCGTAGGAAAATTGTTCCGACTCGGGCTCGACGTTGACTTCGAGCGGCTTGTCGACGACGGTCAGAAAAACCGCGGCGGCGGCGATTTCGGCGATGTCTTGGCCGGTTTCCTCCGCCAAATCCTCGACGAGCGAAAGATAAAGCTCCAGACCCTGTTCACGGAGCGTCGTCGTGATCTTTTCCTTGAGCAGCTCGACGCGACGCGCCGCGACGTCCGCCTGCGACGGCAGCTTGATCGGCTCGATCTTCTGTTTCGTGTAGCGCTCGATGTCGCGCATCATGCGCTGCTGGCGCGGCGTGACGAACAGAATCGTCCTGCCTTCGCGACCGGCTCGCCCGGTGCGCCCGATGCGGTGCACGTAGGATTCCGTGTCCGACGGCATATCGTAATTGACGACCGTCGCGATGCGTTCGACGTCGAGCCCGCGCGCGGCGACGTCGGTCGCGACGACGATCTCGACTTTTCCGTTTTTCAGTTTTTTGATGACCGCCTCGCGCTGCGACTGGCTCATGTCGCCGTGCATCGGTTCGGCCGCGTAGCCGCGCGCCTGCAGTTTGTCGGCGAGATCGGCCGCGCCGATTTTCGTGCGGTGAAAAACGAGGACGGCTTCGCCCGGCGCGGATTCGGTTTCGAGCAGGCGCGTCAGGGCGTCGGTTTTCTGCCGTTCCGAGACGTTCAGGTAAAACTGCTCGACGGTCGGCACCGTCAGCGTTTTGCGCTCGATCTCGACGTTGACCGCTTCCGACAGGTAATTGTCGGCGATCCTGCGGACTTCGCGCGGCATCGTCGCCGAAAAAAGCGCCGTCTGCCGGTTCGCGGGCGTGTGCGACAAAATCCATTCGACGTCTTCGATAAAACCCATCCGCAGCATCTCGTCGGCTTCGTCGAGCACGACCATTTTCAGATCGGAAATATCGAGCGTTTCGCGCCGCATGTGATCCATCACGCGGCCGGGCGTGCCGACGACGATCTGCACGCCGCTTTTCAGATGCCGGATCTGCTGCGTGATCGACTGCCCGCCGTAAACCGGCAGCACGCGCACCCTGCCGAGATGTTTGGCGTAAGAGTGGAACGCCTCGGCGACCTGAATCGCGAGTTCGCGCGTCGGCGTCAGCACGAGCGCCTGCACGTCCGCGTTTTTGACTTCGATATTTTCGAGCACGGGCAGCGCGAAGGCGGCGGTTTTGCCGGTTCCGGTCTGCGCCTGCCCGATGATGTCCCGGCCTTCGAGCAGCAGCGGAATCGTTTTTTGCTGAATCGGCGACGGCGTTTCGTAGCCGAGCTCATTGACGGCTTTGAGAATTTCCGCCTTTAATTCGAATTCGTCGAAACCGATTTCGTTGTTTTCTTCTGTTTGTTTACTCATCGATAAAACCCGCCCTTTTGCTGAAATAAGCATTTTAGCGGAAAACGAACGGAATGTAACGGTGCTTGAGAGTTATGTGATGTACTTATTTTAACGCGAGTATCGGAAAAGCGCGGAACGCCGTCATCCTGACGGCACGCGACGCGCGGCGGGTAAATGTTTCGGTCGGCTTCGAGCTTGAAAATAAATCAAAGTTTTGAGCCGTTTACATACGCTCTGCCGCCGGGAGGACGGCGTTCCGTCGATTGATTTTCTTTTCCGATACCGACGTTGTTTTATGGCGCGAAGAAGATTTCCCCTCGCGCTTCCTGCGCTTCTGGGGCGTCACGGCTCTCCGGCATTGCCGAAAAACGGCGGCTAAAATTTTTTTTCCAGTTCGTCCTTGATTTCGAGATTTCTGATCAGACGGTGCAGATAATTCGGATGCACGTCCAAAATCCGGGCGGTTTCGACGTAATTGCCCTTCGCTTCGCGGAACGCATCGGCGATCAGTTCCTTTTTCCTTTCGCGGAGCGCATCGTGATAAGTCGAAACGTCTGCGCGGTCGCGCTCGTTTTCGAGTTCGAGAAAATCTTCGGGCAAATCCTCGGGCAGAATCCATTCGGTCGACCCCAGAACGGCGGCGCGTTCGATGGCGTTTTCGAGCTCGCGGACGTTGCCGGGATAATCGTATTTCAGAAGCAGTTTTTTCGCGCTCGCCGAAATGCCGCGAATGCGGCGGTTGATGGCGCGGCTGTATTTCTCGGCGAAACTCTCGGCGAGCGGAACGATGTCTTCCTTCCGGTCGCGCAGGGGCGGCATCGTGAAACGCACGACGTTGAGGCGGTAAAACAAATCCTGCCGGAAATTTCCGGCTTTGACTTCCGCCTGCAGGTCGCGGTTCGTCGCGGCGATCAGGCGGATGTCGGCTTTGATCGGGCGCGTGCCGCCGACGCGTTCGAATTCGCGTTCCTGCAGCACGCGCAGCAGTTTCGCCTGCATCGCGAGCGCCATCTCGCCGATCTCGTCGAGAAACAGCGTGCCGCCCTGCGCCGTTTCGAGCTTGCCCTTTTTCTGCGCGACCGCGCCGGTGAACGCGCCCTTTTCGTGTCCGAAAAGCTCGGATTCGAGCAGCGTTTCGGTCAGTGCGGCGCAGTTGACGGCGACGAACGGCGCGCCGCTTCTTTTACTGTTCAAATGAACGGCCTGCGCGGCGAGCTCTTTCCCGGTGCCGCTCTCGCCGTCGATCAGCGCGGTCGAGTCGGTCGGCGCGACTTTGCGGATGATCTCGAAGATTTTCCGCATCGCCGCCGATTCGCCGAGCATGTTGCGGTTCAAGGCTTCGTCGCGCAGCCGGGCGTTTTCGCTTTCGAGCGCGGCGAAATTGCGCGCGTTTTCGATCGCGACGGCGGCGATGCCGGCGACCGCCGTCAAAAATCGAAGATGGCTTTCGTCGAAATTCGCCCGCGCGCTCGCGAGATAAATCGCGCCGAGCGTTTTTTCGAAAAGCACGACCGGAACGCACAACAGCGCGGAAATTTTTCTTAAAAAAAGGCTTTCGGCGCTCGGCGCGTTTTCCTGCGCCGCGAAATCCGCGACCAAAATCACCTGCCGCGTTTCCAGAACCCGCCCGACGATCGTTTGACTGACGTTGACCGGCGCGTCTTCGGCGGCGCGATTGACGGCGGCGATTTCGGCGATTTTGTGCCGGTCGTCGACGAGCAGCAGCGCGGCTTCGTCCGCCGGCACGACCTCGCAGATTTGCCGCAGAAGTTCGTTTTGCAGCGCCTTCGTTTCGTGGATCGCGCCGATCTTCGCGATGATCTGCAGAATCGCCGTCAAATCGCGCGCGAGCGCGCCGAAGACTTCTTCGAGCCGGAGCTGCACCGAGTTTTTAGGCAGGGAAAGCTCGGTCCGGTCAAGATAAACGCCGCTCGTGCCGTCGTCGTTCGCCGCGTCCGTGTAAAAGCGAAACGTGACGTAACCGACGTCGACCTGATCGCCGTTCGAAAGCTTCGTGTCGGCGGCGTCCGTGCCGTTGACGCTCGTGCCGTTCAGGCTCTGCAGATCGCTGATGAAAAAATCCGCGCCGCGCCGTTCGATGACGCAGTGATACCGCGAAACCGATGCGTCGTTGAGCGCGATCTCGTTGGTCGCGTCGCGCCCGACGGTGATCTTTTCGGCGTTCAGTTCGAAAGCCTCGCCGCCGCCTTTTCCGGAAATGATTTTTAGTATCGCCATTGCCGCTTTTCAAGTTTAGAACGAATCTTCGCATTTCTAAAGTTTCAGGAAATATGTCGAACCGGGCGGCAATTACAAATTACAGATTACAAACAAATCCGCGATCCGAAATCCCGAAGCCGAAATCGCGACGGCTATCCTTTCGGCTTCGAGGACTATCCTTTCGGATAGTTTTCGCCTCGCCGAACGCCTCGCGAAAATCGTCGACAAATCAGTTATTTGCAGTTATTTCTGCATTTATCGGATTCACCGGGATTTGGCACGCGTCTCGCTTTTAACTGGGGGCAACGACCCGGGGCGGTCAAAAAAAATATTCAGAAGAAGATTTCAGGAGAAGGAGAAAGATTATGAAAAAGCAATCATTAAAATTATTCGCAATGGCTTTGGTTCTTGGTTTGGCGGCGATTTTCGGGAGCGCGTCGGCGGCGAATGCGCAGACGAAAATGACTTTCGAAGCGCCGTTCGAATTTCATGTCGGCAAAGACAAACTGGCGGCCGGGAAATACGCTTTGATCAGAATGGATTACGGCAAATACCTGCTGAAAGGCGTCGAAGGGGAAGAATCGCGCATCGTCGTCTTCGATAATTCGCTGTCTAACAAAGACCAATCCGCCGACCAGCGCGTCGTCTTCAACCGTTACGGCGAAACCTACTTTTTCCGCGGCATTTTTGAAAGACAGGGCGCCGAAGGACGCGAGCTTTTCGAATCGAAATACGAAAAACAGGTGCGAAAGGGATTGCAGGACAGAGAAAATCAGTTAGCCGGCGAGAAAACGCGTCCGCAACAGGTTTCTCTTAAATTGGCGAAGTAATAAAAATATCAAAAGGGAAAAAAAGCGGCTCGGTAATTACCGAGCCGCTTTTTTTAGTTTTGTTTGAAGAAAACCGCGTCGCTCGTCAAAGTGCCGCGCGAAACGGCGAGGCGTTTGCCGTCCGCCGACCAGGCGAAGCCGAAAATAAAATTGTCGTTGAAATTCGTCACTCGCTTCGGTCGGTCGCCGTTCAGCGGCAGCAGCCAGATGTTCGCGAACCCGTTCTCGTCGTTGACGAACGAAAGGCTTTTGCCGTCGGCGGTCCAGTGCAGCACGAATTGATTTTCGCTGTATTTTTGAACGGCGGTCGTCGGGAAGGCGAAATTTTTCACCGTCTTGTCGGCGAAGGTCAAAACTTCGCCGACGTTGAGGCGTTTGTTTTCTTCCCAAGTGATGTAAGCCGCCGATTTGCCGTCGGGCGAAACGGTGAAATCCTGCAAGCCTTTGTCGCTGACGTTCTCGGGCGCGTTCATCTCCGCCGTGTCGCGGAAAAGCGCGGCGTGACCGTTTCCGACTTCCGAAAAATAAGCGATGTCAGGCGAGGCGGCGGCGCAGCCGACGTTCCATTTATTTTCCAGAAATTTCGCGTTTTTGCCGTCGATGTCCATGCGCACCGCGCCGCCGCGCTCGTTGCCGATGACGTTGTAAAAAATATACTTGCCGTCGCCGGTGACGCACGGCGAAAGCTTCGGCGTCTTGTCGGAAGTGAGCTGTTTTTTGCCGGTTCCGTCCTCGTTCATGATCCAGATTTCCGCGTTGCCGCCGACGTTCGACGCGTAAACGATCCGGTCGTCCGGCGTCCAGCTGAGACCGATCCCTTCGGTTTTGCCCTCCGTGATGCGCCGCGCCTGCGCCGGGTTACCGGTCGGCATGACCCAAACGCTCAAGAGAAAATCCTGCTGCACGGCGAGCAGATTTTTGCCGTCCGCCGTGACGCTGAGCGCGCCGTAACTGTTCGAATCGCGCGTGATCTGCCGCAGAGCGCCGGTCGCGTAATCGATCTGCCAGATTTGCGACTGAAATTCGCGCGAATTGCTGAGCGTGATGAGCAGACCGGATTTATCGGGCAGCCAGACGAAGCGGTTCGGCTGGAAATTGTTTTCCTCGTTTTTCCAGATGGTTTTCGGCTCGCCGCCTTCCGCGTCGATTTCGAGGATTTGCGGGTAGCGGCTGTCCTCGCCGCCGAACGCGCCGAACGCGATCGATTTGCCGTCGGGCGCCCAGAGCGCCGAAAACGCCATCGTTTCGGGCAGCGCGCGGATTTCGCGCTCGTCGGTGCCGTCCGCGTTGATCGTCAAAAGCAGGTAGCGCTTGTCGCGGTCGTCCGAGCGCACGAACGTGAGGCGTTTGCCGTCGGGCGAAACGGAAACGCCGGGCATGCAGTCGTGCACCGCCTTCTGCGCCGCGCCGCCCAAAGCCGGCACGCGGAAAATCTCGCCGACCGATTTGCGGTCCCAGACGTTGTAGTAAACCCAGTTGTTGTCGGGCGAAATCGCGAGCCCCTGATAAACGTTTTCCGACGGCGCGACGATCTGCACGACGCTGCCCGTCGCGGTTTGTTTGAGCCAGAGCGATTGCCGCGCGCCCTCGTCCGTCACGTAGACGATGTAATTTCCGTCGGGCGAAACGACCGCGTCGACGACTTTGCCGAGATTCGTCTGCCGCGTCGAAACCGCGTTTTCAAAGCCGCGCACCTTCACGGTTTCGTTCGGAAAATTATGCCAGACCGCGTAGCCGAGGCCGCCGAGCAGAATCGCGATCGCCACGACGGCGACGATTTTGAGCCAGGAGTTGGCGTTTCCCGATGTTCGGATTTCCGAATGTCGCGGAATATTCAGCTCGGTCGCGTTACGGATTTCGGCGGTCGAAGCCCTGACCGCATCGCCGGAATCGGACGTGAGGTCGCCGAGCGAGCGCCGCAGGCGTTTGAGGTCCGCCAGCAAATCCGAGGCCGTCTGATACCGGAAATCGCGGTCTTTTTCGAGCAGTTTGAAGATTATGTTTTCGAGTTCCGCCGGAACATGCGGATTGATTTCGCTGGGCGCGGGCGGCGTTTTATGCAGAATTTCGTCGAACGTGCCGGCTTGCGTCGCGGCCTTGAACGGCAGGGTGCCGGTCACCATCTCGTACAATAAAACGCCGAGGCTCCAGAGATCGGTGCGCCCGTCCAGCTTTTTGCCGAGCGCGTGTTCCGGCGACATGTACTGCACGGTGCCGACGAGCATTCCGTCCTCGGTTTTCGCGCGCGTCACGTCCTGTTCGGAGACTTCCTCGGAGATGATTTTCGCGAGCCCGAAATCCAAAACTTTGACCTGCCCGCGGCGATTGATGATGACGTTCGAGGATTTGATGTCGCGGTGAATGATGTTCGCGCGGTGCGCTTCGTCGAGCGCGTCGGCGATCTGCGACGTGATGTCGAGAATCTCGTGCAGATCGAGCGCGCGCGACTTGATCTTCTCCGCCAGCGTCTCGCCCTCGACCAGTTCCATCGCGAGGAACGGCGTTTCGCCGGTCGCGTCGATCTCGTAGATCGTGCAGATATGCGGGTGATTGAGATTGGCGGCGAGCCGCGCTTCCTGCAGAAAACGATTGAGCCGTTTGCGCTCGCCCGAAACGTTCGCGGGCAGAACTTTCAGCGCGATCTTGCGCGTCAGCTTCGTATCTTCCGCCAGATAAACCTCGCCCATCCCGCCGACGCCGAGTTTTTTGAGGATTTTGTAATGAGAAATCTTTTCCAACACCTTTTATTTAACGCGCTTTTCGGGTCTGAAGTTCGTCATTTTAAGTTACAGGAAAACGGAATTTTTTACCAATAAACCGTTGCCTTTTTGCTTCGGATGGGCTATCGTTTCATCTATGCGACAGGTCGAAAATCCGCCGAATCCGTATCTGAAATATTCCTCGGAATTCCTCTGCGAGCCGCCGGCGACGCGTCTTGAAGTTTTTGAAGAAACGGCGACGCGCTCGATGATCACGAAAAGCTTTATGCCCGACATGGGCGACCGTTGGACGGTCAACTGCTACCGCGGCTGCATCCACGCCTGCACGTATTGTTTCGCGCGCCGCTACCACGAATTTTTAGGCTACGGCGCGGGCACCGATTTCGAAACGAAAATCGTCGCGAAGATCAACGCGCCCGAAGTTTTGCGGGCGGATTTAAAAAAGACGAAAGAGAAAATCCCTTTTCTCGAATTTTCGTTCGCGACCGACCCTTACCTGCCGCTCGAAGCCAGTTACGAGCTGACGCGTAAGTGTTTGATGGTCTGCCGCGATTTTCGGATGCCGGTCGGCATCGTCACGAAATCGCCGCTCGTGACGCGCGACCTCGACATTCTGAAAGACTTGAAATGCACGGTCTTTTTTTCGATCCCTTTTCCGACCACGGAAAAATCGAAGCCGTTCGAGCTTTACACGCCGATCCCGGACGTGCGTTTCCGCGCCATGAAAACTTTGGCGGACGCCGGCATCAAGGTCGGCATCGGCATCGCGCCAATCATTTTGGGCTACAACGATTCGGACATTCCCGTGCTTCTGGAAAAAGCGAAAGCGGCGGGCGCGACGAAGGCTTTTTTGAATTTGATTCACATCGATTCCGATTCGATCGAGGAATATTTCGTTCAGAAACTTCACGAAAAGCTGCCGAACCAAGCCGCGAAAATCATCAACCAGCAAAAACGCGAGCGCGGCGGCGAACTGCGGCACAAAACCTTCGCGGATCGCGCCGGCAAAACCGAAAAATGGAACATGGCCGTCAAATTGTTCGAAATGCATTTCCGGCGTCTCGGTTTCGAGCGCTTCGAAAGGATCGAGAAACGCGAAGAAAAAGCGCTGCCCGTTCAGCGGAAATTATTTTAATTATTCACGGATGAACACCGATCAAAACAGATGATTAAATCTGATTTTTATCTGTGTGCATCTGTGTTAATCTGTGGATAATTTTCTTGAAATTTATGCAGAACAGAATCGAAGTTTTCAAACAAATGCTCGAAACCGACCCGTCGAATACGATGGTGTTGTTCGGTCTGGCGAACGAGTACCAAAAGACGGAAGACTGGCAGAACGTCATCGCGACGCTCGAAGATTATTTATCGAAAGCCGACGACGAAGGCGCGGCGTACGGGATGCTCGCGAAAGCTTACGAACGAATGGGGAATCGCGACCAGGCGCGCGGCGCTTACGAAAGGGGAATCGAAGTCTCGATGGCGCACGGGCATCCTTCGATGGCGAACGATTACCGAATAACGCTCGATCTCGATTATTCCGAGTAACCTTCAAATGTAAAATACAGCCGCGAGCGAACGCGAAAGGACACGAAAAAATATATAAAATTCGTGTTCGTTCGCGCTCTTTCGCGGCTGATTTTTGTTCAGTGCTTTTATTCGGGCGTAAAGTTGTAAACGATTACTCCGGTGACTTTAACGGGATTTTCGCCGAGCATGGTCGGGGTGAATTTCGACGCTCTGGCGGCTTGCACCGCCGAGGCCCGCAGTAATGGATGACCGCTCACGGCGCTCGCGGAAATGACGTTGCCCTGTTCGTCGAGCGTCACTTGAACATTGACCGCGCCCGACGCGCGCACCGCTTTCGCCGCCGCCGGATAAGCCGGTTTGACTAGATTCGTCGCCTTTCCGTTGAGCACGCCGCCGCTGATCGTTTTGAGATTCGATTTCGTCGAAGCCGAACTAGCGTCCGACCCGGTTTTGTCGTCCGGGGCGTCAATTCTTTCGGGCACTCTGACTAGTTTTTCGAGAGCAGCCGGCGAATTTTCTTCGTTGATGTCGAGTTTTATCTCGTCGATGCCTTCTTTTCGGAGATCGTCGATTAATTTTTCGAAATCTTCGATGTAGATATTTTTCGCGTTGTAATCGGCGATATAAGCGTCATAAGCGGGCAAGATGATTGTTTTGTAGACTTCGTTCGTTCCCTCGCGAAAGACGCCGTTTTCTTCGCGGTATCTGAAAATCTCCTTAAGTTTATTGACCAGCTCGCCGAAGCTTCCGTACTCTTCCTGATTGAGTTTGAAATTCGAGTTTGAAGTTGAAAACCGCAAATGAAGCGTGTTGGGATTCGGTTTGAGCGGCGCTGGAGCGCCGCGCTCCGGAACCGTTTCAATTCCTTTACTGCCGAGCCGCCGCTTCAAAATTTCCTTCGTGATGACGGTTTGAGCCGCGACCGGCGTTTCGATCGGAATTTCGGCTATTTTATTTGACGAAAAATATTTACATCCGAATCCGATCGAGAAAACGATCGATAAAATTAAAACGTTTGTTGTTGATTTGTAAATTCGCATTAAGTTGTCTCCGGAACTAAAAAAGAATTCGAACCGACATAAAACCGGGGCGCTCGATTTGTCTCGGAATATTAGCAGGACATTGATAAAATCGCCAATCCGGTAAAAATTTACTCATTTTTCAAGACGATAAATCTGATTGAAATTGCTCACGAGTCTTATCTTTGGTATTTTAGAAATTTATCCTTTTATCAAAAAACTTTATTAACGGGAATCATCAAAATGGCAACTGCAACGAAGAAAGCGGATACGGCGAAAACCAATAAAAATAAAAAGGCATCGAATAAGAAAAACGAAACGAGCGGAACGAATCTGGCGAAAAAATCGGCGGCGGCGACGGCGGCGAAAAACGACGACGCGAAAGTTCTCATCAAGCCCGAAGGCTCGATCGGCGACGGCGGGCTCCTCGACCACGACGCGGCGCAGAAAACCGCGAAAGCGATCGAGCCGAGAGTGCCGAAAAAAGCCGCGAGCAGAAACGGAAAAGCGGCCGCCGCGGCGACAAAAACGGCCGACTACTACGGGCTGGACGCGAAAACGCTCGTCGGCATTTACCGCACGATGTACACTTCGCGCCGCATCGACGACAAGGAAATCCAGCTCAAAGGGCAAAACAAAATCTTTTTCCAGATTTCCGGCGCCGGGCACGAAGGCGTTTTGACCGGCGCGGCGCTCGCGATGAAGCCGGCTTACGATTGGTTTTTCCCGTATTACCGCGACCGCGCGCTGATGCTGGGCCTGGGCATGACCGTGCAGGAGATGCTTTATTCGTCGGTCGGCGCGGAAGTCGACCCGAACTCGCACGGGCGGCAGATGCCGTCGCACTGGGGACACAAGGACCTGAACGTTCCGTCGCAATCGTCATGCACGGGCTCGCAGGCTTTGCATGCGGTCGGCGCGGCGGAAGCGTCGTACCGCGCGTCGCTGGTCAAAACTTTGCAGGACAAAATCGAAGGCTTTAAGGGCGACGAGGTCGTTTACATGTCGGTCGGCGACGGCACGACGAGCGAGGGCGAATGGTGGGAAGCCTTAAATTCGGCGTGCAACCTGAAGCTGCCCGTGATTTTCGTGGTCGAAGACAACGGCTACGCCATCTCGACGCCGGTCGAAGTCAACACCGCCGGCGGCGACATTTCGAAACTCGTCGAAGGCTTTCCGAATCTCTTCGTTCAGAAATGCGACGGCACGAACCCGCTCGAATCCTACGAAACCTTTCGCAAAGCGGTCGAGTTCTGCCGGCGGCGCGAAGGCGCGGCGTTCGTGCACGCGAAAGTCGTGCGGCCTTACTCGCACTCATTGTCGGACGACGAAAAGCTGTACCGCCCGGAAGAAGAACGCGAGGCGGACGCGGCGATCGACCCGATCAAGACTTTCGCCGAATTTTTGATGACCGAGGGCATCGCCTCGTCGGAAGATTTGGAAGCGTTGCGCAAAGAAATCGACCGCGAAGTCAACGAAGCCGCCGACATCGCGGTCGCGACGCCGCAGCCGCCGCCCGAATCGGCGTGGCGCAACGTTTACTCGCCGGACGTCGATCCGACTTCCAGGGATTTCGACACCGAGGAAGGCGCCGAGCTTTCGGGCAACGCCGGCACGATGGTCGATCTGATTAACCGCTGCCTGCACGAGGAAATGGAGCGGGACGAACGGATCGTCGTCTTCGGCGAAGACGTCGCCGACGCGTCGCGCGAAGAATACCTCGAACGCGTCAAAGGCAAGGGCGGCGTTTTCAAAGTGACGGCGAATCTGCAGCGAAAATTCGGTTCGGCGCGCGTTTTCAATTCGCCGCTCGCGGAAGCGAACATCGTCGGTCGCGCCGTCGGGATGGCGATCCGCGGGTTGAAGCCGGTCGTCGAAATCCAGTTTTTCGATTACATTTTCCCGGCGATGATGCAAATCCGCAACGAAGTCGCCGTGACGCGCTGGCGCTCGGACGGCGACACGAAATGCCCGATGGTCATTCGCGTTCCGGTCGGCGGCTACTTAAAGGGCGGCGCGGTTTATCACTCGCAGTCGGGCACGACGCTCTTCGCGCACACGCCCGGACTTCGCATCGTTTATCCGTCGAGCGCGCTCGACGCCAACGGATTATTGAGAACCTCGATCCGCTGCGACGACCCGGTCATGTTTCTCGAACACAAACATCTTTACCGGCAGGTTTACAATAAATCGCAGTATCCTTCGAGCGAATTCATGATTCCGTTCGGCAAGGCGAAAATCGTCCGCGAGGGAACGGACGTGACGATCGTCACGTTCGGCGCGCTCGTGCAGAGAAGCTTCGAAGCGGCGAAACGGCTCGAAAAAGAAGGCGTTTCGGTCGAAGTGATCGATCTGCGCACGCTCGTGCCGTACGATTGGGAACGCGTCGCCGAATCGGTCAAGAAAACGAACCGCGTCATCGTCGCGCACGAAGACCCGCTTTCATACGGCTACGGCGCGGAGATCGCGGCGCGCATCTCGGACGAATTATTCGAATATCTGGACGCGCCGGTCAAACGCATCGGCGCGACCGACACGTTCGTGGCCTACGCGCCGCAGGTCGAAGACTATATCCTGCCGCAGATCGATGACGTCGAAAAAGCGGCGCGCGAGTTGATGAAATACTAAAAGCAAATTAAAGGCGAAGGCGCGTAGATTTTAATAAAATCTACGCGCCTTCGCCTTTTTCGCGGGGAAACCCCTTTATTCTCCCGCCTTCATCGCCTCAAGCATAAAGTTCTGCACTTCGTCGCCGTAAGGCTTTTTCCAGCTGACTTTATCCCGCCAGCTCGCCTCGTCGGCGTACATTTTGTTTAATCCCGCCTGAATTTCGCGGTCGCCGCCGGTGAACTCTTCGATCAAACCATTCCAGCGCGCCGCCAATGCCCGCGCTCTTTCGTCCGAAGGCGCGACGCCGTCGGCGATCGCCGCTTCGATGTCTCTGACCAGCTCGTTCCAGTCGCGCGTCACGCGTTCCTGCAATTCCGGCGACCAGAGCGACTTACGCTCCTCGATTTTCGCCTGCGCGCTTTCCGAATAATATTTTTTCGTCCAATCCATATTTTGTTCCATATTTATCACCTCGATTATTTGATTGAAAGATTCCCAGGCGATCGCGCCCGTTTCGGCGAATTCGCTTTCGGCGCGCGTTATCGCTTCGAGCGCGAAATCGAGACGATCGCGCTGCGCGCGCAGAATCTTTTTCTGCAAGCCGAGCGTTTCGGCTAAATCGAACTCTTTCTCCCGGAGAATTTCCTTGATCTGATTGAGCGAAAAACCGATAAATTTCAGAGTCGTAATCTGCTGCAGGCGCGCGAATTCGCTTTCGCCGTAAAGCCGGAAGCCGTTACGATCGTAACGCTTCGGCTTCAAAAGCCCGATGCGGTCGTAGTGGTGCAATGTCCGGACGGTGACCTTTGAAAGCTCGGCGAATTGTTTCGTCTGCCGTAGATTTTCCGCTTTGAAATTCATAGTTTCTCAACTCCAGGAACAAAATTAAGGTATGACGCAACGTTAGAGGCAAGCCAATTTTGGATTTTAGATTTTGGATTTTGGATTTGCGGGCGCGTGATGACACGTCCGTTTTATTAAAAAGATTTTCGGATAGGAACGATTTCGAATAAAAACGAATTCGTTCATACCCGAGACCATTCCAAAATATAAAATCATTTAAGTTTATATATTCCCGTCGCCAATCGCTCGGCGAACCCTTCATTGACAAGCCGATGATTCGCCTTTCCGGCTTCGACGCGCGTCAAGCCGAAGGCTTTCGCGAATTCGCCGAGCGCGGTCGTGCCGCAAATCTGCAAAAACGCGCGGGCGAGTTCTTTCACGGCGTCCTCGCGCGTGACTTTTTTCGCGAGCTCTTTCGGAAAACGCGCTTCCGCCAAAGTCCAGATGTAGGTGAATTTCGGCTCGTAGAGAACTTCCTGCGGCACGACCTTCATCGTTTTTTGCAGCTCGTCCAGGGCTTTCGAGAGTTTCGCGCGGTTTTCGATGCCGGCTTCCTCGCGCAGATCAGCCGTGCCCATTTCCCATTCCTTTCTCAAGACTTTTAAGACTTTCTGCGCGTCGGCCGAAAGTTTTTCCTTTTCCTCTTTTTTCGGCACGCCCCAGATCGCGTTAAAAAAGGGAACGAGGCGCGGCGCGACGAACGTCGCGCGACCCTTGCAGAGTTTCGAGTAATAAACCTTTCCGCGCATCATCACTTCGTCCTTGAGCGTCCACGCGAGGCTCATCTCGTAATCCTTCTGCACGTTTTTCGGCGAATAGGCGTCGCGCCGACCGCAGACGGCGATGTAAACCGACGGCAGATTCGTCCGCGCGTCCGTCAAACCGAGGCAGAATCCCAAATCTTCGACCATCGCTTCGACCTGCTGCGCGGCTTCGATCTTTAAAGTTTCCTCGCGCCGCCATTTTCGATCGCGGAAATTTTCGACTTCATCGAACGAGATTCTCATAACCGGTATTAAATCATAGATGGGACAAGTTTGCACGCATGGGCATCCGGACGGGAAATAAAAAAGCCCGCGCTTTTTCAAGCGGGGCTTTTGTTTTAAATCGCGCGTCGCGGCGAAATTTAATATTACATGTAATTTGCTGCGAGGTTGAGAGTTCGCCGCCTGAAGGCGGGACTCGAAACTTTTTTAACGATTGTTCGGCGCCGACGCCGTGACCGTGATCGTCGAGCCTTTCTGAAGGTCTAAATCGTCTTTGCCCTGCAGCACGACCGAACCGGCGCCCGCGCCGCCGCCGATGATCGCCCCGATCGCCGCGCCTTTGCCGCCGCCGGCGATCGCGCCGATGATCGCGCCGAGACCGGCGCCGATGCCGCCGCGCTTAACGGTTTCCTTGGTCTGACTGTCTCCTTTCGCCGTGCCTTCGGTGTCGATCTTGACGGTCTTGCCGTTCAGATCGGTGACGTTCTGCAGGTAGCCTGCGAAGTCGTAAGTTTCGCCGTTGCGCAGCGTGATGCGTTCGAAATTGAACGTGATCTGCGAACGTCCCGAAACCTTGCCCGAGCGGTCGATGCCGGTTAAGTATCCTTCGATCGTCGCGCCGCGGTATTCGTTCGGCGACTGGACGAGCATTTTGAAACGGTCGTTGTTCTGCGAAACCTTCGTCGTGATGTTGTTTTCCAGCACGCCGGTGATGATCGTTCCGTTCGGCACGATAAAATTGCCGGTGCGCGCCGTGGTCGTCGTCGGATAATTCGGATTCGACGGGTAATTCGAGTTCGGCACGTCGTTCGGGTCGTTGCTCGAATAATTTCCGTCTTTGTCGTCCGCGCCGGTCGGGTAATTCGGCGACGGATTCTGGTTGACGTCGAGCCGCGCGACGCCGTCGATCTTGTTGTAAAAGCTTTCGGCGAAGATCGTCTGATTCATGTAATCGGTCGTGATGCGGCGCGTGACCTTCATCGATCTGCCGCCGTCGACCGACGCGAAAGTCACCGTGTAATCGGTTTCGCCGCCGAGACTCGAAACGGTCAATTCCTGCCCGCGCAGCGTGGCGCGCACGCGGATCGTTCTGCCGCCCGCGTTTTCGGTTTTCGTGCGCCCGTCGGCGGCAAACGTGATCGGCGCGGCTTTCGAGGAAGCGAGCGTGACCTGCGTGCCGCGAATCTCGATCGCCAGCTGCTCGGCGGCTTCGAGTTTGCTTTCCAGATCCTGCCGCTCGGCGTCGGTGCGCGCGCCGCTGTTCTGCACGATGTCGCGCGTGTCTTCGCTGCGCGAAGCGTCGAGGCTGTAAGTGCCCGTCAGACCGGAACTGTTCGCGGTGCTGGTCGGATAATTCGGCGTCGGGTAGTTCGCGGTGCGCGAATCGTCATCGTAATTTCCGCGCGACCAGTTCCACGAAACGTTGTAGTTCGAAGCCAGTTGATCGAGCAGCGCGCGCACGTCCGTCCAGTCTTTCTGAACGGTGTTGTTGACCCGGTTGGCGAGCAGAAAATCGTTGACGCCTTTCGCCGCATTTAGGATGTCGTTGACGTCGTCGGCGTTTTCGCGGCGCTGATTCAGATTCTCCTCAAAGTCATTGACCTTGCCGTCGAGCGTCACGACGTAATTCTGAACCGCGTCGGCGTCCCGGTCATCGACCCGGCTGTTTTTCAAGCCGAATTCGAGGCTGTAGCGCAAGTCGTCGATTTTCGAATCCAAATTTCGCACGACGTTGCGAATCTCGCGCTCGTTACGCGCGCGCTGCGCGTTTGTCTGCGCCGCCAAACCGCAGAGCATCAAACCGATCGTTAAATAAGCCGCCAATACGCTTCTGAATCTGCTCATTTTTTTATCCATCTCCTAATATCGTAGAAAAGCCTCAAACCGTACGTTTGACCGTAATTTGGAAGCATTTTTTATGCCAAAAGGTTGTTTCATAAAATGCGCGCGTTCCCGCGAGAAAATAATGTGCTAGAATTCGGCAAAATATTTTTAATTTAAGCGTTCTGAGCAAGGAGTTTACAATGTCGAAAATCATCTACAAAGCGGTCGTGAAGGATGCCGGCGACGAGTTTTTAATCGCGACGACGCCGGGCGGTTATTCGCTAACTATTGATACGAAAAGCGAAAGGCACTCGGCGCCGACGCCGATCGAGCTGCTGTTCGTGTCGGTCGCGGCGTGCACGGCGGTCGACGTCGTTTCGGTTCTGGAAAAGAAACGTCAAAACGTGACCGATTACCGGGTCGAGATCACGGGCGAGCGGCGCGACGAGCATCCGCGCGCCTTTACGAAGATGCAAGTTCACCATATCGTGTACGGGCGCGACGTTTCCGCGCAGGCGGTCGCGCACGCGATCGAGCTTTCGGACACGAAATACTGTTCGGTCGCGGCGACGGTGCGCCCGACGGTCGAGATCACGACGAGCTTCGAGATTATCGAAGGCTAAAATCTAAACGGGAGTTTGAAAGAATGACGCGAATGAATCGAATGATTTTGGGTTTGGCGCTGCTGCTCGCGTTCGGTCAGATTTTTTTCGCGCAGAATCCGGACGTCGAAGAGGCGCGCCGGACGCGCTGGGAGAAATTTTCCAAACAGAACTGGCAGAAGTTCGACTTTACCAAGCGGAAACTGACGAGAGCGCAGATCGCGAAGCTCGACACGGACGACCTCGACGATTGGGGCGCGGTGACGGAGCTGGGGCTGCTGCGCGGCGTCATTTTCGGCAAGCGCGGACGCGTTTTTAAGGAACGAGACATTCAGGATTACTTAGCGAAACAAAACTGGTACAAGCCGAATCCGTCGTTTACGAACGCCGTTTTGACGAAAACCGAGCGCGACAATCTCGACTTGATCCGGCTCGCGGAAGCCGAAAAGCACGACTGGATCCAGCCCGGCGACCTGCGCATCTGGCAGACGAAACTGATCGCCGAGGAAAATCTGGGCAGCTATTCGGCGGCCGAACTGAGCGTTTTGATCGCCGAGCTCGAGGCGATTCACGGCAAGACTTTTCCGGATGAAGAATGGCTGCAGAAATATTTCGACGAGCGCTACTGGTACAAGCGGAATTCGAACTATTCTTCGGCGGTTTTGAGCGAAACCGAACGCAAAAACCTGGAAACGCTGCTCGCCAAAAAAAGCGCCGGGCGCAACACGGCGATTTCGATCGGCGACATGGGCAATTTTCAAGCGGTCGCGCTGACCGAAGACAAACTGAAGGGCCTGACGCTGATGGAACTGCGGATGATCCGCAACGAATTCTGGGCGCGGCGCGGCAAAAAATTCGATACGCCCGGCGTTCGCCAGTATTTCGAGTGGCGCGAATGGTACAAGCCCGTCAAAGACCAGCGCCGGGTGAAGCTCGGCGCGGTCGAAGAACAAAACGTCAATCTGATTCTCGCTTATGAAGCGAAGCTGCGCGAGCGCCTTTCGACCGAGGTTTTGCCTGACGATTTCGCCGACCAGCTGTTCACCGAAGATTTGCGCATCCTGCGCAACGAGATTTACGCTCGGCGCGGACGCGTCTTCAAAGACAAGGAGATTCAGAAATACTTCGAATCGCAGGCGTGGTACAAGCCGAATCCCGATTTCAAAGACGATCTGCTGAGCGAAATCGAATATCAAAACCTGGCGAAGATCAAACTCGCGGAAGAGCAGGCGGTGAGTAAATTCTCGGTCTTCGAAGGCTGATAAAGCCGGGCGTTTAGGTTCCGCGTGACGGAACTCCGGAAAAAGAAAGCGGAAGGATGCGCAGAGAAAACGCGTTCCTCCGCTTTCTTTTTATCCGTCCCGCATCTGTGCTAATCTGTGGTTTCTTATGAACGTTTTAGCACCGGAAGAAATCGAATTAAGCAAGAAGCGCCGCGTTCTCGAACGGCTGAAGGACACGCTCGCCGACCGCGAGGAAGAAATGACCGAGCTGCGCGCCGAGCTCGAACAGTTCGAAGCGCAGTACACGATGGAAGTCGCGCGGTTTTACGCCGAGCTCGACGAAATCGAGGCGCAGATCGCCGAGGAAGAGGTCAAACTCGTGCCCGACGACGAGGAAATCAAAAAGCGCGCCGAGGAACTGCGGCGCCGCGCCGAAGAATCCGCCGCCAGCGCCGAAGCGGGCGAAGGCTGCGCGCAGAAATGGCGACCGACCACGGAAGCGAAAAAGGCCTATCATAACCTCGCGAAGATCATTCATCCCGACCTCGCGCTCGACGCCGGGGAAAAGGAAAAACGCCACGCGCTGATGGCGAGACTCAACGAAGCATACTCGGCGGGCGATCAGAATCGCCTGAACAAACTCGTCGAAGACTTTCGGGATTCGCCCGATCTGGTGCGCGGCGATTCGGTCGGCGACGAATTGGTGCGCGCGATTCGTCAGATCTGGCAAATCAGAAATCGTCTGAAGGAGCTTCGGGAAGAAAAATTAAAGGCGGAACTGTCAGAACTTTACGTATTGCGCGAAAAGGTCGAAGCCGAGATGCGCGAGGGCAGAAATCTGCTCAAACAGATGGCGGAGCGGACGAAGACTTATATCAAGAAGAGCGAGCGGCGGCTCGCGAACTTGCGCAATCTAAATGAGGCGCAGGAAGAGTACGTGAAAGATCGCTACGGCATGGACATTTCCGCGTTCCGTTAGTTCAGCGGCGATCGAAGTTATCGATCAAATCGATGAGCCGGTCAAAATCCGTCGGTTTCGTGAGATGCTCGTTAAATCCGGCGGATTTCGATTTTTCCTTGTCTTCCGGCCTTCCGAAACCGCTCAACGCGATGAGAAAAGTCGATTTCAAACCGTCGTGGCGGCGAATCGCTTCGGCGACGTCGTAGCCGTCGAGATTGCCGGAAAGGCTGATGTCGCAGATCACGACGTCGGGAGCCGATTCGCGCGCCGATTTTAAGCCCTCCGCCGCATTTGTCTTAACGGTTATTTCGTGCCCGTTGATTTCAAGAAACGTCTGCAGGACTTCGGCGGAATCCAAGTTGTCTTCGATCACCAGTATTCGGCGAGAAACGGCTGCTTTATCTTTGGTTTCGGAATCAGCACTCATTTTTTTTAAATAGCGACAAACCAGATTGTCTGAAACAAAAGCCCTAATTTTCACTGTAACTGTCGGAGCCGAGTTCGTTACGTGACAGTTTTACCGGTCGGAACGCGCGTCTCGATTGATTCGGTAATCTATTTTATAAAGTTAAGATGAATACGGATTTACAAGAAATGATGATACCACAATTTTTGTTATATCAAAGGGGCTCGCCGCGATTCCGGCAGGAAGCATAAGAGAAAACCGATTCGCCGCAAAATAATGAAACGATTTCGCTCTTTGGGGTTTAAAGGCGGAAACAATCTCGGTAAAATTGACATTCGTCGCCAGCAAAACAATGGAAAACGCTCCGGAAATAAACAGAGAAAATATCAATCGGTTTTTGTGCCCGAACTGCGGCGCGAACATGGTTTTCGACGCCAAAAACGGCAGACTGACGTGTCCCTACTGCGCTTATTCGCAGGAAGTAAAGCCGGAGGGCAGAGTCGACGAGCGCGATTATCATGAATTCCTCGAGCGCGGCATGCGGCATCTGCAGCCGATGGCGCAGAACGCGATGCAGGCGCGCTGCGATTCGTGCGGCGCGATCGTCAATTTCACGCCGCCCGAAACGGCGCGCAGCTGCGATTTCTGCGGCGCCAAAATCGTCGCGCAACCGAAAGCCGCCGACCCGCTCGTCGCGCCCGAAGGCGTTCTGCCTTTTTCCGTCACGCAGCCGCAGGCGGTCGCGAATTACCGCGCGTGGCTCGGGTCGCTCTGGTTCGCGCCGTCGGCGTTGAAAGAGATGGCGCAAGCCGACAAACTGAGCAGCGTCTACATCCCGTACTGGACCTACGACGCCTGGACGAACAGCCGCTACGACGGCGAGCGCGGCGAGTATTACTACGAAACCGAAACGTTTTACGAAAACGGCGAACGGAAAGAGCGACAGGTCAGAAAAACGCAATGGCATTCGGTCGCGGGCGAAGTTTCGCGGCAGTTCGACGACGTCTGTATTCCGGCGACCGCCTCTTTGCCGGAAAAATATATTCAAAGATTAGAGCCCTGGGATTTACACGAGCTTAAACCTTATGAGCCGGCGTATCTTTCGGGACACAAGGCTCAGACTTACCAAATCGCGCTCGACGAGGGCTTCGAAAAATTCAAGCAAATCGCCGAGGGCGTAATTTACGGCGACGCGCGCCGCGACATCGGCGGCGACGAACAGCGCGTGCATAATCTTTCGACCGATTACGCGAACGTCACTTTCAAACACCTGCTGCTGCCGATTTACGCCGGCGCGTACCGCTTTGGCGGCAAAGTTTTTCAAATCGTCGTCAACGGCCGCACGGGCGAAGTGCAGGGCGAAAGACCTTACAGCTGGCTGAAAATCGGCTGTTTAATAATTGCGATTATCGGATTGATTTTATTGATCGCGCTGCTGGCGGGAATTTTTAAGGGGTAATTTTTAACCGTCAATAAAGAGCGGGGACGACGATCGAGATCGATCGTCGTCCCCGCTCTTTATTTGGATTTTTCAATAATTCCCGGCGAATTACAGATTCAACGGTTCGACTTGTATCTTGCCCTTCGAACCTTTACCAGTTTTGCCGACGCCGACGATTTTTCCGAGGATTTCGATTTCGTTTTCGGCAAAAAGACGCGGTTCTTCGCCGATGCCTTCCAGACAGACGAGACCGAAATCCGAATCGTAAAAACCGCACATCACCGAATCGGTCGCGATTTCGTTGATCGCGACCAGATCGCCGCGCTTGAGCTCGGATTTCGTGACGACGGCGAGCGAACCTTTCCGCAAACCGAAATTTTCGAGATGCGAGTTTTTGATCCAAACCCCCTGAAATTCGCCGTAATGCGCGATCGTCGGATGGAGGATCAATTCGAGCGTCTGACTGGCGTTTTCTTTTTCCGCGAAGGTTTTGCTGATTACGGGTGCGGTTTTTTCCTTGAGGGCGGCTTCAAACTCTTTGACCAGCTTTTCGGCTTTTTCCTCGCTGATTTTGGTCTTCGCGATTTGGACGGCATCCGAAAGGCAAAGAAAGGCGGCGGTCGTTCGGCCGAGCGAAAGGAGAATCTTGGCTTTGGAAAGGAAAGTTTCGACCACGTAACCGGCGTTTTCGCTCTTGCCTAAAATTAAAATGGCTTTTTCGATGACCTTCAGCGCCTCTTCGTACCGCCCTTCGTCGCAAAATATTTCCGCTTTCGTATCGAGCGAAAAACCTTCGCGCGTGCGGTCTTTTACTTTCTTAAAGATTTCGACTCCGTTATCGATCGCGCGGTGCGCTTCCTTGTATCTGCCGAGCGACTTATAAACGTAAGCGAGATTGTTTTCGATCGTTCCGAGATAAATTTGATGTCCCGATCTGTGATGATAAACCCGCGCCGATTCGTAATATTTCAAGGCTTCGGGAATTTTACCGAGATTTCTGTAAGCGACGGCGAGGTTCGTGCAGAAGCTGCCGAGGAGAAAGTCGTTGCCCAGATTTTTGAACTGCTCCTCCAGGCCCTTCAGATTTTTGACGATTTCATCGTACCGGGCGGCTGAAAGATAAATCAGGCTTTTAGTTAAATTGGCGTAAATCCAAGCCTCGCTGGATTTGTCCAAGGGGTGAGCGAGCGCCTCTTCGACCCACGCCTCGGCTTCGGTCATTTCGCCGCCGCGCCAGTAGGCAAGCGCCAGATAATTTTCGCATTCGGCGATCTTTTCGAGATCGTAAATACGAAGGAACCGATTGCGCGCTTCGGTGAGCAGATTTTTTGATTTTTCCTGCGAGTCGGGAAGCTGTTTGTTGTGACCGAGAAAACCGATTACAGCGCCGCACCGTAGAAGAATTTCAGCGGCGACGCGCGGCGGAAATTCTTCGATTGCCGGAAACCGGTCAGTGTCCTCCCAAATGTGCCGGAGTTCGGCGAGAGCTTCTTCATATTTGCCGCAACGCTCAAGTCTGAACAGGTTTCCGATCGAAACGGTAACATCTGTGTGGAAAGTACTCATAACTTTTATGGCAAGATTTTTGGTAGTATATACGCGATACCCCAAAGTATCAAATCGGAAATGAATCTTTGGAGAAAATACAATGAAATCGATAATGAAATTAATTCTGGTCGTGTTTTTGTTCAGTTCGGTAGTTTTCGCCGAGGGCGAAATGGGTAACGGCGGAAAGCCGTGCTCGGGCAGCTGCCTGACGGTTACCGAAACTACTGAGGGTGAAACAAACTCTGCGGAGCCGACCGCCACGATTTTGGTAACGTTTCAGGAATATTTTGATTCGGTTATCAAATATTTCGAAAGTTAAGGATAAATAAAGGCTTATTTGTTTTCGTTTTCCGGAAAAACAACGGGTTCGTCTAATATTTTTTCTTCCTTAATTTTTTCGGAAGTGAGAACAACAATTTTTTGTTGATCCGAATCCGTTTCGGGGCTTAACATTTCGCCGATTACTTCCAGACAAATCTGCCTGACAAATGTCCGCATTTGGTCAGATACGGTAAGTGTGTCTCGAGTTGACTGAGTTTTGACAAACTTTTCTCCCTGACCGGTCAAAAGCCAGTTGATGGAGTAGGGCGTTTTATCGGAGATCGCAACAAGGACTTTCGTGTCGGGAAGCCTGCCTTGCAGATAGTTTTTGGCGGCTTGATACGAAATATTCAACAATCGTGCAATACGATTGGGTTGGTCGGTGCCGCAAACCTCAATAAACCGCTCGACAAAGGAAAAATTTTCCGAATTCCTTGATTTTTTACTTGACATAACTAAACAGCTGTGTAAAATAATAAACAATTGTTCAGCTAATTGCAATATGATTTGAACAAGTTAATAAAGATTTCATTGAAACGGTATTTTGAAAAATTTTTATTCTGTTTTTAACTTTGGGGAATGAATAAGTTATTTGACTTATTCTGAGAGAAACAAATAAAATTAATTTTCGCGTTTGGCTGCACCCTGTAGTCGGCGCGAAAAAAGGGGCGGCGGTGTGGGAGACGTCGCCCCGCTTTAAAAATCTAAAGTTTCGTTACCGGCGGCACCCTGTCGCTGGTTCGAAAAAAGGGGAAGCGGTGTGGGAGACGTTTCCCCGCTAAAATATCTGAAAAATTAAGTTTTAGTGGCTGGCGGCACCCTGTCGTCGGCGCTAAAAAAGGGGAAGCGGTGTGGGAGACGTTTCCCCGCTTTAACTTTAAATCGCATCTCCGGCGGCGAAACCGCTCGACCAAGCCCATTGAAAATTGTAACCGCCGAGCCAACCCGTCACATCGATCACTTCGCCGACGAAAAACAAACCTTTAATTTTTTTTGATTCCATGGTCTGCGAGGAAAGTTCATTCGTATCCACGCCGCCCAAGGTCACTTCCGCCTTGTCGTAACCTTCGGTTTCGTGAAACGAAACCTGCCAATCGTTTAAGATTTCGGCGATTTCTTCGATTTCGCGACGGCTTATTCGATTGAGCGGTTTCGAGGGAAAATTTCGGGCGGTAAAAATCTCGGCGAAACGATTCGGCAGAAACTTGCTCAAAAAATTGTCCAGATTTTGTTTCGTCGAAATATTTTCCGTTAAAAGATCGCGCGCGTTCTGCCCGGGCAGCAAATCGATCGAAACCGCGTTTTCCTTTCGCCAGTAATTTGAAATCTGCAAAATCGCCGGACCCGACAGCCCGCGGTGCGTGAATAAAATGTTTTCGCGAAACGAATGCTTTCCGGTCGAAACGATGGAATCGACCGAAATCCCGGCGAGCCTGGCGAAATCGAGCTTTTTAGCGAAAACGAGCGGCACGAGCGACGGTCGGGTTTCGAGCACTTTCAACCCGAACTGCCGCGCGATTTGATAACCGAAACCGGTCGCGCCGATCTTCGGAAACGAAAGTCCGCCCGCCGCGATGACCAGATTTTCGCTTTGAAAAACGCCCTGGTTAGTCTCGACTTCGAAAAGATCGTTTTTGCGGACGCTTTTGACCGAGCAGTTTGTGCGAACTTCGACCCTCGCGGTTTCGCATTCTTTAAGGAGCAGCGCGACGATCTGACGCGCGCTTTCGCGGCAGAAAAGCTGTCCGAGTTTTTTTTCGTAGAATTCGATTCGATGCTCGCGCACGAGATCGACAAAATCCTGCGGCGTGTAGCGCGCGAGCGCGGATTTGCAGAAATGGGGATTTTTTGAAATGAAATTTTCCGCCCTCGCGTCGAGATTCGTGAAATTGCAGCGCCCGCCGCCCGAAATCAGAATTTTTCGTCCGACCTGCGCGTTATGTTCGACGACTAAAACCCGCCGTCTGCGTTTTCCGGCCTGCGAAGCGCAGAAGAGGCCTGCCGCGCCGGCGCCGACGATGATCGCGTCGAATTTCATTGAGCCAGATAACGCTCATTGAGAATTTTCAGGTGATGACGGATGTGTCCCGCCATGATGTACGCCAGAGCGCGCACCGAAACGGTATTATCGCTCGCCCTGCCGGTGCGCGCCCACGCTTCGTCGCTTAAGCTTTTGAACAGGACGACGTTCGCCTGACGCAGATGAACGAGTTCGGCAATCAAATCCGCTAATGAAACGCCGTTGAAATTGCTGTTTTCGATATAACCGTCCTGTTCGAAACCTTCGATCGGCGTTTGATCGGCCCGCGAAATGCGGAGCGCGCGGTAAGCGAAAATCCGCTCGCCGTCCGACAGATGCCCGATCAGTTCCCTGATCGACCATTTTCCTTCGGCGTAAGCGAAAAGCGATTTTTCTTCCGTAACGGTTTGTAAAAGTTCTCTCAGTTCGTTTAGCTGATTTTCCAGAACCGCGGCGATGTCCGTTTCTTCGACCAGGGAAACGTATCTTTCGTAATATTCGGCGTATTCGCTTTTTTCGGGACGCATCATAATTGATGACATCTTAGCAAAAATCAATGCCCGACCGAAACGACGACGGCAGAGTTTATTTTTGATTGCAGGCGATCGCGTGCGCTTCGCGCAGATCGGTTTCGATCTTCAAACGATTCGCCGCGCTGTCTTCTCTTAAAAGACAGATCACGTTCGCTCTATGCTGTTTGATGCATTTGTCTTTTTTGTGTTTTTTGATTTCGCCGAGGAGCGATTCGGTCTGCCCGATGCAGACGAATTTATGATGCCCGCGCCCGCGTTTGTCGGTGATGCGCTTCGAGATGACATAAATCGCCGAGCCGTCCTTCAAATCCGCGTCGAGCGGAAAAACTTCGAAATCATACCGCCCGCTCTTTCCGCGCACGACCGCCGAGCCGATCGGTTTGAGCTTTTTCTTGACCGGTTTCGGCGCGACCGGCGCCATAACCGCTTCGATCTGCAGCGCGGCTTTCTGTAACGGCTTTTTCTCGGTTTTCGGCGCGACGGCGGCGGTTTTCCCTTTGGCTTTCGATTTCGCCGGCGTCGCGACTGTTTTTAGGATCTCCGTTTCGGCCTTTTTGCCGCTATTTTGCGCGGCCGCCGGAGATTCGGCTTTTAGTTCCTTATTCGACGGTTCGACGCTTTTCCCTTCAATTCTCGGCGAAACCGCCTCGCGTGCGGGCTTCGACTTTTTGTTCGAAACCGGCTTAGCCGCCTTTTCTGCCGGGGCAAGGATCTTTGCCGGGCTCGATTTTTTCGCTTTCGGCTTTGAAACCGGAGAATCGGCAGCGGATTTGGCACTTGCGGGCGCGACTTTATTTTTAAGAACCGGTGATTTTACCGGATCGGGCTTTTTCGCCGTCGTCGCTTTTTGGGTTTTCGCCGCTGAATCCAAAGCCTTTTCGGCGGACGCGGCGCTTGATTTCTTTGAGTTTTTGGCCGTTTTGTTTTCGACTTCGATCGCTTTCGAGGCAGCGGGAATTTGCTTTTTAACCGGCGAACCGGAATCAGAAACCTTCGCTGAAGAGGCCGGTTTCGACTTCGCCGTTCCCTTTTCCGAAGCGGCGGCTCCCGTTCCCGGCGCCGATTTTGGCCGGCCGATGTTTTTGACGAAAACCGTTTTACCGGCTGGCGGCGCCGGCGCGGAAATTTTCAGCGCCGTTTCCGGTTTCGATTTTTTACCGTTTTTTTCCGGAGCGACGAGAGTTTTTCCCTTCGCCGAAACCGTTTTTTTCTGCTCGGAAACTGCGACGGGCGGCGCTTCCTTGATTTTTGTGCCGGAATTTCGAGGCGTCGAAGTTTTTTTTGCTGTCCGTTTCATATAACACATTGTATCGCAAATGAAACGCAATGACAAACGTTCAAAGCCTAAATCTGACCGATAAATAGATACCGCTGCTCGGATAAAGGCATCAGTTTTTCGGTGAACTTGACGCGGTTTTTTCGAAGTTCCGCGCCGAGCGCGGGGCCGCCGAAAAAGAGCAGTTTCCGGCCCTTCGCCCATTTTAGAAGCTTCGGCAGTTTCTGCGTGAATTTATCGAGCGCGCGGCAGGCGACGAACGAAACGTCGGGCGTGGAAATTTCCTCAAATTGCCTGTTTATAATAGTCGTGCGGTTTGCCAGACCGCCCTCGGAGAGCGCCTCCTGCAAAAAGGCGGCTTTCTTCAATTTCGACTCGATCAGCACGCCGCCCAAATCCTCACGCGCCAGAAGACACGGAATCGAGGGCAGTCCGGCGCCGGTCCCGACATCGGCGAGTTTCGCGTTTCGCGGCAAAAACTCAAGCAGCGTCAGCGATTCGAGAATATGACGCACGGCGAATTCTTCGGCGGAAGAGGGCGCTACCAGATGAAGAATCGGGTTGTTCTTCTCTATCAGACGGTGATACGCGGAGAGTTTTTCGAGCGTTTCTTCCGGCAGCGTCAAACCGAAGGCTGATTGCTGATTTCTGATCGTTTCGATGAAATTTTCGGGCATTCTCAAGTCTCTGAAATTTTTCTGATAAGATTTGCAAAAAAGAATTGAGCCGGCGTTCTTTTGATGAAAATCGGAGCAATCCGTTCTCAAGCAGATAAATGATTAATAACGACCGTTACAATCAAAGTTTTCCCCAAAACGCAGCCAGTCAACCAGAAACGGAGGTTCAATAATGAACGCAACAAAATCAATTATGCAAAAATTAAACCGCTTGGCGCTCGTCTTCGCGGTTGGTTTATTAACTTTAACACCGGCGCTTGCCTTATCCAACAAAAATCACGTTTTCCGGGCGAATAATTCATCGAAAAAATCGTTCGCGCCGAGCGCGGTGTTCAAAAGCTGCTGGATCGACTACAACGTTACGGACGGCGGAAGAAAGGGGATGCGAATTCATGTCAACTTTGAAGTGACCGGGCTCAAAGGCGTCGACGCCAAGCTCGTCGCGCGCGTGCAGACGGACGACGGCGAGTTCCTGACGAATAATTCTTCGTATTCGAACGACGAGGGACACCTCGAAACGTCCTTTTCGATCAAGCCGGGTTACGCGACGACCGTGTACGAAGACGCCGACATGTTTCTGCCCTACAACGAAATCGGTCTGCGGAAGGGCGTGTGGAACTTAAAGCTCGATATCGACTTGAGTTATGAAGACGGCGAGCTGATCAAACACCTGACGACGAAAGAATTCGAATACACCTCAGCCGGCGGCAACGACGCCCCGACAAAAAACGCCGGCAGCGGCGCGACGGTCAAAAAAGTCTGGATCGATTACAACGTGACCGAAGGCGGCAGAAAGGGAATGCGCGTGCACGTCAGCTTTGAAGTCAAAGATTTAAAGGGCGTAGACGCGAAAGTCGTCGCGCGCGTGCAAAAAGAAAACGAAGATTTTCTGACCAACACCAATCCGGCATATTCAAACGGCAACGACGAGTTGGAAATCTCCTACGACATCAAACCCGGCTATCCCGTGACGGTTTACGAAGACGCGACGCTGTTTCTGCCGTACGGCGAAATCGTGATCCGCAAAGGCGTCTGGAATTTAAAGCTCGACATCGACCTGAACTACGAAAACGGCGAGCTGATTCAGCACCTCGATTACTACGATTTTGAATTCACGCGTTAGTAATTAAAAAAAATGACAAAAAAGAGGCGGAAAATTCAGAATTGAATTTTCCGCCTCTTTTTTAAGTCAAATCTAAGTCAAACTTTTACGCCCCATTTCGCTGCGCCTCGAAAGCCGCAATTCGGTATGAACACGGTTTTCGGTTTGGGCGCCTTCGTAGTAATCCGGAGGTTATTTCGATAATATTTATTTCAAGGATTGCCCGCTGCCGCTGCCCAGTTTCAGAAGCGGATCCGGGAAGACCGCGCCGGCTTTTTCTTCCGAAAGAATTTTTCAAAAAACGCGGGCGGCGGATTTAAATCGCCGCGAAACGGCGCGTTCGCTTGTGAGACGCCTTTTAATTGGCGGGTGATTTTATGAAATTTTATAAAACTTTTTCCGCGGCGGCGATCGCTTTGACGATTTTCGCCGCGACGGCTTTCGCGCAGCGGCAGATCGTGTCGCCGGACGACGCAGTACTGGTCGCGGGCAATCCCGCTTTGCGGCAAAGCGACGTGCTCGTTCAGATCGAATTTTACGAATGGCTGCTAGCCAGGAAATTCACCGCCGCGCAGCGCCGGCAGTTTCAAACGCTGATCGTTAACCAGGCGCGGGCGAAAGCGTCGATGCGCGCCACCATCGCCGAAACCAACGAAGGATTCCGGAAAATTCAAGCCGCCGGCGAAGAAGAAAGCCGCCGGGTTCGCGAAGAGTTTTTGCCGCCGGTTCTGGCGGAATTGGAAACGAACCAACGCGACCCGCTGAACCGCTTTTTGTTCGCCGTTTACCGCGGCGCGCCGGATGGCGAAACGACGGAAAAAATTCCCGCCGCGCCCGCCGACGATCGCGGCGTGACGACGGGCGCGGTAAAACTGGCGGACCTCGCCGGTCTTTGGAGTAACGGCAGCGTTTCCGGCGAGCGTTACCGGAGCTTGATCACGGGCGAGTTGTCCGAGCCGAGCGGTTCGATCATCGAATACGAAATTTCGCCGAACGGTCAGGTCAAATACGCCAGCTATTATTCCAACACGATGTACGGCTGCACGACGAAGCTCTTCGTCTATAAAAGCGGTCGCCTGAGCGTCGACGGCGCGACGCTGTCGTTCGATTACGCCCCCGGAAGGCGAACGCAGATGGTCTGCACCGCTAAAGAGCGCGAAGCGACGATTCCCGCCGAACGCAAAACCGTCGCGTTCCGGCTCGAACGCGACCAGTACGGTTTGAAGCTCTGCACAAAAGATGATGACGGCGCGGATTTTTGTCTCCGCAAAGTGGAAGAGTAGGAAGCGCCTGAGAACCTAGCGTTCATTTCAGGAGATTTTCGGTAACTTGTCGAAAATCTCCGGTTTAGTATTTCCCGCCGCAACTTTGTTTCACATGCAGATTCCGCCGCGAAACCGCATTTGAAGATCGTTCCGACCATAAGCTATTAAAGACAAAAGAAAAAGACGAGGATTTATCCTCGTCTTTCATCGTTAAATAAAAAAATGCGGACGAATGGAATCGAACCATCACGAGCTTAAGCTCACAGGCTTCTGAGACCTGCGCGTCTACCAGTTCCGCCACGTCCGCGGCGCGCCTCGATGAGGCAAAGACTTAATATACACATTGCCGCGTGAAAGTTCAAACGCATCTTTGCTATCATTGTAGAGATGGTCGAAACTTTGGCGGAAAGGCTTGCGAAAATAAGGGCGCAAATCGCGCGGGCGGCGGAAAAAGCGAGCCGCAACGCCGAGGAAATAAAGCTCGTCGCGGTCAGCAAAACGCACGGCGCGGAAGCGGTTCGGGAGGCGATCGGCGCCGGCGCGCGGGCGTTCGGGGAAAATAAAGTTCAGGAAGCCGAGCGGAAAATCGAACAGGTCGGGCGCGAAAAGGCCGAATGGCATCTGATCGGGCATCTCCAGTCGAACAAGGCGCGCAAAGCCGTGCGCCTTTTCGACGTCATTCATTCGGTCGATTCGATTGAGCTCGCCGAACGTCTGGAACGCATCTGCGAAGAGGAAAAGCGCGCGGAACTGTCGGTCTTTGTGCAGGTCGATCTGGCGAAAGAATCGACGAAAAACGGCATCGAAGAAAAAGATTTGCCGCGATTGGCGGAATTTTTGCGCGGCTGCCGGCATCTTAAATTCGACGGGCTGATGAGTCTGCCGCCATATTTCGAAGATGTCGAAAGGGTGCGCCCGTTTTTCCGGCGCCTGCGCGAGATTCGCGAGCTGGTCTGTCCGGGCGGCGGGCTTTCGATGGGCATGAGCCACGATTTCGCGGCGGCGATCGAAGAAGGCGCGACGGTGGTGCGCGTCGGGACGGCGATTTTCGGCGCGAGAAGTTATAGCAATTACCGATGAACAAAGATTTTTACTTAAGCCTGAACGTTTATCCGATAGTTTGGTACGTCGTGACAGTCGCGTTTTTGATTTTCGCGGCGCTGCTCGTTTTGCGCGTGATTTTCAACTACTCCGACCCGAATCCGTTCGGCAAAATCGGCAGGTTTTCCTATCATCTGAAAAAACGAACCGACCGCTTCGTTTATCCGGCGGCGCGTTTTCTGGCGAATTTTCGCGTCGACACGCGGCTCGCGCCGCTTTTGACCTTGCTGATCTCCGGCATTTTAACGTATTTCGCCGTTCAGATCGTCGGCAACACGTTTTTCGTCGTCGACGGCATTACGACCGGCATTATCTCCGGCAACGTCAAGGCGTTTATCGGTTTCGCGCTTTACGGACTGCTGAGCGTGCTGGTTTTGTTCATCTTTATTCGTTTTATCGCGCAGTGGTTCGTTTTCGCGCGCAAGACGTTTCTCGCGTTTGTGATGCGCGTCACCGACCCGATTCTGCTGCCCGTGCAGAAATTGATCCCGCCGATCGGCATGTTCGACATTTCGGCGATGCTGGTCCTGATTTTGATCGGCTTGCTGCAAACGCTGGTTTTGCGGCTGTTCGTTTACTCTTGATAAATCTTACGGAAAAAGACGGCGCGGTGACTTTCGGCGTCCGCGTCGTGCCGCGCGCTTCGCGGAGCGAAGTGGTCGGCGAACACGACGGCGCGCTGAAGGTGAAAATCTCATCGCCGCCGGTCGACGGCGCGGCGAACGCCGAGCTGATCAAACTTTTATCGAAAGCTTTCGGCGTTTCAAAATCCGAAGTCGAAATTTTATCCGGACAGGCTTCAAAGACGAAGCAGATCAAAATCACGAACCTCACGGCGGAAAAATTCTTACAATTAGCCGGTTTGAAATAGATTTGCGCGGCGTGATATAGTCTTTTTTTTCTATTTAAATCAACAAAACAAAAGGTAAATCAGCAAATGTCAGGACATTCCAAGTGGCACACAATCAAACATAAAAAAGGCGCGCTCGACGCCAAGCGCGGAAAGATTTTCACGAAACTCATCAAGGAAATCACGGTCGCGGCGCGCACCGGCGGAAGCGGCGACGTCGACGCCAACGCCCGTCTTCGCAAAGCGGTCAATGACGCGAAGGCGCAGAATATGCCCATTGACACGATTACGCGCGCCATCAAACGCGGCACCGGGGAACTCGAAGGCGTCGCGTATGAAGAAATCACCTACGAAGGGTACGGCGTCGGCGGCGTCGCGGTGATGGTCGAAACGATGACCGACAACCGCAACCGGACGGTCGCCGAGCTGCGCCATTTGTTTTCGAAAAACGGCGGGAATTTGGGCGAATCCGGTTCGGTCGCGTGGATGTTCGATAAAAAGGGTTTAATCATCGTCGACAAAGCGGCGAAATCCGAGGACGAGTTGTTCGAAATCGCGATCGAAGCCGGCGCGGACGACGTGCAGGACGAGGGCGACGTTTTTGAGATTTACACGGCTCCGGAAAACTTCGAAGCCGTCCACGAAGCCGTCAAGGCCGCCGGCATCGAGCCGCAGGCGGCGGAAATTTCGATGATTCCGCAAAATTACATCAGGCTCGAAGGCTCGGACGCCAAACAGATGCTCAAACTTTACGACGCGATCGACGACAACGACGACGTGCAGAAAGTTTACGCCAACTTCGACATCGCCGAGTCGGAGATGGAATAAATAAAAATTCGGCCGCGAAAGGACACGAAATTTCACGAAAAATTTTTATGCTTTGTTTCGTGAAATTTCGTGTCCTTTCGCGGCTGAAATAAAAAGTTATTGACTTATTTTTCGTTATCAATAAAATAAAATGAAAGTTTTAGGCATTGACCCGGGAAGCGAAACGCTCGGATGGGGGGTCGTCGAGGGCGAGAACCTGAAGTACAAGCTCGTTGATTTCGGCACCGTCAAATCCAGCCCGCGCGAAAAATTTTCCAAACGTCTTTTGAAGGTTTACGAAGGCGTTAAAGCGGTCATCGAAACTTTTCAGCCTGATGTTCTTTCGATCGAGGAAGCGTTTTACGCCGTCAACGTCAATGTCGCGATGAAACTCGGTCAGGTGCGCGGCGCCGTTATCGTGCTCGGCGAATTGTCCGGTCTCGAAATCGCCGAATACAGTCCGCGGCTTGTCAAACAAACGGTCGTCGGCTACGGAAACGCCGAAAAACATCAAGTGCAGGAAATGGTTCGCGTGCTCCTCCGTCTGCAAAAAGCTCCCGAACCGCACGATGCTGCCGACGCGCTGGCGATCGCGATTTGTCACTTTCACCACGCGGGCGTGCAGAACCGTATCAAAACAGCCAAATTCAAAAAATAAACTTTTAGAAATAAAGGCTTTTTACATTTATTCTTTGGACTCGAAAGAGAATCCCAAAGCCAAAAGGAGAAATTGTATGAAAAGACCGCTTTTCTTGGTATTGCTGCTTGTTTTTTCGGGCTTGACGACGGAGGCGCAGAAAAGATACGTCCGACCAAAGTTAAAATCAAAATCGACCGCCGCCCTGAAATCAGAAAATTCATCCGACAACGCGATCGTCATCGACGAACGGCTCGCCGTTCTGCGCGCCGCGCCGAGCCTTTTCGCCAAACCGGTTCAACGTATGCGGCGCGGGCGAATCGTCAGAATTCTGGAGACGAAAGAAGCCGACCGCGTCACGTTCTACCGCGTCGTCGTCGCGCCGCGTAGGCAGGGCTGGGTGCAGAGGGAAGCCGTCGCGGGAAAATCACGCCGCGGCGACGACGAACGGCTGGCGCGACTCGTGCAATCCTCAGACGGCTTCGAGCAGATCGAACGCGCCCAGATTTTCCTGAACAACTTTCCCGCCTCGCCGTTTCGCCCGTCGATTCTGCTTTTATTCGGCGATTTGATGGAGGAAATCGCGCTTAAAATGTCGAGCGAAGCGGCGCGGCGTCTGAGCCGCCGGGAAATGGCGGCTTCCGGGGCGCCGCTGCACAGCTTCTACCTGAATTATCCGAGCCTCGACCGTTACCAGCGGCTCAACATCGGATTCGTCTTCAACACCAGCACCCGGCTTTTTCACTACGACGGCGCGAGCTGGCGCGAAATTATCAGAAAGCTGCCCGCGTCGGACGAAGCCAAAGAAGCGCAGCGAAGAATTGATGCTTTGAGGGAGAAAATGGCGACGGTAAATTGAAAGGGAAAAGACGAATTTTCATTCTCGCCTTTTCAAACGACGCGGCTGGCGCGTTCGGCGGCGAGCGTGTAATTGGGCAAAATTCGGAAGCGGACCAATCCGGCGGCCACTTTTTGCCCGGCGGTTAAAGGAAACGCGGTCGTTTCGGTTTTCGGGCGCGTCACGATGATCGGCTGGCGCGTGGAAATGTTGAGCCGGACGACGACTCTTTCGAAGGCGCCGACGAAATTCACTTCTTCGACGATCCCGTCGGTCAGCGGCTGGTAATTCTGCGTCAGGTTTTCGGGCTTCCGGAGGAAAACGTCTTCGGGGCGAAAGACGAGTTTAACGGATTGACCGTCGCGCACCGGAGTGCCTTCTTCGATTTTGAGAAAAATGTCCTCGGCTTCGAATTTTCCGTCGTTGATGATGCCGAGCAGCAGATTCGCCGCGCCGAGAAAGGTCGCGACGTATTCGGTCGCCGGCTTGTTGTAAACGTCGTACGGGGTGCCGATTTGTTCGAGCCGGCCTTCGTTCAGCACGGCGATGCGGTCGCCGAGTTCGAGCGCCTCTTCCTGATCGTGCGTGATGAAGATCGACGGAACCTTGATTTCTTTGAGCAGCGCGCGAATCTCCCGGCGAAGCCGCGTGCGGATCTGCGCGTCGAGCGCGCCGAACGGTTCGTCGAAAAGCAAAACTTCCGGATTGTAAGCGAGCGCCCGCGCGATCGCGACGCGCTGCTGTTGCCCGCCGGAAAGCTGCGACGGGTATTTCCGCCGGTGTTCTCCGAGCCCGGTCAGCTCGATCAAACCGTCGGTGATTTCCTTGATTTCGGCTTTCGTCTTTTTTCGCAGGCGTAAGCCGTAGCCGATGTTCTGTTCGACCGACATTTTCGGGAAAAGCGCGTAGGACTGAAAAATGACGCCCACGCCGCGACCGCGCGCCGGGAGATCGGTGACGTCCTTGCCGTGCAGCACGACGCGTCCCGAATCGGGCGCTTCGAGGCCGGCGATGATTCTTAAGATAGTTGTTTTACCCGAACCGGAAGCGCCTAAAAGAACGATCGTTTCGCCCTCGGCGACTTCGAAATTAATGTCTTCGAGCACGACCGCCGCGCCGAATTTTTTGCTGATGCCTTCGACGGTGACGGCGGTTCCGGATTTTTGTTTGATATCGTTCATACTCTTGGAAGGAGAAAAGGAGGGCTTTTTATTTTTTGTTGAGATAGCTTTTGGCATATCAATCTGAATTTCCATAATCGGATCCTTCTTCCCTTCTTCCTTTCTCTTCTTCCTTACTCCGCTTCGAGCCAGTCGCGTGCGAAAAACAGAACGCTGAAAATCAAGAACGAAAACAACGCCAGCACGATCGCGATCGCGTTGGCGGCTTCGACCTGTCCTTCGTTGAATTTGGCGAAAATATAAAGCGGTGCGGTTTGCGTGCGTCCCGCTAAATTTCCCGAAACCAGAATCGTCGAGCCGAACTCGCCGACCGACCTCGCGAAGGTCAACAGCGCGCCCGAGAGGATCGCGCCGCGCAAACTCGGCATTGTAACGTGCCAGAAAGTCTGCCAGCGCGTCGCGCCCATCGTCGCCGAAGCTTCTTCGAGCGATTGGTTCATCGTGTCGAAAACCGGTTTAATGACGCCGAAGGCGAGCGGAAAGGTGACGAAAATGTTCGCGAGGATAATCGCGGCGGCGGTGAACATCAAATGAATGCCGCGCGGTTCGAGATACTGCCCCAAAATTCCGTACGGTCCCCAGAGCAGGAGCAGCGCGAAACCGGCGACGGCGGTCGGAATCGCGGTCGGCAGGCTGATCGTCACGATCAACGCGTTGCGTCCCCAAAAATTGTATTTTGAGAGGACGTAGGCGGCGAAAAGCCCGAAAACGACGTTGAAAACGGTCGCCCAAAAGCTCGTCACGATCGAGAGCTGCAGAGCAAAAATCGCTTCCGGCGCGGTCAAAGCGTTCCAGAAACTTCCCAGGCCGCTGCTCGTGCCGAATATAAAAATCGAGGCCAGCGGCAGCAGCACGAGCGGCATCATGACGACGATCAGCGTCGTGACGCTCAGCGGTTTGATAAGGTCAAAGCCGTGCGTATGCCTGATGTTTGAAAGATTCGCGCTCATTTATTCTGCACCTGATCGCGGAATATTTTTTCGATAACGTCCGGGTAAGCTTTGCCCCAGCCGCCGAAGTATTCGATCGTGAACGGCATCTCGATTTTGGCGAAACCAACGTTCGTCGTGTTGAAATCTTCGTTGGTAACGGAACGGAAATGGTTTTTGACAAAGGCTTTCTGCGCTTCTTCCGACCAGAGAAAATTGCGGAAGGCTTCGACGACCGGGCGTTCTTCCGCCGTTACGTTGCGGTCGACGATCGCGACCGGATGTTCGCTCAAAATAGTCGATTTCGGGATGACGACGTCGATCTCGGCCTTCGCGTCTTTCATCAGCAGCGCTTCGAGCTCGTAAGTAATCAGCGCATCGCCCTGCCCGAGTTCGAACTGCGTGCGCGCCTCGCGCGCCGAACCGGGCGTCGCGATCACGTTGCGCCAGATCGTCTTCAACATATTCAAGGCGCGCGTCTCGTCTTTGGCGCCGGATTCCGCTTCCGATTTTTTAAGTTCCGAGCCGTAAATCGCGAGAATCGACCATTGCGCGCCGCCCGAACTGACCGGGTCGGGATGAATGACCTTGACGCCCGGTTTGCCGAGATCGGCAAAATCCGCGATGCCTTTCGGGTTGCCCTTGCGCACCAGAATCACGAACGGCGTTTTATTGACGATGCCCTTCTGCGGCGTGACGTACCAATCGTTCGGGACGTGTCCGGCGGCGATCAAACGGTCGACGTCGCGTTCGATCGAGAAAATCCCGATATCGGCGGGCGCCCCCTGGAGAATTTGATTCGTGACGGTTTCCGAACCGGCGAACGACGATTGAAAAGCGACGTCCTCGCCGTGCTCGGCTTTCCATTTCGCGGCAAACGCCGGGTAAATTTCCTTTTCGAGCGATTCTTTCATGATCGAGAATCCGTAAACCGTAATCGTTCGCGCCGATTTTCCGCCGCCCGCGCCGCCCGGCGCGCTCGGCAGACAGCTCATCATAAACAGTGAAATCGCCAAAATAAATGTCGATCCGAATCTCAGTTTCATCGTTATTTCTCCCTAAAGTTCTGAATCCCGCCATCAGAGACTTTTTGCGCGGAAGGGCAAAAATTGCGTGTGAAGACGGGATTCGGAATGATAAGAATTTTCCGCACCGCACAGCGCGGAAAATTCTTTCATGACAATTGAACGGACGCGCCTTCGCGATGGAATATCTTTGTCGGCGGACCGGGCCGGACGCTGCGGCGAAACCGCCGCAAAAGCAGTCAGCTTTCGACGCCGAAAAGATATTTATCAGACATAAACCGCCCTGGTCTGGCTGATATAAAATTCTTCCGGCTGCTCGAATTCCGTTAGTCTGACGATCGAAAGCCGCAGCGCCTCGCGCTCGTCGAAACAGATTTTGCCCGTGTCTTTGCGGAAAAGTCGATGCTCGTTTTCGTCCGAAACGCCCAGAACCGTTTCCGCCGTTTCGAAAACCGTGCGGAATTTCGTGAATTCGGGGACCAGCCAGAAATATCTTCGATTCATAACAATCAATCCTCCATAAATCGTTTTGTTAATTTGTCAAAGAAAACGAACCATCTTCCGAATAGAGAAAGAGGCTGTAAAGACAACCGGTTGTCTCCACAGCCTCGGCGGAAAATCCTTCGTGTCCTTCTTCGATAACGCCTACGAGGTTAGCTGACGGGCTAAAAGCGAAGAAGTCTTCTTCTGAAAATCAGATGCGCCCCAGTAATTTGGTTCCCCCGTGCTGCATTGCCGGCAGCTTCGGCGACATTAAATTGTGTTCGTTAGATTAGCAAAAAGAGGTGGAGGTTGGCAAGAAATAAATTTATAAAAGTTTTGAGCCTCGCCTGCGGGCGGCTTTCCTTAGCTTTAAACTATTGAATTCAGTGCCATTTTCCGCCTTCAGGCGGGATTCCGGAACGACAGCGCGAGCGCGACCGCGGCGGCGACTCGGGCGTTGTTTTCGAGCAGCGCGATGTTCGAGTCGAGGGTTTTGCCGCCGCTTCTTTCGGACATCTGCGCGAGCAGAAAAGGCGTCGTTTCCTTGCCCGAAACGCGCCTTTCGGCGGCGAGCCGCAGCGATTCTTCCAGTATGCTTTCGAGAACGTCGATCTCGATCTCGAAATCTTTCGGAACGGGCACCGTCAAAAGCACGGCGTTTTTAAGCCCGAGTTCGTCTCGGCGGCGCGCGATCGCCGCGACTTCCGCAGCGGTCTCGACGCGCTCGTCGATCGGCAGACCGCTTTTCGCGGAGTAAAAAGCCGGCAGTTCGTCGCATCGCCAGCCGAGCACCGTTACGCCGTGCGTTTCGAGCCATTCGCGCGTCGCCGGCAAATCCAAAACGATTTTCGCGCCCGAACAGACGACCGTGATCGGCGTCGCGGCGAGTTCGGGCAGATCGGCGGAAACGTCCCAATCGAAATCGCGATGCACGCCGCCGATGCCGCCGGTCGCGAAAACTCGGATGCCTGCCGCGTGCGCGATGAAAGCGGTCGTCGCGACCGTCGTCGCGCAGTTTAATTTTTTAGCGGCGGCGATCGGCAAATCGCGCCGCGAAATTTTCCGGATGTTTTTTTCGGTCGCGAGCCGCTCGATCTGATTCCCGTCGAGCCCCGCGCAAAATCGTCCGTCGAAAACGGCGATCGTCGCCGGGACGGCTCCGCCGTCGCGCACTTGTTTTTCCAGCGCGCGGGCGGTCTCGACGTTTTGCGGATACGGCAAGCCGTGCGCGATGACGGTCGATTCGAGCGCGACGACCGGCCTTTTTTCGGCGAGCGCGTCGGCGACTTCTTCGCTGAATTTCAGGCTCATCATAAAAATTCTTTTTCAACGCGAAGGCGCGAAGGCGCAAAGATCATGATCTTTGCGCCTTCGCGCCTTCGCGTTAAAGACTTTATTTAATTAATTTACCGATCCGGTTCAGACGCGGATTCGTAATGCAGCCGAGCAGACTGCCGTTGCTCGCCGCGCGGTCGCACGACCAGTAAACGAACATCGCGCGTCCGGTGACCAAATCGCGGCTGACCGGTCCCCAGTAACGGCTGTCGAGGCTTTGGTTGCGGCTGTCGCCCATCACGAAATAGCTGTTTTCCGGCACGATGTACGGCTTGCCCTTGCTGGCGAAAGCGAAGCCGCGATCTTCAAAATCACCCTGAATCGCGCTCGCCGAGTAATAAACGTCGTAGGTTTGTCCGGGTTGGCGCGGTTCGATTTCTTTAGTCTCGAGCGCGGCTTCCGGGCCCGGCGGGTCGCCGATGATCTTATGTTCCGGCAGCAGTTGGTCGTTGACATAAACGTCGTTGCCCCGGACCTCGATTTTATCGCCGGGCAGACCGATGACGCGCTTGACGAAATTGGTTTGGTAAGGAACGCCCGCGGCATCGCGGTCTCTTTTCGAGACGGACATTTCTTTCGGATAGCCGGGAAATTTGAAGACGATCACGTCGCCGCGCTGAATTTCGCGCTGCGGGAAAAACGGCAGCGGCTTGCCGCCCGGCGCGAAGATGAATTTGTTGACCAAAAGATAATCGCCGATCAAAATCGTGTTCTGCATCGAGCCGGTCGGCACCGTAACCGCTTGCAGCACGAACGTCATCCCGAAAATCGCCATGATCAAAGTCACCACGAATGATTCGAAATATTCTCGAAAGACCGACTTCGGCGGACCGATCGGTTTGACTTCCGGCGGCGGCACTTCTTTTTCGTTTTTACTCATAAGATTTTAGTTCGAAGTCCAGAGTCTTGAGTCCACCGGCGGAGTGGTTCGACTCGTGATTATGGACTCAAGACTCTGGACTGTAATTCTAAGGATAAAACAATTTAGCCGGTTTGTCGCGCATTGCCGCCGTTCTCGCCGTCCAGCTCCCGCAAAGCGAGATTCGCCGCCTGCATTTCGGCTTGTTTTATCGAATTCCCCTGACCGCTGACCGCCCCGCCTTCCCATTTCGCCTCGACAAAAAACGTGCGCTGGTGCGGCGGCCCTTCGGTCTTGATTACTTTATACGTCGGCGCGGCGAGTTTGTTTGCCTGCAAAGTTTCCTGCAGTAAAGTTTTATAATCGATCGACGAGCGCGGCGTCGCCTGCTTCAGCTCGTCGGTGAAAATTCGTTTGACGAAATTGCGCGCCTGAATATACCCGCTGTCGAAGAACACGGCGGCGATGATCGCCTCGAAAGTATCGGCGAGCAGCGCCTGTTTGCGGCGCCCGCCGGTTTTTTCCTCGCCGCGCCCGACGCGCATGAATTCGCCTAAATTCAAAATCGTCGCGATCCGCGCGAGCGTTTCCGTGCTCACGAGATGATGTTTCATTAAGGTCAGATCGCCTTCGCTGACCGTCGGGTTTTTTAAGTAAAGCTGTTCGGCGATCGCCAAACCGAGAACGGAATCGCCGACGAATTCGAGGGATTCGTTTTGCAGTTCGCGGATTTTTTCCTCGTCGCCGTCGGGCAGGTGCTCGTGCGCCCATGAGCGATGCGTCACGGCGCGTTCAAGCAGCGCGAGATTCTTAAATTTATAGCCGAGCAGATGTTCCAATTTTGCGAGATCTTTTGACATCCAAGGCTCATTTTAATGAAAAAGCGGGCAAAAAATAAAGCCGAACGCTCTTTTTTTGCGTTCGGCTTCGGATTTTAAGAAATAACCGCTCGAAATTAACGAGTTCCTTTTTTCTTGGTGACGGGCGTGGCGGGCTTTTTCGCCGGGGTCGTCGTGTTGCTGACCGGCGTGGTCGTGGTCGCCGCTTTGGTCGCGCCGGTCGTTGCCGCGTTCGGAGACGGCGTCGTCGTGGTCGTGCTCGAAGTCGTCGTCGCCGTCGTCGGCGCGGTTTCGACCACCGGCGTCACGTCGGTCGACGGATCGGGCATCGGTTTCGCGACCAAATCCGAAACGTATTTTTCCAAGTCAGGCGTCGGGGCGGTCGCCGCGATGTTGAAGCGGAATCTGTAAAGCTCACCCAATCTCTTGGTGATCGCGTCGGCGATCTGCGGCTTATTGTTCTGTTTCGCGATTTGCCGCGCTCTGCCGAAAGCGTCGATCGAGCGATCGGCGTAACCTCTGGCTAACGCGATTTTTGCTTTGGCTTCGTCGGTTTCCGTATTATTGTTAGCGGCGCGAATTTTGCGATACTCTTCGTCGAGCGACGCCGCCTGATCGAAATAATAGTCGCCGATATTGGTGTAAATCGTGTGGTCTTTTTTGTTCTCGCCGTTGACGAGCGTCGATTTGTAGAGATAGACCAAACCTTCTTTCTTTTTGCCCGGATCGGTCGCGCCCAAACGGTTGTAGTTGATCCAGCCGACGATGTAGTTCATCCAGTTCAGCGCGTTGGTTTTGCCGTCCGGAAATTCTTTGGTCTTGAACGGCAGGAAAACGCCGTAGTTGCCGGTCTGCGAAGTCGCTCCGGATTCGAGTCTCTGAATCGCCTGCTTGGCGTAGTTGATTGTGTCGGCATTGTACGTATCGACTTTGTCGACCGCCGCGCGGTCGTAGCCGACCGAAACGAGCGTCAGCATGACGTCGGTCGCGAGCGGGGAATTGCCCTCTGCCGCGATGATTTCCTTGCTGACCGACGTGAATTTCGCCCAGTCTTTCGCTTTGTAAGCTTCGTTGTAGGCGTTGTTGCGCACGCAGACCGGATCTTCTTTCGCGATTTTGTCGCTGTCTTTTTTGACGTAATCGATAACTTCTTTATTGAGAGTCGCTATTTCCTGAATTTTCGGATCAGTGCTGGTGCTGAAAGCGATGATCTTTTTGGCGGTTTCGAGCGCCGTGCCGCGCTGTCCGCAAGCGGCTTTCTTTTGTTCTTTATACTGATTAAACAAGTTTTCCAGTTCTGTGCCGTCCTGCGCGAATGCCGACACCGCGCCGACCGCCGTCAAAACGGTTCCGAGCACCAATGTTTTAAATAGGGTTTTCATTAAAATCATATCCTCCAAAGCGTGTTATTCTTAAAATTTCTCGCAAACCGGCAAACTTTCTCGGCGTGCGGCGTTTTGCGAATTCATAGATGGTTTCTGCAAAAAAAGGGTTGCAACATTTTACACCCATCTCTCAGTTCGTCGATCCTTTCGAGATGCCGAACAAACCCGTTGGGATAGGGGCGGAAAACTAAATAATCACGCACGATTTGCGTCTCTGTCAAGTAATAACCGATTAAATGTCAGGCGGTTCGAAAAAATGAACAGGGGGGCGTTCGCGCCTCGCATAAGCCAAATAAAAATAATGAAAGGTTTCGCAGGAAAACCTTTCATTATTTCGAAAAAAAACGGCGGCGGAAGGCGCGAATTTGAAACTCGGCGCGGCGCTTTTCAGTCCCGTCCTGATTAGTCCTGTCTGACGATGCGCGGGCGCGTTATTTCATCGGAGTTTTTCGATTCCTTTTTGACCGGCGCGTCGTTGCTGCTGATTTCGCTGCGCTTTTTCTTGGTGATCACGACGGTCGGAAAAAGCGGCGTCTGGCTGTTGTTTTTGACGGTTTTCGGCGTTCGATCGTTTGTCACCCCCGGTTTGACGACGCTCGTTTCGATTTCTTCCCCGTCGCCCTTTTTGCCCTGCCGGACCGTTCCGTTATCGTCCGAATCCTCATCCTCGGCATCGTCCATCAACGCCGCGGTTTTCGCATCGACCTTCGACTGCGGTTTGAGTTCGAGCGGCAGGCGCGCGAGCATCGGTTTGCCGCCGACCGTGACGCGGCTGCGCAAGGCGTCGTAAATCTTTCCGGCGACCGCCGCCGCGTATTTGCCGCGTTCGCCCTGCCCGCGCAGGATAACGACGACCGCGAGTTTCGGGTTTTCGATCGGCGCGACCGAGGCGAAAAGTCCGACCCACGAACCGCCGCCGATGCACGAACCGGTCTTGCCGGCGATCTCTAACGACGAATCGACGCCGCGCCGCGCCGTACCGTAGACGGCAGCGCCGATCATGCCGGGGATGATGCGCTGCAGCGTCGCGGGCGGCAGATTGATCTGGCGTTTCATAAAGCCCTTGAAGTTCGCCTTTTCGGTTTTCGTGCGCGGAATCTGCGGCACGATCAGTCGTCCGCCGTTCGAGATCGCCGAAACCATCACGGCGAGCTGCAGCGGCGTCACTTCGAAATCGTCGCCGTGCGAGTAAATGCGCGCGTTGTTGTTGCCGGCCGGCACGCGCCCGCCGGTTTCGCCGTCGACGTTTAAACCGGTCGGTTCGCCCAAGCCGAGCAGCCGGGCGTAATTGACCATTTTATTGCCGCCGAGATCGACGCCGACGCGCTGGAAATACGCGTTGTTCGAATAGGCGAGCGCGTCGTCGAGATTCATCGCGAAATTGCGCTGCGTGATCGTGCCGCTCTGGTCGATCAGGCTCTCGTTTAAACCCGCGAACGCCGTCACGAGCTTGATCGTCGAGCACGGTTTGAAGCTTTTTTTGATCGCCCAGTCCTGATTGACGATCGAGAGGACTTTGCCGGTCTGCGGTTCGAGCACGACCACCGTGCCGGCGTGGCTGCCGAGCGCGCTGACGGCGGCGCGGCGCACTTCGAGGTCTTCGCCTTCCGGGTTGTCGCTCAAAATATTATCGACCGTATCGGTGCGCAGCGCGTTTTCGAACGCCATTTTACGCATCCGGGCTTCGCGGATCGCAGCTTCGCGGCGGCGCTGCGCTTCGAGCGCGGCTTGGCGGCGGCGTTCTTCCGCCTCGCGGCGGCGCAGCTCTTCGAAGCGGCGTATTTCCGCTAAACGGCGTTCTTCGGCCTTCGATAATTTCGCGGCGGTTTTGGATTTCGTTTCTTTGACGGACGAGGTTTTTTTGACCAGCGGTTCTTTTTTGGCGGCCTGCTTGACCGGCGCTTTGACGGGCGCTTTCTTTCGCTGCGCAAAATCCGCGTGAGCGGCGGCAAAGACGATCAAAAGCGCAGACGCAAGTTTGAAGTACAACTTTTCTTGAGCGGACGACATCGGTTTAACCTCTTTCTCTTAAATTTTCGGGTGTGAATGCTTTTGGGGAAAGCCGGAGCCATTGAAAAGCAAAAACTTTATTTGTCGATTAATTATTTGCTTCCGAGCTAAAAAAGACTATAACATTCAGAACTGCGGAAGGGCAAGGAAAATTCAAAATTCAAAATTCAAAATTCGGAATTGAAGTGCAAAATCTTGAATCTTGAATCTTAAACCTTAAAAAAATGAACTTCTTAAACACATTTCGCGCCAGACTCTTAATAATCTTGATAATTCTGCTGATTACGACCTTGAGTTTTCAGTATTACCTGAATCTGAAAACGCAGGAGGAAAACAACCGTCTGCGCGAAAAACAGGAACAGGCGCTCGTCGCCGCCACGGCGCTCGGCACGCGCGGCATCACGTCGACCGATTACCTGGCGGAAATCGTCAAAAGCGAAGAGCAGACGGTTTTCGACGAAAAGATCAACGAGCGCATCCGGGACATCATTATCATCGATCAGAACTGGCAGATCACCGACAGCTTAAATAACGAAGAACTGCTGCCGACGACCGGCGAAAACGGCGAGAACGTTTACAAAAAGCTGGCGGACATCAAAGACCTTCCGCCGTTGCAGGAAGCGAAGCGTTTGGGCGCGGACGCGGCGCGGTTCCCGAACGCCGAGCCCGTTTCCGGCGACGAATATTCCGGCGAAGCGCACGCGATTCCGGTCAATACGAGCAAGGGGCGCTGGTACGTGATGGTGATCTTAAAAAGCGACAAGGGCGAAACGGCGCGGCGCGCGGCGCGGCCGCTGATTTATATGCTCGGCGTGCTTTCGCTCTCGACTTTCATCACGATTCTGCTCGTCTGGCGGTTCACGCGCCCGATCGCCGATCTGTCGAACGCGGCGCGCGAAATCGCCAACGGTAACTTATGCGTGAGAGTCGACGATCGCGGGCAGCGCAACGAAATGGGCGAGCTCGCCGCGCGCTTCAACGAAATGACGGCGGAACTCGAAAAGAAATCGGAACTCGAAGCCAAACTGCAGGAAGTCGAAAAGTCGGCGGTCGTCGGGCGGCTCGGTTCGGCGATCGCGCACGAAATCCGCAATCCTTTGAATTACATCAATCTCACGCTCGATCACCTGCGCGCGAAATTCACGCCCGAAGACGAAGCGAAAAAGGGCGATTTCGAAAAACTGACCGCGCAATTAAAGGCGGAAGTCGCGAGAATTAACCAGCAAATTTCGGATTTCCTGAGCTACTCGCGCCCGGCGAATCCGAACCTGCAGCCGACCGACGTGCGCGAGGTCATCAACAACAGCCTACGCATCGTCGAAGCGCAAGCCGCCGACTGCAAGATCAAGATCAGTCTCGTCGAACACGAAAACGTGCCGCGCATTTTGGCGGACGCCGAGTATTTGCGCTCGCTTTTTAATAATCTGTTCATCAACGCCGTCCATTCGATGGAGGACCGCGGCGGCAATCTGAACGTGAAGATCGCGCCCGACGGAAATTTCGTGCGCGTCGAAATCGCCGACACCGGCAAGGGCATTCCGGAAGCGAACCTGCCGAAGATCTTCGAGCCGTATTTTTCGACCAAAGAAACCGGCACCGGTTTGGGCTTGGCGATCGTGCAAAAAGTCGTCGACGTACATAACGGAATCATCGAAGTGACATCCAACGAAAGCGAAGGCACGCAGTTCGTCGTGAAATTGCCGAAAGCGCGGGAGTGAATTTATGGAAAAATTGCGGGTTTTCGTCAAAAGCTTTATTTGCGTTTTGGTTTTATCCGTTACGACGTTCGCGCAGGACAGGGTCGTGCAGTTAGAGGATTTAGGTCGAATGGCCATCGTTGAATCGGTTTTATTTTATGACGAGAATAAAGGCATCGGAGAATTAGTCGCCGTCTCGAAACAGGTGCTTGAGGAGTACAAACCGAAATTTGATGAATTGAAGGACCTGAAAAAAAGGATTAAGGAATTGTTGAGCGAAGTGGAAACGCTTTCGCCTCGCGAACAAGAGTTTAAGATGGAAGATTATCCTCTGTATCAAAGCAAATTTAATGAATTACAAAAGTCAGTTGCCGAATTCGCGGAAAAAAACAGGGATTATAAGCAGGCGTATCAAAAACGAAAAGCGGAAGCCGAATACTCTCTAAAAAAGAAAATTAAACGAAGATTGGTGGATTTTGCTATCAAAAAAGGGTTTAGTGCAATTATCGATTCGGATCAAATCGATTCTCGCGGTTTTACGTTTGTAACCCACAGAGTTTCGTATGTAACTCAGGACTTTATCGATTACTACAATTCGCTTGCAACCGAATCGCAATAACTTTTATCTGATAAAATAGTTGAAGATATGGCTAGAAAATCAATTTTAGTGGTAGATGACGAAAAATCTCAGCGCGAGATTTTGGAGATGATTTTGTCGGGCGAAGGCTACGACGTGACGACCGCTTCATCAGGCGAAGCGGCGATGAAATTCGTCGCCGACCGGCATTTCGATCTCGTTTTGACGGATTTGAAGATGACCGGCATGAGCGGGCTCGATCTTTTGAAGCAGTTGACCGATTTCGACAAATCGATCATCGTTTTGCTTTTAACGGCGCACGGCACGGTCGATTCTGCCGTGGACGCGCTCCGTTTGGGCGCGTTCGATTACCTGCAAAAACCCTACGACCGCGAGAAACTGCTCGATACGATCTCTCGCGCGCTCAATAAACTGACGAGCCTCGACGCGGAAATCGTTTCCGGCTCGCCCGAAATGGACAAGGTCAAAAAGCTGATCCTCAAGGTCGCGAAATCGAATTCGACCGTTTTGATTCGCGGCGAATCGGGCACCGGGAAAGAACTGATCGCGCGCTCGATTCACAACAATTCGCTGCGTGCGAGCGAGGTTTTTCAAGCCGTCAACTGCGCGGCGATCAACGAAAACCTTTTGGAAAGCGAGCTTTTCGGGCACGAAAAGGGAAGTTTCACCGGCGCGGTCGGCGAAAAGAAGGGTTTATTCGAAGTCGCCGACGGCGGCACGTTATTTTTAGACGAAATCGGCGAGCTCGACGTTTCCCTGCAGGCGAAGCTGCTGCGCGCTTTACAGGAAAAACAAATCCGCCGGGTCGGCGCGACGCGCGAGATCAACACGGACGTGCGCGTCGTCGCGGCGACGAACCGCGATCTTCTGAAGATGACGCAGGAAGGCTCGTTCCGCGAGGATTTATATTACCGTCTGAACGTGCTTTCGATCGAGATTCCGCCGCTTCGTGAGCGCCGCTCGGACGTGCAGCTTCTGATGGAGTATTTCATCAAAAAACACACGCGCTCGTCGAACCGCAAAATCACGATCAGTCCCGAAGCCAGACGGATTTTCGAAGATTACAGCTACCCGGGCAACGTCCGCCAATTGGAGTCGGCGATCGAACGCGCTATCTTACTGTGCGAAAACGACACGATCACGGTCGACGATCTGCCGCCCGAAATGACGCAGGGCGCGCGCGGCGGCGCGGTCGCGGCTTCGAGCGATCTTTTCAAACTGCCGCCCGAAGGCGTCAGCTTCGAAGACGTCGAGCGCAGCCTCATCATGCAGGCGATGGACCGCACCGACAACAACATCACGAAATCGGCGCGCCTTTTGGGCTTAACGTTCCGCACGCTGCAGTATCGTCTCGAAAAATTCGGCATCAAACGCGACGGAGCGGAAGAGGAAGAAGAATCCTAAGCGCAAACCGGAAAAGCCATAAAGATAGCGATTAAGAGGGATAGACAGGATAATCAGGGATAAAAAACATTTTTAGAAATATCCCTGTTAATCCTGCCTATTCCCTGTTAATTTATTTTTCAAATTTGTAATTTGCGCTAAGATACTTGCCAGTAAAATTATGTCCAAATTTGGAAATAAAACGGCGTGGCTGATTTTGCTGTTGATTACGGCGGCGACGGTCGCGGTGGTTTTTACGCCGGTCTGGCTGATCAAGCCCTTTTCGGCGCAGACCGCGCGGGCGATCGAAGTTTCATATATACTGCGCGGCTGGTCGCCGCTTTTGACGATTGTTTTCGCGCTTGCGGCAATCGGTTTGGCCGTTTTCATCTGGAAAAACTCGCGCCGCTGGTACCGCGCGCTGCCGGTCGTCGTTCCGCTCGCGGTGATCCTGCTTTTCACGTGGTTCGCCAGGCAGAATCATTTCGAATGGATGTTCGCGCCGCTCGGCGACGTGCGTTTCGCGCAGGTCGCGGAAGCCGATTTCGTGGCGGACGACGAGATGGTTCTGGCGGTTAAAATCAACGCGGACGCGGTCGCTTATCCGGTGCGCTGGATGGCTTATCACCACGTCGTGCAGGACGTCGTCGGCGGCACGCCGATCACGGCGACCTACTGAACGCTCTGCCACACGGGCATCGTGTGGCAGTCCGTCGTGAACGGACAGACTCTTAAATTCAGACTCGCCGGCATCAACAACCAGAATTTCATCATGCGCGACGAGGAAACCGGCTCGTGGTGGCAGCAGATTTCGGGCGAAGCGATTCAGGGAAAATTGAAAGGGCAAAAGCTCGCGCCGGTCGATTTCGACGAAATATCGTACGGCGTCTGGAAACGCGAGAATCCGCAGGGACGCGTGCTGCGACCGGACGAAAAAATCCTCGCCGAACGGCTTTACGAGCCGGACTGGGAAGCGCAGGTCGCGAAAATGCCGGTGCGCGTCGACGCCGAACTCGACGCCGCGCTCGCGCCGCGCGCCCTCGTCGTCGGCGTCGACGTGAACGGCAAATCGAAGGCCTACCCGTTTTCGGCGATCGAAAAACAGTCGCCGATTCTCGACACGGTCGGCGGACGGGACATCGTCATTTTCCTCGGCGATGATAAAAAATCGGTGCGCGTTTTCGAACGCGAATCGGACGGCGAAACGCTCGAATTTTTCGCGAAACCCGATTCCGGCGAAATCACGGACGCGAAAACGGCGAGCGTTTGGGACTTTTCCGGCAAAGCCGTGAGCGGCGCGTCCGAAGGCAAACAACTCAAAAAAATCGCGTCGATCAAGGATTACTGGTTCGACTGGAAAACGTATCACCCGGACACGCAACTTTACGCGCTCGGCGAGCGTTAGTTGTTTGGAATGCGAAATACACGGGGCGCGGATTCCATGGGGCGAAGCGGATTTTCGCGGATTTAATTTGAATTGTTTTTGAAAAAATCTGCGTCGATCCATCCAAATCCGTAAAATCCGCGTCCCGTTTTAGGCTGCAGAAGTAAGGAGAGAAAAGGTGATGGAATGGTTTTCGACATTGACTTTGGCGCTCGGTTCGGCGTGGACTTCGGGCATCAATCTTTACGCGACGGTCGCGGTGCTCGGGCTTTTGCAGAAATTCGGCGCGACCCGCCTTCCGGGCGGGTTGGACGTGCTCGATAACTGGTGGATCATCGGCGTCGCCGTCGCGCTTTACATCATCGAATTCGTCGCCGATAAGGTTCCGTACGTCGACAGCGTCTGGGACGTCGTGCACACGTTCATCCGCGTGCCGGCGGGCGCGGCGGTCGCGTACGCGGCGACGACCGGCGACGCGGGCGTCGTCAACGTGATCGCGACGCTGCTCGGCGGCGGGCTCGCGCTCTCCTCGCACGGCACGAAAGCGGCGCTGCGCGCCGGCGCGAATCTTTCGCCCGAACCGGTTTCGAACTGGATTCTCTCGATCGTCGAAGACATCATCGCGTTTGTCGGCTCGCTTTTAGCGGTCTTCGCGCCGGTCGTGATCGCGATCGTCTTGATTGTTTTCGCGCTTTTTTTCGTCTGGTTCGCGCCGAAAGTCTTCCGCGCGCTGCGGCGGATCTTTCGGGCGGTCCGCGCGCTTTTCGCGGGCGAAAGTTTTAGAGACGTCGCGCGCAAGGCGGGCTAAAAAATACGTTCCTCAATTATCGGATTTTTCGATAACGGAGAAAATATGAAAAAAGCGAAAATTTTGTTGGTGATTGCGGCGACCGTTTTGAGCGCCTGCGGTCAAAAAGACGGAAGCGTTTCCGAATCGAGATCGACGTCAAACAGCGGGACTTACCAAACCGCTCCTGCGATGCCGGAGGCGGCGAAGGTGGCCGACACTAAAAACGGAGGCGGTCGAACGCAAGGCGGCGGAGGCGGCGGACGAGATGAAGTCGTCACCACGCAGATTTCTCTTAATCAGGCGGAAAACAGCCAAACGCCGTCGGTCGAGCGCAAGATCGTCCGCAACGCCGATCTGCAGCTCGAAGCCGACAAGCCCGAGGACGCGCAGGGTAAAATCACCTCGATCGCCGAAGGCAAGGGCGGTTTCGTCGTCGAATCGCAGCAGTCGAGCAGCGACGCGCGAAGCGTGACGCGCGACGCGGTGACGATGACCGTGCGCGTGCCGGCGGAAAAATTCAACGAAGCTTTGGAAGAAATCCGTAAAACGGCGAGCCGCGTCGTCGTCGAGACCGTCAAAGCGGACGACGTGACCGAAGAGTTCATCGACATCGAGGCGCAGTTAAAGGCGAAAAAATCGCTCGAAGCGCAGTTTCTCGAAATCATGAAGCGCGCCGTCACGGTCGAAGACGCGCTCGGCGTCCAGCGGCAGCTCGCCGAAGTGCGCGGCGAGATCGAAAAGATCGAGGGCAGAAAACGTTTTCTCGAAAATCAGGCCGCGCTCTCGACCATCAAAATCCGCCTGCAGACGCCGACCGCTTTGACGGCGAATTCCGAAGGCTTCGGTTATCGTCTGAAAGACGCGTTCGGCAGCGGGCTCGACGCGGCGCTCAGTTTCGTCCTCGGCCTCGTCGCCTTCGCGATCGCGATCCTGCCGTTTTTGATTTTTATCGTTTTGCCGATTTATCTCGTTATAAGATATTTTTTAAAGAAGCGTCAGAAAGAGCGGACGGCGCGCGAGATCGTCAAAGAGGAACTCAAAGTCGAGTAATCAATGGAAAGATTCTTTCAAATTTTAGCGGTGATTCTAGCGGGAGTCGCCGCTTATTTTTTATGGCAGGGCCACGCCGACCGCGCGTTCGCGGCGGCGGTGTTCGGCGCCGTCTCTTTCTTTTTGAGCGTGCGCGTGCAGGTCAAAGGTCGATTGAACGAGCGCGAGGCGGCGCGCGAGGAAGAGGAAATGAGGAGAAGGAGCGAAGAGGAAACGGAAGAATTTGAAGAAGACGTCGATGAAATTGCGGGTTCCGAAGCGCCTCGATTAAAAGAAATGTCCGCGCCGGAGCAAATCAACAACGAACAACGAACAACGAACAGCGAACCAAAATTATGAAAATAGTTTTTGCCGTTTTCGGCTCGCTCGGCGATATGCACCCGATGAACGCGCTCGGCATCGAACTGAAAAAGCGCGGGCACACGGTGATTTTCGCGGCGATGGAATTCTACCGCGAAAAAATCGAGATGCTCGGCTTCGAGTTTCGTCCGATGCGCCCGCACCTGAATCCGAACGACAAGGAACTGGCCCGCCGATTGATGGACGCCGCGAAAGGTTCGGAACTGCTACTAAGGCAATTGATTTTGCCGAATCTTCGCGACATGTACGACGATCTGATGGAAGCCGTCGCGGACGCCGATCTGTTCGTTTCGACCGAAGTCGTATTCGCCGCGCCGTCGGTCGCCGAAAAAACCGGCGTCAAATGGGTCACGACGACGCTCGCGCCCGGCACGTTTCTTTCCGCTTACGATCCGTTCGTGCCGCCGACCGCGATCTGGCTCCGGCATTTTCGCTTTCTCGGCAAAACGTTTCACGGCGCGATGTTCGGCTTGGTGCGAAAAATCATCGACTCGTGGTTCGCGCCGTACCGGGAATTCCGGCGCGAAATCGGGCTCGACGAAGGGCGCAACCCGCTTTTCGACGGCAAATCCGACAGGCTGAACCTCGCGATGTTCTCGAAAGTGCTCGGCACGACGCAGCCCGATTGGGCGGTTTCTACCCTGCAGACCGGGTTTTGTTTTTACGACGGGCGCGATGATTACGGCGCGATGCACGAAGATTTGCGCAAGTTTCTCGACGCGGGCGAGCCGCCGGTCGTATTCACGCTGGGCAGCGCGGCGGTGATGGACGCGCGCGATTTTTTCGAGGAAAGCGCGCGGGCGGCCAAAATTTTAGGTCGCCGCGCGGTTCTGCTGTACGGAATTTTCAACGAACCGCCGAAAGCGGTGGACAGCGGACAGTGGTCGGTGAACGGAAAAGAGCAGATAATGGCCGTTCCGTATGCGCCTTATTCGGAAGTTTTTCCGAAAGCGGCGTGCGTGGTGCATCAGGGCGGCATCGGAACGACGTCGCAGGTTCTGCGCGCCGGCGCGCCGCATCTTTTCATGCCGTATTCGCACGATCAGCCCGACAACGCGGCGCGCTGCGAGCGTTTGGGCGTCGCGAAAATCATCTCGCGCGATAAATACACGGCGGAATCGGCGGCGAAAAAGCTCGGCGAGTTGCTCGCCGACGAGAGTTACAAAGAGCGCGCCGCGGCGGCCGCGAGGGTCGTGCGGGCGGAACGCGGCACCGAAACGGCGTGCGACGCGATCGAAGAAATTTTGAAGAAATAGCCGCGACGGGCTAAAATGGCTAAAATATTGATTCGCTTATAAAAAAATGGATTCGTTAAATCATCTCTTGGAGAAAAACAAAAACTGGGCGCAGCGCATGAAGGAAAACGAGCCGGAATTTTTCGAAAAGCTCGCCGGTCTGCAAACGCCCGAGTACCTTTGGATCGGCTGTTCGGACAGCCGCATCACGCCGGCGATGAGCATCGGCATGCTGCCCGGCGAAATGTTCGTGCATCGCAACATCGCCAATCTCGTCATTCACACCGACATGAACTGCCTTTCGGTCATGCAGTTCGCGGTCGACGTGCTGAAGGTCAAACACATCATCGTCTGCGGGCATTACGGCTGCGGCGGCGTCAAGGCGGCGCTCGACGATACGCGGCTCGGACTGATCGACAACTGGCTGCGGCATATTCAGGACCTCGCGCATAAATACCAAAGCGTGCTCGACGACCTGGAAGATTACGAAGCTCGGCTCAACAAATTATGCGAGATCAACGTCATCGAACAGGTCGTCAGCGTCGGCGAAACGACGATTTTGCAGGACGCGTGGCTGCGCGGGCAGGACGTGCGCGTGCACGGCTGGATTTATTACATCACCGACGGCATTTACCGCGATCTGCGCGTGACCGTCAGCAGCCTCGAAAAGCTCGACGCGCTGCGCCTGAAAACCATCAATCAGCGTCAGAAAATCGGGGTCGGAAAATGAAAATTTCAAATTTCAAATTTCAAATTTCAAATTATCTGGCGATTCTTGCACTGCTCGCCGCTTACTGCTCGCCGCTCGCGGTTTCAGCGCAGATGGCGCGCAAGCCGTCGCCGACGCGCGAGCCCGAAGGCGCGATGGACAAGGCGCCCGATTCGAAGAAAAATTCGCTGCTCGAAATAACGTCGCAGGCCGATTTCGATTCGATCGGGCGGACTTACCATCAGGACACGCCGTACGCTTTGCCGCACGCGATGTTCGTCATCGACCGCAAAAACAATAACCGCATTTACTACGTTAATTCGCAGCGCTTTCGTTTTCACAAGGATTTTCTCTACGCGACCGGGCTCGCGCCGTTCGGCACGGACATTTACAAAGCCGCGTACTTCGCCGAAGACCGCCGTTTTATCGTCGGCACGATCGCGTGGCAGAAAACGGTCGATAAATGGACTTGGGAAATGTGGGAAGGCGATCTGGCGACCGCCGAACATCTGAAAACCGCCAACGAGGTCATCAACAAAACGTTTTTCGCGAAAGTTCACTACAAACCGAATTCGATTCGCCAGGAAGACGTTTCGGCGGGAACGGGCATGGACCGCGTGACGCAGGACGAATTAAATAAAAACCAGGAGTATCTCGCGCTCAATGCCGGAACGGCGATCGGGCGCGTTCACATCATCGAAAAGCTCGACGATACGGTCGAGATCGGCGACAACGAGATTTTGGTTTTGAAAGAACTGCCGATCAGCCTGCCGCCGGTGCGCGGCATCATCGTCGCCAAGCCTTCGTCGCCGTTATCGCATATCAATATCCTGGCAAAGGGCTGGAACGTTCCGAACGTTTACATCAAAGACGCCGATAAACTGTTTAAGGAATGGGACACGAAATGGATCAGATTCGACGCGACTTTAACCGATTACAAGTTCAAGTTCGCCGATCCCAAAGATTTGAACGAAGTGATTCCGCCCGACCAGCAGATCGCGCCCGCCAATCTGAAAGTGAGAAGACTGACCGGCTTGCGCGAGATGCGGAAAAAAGACAGCATCGCTTTCGGCGCGAAATCGGCGAATCTCGGCGAGCTGCTGTTCGCGCGCCTTCCCGGCTTCACCGTGCCGGACGGCTTTACCGTGCCGTTTTACTGGTACGACAAGTTCATGAAGGACAACGGGTTCGATCGGGAAATCGCCGAGCTGCTCGACAACAACGACTTTATCCATAACCCGCGCTTCCGGCGCGAAAAACTGGAAGAACTGCGCGGCAGGATTCAAAACGCGCCGTTCGAGGAAGCCTTAAGACGCCAGATCGTCGCGAAATGGAAAACGCAATTGGGCGGTCGCTCCGTGTTCGTGCGCAGCTCTTCGAACGCCGAGGATCTGCCGAATTTTTCGGGCGCCGGGCTTTATTCTTCGGTGCCGAACGTGAAAAAGGAGACGGAAATCATCGAGGCGGTCAAAAAGGTCTGGGCGTCGCTCTGGAAGTTCGAAGCCTACGAAGCCCGAATGCGCAATTACGTCGATCAGCAGAGCGTACACATGTCGGCGCTGATTCAGCTTTCGATCAACATGGACAAGGGCGGCGTGATGATTTCGAAAGACCCGTTCGACGCGGAAAACAAAAACGCGGTCTACATCAGCTCGGTCTGCGGTCACGGGCAGAACGTCGTCAATAACAACGGTTTGCCGGAACAGGTTCTGATCAATCCGGCGTCGAATTCGGTCGTGTTGATGACGCTCTCGCAGCAGGAAAACGCGCTGACGTTCGACGAGGAAGGCGGTTTGAAAGAGACGACCGATAAATGCGCGAACCCGGAAACGAAACGAATTTTGACCGATTTGCAGACACGCAGCCTGGCGAAGATCGCGCTCAATATTCGCCGCGCTTTCGGCAATAAAGCCGAGCAGGACATCGAATGGGGAATCATGAACGGCCGCATTTACATCGTGCAGTCGCGCCCGTACATCGATAAGAATTGATAAAACGCCGTCCGCGCTGACGGCGTTCCAAAAATTATGAAAAAAATCGCGATTTTAAGTTTATCGGCGTTGATTTTCGCGGCGTGCGGCAGCGGCGGTTCGAGCCAGCCGGCTGCGAACGCCAACCGGCAGATCGCCAACACTCCGTCGGCGCCGTCCGCCTCCGCCCCGACTTCCCGCGGCAACGCCGTCGTATCGAGCCATTCGAGCGACACGACCGCGCTGTCGAATCCGAATGCCGCGACGAACCAGCCGGCGGCGCCGTCATCTTCGATGGGCAAACCGGTCGACGTGAGCGCGGCGACGGCGAAAATCGAAAAAGCCGACAAGGAGCTGAAAGCCAAACCGGGCGACGCAAAGGCGCAGAAAAATCTCGCCTCCGCCTATTTCGAGCGCGCCTTCGAACTGACGAAAGCCGCGCAGTACCGCGCCGCGCTCGGCGATTTTCGTAAAGGGCTGAAACTCAACCCCGACGACAAGGAAGCGCAGTCGATGCACGATCAGATCATCGAAATCTTCGCGAGCATGAAGCGCGAACCGCCGAAAGAGGGCGAGGAACCGGCGCCGCTGCCCGTCAAATGACGTTGGCGGTCGCGAGAAATCCGGCCTGAACCGCCGGCGAAGTTTTCGGAGAAATTATATCCGGCGCGGTCGATTCAAGACGTGCGGGCGAAACACGACGAGGAGGTTTTAAGCGAAATGAGAAAAGTGACTTTCGGCGGCGCCAGCAGTTTGGACAATTTCATCGCGCGCCCGGACGGCGCGATCGACTGGCTGATGTGGTCGGACGAGGCGGGCGCGATCATGATGGATTTTTTCGCGAAAACCGATACGATTTTGATGGGGCGCAAGACCTACGAAGCCGGTCTTAAATACAGCAAAGGCGGAAAGAATCCGTACGCGCACATCAAAACGTACGTTTTCTCGCGCACCTTAAAAGAAGCCGAGGGCGTTGAGCTCGTCGCGGAAAACGCCGCCGAATTCGTGCGCGAATTGAAAGCGCAAAGCGGCAAAGAAATCTGCCTGATGGGCGGCGGCGATTTCGCCAAAACGCTTTTCGAAGCCGGTTTGATCGACGAAGTCGGCTTCAATATTCACCCGGTTCTGCTCGGGCGCGGCATTCCGGCTTTTCTCGAAATGAACCGCCAGATCGATCTCGAACTCATCGAAGCGCGACCGTTCAAAAACGGCTGCGTTTACGTTTTATACCGCGTCAAAAACTGATGCGAAAAAGGGCGTTGATTTTCAACGCCCTTTTAGAAAACAATCATTTACAAATTTTCAGCCCTTATTTTGCGCGGCGCCGCGGCCGGTTTTCTCCTGCAGTTCGTCGATTCTTTTCGAAGCCTCGGCTTTGGTCAGGTTTTCGTCGAATTCTTCGTGCGCCTCTTCGCTCAAAGTCGAAAGATAGGAACGCTGCGCGCCGGTCATCGGCTCGTCGCCGGTCGTCCAGTTTTCCGGGTCTTTAATCGTGTTGCTTTCGTTTGCTCTTTGCTGTGTCTCTTTATCTGACATAAATTACTCCTTCTTGTATGATTTTGTTTCATTCTTGAAACGTGCAATTACATGTTGCACGTATCGTGCCAGAAATTCGCCCGCGACCTGCAAAGCGCCGCCCGAACCGGATGCGTCCCGGCTAGACAAACGCGGCTCGCAAAAATTAAACTATCAATTTTGCGATCATCAATAAATTTTTAACATACGGAGATTTTTTACAGAGTTTATGGCAATTTCAGCAAACGACATCCGCAAAGGGATGGTTATTCTTTTCGAAGGGACGCCCGTTAAGGTCATGGAATTTCGGCATCACACGCCCGGAAACTTGCGCGCGATGGTGCAGACGCGGCTTCGCAATCTGTTGACCGGCAACTCGTTCGAGCATCGCTTCCGCTCGGCGGACAGTTTGGAAGTCGTGCGGCTCGACCAGCAGAACATGGAATATCTTTACTCGGACGGCTCGCATCATCATTTCATGAATTCGGAGACCTACGAGCAGGTCGCGCTGACGGAAGAAGAACTCGGCGACGCCGCGCAGTGGCTGATGCCGGGCTTGAAAATCGACGTTGAATTTTACGACGGCACGCCGATCGGCATCACGCTGCCCGCGTCGATGGAACTGACGGTCGTCGAAACCGAACCGGTTTTAAAGGGGGCGACCGCATCGAATTCGAACAAACCCGCGAAACTCGAAAACGGCGTTTCCTTGATGGTGCCGCCGTTCATCACCGAAGGCGAACGCATCCGCGTCAACCCGGCGGAAGCGCGCTATATGGAAAGAGTTAAATAAGGGACGCGCGATCGGGGACGAGGGACGAAGATTATTGTTGTCTCTCGCCCCTCGGCCGCTTGTCGCTCGTCGCTAATGTTCACACTTTACAGTTTTCTTTTCGCGATCGGCTTCATTCTCATGACGCCGGTTTTTTTGTTGAAGCGCGAAAAATACGCCGCCGGATTTTGGCAGCGGCTCGGTTTTTTGCCGGAATTCGCGCCGGACGAAAGACGCGTCGTTTGGCTGCACTGCGTTTCGGTCGGCGAAACGAACGCGGCGCGCCCGCTCGTCGACGAGCTCGCCAAACGCTTTCCCGCGCATCGTTTGATCGTTTCGACGACGACGAAAACCGGACAAGACCTCGCCCGCAACATCTTCAAAGACAAGGCGGAAGCCGTTTTTTATTTCCCGTTCGATTTTCGATTCAGCGTGCGGCGCGCATTGCGCCGGTTCAAGCCGTCGGCGATCTTGCTCGTCGAGACCGAAATCTGGTTTAATTTCGTGCGCGAAGCCGACAAAAGCGGCGCTTCGCTGGCGATCGTCAACGGGCGGCTGTCGGAAAAATCGTTTCGTAACTATTCGTACATCGGGAATTTTATTCGCCGCGTTTTAAGCCTCATCGATTTGGTGCTGACGCAGTCGGACGCGGATGCGAAACGCTTCGTCGCGCTCGGCGCGGCGGCCGAAAAAGTCAAAGTGACCGGCAACCTCAAGTTCGACCAGAGCTTCGAGCCGAGCGCTTTGACCGAAACTTTCCGCGCGCGTTTCGCGATCGACGAAAAGTCGCCGCTGATCGTCGCGGCGAGCACGCACGCGCCGGAAGAACGCTGGATTCTCGAAGCGTTTGGAAAACTTCGGAAAGATTTCCCGCATAATCCGCCGCGTCTGTTAGTCGTGCCGCGCCATCCGGAGCGGTTCGCGGAAGTCGCCGAACTGATCGACAAAACCGGTTTCGAACGCGTTCGCCGGTCGGAAAAACCGTCTGAAAAAGACGCGCGCGCGGACGTCATCCTGCTCGATACGATCGGCGAGCTGCGCGCCGTCTATCCATTAGCGGAAATCGTTTTCGTGGGCGGCAGTTTGATTCCGCACGGCGGGCAGAGCATTCTGGAACCGGCGGTCGCCGGAAAAGCGATCGTGACCGGCTTTTACACGATGAATTTCGCGGCGGCGGTCAAAGAATTTTTAGCGAGCGGCGCGCTCGTCCGGTTGCCGGCAGCGGGCGAAAATCGCGTCGCGGACGATTTGGCGGGCGCGTTCGCGGAACTTCTCGAAGACGCGGAAAAACGCCGCGCGCTCGCCGCGAACGCGTTCGCGGTCATGCGGGAAAACCGCGGCGCGACCGCCAAAACGATCGAGCATTTGCAGACCTTCTTTTAAGTTGGAACGCCGTCATCCCGACGGCAAGCGTTTGAAGAACGCTCAAAACTTTTATTTTTAGACAAGGGTTTCAGCGAATGGATTTTTACGACGCTTTTCAAGCGTCGCCGCCGTCGGGCTGACGGCGTTCCGATTAAAATGATTTTCGTTTTCTGCTTTTTCGCCGCGGCGCTCGTTTTTTTGAGCTATAAATCCTTTCGCGGCGGAATCGAGTACTTAAATTTTTTCCGGCGCGAGCTCGCCCGACCGGCGTCCGATTTCGCGCCGCTTGTTTCGGTCATCGCGCCGTGCCGCGGGCTCGACCAAGATTTGGAGATAAACTTAAGCGCGCTTTTTCGCCAGGACTTTCCGTGCTACGAATTGATCTTCGTGGTCGATTCCGAACGAGACGCGGCGGTTCCGGTGATCGAAAAATTAATTTTCCGCGAGGGCGCGGAGGCGCAAAGAAGTTTGGAAGAAAGTTCGGCGGCTCGGCGGCTCGGCGGAACAAAACTCGTCGTCGCCGGAAAGGCCGAAAACGAAAGCCAGAAAGTTCATAATCTGCGCGAAGCCGTGCTGCACGCCGACGGCGACTCCGAAATTTTCGTTTTCGTCGATTCCGACGCGCGCCCGTCGCGAGACTGGCTGCGCAGTCTGATCGCGCCTTTGCGCGACGAAAAGATCGGCGCGGCGACCGGCTACCGCTGGTTCATCGCGAAAAAATTCGGCTTCGCGTCGGAAATGCGCTCGGTCTGGAACGCTTCGATCGCGTCGGCTTTGGGCGCGAACGCGAAAAGCAATTTTTGCTGGGGCGGTTCGATGGCGCTGCGGCGCGCGACCTTCGAGAAAATCGAGATGCGCGAAAAATGGCGCGGCACGCTTTCGGACGATTTCGCCGTCACGCGCGCCCTCAGCGAAGCCGGCTTGCCGATTCATTTCGTGCCGCAGGCTTTAACGGCATCGGTCGAAAACTGCAGCTGGCGCGAATGCCTGGAATTTACCACGAGACAGATGAAAATCACGCGCATTTACGCGCCGCGTCTTTGGAAAATGTCGTTCATCGGCGCGGCGGTTTTCAATCTCGTGTGGATTTGGGGCGTGTTCAATATGATTTTTCATCCGGCGGATTCCTTTCCGTTCCGGTTTTCGCTCGCGGCGCTCCTGCTCGTCGCGATTTTCAGCGCCGCGAAGTCGTGGCTGCGCCTGAACGCCGTCAGACTCGTCCTGAAAGATCACGAGCGCGCGCTGCGAAAACAGTTCTGGACGCAGAACACGCTCTGGATTCTCACGCCCGCGCTCTTTTTTTACAATTCGCTGTGCGCGCTTCTTTCGCGCCGCATCGTCTGGCGCGGCATCGGGTACGAGCTCGTCTCGCCGCGCGAAACGATTATAAGTAACGAAAATACAACGAATAAACGGCGGTCTTCATCTGACAACGTAAGTTAAATTTTGGTAAATTTAATTATAAAATATTCGGGCAAGGGAAATTTATGGGGAAAAACAACGGGTTGACGATACGTTTTTTGGCGCTGCTTTTCGCGCTTTCGATGATATTCGGGCAGACCGCGCGCGCGCAGGAGGAGAAAAAGGCCGAATCGCCGGAAGTTAAAAAGGAAGAAAAGAAAGAAGAGAAAAGCAAAAAAGACGATAAAACGGCGGCCACGAACGCCGCCAAGGGCAGGCTGCCGGTCATTCTCATCCCGGGATTGATCGGTTCCGAACTCGTCAATAAAAACACGGGCGACACGGTCTGGTTCGACCTGAGACGCGCCAAAGACGACGATCTGCGGCTGCCGGTTTCGCCGAATCTGAAGGCGAATAAGGACAGTCTCGTGCCGCGCGACATCCTGCGGGAAATTCAGCTCATCAAGCTCACGCCGAAAATCGAAATCTATCAAAAACTGATCGACACCCTGCAGGCGGACGGATTTACCGAAGGCAAGATCGACTTTCCCGAAACCGGCGGCGACGCCGACACTTTTTATGTCTTCCCGTATGACTGGCGGCTCGACAACGTCGAAAACGCCCAGCTGCTGCTGCAGAAACTCGACGATCTGCGCGCGAAACTCAATCGCCCGGATTTGAAGTTCAACGTCATCGCGCATTCGATGGGCGGGCTCATCTCGCGTTACGCGCTGATGTACGGCAAGGCGGATTTAAGGGCGGGCGCGCGTCCGACATGGCGCGGCGCCGGTTATTTCAACAGCGTTTCGCTCGTCGCGACGCCGAACGCCGGCGCGCTTTCGGCGCTCGATTCGATGATTAACGGCTTTTCGCTGTTCGGCAGCGGCAAGATCAATCTGCCGTTCGTGCAGAATTTGAGCCGGGCCGATCTGTTTACGATTCCCTCGATCTACCAATTGCTGCCGCACGCGAACACGGCGCGCGTTTTCGACGAAGACTTAAAACCCTTGAAGCTCGACCTTTACAACCCGGCGGTCTGGGAAAGATACGGCTGGACGGCCTATTCGGACGAGGATTTCGCCAAAAAATTCGACGCCGCCGAGCAAAAAAACGCGCGCGCCTATTTTCGCGCCGTGCTGCTTCGCGCCCGCCAGTTTCAATCGGCGCTCGACGCCGTGCCGCGCGCGAAAAGCCCGGTTGCGACCTTTTACCTGGGCGCCGAATGCCGCCAGACGATCGACGGCATGATCGTTCGACGGGACGCGAAAAAGGAAAAATGGATCACCGAATTCGGCGCCGCTTCCTACACGAAAGCCGACGGCACGAAAGTCACCAAGGAAGAAACCGAAAAGGTGCTGCTCGCGCCGGGCGACGGCGTCGTTTCGAAACGCTCGCTGCTCGCGTCGTTTCTCGGGCTCGGCGGGCTGCGCAACCCGAATTCGAGCTTCATTCTCAACTCCGCGCCCGACGCTTGTTCGGAACATAATCGTTTGACGGGCAACGAAGCGGTCGCGAAAAATCTGCTCAGCGTGCTCAACGGCGGCACGATTTCCGAAACGGCGGCGACGCAGGCGGCGAAATAACTTGAAGCCGGAACGGCGGCGAACGATTTTGCGGAAAATCGTTCGCCCGTTTCGTTACGCGCCGATTTCGCATAAAATAGCTTCCGGTTATAAAATCCGTATAGACTCTTTGGAGAAACAGGCGATGATAAAAAATTTGCTCAATGCCGACGAAGATCCGCCGCCGGGAACGAAAGTGATAATCGAGGATAAAATCGTCGATCCGCCGCCGGTTACGCCGGCGCAAGCCGCCGCGGAAGCGCCGGAGAACCTGCAAAACCGCGGCGCGATTGAAAATCATCATGATCCGGTACTCATTGACAAACCGTTCGAAACCGCCGGCGAGGCCCTGAAAGACGAGGAAAACGCAGCGACGCCGGGCGCGCCGCCGCTCGGCGAATCGGCGGAGTCGCTGCCGACGCTGATCGCGGAAATCGAAAATCTGGACGATCGCGAACTGGATTTACTCGAGCAGAAACTCCAGAACGCCGGCCGCGAAAACGTCGACGTTCGCGCGGGCGAACCGGGAATCTCCCAATCTTCCGAGACCGAAAACGTTTCCGCGTTCGCGCCGCCGAGCGCGCCGAAAGCCGACGCTTTTCAGACGGTCACGCTTTTTCAGAACGCGGAAACGCCGCCGTCGACCGCCGAATCGATCCGGCAGAGCGGACTCGCTTATTCGGCGGCGATCGTGCTTTTCGGGTCGGTCGTCTTTACGATGATTCTCGGCTGGTTCGCCGATCTGCTGCTCGGCAGTTCGCCGTGGGGCATCGCCGGCGGCATCATTCTCGGCGGCATCATCGGGTTTATCCAGTTCTTTCGGATCACTTCGCAAATCTTCAAAAAATAAATTGGTTGCTTGGTTCGTCGTTCGTTGCTTCGATAACCGCGAATTTCGCGTAAAAAAAGCAGCGAGCGACGAACCGGGAACGCCGAACCGCCGTTAATCTTGAGAAAAAATGCACAAAATCGGCTTCCGGCTTTGAAATTTGCCGATTTCCTTTGTAAAATCATTGTTTCGCCATGAGCGGAAATTCCGAACCGGTTATTGAAGAACAAAATGTTCAGCCGCTTTCGCATAAACGAATCCTGATTCTGATGGCGTGCGCGGCGGTTTCGGGCAGTGTTTTGAGTTCGGTTTTCGTTTCTTTGAATTTCGGTCTCGGAGTTTTAATCGGCGGGGCGTTATCGCTGATCAATTACTACTGGCTGAAACGCTCGCTGAAAGCCGTCGTGGACGACGCCGTGGCCGGCGGAGCGCCGCATTTTCTTGCCGGTCGGGCTTTCATCCGGTATCTGACGTTCGGCGCGGTGCTCGCCGTCGTTTATTTGACGAAAGCCGTTCCGATGGTCGCGGTGCTGCTCGGATTGGCGAGTTTTGCGGTGGCGATTATTTTCGAAGCAATTATACGAATATTTAACAGCTTTTCTAACAAATAAGGATTTTAACGAAAATGTTTTTATTAGCAGAAGGCGGACATCATACGCCGTTGATCGTCGAGTTTATCAATAGCTATCTGGGCGAGCCGGTCAATCATTTCCAGGTGGAGTACACGAAACCGCTCTGGGATAAATTTCTCGGGTTCTTCGGCACCAACGCCGAAGCGGTTTTCGGACCGTACACGCCGGAGAACGCGATTCCGTGGTACACGATCATGTTCATCATCGCCTGTCTTTTGACGGTGACGCTGATCTGGATTCTGAAGGGCAAGCTTTCCGAAGACGATCCGAAACCGGGACAATTGACGCTCGAAGCCAGTCTTTTGGCTTTGAAAGACATGATCGTCAATATCGTCGGCGAGCACGGATTCAGGTATTTTCCGGTCGTCGCGACCTTCGCGGCGCTCGTCCTGATTTCGAATCTGATGGGGCTTTTCCCGCTGTTCATGTCGCCGACGGCGCACGTCAGCGTCACCTTCGCGCTCGGCATCGCGTCGTTCGTGTATTACAACTACGTCGGCATCAGCGAGAACGGAATCGTCAATCACATCGCGCATTTGACCGGACCGCGGCTGCCGCTTTTGATGACGATTTTCATCACGCCCCTGATTTTCGGCATCGAGCTCGTCAGTAACTCGATTCGCCCCTTAACGCTGGGCTTGCGGCTTTTCGCGAATATGTTCGCCGACGAGCAGATTTCGGGGCAGATTTCGCAGCTCGCGCCGCCGTACACGCAGTTTCTGCTGCCGGTCGTGCTGATGCCGCTCGCGGTTTTCGTGGCGTTCGTGCAGACGCTCGTGTTCACGCTGCTTTCGATGATTTACCTGAGCGAGGTCTCGCACGCGCCGCACGAACATCATCACGGCGGCGAACATTCGCCGAAGACGGGCGAAGCGATTGCGACCGCGCACGTTTAACGATTTTGGATTTTAGATTCGGGATTTCGGAGCGATTCCAAAGTCTTCGAGCAAAAGGTTTTTGAAGGTTTTTGTTTGAATAAATTCGAGAGCTTGCGCTTTATATCGACGATGCCCGCACGCATCAGGAGCCTCGACTCCAACGAGAGTAGAAATCGAGCGCATACCGGAAGTGAGGCGAAATTATACCGACCGGCAAGTTCAAGAGTTTTTTCAGCCGAAAAATCTTCGCAAATTAGATAAAAAATAAATTTAGGAGATAAAAATAATGAAAAACTTTAAAGTTGTTTTCTTTGCATTGATGGCGATCGCGCTTTTGTCGGTTTCGGCTTTCGCGCAGACGGGCGGCATTCAGGCGAACGCCGATACGGTCGCGGCTTACAAAGCGCTGGCGGCCGGTCTCGGCTTCGGTCTGGCGGCCGGTTTGGGCGGTCTCGGACAGGGTAAAATCGGCGCGGCGGCGGTCGAAGGCGCGGCGCGCAACCCCGGCGCTGCCGGTACGGTTCAGACGATGATGATTATCGGCCTGGCGCTGATCGAATCGCTCGTGCTGTTCGCGCTCGTTATCGTTTTCGTTGTTTTGAGATAGTTTTTTCGAAACGCAAAAAATTCCGGCGGACAAGGCTTACGAGCTTCGTCCGCCGGAATTTTTTGCGCGGCGAGACTAATTGACAACCGCAGGCTTCGGTTTTGAATCATATTTTGCAACCTGTATAATTTCGAAAACGTTTTATAAAAAGCAATGATTGATACATTTATCGGAAAAACTTTAGCGGAAAAATATCGGATCGATTCGGTGATGCGCGAAACCGAGCTCGGCAAGATTTATCACGGGCGGCATCTTTTGATGGACAAGCCCGTCGCGGTCAAAATCCTTTCGCCGGCGTCTTCCGCCGATGAGAAGATCGTCCGGCGCTTTTCTTCCGAAGCGCGCAATGTTTCGAGCATTTCGCACCCCGGCATCTTAAACGTCACCGATTTCGGCACGGCTCCGGAAGGCGCGGTTTATATCGTTTTCGAAGACGCGGACGGCGAAACCCTGAAATCGGCGATCGAGCGCGGCGGCGTGTTCGAGCCCGCGCGCGCCGTGCGGGTCGCCAAGCAAATCGCCGCGGCGCTGTCCGCCGCGCACCGCAAAGGCGTCGTTCACGGCAACCTGAACAGCGAAAACATTCTGCTCGGCGCCGACGACGCGGTCAAGATCCTCGATTTGGGCGCGGTCAAGCTCGATGCGGTCGCCGCTGCCGACGACGAACTTTCTTTTCCGAAAATCGAATATCTCGCGCCCGAACAATGCGCGGCGGACGGCGAAGCGGACGAACGCTCGGACATTTACAGTCTCGGCGTCGTTTTGTATGAAATGCTCACCGGCGAGACGCCCTTTAAAGCCGAAAACACGAGCGAATTGATGCTGAAACAGACGCAGGAGCCGCCGCCGCCGCTCGCGGCTTTCCGGCAGGATTTGCCGGGGGGCGTCGAGCCTCTGATCCTGCAGACGCTCGCGAAGAACCCCGAAATGCGGCATCAGACGGCGGCCGAGCTGTTCGACGATCTGAACCGCGTCGAACGCACATTCGCCGCTTCGGAAAATCAGGCGGTCGCCGCCGCGCCGGCCTCCGGCAACAACGTCTGGAAAACCGCGTTCGTCGTGCTCGCCGGCATCGCGCTGCTTTCGGCGACGCTGATCTGGGCGACTTCGAGCAAGCAAACGAACCCGACGACCCTGCAAGCCGATTCGAATTCGCAGCCCGTGCAGCCGATCAATCCGGCGACCGGCATGAACGAGCAGGGCTTGGCGACGATCGTGCCGATGACGCAGGAAATGCTCTCGAATTCGAACATGACGCTGACCGCGCCGGAAAATCTGGGCGGCGGAAGCGACGGCAATCCGTACTGGCAGAGCGGCAGGGTTCCGCCGGGCGCGCCGCTGCCGGTTCAGCAAGGCGGGCAGTTCGTTGATCCGAACAATCCAGAAAGCCCGTTTATGCGGGATGCTCCGCAGGGCGGACAGATTATACAGGGCGAGGACGGAAAAATGTATTACATCGTTCCGAACACGCCCGACGCCAACGTGAAAGCGTCGCCGAGCCCGAAAACGGCGAAATCGCCGAACGCGAACGTCGTGACGCCGACCGTCGAGCCGAACGAGACGACGAAACCGCAAACGACGCCGACGCCGGAGGTAAAAGCGACGCCCGCCAAAACGCCGGCGACGAAACCGACGCCGCAGCCGAAAAACTCGCCGGCTCAAACGCGCCAGGCGCAAAGCGGAAAAACGCAGGACAGCTAAGATTTTAGATTTTAGATTTTAGATTTTGGATTTTTTGTTAAAACTGCGCCGACGATTCGGCGCAGTTTTTTTTCGTCGTCGAAAACCAGCGCGCTTTCGACGACGAAACACGGCATTTCGAATTTCAGGCCGGACAGTTTAACGGCGTCTTTGGCGGTCGTCAGCAAAATTTGCGCGCCGTTTCGCCGGGCTGTCTTTTCGAGCCCGGCAACGTCGTCCTGCGTGTAGCGGTGATGGTCGGGAAATTTATGCGTCGCCGCGAGGTCGAAGTTTTCGCGCCGCAGCTGCTCGAAAAAATTTTCGGGATTGCCGAGCGCGCAAAAAGCGAGGCAGTGGTCGGCGGTCGGCGGTCGGCGGTCGGCGGTCGGTTGGATGTTCGAGAGAAAATCTTCCAGTTCGATCAAATTCGTTGTTTTGTTTGCCGCCGTGATGATCGGGGCGGCCGGATTGAATTTTGTAATTTGTAATTTGTAACTTGTGATTTGTGTTTCATCGACCAAATCGGCGCGCGTGAGGATGAACAGATCGGCGCGCTTTAAGTTTTCCAAAGGTTCGCGCAGGATTCCGAAGGGAAGCGTTTTTCGGTTGCCGAAAGGGTTCGTCGCGTCGAGAAGCACGACGTCGAGATCGCGCCGCGCGCGGCGGTGCTGAAACGCGTCGTCGAGCACGAACGCGTTCGCGCCGAATTTCTCGATCGCCCATTTCGCCGCCGCGACGCGGTCGGCGTCGGCGACGACGATCGTTTTCGATCCCAGAAGTTTTTTCGCGAGTTCCAACGGTTCGTCGCCCGCCTGCCGGGCGTCGGCGAGAATTCGTTCGCCGTCGGAAACCGTAACCCTTTCCCGCGGGTTATCGCGCCCGTAGCCGCGCGTCAGAATGCAAACCTTGGCGCCTTCTTCGGCGAAAACGCGCGCGGCGAAAGCGACGAGCGGCGTTTTGCCCGTGCCGCCGACCGTGATGTTGCCGATGCTGACCGCCGGCGCGCCGAGCGCGAAGGATTCGAAAGCGCCGCGCTCGAAGAGCGTGTTCCTGAAATCCGCGATCCGGGCGTAAATCCAGCTGAAAGGCATATTTGTTAATCGTTGATTGTAAACAGTCGATTGTCAATGCGCACAAAAAACATCAACTGTTTACACGCTTTATGGCGGCGAGTCGTCCGTTGAAAGAGCAGAAAAGCGAAATGCTTGAAAGCGGGAAGTTCGAAGCCTGAAATTTGAAATCTCAAATCCGCCTTTGTTATTCAGAAGCCGTTCGAAGCCGCGGGAACGCGGATGAACGCGGATTAGAAAAGATTTGCGCGGATTTTATTTTTATGTTTTTAACAAATCCGTGAAAAATCCGCTTTTATCGGCGAAAATCCGCGGTCCGTTTCCGGGCTTTCAAACCGTATCTTAAAGATCAAGAAAGTTTTGCAGCAGTTTTTTTCCTTCCTTGGTCAAAATCGATTCCGGGTGAAACTGAACGCCTTCGATCTTTAAGGTTTTATGCCGCAGCGCCATGATCAGACCGTCGGGCGAGGTCGCGGAAATTTCCAGGCAATCCGGCAGGCTTTCGCGTTCGACGACGAGCGAATGGTAACGCGCGGCGCGAAAGCGATACGTCAATTGGTCGAAAATCGTTTTTCCGTCGTGACAGATCTCGACCGGCTTGCCGTGGATCGGCTCGGGCGCGCGGACGACCTTGCCGCCGAAAACCTGCCCGATCGCCTGATGACCGAGACAGACGCCCAAAATCGGCAGCCGCTCGCCGAACTTTTCCAGCACTTTGAGTGAAACGCCCGCGTCGTCGGGCGTTCCCGGTCCGGGCGAAATCAAAATCTTCGCGGGCCGCAGCTCGTTTTCGATCTCGTCGAGCGAAACCTCGTCGTTGCGCCGTATTTCCATTTCCGCGCCGAGTTCGCCCAGGAATTGCACGAGATTATAGGTAAATGAGTCGTAATTATCGATAACCAAAAGCATAGTTTTCAGAGTCGATCGGGTCGATCGGGTCGACAGAAATCAGCTGAGTTAAAAATCTTTCCAAACTCAGACGACATCAATCGATCCAATCAACTTTCAGTCAACTTTCCATATCAAAATTTTCCGCCATCTCGATGGCTTTGACGAGCGCGCGCGATTTATTGATCGTTTCTTCGTATTCCTTTTCCGGCACCGAATCGGCGACGACGCCGCCGCCGGCCTGTATCGACGCCGTGCCGTCCGCGAACTGGATCGTGCGGATCGCGATGCACGTGTCGAGATTGTCGGCGTAATCGATATAACCGATCGCGCCCGCGTAGACGCCGCGTTTCGAAGGTTCGAGCTCGTCGATGATCTGCATCGCGCGCACTTTCGGCGCGCCGGAAACCGTGCCCGCCGGGAAACACGAGGCGAGCGCGTCGAAGCGGTCGAAGCCGTCTCTGAGGCGCGACTTTAAACTCGTCACGAGATGCTGGACGTGCGAGTATTTTTCGATTTTCATCAGTTCGGCGACTTCGACCGAGCCGAATTCGGAAACGCGCCCGAGATCGTTTCTGCCGAGATCGACGAGCATCACGTGTTCGGAGATTTCCTTCGTGTCCGAACGCAGGTCTTCCGCCAGAATCCAGTCTTCGGTTTCGGTCAGCCCGCGTTTGCGCGTGCCGGCGATCGGGCGGTATTCGACCTTTTTGCCGCTGCAGCGAACGAGCATTTCCGGCGACGCGCCGATCAGCGTCTTCGCGCCGAGCTTGATGTAAAACATGTACGGCGACGGGTTCGTCGTGCGCAGCGCGCGGTAGATGTTGAGCGGATCGGCCGACGTTTCGCGCTTGAACTTTTGGGACAATACGACCTGGTATGCGTCGCCCGCTAAAATGTATTCCTTGATCTTTTCGACCGCTTTCAGGTAATCCGACTTTTTCCAGTTCGAGGTGAATTGCGTCCGGCTCGGCTTTTCGCGCGCCGGCGGCGCGGCCGCCGGCGGCGCGCTTTCCGCGAGCAGCATTTCGAGCCGTTCGGTTTCGGCGACCGCTTCCTCGTAAAGTTTTTTGAGCTTCTCCTCGTCGCCCCCGGCTTCGTCGGTGAAAACCGTCGAAACGATTTCGATGCGCTGCTTGAGCCGGTCGAAAACGAGGATGTTGCGGAAAAACATCCAGATCGCGTCCGTTCGGTCGCGCGTTTCGCCGTCGTCGAGCACCTTTTCGAACCAGCGCACGGCGTCGTAGGCGAAAAAGCCGACCGCGCCGCCGCACAGCGGCGGCAGTTTTTCGCGCCGCGCCAGTTTATGCCGCGCGAAATGCCGGCGCAGAAATTCGATCAGCGTGCGGTCAGGGTAAAGCTTGCGCGAGCCGTCCTTTTCGAGAACCGTCTGCCCTTTATGCGAGCGGACGGTCATAAAGGGCTGAGCCGCGAGAAACGAGTAACGCGCGAGGCGCTCGCCGCCCTCGATCGATTCGAGCAGAAAGGCTTGTTCGGCGCCGCCCGCGACGCGCAAAAATGCGCCGACCGGCGTGTACAGATCGGCGAGCACGCTGCGGACGACCGGCACGACGTTGCCCTTTTGAGCTTCGCTTTGGAATTCTTCAAATGTTTTCGGTGAAATTTCAATCATTGGAAAATTTAAATGTTAAATGAAATCGGAGCCGGTTTCAAAAGCGACGCGTCCGCTGAGCGGGCAAGATAAAATATTTGCCGCCGAACCGCACAAAAAACTCTGAAAAGAAATTGAATTTATTGGCGGTAACCGGAATCGCACCGAACCGCTCGATTCGAATGCATTTAAGCGTGACCGAAGGTTTTCGGAAGGGAAATGGTTTGCCGGCGGAAACCTCTAGGAAAATTCTAATCAATTTATAATCGATTTCTAAAGAACTTTCATTCAAAAAATTTAATTATTAGACATGCGTTTCCCCCGACCGAGTTTGAAAATAGGCGGCGAGGACAATGTTCCGGAATAAACGGATTTTGATTTCGAGGCGTTGTTGATAAATCGTCAAAGGAGTAAAGGAATGAAAAAGATAATGATTATACCGATGAGATTTTTGTTGATATCAATGATTTTTACGGCAAGCGTTTTGGCGCAGCACGGCTACCGCGTCGAAAAGCGTATCGACTTCCGCGGCGATACCGCGGCGACGGTGAAAGGCGTAATCCCGAACACGCTCGAAGGACATGAGTACATATTTTCAGCCCGCAGGGGGCAAAATTTAACCGTCGGCCTATTTTCGAGGCGCGAAGACATTGCGTTTTCGATCGTACGCCCAAACGGCGACTACCTTTCCGATGAAACCGAATTGCGAAGCTGGAACGGCAAACTGCCCGAAGGCGGCGAATACCACATTATCATCAATACCAGCGCAAAAGGCGCGGCGCGCTATACTTTGGAGTTGACCGTCGAATAATCGGCGCCTCGGGCGTCGGTCGCGAAGCCGCTGCGAGGCGGACAATGCGGAAATAAATCGAGTAAAATGAACAAGATCAAACGCATCGCTATTTTAACTGTCCTGCTTTTAATTGCCGCCGGCGTTTCCTTCGCTCAAAATGCGGGCGCGCGGACGGCTTCGAAAAACGTCGACCGGATAAAGAAATATCTGGAAAAACTGGATGAAATCGGGTACAGCGGCTCGGTATTAATCGCCCTGAACGGTAAACCCGTTCTATCGAGGGGCTTCGGCTTCAGCGACGCCGAGCGAAAGATCAAAAACTCTCCGAATACCGTTTTCGACATCGGTTCCGTGACGAAGCAGTTCACGGCCGCCGCCGTCCTGAAATTGGAAATGCAGGGCAAACTTTCGACCGCCGATAAAATCGCGAAATACTTTAGAAACGTGCCGCCCGATAAAGCCGACATCACGATCCATCAACTGCTGCGCCATTCGGCGGGATTGCCGAGCGTGGTCGGCGGCGATTTCGAGAAAATCTCCGAAGCGGAATTCGTCGAAAAGGTTTTCAGCGCGCCGCTCCGGTTTCCCGCCGGAACGCGTTTTTCCTATTCAAACGTCGGCTACAGCCTGCTGGCGCTGATCGTCGAAAAAGTTTCCGGTCAAAGCTACGAGCGGTATTTATACGAGAATTTGTGGAAGCCGGCCGGAATGGAAACGACCGGCTACACGCGCCCGCGTTTCGACGAAAATCTGATCGCCGTCGGTTACCGAACGGACGAGCAGCGTTGGGGCAAGCCGACCGAAAAGGCCTGGGACAAGGATGCGCCGTATCTTCATCTGAAAGGAAACGGCGGCGTCCTTTCGACGACCGGAGATTTGTTTAAATGGGACCGGGCTTTACTGTCGGATGCGATTCTGTCAAAAGAAGCGAAGGAAAAATATTATCGCCCGCCGCTCCGGGCGGACGAAACCGGAAATTCGATTTACGCTTACGGCTGGGAGGTGACGCAGACCGAGCGAAACACGAGGCGCGTCTGGCATAACGGGACGAATCGAATCTTTTTCGCCGATTTTTACCGTTTCATCGACGAGGGCGTGACGATCGTCCTGATGACCAATAAATCGCTGAATAGCCGCAACGACACGGGGCGTGTCATTTCCGAAATGATTTTCGACGCGAATTACGAACCGGTCGTTCCGATCGCCGAAACGGCGGCGAACCGGGCGTTCACCGATGAAATCATCACGCTCACCCTCGAAAAAGGATTAAACGCGGCGGTGGAAAGTTACCGGCGGCGGGATAAAAAAATCGACCTGCTGGAAAGCGTCAGCGTCCGAAAGGGTTTCGATTTGATAGAGGAAAAGCGGCTGAAAGAGGCGATCGAGATCTTTAAACTGAATGTTTTCGCGTTTCCGAAACTGTCGATCGCTTTTGAAGGTCTCGGCGAGGCGTATCTCGAAGCCGGCGACGAAAAATCGGCGATCGAAAACTACAAAAAGAGTTTACTGCTCAATCCGAAAAACGAAAACGCGCGCGAGGCGCTGAAGAGACTCGAAGACAGATAGAGCGATTTTTGCGAATCGTTCTCCGTGAATTCGATTTTCGCGGCCGTCGTTTGCAAGTTGTTCCGCCGCTTTCGCGGTCGGGAAATTTCGGTCGAGGTATATTTTTTCGGAGCGAAAAATTGATTTACTAATCGGGGCGGAGGCTTTATGATACGAGAATGTTCTTCCGAAACATTTTAGCCGCGATTTTACTTTCGACCTTTTTTCAAAGCGCTTTCGCCCAGACGGTCGAAAAGGAAAAAAACAAAGCCGTGACCGACGAACTGCGCCGGGAAGCGGTCGCTTTTCTGCGCGAAACGAGCGCCGAAGTGACTGCCTTGCGCTCGCTCGAAAACCGCATCAGTTTCGCCTCGGAAATGGCGGGCTTGATGTGGTTTTACGACGAAAAAGAGGCGAGCGTCATGTACGGCGCCGTCATCACCGACTTCAAACAGCTCTTGGCCGATTACGACGCGCGCATCACGGCGATGGATTTACAGCCGCAGGAACTGGAGTACCGCGGCAGTCTTTTCAACGGTCTTCAAGACGATACGATCCGGCTCACGCAGAAATTCTACAAGGCCATCGGCGTGCGTCAGCAGATCGCGATGAGCCTCGCCCAGCACAGCCCGGAGCTCGCGTTCAATTTTTATTACGACACTTTGAGCATCATCTCGAACCCGGAACTGCGCAAGTCCGTCGGTCAGCGCGATGCGAATTTCGAATTGCAGCTGACCAAAGAGATCGCGTCGACGGACCCGACAAAAGCCGTCGAATTCGGGCGCAAATCGATTTCGAAGGGCGTCGGCTGGGCGCACGTCGATCTGCTCAAGCAAATTTACGAAAAAGACAATGCCAAAGGCGCGGAATTTGCGGCTGAAATCGTCGGAAAATTCAAGAGCGATAAAATTTCGGCGAGCAACATTTACAACGTTCGGTCGTTTCTGAGCATGGGCTCGGAAAACTCCGAGAAGATCAAAAAGGGAGGCGGCAAAAAGCCGATGTTCAGCGAGCAGGATCTGCGCGATCTGGCGGAAATCCTCGCGCAGGGCATGCTCGAAAATAAACAGCCCAAGGAATCCGAGCCGGACGCTTACGTCAACGATAATTTTTATTTGATCGAAAAATACGCGCCGGCGCGCGCCGTCCAATTGCGCGCGAAATTTTCGATCAGGCCGAAGACCGCGCCGACGCCGATGGTCAGAGAGGTTTTTACCGAAGCGCCGATGAAAGATTCGGAATCGACGGAAACGAACGGCGAGATCGATAATAAAGCGCAGAAAGAGCAGGAAGAGACGATGAAAAACGTCTTGAAGCTCAAGGAACTGCCGAAAGAAGAACGCGATAAAATCGTCGTGCAGGCGCGAAAGATCATCGGCGGTCTCGGCAGCAAACAGGAGAAAATCATGGCGCTCAGCTTGCTCGCCTCGCAGGTCGGCAAAACGGGCGACGCGGAACTCGCCGCCGAAATTCTTAAGGACGCGCAGTCGATGGTCAATCCGCAGCCGAAAAATTACCGCGATTTTATGGAGACCTGGTTTCTGGCGAGCGCCTTTGCCGTTGCCGACGCCGAAAAAGCGTTTCCGATTCTCGAAGACGCGATTCTGCGCCTCAACGACACGCTTGCGGCATTTATCAAAGTCGGCGAATTTATGGACGTTTCGGGCGAGATGATCGAGGACGGCGAGGTTCAGGTCGGCGCGTTCGGCGGGCAGATGATCAACAGCCTGACGCGCGAACTCGGCATCGCCAACGAAACCATTCGTCATCTGGCGGTCGCCGATTTCGGAAAAACAAAAAATTTGACCAATAAATTCGACCGTCCGGAAGTCCGCATCATGGCCAAGATGCTGGTTTTGCGCGCCGTGCTCGGCGACGAAACGAAAAAGCCGACGAGCGGCGTGACGACCGGCGGCGAAGAATTTTAAATTTCAGCCGCGAACAGACGCGAACGGACACGAAATAAATTCAAAGAACTTTTCGTGAATTTTCGTGTCGGTTCGCGGCTGAATCTTTAGGTCAGACTCGTTCCCAAAAGCCAGCTTCCGCCGTCGACGACTAAAGTGACGCCGTTGATGTAGCTCGCCGCGTCCGAAACTAAAAATAGCGCGGCGTTTTCGATGTCGGCGATGCGCCCGAATCTTTGCAGCGGAATTTTCTTGACCAATTTGTCTTTTAATTCGGGCAATAAAAGACGTTTCATGCCTTCAGTGTCTTCGATCGGTCCCGGCGCGATGCCGTTGACGCGGATGCCGTAGCGCCCCCATTCGACCGACAGGTTGCGCGTGATCGCGTCGACGCCCGCCTTTGCCGCCGAAACGTGAATCTGCATCGGCGTCGCGAGGTAATGCAGCGTCGCCGAAATATTCAGAATCTGTCCGCGCGATTTTTTCAGCTCCTCGAAACCGGCGCGGCAGACGTTGAACGTGCCTTTCGTATCGATGTCGACGACCGTGCCGAAACCGTTCGCCGAAAGCTCGTTCGCCTTGCACAGAAAATTTCCGGCGGCGCCGTTGACGATGACGTCGATGCGCCCGTAACGCTCGGCCGTTTTGGCGATCGCGTTTTCGACCGCCTGAAAGTCGCGCACGTCCGCCTGAACGGCGAAACATTCGCCGCCGTTTTCCTCGATGAACTGTTTCTGCGCGATCAGATTTTCCTCCTTGCGCGAAGTGATCGCGAGTTTCGCGCCTGCTTCCGCAAAAGCGCGCGCGACGCCGCCCGTGATGCCGGTCGCGCCGCCGGTTACAAACGCGACTTTACCTTGTAAAATGTTATCTGCGAAAATTTTGTCCATAAGTTGAAAGAGATGTTATCACAAGAATTTAAACGCAAAGCCGCCGAGACGCAAAGCCTCAACGGGCATTTAACAAAAATCTTTGTGCCTCTGCGCCTCGGCTTTTTAGCGTTAATGATGTTATTCGTTTCGTGCGGCTCGCCGCCGACCGATTTGCGGAGCCTCGCGCCGGCGGACGCGCTCGTTTACCTCGAAACGAACGATCTCGGCAAAGCGCTCGGCGCGCTCATCGAAGCCAAAGCGTTTCAGGACGCGGCGAAAACGAAACCCGATTTTTCCGCGCTTTCCGGCATGCAGACGGCGATCGCGGTGACGGGTTTCGAAGCGTCGGAAAACCAGGTCACGGCGGAAAATTCGGTGCTTAACTTTAAACCGCGCTTCGTCGCCGTCGCCGACACGCATACCTGGAACCGTTACGCTTTAAGTTTTACCGAAGAAAAACTGGGCGATTTCGTCAACGAAACTTACGGCGGCGAAGTTGCGCTCGACGCGGGCGAGAAGAACGGCGGAAGATCGTTCGTCTGGACCGCGAAAGACGGCCGCAAAGCGTTCGCGTTCGTCAAGGACGGCAAGATATTCTTCAGCAACGACGAAACGGCGCTCGAAAAATCGCTCGCGGTGTTCAGGGGCGAAGCCGACAGTTTGATGAAAAACGAAGCGCTCGCGGCAAAGCGCGGCGGCGCGGCCGAAGACGCGCTCGCCTTCGGCTACGTTTCGCCGGACGGCATCGCGCAGATCTCGAATCTCGCCGGCGTTTCGACCGCGCTGAACGCGACCAAGGACGACGCGGGCAGAAGCTTCATCGCCCGCGTTCTGCCGCAGATTCTGCGCGGTTCGGTCAAGGAAGTTTTCTGGACGGCGGCGAAAACCGGAGCGGGCATCGAAGATACGTACGCGATTACTTTAACGCCCGAAAACGCCTCGGTTCTGAAAGAAACGCTCGTTCCGGCGAGCACGGCGCAATCGAATTTCGCCGAATATCTGCCGCCGGAGGTTTACTCGGCAACGCGCTACAATCTGCAAAATCCGCAGATCGCATGGCGCAGTCTGCTGCTCGTCGCCGGCAAAAACGCCGACGCGGTGAGCGCGAAGATTCTGATCGCCTTTTCGGGAAGCCTGCTCGACCCGTACGGCGTGGCGGACGCGGAAACTTTTTTAAGCGCGGTCGATTCGGAAATCTGGACTGCCGGTTTCGACGCGGAAGGCGAAAAGTCGGTCGCGATCGTCGGCGTCAAGGACGCCGACAACCTGAAAAAATCGATCGCCGAAATAGACTTCAAAAAGCCGGGTGAAAATGATGTTTGGAAATCGCAGGACGGCGAAATCAGCGCGGCTTTTATCGAAAATAAACTGATTTTAGGCGATACGGAAAGCGTTCTGAAATGCGTTCAGGCCAAGCAAAACGGGCAGAATTTCACGCGCAGCCCGGCGTGGAAAAAATTCTCCGAAGCGAATTCGGTCGCCGTCACTTACGGGAAAGACGCGACCGAAAAAACAATCGAGGTTTTAGGCGAAAAAAAATCGGAAAACCTGCAAATGCTGACAAATTACACGACCGAGACGCGTTTTAACGCCTCGGGAATCGAGCGCAAAACCGTTTCGCCGTTCGGCTTGCTCGGCAGAATTCTGGAGCAGTTCGAGGATTAAGACGCACCACGGAGACACCGGGAACACAGGAAAATTTAAACAGGGATGGGCAGGATATTCAGGATAATTATTTTTATCCTGACATTCTCGGTTCATCCCTGTTAATTTAAAAATCTCCGTGCTCTCCGCGTCTCTGTGGTGAGTCATTTCTTCGCTTTGCGTTTCAGATGCTTTACGTTTTGCGCGATCCAGCTTTCGGCTTCTTCGAAATAGCGGAATTTCCGCTCGTTTTTTCGGAACGCGGGCGTGTGATTGAAACGGCGTCCGTTGCGGTGCTCGGTCGGGTGAAAAATATGCAGCATCTCGTGGAAAACGACGTATTCGACGACGTATTCCGGAACGTCCTGATCGTCCAGCGATTTACTGACGATGACGGTTTCGTGCGTCGAATCGTGGTGGCCGAGGATGCGGTACGTGCGGCGCGACGACCACGAGAGAACCGGCTTCGGCAGCGATTTTCTGAAATACTCGGCGTTCAATTTTTCGAAAATCTCGTCGAGATCGAAGAATTCGCCGCGCGCGGAGGTGATGATTTTTCGTCCGCGCGTTCTTTTGTTTTCGACGGCGCGCGTCCGAATCTCGTCCCGCTTGATGAGGCCCGAATAAATCTCCCGCGCTTTCGGCGGCACTTTTTTCCGCAAAAGTTTGGCGACGAGAATTTCGGCGAGCGCTTTCTGCCCTTCCGGCGGCAGATCGCGGCAGATTTCCGCGAGGCGCACGAAAACCTTGCCGCCGCGCACGCGGATCGTGTGGTTGATGCCGATGTACGGGTAAAACTCGACTCCGATTTCGGGCGTTTCGCGGTTGGGCGCGAATTTTCGAAAAGCTTCCTCGTAGAACGATTTTATTTGTGAAACGTGTTCGGTCATTGAAAAGAAGTGATTGCCGCGAGGCCGCGCTCTTTGATGCGGAATCAAAAATTACAGATTACAAATTACAAATAAAAAAAACAAAACCGAACGCTCAAAATCCAAAAACGGCCTCCGTTTTGTTAAATCGAGTTTAACTAATAATTCTTGACAGATTTGCGGCGAAAATGTTATCTGTTTTAATAGCGCGAGCATACCTGTTCGCGCCGCAAGCATCAAAATCATCGGAATAAAAAATGTCGGTTCGTGACGCAAATTTTACTTCTGACAAAATAAATTATCCCGATGTTCGCGGGCGGGCGATACTTTCAGCAATTATCGGCGAACATCTCATCACGGGCGAGCCGGTCGGTTCGAAAATAATCGCGGAAAAATTTGCAAATTCCTACGGGCTGAGTTCGGCGACGATCCGCAACGTGATGGGCGAGCTCGAAGCGGCCGGGTTATTGGAACAGCCGCACACTTCCGCCGGACGGGTTCCGACCGACAAAGGCTACCGCTTTTACGTCGACAACCTTCTCGGCGTCCTTTCGCTTTCCGACGAAGACTTGCGTTTCATCGGCGAGGAATTCGGCTTTCTGGAAAGCGAGTTGACCGACACGCCCGACCGCCTGATGGAAAGAACTTCCCAGCTTTTATCGGCTCTTTCAAATAATATCGGCATCGTCGTTTCGCCCAGCTTGGCGAACGACCGCCTGCAGCACATCGAATTCGTCAATCTTTCCGACCGCCGCGTGCTGGTCGTGCTGGTTTCGGCGCCGAACATCGTGCATAACAAAATCATCCGGCTGAACGAAGCTTACTCTCAGGAGGATCTCGACCGGACGGCGCGCTACCTGAACGTCGAATTCGGCGGCAAGTCGCTGGCGGAAATCCGGGCGGAAATCCTGAAGTTGATGCACGAGGAAAAGGCGCTTTTCGATAAATTGCTGCAAACGGCGATGATTCTTTGTTCGCAGTCGATCGAGGACGAAGAGGACTTTTCGGGCGAGGTTTATGTCGACGGCACGTCGAACATTCTCACCAAGCGCGATTTCGCCGATTTGGACCGTCTGCGCGAGCTGCTGCGGACGATCGAAGAAAAATCGCGGCTGATGCAGATTCTCAACGAGTGCATCGCGCGCAATTCGCAAATCCGGGGCAACGTGCAGGTCGTCATCGGTCGCGAAAATACCGCTTCCACCCTGCAGAACTGCACATTGATCACCGCTCCTTACCGCATCGGCGAAGGCGCGGCGATCGGCACCTTGAGCGTTCTCGGACCGACCCGCATCGAATATGCGCGAATCATTTCGATCGTCGGGTACGTCGCCAGAATTCTTGAAAAACACATGACCAAAGACTACTCAGTCAATTAATAAAGGCAATTTTTGCTTTGCAGCGAACCGGCCGCCCAAGCGGCTTTCACCCCAAACATCAACTGCCGAACCGAACCACAAATGAATTTCAACAAGGAACTGGAAAATAAAGACAGTCTGAGCGGCGGATTCGCCGAGGACAATTCGCTTTCGATCGAAGACTTTATCAAGGAACTGGAGGCGAAGGAAAAAGACCTGTTCATCTCCTCCGATTTAGCCATCGAAATCGACGAAGCCGATTTCGACGACACGAATTCGCCCGAGTTTATCAAGGCGGAATTCGCGATCGAGCCGGCGGAAATCGCGGAAGCCGTCGCGCCGGAACAAAACTTCATTCTGAATAATAAAAATCTCGCCGAACTCGAAAACGAAGCGGCGAAGCTGAAAAAACAGGTTTCCAAGCTCGAAACCGAACGCGCGGAACTCGCCGAGACGATGCGCCGCCGGCAGCTCGATTTCGACAGTTATAAAAAACGCATCGACCGCGACCGCAGCGAAACCTACGTCAATCAGGTCAGCACGCTCGTCAAACAGATGCTGCCGGTTTTGGACAATCTCGACCGCGCGCTCGATTTCGCCGCCGGGCACGGGGAAAGCCGCTCGCCGGAGTTTCACCAGTTTTTCGAGGGCATCGTGCTCGTCAATCAGCAGCTGAACGAAGTTTTGGCGGAAATGGGCGTTTCGCCGATCGCGTCGGTCGGCGAGCCGTTCGATCCGCATTTCCACGAAGCGGTCGCAACCGACTCGACGAATGATTTTCCGCCGAACACGGTGACGGGCGAACTGCTGCGCGGTTACCGCGTCGGCGAACGCGTCGTCCGCGCGGCGATGGTTAAAGTCGCGACCGCCGCCGCTCCCGCCGTCAATCTTCCTTCTCCCGAAAACAATCAACCCCCGTCGAATGACGATATTCTAGAAAACGCGTAATCCCACGAACGTTTTCCGTGATTTTCCCGCAACATTTCACCTTCAAAAACATATGAGTAAAGTTATCGGAATTGATTTAGGTACAACGAACTGCTGCGTGTCGGTTCTCGAAGGCGGCGCAGTGCAGATTATCCCCAACAAGGAGGGCGGCAGAACGACGCCTTCGGTCGTCGGTTTTACGGAAAAAGGCGAGCGGCTCGTCGGGCAGATCGCCAAACGTCAGGCGGTGACCAATCCGACGAACACCCTTTACGCCGTTAAACGTCTGATCGGGCGCAAGTTCGATTCGGTGGAAGTGCAGAAAATGTGCGAAACCGTGCCGTTCGAGATCGTCGAAGCGCCGAACGGCGACGCGCACATACAGGTTCTCGACCGCGTTTACTCGCCGCCCGAGATTTCGGCGATCGTGCTGCAGCGCCTGAAGCTCGCGGCGGAAGAGTTTTTGGGCGACAAGGTGACGGAAGCGATCATCACCGTGCCCGCGTATTTCGACGATATGCAGCGGCAGGCGACGCGCGACGCCGGCAAGATCGCCGGGCTCGAGGTCGAGCGCATCATCAACGAGCCGACGGCCGCCGCGCTCGCTTACGGTTTCGGCAAGCAGAAGTCGGAAAAAGTCGCGGTGTACGACCTCGGCGGCGGCACGTTCGACATCACGATCCTGGAAATCAACGACGGCGTGTTCGAAGTGCTCTCGACGTCCGGCAATACGTTTCTCGGCGGGGAAGACTTCGATCAGCGCATCATCAACTGGCTCGTCGAAAACTTCAAGCTCGAAAACAACATCGATCTCAAGGAAGACCGCCTCGCGCTGCAGCGCTTAAAGGAAGCGGCGGAACGCGCCAAATGCGAGCTTTCTTCCGTGACGGAAACGACCATCAATCTGCCGTTCATCGCCGCCGATTCGACCGGACCGAAACACATCAACAAGCCGCTGACGCGCGCGAAATTCGAAGATCTCGTCCAGGATCTGGTCGAATCGTCGGTCGAGCCGTGCCAGAAAGCTTTGTGGGACGCAAAACTGCAGCCGTCGGACATCGACAAAGTGATCCTCGTCGGCGGGCAGACGCGCTCGCCGATCATCTCTAAGACCGTGACGGAGGTTTTCGGCAAGGAGCCGTCGTCGGAAATCAACCCGGACGAAGTCGTTTCGATGGGCGCGGCGATTCAGGGCGGCGTTTTGACGGGCGACGTCAAAGACATCGTCCTGCTCGACGTGCTGCCGCTCTCTCTCGGTCTCGAAACGCGCGGCGGATTGTTCGTCAAACTCATCGCGCGCAACTCGACGATCCCTTTGAAAAACACGATGACGTTCACGACCGTCGTCGACAATCAGCAGTCGGTCGAAATTCATATTTTGCAGGGCGAACGCGAAGTTTCGAGCGGCAATCGCTCTTTGGGTAAATTCGAGCTCGTCGGCATTCCGCCGGCGCCGCGCGGCGTGCCGCAGATCGACGTCTCGTTCGAGATCGACGCGAACGGCATCGTCAACGTCTCGGCGAAAGACAAAATGACCGGACTCGAACAGGCGATGCAGATCACTCCTTCGTCGGGGCTCGCGCCGGATGAAATCGAGCGCCTGATTATGGAAGCCGAAACGTCGGTCGAAAAGGACAAGGAGATGAAAGACCTGATCATGTCGCGCAACCGGCTCGATTCGCTGATCAAAAACACGCGCCGCGCGATGGCGGAGTTCGGCAAATCGCTCGAAGTCAGGCAGCAGCAGGAAATCAACGGCGCGCTCGGCGAAGCCGAGGAAGCGCTTTCGTCCGACGATCCGGCGGTCATCGACGAAGCCTACAAAAAGGCGGAGGAAGCCGCGAACCAGTTGACCGAAGCCTTATTGGTAATGGCCTAGTCCGAAAGTCAAAAGCCGGTCGACGGTTAGTTTTTTTGTGGCCGGCGACCGAAATACCGCTTGAGAAAATTTTGCGGTTATCGCAAAATATAACAGAACGTCAGTTCATTGATTTGGGCTGGCGTTCTTCTTTGTCCGCAGCGGCGGGCGAATACAACCGAATGCCGAAAATAAACAACTAACGTATCTTTAATTTTGAATTTTGGATTTTGGGTTTTAAGTTGGATAATTTGAAATTTGCGATCTGTAATTTGAAATTACTTTCTTTATGAGCAAACGAGATTATTATGAAATTCTGGGCGTTTCGCGCACCGCGACCGACGCCGAAATCAAAACCGCTTACCGCAAACTGGCGGTGCAGCATCATCCGGACAAAAATCCCGGCAACCACGAGGCGGAAGAAAAGTTCAAAGAGGCGGCGGAAGCTTATTCGGTTCTCTCCGACGCCCAAAAACGCGCGGCTTACGATCGTTTCGGGCACTCCGGCGCGAACGGACAGGGCTTCGGCGGCTTTGACGCGTCGGGCTTTTCGAACATCGAGGACATTTTCGACCTTTTCGGTTTCGGCGACATGTTCGGCGGCGGCGGCCGCGGGCGCGGCGGGCGAACGTCTGCCCAGCGCGGCGCCGATCTGCGATACGATCTGGAAATCACGCTCGAAGAAGCGGCGACCGGCAAGGAACAAACGCTGCGCATTCCGCGGCTCGAAAAATGCGAGGAGTGCGACGGGCGCGGCGCGGAAAAGGGAACCGAGCCGGAAACCTGCATCACCTGCGGCGGCAGCGGGCAAACGCGTTACCAGCAGGGTTTCTTCAGCGTGATGCGGACTTGCCCGAACTGCGCCGGCAAAGGACAGATCATCAAAACGCCGTGCAAAAACTGTCACGGGGCGGGACGCATCGAGAAGGAAAAAACGCTCGAAATCAAAATCCCGGCCGGCGTCGAAACGGGCTCGCGCCTGCGCGTCAACGGCGAAGGCGAAGCCGGCGTGAACGGCGGACCGACGGGCGATCTTTACGTCGTCATTCACGTCGCCGAACACGAGACTTTCGAACGGCAGGGCGCGAATCTTTACGCGTCGGCGCCGATTTCGTTCGCGCAAGCCGCTTTGGGCGCGGAAATCCAGGTCAAAACGCTCGACGGCGAGGAAGCCTTAAAAATCCCCGCCGGCACGCAGACCGGCACGGTTTTCCGCATCAAATCGCAGGGCATGCCGGTTTTGGGCGGTCGCGGCAAAGGCGACTTGTTCGTCGCCGTCACGCTCGTCACGCCGAAAACGCTGACCAAAGAACAGCGCAAACTGCTCGAACAGCTCGCCGAAATCGAAGACACCGAATTCCAGGATCAATCGTTCATGGACAAAGTGCGCAATATTTTCGGTTAGCGAACGATTTTTAGAACGGATTGAAAAGGACGAAATGCCGGATAAAGATTAAAAACGCCGCGTTTCGTCCTTTTCATCGGCCTTCGAAAACGCATCTCGAAAATTGCGTTTCGGACGCGCCGAAAATTCGCTTTTTGTGGTAATTTAGATTTATGGAAAGATTGAAATTCACCGACGACGAACTGGTTAATAAACCGGAATCCCGCAGCCTCGTGACGGGCAAAATAATAACCTCATTCAACGTCAAAATCACTGATAAAACGGTCAATCTCAACACGGGCGCGAAGTTCGAATACAACGACGAACTGTTCGAGATCATGAACCGCGAACCCGTCCAATCGACGACCGACTATTTGAAATTCAACTGCGCGCATCTCTCGCCGCAAAAAAGTTAGTAGATTGCGAATTGGGAGTTGCCGAAATTAGAATTTTTTCCCGCGGCAATTCCGTTTTGTCCGTGATTCTTAATCTGAAATTCAAAATTTAAGCAAGTTTCGCTTTCACCGTTTCGCTGACCATTTTCCCGTCGGCGGTTTTGCCCTGCAGTTTGGCGAGAGCGGCTTTCATGACCGTTCCCATGTCTTTCATCGACGACGCGCCGGTTTCCTGAACAGCGGATTCGACCGCCGCCGAAATTTCTTCCGGCGAGGCGGCTTGCGGCAGGTATTCCTCGAGCACGGCGAGCTCCGCTCTTTCCTTTTCGGCAAGCTCGGGGCGATTGTTGGCGGCGAATTGCTCGATCGAATCGCGGCGTTGTTTGACCAGCGACTGCAGCACTTTAGCGACTTCTTCGTCCGACAGGACCGTGCCGGCGCCGCGCTTGTTTTCCTCGTTCATGAGCGCGGATTTCGCCATCCGTAAGGTCGAGAGTTTGTTTGCGTCCTTATTTTTCATCGCCTGCGTCATGTCGGCGACCAATCTGTCTTTTAAGCTCATATCATTTACCATTTATCATTTATCATTTATCATTTGATATTTGTTCCGACCGTTTATCGTTTATCATTTGCCGTTTATCATTTGATATTTGCTAAATGATAGAAGTTTAAGATTAAAAACTCAAAATTCTTAACCCGATAAATGATAAATGGTAAATGATAAATGATAAATGATAAATGACACTGGTAAATGGCCAATAAAGCTCGGACTCGTCGCGGGAATATTCCTGGCGATTTTTACGCTCTACCCGCAGTTTAAGATGTGGTATCTGCGCGGGCACGAATGGCAGGGGCATTACGCTTACAACGACATCGACGAGGTCGCGTACGCTTCTTACGTAAAAGCGCTGATCGACGGCAGACCGCGCCGCAATGACCCTTACACGGGACGCGACGACGCGCCCGAAAGTCCGCAGCCCGAATCTTTATTTTCGATCCAGTTCGCCGCGCCGTACACGGTCGCCGTCCCGGCGCGGATTTTCGGCCTCGGCGCGCCGTGGGCGATGACGATCGCCGGCGCGGTCGCCGGATTTTTGGCGGCGCTGGCGGCGTTCTGGATCATCGCGCTGCTCACCGGCAATTCGCTGTACGCGATGATGGGCAGCCTTTTCGTGCTCGCGGGCGGCGCGCTCTGGGCGGGCGAGGGCGCGATCGGCGAGATTCTCGATTTCAGTTATTCGTACCCTTATTTTCCAGCCTTTCGGCGATACATTCCGGCGATGCCGTTTCCGTTTTTTCTGGCGCTGATCGGGCTCGTCTGGCTGATGGTCAACACGGAAGATTTGCGCCGGCGCATCGTTTACTGCGCGCTCGCGTCGCTCTGCTTCGCGTTCACGAATTTTTCGTACTTTTACACGTGGACGACCGGCGCGGCGTGGCTCGGCTGTTTGTTTCTGGTCTGGGTGATCGCGCGTCCCGAAGGATTTCGGCGCGATTTCAAAGCGTTTCTCGCGCTCGGCGCGGCGTGCCTCGCGTCGCTGGTTCCGTACGCGATTCTGCTCGCGAACCGTTCGCACACGATGGACGACGTGCAGCTGCTCGTTTTGACGCGCGCGCCTGATCTGCAGCGCGTGCCGGTCTATATCAGCTTCGTCGTTCTTCTGATCGTCGCGGCGGGCGCGATCCTGAAAAAAATCGCGCTCAAGCAACGCGAAACCCTCTTCGCCGTCTCGCTGGCGCTCGTGCCGCTCGTCGTTTTCAATCAGCAGATCGTCACCGGACGCTCGCTGCAGCCGATTCATTATCAGGTTTTTATCGGCAATTACGTGGCGGGACTGGCTTTGGTGGTCGCCGTCGGCATTCTGCTGAAAAAGACCGAAGTTTTTAACAAAGCCTGGATGAAAGCGGCGATTCTGGTCGTCGCGCTCTCGGCGGTCGTCTGGGGTTTCGTCGAATGTCATTACACGGTGCGCGTGCTCGACGACGCCAACATCGAACGCGACAAGGGCTTCGAGGTCGGGCAGTATCTGACCGATATTTACGCTCGAAACGGCGACACGCACAAAACCGTGATCATGCCGTTCTCGATGCTGCAGGGCGACGATCTGCCGACGATCGCGCCGCAGTCGGTGCTGTGGGCGCGGCACCAGCACGTTTTCGCCGGCGTTACGTGGCAGGAAAACAAGGAGCGTTATTATCAATACCTGCATTTTCAGGGCGTTACGCCCGACGCGCTCGCCGATTCGATGAAAAATAAGGGCGATTTCGTGTCGATGATCGCGCTCTTCGGCTGGGGGCGTCACACCGACCGGCTCAACTCTGGATATAAGCCGTTAACTTACGGCGAAATCGACGAGGAAGCGAATCGTTACGCCGAATACATCGAAAACTTCGACCCGCGCAATTCGCCCGACACGATCCTTTCCTACGTGGTCGTGCCGAACGACTGGCGGGTTGATTTCGCGAATATCGATCGCTGGTATGCAAGAGAGCAAATCGCGAGTTTTTCGGCGTACGATTTATACCGCGTGAAGCTTAAATAGTTGGTTGTTCGAGGTTCACGATCCGTCGGATAAAAAGCTGAAAATCGTTGAAGGTTAAACCCGGCGACGCGCAGCCCGTCCCGAACGACGATCCACAAAAAAAGACCGCCGTTATTACGGCGGTCGAAATTATTGCAAAAAAATATAAAAGTTAAAACTAGGCGGCAAGAAGGTCATTCGACGTTTCCGCAAAGACTCTTCTTCCATTCAATGCATCGTCAATGATTTCGCGTACTGCTGAAGCATCGGGGTTAACATCCATACGAGCGCACGCCCGCAAATGCCGGATGATGCCCTCGGTTGCGATGTCCAATGCCGCACCGCTTAATTTCGCGAAACGGCGTGCCTGAATATGATCAATTTGCAAGATTCTGTCCTGCAATGTCATTTGTTTTGCTGCTGCCACTTTATATTCCTCTCCTTCTTTCATTAGAAATAAGTATTTATAAAACCTCGCTGTCGCCATAGGCAACGTATTTATGCAAACATCTCCGAAAATAAAGGGGATATTTCATAAATTTAGTTGAAATTGAAAACCTGTAAGTTGCTAAATAATTGAAAACTGTCGGCTGTTTTTCAACGAATGAAATTATGCTAACAAAAAAAACATAATTTGTCACCATTTTTTTTTACAATTGTGAATTTTTTCTTAAAATTTCTTGTGGTGCAGAAAAAAACGACCACTAAATCTTGTGATTTAGCGGTCGTTTTTCAACGAAAATTCAAAAACCGTTTTAGCTGACGGCGTCTTTCATAGCTTTGCCGAGACGGAATTTGACGGTCGTTTTCGCAGGAATTTTAATCGGTTTACCGGTCGCCGGGTTGCGACCTTCGCGGGCCTTGCGCGTCGCTTTCACCAATTTGCCGAAGCCGGGAAGCGTGAATTCGCCGCTCTTTTTGACTTCGGCCGTCGCCAAGCCCGCCAGCGCGTCAAAGAAGCCTTTCACTTCCGCCTTCTTCATTCCTGTTTTTTCCGCCAAACTGTTGACGATTTCCGTTTGCGTTAATTTAGCCATAATTTATTATGTAACCTCCAAAGTTTTGTGAATAAATACTACGTGTTTGAACATTTTTGCTTGCAATTGTCTGCAAATATAGGGGGCAAATGCTCTTCCAACCGAAAATTGCTGATTGGTCGGGGCGAGATGATTCGAACATCCGACCTCTCGGTCCCAAACCGAGCGCACTACCGGGCTGTGCTACGCCCCGAAAAAACTTCATGCGTTTCATTCAAGAAACATATTCAAGTGCCGAATTTTACAGGCGAAAATGCCCACGGTCAAGTTACTGTACCGTAAAATCGCGCAAAAATCCGATTATTTTTTTAATTGCCCGCGACCGGTGACTGATTTCCCGTTTGACCGCGGAAGAAAGCTCGCCGAATGTCGCCGCGTAGCCGTCGGGCACGAAAATCGGGTCGTAGCCGAAACCGTTCACGCCCCGTGCCTGCCGGGCGATCACGCCTTCGCAGACGCCTTCCGCGAGGTGTTTGACCGCGCCCTTTTCGTCGGCGAGCGCCATCACGCAGACGAAGCGCGCGCGCCGCTCCGCGTCGCCGGTCGCGGCGAGCTCGCCGAGCAGCTTTTCGATTCGCGCCGCGTCGTCGGCCGCTTCGCCGGCGTAACGCGCCGAGTAAACGCCGGGCGCGCCGCCGAGCGCTTCGACTTCCAGACCGGAATCGTCCGATAAAGTCCAAAAACCGGTCTGCCGCGCGTACTCGGTCGCCTTCAAAACGGCGTTCTCCTCGAACGTCGCGCCGGTCTCCTCAACGTCCGTGACGTTTTCAAAACCGCTCAGCCCGCAAACCTCAAACGGCAAATCCGTCAGAAGTTCGTTCAATTCTCTGATTTTACCCGCGTTATTCGTGCCGACGACAAGTTTCATAGTTGTTTGATGATTTAATTTTTCCTCATTCAATGCTCGTTAAATCATCAAGGCTTTCGGCGGAAAATTCAAACCGCAGCGAACAACGAACGGCGGAGGGCGAACCGGGCGGAAATTTTTGTTGCCAAAATGACCGATATTAATGTATAAAAGATATTGCGGAAATTAAACCCGCCCGCGCTTGCATCCCAAATCCAATGAATCATTCGAGGGGAAATTCAGTTTTGGACGTTGCCGTATCTACAACGACTTCAATTTACGAGCCGAACGCCAGACCGGCGGCAAACGCCGGCCGGGGCGAGAACTCGGCGGCTGCCAATGCGGCGGACAAGGACGCGCTCTTTTTCGAGCTCGGGCTGTGGCTTTCCGGCCTGGAAAGTTTTCTTAATATCCGCAATCATTCGTTTATTGAAGAAAATCGTGCGAAAGCCGCAACGCGCGACTGGACGAAGGAGTTTCGCCTGACGCATTCGACGCTGCTTTTATGTTCGCGCCTGACGTTTCAGCTGAGCACGATTCTCAAGCACTCCGAAAACGAGAAAAACGAAAACAGCCTCGATTTGATCGACGATTTGGACATCGCGCTGCACGGCGGCGAGATCTCGAAAGACGAAATTTACAAACTGTCGCTCGTTCTAAAGGACGCCGTGCTGCTCAACGAAGGATTGCTGCGCGCCGCGCCGCTCAAATTCGGCGAGTGGTCGGCCTGGGGCAACACGCTCTCGGAGAAGCTGAAATCGATCGAAGTCGTGTCTAAACTCATCACGCGCGCCGAAAAGGCGGGCGAAGGCTATCTGCCCGAAATCCTGACGGCGCTGCTCGAAAGCAAACCGGTTCCGTTTTCGACCGAAGCCGATTTGCGGCTCGTGCTGCCGCGCTTTGCGAAAATTTTGAGATGGCTGAGCGTGATCGAGACGATGCTGCAGACGGATGAGCCGTTAAAGCCTTCGCTCTTGATATTTTCGCGCATTTACGAACAGATTCAGGAATTGACGGCTTACATCAACAATCGGCTGCTGCGTTTTCCGAACGAAGAGGACGAGCTTTTCAGCCAGCTCGACGGCGCGGCTTACACGGCCTCGCACGAGCTTCGCAAAGTTTACAATTACGAGCTCGCGGGCTTGACCGAAATGCGTTCGACGCCGCTCATCTACGCGAAGATCGAAACGGCTTTTTCGCTTCTGAACGACAGCTTTCAATTGACGCTGATCAACTTCGCGCAGCTCATCGACCCGAAAATCGAAACGCATAAAATCTTTCCGAAACTCAAAATCAAACTCGAACAATCGATTCTGCTGCGCCGGAATTTGTGGACGCTCGCGCAGGCGGTCAAGCAGGCCGAACAGAATCCCGATAAATTCCCGATGAAACAGCTGCACGCGCAGCTCAATGATTTTCTGAAAACGACCGTCGGGCTCCTGTTCTACAAAGACCGCGAAACGGTCGAACGCTTTATCGAGGAAGTGCTCGTCACGCAGGACAAAAAAGACCTCGTGCCGATCCTGCACCGCTTCGGCGCGTACCTGGAAACGCTGTTCGGACAGGTCAACATGCGCGTCGTGCTCGCCCATCATCCGTTCGATTACGGAAAATGATTTTAGACACGAAAGAACACGAAATTTCACGAAGATTTATTTAAAGATATTTCGTGTTCTTTCCTGTTTGTTCATGGCCGATTTTACTGCGAACGAAGCGTCGCGAGCGGCTTCCGGAAAAGCACGTCGAAGCTCGCCAGCGCGCCGACGATCGTCACCAAAACAGCCGTTACCAGTATTCCCAGCAAGGTCAGCCCGAAATCGAATTGCCACTCGATCTCGAAGATGTATTTCGAAACGGCGAACGAGAGCGCGGTAGCGAAGACGGCGCCGATGACGCCCGCCAGGATTCCCAACAAACCGTATTCGGCGAAGAGAATCGACGTTAAGGTCAAGCGCCGCGCGCCCAAAGTTTTCAAAATCGCGTTTTCGTAAATTCTTTGCGATTTCGTGAGCGCGATCGAGCCGATCAAAATCAGCATGCCGCTTAAAATCACGAAGCTGCCGACGAAGGAAATCGCGAGCACGAAATTGTTGACGAGCTTTTGAAACGCCTCGACGATGTCGGCGACGTCGAAAATCTGGACGTTCGGAAACCGGTCGATCAGATTTCGTTGCAGGCGCTGGCGCTCGGTTTCCGGCAGTTTTTTGATGACGTTCGCCGCGAACGTCTGCGGCGCCTTTTCGAGCACGCCGGGCGCGAAGACGAAGATGAACGCCGTGCGCGTGTTGCGCAGATCGAGCTTGCGGACATTGGCGATCTGCGCCGTGATTTTCCTGCCGGAAATGTCGAACGTTAAGGAATCGCCGACCGCGACCTTCAGCCGGTTCGCCATCTCTTCCTCGATTGAAACGCGCGGCACGTCCGCGTCTTCCGTCCACCATTCGCCGTCGAGCACAGTTTCGTTTTTGTCGAGATTCGCGCGGTACGTGACGGCGAATTCGCGTCCGATCTGACCTTGCTGCTGGCGCGTTTCGCGGTTCTGGTAATCGATCGGCTGCCCGTTGACGTAAGCGATGCGCGCGCGCACCGTCGGCAGGGTCTGCGCCGCCTCGCCGGTTTTTTCTTCGAGAATGCGCGCCAGTTCGTCGATCTGGCTTTTCTGAATGTCGACGATGAACAGGCTCGGCAGCGTCTGGTTGCGCGTGAAATCGAATTCGCGCACGAGGTTCGCCTGCAGCGACTGCACGGCGAGCACGACGAACGCGCCCAAGCCGACCGCGAGCAGAATAATGCGCGTCTGATTGCCGGGCCGATACAGCGAATTGACCGCCTGCGCGATCGAGAAAGAGCCGAAATTGCGCGCGTTTCGCAGAATTTTCGTTAGAACCACCGCCGCGACGTATAAAAAAAGCGAAGTCAAACCGAGCCCGACGAGAAAAAACGCGCCGACTTTGAGCGAGCCGGCTTGCCACGCCGCGAGCGCGAGCAGCCCGACGATCGAAACCGCGCCGATCACGGCGCGCGGCAGATCGAGCCGCCGCATCTTTTCGCCCGACGCGTCGTGCAGCAGCAGGCGCGGCTTGATATTACGAACCTGCAGCAGCGGCAGCGCCGAAAAAAGCAACGAAATCAAAACGCCGAGCAGGATGCCCTGCCACGCGACCGACAAATTGACCGTATAAGCCAGTGATGCGGGCAGCGCGTCGGCGAAACGGTATTTCGTGAACCACAAAAAACACTGCGCCAGGAAAATTCCGAAAAAGCTGCCCAAAAGTCCGAGCGTTAAAATTTGCAGCAGGTAAACCGCGATGATGCGCGTCCCCGAAGCGCCGAGGCATTTCAAAACGGCGACGGATCGGCGTTTCTGCTCGACGAACACGCGCGCGACGTTCCAAACGCCGACGCCGCCCAAAACCAGAATCAAAAGCCCGGTCAAAGACAGATAATTTTCCGTGCGCGTGAATTGCTCGCCCAAATTTTCCTGCGTTTCGCGGTAGGATTGGACGGTCAAAGTCGAACCCTTTAAATTATCGCGCAGGCTTTTGACGAGTTCGGTCGGATTGTCCGACGTGCGGTAAAGAATCAGGCGGCGGACGCGCCCGCCGCTCGTCGTGATGCCGGCGGAATCGAAGGCTTTTTTCTCGATGAAAACGCGCGGTCCGAGTCGAAAACCGCTCGCGCCGCCCGGTTCTTCCGAAAACGTCGCGCGAATTTCGAACGTGCCGTCGCTGATTTTTATCCGGTCGCCGATTTTGACTTTCAGATCGTCGAGCAGCAGCGGCGAAACGACCGCGCCGCCGTTTTCCAACAGCTTAAAGTCGAACGGCTTGCCGTCCGAAGTGGTGAATTCCCCGACGAGCGGAAACGGCGGCTCGATGCCCTTGAGCTCGACGAACGACAGAGTTTCGCTCGTTTCGTCGACGGGACGCGCCATCGCCGCGCTCGTGATGGCTTCGTTGCGCGCTTCGACGATCGTCGATTTGCCGACGATTTCCTCGATTTTCTGGATGTCGGTCGGCGAAAAATCGCTCGTCGAGGAGATTTGAAAATCCGCCGTCATCAGCGCGCGCGTGTCGCCGCCGACCGCCTGGCTCAGGTTTTGAATCAAGGAGCGCAGCGCGACGACCGAACCGACGCCGATCGCGATGCACAAAAAGAAAAACAGCAGGCGGCGCCACGACGAGCGGATTTCGCGAAATGTCAGATTAAAAATAAAGCTCATAATTTTTTTCAGCCGCGAAACGACACGGAATTTCACGAAAAGAATTCAAACAATGTTCGTGTCCTTTCGTGTTCGTTCGTGGCTAATTCTTGTCGTCGCTCAAAACGCGCCCGTCTTTGAGCCGGATTTGGCGCTGCGCTTTGTCCGCCAGGCCTTGGTCGTGCGTGACCAAAACCAAAGTGACGTTGTTCTGGCGGTGCAGTTCGGTCATCAAATCGAAAATATGCTGCCCGTTTTTCGAATCGAGATTGCCGGTCGGCTCATCCGCGAGCAGGATTTTCGGGTTGTTCGCGAACGCTCGCGCGATCGCGATGCGCTGCTGTTCGCCGCCGGAAAGCTCGGTCGGGTAATGATGCCCGCGGTTCGTCAGATCGACGTCCGTCAGTAATCGTTCGGCGCGCGCGCGCGCGTCGCGAAGCCCGAGAATTTCCATCGGAATCATCACGTTTTCAAACGCCGTGAGGCTCGGAATCAGGTGAAAAGACTGAAAAACGAAACCGATTTTCCCGCTTCTCAAAGAAGCCAGCGCGTCTTCGCTCATCTTCGTCACCTCGTCGCCGTCGATGAAAATGCCGCCCGAGCTCGGCGCGTCGAGTCCGGCGATCAAACCCAGAAGCGTGGATTTCCCGCTGCCGGAAGCGCCCGTGATGGCGACGAATTCGCCGTCCGCGATCGAAAGCGAAACATTGTCGAGAATCGTCAAATCCTCGGCGCCCGAACGCACAACTTTTGAAATGTTTTTCAGTTCAATCATACAAATTAATTCATTTTACCATTTGCTCATCGATTCGTTTCAAATCTCGAACGGCGCGATGAATAAATGGTTCGATGAATCGGTAATTTCATTAAAACGGCTTGCGAAAATAACGCGAACAGGTAAACATAAATCTGCATCTTATAAACGAACTCAAACGCGAAAAGTTTGTAAAGTTATGAAAAGATTTTCTCCGGCAATCATCGCATTATTATTCGTTTTACTCGCCTTTGGGCTGGCGTCATGCGACGCGCCGGCGGCGAAAAGACAATCCAATTCAGACCCGAAAAAGCCGCTCGCGACGCCGCAGGTCAAGTCGGATAAACCGAAGATCGTCGCATTCGGCGACAGCTTGACCGCCGGTTTCGGGCTGCTCGAAAAAGAGTCGTATCCGTATCTTCTGCAGGAAAAATTAAAGGCGGACGGCTTCGATTACGAAGTCGTCAACGCCGGCGTTTCCGGCGACACGTCGATCGGCGGTCTCGAGCGCGTCGATTGGGTTTTGGAAATGGAGAACGTCGAGGTTCTGATCCTCGAACTCGGCGCGAACGATATGCTGCGCCGGATGCCGGTCGCGAACATGAAAAAGAATCTCGCCCAGATCATCGAAAAGGCGCAGGCGAAAAAGATCCGCGTGCTTTTGTGCGGCATGCTCGCGCCGCCGAACGTCGGCGCGCAGTACCAGCGCGATTACCAGATGGCTTTTCCCGATCTGGCGAGCGAATATAAAGTCGATTTTCTGCCGTTTCTGCTGGAAAACGTCGCGCTCAACCGCGAGCTGAATCAGGGCGACGGCATTCACCCGAACGCCGAAGGCGAAAAAATCATGACGGAAAATATTTACAAGGCCTTGAAGCCGATGCTGGACAAATAATGTAAAATTATTACGGGTCGCGCTTTCGGGCGCGGCTCGCAAAACCAGAACAAGGAGGGAAGTATGAAATTCAAAGTTATACTGGGACTGCTGTTTTTGAGCCTTTCGCTCGGCGTCAGCGCGCAGCAGCCCGAACCGCAAAACACCACGCCAAAAAACGTTTCCGACAACAACGCTAAAAAAGACGTCGATTCGAAATCGACCGATTCGACTTACATCCGGCCGGACGCCAAAACACGGCGCAAAAATTACTTCAACAGCATGTTCGGACCGTACGCGCTTGCCCGGACGGTCGTCGGCGCCGGTTACGGCACGTGGCGCAATTCGCCCGAGGAATGGGGCGGGCAATGGGAAGGCTTCGGTCGCCGCGTCGCTTCAGGCGTGGGCAAGAACGTCGTCAAACAAACGACCATCTACGCGCTCGACGAATCTTTAAAGCTCGACAGCAAATTTTACCGCAGCCGTAAACGCAGCTTCGGCGCGAAGGTGAAAAACGCGTTGATTTCGCCGTTTACGGCGCGCACCGAAGACGGCAAGCGCGTGTTCGGTCTGCCGCGCGTCGTCGGCACTTACACGTCTTCGGTGATCGCCTACGAAACGTGGTATCCGCGCCGCTACGATTTTAAGGACGGGCTGCGCAGCGGCACGATCTCGCTCGGCTTCAACGCGGCCTTTAACCTGTTCAAGGAGTTCGTCAAGAAATAAGATCGGCTACAAACAAACACGAAATTTCACGAAAAGAGACCTTTAAAATTTCGTGAAATTTCGTGTTTGTTCGTGGCTAATTCTCCTTAATTTCGCTAATCTTCCAAGTTATGAACGTTACACATCTCGAATGCGCCAACTGCCGTAAAAATCACGAAGCCAACACATTACAAAACCTATGCACGGAATGCGGGAAACCGTTGCTCGTGCGCTACGATCTCGAACGCGCCGCCGCGACCTTGACGAAAGAATCGTTAAAATCGCGCGAATCGACGCTCTGGCGCTATCGCGAAGTGCTGCCGGTCGAAGACACGGAAAACATCGTTTCTTTGGGCGAAGGCTTCACGCCGCTCTTAAAGACCGAGCGGCTCGCCGCGTCGCTTTCCGTCAAACTGAACCTCTTTATCAAGGACGAATCGACCAATCCGACGCAGAGTTTTAAGGCGCGCGGAATGACCGCCGCCGTGTCGATGGCGAAGGAATTGGGCGTTACAAAATGCGCCGCGCCGTCCGCCGGAAACGCGGCCGGCGCGCTCGCCGCCTACGCCGCGCGCGCCGGCATCGAAGCGCATCTTTTCATGCCGCGCGACACGCCGCGCGCCAACGTCGTCGAATGCGAGCAGACCGGCGCGTTCGTTACTTTGGTCGACGGCTTGATCACCGACTGCGGCAAAATCGTCGCCGAACGCAGGGTAGCCGAAGGCTGGTTCGACGTTTCGACTTTGAAAGAGCCGTACCGCGCCGAGGGCAAAAAAACGATGGGCTACGAGCTCGCCGAGCAGTTCGACTGGACTTTGCCGGACGTGATTTTGTACCCGACCGGCGGCGGCACGGGCTTGATCGGCATGTGGAAAGCGTTCGACGAGATGGAAAAAATGGGCTGGATCGGCGCGAAACGCCCGCGCATGGTGTCGGTGCAGGCGGCGGGCTGCGCGCCGATCGTCCGCGCGTTTCACGCCGGCGAGCGGTTCGCCGACGAGTTCGAAAACGCGCACACCGCCGCTTCCGGCTTGCGCGTGCCGAAAGCGATCGGCGATTTTCTGATTCTCGACGCGCTGCGCGCATCGGGCGGCACGGCGGTCGCCGTCACGGACGAAGATTTGATCGAAGCCGTCGGCGCGATCGGGGCGGCGGAAGGCGTTTTCTGCGCTCCGGAAGGGGCGGCGTGTCTGCCCGCTTTGCGCGAGTTGATCGAAAAGGATTTGGTCGAAGAAAACGAAACGGTGGTTATCTTCAACACCGGCGCGGGCGTTAAGTATCTCGAATGTTTCGGGCAGTAAAAATTTCGACGCAGAGGCGCAGGGACGGTAAATCCCAAAGCATTTTCCGGGCGGCTTGAGCCCGCCGTTCCGACTGACCGGTCTGTCGATCTCCTGCGTCTTCGCGCCTCTCGACGCCTTTGCGTTAAAATTATTAACCTTTATATCACGCCGATAAACGCTCGATAAAATGAGCGACTTCGGCGAAAGTACGGGCGTATAGATCAGCCGGAAAGCGGCGGCGGACGTGATCGTCCTCGAACATTTTACCGCCTAAAATAAGCGGGATTTTCAGTTTATGAGCGTGCTCGCGCAGCGTTTTGTAGTCGCGCGAAAGCCGTTCGAGTTCCGTCATGTAAGTGCTCGAAAGACAGACGGCGCTCGGCGCGTACTGGAGAATTTCCTCGGTCAGCGAAAAAAGCGGCGTGTTCGCGCCGAAATTCATCACTTCCCAACCCTCGTTTTCGATCGCGACTTGCGCGAGATACGACGGCAGCTCGTGCAGATCGCCCTCCATCGCCGCGCAGAACGCCGTTTTGCCATTCATTTCCGGCAGCGGCAGCGAAGCGCGCAGTTTGTGGACGGCGTAATGGGCGGCGCGCGTCGCGAGGTGTTCCTGCGTGACGCTCAGTTCGCCCTGATACCACAATTCGCCGATGCGCTGCATCGCCGGGCTCAAAAGGTTGTCGAAAATGTCGGTCAGCGCCGCGCCCTGCAAAAAGGCGCCGATCATAAAATTAGCGGTTTCTTCTTCGCAGCCGGAAGCCAGCAGATCGAACAGCGTCGAGCTCGAACAGGCGAGATTTTTGCGCCGCGCGACCGAGTTCTGTACGGATCGATCGCCGTGGCAGGTCTTTTGTCCCAAGCCCTGCTCGCGCTGAAAACGCGCCACTTCCTCGGCGCGAAACCGCCGGTGCTTGCCGCTCGTGCGCTCGGATTTTAACAGTCCGGCGTCTTCCCAGCGCTTGACGGTCGCGTCGCTCACGCGGCAGAGACGCGCCACTTCTTTGGTTGTTAAATAGTTGGTTTCCGACACCTGTCTCATGATTGTAAATTATTTAACCGAATATTTTAAAAAATCTTCATCGAATACTTTGGACGACTCTGCTCCAATTGTCTAAAAATATTATACATAAAGCGCTCAAAACGCTCAAAACAAAATTCATAAAATATGAATTTCTTTTACTCGCCGCAGTTTGTTGAAAAAGAAGGCTTGACAAGTTTTGAGCGGTTTTGTAGTATGAAAGCGTTCAAACCGCTCAAAGCGATTTGTCCGCTGGCAAGTCGGAAACTTTCTAACGGGCGGAAGGTTGAACAATACGGGGCGAGAGGACGGTTGTTATTTAGGGGTGAGTAACAATCGTCCTCTTTTTTATGGAAAAGATTCTGCTGCTTTTAAACATTACCGCCACGCTTTTTTTGACCGGCGTCGTCTGGACGGTGCAGCTCGTTCAATACCCGTTTTTCTCGCGTTTCGAATCGGAAAATTTTACGAAATACCACGACGAATACCGTTTCTGGATCACGCCGATCGTCGCGCCGCCGATGATCGTCGAAATCATCTCGGCGGTTCTGCTCGTCGTTTTCCCGCCCGACCGCATCGATCCGAAGCTTTTCTGGCTCGGTCTCGTTTTAACGCTCATCGTCTGGGTTTCTACCTTTCTGGCGCAGGTTCCGCTGCATGAAAAACTCGCGCGCGGCTTCGACGCGCGTGCGCATTCGCGGCTCGTCCATTCCAACTGGCTGCGCACCGTCGCGTGGAGCCTGCGCGGCGGGCTCGTTTTCTATTTCGCTTGGAAGGCAATTCGCTTCTGATGCTTTGCGCTTTTTTCCGAAAAGATTACAATTTCAGTAGAAAACGTCTGACCAGGGAAGAAAGGGACAAAACAGAATGAAAATCGCCATCGGCGCCGATCACGCCGGGTTCGAAATCAAGGAAAAAATTAAAAAACAGCTCGCCGACATGAATCTCGAGGTCACGGATCTGGGCGCGTTTTCGCCGGATTCGGTCGATTACCCCGATTTCGGCGCGGCGGTCGGAAGACTCGTCGCGAGCGGGGAAGCCGCGCAGGGCATCGTCGTCTGCGGCTCCGGCATCGGCATCGCGCTCGCCGCCAACAAAATCCGCGGCGTCCGCGCCGCGCAGGCCTGGAACGAGGAAACCGCCCGGCTCGCGCGCCAGCACAATGACGCGAACGTGCTTTCGATCGGCGCCCGCGTCATCGCGGAAGAAGAAATCCCGAAAATCGTCGCGGCGTGGCTCGACGCCGAGTTCGAAAGCGGTCGCCATCAAAAAAGGATCGATAAAATAAGCGCTTTGGAGAAAGAACGACGCTGATCGACGGCTTGCCGAAACAGCGCCGGGAAGATTTATAAATCGCGAACTCTGAATTGAAGAACCGCTTTTTACTACACCTTTGAGAATCAGCGACCGGCATTTTCCGCTTTCCATAATTTTTAGGCGAAACCGTTGATTACCCGAAAAGGGAAACGGGTAAAAACGCTTTTATGTTCATCGTTCTCATTCCTGTTTTTTACGTATTATTGTGGACTTTCTTTGCTTCGCGGCAGCCTGAAAAAAACCTTCGCGCGACATTTCTTAAAACGACGCTGCTCATCTTCGCCTTCGCGGCGGCGGCGACCGAAATCCTTTCGCTTTTTCGTTCAATCACCGCCGACAGTTTGATTTTCGTTTGGCTGGCCGCCAATTTGGCGTTATTCATCGACGTTCGCCGGAAAATCCGGTTCAGCCCGCGCCGCGCTTTGGCGGATTTTCGGGAGAAAATCGCAGAAATCCCGGTGTTTTATCTGAGCCTTCTGATTTTGATTTATTCGGTAATTCTGGTCCTCGCGCTTTTCTCGCCGCCGAATACTCATGATTCGATGACTTACCATCTGGCGCGCGTGGCGAATTGGATTCAGTTCGGCGCCGTCGAATTTTATCCGACGGCGATTATTCGCCAGCTTTACCAGCCGCCTTTGGCTGAGTACGCGCTTCTCCATTTGCAGCTTTTGAGCGGCGGCGATTATTTTGCGAATCTCCTGCAATGGTTTTCGCTCGTTTCGATCGGCGTCGTCGTTTCGCTGATCACGAGGGAATTCGGACAGGATTTCAAAACGCAGACGCTCGCGGCGCTGCTTTCGGCGCTCCTGCCGGCGGCGATCGTGCAGGGCTCGAGCACGCAGAACGATCTGATCGCGGCGCTTTTTATTCTGGCCTTTTTTTACTGGTGGACGCGCGCCGTCAAATCGAATTCGCGGGCGGATTTTCTCTGGACCGGAATCGCGCTCGGGCTGGCGGTTCTGACCAAAGGAACGGCTTATATTTTCTGCCTGCCGATCGGCGTGATTTTCACCGGTCTGCATTTTTATAAACACCCCGGACGCTGGCTTTCCGCCCGCCGTCTGGCGGCTGTTTTAATCATTGCGGTCGTTTTCAACATCGGTCATTACGCGCGAAATTACAGGCTTTTCGGCGCGCCGGTTTCGACCGCCGGCGACGCGGTCAGAAACGAAAGTCTGACGCCGAAGATGTTTTTCGCGAATCTGGCGCGGAATTACGCGATCCACCTCGGAACTTACTCGGAAGATTTAAGGCTGACGCTCGAAGAGGCGATGCGCACGGCGTTCGGCGACGAGCTCAAAAACCCCGCTTCGACGTGGTCGGCGAACGTTTTCCGGGTGACTTATTCGACGCACGAAGATCTGACCGGAAATCTCATTCATACTCTGCTTTTAACGCTGCTTCTGCCGCTCGTTTTTTTCTTTCGAAACGAGGAAAAAAGTCTGATCCGGGCGGCGGCTTTTTCGGTTTTTTTCGGTTTCGTCCTGTTTTCGCTGCTGCTCAAATGGCAGATTTACGGAAGCCGTCTGCAAATACCGCTTTTTTTCCTCGGCTGCGCATTGTCGGCCGCCTGTCTCGCGCGTTTTTTGCCGCGAACGATCACGCCGGTTCTGGTGATCGCTTTTATTTTTTCGCTGCCGCCCCTTTTTCTCGCCGAACCGCGCGGCGTTTTGACGGACGATTTCCGGTTCGGTCTGACCGACGGCACGCGCCGGGAGAAGTTTTTCAGGAATTCCGGGGATTCGGAAGCGCTTTTCACCGAAGCCGCCGATTTCGTCAAAGAGCAAAAGAGCGCGCCGGAAGCCGTCGGCTTGATGCTCAACGTCAACGATTTGGAATACCCGCTCTGGTTTTTGCTCAAAGACGATTTCCGGCAAAAACCGCTTATTTACCATGTCGGGGTCGAGAACGCGTCGTCGAAGCTCGTCGGCTCTCGTCCGCTGCCCGAATTTATCATTTCGACGCGAAACGAAAATATCGTCGAGGGCGTCGAATACCGCGAAGTCTGGAATAAAAAACGAGTCCGAATTTTGCAAAAAAGCGGAGCGGCGGCAAATTGAGAAAGGTTTGAATCGAAATTTGAGAAAGGTTACAATTCAGATTCAAAGCGGGAAAATTAGTCAGAGGCAGTTTAAGATCGAGAAATAAAATATGAACAATTCTTTTAATGCGAATTTAGCGGAAGTCGATCCGGGCGTGGCCGAAGCGATCAATAACGAAACGAGACGGCAGTCGGACGGCCTGGAATTGATCGCGTCGGAAAATTTCGTCTCCGAAGCCGTTCTGCAGGCGATGGGGTCGGTTTTTACGAACAAATACGCCGAAGGTTACCCGAAAAAGCGTTATTACGGCGGGTGCGAGTTCGCCGACGTCGTCGAGCAGCTGGCGATCGACCGCGCGAAGGAGATCTTCGGCGCCGAACACGCGAACGTGCAGCCGCATTCGGGCGCGCAGGCGAACATGTCCGTGTTTTTGGCGTCGCTCGAACACGGCGACAAAATCCTCGGCATGAATCTTTCGCACGGCGGGCACCTGACGCACGGGCATCCGATGAATTTTTCGGGCATCAATTACGTGGTTTCCGATTACGGCGTGACTCGGGACACGGAAATGATCGATTACGATGAATTGCAGAAAAAAGCGGAAGAAACGCGCCCGAAAATGATCATCTGCGGCGCTTCCGCCTACCCGCGCATCATCGATTTCGCGCGGCTTTCGGAAATCGCCAAATCGGTCGGCGCGCTCCTGATGGCCGACATCGCGCACATCGCCGGTCTCGTCGCCGCCGGGCTGCATCCGTCGCCGATCCCGCACTGCGAATTCGTCACGACGACGACGCATAAAACGCTGCGCGGGCCGCGCGGCGGGTTGATTTTATGCCGCGAGGAGTTCGCGAAAGCCGTCGATAAGGCCGTTTTCCCGGGCGTGCAGGGCGGACCGCTCGTGCACATCATTTCAGCCAAGGCCGTCGCGTTCGGCGAAGCGCTGCGCGACGATTTCAAAACTTATCAGCAGCAGATTCTGGATAACGCGCAGGCGCTCGCCGCCGAACTGCTCGCGCAGGGCCTGCGGCTCGTGTCGGGCGGCACGGACAATCACCTGCTGCTCGTCGACGTCTTTCAGGACGGCAGGGGCATCACCGGCAAAGTCGCCGAAAAGGCCCTCGACGAAGTGCACATCACGGTCAATAAAAATACGATTCCGTTCGACACGAATTCGCCGTTCACGGCGTCCGGCATTCGCCTGGGAACGCCCGCTTTGACGACGCGCGGCATGAAGGAAGACGAAATGCGCAGCATCGGCAGATTGATCGCCGCCGTGATTCGCGAGCCGGAATCGGAAGAAGTCAAACAAAACGTCAAACGCGAAGTCGCCGAGCTGACGGCGGGATTTCCGCTTTACGCGCACCGTTTGAACGACGGCAAAACCGGCGCGATTTCGGCGAGCTGAGAATCTCCGGGAGCGAAAGTGAAAAAAATAATCCTTGTTTTTATTCTGGCGGGAATTTTCTCGTCCGGCGCATTCGCACAAACGGATTCGACAAGCGGGGCGGCGGCTGATTCGGGCGAATTCAAAAGCGACGGCTGCACGTGGTTTCCCGACGGGAATTATTTCGACTGCTGCGTGGCGCACGACCGCGATTATTACGCGGGCGGAAGCGGGAAACAGCGCTGGCGCTCGGATAAAAAGCTGTTTTTTTGCGTCGCGGCGAAACCGAAATTTTATAATAAAATAATCGCGCCGGTCATGTGGCTCGGCGTGCGCGTCGGCGGCGCTCCGTGGCTCAAAACGAGTTTCAGCTGGGGCTTCGGAAGGCGGAAAAAAAACTGCGCCGGACTGTCAATAAAGAAAAAGATACAAAGTTAAATCGGTAATATTCATCAGCCGGCGTCACGACCGGCGTTTAATTTTTATGAGCAATTTATCGGACATCGGTTTCCCGACGCCGGACGAGCAGTCGATCAACGAGATGATCATGCACGTTCTCGAAGTCGCGAAACCGGCGCAAAACGCGCGCGGATTTTATCTGGTTTACACGGATTCTTCGGGCGCGGAAATTTATCTGCAGGGCAATTTCAATCAGGAGCTCGTCGGCTTTAACCCGCATTTCGCCGGAAAAAGCCGCCGCCGCGTCGGGCTGACGCGCGCGATCGAGCGCGATTCGTCCGATCTCGACGGCGGTTTTCACGCGTGGGCGAATCCTTCGGACGAAAACGTCGACGTTTCGGGCGAATACCCGTTCGTGTTCGACGTGCCGGATTTTCGCGCGGTCGAAATCGCGGATTTGCCGCGCGTCGCCGAAATTCAGCTGACCGCGTTCGCTTCGAACGATTTTAAGGTTTACGCGAGCGAGGAAGATTACCAGAACGCGCAGGACTCGGAATTAAAATACGCTCCGAAAATGTTCGTGCCCGTCGGGCTTTTCGATTTCAACGGTAAGGATTGGGACGAAAATGATCCGCCGCGCCCGGTCGGCAAGTTAGCCGGCGAGATCAGGGAGTTCGAACTGAAAACCAACGAGCTTTCGGGCGAAAAGTTTTACTGGCTGCTCGTCGAAACTCACGGCGGCGCGGTCGACGTCGTCGTCGATCCGAAATACGTTCCGGACGAACCGGTCATCGGCGGAACCGTCAGCGGCACGTTCTGGCTTTCGGGAAAAATTTTATAAAATTCAGCCGCGAACGAGCACGAATAAATCTTTAAAGGACGATTCGTGGCTTTTTGTGTCCATTCGCGGCTGAAATTACTCTTTACATTAATTCGCCTTGACCGGCGCCGCCGGGCGGCGAAGCGGATTCGCCGGCGTCGCGCCGATCTTCTTCATGACTTCCTCGACGGCGCGCTCGAGCTGCGGGTCTTTCCCCGCGATGACGGATTTCGGGTCGTTGTCGATCTCGATGTCCGGATCGACGCCGTAGCCTTCGATCACCCATTCGCCCTTCAGATTGACCATGCCGAATTCGGGCACGCTGACCGAGCCGCCGTCGAGCAGCCCGCCGCGGTTTGAAATGCCGACGACGCCGCCCCACGAACGCTTGCCGACGAGCGTTCCCAAGCCCGCCTGCCGAAACATGTACGGGAAGATATCGCCGTCCGACGATGAATTTTCGTTGAGGATCGCGACCAAAGCGTTCGGCGCGGCGCTGTCCGGGTAGGTCGTCGCCGCTTCGTTCGTGCGGAAAAAGTTCGCGCCCAGTGTTTTGCGGCGCAGGCGCTCGATGATCATTCGCGAAACGTTCCCGCCGCCGTTCGCGCGCACGTCGACGACCATGCCTTCCTTGTCGAGCTGCGGGTAATACCATTTGATGAACTCGCGGATGCCGGCGGCGCCCATGTCCGGAATATGAATGTAACCGACACGCCCGTTCGTCATTTCGGCGACGCGGCGGCGGTTGGCGTTCACCCAGTCGAGATAGACGAGGCTGCCTTCGTCAGTCACGGGGCGGAAGGAAATCTGCCGCGCGCCCGCGAGGTTCGGCGTCGAATTGACGGTCAAAAGCACCGGCGCGTCCGCTTTATTGCGCAAATATTGATAAATGTCTTTATCGGCGGTCACGTTTTCGCCGTTGATCTGCAGAATATAATCGCCGACCCGCGCGCCGACGCCGACTTCCGTGAGCGGCGAGCGATAAATGTCTTCCTCGTTTTGCCCTTCGAAGATCTTCGCGACGCGGTAGCGATTCGCCGCTTTGTCGATTTCGAAACGCGCTCCCGGCAGCGCGACGCGCGCTCTCGCCGGCAAATTGAAATCGCCGCCTTCGATGTAGGCGTGCTGCACCGTCAATTCGGAAATCATCTCCGAAATCACGTAATTCAAATCCGAGCGATGCGCGACATGCGGCAGCCACGTTTTATATTCGTCGCGCAGTTTCGCCCAGTCGTAGCCGTGCATGTTCGCGACGTAAAACCAATCGCGATAGCGGCGCCAGACCTCGTTAAAAATCTGGTTCCATTCTTCCGCCGGGTTGATTTCGGTCGTCAAACCGGCGGTCGAAACCGGTTTTCGGGTGTTCGCGCCCTGCGGCGTCGCGTCCATGATCGAAAACTGCGCGCCCTGCCCGACGATGACCTTCGAGCCGTCCGACGAGAGCGAATACGAATTGACGCCTTCCAATAAAACGGTTTCGCGGCGGTCGCGCAGCGAGAAAATGCGCAGCGTGCTCGGGCGGTCGGAAGTTCTTCCGTAATAAAACGCCGAGCCGACGAAATAAAGCAGATGCCCGGTTTTCGCGGTCAGCCCGCCGTAATTTTCCGCCCCGAGCGGAACTTTCGTGACGCGCGCCGTGATGCCGTCGAAATCGATGATTTCGGGCTTCGGCGACGGCACGTTTTTCTTCGCCGCGTCGGCGCTCGGCGTCGCGGAAGGCGTCGGCTGCGGCTGTTTTTCGTCGATCGGCTTCGGCGTCGGGCGCGGCGTCAGCTCGTCCTCGTTGATTTGCGGCGTGATCGCGACTTCGTCCGATTCGGGCGGAAACGGGTTTTTAACGTCTTTCCGTAACGCCAAAGCGTAAATCAGCGTCGAACGATTCCCGGCGAAATTGAATTCCTTGTCGGAGATCTGCGGCGCGAATTCGCGGTCGCTCAAATAATAAAGATAATCGCCCGACGGGTCGAACGTCGGATTGTAGGAATTAAAGAGCGCGTCGGTGACGCGGTTGAGCTTTCCGTTTTGGACGTCGTAAATGTAAACCGAGTTAAAGCCGCCGTTGTTCGACGCCGGGCGGTCGTTCATCGAAAAGGCGAGGTAATTGCCCTTCGGCGACCATTCGTAATCGGTGATTTGACCGTTCGGCGCGTCCGCGATTTGTTTCAGCGATTTGTCGGCTAAGGTCACGACGTAAATTTTCCCGTCCTTGTCGCCGAACGCGATGCGCCGCCCGTCGCCCGACCATTCGGGCGCGTAGCGCTGCGCGGTGCCGCCGGAAGTCAATTGCTGCGGCTCCGTGAGCCCGTCCTGCGCCTCGACCCAGACTTCTTCCTCGCCGGTGCGGTCGGAGATGTACGCGACGCGCGCGCCGTCGGGCGACCAGCGCGGAAACTTGTCGTGCGCGTTCGAGGAATGAGTCAGGTTGCGCGTGCCGCCCTTTTCGACCGGCGCGGAAAAGATATCGCCGCGCGCGCCGAACAGCACGCGTTCGCCGCGCGGCGCGAGCGCGACGTTCTGCAGATACTGCGCGGCGTTCACGATGCGCGGGCGTTTGTGAACGCCGTCGTCCGGCACCGCGATGTTCAGTTTCGTCGACCGCCCGGCGCGCGTATCGTAAATTTCGAGTTCGCCGTTGCGTTCATAAACGATGCGCGACTGATCGTCGGACGACGCCCAGCGCACTTCCCAATCTTTGAACGCGGTTGCCGGCGCGGACTTTCCGCTCGCGACGTCGAACGAATAGAGATTAAACTTGCCGTCTTTGTCGGAATTGAAATAAATCTTGTCGCCGATCCACATCGCGTCGCGCCACGGGCGCTGTCCTTCGGAGATTTTGCGCGCGTCGTTCGTCTGTAAATCATAGATGTAGAGCGTGTTCGCCTGCCCGCCGCCGTAGCGTTTTTCCGAGCGGAAATCGCGCGTTCTGGGTGAATAGACCATCTTCGCGCCGTCCGGTGAAAAATCGCCCGAGCCGGCTTCGGGCATCGGCAGCGGTTCCGCCGCGCCGCCGCTGACGGAAACCTTGTAAAGCCGGCTGATCGGCAGCGACCACGAATCGCGCTGCGAACGAAAGATGATCGACTGCCCGTCGTTCGACCAGCCGATCACCTGATTGTCCCAGCCCCAGCGCGGCGCGAGCGGTCCCTTTGCCGGGTAAAACGTCAATTGTTTCGGTTCGCCGCCCGACGCCGGCATGACGTAAACCTGTTCGTCGCCGTCGTATTGCCCGGTAAATGCGAGCCAGCGCCCGTCGGGCGAAAATTTGGCGAAAATTTCCATGCCCGGATGCGCCGTCAGACGCGTCGCGGTGCCGCCCGAAGCGGGCGCCGTCCATAAATCGCTGGCGTAAGAAAAAACGACGCGGTCGGCGTAAACGTCGGGAAATCGTAAGAGTTTGGTCTGCGCCGTCAACGGCAGCGCAGACAGTAAGATAAAAAACGCAGCGCTCAAAAGGGCTCTTGCGAACATTAATTTTCCTCCGAAATCGATTACAAAATTACAGATTGCAAATTACAGAATTGAATTCTTGGATTTGAGATTACAGATTACATAATACAAAAAATCCGGGATTTGTAATATGCGGGTCAACGATAAAATAATGAGGTTTCTAATTTGAAACATGAAATTTCAGACTGCGAATTCGTGTTTCGTTCCAGACGAACCCCGACATTTTCGATTCATGAACAAAAACGTAAAATGCGCTCACAAAAAATCTCGATTCGCTAAGCGAATCGAGATTTTTGATTCAAAAAATCGAAATCTGAAATTTGAAATTGCCGCCGAAGAAACCGCGCTCATTCGTCGATCAACTCGTCGAAGCCGAAATGATCGAGGACGCGGCGCGCTTCTTCCGATTCGTATTCGTACGCCTTCATTTCGAGCGCGGCGCGGGCGATGTCTTCATAAATCTGGTCGTCGATCATCGGCAGAATTTCCTCGACCGGCATCAGCGCGATCGTTTCCATCGCGATCGCGCGAATCGCCGCGTTCGTCGTCTGACGCGCGATTTCGCACATTTCGCCGACCGAAAAACGCTCCGCCAGCAAATCGGCGAGGCGGTCGATTTCCTTATAATCTCTTTTCGCGAGAGCGCGCTCGGCTAACTGTATGAAAACTTCCGCCGATTCGCTCTGCGCTTCGAGCACGGAAATGCAGGTTTCGGTCAGCTTCTGCAGCCCGCTTAACTTTTCGGGGTCGCCGGCAACGTCCGTCGTTTTCGCCTGCTCGTCGAGCGCCGAGAGCAGCCGGCTCAGTTCCCAGTCTGATTGTGTGTCGTAAGAAAATTTTTGCGCCGGAGTGTTGACGGGATTTTCGTTCTTCGCTTGCAATACACCAACAAGCATTTTTTTTGTCACGGGGCGCAGGCCTTCCCAAACACTTTCAACCCGCGCACCGAAGTCTTTAATCATCATTTTTCAACAAAAATAGTTTGCGCCTGCCAAGCCGTCTTGTCAAGCAAAATCTTAGATGTGAGAAAATCGCGAACGGATGTTAAAAATAACCGGCCGGCAAACACGAACGACGAAAAACGTTTTTCAATTCCCGGGCTTTTCGACCGTTCAGCGCCGGAAGTTTTTTAGCCGCGCTTCGACTTCCGCGAGCGTTTCTTCGCGGACTTCGTCCTCGTCTTCCGCGTCGAAAATCTCCATCAGGGCGAGCGGCGTCTCTGACAGACGACGCAGCTCCCACGCCTCTTGATCGGCTTTCGACGGGCGCGAAAACCACGCGGCGTCGATGTCCGAAGCGCGGATTTCGGCCGCGCCGAAAAGATCAGCGGCGCTCGCGGCGAGACTCGCCCGGAGCGCGTCAGAAAGCAAGACACGGCGTAAAGTCCAGCCGTGTCTTTTGTAAAGCGATAAAATTTCCGCGATTTGTCCCGCCGTGATCATTGATTCGAGGGTTTCGAGATTCTGCCGTTCTTGCGCGGCAGATTGCTGACGTTCGTGTTTGCGGCGGGCAGTTTCTGAATCATCGTATTCGGGTTGCTGGCGTTGGCGTTTTCGCGCTCGATCACGCCCTGACTTTTGCCCGGCGATTCCCATTTGCCGGCGAAAGCGTCGCCGATCGCGAGCTTCCAGCTGCCGTCTTCAAGCAGGAATTGAACATCGTCCCATTGTTTGAGCGTCGCGTTCCAGACTTCGACCGCGCCGAAATTGCCCTTCACGCGCTCGTCGCGCAGCTGCGGCATGGTATCGGAGAAGGTGGTTTGCGTGAAGCCGTTTTTGATGACCTCTTCGATCGACTTTTTCTGCATTCCCGAAGCTCTCTGTGCCAAGCCCATCGTGTTTTTCGAAAGCATCGATTTGATTTTCGCCGAGTCCTGACTTTTGACCGCCGCGAACAGCATCCGGTAGGCTTCCGAAGGCGACTGCGCGTTGCCGACCGGCACGTCCGTCATCGTCGGCGGTTTGTCGTCAACGGGGCCGGTGGAAACCGTCGTGTTGGCGGGATTAGCGACGTTCGGCGCTTTCGTCTGGTTTTGGGCGCCGCCGTTTTCGGTTTTCGAACCGCTGCAGGCGAAGGCGGCGAGCGCGCCGACGATCGCCAAGATCGTGAATATGATTTTTGAACTGTTTTTAAACTTCATGAATACTTCTCGAAAATACCGCTTTTTCTGAAAATTTCAGCGCTGGCCTGTCAAAGTATAATAAAGTAAAAAGGTAAAAGTAAAAAGTAAAGCCGCGGCAAGCGGAAAACGGAAACGTTTGCCGCCGGCCGCGAAAGTTCACGGCCGGCGGCGCATTTCGCTTTTCCTTTTGCCTTTCGTCTTTTTACTTTATGATAGAAAACGAAGAGTTTTCGAGGCGAAATTATGAAACAATGTCCGACCTGCAAATCGAATTACACCGACGACACGCTTCAGTTTTGCCTGCAGGACGGCTCTCCGCTGCAGCCCGCGCCGGGCGCGTTCGACGAGTCGTCGGTTTACGGCGAACAGGAAACGGTCGTTTCCGGGCGGCCGTCGAACCAGATCGACCCGCCGCCCGTCACCAGTCCGACCGCGTGGAATCCGAATCAATACGAATCGAACGCTGCCGTGCAGCCCGCCGCCAAAAAATCGAACGCGACCGTCGCGGTTTTTCTGACCGTTTTCGTGATGCTGCTTTTGTTCAGTTTCGTCGGCATCGGCGCGTGGCTTTATTTCCGCGGCGCGACGCCCGACGATCGGGGCAATTTATTGATCGCCGAAAAATCGCCGGATCCCGAAATCGTGGCGAACCGGACGACGACCGCGCCGGTCGACGCGTCGAAGGCGACGCCGCAGGCGACCGTCGCCGCGAACGCCGCGAAGGTCGATAAAGAACAGTTGAAACGCGACGTCGCGCAGAAGATAAGCTCGTGGAGCAGCGCCGCCGAAGCGCGCGATCTCGACGAGTATATGCGCAATTACGCGGACTCGGTCGATTACTACAATAAAAGGCGCGCGAGTCTCGCGACGGTGCGCGCCGACAAACAGCGGGCTTTTTCGGCTTACGATTCGATTCGGTTTACGATCAGCAACCTCGACGTGACGCCCGGCGCGGACGGCGAAACGGCGACGGCGGTCTTCGATAAGGAATGGGTTTTCGAGGGCGCGAAGTACTCCGCCGGTAAGGTGCAGTCGCAGCTCAAACTAAAACGCGCGAACGGCGACTGGCGCATCACCGGCGAGCGCGATTTAAAGGTTTATTACACCGAATGATTTTCGGGGCAAAAAACAAAAGCGAAAAAGGCAAAATATATCGCGTTACATGCATCAAACAGCCTTCGAGGCGGGTTTTCCGAGAGCTTGGCTTTTACTTTTTACTTTTTACTTTTGCCTTTTTCCTTTTTGGGCTTGTAACTTCAAATTAAACGATTTAAATTATCCTTTGAGCAATGAAAGTTTGCCCCAAATGCAATTCATCATATTCTGACGAAACTCTGAATTTTTGCCTGACGGACGGCGTTCCGCTGGTCGCGGAAGAAATTCTCGACGAGTATCTGTCGAAGCATAACAGCAAATCCTGGCACACGGCGGACACGCTCGTCGACCAGCGTTTTTCGCTGTCCGATGCCCGTCCGACCGCCGTCAGCACGTCGGCGCCGACTTTCGAACTCGGAAACACGACGGCGCGCCATATGATGCCGCCGGCGAAATCCAACACGGCTCTCTACGCGATTCTGGGCGTGCTGCTCGCCGCGCTGCTCGGCGGCGGCAGTTACTGGTGGTTCTCGAAATCGCCGAATCAGACGGTCAAATCGGTTTTGTCCGAAGAAACCGCCTCGATCCCGAAACACGCGATCGTCCCGATTTCGCCGGAACAGGAAGCGCAGATCAAAAAGGAATTGACGGATTTCATGCTCAATTGGGCGAAAACCAACTCGAATAAGGATTCCGACGCGCATCTCGCGCATTACGCCAACTTGCTCGAAGTTTACTACGGCGAGAGCGGCAAAGATAAAAATCACGTGCTCGCCGACCGCCTGCGCGCCTACCAGCGTTACGATTCGATTCTGATGCAGGTCGACAATCTGAAAATCACGCCCGAATCGGCCGAATCGGCGATGATCGTTTTCGATAAGTCGTGGACGATGCGCAACGAAAAGAAAACCTCGACCGGCTCGGTTCAGCAGGAAGTGCACGTCACGAAAAGCAACGGCAAATGGCTGATCGACGCCGAAAAAGACTTGAAGGTTTATTTCCTCAACAACCGCGAAAACCAGACTTCCGACGGCCCGAATCAAGCGGCGAACAATCCGAATCCTGCCAATTAAATTTCCGGCATGATCGACGAAGCGTCTGAAATATTAATTCGTTCGGCAACCAACCGGGATTGCGCGCGCGTGCAGCGGCTCGTTTTCGACGTTTTGCGCGAATACGGCTTGCCGCCCGATCCGGCGGGCACCGACCGCGACATCGCGGACATCGAGCGGCATTACATCGATCGCGGCGGCGTGTTCGAGCTGCTCGAAAACAAAGAGGGAAATCTGCTCGGCACGGTCGGGCTTTATCCGATGACCGTGGACACGGTCGAGCTTCGCAAGATGTATTTCGCCAAAAAACTGCGCGGGCGCGGCGTCGGCGCGCAGACTTTGCGCAGAATGATCGAAAGGGCGCGCGAACTCGGATACCGGCGAATCTATCTCGAAACGGCGACGGTCCTGAAGGAAGCCGTCGCGCTTTACGCAAAATTCGGATTCGTCCCGACCTGCGAAAAACGCACGCCCCGCTGCGACGCCGCTTTCACATTGGACATATGACATTTATCATTTACCATTTAACATCGATCGATGTTAAATGGTAAATGATAAATGCATGAAGGCGCTTCGTTTCGAAAATAATCAGTTAAAGCTCGCCGAAATCCATAAACCCGAAAATGAACGCGAAGTTTTGATTCGCGTCACGAAGTCGGGCATCTGCAATACCGATCTCGAAATCGCGCGCGGCTACGCCGGTTTTTCCGGCACGATCGGGCACGAATTCGTCGGCGTCGTCGAAGCGTCGCCGGCGGCGCCTGAATGGATCGGGCGGCGCGTCGTCGGCGAGATCAACGCCGGCTGCCGAAAGTGCGAAAAATGCCTCGCCGGCGACGCGCGCCACTGCGCGGGCCGGACGGTTCTCGGAATCCACGGGCGCGACGGCGCGCACGCCGAATATCTAACGCTGCCGGCTGAAAATCTGCTCGAAGTCCCCGCCGGCGTGCGCGACGAGGAAGCGGTTTTCGTCGAGCCGCTCGCGGCGGCTTTCGGCATCGCCGAGCAGATCGAAATCGGCGACGACACGCGCGTCGCGGTTCTCGGCGACGGCAAACTCGGAATATTATGCGCGTTCGCGCTTTCGCTGAAAAGCAAAAATACGGTTTTAATCGGCAAGCACCGCGAAAAGCTCCGGCTCGCCGAAAAGCGCGGCATCGAGGCGATTTTACTAAACGACGCCGTGCCCGCCCGCAATCGCTCGTTCGACGTCGTCGTCGAGGCGAGCGGTTCGGAATCCGGTTTCGAAGCGGCGCTCGATCTGCTCCAGCCGCGCGGGAAAATGGTCTTAAAATCGACGTTTCAGGGCAAAACGAAGCTCGAAATGTGGCGCGTCGTCGTCGATGAAATCTCGATCGTCGGTTCGCGCTGCGGGCGATTCGCGCCCGCTCTGGAATTGCTCGAAAAGCGCTTCGTGACGGTCGAAGACTTGATTTCGGAAGAATTTTCGCTCTCGGAAGGCGTCCGCGCGATGGGCCGCGCCGCCGAAAGAGGCGTTATGAAGGTGCTGCTCGCGGCGACGCGTTAAAACTTATGAAGCTTCGTAGGCTTCTGCGGGAAACTAAAATTCACCTTCCGGCAAAGCCGCTCAAAAAAGCGGCGGTTTATTTTTATTTGCTCGTAATTCGCGATTCTGTTTTGTTATACTTTAAACACCGAATTTCATTCGCCGAAATGTTGATTTTTTAGGAATAGCAGTATGTTCGATTATCAAAAAAAATCCGGATCGCGTGTCGTCTTTTTTTCAGCGGTTTTGACGCTTACTTTTTTGCTCGGCGCGGCTAATTTTTACGCCCAGCCGAGAACCGAAGCGATCAGGGACGCCGCGCTGACGCCCGAAAAACTTTCCGCGTCGTTCGCGGAAATCGCCAAGTCGGTCGAAGCGGCGGTCGTCAACATCGACACGAAAGGCAAAGTGCCGGAGGTGACTTTCAAGGACGACAATCTGCCGAACAACAAGAGCGGTTCGGACGAATCGCTCGAAGATTTTCTGCGCCGCCAGCGACGTCCGTCCTACGCGGTCGGCAGCGGTTTCATCGTCGATAAAGCGGGCTATATTCTGACGAATTATCACGTCGTCGAAGATTCCTCGCGCATCACCGTGCAGCTTAATTCCGGCGAAGAGTTTCTCGCGAAGATCGTCGGCATGGACGAAGAAACCGATCTCGCGGTTTTGAAAATCGAAGCGGGCCGAGACTTGCCGTTCGTCCGGCTCGGCGATTCCGAAAGGGCGAAGGTCGGCGACTGGGTGCTCGCGATCGGCTCGCCGTTCGGTTTGTCGCAGACCGTCACCGCCGGCATCGTCTCGCAGGTCAAACGCGAAACGCCGTACACTTCGCAATTTCCGAAAAAATTCATCCAGACCGACGCCGCCATCAACCGCGGCAATTCCGGCGGACCGCTCGTGAACATGGACGGCGAAGTGATCGGCGTCAATTCGCAGATCGCGACCTCGACCGGCGATTACAACGGCATCGGTTTCGCACTGCCGATCAACGACGCGGCGCTCGTTTACCGCCAGATCGTGCAGAACGGCAAAGTCCGGCGCGGTTATTTGGGCGTCAGCCTCGATTCGGTCAAGGCGGAATTCGCGAAAGTTTACGGCTTGAATGAAGCCAAGGGCGCGATCATCCTGAACGTCTCGGACAAAAGAAGCGCGGCGGCGCTCGCCGGCCTGCAGGCGGGCGACGTGATTCTGGAATACAACGGGCAGAAGGTCGAAAACGCGACGGATCTGATCGGCAAGGTTTCCGCGACGACGCCCGAAGAGACCGTCAACCTCGTTTACATGCGCGAAACCGGCGCGCGGCTCGAGCGCAAAACGACGGCGATCAAACTCGGCGAGCGCCCGTCGAAAAACAAGGTCGTCGACGACGGCGACGGCTCGCGCCGACCGCTCGGCGCGCAGCGCGAAAATCTGAAGCCGTTCGGCTTGACGCTGCTCGAACTGAATCCGGCGCTCGTTTCGACCTACAAGCTCGAAGCGAACAAAGGCCTGCTCGTCAAGGAAATCAGCCCGGCGAGCTTCGTCGCCGACGTCAAGGCGTCGAACGGCACGGACGCGCTCGGCGAAGGCGATTTGATTCAGCGCATCAACCGCACCGAGGTTTTCGATCTGAAGACCTTCAACGAAATCGCCTCGAAAATGAAAACCGGCGACGCGGTCGTACTGCAGGTTTTAAGCAACAATCGTGCGGGACGCGGGCTGCAAATGAAGATCGTCCAGTTCACGGTACAGTAAAAACAGTGGTCGGTGATCGGTGGTCAGTGGTCAGAGTAAAATCTGATTTGGCTGACTACTGACCACCGACCACCGACCAATAATTTATGGCAAAAGCAAAAGAAGCAAAAAAATCGGATAAGAAAAACACTAAACAAGCGACTTATTACAATTACATCGGCGGCGAATGGGTCGAGTCGGCGTCGGGCGAATGGTTTGAAAACATCAACCCGGCGGACACGAACGACATCGTCGGGCATTTCCCGAAATCGAACGCCGAGGACGTCAACGCGGCGGTCGAAGCGGCAAAATCGGCGGCGACGAAGTGGCGTCGGACGCCCGCGCCGCGCCGCGCCGAAATTCTGTTTCGCTTAGGTGAAATTCTGCGCGCGAACAAGGAACGTTACACGACCGACATGACGCGCGAGATGGGCAAAGTCCTGAAGGAAGCCGGCGGCGACGTGCAGGAAGCGATCGACTGCACTTATTACACGGCGGGCGAAGGCAGACGAATGCACGGCTTTACGACGAAAGCCGAGATGCCGAACAAATACGCGATGTGCGAACGCCAGCCGGTCGGCGTCTGCGGGCTCATCACGCCGTTTAATTTTCCGATGGCGATACCGAGCTGGAAACTTATTCCGGCGCTCGTGTGCGGCAACACGGTCGTCATCAAATCCGGCGAGGACGTGCCGCTTTCGGCTTTAAATCTGGTGAAAGCGTGCGAGGAAGCAGGAATTCCGAAAGGCGTCGTGAACCTGTTGAACGGCGACGGCGGCGAGATCGGACCGCCCTTGGTCGATCACGAAGACGTGCGTTTGATCTCGTTTACCGGTTCGACCGCGACCGGACAGACGATCGCCGAGCAATGCGCGCGCACGAACAAGATCGTTTCACTCGAAATGGGCGGCAAAAACGCGATCATCGTGATGGACGACGCCGACCTCGACAACGCCGTCGAAGGCTCTTTGTGGGGCGCGTTCGGGACTTCCGGGCAGCGCTGCACGGCATCGAGCCGCCTCGTCGTGCACAAAAAGGTCTATAAAAAATTCGTCGAAAGATTCGTCGAAAAAGCGAAAAACCTGCGCGTCGGCAACGGGCTCGAAGCGAAAACGGAAGTCGGTCCGGTGATCAATCAAGCGGCGATGGACAAGATTTTGTCGTACATCGAAATCGGGCAGAAGGAAGACAAGGCGAAACTCGCCTGCGGCGGAAACCGCCTGACGAAGGGCGATTACAAAAACGGCTACTTTATCGAGCCGACCGTTTTCACGGACGTTAAAGCGGGCATGCGCATCGAGCAGGAAGAGATTTTCGGACCCGTGACGGCGATCGTTCCGTTTTCGACGCTCGACGAAGCGATCGACATCGTCAACGGCGTCAAATACGGCCTGTCGTCGGCGATCTACACGCAGGACGTCAATCAGGCGTTCTACGCGATGCAGGAGCTTTACACCGGCATCTGCTACGTCAATTCGGCGACGATCGGCGCGGAAGTGCACCTGCCGTTCGGCGGCACGAAAGGAACGGGGAACGGTCACCGCGAGGCCGGCACGCAGGTTCTCGACATCTTCTCGGAATGGAAATCGATTTACGTCGATTACTCCGGCAAACTGCAGAAAGCGCAGATCGATGAGGTCGAAATCTAGAAATAAAATTAGCCGCGAACGCGCAAAGGACGCGGAAGCGAATTTGAGTCTTTTTCGTGAAATTTCGTGTCGGTTCGCGGCTAAAAAATCAAAATGAAAAAATGCCCGCAATGCCGAGCCGATTATTTTGACGACATGCTCGAATTTTGCCTCGAAGACGGCGCGAAACTGGCGGTCGTCGGCAGCCGGGCGACCGCGACGGAAACGAAAGCGTTCAACACCGATCAGAAGAGCGTCGAAACCATGTTTTTCGACGCCGCCGCAAAAATTCCGAAAACTCTTGAAATGAACGACGCCGCGGCGGTTAACGCGCCGCGTCCGGCGGCGACGGAAACGGTTTCGCTGAAACAAAAAACGGTCGAAACCGGCTCGCGCGCGCTCGAAGTCGGCACGCTCGTGCTGGCGCTCGCCGGTAACTGGCTGCAGTGGCTTTACATCGAGCGGCAGAGTTACGGCACGCTCACGAACTTTTTATTTTCGCCGGAGTTTCTGATCTGGCTCGTGCTGCTTTTCGGCGGCGCGGCGGCGGGACTGCTGACATTGAAGTTCTCGCGCACGAAAGCGCTCGCTTACGCCGGGCTGGTAGTTCTCGCCGTCAATTTCCTGCTGCTGCTCGTGCCGAAAAAATAGCGCGCGTCACAAAGATTACTAATCGCTTCGGAAAAAAGCCAAAATTTTCGCTAATGGCGTTTTCGAGTTGAAAAAAAGGGCGTAAAAGCGGAAAATATAGCTTTTCTTTATCACAACATAATTTGGAGAATTTATGAAAATCGGATTACCGAAGGAAATTAAAGACAACGAATATCGCGTCGGGCTGACGCCGGCGGGCGTCAACGCGCTGACGAATGCGGGACACGAAGTGTTCGTCCAGAAAACGGCGGGCGAAGGCTCGGGCTTTTCGGACGAACTTTACGAAAAAGCGGGCGGCAAGCTGCTCGACACGGCCGATCAGGTTTGGGAAACCGGCGACATGATCGTCAAGGTCAAAGAGCCGATCGCGCCGGAGTACCCGCGGATGCGCGAAAATCAGCTGCTTTTCACCTACCTGCACCTCGCGCCGGAATTCGAGCTCACGAAGCAGATGATGGAGCGCAAGGTGACGGGCGTCGCTTACGAAACGATCACCGACAAAAAGGGTCGTCTGCCGCTTTTGACGCCGATGTCGGAAGTCGCCGGACGCATGTCGGTGCAGGTCGCCGCAACTTACCTGGAAAAAATGAACGGCGGCAAGGGAATTCTCCTCGGCGGCGTTCCGGGAGTCCCGGCGGCGAACGTCGTCATCCTCGGCGGCGGCGTGGTCGGCACCGAAGCGGCGAAAATGGCGGTCGGTCTGGGCGCGAAAGTCACGATCATCGACATCAATCTCGATCGCCTGCGCGAGCTCGACGATATTTTCCTCTCGAAAGTGCAGACGCTCGCTTCGAGCCGCTACGCGATTCACGAAGCGATCTCGCACGCCGACGTCGTGATCGGCGGCGTGCTGGTCGTCGGCGCGGCGGCTCCGAAGCTCGTCACGCGCGACATGCTGGCGGACATTCCGAACGGTTCGGTTTTGGTGGACGTCGCGGTCGATCAGGGCGGCTGTTTTGAAACGACGCACGCCACGACGCACTCGAATCCGACCTTTTACGAAGAAGGCGTGCTGCATTACTGCGTCGCGAACATGCCGGGCGCGGTTCCCAGAACCTCGACCTTTGCACTGACGAACGCGACGCTGCCGTACGCGCTGGCGCTCGCCAATAAAGGCTTCGAACAGGCGATCGCCGACGACGCGGGGCTGCGGGAAGGCGTCAACACGTACGCCGGAAAATGCACTTACGAAGCGGTCGCCGAATCGCAGAGCATCGAATACACGCCGCTCGATTTCTTGCTCGACGGCGCGATGAGCGCGAACAGCTAAATAATCATCAATTTGAGATTAAAGTTTCAGGATTCAGATCGTTTCAGTCTCGAATCCTGAATCTTTAATCTTGTCGGGCGATGAATTCCGTGAGAATGAAGATTTTGCTGATCGTTTACGTCTTCGTTCTCGCGGTTATTATTTTTATCGCGGGCCAAAAGGGGACGCGCTAGCGGCTGAGTTTTGTCGGCGACGTTCCGTACGGCGACAAGCTCGGACACTTCCTGCTGATGGGCGGCTTTTCGCTGCTGCTTAATCTGGCTTTAACTGCCAGAAAATTTCGTTTGGGTAAGATTAACTATCTGCTCGGAAGTCTGATCGCGCTCGTCGCCGTCACGGCGGAGGAAGTTTCCCAGATTTTCGTAACGGGGCGGACATTCGATCGGATCGATCTGATTTTCGATTTTTCAGGGATTTTCGTGTTCGGCGAACTCGCCGGATTTATTTGCCGCGGCAAAACGTAAACTCAAAGCAGTTTTCGCAGCGCCGCCAGCAGGTCTTCCTTCAGATTGGTGTTTTTCGTCAGGTAGAGGTCGGCGATGCCGTCTTCGGAGTTGTTTTCCGTCAAACCGCTGAGCAGAATGCACGGAATTCGGTGCTCGCGCAGCATGCGGCATAAATCGTAGCCGCTCATCTGCGGCATCATCGCGTCGGCGACGACCGCGTCGACGCTAGTTCCGAGCGCGACCTGCAGCGCCGCCAAACCGTCTTCGGCGGTGATCACATCGTAATCCGCTTTTTGGAGAATCACCTCGATAAAACGGCGCATCGAAGAGTCGTCTTCCGCCAGTAAAACCTTCTTTTTTTCGAGCATCGTAATTAGGACCGGATCAGCCGGTGGTATTCAAATTATAGAAAATAGATGGTTTCGGGGCAGCAAACCAACAGTGGAGGACGTTTTCAGATTAAAAAACTTGCCAACCTTTTGTCAATTTTTTTAAACTAAATCCTTTAATTTTATGTACGAATTCGCCGTTACGCCGGCTGTCACGCAATTACGCCGCGCCGGAGTCATCATCACCGAAATCACGCCCGACAGCCTCGCCGAAGAACTTGGCCTGGAAACGGGCGACCGCATCACGAAGGTCAACGGGCGCGCCGTCCGGGATTATCTCGATTTTCGTTTCCAGACGTCGGGCGAAACCGAGCTCGATCTGACGATCAAAAAACAATCGGGCGAAACTTGGGAAATCGAGCTCGAACGCGAGGAAGGCGAGGATTTCGGTTTGATGTTCGAGCAGATCGTGCCGCGCCAGTGCGCCAACGAATGTCTGTTCTGTTTCTGCAAGGGCAACCCCGAAGACGCGCGCCCGAGCCTTTTCGTGCGCGACGAAGATATTCGGCTCTCGTTTCTTTACGGCAATTACACGACGCTCTCTTCGATCACGCCCGACGAGATGCGGCGCATCGTCGAACAGCGCCTCTCGCCGCAGTACGTTTCGGTGCACGCGACCGATTTGAAGACGCGCGCTTACCTTCTCGGCGTCGACGAAAAACGCGCCGACATTTCCGACAAACTTAAATTCCTGCTCGACAACGACATCGAGCTGCACGCGCAGGTCGTCTTGTGTCCGGAAATCAACGACGGCGCGATTCTGGAAAAAACTCTGCGCGATCTGGCGGCGCATTACCCGAAGGTCGTTTCGACCGCCGTGGTGCCGGTCGCTTTGACGCGCTACAACACCGACGAAAGGTTGACGCGCGTGACGCCGGAATTCTGCCGCCGGACGATTCGCGAAGTCGAACGGCTGCAAAAGGAATTCCGTAAAGATTTGGGCGTGACGTTCGCTTTTTTGGGCGATGAAATCTACCTTAAAGCCGGACTCCCGATTCCGTCGCGGCGTCATTACGGCAATTACCCGCAGATCGAAGACGGCGTCGGCATGATCCGTTCGTTTTTGAATTCGTTTGAAGGGTTATTAAAAAGAGTTTCGCGCGAAGGCGCGAAGGCGCGAAGTTTCGCTGCGGAAAACGTTCGCACGCACGAATTGGCGATCAAACCGAAAGGGAATTTCAAATCCGAAATCTCAAGTTTCGAATCTTTGAACGGCACGATTTTGACCGGCGAGATGTTCGCGCCGATCTTGACCGAGCAGATCGAACGATTGAACGCGGCGCTGAATTCGAATCTCAAAGTGCTCGCCGTGCCGAACACGTATTTCGGCGGCGACGTCGCGGTCGCCGGGCTTTTGACCGGACAGGATTACCTCGCGGTCAGGCATAAAATACAAGGCGATTTCGCGATCATTCCGAAACACACGATCAAATCGGACGAGCCGATTCTTTTGGATGGAATGCGGTTCGAAGATTTGAAAGCGCAGTACCCGGTGCCGGTTTACGAGATGGAAATAAAGGATTTAATTGATTTCGTTTCAAAATGAATCTCGCCGCGAACAGACACGAAAGACCACGAAATAGATTCAGAGTTGATTTTCGTGAAAATTCGGTTTTGTTCGCGGCGAATTCTTGTTTTTGACGGCGATGATTTCCGCCGCGATCGAAACGGCGATTTCTTCGGGCGTGCGGCTGTTGATTTTGAGCCCGACCGGCGTGCGGATTTTGTTCAATCTGTTCTTATCGAAGCCTTCTTTTTCGAGCGTTTTCAAAAGCGTTTTCATTTTTGCCGCGCTGCCGAGAACGCCGAAATATTTGAAATCTTTGTCGAATAATTTTCGAATCACGATCTCGTCGAACCGGTAGCCGAGCGTCATCACGACGACGTAAACGTTTGCGCCCGGCGGAATAAAGTCGCCGATTTTTTCGTACGATTCGACGACCGTTTTTTCGTGCGCGAACTCGTTTTTCGCGAGCGTGTTCAGGTCGGCGCGGTCGTCGAACAGCGCGATGCGAAAATCGAGCCTCGACATGATTTCCGACAGCGCGAGCGCGCAGTGCCCGCCGCCGACGATGAAGAGCTTACTCCTAAAGCCGAGATTTTCTTCGTAAATGAAAGCGCCTTCGCCGGTTCGTTCGAAGCGAAAATCTTCGTTTTGATTTCCGCCTTCGGGCGGCGAATCTGAAACCTGAAATCTGAAATCCGAAATAATCAATCGACAGAATCGATCGTTTTCGAGCGCCCGGATAATTTTCTCGACATCGCTCAAATGGGGCGGGTTTAATTGAAAAAAAATGACGGTCTGTCTTCCCGAACAAATCATGCCGCTCGATTGCGGCGCGTTTTTTCGATGAACCTGTTCGACGATTTTCGCGCCCGTCTGTAATTTATGATCCGTAATCTGTAATCGCGCCCGTTCGACGAGCCGCACTTCCATCACGCCGCCGCCGACGCTGCCGCGCAGATCGTTTTCGCTCACGATCATCTTAAAGCCCTGGCGACCGGGCGAACTGCCCGCGCTTGCGGCGACGACCATCAGCACGACCGGCTCGTTTCGCGTCAGTTTCGAAACGGCGAAATTCCAAAGCTCGAGCTCTTTGTTCATCAACGAGATTTTACTCCATTCGTCGCCGAAATTCGCTTTTCAAAGAGCTTGCCGCAACGGCTCGAATAAAATTTCGGAACTAAAAAAGCGCGCGCGTCGTTAAAAACCCGGAAACCGCCCGGCGAACGCTACTTCATCGGGCGGCGCGAAAACAAAATCTTTATATTCGATAAACGGCTTGGCACGAAAACGAATTTTGCCCGCGAATCGACGCTGATTTTCGTCGATCATTTATTTTTTTTATTCGCGATTATTCGCGTAAATTAGCGGGCAAAGTTTGTACGAAGTTTCGATAAATTATGAAAAAAGCGATTATTACGTTGGTTTTTATGATTTTTACGGTCGGTCATTCGGCATCGGCTCAGGATACGCAAAATGAAAAATGGCTTCAGGATTACGAAGCGATGAAAAAATATATGGCGGAAGCCTACGCGAATCTCGAATGGGCGCGGAAAAAAATCGACCTCGTCGCGCTCGATAAAAAGACGACGGAAGATTTAAAGAAAGCCGCGAACGAAAAGGAAGCGCAGCAGGCGTTCGTCAATTTCCTGAAGGCCTTCAAAGACGGGCATTTGAGTTTGCGGCAGGTCAAAAACGCTTCTTCCGGTAACGGCGAAACGACGCCGACTTTCGCGGTCGAGGCGCCCGCCGAGCAGGTCTGCGCGGCGCTCGGTTACAAAGCGCGAACGCACGGTTTTTCGCTGCCTTTCGACACGATTCCGAATTTTCGGCCCGTCGGCACGAGCAAAGGTTATTTTCCGGCGGGCGTTTTCGCGCTCGAAAACGGCAAAACCTACGCGGTTTTAAATATCGGCTTGTTTTCGACCGACGGGTTCGCGGGCAACTGCGCCGAATCGTGGGAAGAATTTCGCGCTGCGCTAAAAACGCCGTGCGACGAAAAATGCCAGGGGCGATTCAATTTAGCGACGGAAATGCGCCTGACCAAAAAGCTGATCGAACAAATCAGGGCCTTGCAGGCGCAAAAACCGGACTATCTGATCGTTGACATCGGCGGCAACGGCGGCGGCAGCAACTGGGTTCAGATCGCCGCGCGGATCATTTCGCCGAAACCTCTGCGCCGCACCGGTTGGGGTTTTATCCGCCACCCGCACTGGGTCCCGATTTTCGAGGAAGATTTGAAGACGGTCGCGGAAGATCTGGCGCGCAAAGATTTGACGAAAAAGCAGACCGATTATCTGAAAACGGCGAAACAGCGGCTCGAAAAGTACGTCGCGGAAGCGAAATCGCCGTGCGACCGCTCGTTTTTCTGGACGACGAACGAGGAGCGCGCGGGCTGCACGCTCCTTAATACGACGCCGATGCAGGCGGGCGGAATTTTCGATTTCCTGCCGGCGGACGAAATCGCCAACTTAAAATCGAAAGACATTCTCTATAAAACCGACGCCTACGAATACGAAAAAAGCGTCTTTAAGGGCAAACTGCTCGTGCTGGTCGACCGCAGAACGGCCTCGGCGGCGGAAAACTTCGCGTCGTTCATGCAGGCGTCGAAATCCGGCGCGGTGCTCGGCGAAAAAACGCTCGGCGCCGGCTGCGGCTACGTCAACGGCGGCACGCAGTATTTTCTGCCGGTCAGCAAACTCCAATTGCGCATGCCGGACTGCGTGCGTTACCGCGCCGACGGCGTCAACGAAGTCGAAGGCATCGAACCGGACGTCGCGTTGTGGGAAGCGGCGGACGACAAGCCGAAAAAACTCGAAAAGCTGCTCGCCCATCTCGCCAAAACGCGCTAGCTGCCCGACGAAAATCAGCCACGAACAAACACCGCATTTCGCGAAAAAATTTAATAAAATCATTCGTGTGATTCGTGTTTGTTCGTGGCCGATACCTTCAGGCTTTTTCCGAATATAAGTTCATTAAAACTTTTTCTGGCGTGAACGGCGCGTCGAAGCGCGGGAAGTTTTCCCGGTTAAACGCCTTGACGGCTTCGCGGATCGCGAAATACGCGCCGATGCCGTACATCAGGGGCGGTTCGCCGACGGCTTTCGAATTGAAAACGGCGAGATTCTCCCTTTCGGTTTCGAGCGGCGCGATCTCGATTTCTTTCGGCACGGAATACACGTCCGGGATTTTGTAGGTCGAAAGCGCGTTCGAGCGCAGGCGTCCTTCCGAATCGTAAAAAACTTCCTCGATCGTCATCCAGCCCAAACCCTGCACGATGCCGCCTTCGATCTGTCCGAAATCCACCGCCGCGTTCATCGACGTTCCGAAATCGTGGCAGCATTTCACGTAATCGATCTCGTAGATTCCGCGCCGGCAGTCGACCGTCACGCCGACGATCGCCGTGCCGTAAACGTGATAGGCGAACGGATGACCCTTGGCGATTCCCCAGTCGAAATGAATGCCGGGCGTCGCGTAATGCGCGTGCTCGCTCAAACTGATGCGCTGCATGTAGGCTTCGTTGACGAGCACGAGCCAGTCGAGCGGCGTCGCTTCGCCGCCGCGGAAAACGAAACCGTTTTCGAACGAAACGTCGTCGGCGCTTCGCGCTTCGACGAGCGGCGCGGCGACTTCCTTGAGCCTTTGCCGGATCGCTTCGCACGCCATCTCGGTCGCCTTGCCGTTCAGATCGGCGGCGGCGGACGCGGCGGTCGGGCTCGTGTTGGCGATGCGCAGAGTATTCGTCGTGTGAACTTTTACGCGCTCGATCGGCAGCGAGAAAATCTTGGCCGCGACCTGCGCGATTTTCGTGTTGACGCCCTGCCCCATCTCGACCGCGCCGGTCGAAACCGCGACCGAGCCGTCGGTGTAGATATGAACGAGCGAGCGCGCCTGATTCATCGGCGTTTTGGTGAACGAAATGCCGAAACAGACCGGCATCAGCGCGACGCCTTTTTTGACGAATTTGTTTCGGCTGTTAAATTGCTCGGCCTCCACTTTAAGGCGCGCGAAATCGTAGCGCTCGTCGGCTTGCGTCCACGAATTTTCGGCTTCCGATTCGGCGAGCTGACCGTAAGGGAATTCGTCGCCGTCGCGGATCAGATTTCTTCTTTGAATCTCATCTTTCGCGACGCCGAGTTTATCCGCGGCGTGCGCGATCGCCGATTCGATGACGAACATGCCCTGCGGCCCGCCGAAGCCGCGAAACGCCGTGTTCGGCGGCAGATTCGTTCTGCACGAATAAGCCGTCGCCGAAACGTTCGGGATGAAATAAGAATTCGTGCAGTGGAAAAGCGTGCGCTCCAAAACCGGCAAAGACAGATCGCACGCCGCGCCGGCGTTTTGGTAAAACACGGCTTGGTAGGCGACGATCTTCAAATCTTTATCCAAACCGATTTTATAATCCGCCGAATAAGGGTGGCGTTTGCCGGTCATGCGCATGTCTTCCATGCGGTGCAGCGCGTATTTGACGGGACGCCGGGTGATCTGCGCGCCGACCGCGCAAAGCGCCGCCCACGCGTTCGCCTGATCTTCCTTGCCGCCGAAACCGCCGCCGAGGCGCGTCACGTCGACTTCGATCAGATTCATCGGCAAAGCGGTGACGCGCGAAACGGCGCGCTGCACGGCGGTCGGTCCCTGCGTCGAGGAATAGATTTTCAAGCCGCCGTGTTCGGTCGGCACGGCGTAAGCGCCCTGCGTTTCGATGTAGAGATGTTCCTGCCCGTTCACGTCGGCGCGCCCTTCGAAAACATATTCGCAGGTTTTAAAGGCCGATTCCGCGTCGCCCAATTTAAATCTTTTGGGCGGCGCGATCAATTCATTGGCGGCTTGCGCTTCGCGCGCGTCGGTGATGATTCTGCGCGGCTCGATCTCGGCTTTAACGAGTTTCGCCGCCGCGTGCGCCGCGGCTTCCGTCTCCGCCAGCACGAGCGCGACCGGCATGCCGCAAAAATGCACTTCGCCGTCGGCGAGCAGCGGCTCGTCCGGCAAAATGCCGCCGATCTGATTTTCGCCGCGCAAGTCCTTCGCCGTAATCACGCGCGCGACGCCCGGCGCGCGTTCGGCTTCTGTTGTATCGAGGCTTTTAAGTTTCCCGTGCGCGACCTTTGAATCGTAAACGCACGCGAAAAGCGTTCCTTCAAGCAGCGGCACGTCGTCCAGATAAACCGATTCGCCGCGCACGTGCGATTTTGAATCTACGTTTTTCATTTAATAATCAATCGTATTTACGATTTTATCCATCACTCCGACCAATTCCAGCGTGTAAGGTTTTTTGAATTTTACCTTATCTTTCCTGTTTCTGTTTCCGAGGCGAAGAAGAAATGTGATTTTCGCCTCCCGCTCATTCGTTTTTGAATCGGTTGAAAAAATCCATTCTTGAGCGGCGTTCTCGCAAGCCTTTCTTAAAAGCGGATGCCCGCTTTCGGAAACCGCAGAAATCACTTTTCCATCGCCGTTTATTTTTACATTGACGATAACCGTTCCCGCGGCTCTCACGGCTCGCGCGGCGGCGGGATATTTCGGCGCAAAATACTTTACTGCTTTGGGTTTTTCGAATCGGCCGAAACCGGTGATGGAAAAAATTTGGAATGAAACAAAGAATAGTAAAATCGTGCCGAATATTTTCATAACTCATCATCGAACAGCTCGACAAAATGAGCCGTAAAAAGCTGCCGCGCGAGCAGTCTTTTGTATTCCGCCGATCCGCGCACGTCAGAAATCGGGCTGATTTCGGTCTGCATGATTTCGTTTGCTTCGTCTATCAAATTTCCGCTGATCTCTTTGCCGCGCAAGAATTCGGAGGTTTTCCGCAGGTATAAGGGAATCGGCGCGACGCCGCCGGCGGAAACGTGCGCGGTTTCGATCAAATCGCCGGAAACCCTTAAACCGATCGCCGTGTTGACCGAAGCGATATCCAAGTAGGTTCGTTTGCACACTTTTTCGAAATTGAAATGCGTGAAATCCCTGCGGAAACGGATTTTCGTGATGAACTCGTCTTCGGCTTTCGCCAGTTGCTTATAGCCGAGATAGAAATCCTTAAGCGCGACGGTGCGGGCGACCGCGTTTGAGCCGGCGGACAACTCGATTTCGGCGTCGAGCGCGAGAAACCAGGCGGTCATGTCGCCGATCGGCGAGGCGTTGACGAAGTTTCCCGCCAAAGTCGCCATGTTGCGGATCGGCGTCGACGAGACGAGCTTCAAATGTTTGAAAAGATTCGGAAAAAGCCGCCCGAAAATTTCCGATTCGAGCAGGTCGGTGACGACCGCGGACGCGCCGATTTCGACGAATTTACCGGTTTCTCTGATAAATCGCAACGCCGAATTATCGAAAAGATTTTCGGCGTTGCCGCGAACCATTTCCTCCGGTCGCTGAACGTAAAGGTCCGTTCCGCCGCCGAGGAACGGCGGTCGGTGGTCGGCGGTCGGTGGTCGGTCGGAACTTTCTTTGAGAGAGATTAAGCGCTCCTTGATGTTTGCGAAATACGCGGGAACGATCTCGTTGGCGATTGCGTCGCTCAAATTGCCTTCACTACTGACCGCCGACCACCGGCCACCGACCACTTTCCCGCAGGCGCGTTCGATCGATTTATAACCCGTGCAGCGGCAGATGTTGCCGTCGATCGCGGAAATCGCCATTTCTTCGGTTTTGGCGCTCGCGTCGAGGCAGAAATTCGTCAGCGACATGACGAAGCCGATCGTGCAGAAACCGCACTGCGTGCCCGATTCTTCAATCATTGCGCTTTGCACGGGCGTCAGTTCGCCGTCCGCTTTGTTGATGCCTTCGACCGTGACGACGTGTTTGCCGTGCGCGTTCGCGAGCGGCATCAGGCACGAGGTCTGCGTGCGGTATTTTACTTTTTCGCCGTCGAGCGCACCGACCATGATCGTGCACGCGCCGCAGTCGCCCTCGCGGCAGCCGATCTTCGTGCCCTTGAGATTCTTGTGATAACGCACGAAGTCGAGCAGCGTCGTGCCGGGCGGCAGATCGGTCTGAACGGTTTGATCGTTGAGAATGAATTTAATCATTTGTTCATTGAATCATCTATTCATTGACTCGTTTGTTTATTCATTTCAGTAAATGATCCGGTGCACAAACGATTAAATGAATAAATCTTAAAACTTTCGAATCAGGACGACGCCGACCGTGATCAGCGCCGCGCCGAGCACGCGGTATAAATTGATCGGTCTTTCCGGCACGCCGAGCCAGCCCGTATGGTCGATCAGCAGCGTGACGAGCATCTGCCCGCCGATCGCCAGGCTGAAGGCGAGCGCGACGCCGATGCGCGGCACGACCGTCGCCATCACGGACACGAAAAACGCGCCCAAAAATCCGCCGATCCAGGCGACGAGCGGCGCGTTCTTCGAGGCCGTCAGGCTCGACAGGGGCACGCCCGTCAAAAGCATATAAACGAACAGCGCGACGGTGCCGACGGCGAAGGAAATGAACGCCGCCGTGACCGGGTTGCCGACGGAACCGGCGAGTTTGGCGTTGACGGTCGCCTGGGTCGGCATCGCCATACCCGCCAGCAGCGCCAGAAAGATGAAGAAATATGTGTTGAAAAAAGAACTCATCACCGTGGTCGGTGGTCGGTGCTCATCTAAAATCAGATTTAACTGATCGCCGATCACCGGCCACCGGTAACTGCTTAATATTCCGTTTTGTTCAGCTTGTTCGCCCAGTTTTCGAAAACGCGCAAGCCTTCCTCGCGCAGGAAATTGACGCTTCTGATGCGGCGCTGCTCGATCGGACGCTCGATTTCGTCGTAGATGAACTCGTCGTCGAAGCCGACGCGCGCGGCGTCCTCGCGACTGCACGCGAAAAACATCTGTTCGGGGCGCGCCCAGTAAATCGCGCCGAGACACATCGGGCACGGCTCGCACGAAGTGTAGATCGTGCAGCCGTCGAGCTGAAAACTATTTAAATTTTTGCACGCCTCGCGGATCGCGACGACTTCGGCGTGCGCGGTCGGGTCGTTGGTCGAAGTCACGCGGTTGCAGCCTTCGCCGACGATTTCGCCGTTTTTGACGACGACCGCGCCGAACGGCCCGCCGTCATTCGCGTCGATGCCTTTTTGCGCCAGCTCGATCGCGCGGCGCATAAATTCTTTGTCCTGTTCGTTCATGGTCAGTGGTCGGTGGTCAGCGGTCGGTGGTCAGCGGTTGGTTGAAAGTAAGCTAAGATTTTTGGTTATATTCCATCTTAACTGACCACCGATCACCGACCACCGGCCACTATTGTTTCGGTTTCAGCTTGATTTCAAAAAGATTTTTCCAGTTTTTGCCGGTCACGAAAACCCGGTCGTTCGCCGCGTCGTAGGCGATGCCGTTGAGCACGTTTTCGCTGTCGCGCCGCACGTCGTCGGGCGAAATTCCCTGCAGGTCGATCCAGCCGAGCAGCCTGCCGTCCGCCGGACTGATGCGCGCGATGTGGTTCGGTTTGCCGATTTCTTCCGAATGCCAGATGTTCGCCCAGATTTCGCCTTTGACGTATTCGAGCTCGTTCAGCTTTCTCAGCGGAGCGCCTCTTTCGTCGTTGACGACGATCGTGCGGATCGTCTCGAACGTTTCCGGATTAATGAAGCGAATGACGTGCGTGCCGTCGCTCATGATGAGATTCGTGCCGTCGTTGGTCAAGCCCCAGCCCTCGCCGGCATAACGGAATTCCCGGATGAGCTTGAGGTTCATGTCGTATTGAAAGGCGGTCTGTTCGTCCCAGGTTATCTGATAAATCCTGTCGTTGAGGATCGTCAAGCCCTCGGCGAAATACTCCTGCGCGAGGTTTTGTTTCTGCAAAACTTTGCCGCTGTCGATTTCGACCTTGCGGACGTTCGATTCGCCGTATTGACCGTCCGATTCATAAAAAAAGCCGTTGTAAATAACCAGGCCCTGCGTGAAAGCGTCGCCGTCGTGTCTGTAGGTTTTAACGATTTCGTATGTATCGACCGGGACCGGTCCGGCATTTGTCACGGTTTTGTTGGCATTGGCGTTATTCGCGCTCAGATTCGTTGATTTATTGACATTGTTCGAGGTGCCGTTGCACGCCGCAAAAACCAAAACGAGAAGAAGTAAAATATAAAGTCGCATAATTTCAGTGATCGGTGGTCGGTGGTCTGATTGGTTGAATGTCAGTTACGGTTTTTGATTATATTCGATCTTAACTGATAACTGACCGCCGACCGCCGACCACTATTTTTTCAGTGCCTTGTCGATCGCCTCGCGAAAGCCGTCCGCCGTCAGCACGCGCACCTTGACGCCGTTGACGTAAATCGTCGGCGTGGCGTTGATGCCGAAACCGGCGCCGTCCGCCATGTCTTTGCGAACCGCGGCGGAAGTTTTTTCGCTTTGCAAGTCTAACTCAAATTGCCGGAGATTCAAACCCGCTTCGCCGGCGTATTTTTTCAGCGATTCGGCGTCGAGCGCGCTTTGATTGCGGTATAAGATTTCCGTGAACTCGAAAAATTTGCCCTGCGCGTGCGCGGCGTTGGCGGCGCGCGCCGCCTGAAAAGCGTTTTCGTGAATCGAAGTGAGCGGAAAATTGCGCACGACGAACCGCACTTTTTCGGCCGAGTATTCGGCGAGCACTTTTTTGAGGACGGGATGCGTCGCGGCGCACGCCGAGCATTGAAAATCCGAAAACATGACGATTGTCACCGGCGCGGTCGCCGCGCCCTTGAAAGGCGCGTTTTCGGTCCCGATATTCAGGACGGGCGGAACCGGTTCCTTTAAGAGAATCTGCGTTTTGTATTTCGCCGAAAGCGTTTTGCGCAGGTTCGTTTCGAGCTGCTGGCGTTCGTCCGTGCTGTAATCGCGCACCTTGTCGGTGACTTCGCGCGCGATCAAATCGCTGGTTTCAACGTTCAGCGCTTTGGCTTCCGCCACGACGAGCGCGTTATAAATCAATTCGTTGAGCGCGTACTTGACCTTGTCGAAGACTTTGGCTTTCGTTTCGAAAAGCGCGATTTTGTTGCGCTCTTCGAAATCCCTCACCGTAATCGTTTTCGCGCCGATCGTCGCCAAAACGTCGGTCGCTTTCAAACTCAGCGCGTTGACGTCCTTGCCGGGGACGACTTTATATTTCGCTTTCAGAACATTGAAAGTTTCGACGAGCGCTTTTTCTTCCGGCTCCTGACGCAGCAGCGCGACGATTTGCGGGCGCACTTCCGCCAGCGTCCGCGTGCCGATTTTTTCGCGATTCGCTTCGTAAACGGCTTGCACGTCACGTTCCGCCGGCGCGGGCACTTTCGCCTTGATCTGGTCGAGCAGTTTCTCGATCGACAGGCCTTTCGATTTCGCTTCCGCTTCGAACACCGCTTCGATGATTTCCTGTTCGAGCAGCGCTTTGCGCATTTCGGCGACCGTTTTTGAAAGATTCACGTATTCTTCGCCGACCGCCGGCGGCAGATCACCGACGGTAAACTGCCGCCCGTTCGCCGTCGCGAGCGCCTGCTCGGGCGTTTGGGGGAACGCGGCGAGCGAAAAAATTACGAAGCAAAGACAAGTTAAAATAAATTTCATAAAAAATCGGGGAACTTACGAGCTCCCGGCGGCTGACTTCTCTGCAAATTTTATCAAATTCCGCGGCACTTTGACGGCTTCCGTTTGATCGGGCGCGCCGAAAATCTGCGGGTGAAAAATTTTCGCCAGAATTTCCGCGCCGCGGACGACGCGCGGCGCCGGGCGCGAAAAATACGAGGTCGCGTCCAAAGCCCAGACGTTGCCGCTGCGAACGGCGGGAATTTCGCGCCAATCGGCAGGGAAATGCGTATTTTCCAATTGGCGCAGAATGTCGGACGTATAATAACCGCACGGAATCATCACGATGATCTCCGGTTTTGATTCGCAAATCGCCTCGTAAGTTGTCGTCACCGACTTCTTGCCCGCTTCGCCCAAAAGCGCAATTCCGCCCGCGATCGCGACCTGTTCCGGCACCCAGTGACCGGGCGAAAACGGCGGTTCGAGCCATTCGAGCATAAATACTTCGGGTTTTGGATTTTGGGTTTCGGGTTTTGGATTCGCTTCGGAAATTCGTTCTCGAATGTTATCGAGCCGGTTTTGTAAATTTTCGACGACTTCCTCGGCTTTGTTCGTCGTATTCGTCAATTCGCCGACGAGCCGGATGTTGTCGAAAATGTCGGCGATCGTGTTCGGTTCCAGTGAGACGACCTGCGCGTCGGCCGTGTACAGGCGGGCGGCTTTTTCGACCGTTTTATAAGAAACCGCGCAGACTTCGCAAAGCTCCTGCGTGATGATCAGATCGGGATCGAGTTCTTCGAGAAGCTCGGTATTTAAATCGTAAATCGAACCGTGCCCGTCGAGCTGACGGCGGACGGCGTGGTCGATTTCCTTACTGGTCATCGTTTCGTGCGAAATCCGGCTCGCCGTCAGGTGCGGTTTGCGCGCGACGCTCGCCGGGTAATCGCATTCGTGCGTGATGCCGACCAGATTTTCTTCCAAACCGAGCGCGCAGATGATTTCGGTTGCCGAAGGCAAAAGCGAGACAATTTTCATAAACAAATAAATTTACCGCAAATACGAGTTTCGAGACAAGAGCCGCCGGTTTTCGGCGGCTCGCGGTTCACGGACTCAGGGCTTTCTTTGATAAAATCGAAGCGGAGGTTTTAAAGAAAATGTCTGACATACGATTTACGGGAACGGTCGATCATCTGGCGGTCAAATGCGCGGATCTGGCAAGCGCGGTCGACGAATACAAGCGGCTCGGTTTTTCGGTCGAAACGATCTACGACGATTGGGCGATGATGCGCGACGCGCGCGGGTTCGGCATCGCGCTGCTGCCGCCCGATTCGAAGCATCCGCCGCACATCGGCATGCGCGTCGAAACTTTTGCCGAACTCGAAGCCGCCGCCCGAAAAGAGGGTCGCCCGATCAAGCCGCACCGCGACGGCACTTCGTCGTTTTACACGAAGGGCATCGACGGCAATATCGTCGAGCTGATTTATTACCCGCAAGATTTCGGCAAGGAAAATAATGGATATTGAAAAAATCCAGAAAGAACTTTGTCAAAAATACGGCGCGCTCTTCTTCCCGCTCGATTTGAATGTCAAACTTGGGATTGCCGACGATTTTTTCTCCGAAAAACTTCCGCTTAACGGGCTAAGAATCCCGCCTGGAGGGAGCACTTGCGGCTGGTTTTTGTGGGCGGGTGAAGAAATGTCGCAAAATGATGATTACTTTAAACCGCTCCACGTTATTCATTTGATCGAAAAATATCCAAAGGCCTTGAAATACCTCGGCTTGCCGCCCGGCTGGAGATTTTTGTTCGCCGGTGATTACGAGGACGCTTGGCTCGATGAAAAACTCTTGAACGGTTGAATATGCCTCAAAAACTTTCACGCGACTTTTACCTGCGCGCCGACACGCTGCAAATCGCGCAGGATTTAATCGGCAAATTACTGGTCGTGCCGACCGAAACCGGCGAGCGGGTTTCGGGCATGATCGTCGAGACCGAAGCTTACCTCGGCGAAATCGACAAAGCCGCGCATTCGTTCGGCGGGCGGCGGACGGCGCGCAACGAAATCACCTACGAAATCGGCGGCCACGCCTACGTGTTTTTCATTTACGGCATGTATTTTCAGTTCAACGTCGTGTGCGGCGCGCGCGATTCGCCGCACGTCGTCCTGATCCGCGCGCTGGAGCCGGTCGACGGCGTCGAAATCATGCGCGAAAGGCGGTCGCAGAAAAATCCGGCGGCGAAAATGGCGGATAAAAACCTGACTTCCGGTCCCGGCAAGCTCTGCATCGCGCTCGACATCAACCGGCGACTGAACGGGGAAGATTTACTCGGAGACAACATCTGGCTCGAAGACTACCGATCGGTTCCGGCGGATGAAATGAAAATCGGCAAACGCATCGGAATCGATTATGCCGAAGAGTTTGCCGAAAAGCCCTGGAGATTCTGGTTAAAAAATAACGCTTACGTCAGTAAAAAATAAATATTAGTGCCCTAAGTAACTGTTCAGAATCGGTTCCAGTGAGTCGAAATCGACCGGTTTGTCAATCAAATCATTGCAGCCGGCTTCGATCGCCTTTTTATAGTAATTTTTCCCGAAAGCCGTCACGGCGATGATCGGCACTTTCGAATCCGCATCGAATTCGCGGATCGCGCGCGTCGCCGTCAAACCGTCGACGACCGGCAGCGAAATGTCCATCAGAATCAAATCCGGATGAAATTGTTTCACCCGATCGATCGCTTCGATGCCGTCCGCCGCCTCGATCACCTTGTAACCGTAGCTCTCGAGAAGAATCTTCATGAACTCCCGCGTATCCTCATAATCTTCAACTATTAAAACCTTTTTAGCCATAAAACCCCTACTCATTCTCTCTAGAACTAAAATAATACAATAAAAGTTCCGTCTTCTTTTGATGCAACTTCGATGCCAAAAGTTGATTTTCGATTGTTACGACCATTTTAACAGCCGAAAATCCGTCAGTAAACGTGACGGGGCAAACAAAAGTTTTTTGCCAAGTGCCGCCGAAAATTAGATTTGCGAAATCAAGAAAACGGTTTGAACGAACAATTCAAACTGACGTATCATAAAAAACGCTATGAAAACACTTTACCCTGAGATCGAACCCTTTGATTCCGGATTTTTGGAAGTCTCCGAAATCCACAAAATTTACTACGAGCGCTGCGGCAATCCGGAAGGCATTCCGGTCGTTTTCCTGCACGGCGGGCCGGGCGGCGGATTGATTCCGATGTACCGGCAGTTTTTCGATCCGGAAGCTTACCACATCGTTTTGTTCGACCAGCGCGGTTCGGGCAAATCGACGCCGCACGCCGAGCTGCGCGAAAATACGACCTGGGATTTGATTCACGACATCGAGGCGCTGCGCGAAAAATTCGGGATCGACAAATGGTACGTGTTCGGCGGTTCCTGGGGCAGCACGCTTTCTCTCGCCTACGGCGTGACGCATCCGGACCGTTGTTTGGGCTTGATTTTGCGCGGAATTTTCTTGACGCGGCGCAAAGAGCTCTTATGGTTTTATCAATACGGCGCGAGCGAGATTTTTCCGGATTTCTGGGAACGCTACCGCGACGAAATCCCGTTCGAGGAGCGCGGCGACTTCATGACCGCGTACTACCAACGCCTGACGAGCGACGACGAGCAGGTGAGGCTTTCGGCGGCGCGCGCGTGGAGCGTCTGGGAAGGCTCGACCTCGAAACTCTATCCGGACTCGGATTTGATGAATCACTGGGAAGGCGAGCACGAAGCGTTGTCTCTGGCGCGCATCGAATGTCATTATTTTATGAACAACTCGTTTTTCCCGACCGAAAACTACCTGCTCGAAAACGTCGATAAGATCCGCCATCTGCCGACCGTCATCGTGCAGGGACGCTACGACGTCGTCTGTCCGATGACGAGCGCCTGGGATCTGCACCGCGCGTTTCCGGAGGCCGAATTCATCGTCGTCGCGGACGCCGGGCACTCCGTTTCGGAAAAGGGAATCACCTCCGCGCTCGTCGAGGCGATGGATAAATTCAAAGAAAAAGGGAGAAGCTAAGCCGATAAAACGCCTTTTCGATGGAAACATCGTTCGATAAGCGTTATTATAAAAAACATGACGCGTCAAACTTTTTCCTTTTAATTGCGTCAAAAGTGCAGGATTGATTTTATGAATTTTGGAACGACGGAAATTATTTTGGTGGTCGCGGTTTTGTTTTTGCTTTTCGGCGCGTCGCGCCTGCCGCAGCTCGCGAAATCTTTAGGACAAACGCGCAAGGCGTTTAAGGAAGGCATGCGCGAAGCCGAGGAAGAAGAACAGGCGGAAGCCGAAAAACGCCGCCAGCTCGCCGCGAACCCGGCAGCCCCGCAGATCAACGCGATGAGCGACGAGGATCTGATGGCGGAAATGCGCCGCCGCGCCGGAGCCAAACAATCGTAAATTTTCTAAAGATTAAGTTCCCATTCTGAAAAGTCCAACCAGCTTTGGTTTATCGAGCGCCGGCGAGCGCCGCGCAAACCGGAGCCTGTTGGGCTTTAATTTGCCTTGCGAAATTCGGCGAGCAGCGAATAGCGCCGGTAAAGCGGCGTGAACGTTAATTTCCCGATGCCTTTTCGTTCCAGGTTTTCGAGAAAGGGAACGAGTTCCTTCGGGTATTTGACGTGAAACTGTTTGAGCCAGGCCTGCAGCGTTTTCTGAAACCAGACCGGCAGATTCTTCTGATCGAAAAAATCCACGATATACAGGCTTTTTCCGGGCTTTAAGTTGCGGAGCGCGTTTTCGATCGATTCCTTCCACGGCGGGATGATCGACACGGCGTAACTGAAAAAACACGCGTCGAACGGCCGGCTCAGACCGAAAGTTTCGTCGAACGAGAATTCGTCGGCGAGCGCGGCTTCGAGCATGATGTTCGAGAGATGTTTCGCGTCGGCTTTGTGCCGCGCCGTCTTCAGCATCTCGGCGGACGCGTCGAGCCCGAAAAAATGCGCGCCGCCGTGCTTTTTCGCGAGGATGATCAGATTGCGCGCCGTGCCGCAGCCGATTTCGAGAACGTTTTCGCCGTCCGCGATCTTCATCTCCTTCAGCAGCCGGTCGCGCCCGAGCAGATAATATTTGCGCGTCAGATCGTAAAAGTACCGCTGGTGACGATACATTTTGTCCATCTTTTCGAACGCCTCATCTGGATTTTGGATTTTGGATTTTGGATTTTGGATTGGTTTTGAATTTGTATCCTTAAACATTGCCGCCCCCTTAATATTTCCGCGCCGGAGCCCGAAATAAATTTTTTTGTCGGGGGTTTTTATTTATTATTCAGTTTTTTCCCGTATTCCCGCAAGGATTCGCGAGCGTTTCGGCGGATTTTGTCGCGCAGAAAACCGGACCAGCCGAGCAGCGCGCCGCTCGTTCCGAGCGCCTGCCGCGACCATTTCCAGAGATCGAAAGCGTCGCGGTGGCGGATGATTTTGCCGCCCGAAAACTCGAATTCCGCGTGGATTTCGTTGAATACGCGCCTGCCGGTTTTGCTGAAAACGTATTCCGCCGTCCAATCCGCCGCGCCGCGGCGTTCGTCGGCAAAAACGTTTTTGAACTCGATTTTAAGATTTCCGCGGCTGCGCTCGACGAGCATCCGCCACATGTTTTTCGCGTCCGCGCCCCGCAGCGTGCCGAAAGCCGGATCGGAAAATTCGATCTCCTGAGCGTAACAAGCGACCATTTCCTCGGCGTCGTGGCGGGCGAAAGATTCGTAAAAATGCCGGATCAGTCGTTCGTTTTCCATAAAGATCGGACTGTTTTGAGTTCCGCCTTCAGGCGGCTCTTCTCGCATCATTGAATTCAGTCAATGAACCGTGAGCCGCGTAAACGCCGGAATCAAAAGTTTTACTTCAAAACGTAAAGATGAAATCCGCCGTAGATCGACGCGCGGTCCTGTTTGAACAATTCCTTCGACAAATCTTCTTCGTACGCGAATTTTTCGCGCAGGCCGGCGGGCAGATTCGTTTCGATCGGCGACGCGGCGCCGGCGGTGCGGAAGATGACGCGCGCGCCCGCTTCGCTGCGTTCGGCGATCGTCCCCCATAAATCGGTCAACATCGCGGCGTCCATCCAATCCTGCGCGTCGAGAAATACGAAACGATTAAAGCTGCCGATCGGCTGATTTTTCAATTCCTCGGTGATCGAACCGATTTTCGTGCGAATTTTCGAGGCGTTTCCTTTGAGCGCCGCGTAGTTTTCCGCCTTCAGATATTCGGGCACGGCGCGGCGGTTTTCCGTGTCGTATTTGCGCGCAAAAGCCTGCCACGCGAAATAGTTCTCGTAAATCGGGTAATCGACCGCGAGGCGCTTCGTGCGCGCTTTGTAAACGTCGATCAAGCTCGCGTCCGGTTCCAAATCTTTTTTCAATTCGTCGTACTGCTGCGGCGGGATGCCGAGCCCGAACATCGTGACCGGCATTTTGCCGATCGTTCTGATGACGAACGAATCGAAAAACGGCGCGATGTATTTTTCGTACAATTCGGCCTGTTCGGCGGGCGTTTTCGCCTTCAACACTTCTTCGGGGCGGCTGCCGACGAGCCGCGCGAATTTGTGAAAAAAGCGCAGAAAGTAACCGTTGCGCGAATGATCGTAAAGCCCGCCTTTCCTGAAAAAATCGATGCGTTTGCCGTGCCGGATTTTGCCGACGAGCGAATTCGATTCCCAGAAACGGCGCGTCTCCGCGTCGAGTTCCGGCGCGATGAATTTTTTGTAGTTTTCGATCGTCGAATCGCTTTTGCCGTAGCCGAAAAAGGCGAAAAAATCTTCGTAAGACGGCAGAAACCTGAGCGCGGCGATCTTCAAATTCAAAAGGTAAATGTGATGCCGGTTGAGATCGACCGCCGTCACCGAACGCGGGTTCGCCAAAAGGTAATTGAGCGCGTTGCATCCGCCCGAGGAAATCGTCAAAACGTCTGAGTTTTCGTCGAGCGCGAGCGCCTCGAGATCGACGCGCGGGTCTTCCCAGATTTGATTGTAAACGAACGCGTCGAACCAGACGGCGAAGAGCTTCTGCAGCACGCTCTGTTTTTTGGAAGCGCCGCTTTGCTCGACGCCGCGCCGCACTAAATCTTGTTCCGAACTCATATGTTTGATGTGAATCGATGATAAAAAAGCAGAAGAGCCGTCCCGCCAATTAAAACGATCGTCAATTAAACATTATCCATTATTCATTAAAATAACGGTTTGAAAATGATTCGCCGACTGAAATTAATTGAGAATTGATGACTGTCAATTGATTATTTCTCTCCTTCAGCTTAACTCTTGGCTTACATTTATTGTAGATTTTATATTTATAAGAGGTGTTTTATGAAACTGCTGGAAACGATTCTTGCCGTCGCCTGTATCATTATCGCGATTTATAATTTCGATTTCTACAATCTGAATCGCACGATCGTCTCGATTCTGCTCCTGATGCAGGCGGGAATGATTCTTGTGCCGGACGAAAAGGTAAAGAAATTTCTCCGCCACGCCTCTGTCGGCTTGGCGGTCTTTCTGATTATGAAGATATTGATGGGATATTGATTTTAGATCGGCAGGATTGAATCATCGATTCATTTGTTCATTTTCAAAATTCGAATGAACAAATGAATCGATCTTATTCGTTGACCATCACTTCGACCGGATCGATCGCCGAAGCTTTCCACGCCGGGTAAAGCGCGCCGACGAGGCTGCCGCCGACGGCGATCGCGATCGCCGTCAAAATCCAGTTCCAGCTGAATTCGAACTGCAACTCGAATCCTCTGCCGATCGCGACGGACGCGATCAGCGACGCGGCGAAACCGAGCGCGACGCCGAGCACGCCGATCAGGAACGCTTCGCCTTCGATGACGCGGATGATGAAGCTTTTCGACGCGCCGAGCGATTTCAGGATGCCGATTTCCTTGCGCCGTTCGGTGATCGTCGTGTACATCGACAGCAGCACGAAAATCGTCGACACGAACGCGCCGAGACCGACGAGCACGCGCAAAAACGTATTTAAGGCGGGAATGCGCTCCTGCGCGTCGATCACCAGATCGCGCGTCAGGTTGATTTTATTGCCGGGCAGTTCCGCGTTGATGCGCGCGGCGACTTCGTCCGTGTTCGCGCCGTCTTTCAATTTCACGAGAATGTACGTGCATTTATTGGTCTGCAGGGCGTCCTGCATGGCGGCGAGCGACATCTTGATGCGCGCGCCCGACGGCGGAGAGAAAACGCCGACGATTTTGTATTTGCGCCCGCCGAAAAGCTCGATCTCGTCGCCCAATCTGGCTTTGTCCTCGCGCATCTGCCGCTCGTCGAAAATCACCTCGTCGTTGGCGACGGCAGCGCGTCCTTCGACGAGCTGCATTTCGTTCATCGCGGCGAACGGCGCCCACTCGACGCCGTCGAGATTGATGACGCCCCAGCGACCTTTCGGGCTCGGCGTGATGTAGCGAATGACCGGCACGGTCGCGGCGACGCCTTCGATCTGCAGAAGCCGTTCGGCGTAAGCGGTCGAAACCGAAGCGTTCGAGCTTGAAATTTCCATCGCGCCGGGTCGCGTGAAGACGATTTCCGCCTTCCAGTTCGCCGCGCGCCGCGCCATATCGTTCGACATGCCGCGCGCCAGGCCGGTGAACAAAATCACCAGCACGACGCCCAAAGCGACGCCGACGATGCTGATCAGCGTGCGGAACGGGCGGACTCTTAAATTCGCTAAAACCAGTTCTAACATTTGTCAGTGCTCGGCGGTCGGTGGTCGGCGGTCGGTGAAATCAGTTTTTATCTGACCACCGCACACCGGCCACCGACCGCTATTTTATAAATTCCTTCGCGAAATCGAACCCTTTCGCTTTCTCGATGTCGGTGAACAGCTCTTTGCGGCGCTGAAAATCGGCATACATTTTATCGTAGGTCGCGAACAAATGGTCGGTCGATTTTTCGCGCGTGTTGTCGAGCGCCGTCAGAATCGCGTTGTTGACCTTGCGGGCGCGCTCGTTCGGGTCTTCTACAACCTCGCGCACCGCGCGGGCAAATTCTGCGCCCGCAGGCGTCACGAGCCACGCGTTCTCGTCGGTCGCGTACGACAAAATTCCGCCGGAATCCGGCGCGACGGTCGGCGCGCCGGACGCCATCGCTTCCAAAGGCGCGATGCCGAACGGCTCTTTCGGGTTCGGATGCACGAACACGTCGCAGTTCGCGTAGTAATCGGCGAGCGTTTCCTTGTCGAGATGACCGAGCTGAAC
>DATCMK010000038.1:0-592442 GCA_036563455.1 Pyrinomonadaceae bacterium | reverse complement strand
CAGTCGAATACCAATCGTTTTATTTCTGCTGTTTATTTTAGCGTTCGATTCACTCGCCCAGAAGAACTCGTATCCGAACGAACTGAAGGGCTACGAATTTTATGGCAGAGGAAAGTTGATGGGGTTGGATTTGGGCAAAGCGTCCAAAGAAAACATTAAAGCGGTTTTTGGCGAGGAATGTACCGCGAAATGCGATTTGGACGAAAAATGGAGCGTCGAATTCGATTATTTCGGAGATTTCAGCTTGTCGGTCGGGAGCGGCAACGGGCTTCGAGAGGTCGTTCCCGAACCGGCATTTGTCGGTAAACTTTATGCGATCGCCCTGATTCCGAAAACCAAAATTTTGTTGAATGAAAACGATTTCCCGGCGGCATTCGTCTGGAACGGAGTAGCAGGAACGGCTTCGCACAGCGATATAATTACTTCCTATTTTGTATTTCAAGATCGAAACGGTTTGACTTACCGAATTTTTAATCGTGAAACGGGAAGAAGGGATGCAAGCGCAGCCGGCACTTTAACCAAAGGCGAACTGGTTGAAATCAAATACGAAATTCCCGACCGAAAACAACAGGGGATGTGGATCGAAAAGAATAAATTGAATTGATTTCTATAAGTGTCTCGAAAACGACCCTTTATGAGACACATAAATTTAAATTTATAAAACCGGCATCACACATTTATGAAATCAATCTTTCTTGTTGTTATTTTGAGTTTATTTGTTATTTCGAATTCGGCTCAGGAGAAACAGGAATCAGTTCCTGTCGTTCAACAAATATCGATTCCAATGTATCCTGTGCTTGCTATACATTTAGGTTTACAGGAAGGAATAAAGGTCAGCTTAAAAATCAACCGGGAAGGAAAAGTGGTTTCTACCTCTTTCAACAGAGGGGATAAAAATTTCCACACCGTTATAAAAGAGGCGCTTCAACAGTGGAGTTTTGAGGAATCTTCAGAAAACGAAAGAAATGTAGATTTTACATTTATATTCACGCTCGTTCCCGCTGATTCCAAAAGTTTTATTACTTCAGTTATCAAATTACCAAACACAATTGAAGTATTTGCAAAAAGAGTAAAAATCATCAACACGATTGACCGCTAATCTTGTCTCAAAAACGACCCTTTATGAGACGTTTCGGTCGCCATATTGCCGGAGCCGTGAATCCTACCCAATTTTAGGACATCGCTAAAGTAGAGATTTCCGGGCTTCGCGGTGTCGGTCGATCGCCTCGATCGGCGTCAGATTTCCAAGCGCCGAATGCGGTCGGAAATAGTTGTATTCTTCCTTGAAAGCATTGATTTTCTTTTTCGCATCTTCCAAAGACAGAAACCAGTTCACGTTCAAACATTCATCTCTGAAACTGCCGTTGAAAGATTCGATAAACGCATTGTCGGTTGGTTTTCCCGGTCGTGAGAAGTCCAGCACGACTTTGTTTTCAGATGCCCATCGATCGAGCTCCTTCGAGATGAACTCGCTGCCGTTGTCGACTTTTATTCTGTTTGGAACGACGCCTCTCTTAAGCTTCATCCGCTCCATCACGGCAACGACGTCCTCGCCTTTGAGCGACGCGCCGACCTCGATTTCCAGACATTCGCGACTAAAGTTATCGACTAAAGTTAAAGCTCTGAACCTTCGTCCGTCAAACAGCGCGTCCATTACAAAATCCATGCTCCAGCACTCATTCGGAGCGGTTAAGGTCAGCGGCTCGCTGCGATGCCGCGCGGCTTTATTGCGGCGCGGTCTTCTCAAACGTAAGTTCAAGCCTTCCTCGCGGTAAATTCGCCTGACGCGTTTATGATTGTCCTGCCAGCCTTCGCGCCTCAACAGAACATGAATGCGCGCCATGCCGTAGCGGACGCGCGTCGCGGCGATCTCTTTGATCCTTTGCCGGACGGCGCGATCGTCTCGCCCGTGCGCTTTGTAGTAAACCAGAGAACGGGCAATCAGACAAACTTCCGCCGCGCGTTTGATCGACACGCGGTATTCGTCGATCAGCTTTCTGACGAGCCGGCGTCGTTCTTTGGCTCTCAAAGCTTTTTTTTCAGCACGTCCTGCAGCATCTGCTTGTCCAAAGTCAGATCGGCGACGACCTGCTTGAGCCGCGCGTTCTCGTCTTCGAGTTGACGCAGACGTCTCAATTCTGCGGCGCCGAGCCCGGAGAACTTTTTCTTCCAGGCGTAAAAGGTCGCTTCGGAAATGCCCATCTTGCGACAAACTTCCGCCACCGGAACGCCGGTTTCCGCCTGTTTCAGAGCAAACACGATCTGCTGCTCGGTAAACTTCGATTTTTTCATGACAATTATATCCTCGCATAGTTTTATGGTTTATAATTGCCCGCATCTCTCTATTTTAGAACTGTCCTATTTTTAGGAAGGAGGTCAGCCGCAACGACGGCCCGAGACGGCACTGCCGGAGGATTTTAATTTATGACCAGAATCGAGTGGTTAAAATGGGCGATCATGCACGGCGATCCCCAGAACCGCGCTCGAAATCTAAAAATCTTCTGCAAGCTTGAAATGTATCGTTTTGGTTGGCGCCTGAGCGGTCACAAAATCGCGCATTGGCTGGAAGAAGAATCCCTGCCCGCCGGAAAATATTTCCTGATCGAGAAGGACGTTCCGGCGGCGGTCAGGCTGCTCGACAAAGTATTTTCCGTCGAAAAAGAAGCGCACGCCGAGTATGTGCCGTATTCGCCCGCGCTCGAAGAAGAAATGAAGAGGGCCGGAAAGACTGTGCGGATCGTAGAAATATCATACCAACTGAGGGCGGAATTAGGAGCTGATGGTTAACGTCGACCGGTAAATTGTTGAATTCGAGGAACAATAACCGTTTTAACTAAGCGTCGCAAAAACGACCCTTTTTGAGATTCTCGAAGATGAAAAACAAATTATGAGAAATCGGTTCATGATAAACAGATATTTACTTCTGCTTTTAATTTCCTTGTTGTGTGTCGCCGACGCCCGGCCGCAATCGCAAAAGACAGTCGCTTCAAAGGAAACAAATTTATGCGACCGTGTTTCTCAAATCAAAGAGATCCCCTTTCGATACGATGAAAAGGGCGTCGATCAAAATTTTGATGCTCTTTATGAAGCCGGCGAAAGCGCGCTGCCGTGTCTGATCGAACGCATCGCGGACGCGACCGTCATGAACGATCCGCGCTGCCCGCGCATTTCCGAAGAAACGAAAGTCGGCGACGTCGCATATTTCGTTTTAGTCGGCATCGCGAAGATCAGGTTCGAGGAAATGCTGCCGGCTTCGGTTCAGACGAAATACAAAACCGAAGGCGTTTATGCTTATCACGAGTACGTCGAGCAAAAAGGCAAGCGCCGAGAGCTGCAAGCCAGGCTTCGTCAATGGTATAGACAAAAGACCAAATCTGAACAATGAGTGTCTCGAAAACGACCGTTTTTGAAACTAATAAAAACATTGAGAAGCGTCTCAAAGGCCATACGTTTTTGGGACGCTTTATTTATTGCGTTAATTACGGTTAACCGTCATTTATCGGGCATTGCCGTGTCGGCGTTTTGTCTCATAAGCCGTCTCAAAACTAAAATCCCGAAAAGGTATGGCTTTCGAGACGGTTTTTCGGACGCTTTTTAAACGCGGAAGGACAACTGTTTTCCGGTACGCCGTGCAATAGAATTTTTTCAGTTAACCCGGTCGACTTTTCAGCGGACTCTCGCCGTTAAGGTCACCTCTTTCGATTTCGGCGGATAGCACACTTCGTCCGTGCACGCCTGATAGCGGACGACGGCGCGGACTCGAACGGCGTCGCCCTTGAAATTCGCGGGAACGGTCAGACTGAACGGGAAAGAAACCGTGCCTTCGTAAACGTTCAAAGTGTCTTCGGAAAATTGAAATTTGCGGTTTTTGCCGCGGGGGTAGGTGACGGCGCCCGCTTTCGCGCCCGTCGCGCTGACGCGCACGCTCGTCGGAATCGCGTACTGGCTGTTCGGGCGGCTCGAATTGACGTGCAGACCGCCCGGAATGCTCAAAGTGATCGTGCCCTTCACGGAACCGCCGCGCGCGACCGTGCCGATCGAACCGCTGACGGTCTGCGCGTTCGCCGCCGCGCCCGACAAGAAGAATAAACTCAAAGAAAAAAGAGCGATAGCTAATATTTTTTTCATAATTTCCCTAAACCGTTTGAATTACACAATATCAAAATTATTATTTTACGCGAAAACTCGTCAGAAGTTTTTCGGCCCTTTCCTCGTATCTTTCGCGGTAATCGGCTAAAACCGACATTTCCAAATCGAAAACGCGTTCGTCTCTGGCGATCAGTTTATGATAAAAAAGCTGCGCGACTTCCCGCTCCTTTTTTTCGCCTTTGAGCACAAAGGTAGCGGCGTCGGGCCGTTCTTCGGACGAGACCGTATCGAGCGATTTTTTTATATCTTTCGTGATTTCCGTCAGGCTTCTGCCCGCCAGAATCTTCAGTTTGATCAAACCCTGACGTAATTTTTCCGCGTTGTCTTCCTCGCCGAATTCTTTCGAATACGCGTAAAAAGCCAGGTAATCGTCGTTGTCGACCGGACTCAAAAAGCCTTCCGGCTTAACGAGCGCGAACTCGTCGGTTTCGATCGTTTCTTCTTCAAAAGCCGCCGCCGCGCTCCGTTTGATTCTGGTCGAAGCGTAAACCATCAAGGCGACGACGAGGCCGCCGATAATCAGAATTTCCATAATTTTATGTTTTGAGTCCCGCCCTTAAACGGCAATTTTCCTTTAGAAACAATTGCCGCCCGAAGACGGGACTCAAAACTTTTTTATCTCGCAATCTGCACCAAATTGGGCTCGGATTTCGCGGCGAGCTGCCCGCAGGCGGCGTAAATGTCGCGCCCGCGCGGCGTGCGCAGATAAGCCGAAACGCCCTTCGATTCCAAAATTTCCTTGAACCGTTCGATCTGCCGCGCTTCGGACGGGCGATATTCGAGCGGCTCGGCGGAATTATGCGCGATCAGATTGATCTTGACGCGTTCCAAACCGTATTTGTTCAAAAGATTCGCCAAATCGAGCGCGTGCCGATCCGTGTCGTTGACGGCGCCGAGCAGCACGTATTCGAACGTAAAACGCTCGCCGCGCCGCAGGGATTTTTCAAACTCCTTCGCGGCCGCGAAAAGCTCTTCGATATTCCAGCGCCGGTTGATCGGCATCAGTTTGTCGCGCAGCTCGTCGTTCGGCGCGGACAGCGAAATCGCTAAATGCGGTCGGTTGGCGAGCCTGGCGAATTCGTAAATCTTCGGCACGATGCCGGCGGTCGAAACGGTCACGCGGTTCGGCACGATGAACAACCCTTCTTCCTCGGACATGATCGAAAGCGCTTTAATTAAATTGTCGTAATTCAGAAACGGCTCGCCCGCGCCCATGCCGACGAGATTCGTGCCGTGCGGCGTCGCCCCGCCCGTTCCGTAAACGTCGTTGAGCACGATGATGATCTGCTCGACGATCTCGCCGGCGGTTAAATTCCTTAAAAGCCCGAGTTTCGCCGTCAAACAGAAATCGCATTTCAAAGGACAGCCCGACTGCGACGAAAAACAGATCGTGTCGCGCGATTCGGTCGGGATGAAAACGGTTTCGACCGGCAGATTATCGTGCGTTTTCATGAGAAAACGCCGCGTGCCGTCTGCGGAAACGTACCGCGATTCGACCCGTAAAGTCGAAGCGGTCGCCGTTTCCTTTAATTTTTCGCGAAAGCCTTTCGGCAGATCGGTCATCTCGTCGAACGACTGCAGCCGCCGTTCGTGCAAGCCTTTAAAGATTTGCTTGGCACGGTATTTCGGCTCGCCGATGTTCTGCACGAATTCGGCGAGGTCTTCCGGCGTCAGCGCCGTGAGATGTGTTTTTTCACTCATTTCAGACATATTTTATCGTAATTTCCAATGACAGACGAACTTGGATGAATTTTGCGCGCCGCCGGTTGATCGCAACTTTTCACTTTGCGCCTCTGCGGGAAACAAAAATTCAACTTCCCGCAAAGGCGCAGAGATTTACCGCCGACTTTTGATTCGCATGAGTTATGCTAAAATCATCGAAAATCCCTTTCGGATAAATTTATGAACAACAAAATTCTGATCGGCGGAGTCCTCGCTCTCGTCATCCTTTTAGGCGCTGTTTTCCTGTGTTTCTGGGCGGGCAAATCGTTTTTCGACCGGATGCGCGGCACGAACGAGCCGACCGCGAACCAGCCGGTCAACCCGCCGCCGAATCCGTCGCGGCCGCCCGTCTCGCCCGCCGAGGCGCAATCCGTTTATCTCGCGCTCGGCAATCCGTCGAACGCTTCCCAAACAGACCCGAATAATTACCTGCTCGTCAACAATTACATGGCGATTTCATACAATCGCGACCGCGGAATTCCGAACTGGGTCGCGTGGCGCGTGACGAAAGCCGACCTCGGCGCGCTGGAGCGCGAAGACGCGTTTCGCCCCGACGACCGCCTGCCGAAAGGCTGGACGCGCGTCACGCCCGCCGATTATACGGGCAGCGGTTACGACCGCGGGCACATCTGCCCGAACGCCGACCGCTACGGCAGCCGGGAAGCCGCCGACGCGACGTTTTTGATGACGAACATGACGCCGCAGACCGGCGACCTCAACCGCGGGCCGTGGCAGAGGCTCGAAGCCTACCTCAGAACGCTCGTAACGCGCGGCAGCGACGTTTACGTCTACGCCGGCGTTTACGGCGACGCGGGAAAGATCAAGCGAAAGGTGACGATTCCGAGCAATAACTGGAAAGTCGCGGTCGTCGTCCCGGCCGGCACGCCGACCGACGCGATCAACGAAACGGCGCGCGTAATCGCGGTCGATATGCCGAACGTGAAGGGCATCAAAAACGCCGACTGGCAGATCTACCGCACGACGCCGCGCGCGATCGAGCAGGCGACCGGCTACGACTTATTTTCGAAGCTGCCGCCGAACGTGCAGAACGCGCTCGAAACGAAAGTCGATAACATCGACAATTAACGGTGGTCGGTGGTCAGTAGTCGGTGGTCAGTTTATGTTTGAATAAAACCGAAGTTCTTAGCTTACATTCAATCCGGTCCGACCACCGACCACTGAATTGTGAAACCCGCGCGCGGTTCGTGCGTAAAACTGCCGAGCTATGAGAAAAAATCTTCTATCGTCTCTTTTCGTCGTTTTGTTTTTTTCTTTTAATCTGATGGCGCAGCAAACAGCCGAAATCAAGGAAGCGAATCCGGCGGACGTCGCCTCGATCGACGCGATCATGAAAGCCGTTTACGACGTCATTTCCGGCGACGCCGGCAAGCCGCGCGACTGGGACCGGTTCCGCACGCTTTTTCATAAGGACGCGCGCATGATCCCGTCGGGCAAAAACCCTTCGACCGGCGTTTACGGCGCGACCGCGCTGACGCCGGAAGGCTACATCAAACGCACCGAACCGTTTTTCGCCAAAGAAGGTTTTTACGAACGCGAGGTCGCGCGCCGCACCGAAACTTTCGGCAACATCGCGCACATTTTTTCGACCTACGAATCGTTTCACGGCCCGGCGGACAAAAAACCCTTCATGCGCGGCATCAACAGCTTTCAGCTCATCAACGACGGCAAGCGCTGGTACGTGCTGACGATTTTCTGGCAAGCCGAAACGCCGGACAATCCGATTCCGAAAAAGTATTTAAAATCAGAGAAATAAAGATTTGACCGCGAATAAACGCGAATTAAAACTGCCGGGTTAAATGATTTTTGATCTTTAAACCAAAAATTTCAAACCGATAAATGAATTAGTGAAAATTCGCGTTTTTTCGCGGTCAAATCTTTCATTTTTCGCGGACGATTTTTTCGCTTGACTAATTAAATTAACAGTGTTAACTTACATTCATGGCGAACAGAAATCGCTTACAATCCGACAAGGAAAATCTGCGGCAGGAAATCATGGACGCGGCGCGCGAGATGTTCGTCGCGGAAGGCTACGCAAACGTCTCGATGCGCAAAATCGCGGATAAAATCGGCTATTCGGCGACGACGATCTATCTTTATTTCAAAGACAAAAACGATCTGCTGCACCAGATTTGCGAGCAGACCTTCGCGCGGCTCGCCGCCAACATCAAGGCGATCAACCTGCTGTCGGACAACCCTTTGGAAAAGCTGCGCAGCGGGCTGCGCGAGTATGTCTATTTCGGTTTGAAGCATCCGAGCCAGTACGAAATCGTTTTCATCACGCCGCTGCCGATCCAGCCGGAAGGCGATTTCGAAGACTCGAACGGCAAGATCGCGTTCGATACGCTGCGCACGGTGATCGGCGAATGCGTTACCGCAAACCTTTTGAAACACAAAGACATCGAGCTCATCAGCCAAACGCTCTGGGCGGGCATTCACGGCGTGACGTCGCTTTTGATTCAGCACGGCAGTTTCCCGTTCGTCGAACGCGAAAAACTGATCGACAGCGTGATCGATACTTTGATTTCCGGCATCAGGAAATAATTTTTTTGCATTTTTACTTAACACTGTTAACTTACAAAGGAGGTGTAAAATGACATTCTTTCTAATCATCATCGCGGCGGCGGCCGTTTTACAGCTCGCCGCAAAAATCGGTCTGAACCCGCAGAAGAGTTTTCGCGAAAACGCGCGGCTCGGAAGCGGTTTCGCGTTTATGTTTTCGGGCGTTTCGCATTTTCTGATCCCCGAAAAATTTATGTCGATGATGCCGCCGGTTTTGCCCGCGCCGCTGTTTCTGGTTTATCTGAGCGGCGTTTTCGAGGTTCTCGGCGGCATCGGTCTGATGATCCCAGCAGCGCAGAAATTCGCCGCAATCGGCTTGATTGCGCTGCTCGTCGCGGTGTTTCCGGCGAATATTTACGTCGCGCTCAATAACGTGCAGCTCGGCGGCGTGATGAACTCGCCCGTTTACCAATGGCTGCGTTTGCCGATGCAGTTCGCGCTCATCGCGTGGGTCTGGTGGAGCGGACGGCTCGATTTCAAAATATGGAGAACGAATTATGAAAGCTGAACAGATATTTTCGATCGCCAACTCGCTGGCGCTTTTGAGCTGGCTCGTTTTAATCATCGCGCCGCGCTGGTCGCCGACGCGCAAAATCATCCGGTCGGGCGCGGTGCCGCTGCTCTTATCGGCGGCTTACTTGATTCTGATCGTCTTATTTTTCGGCGCCGCCGAGGGCGGTTTCGGCTCGCTGCCGGAGGTGATGAGGCTTTTCACGAACGAATGGGCGGCGCTCGCCGGCTGGATTCATTACCTTGCCTTCGACCTGCTCGTCGGCATCTGGGAAGTTAGAGACGCCGAGGAGAGAGGAATCTCGCACTGGTTCGTGATTCCGTGTCTCGTTTTAACATTCCTGCTCGGTCCGATCGGTTTTCTGCTCTACTTCGCGCTGCGTTTTTTCACGGCGAAAAAGGAGGTGGTAAATGATTCGGGAATTATTTGAAAGAGAACGCCCCTTAATGATCGCGGGCGTCGCGGCGTTCGGCTGCTTCTTGATTTTAGCCGTCGTTTCGCTGTTCGACGCGACCGAAATTCTCGGCGTCAACCGCTGGATCAAGCCGATGAAATTTTTCGTCTCGATCGCGATTTACTCGTGGACGGTTGCCGTTTATCTGCATTTTCCGGCAAACCGCCGGAAAGCGGCGCGGTTTATTTCATGGGCGACGATCCTCGTCTTCGCGGTCGAGATGGTCATCATCACCGGGCAGGCGGCGCGCGGCACGACTTCGCATTTCAATACGCGGACGCCGCTCGACGGCGTGCTGTTTTCGATCATGGGCGCGGCGATCACGTTCAACACGCTGCTTGCCGGTTACCTGCTTTATCTTTATTTCAAAGCCGAGATCGACTTACCGAAATCCGTGATCTGGGGCATGCGGCTCGGCTTGCTTTTGTTTCTCGCGGCGAGCTTCGAAGGCGGCTACATGTCGGCGCAGATCGGACACACAATCGGCGCGGCCGACGGCGGCGCGGGCCTACCGGTCGTCAACTGGTCGACGCGGAACGGCGATCTGCGCGTCGCGCATTTCGTCGGCATGCACGCCTTTCAAGCCGTGCCGTTTTTCGCCTACACGATGGAGCGTTACAAAATAAAATCGCCGACTTTCTGGACGTTCGTTTTCGCCGCCGCTTACTTTGCGCTGTTCACGTTCGTTTTCGTGCAGGCGCTCGCCGGCAAACCGTTTTGGGGGTAAAAGTTATCAAAGTCATGATGAAGCCTGTACCGTTAACGCCGAAACCGGTAAAAATCGCGCGCCTCGTCTCGCTCGTCGGTCACCCGTTCGTCTTGCTGGCGCTGACGGTTTTGATCGTCGCCGCGCATCGCACGCATCCGGTGCGCGCGCTGACTTTCGGCGGCGCCGCCGTCCTTTTTACCGTATCGCCGCTCGTCTTCATCATCCGGCGCAAAGTCTCCGCCGGTCAATGGAGCGACCACGACGTTTCCGACGCGGCGGAACGCCGGAGCTTTTATCCGGTGGCGATCGCCGTAAACGCTTTTTCGGCGGCGCTGTTCTACTTTTTGGACTTCCCGCCCGCTCTGCTTGCCGGGATGCTGATCAGTCTGGTGATCTTGCTGTTCGCGATGCTCGTCAATCGCTGGTCGAAAATCTCGCTGCATCTGATTTTCGCCGTGTATTTCGCGATTTCCCTTTTTCCGGTCAGTTACTGGAGCGGCGCGTTTTTTCTGCTGCTCGCGGCGGCGGTCGGCTGGTCGCGCGTCGTGCTCAAACGTCACACTTTCGCGCAGGTTTTAAGCGGCGCGGCGCTCGGCGCGATCGCCGGAATCGTTTTTCTCAAAATCGTCGGCTTTTTCTAACCCAAATTTACGAAAGCCAATCTTCGCAGTATTTAACTTCTGCTTTTTCAGTCCGAATACGTTAAACTTTGAATGAGGACGTGACGGCGGATTTCAAATCCGAAACCCGAAATCCGAAATCGTTATGGCTGAACATATTTTAGAACGGACCCAAGTCATTCGCCGCCCGCGCGCGGAAGTCTTCGAATTCTTTGCCGACGCCGTCAATCTGGAACGCATCACGCCGCCGGAACTGAATTTTCATATCCTGACGCCGCAGCCGATCGACGTCAAAAAAGGCGCGCTGATCGATTACGAACTGAGACTGCGCGGCATTCCCCTGACTTGGAAAACCGAGATCACCGAATGGAACCCGCCGCACGATTTCGTCGACACGGCGCTCAAAAGCCCGTATAAACAATGGATTCATCGGCACACGTTCGAAGAAAACGGCGCGGGCGAAACCGTCATGCAAGACCGCGTCCGCTACCGCCTGCCGCTCGAACCGCTCGGCGATCTCGCGCATTTTTACGTCAAAAGCGAGCTCAAATATATTTTCGATTACCGGCAGAAGGTGATCGAAGAAATTTTTCATTCGAACGGAAAATGAAAATTATCGCGCTCGAACTTTCTGAAAATGCAACCCTCGATTTAATCGAAGTCCCGGCCGGCAGTTTTTTGATGGGAAGCGCCGATTCGGAAACGGAAAAGCGAATCAATGAAACGCCGCAACACGAAGTCCGCATAAAATCATTTCACCTCGGCAAATTTCCGGTCACGCAAAAACAATGGCTCGCGTTGATGGACTCTTTGCCGGAAACAGATGAGAATTTCCGAGATGAAAGCTTTCCGGTCGTGAACGTCTGGCTCGAAAAAGCGATTGAATTCTGCGCGCGCCTCTCAAAAATAACCGGCGAAAAGTTTCGGCTGCCGAGCGAGGCTGAATGGGAATATGCCTGCCGCGCGGGAACGACGACTCCGTTCAGTTTTGGTAAAACCATTACGACCGATCTGGCGAATTTTAATGGCGAGCAGCCGTTTCGCGAAACGCCGCGCGGCGAATTCAGAAAACGCTTGACGCCGGTCGGTTCGTTTCCGCCAAATAACTTTGGTCTTTATGATATGCACGGCAACGTTTGGGAATGGTGCGCCGACGTTTGGCACGAGGATTACACGGATGCGCCGACCGACGGAAGCGCCTGGCTGAGCGGCGGCGATCAAAGTTACTGCGTGCAGCGCGGCGGCTCATGGCTCGACCGTGCCGCGAACTGCCGTTCGGCGTTTCGCGTCGGCGACATCGCGCACAACGACGAAAACATTGTCGGGCTCCGCGTCTGCTATTCTGCAAATTAAAACGCGATCCAGGCGGTCGGCTGTTTATGGTAAGAAACCGTGATTTTGGTTTCGGTTTTGAAGAAATGCGGGCGCATCTGCAAAGCGGTTTCCGCCATCAATCTCGCGAGATGCGGTTCGTTGGCGCGTTGCGATAAATGAGCCAGAACGATGTCGCGCGCCGCGCCGTCGTACTCGTTCGTAAGCCATTCGGACAAATCCTCGTTCGAAAGATGTCCGTTGCGCGATAATATTCGCTGCTTCAGATCCCAGCTGTAAATCGGGCAGGTTTTGAGCATGTCGCGCGAGTGATTCGATTCGACGACGATTGCCGCGCAGTTGCGGAGTTTTTCTTTGATTAAGGTCGTGATGTGCCCGAAATCCATCAGCGTCGCGATGCGCACGCCGTCTTTTTTGGCGATGAAGCCGAAATTGTCCGCCGCGTCGTGCGGCACGCTGAACGGTTCGAAATCGATGTCGCCGATGCGGAAATCCCGGCTCGATTCGATTCTGACGGTGCGGTTTTTCAGTGAGTCGCGGCGCTTGACGGCTTCGCTGTCGCCTTCCCGGGCGCCCTTGCGCGTGCCGTAATAAGAATCTTCGGTCGCCTCGGAAATGAAAACCGGGCACTTGACCGACTTTAAGAGCACGCGCAAGCCGCCGGCGTGGTCCGAATGCTCGTGCGTGATTAAAACCGCGTCGATCTTTCCGCACTCTTCGCCGACCGCGCCGAGGCGTTCGAGAATCTGTTTCGCGCTCAAACCGGCGTCGACCAGGACCTTTGTTTTTTCGGTGCAGATCAGCACGGCGTTGCCGGTCGAGCCGCTTCCGAGAACTGTTACTTTCATTTTTTACTTGATGCCCGCGAAATACGCGAACCGACCCGAAAATTGATTTCCGATATTTTTCAATTTTTATTTTAGCGTTTTTTCGCGTTTTTCGCGGGCATAAAACTATTTTTTCTTCGCTTTCAATTTCGGGCGCAGGTAATCGCCGATGACGCGCGTCACGAGCGCGTCGGGCGCGAGCGATCCCAAAACCGCGCCGACGTAATTGGCGAGCCCCGCGATCACGAGCGGCTTTTTCGCCCGCACGCCCTTTAACGCCTTTTCAACGACTTCCTCGGGCTTTAACATGCCTTTCGCGGAAAACGGAATCGCGTTTGCCGCCGCGAAAAAATTCGTCTCGACCGGTCCCGGGCAAACCGCCGTGACGGTGATGCCGAACGGGCGGTTTTCTTCGGCGACCGCCTCGGAAAAAGACGTCACGAACGCTTTCGTCGCCGCGTACGTCGCCATAAACGGAATCGCCTGAAAACCGGCGGTCGAAGAAACGTTGACGATCACGCCGCTTTTTCTTTGACGCATTTTCGCGAGGTACCGATGCGTCAAAGCGACGAGCGCCATGATATTCAACCCGACCATTTCGAGCTCCCGTTCGAGATCGAGCTCGGCGAAATCGCCCATCGAGCCGAAGCCGGCGTTGTTGACGAGCCATTCGATTTCGAAGCCGTGCCGTTCGGTTTCCTCGAAAATTTTTTTGTCGGCTTCGAATCCGGTCAGATCGAGCGCGACGTAATGCGCCGTGATTTGGTGTTTGAGCATCAGCTCGTCGCACAGCTGATGAAGTTTGTCTTCCGAGCGCGCGACCAGCACGAGATTATGCTTTTCTCCGGCGAGACGCCGCGCGAAGGCTTCGCCGATGCCGCCCGAGGCGCCTGTGATGAGCGTAAATTTCATAAATTCGCGTTTTCCATTAACCCGTAACCCTTCATATTACTGCTTTTTACAAGCGATCAGCCGGTACTTTGATTTCTTTGTGTATGTGGAAATGTAGCTTTCGGCTGCAATTTAGACTGCTTTTGCTTCTCTTTTCCCTTCGGCTTTTCCATCCGGCGGATCGCGTCTTCCTTGTGTTTTTCCGAGGGATGCGCGTACCGCATTACCATTTTCAAATTAGCGTGCCCGAGGATCGAGGCGAGCGTAATCAAATCTGTTCGCTTCTCCAGAGCGCGCGACGCGAAAGTGTGCCGGCAATCGTCAAGCTGAACTTAAAATTCGGCGAATTAACGCGCGCCGAATGCAAAGGTCCGCCGTCGCCCGTCGCTTTCTCTCCGTCTATATCATTGTGCGGAAAAAGGTATTTACCGTCAAACTTTTGCGGCCGCTCGGACAGGACTCCTTTCCCCTTTTCCGTCAGGTAAATTATTCGCCGCGCCGCCGGCGTTTTGCCCTTCACAACCTGCAAACAATTCTTACCAAGAAACACGTTTTTACGCTCCTACTGATAAATCTCGCCCGGGCGCACTCCGGTCTCGATCATGAGCGTCGCGACGCCGCGCAGCGGGACGGATTTGAGTTGTAGTAGGAAAAGGCACGAGAAGCGAGAAAATTAGGCGCGCCGGTGCAAGTATCGTCTTTGATAGAGAGCCGCGGCACAAGCGTTGAAAAAGCGAAAGGCTACGACCTGGCGGACTACTTGATCGAACAGGCAAACAATACCAATCGCCTTAATAAAATTATCGACCGAATTAACGAGAGCTTTGATTTTCAGGATCAATTACGAATCGAGTTTGAATGGCTGGAATACGACGAAAGCCTTAAAACCGACTTTCCGACGATTCTGGACGAAAGGATTTCCATTCTCGAAATAAACGGCAATTTACCGCGCAACGCTGCTGAACGGTTTGCGATGTCGCCGGAAAACATTCGGCAAATGGTTCAAAATTTATTTTAAGGAGAAATATGAAAAAGGAAACGACGATCAGAAACGACGACGGAAAAATCGATCGAGGCATTTATGCGGATCAGCGACGGCAGCATGATTTCGGGGATTCGAGCCGCGACCCGCGACAGATTTCCTAAAACAGCGAAAGCTTTCGATTCTTTGACGGCTTCAGATATAGAGGCGATCGGCTTTAAGGGCGTTAAAGAATTGCCGACAGCAAAACTCGATGAAATCACTAGAGCGATGCGGGAAGATGAATTTTCGATCCTGCTTTCCGATTAAAAATATGAAAACCGCATCATTAACGACTGAAGCCCGGGCTTGCCGAGGAGGGCAGAAGCAGCCGGGCTTTAACCAAGCCTTCCCTGTGGTGAGTCCCTTGGAAACTTAAATCAAGAAGATTGTAGAAAACTCGGGACCGTTTAGACAAACGAAAAACGGTCCCGAACTAAGAATACGCAACGACCCGGGAAATCAAACGGCGAAAGGCGCGTTCGCGCAGCACAATAAATCCGATCGCTTATTTAGAAAGCTTGAAATATCTGGCGTAACGACCGGTTTTCTCCCGGTGCTTCCATTGACGCCAGCGCCAACGCGGCGAGATGGGATTGACGGTCTTTTTGCTGCCCGACGCGACGCCGAGCAGCACCTTTATGTAATAAACCGAAAACGAAAATATATTCATGCGCCCCTTTTTCGAGAAAGAACTTTGTTGCCGCCGAAGAGGCGGGCGTTGTAAAGAAACGAAAAAGAACCAAATTAGAGATCGCGTCCGATGTCGTCCGATTTTGACCAAATGCCGAAAGAAACGAACAAAGAAACAGCAATAAACGCGCTACTGAATTCTTCGTCGGTCGCCGAAGCCGCGACGAAATGCGACCTGTCCGAAAAGACGCTGAGAAGGTATTTAGCAGAGCCGACTCTTGCCGAGATAGAAAAGTTATTTAGACAAGCTTAAAACAAAGGTCTATTTAAAGCTTGAAAATTAGGACTTCTCTACAATTTTTTAGCTCCCGTTCACTTAATCTGTACAAAACATAAAAATGTCATCAGTTTGTTGAACTAAAGAACCACGTTTTTTTTCATAGCAGGACGTATCCTTGTCAGTATAAGATTTTGCCAGTGATTTTTGGCGGCAAGTATTTTTTAGACGTGCGCGCTTGGAATATAGATAATCGATGCGGTCTTGTTCTTATTCAATTTTTTCTTTACTTACAGTATCTTTATCGGCTATAGTGACTTATTAAATTCATATTGAATCTGTCAATTTAATCAGTTGTCTATGATTTAATCTGACAAAAACGCAGAATGATGCTGCGTTTATTTGCTCTTTGTTTATAAAATCGAATTTGTGATCAATTCTTCGAATATAAACGAAAATTAACTATCGAAAAGGGGGAACAAGACTTGTGAAAATTGCTAAGAACTCATTCTTATACGCAGGTTTTCTGGTTTTTTTAGTTTTGTCGGTAAGTTCTGTTTCTAATGGTCAAGGCACCGGCGCGGGAAAATGGCAACAGCAAGAAAAACGCAAAAACCGCACCTCGGGAAGAAAGGCCGCCAAAAACAGTTTTGAAAACGGTCAGGGGATAAATAAAAGTATCTGGAAAGTTAAACGTTCAACCCCGGTCAATACCGAAACCGGGGGCGGAAATAACATCCCGGGTACTGGAGGCGGAAATAACAACACCGATTCCGGGGGAGGCGCGAATATGCCCATCATTAGGACCACTTCCGATGCCCCGGTCCCAAATCCGGAACCACTATCAATACTGTTGTTCGGCACTGGTTTATTCGGGGTCGGATATGCCGCGCGGCGCCGTTTGCGTCGTGGCGATCAACGATAGGTAAAATCTTTCGCATTTTCTGCCATTTGAAAGCCGGCTTCTAATCTGAACCCCAGAAACCGGCTTGTGGAGGGGCGGTTCGTTCACTTTTCCGGATGAATCTTTTTAAGACTAATCAAGACCGGCTTTGGAAATCATTTTTAATCGGGATTTTGCTGTCATTTCTGTACGGGACGGTTCTAATAAAACTCGGAAAAGACTGGTGGATCGATGAAAATTACTCGCACGGGTTATTCGTACCGTTTATTATCAGTTACATAATTTGGTTGGAGTTTTGCGGTAAACGCAGCCCCTCTCTCCAAACCCCTTGGCCGAAATTAGGCTTTGCAATAGTTTTATTTGCGCTTTTAATGTATTCGGTCGGGAATTTGGGCGCCGAACTTCTCACTCAACGACTCTCCTTTATTTTACTTCTCGGCGGGATGGTAGTTTATTTCTGGGGCTTCCGAGTTTTGCAGAAACTTACGGTGCCGTTCGCTTTATTACTTTTAACAATACCGATCCCTCAAATAATTCTTAACAAAATAGCGTTTCCGCTGCAGATCTGGGCTTCGCGATTTGCAGATTGGGGAATCAGGCATTTTGATATTTCCTCCGTTCGCAATGGAAACATCATCGAACTCCTGCCGCTCGGATCAACGCAGGTTATTCAGTTGGAGGTCGTCGAGGCGTGCAGCGGAATTCGCAGTTTGATGACGCTCATCACTTTGGCGCTTCTTTTAGGTTACTTTACGCGGGAACGACGCCAAAACCTTACCGGCAATTGGTTCGATTTCCTTACAGATTCTGACTTTTGGCGTATTGTGATTTTGATGATTTCCGCGATTCCGATCGCGCTGCTGACGAATGCCGTGCGGGTTATGACTACCGGCATTATGACTTACCACTTCGGCAGACAAGCCGCCGAGGGACTTTGGCATGATTTGATGGGTTTGTCGGTTTATGTTGTAGCGCTGATTTTGCTGTTTACGTTAAACCTTACACTGAAACTTTTAATTCAAAGATACGCCGGCGCCGAGTCGATAGCGGAAAACCGATCACAACTTGACACTGGTGTTTATGAATTGAAAATCGACCAAGCTATAAACAGGAAGTCATCAAAGGCCGGTTCTTATTATTTATTGGCGGCGGTTCTTTTCGTCGGCAGTGTTTTTATCAATTGGTTCGGACAAATCGGTGAACTTCGGATGGAACGTCGACCCTTACGGGAAATTCCCGCCGCACTGGGAGCATGGACGCAGGCCGGAAAAGACATACGTTTCGACGCCGCGACAGAAAGCGTTCTGCTCGCAAGTGATTATATAATGCGCGATTACGTTTCGACGGATAAAACGGCTAATCTTTATATTGGATATTATGAATCGCAGCGCGCCGGAGCGACCTATCACAGCCCCCAAAATTGTATGCCTGGTTCGGGTTGGGAAATGAGAACGCCGCAATCGGTCGAGATCAACACGCCGGCAGGCAAAAGCTTCACCGTGAATCGGTATATCGTGCAAAAAGGCAATCAAAGACAATTTTTGATTTATTGGTATCAAGGTCGCGGTCGAGTCAATTCAAGTGAATATCTAGATAAAATTTACATGATTTTCGACAGCATTCTCAAACGTCGTTCAGACGGGGCCATGGTGCGCGTGATGGTTCCGATCGAAGATGATGAATCAGAATCACTGCGAAGAGCGATCGATCTTTCGTCGCAGGTAGCGAATACTCTACCGTCATTTATTCCGGATTGAGAAGGAAATAGTCAGCCGAAAAAAAACTGTCCAAACCTCCTTTGAAGGAGCGTCGATCGCCTATCTAACGTGCCCGTCTTTCTCGTATTCAATGGTATAACCTTCTCTAAAGGTCAGCAAGCAACTTCCGCAATCGGGCTCCGCCATGGTTTGAACATTCGCTACAGGGCGAAAAGGTGATGCGAATTCGGGGGCGGAAGCACGGGCAGCAAATCGATGTGAAACTGCCCCTGCCTGAGATTGAGAGGATCTTCAGGGAGGCTTAACGAAAAGCCCGGAAACGTCGTAAAGGACGAAAATCCGGGCTCGTCGCAAGCTTTTATTCGTAGTTAAGGAGATTCTGGTTTGGCAATAAGTACTCCACCTAAGAATGCGGCTTTGCGATAATAAAGACACAATCAGTTATCAATTTTAAGAAATATTACAGTCTTGCGAGTTAAGAATGCGCGGGCGACTCCCCAGCCGCCCGCTTCGCTTTTACCCGCCCAAACTTTTGGAGGCTGGGCTGGTATGATGAAAACACCGCCGATCGATAAAAAGTGACAAAATTACTTTTTGAGAAGCGGGAGAAGGTCATCCGGATTCGCGGGCGCGGAAGCATGGACTGAAGGTCGATGTTAGGCTGACGCTTTCGGAGATCGAGAGGATTTTCAGAGAAGCCTAATCGAAAGCATTGATAAAAGCACTGCAAATGTATAAAATTAGCCGAAAACAAACCGATCGATCACAACAAATTACCAAAAAAAGCTATACTTTGAAAATTTTTCAAAGTTCGGCGCGAAGTAATGAGGATTACAATAATGAAAAACATACGGTTTAGCCTGTTGTTTCCGCTTTTTATATTAGGCATTGCAGTCGCAGCCAACGCCCAGTCCGCTGTCTCGACATTTGCCGGAAATTGGCAGCTGGATAAAGAAAAGACCTATACCGCCAAGGATTTTCCGCAAAAGCTGAAAAACTATAAAATGTCGGTCAGCGGTGTAGAAGATGCTTTTAATGTCAAAAGCCAAATTGACGGCACAGTCGAAATCGAAACCGCCGGAACGGGAGATATCACGCCGGTCACGCAAAGCGCCAGTCGCGTAAACAATTCGCAAATGCAGACGCCGACGACATCGACGGTGGGAACCGGAAAGATAAATTACGGCGGCACGATGGCGGCGTTTTTTACCGTCAACAATGCGACCTACAATCTTAACGGCGAAGAAGTAAAAATCGAAACCAAGCAGGGATTGGTGCGAGTTAAGGCGAAAGCCGATAAAAGCGGCAAATCTCTGCAATTTACGACTATACGCCGGATGAAAACGCAGAACGGCGAAATGGAAATTACGACCCGCGAAACGTGGAAGCTCGCCGAAGACGGCAAATCGCTCAGATTACAAAGGACTGTCGAAACGCCGAGCGCGCGCGATGAAATCGTTATGATTTTATCGAAAGTCGGGTAATTGTTCGAGCAAACTCAAACTGATTTCCGGTCGATAATAGATGTCTGCAAGATAGCGATAAGGCTATTTTCGCGGGCATTTTCTTTCTGAAAAATTATAAAGCGAAATTTTCGCTTACCCGAATACAAAAACTATTCAGTGCGGCGTTACTCTTTAACAAAAATAGCGCGGGCTGATGTGGCGGAAAAGGTGTACTCCGCCACGCCGCATTTGGCGGACTCCACCACCCGCTTTTTGGTGGAATGTCGATAAGACAGTCGCCGTTTTCGTACTCAACGCCATGACCTTTCGGATTCAGCATTACTCGAACCTCTTTTTACAAACGCCGTAAAGCATCCGCTCGAATTCTTCAGTTAAAATCCCCACGTCGCCCTCACCGCTGATTACCACCAGACCGGATTCAGTATCGAACCGCTCGCGCTCGACCAATTCGGGAAAATTCTGCCGCTTCAAAACGTGCGGTCGGTAATCGAAAATCTTGTAGTTTTTTCTTTCGAGTCGGTGTTCGGCGAGGATTTTTATATGGTCTTCATATTTCTGATCATATCTTTCCTTCATTTATAGATTTTAACGAATGAGGGCGCGAATTTCGCTTGTAAACCAATTCAGGAAGCAATGCACCCGAACAGGTTTAGAAGAATAGTTTTAATCCTCCTTTTGGAGGATTAAAGGATGAATTTAATGCTGTTAAGATATTCGGCAAAAAGGAAACGCGACACTAAAAACAAAACTACGCCTTTGTCGGTGCATTGACGGCTTTCCTTGCCCGGCGCCGCACAGCTTTAATGACCGAAAACTAGCGTTTTCGTATTCTGAACATAAAACCGCTATCGGCTGAAACGGATGCGCCGATAGTACGATTTTAATGAAAGCGTCCGTCCAAACGAAGGAGAAAAAATGAAAAAAACGCGTATTTTTCTAGCTTTTACCGCAGCGCTTATATCTCTCTCGATTATCAGTATAGTCATGATGAAGGTGATCGGTTCAGAAACCTCCGCTTACTGCGCCGGCAATCTCGCGTCCGCCAACGGCTCGGGGCACAACGGCAGCATGACGCTCAGTTTCGGGGCTTTTAACCACGGCAGCAACAATTTCACCGGTCAAGCGACCTTCATCGACGAAGCGGCGAATACGAAACTGACCGTCGACGTCGAATGCTTGACCGTTGCCGGAAATCAGGCGACGTTCAAAGGTTCTGTCCGTAAATCGACTAATTCGGCTTTTCCGACCGGCATCGGCGTGAGTTTCACTGTGGTCGATAACGGCGAGGGGGCGGGCTCGCCGCCCGATCAGTTTAGCCCGCCTTATTTGGGCGGTTGCGGCGCGGCGGAAACGGCGGCGCCGGGTTTACTGGTAAGCGACGCCGGCAACATTCAAGTGCGCTTCGTCGCGCCCGATAAGGATTGCACGAAATGCCCGTTCGGTACGCACTGCGCCGGAAACGGCGAATGCGTCGGCGGCGGAGGCGGTGGAGGCGGAGGCGGGGGCAGCACCTGTCCGATCGGCACTAGGGATTGCGGTTGCGATTGCGTGCCGTTAGACCAAACAGAATGCCCGGCCTGTCCTGCGGAATGAATTTTCATTGTTTAAATTGGCAACCTAAAATATAATAGCCATAACAATTTTCGGTGTCCCGAGACGCCCGCAACGAGTTGCTATCGAGCTATTTCATGCGGGCTTTTCTATTGGGGAAGAAAAAGGAAAGGGCTTTGGCTTAGTTCAAAGCCTTTGATTATTTTAAGCGCGGTTTGACCGCAAAAGGTGTTGCGTCAGTTAGGTAAATTCTTGACATTAAAATTTCAACAAGTTTTCGAGGGCTTCAAATGAGGAGGGGCTGCCTAAACAGCCCGTTCAGCGTTTTACATTCCTTGAAGAGAATATGGAGGAATTCAATCTTAACGCGCATCCGACCGCCTTTTTGTCCGGCTCGTTACACTCGGTTCAATATTTCGCGAAAATTTACGGAACATCGCATCGGTTATCAGTTTATATAAATAAGCCGGCAACGGCTTAAATCTGAAGAGAAGCGCCGCGCGGTCTTCGGAAAATCGTCCGCGCGGCACTTACATTTGATTAGTTGTTCAACGGGAAAGGGCTTTGAGTAACGTCGAAGCCCTTTCGTTGTTAGATGGACGGAAATATTTGAGATGAGTTTGGCAAAACTTTTACAAAGGGACTTGGAGCGGAGAAAGGAGCAGGAATTAAGCCGGCAAGGTCGCAGACCAAAGGAATTGTGGCTTCCCATAGAAAAAATGGAATATTGGGAGTTATGGTGTCTTGAATACGGATTGAGCTTTCAGGACGCCGTCGAGCAGGCGATGGACTGGTTAACCAGTCAACCGACCAGCCAGTTAACCGGCGACGCCTCAAACAAAAAGCCGCCTTCCGATTAAGAAAGGCGGCGGTTTTATAATATTAACCTTAAAATTCACTCGACCTTCGGCGTTGCTTCAACGGCTTTTCTCTGCCGCTGCGGGCGCTGCGGCTCGACGTGTAATTCCCTCCTTAACACATCGATCAGATAATCGATCTTCGGGCGGCTTTCCGGCAATAGTTTTTTATAGCTTTTTTCGATTCGGCTGAACTGTGACTTTCTTTTCATATTTCTAACTCCATTCCCTGGTCGATTGCACGATAACCGCTTTTATGCCGACCTGATCGGCGTCGTAGATCAGAGTTTCAAATCTTTTATTCGCTGACCGCAGAAAAATCCTGCCGCCGATTTGATAGTAAAACTTTACGACGAGCCCCAAGCAGGGCAACTGCGCGACGACCAATTTGCCGTTTCTCAGATCGGACTTTGAAAACTTCGTCCGGCAAAGCAGCTGGTCGCCGCCAATAGTGCCCATATCCTTCAAACCGTCGCCGCTGACCGTGACCGAAACCAACCCACCTTTTGCGGCAACGGTCGAAATTCTTTTTGGAATCGAGTTTTCCGCCCGAAACTTCCTTATATTCGTCGGAAACGGAATGACGCTGTTATTGGCGGAGGTCCTATTTTTTTTGATTTCATGTGGTGTATTACTCATGATGTTTCTCCTGATATTTATCAGGTGATAAGAGAGGTTTAGAGAGCGGCAACTTTCTAAGTTTTTCTGCTTTTAGATTTTGATTCCCGCGATCATTGTCGGTTTAACATTGCTCGACGGCTTTAGGTACGGCACATTTTCCATCTTCGGCGCTCTCTTTTCTTTGACGCCAAAATAGTTCCTCAGCGGTCTCGCGAATGCGCGGTGTTTGCAGGGCGGACCTTCGGCAAACGCTTCGCACTGGCAAACGCCGTTCGCTTCGTAAATGCGTTTGCTTTCGAGGCTCCAAACCAAAACCGCCTTTTCGTCTTCCTGCCAAGTGATGAATTCCGATTGATTCTCGACGAGGTCCGCCGCCTTTTCGATCGCGTTGATTCAACGCTTCGCCGCTCTTTCGTTATCGACCGTTAAAGCGACCTTTTCGATCGAATCGCTGACAATCCGGTTAATTTTCTGTTTGTCGTTGATTGCTAACATGATGTTTCTCCTGTTTTGAATTTGTCATTTCTGACTTACAAGAATCATCCTGCTTTACATAACGTATAGTTGTCGATACATAATGTGCGTCAAACTATAAATTATTGCAAAGCATTTTTACATTGTGTATATTTGACCAGACATGGAAAAAGAGGAGCTTAAAAGGAGACGCGAACGGCTAGGTTTAACGCAGGCTGAATTTGCCGCAGCAGTTGGCGTTACTTCTACCACGGTTTCCCGATACGAAACCGGGCAACAATCACCGATCCCGAAATTGATCGAATTGGCGCTTGAGGCGTTGGAAGCTCGTCGGATCAAAGAATTGCAATCGCCGATTGAAAAATAAATACACCAGAGTAAAATGCGTTCGGTTATGGCAAAGCGTACCAAGAAAAAATCGGTTCTCATCGTTGAAGATCATGATGACACTCGCGGTTTTATGCGGTTTTTAGTCGAACGCCAGGGATTTACTGTCATCGAAGCTTCTAACGGTTTAGAAGCGATCAAAGCGGCTCAGGCCGCCGGTCCCGATCTGGTTCTGATGGATTTGGGAATGCCCCAACTAGACGGTTTGAGCGCTACGAAGGTTATTAGAGAATTGGAAGGCGGCGAACAGTTAAAGATTATCGCCCTCACAGCATACGGCGTGGACGATCAGCAGGCAAAAGCCGCCGGTTGCGACGAATTGCATTTTAAGCCGTTAGATCCCAAAACGCTTGAGGCAATTCTCAACAAATATCTTGCTCATTGAATTCTTATTTATAAATAAAAGCCCTCGGTTCCGCACAAACCAAAGGCCTTGAGCAGACTTTCCCGGTGCCCGGGCAAAGCGCCTCCGAATAAAAAAAATGCCGAAAAGCGATCCGGCATTTTTTCTGCGTTTTCCGATGCGATGCGTCTTATCGCGGAGTCGGCGACGTATTAGCGTTTGTATTGGTGTTCGTATTGGCGTTGTTCGTATCGTTGGCGTTTGTATTTGCGTTGTTTGTGTTGTTGGCGTTTGTATTGGCGTTGTTCGTATTGTTGGCGTTTGTATTGCCGTTGCGGTTATTCGCGTTTTTGTTCCGGTTCCGGTTTTGACTGTTGTTCTGCTGATCGGCGACCGAAGATGTTCCGTCGGGGATCTGGTTGGCGAAAGTTAATCCGGCAATAAACAGACTCAATGAAAACAGCAAGCCGATTGATACTAATTTCAACTTTTTCATTTTATGTTCCTCGCTCTTTAATTTTGGATTATTAAATCCAAAACTTAGAGTAGAGGCTTTTCGCGCCGCGGTTTGTCATAAATCAGACAATTCGGGTGAATTTTATAAATTTGTTTCGTCCCGCGCGCAGATCGAATAGTAAACCGCGCCGATGCCCGCCGCCGCGATGGTCAAGGTCCCGAAAAGCCGGATGACGTTCGCGACCGCCCGCGTCGATCGCAGCAGCCCCGTTTCGGCGAGCAGATAGTTCCAGTCGTGAAAACTGCCCTCGCTGCCCGTCAAACCGCTCGTTAAGACCAGCTGCATGACGACCGCGTCGTTCGCGTAGACGAAAACGTTCAAAATGCTCTGCCCGACCCAGAATAAAACTACTGTCGCCGAGTAATGATTCCCGCGCCGCCAGAAATAACCGACGAAAACCGCCGGCACGATGATTTGAAAAAGCGAGCCGCCCGCGACCATCATGAATTGGCCGAGCGGACGGAACAGGAGATGCCCGGTTTCGTGGATCGGCAAATCGACCAGATCGAGAAAACTGCCGTTTAAAGGCTTGACGGCGATCGAGAGAAAATAAAGCGCGGCGAGCGCGGCGAAGACGAGTTTCGGATAGCTGATGCGCATGAATTGACGATCGATTTCAGGGAAAAAGCGAAGCAGTTTCGGAAAAAGCCGCGTTGCCGGCGCCGCGCGGCTCTTAGAAGTTTACACTAAAACGGCGGTCGCTAAAAATTATTTTTAAAAAACTCTTCTCTTGAAATCCCGTAAAAAACGCACGGCATTCCGTAATGCTCACCCGTTTTCTCGTACTTCATGCCGCATTTTTCCATGATGCGCCACGAACCTTTGTTTTCCGGGGCGGCGACGGCGACGATTCTTTCGGCGTCGGTTTCGGTGAACGCGTATCGAAGCCACGCCCGCGCGCATTCGAAACCGATGCCCTTGCCCCAGAATTCTTTGATCATGCCGTAACCGACCTCCGTTTCGCCGGTCGATTCGAGCGGCTGCAGTCCGCACCAGCCGATCATCTCGCCGGTTTCCTTCCAAATCATCGCGCACATGCCGTAGCCGTATTTCGCGTAGCAGTCGATATAAAAGTCGAGTCGCCTGGCGATCGCTTCCCGGTTTTGCAGGCGGCGATTGCCGATGTATTTGATGACCTCTTCGTCCGAGCGCAGTTCGATGAGCTTCGGCAGATCGTCGCGGGTAAATCGACGAATTAAAAGTCTTTCGGTTTCGAGCATATTTTCGATTCAGCGCCGAGCGGCGCTGGCGCAAGATTTTATCACTGTAATTCCACTTGGCGGCTTGGCGCCCGCGCCGCTCGGCGCTGCAAAAACTCTTCCCTCGTGACCGAATAATGCACGAGGTCGCGTTCGTAAAATTTGCCGGTGTAGTCGTAGCTCATGCCGAGCCGCTCCATGACGCGGCGCGAAGCGCGATTTTCCGGGCGCGCGACGGCGACGATCTCTTTGAGCCGCAGCGTTTCGAATCCGTAAATCAGACACGCCTCCGCGGCTTCGACGGCGTAACCTTTGCCGCGCGAATCTTTCTCGAGCGCGTAGCCGACTTCCGTTTCGCCGGTTTCTTTGAGCCGCCACAGCCCGCACCAGCCGATGTATCTGCCGGAAGATTTTTCGATCACCGCGCAGAAGCCGAGGCGGTCGGTTTCCCAACGGCTCGACACGAGTTTGATCCAGCTTTCGGCTTCCGCGCGGTCGATTTGCGGCGCGCGGATAAAGCGCATCACGTCCGGGTCCGAGCGCATCGCGTAAACCGCGTCCGTATCGTTTTCGTCAAATTTTCGCAAAAAGAGGCGGTCGGTTTCGAGCATAAAATCACTTCTCGAATCGAGTGTAATTTATTTACGAAAAACTTGGAAGAAAACCGCGCCGCGATCCGTCTAATTTACCGTCAAATCTTTTGAAAGGAGAAAAAATCATGAATCGACGAGCAGAAACCAGACGCGATTTTTTGCGGCGGACCGCGGCGGCGGCGGTCGCTTTTCCGTTTCTTTTGAACTGCCGAACCGACACGCTCTTCGCGCAGAAATCCGCGCGCGAGGTTTTGGAGCGGCTCAAGAAAAACGCGCGGCCCGCCGGCGCCGAAGGCATGGGCGCGATCGACGCGCCGAAAGACGTCGCGCCGCGCGCGGTTTTGACGACCGCCGCCGACCGGGGCGAAAAAATGCTGATCACCGGCACCGTTTTTCAGCCCGACGGCAAGCGCCCGGCGCCGAACGCCTTGATTTATCTCTATCACACCGACATCGAAGGTTATTACGGCAGAAAATCAGGCGAGCATAAACACGGGCGTTACCGCGGCTGGCTGCTGACGGACACAAACGGCAAGTTCGAATTTACGACGATCAAGCCCGCGCCGTATCCGGAAAATCGTTTCGCCGCGCACATTCACATGACCGTCACGACCGAAAACATGAAAGAAGACTGGATCGATTCGGTGTTGTTCGAAGGCGACCCGCTCATCTCCGCGCGGGAACGCGAAACGGCGGGACAAAAAGGCGGCTTTAATCCAATCGTCCGGCTCGAAAAAACCGCGAACGGCGTCTGGCGCGCGACGCGCGACATTCGGCTTTGGAAGGCGTGATGAAAAGCAGATTGAAAATGAAAATTAAAAATATGCGGAACCCGAAATTGATATAAAATCTTTGAAAAATCGAAATGGAGAATGCCCCCCGCATGATCGAAGAAACGACCGAACACGACTTGCTTGCCGAATGCAGAAACGGCAGCCGCCGGGCGTTCGAGTTGATTTACCGGGCGCATCAAAGACGCGTTTTTTCGGTCGCGCTCAATTTTTTCGGCGGCGACCGCGCGGCGGCGGAAGACGTCGCGCAGCAGGTTTTTTTGAAGATTTTCCGCAAAGTCGCCGATTTTCGCGAGGCTTCGGAACTGACGACCTGGATCTACCGCATCACGGTCAACGCCTGCATCGACGAGCAGCGGCGCACGCGCCGGTTCTTCTCGCTCGAAAATTTTTTCGGCGAGCCGCGCGCGAAAAAAACGCCGGACGAAAAACTCGCCCGGCGCGAATTGGCGAACGAGGTGCAGAAGGCGCTCGGCGCCTTGAAATCGAAATACCGTTTGCCGATTCTGCTGAAGTATTCGGAGAATCTGAGTTACGAAGAGATCGCGAAGATCCTCGAATGCTCGGTCGGCACGGTCGGCTCGCGCCTCAATCGCGGACACAAAATGCTGGCGCAAAAGCTGAAACATTTAAAGGGTGAAGTTTGGTTTTGAGTTCCGCGTCTAGGCGGCGAACCGTCCGCGCGGGCAGCGCCGACGAAACCGAACCGCCTCAAGGCGGGGCTGAGGCTAAATAAAAAAATGAACGAAAAGCATTACAGGGAGCAACTCTCGGCGTTCGTCAATCACGAACTGGCGGCGGACGAAAAGCAGCGCGTCGCCGAGCATCTTCTGCAATGCGCCGCGTGCCGCGCCGAACACGACGAAATCAAACTCGGCGCCGGTTTGGCGAGCGCCCTCGAGCGCGCGGACGCGCCCGCCGAACTCTGGAGCAAAATCGAAAATTCGTTGAGCGGGAAGCGAGAGGAGTTAAAAACGCTTGCGGCGCCGCGTTTGGCTTTTTTCGGTCGGCGCGCTTGGACCGCCGCGGCGGCATTTTTGATCGGCGGCGCGCTCGCCGCCGCTTTATACCTCCGAACCGCGCCCGAAAACGCGCCGGAACGCGCCGCCGACGAACCGCCGCGGCAAAGCGAAATTTCCGCCCTGACGCCGCCCGCGACTTCATCGTCTGACGAAATCGCTTCGACTCAAAACACCGATCAACCGGCGGAAATCGCGCCCGACCTTGAACGCAGACTGCCGAACGGGACGTCGACCGCGGAAACGAATATCAAAAATCCGCCGAAAGTCGCGCCGCCGCAGGGCTTGTTGCCCGCGCCGCCGAAACTGCCGGCGTGGAACGTCGAAACGCTGGCGGGAGTGCCGAAAATCGGCGATTCCAAAGCAGCCGGCAGGCTCGCGGTCGGCGAGGTTCTGGAAACCGACGCCGACGCGCGCGCGCGCGTCGAAGTCGCCGACATCGGCAACGTCGAAATCGCGCCGAATTCGCGCGTCAGGCTCGTCAACACGACGCGCGCGGAACATCGCCTCGCGCTCGAAAAAGGCGTGCTGAAAGCGAAAATTTTCGCGCCGCCGCGCCTATTCATCGTCGATACGCCATCGGCGGCCGCAATCGATCTCGGCTGCGAATACACGCTCGAAGTCGATCCGGAAGGAAATTCGCGGCTCCACGTGACGAGCGGTTTCGTCGCGCTCGAAAACGGACGGTTCGAGTCGATCGTGCCGGCGGGCGCGATCGCGCTGACGCGCAAGGGCAAAGGCGTCGGCACGCCGTTCGCGGAAGACGCGTCCGCAAAACTGCAGGCGGCGCTTTACCGGTTCGATTTCGAAAACGGCGGCGCGGCGGCGCTCGCCGCGATCATCGAGGAATCGAATCTCTACGATTCGATCACGCTCTGGCATTTATTGTCGCGCGTCGAAAAGACGGAACGCGAGAAGGTTTTCGACGCTCTCAGCCGGCAGGTCAAACCGCCCGGAAAAGTGACGCGCGAAGGCGTTCTGCGGCTCGACAAAAAAATGCTCGCGGCGTGGTGGACGGAAATCGAAAACGTCTGGTTCGAATGAGTTTTGAAAGGAGAAAAGCTTTATGAAAAGCAGTTTGGTTATTTTCGCGGTCGCCTGTTACGCGGCGTTGGGGCTGACGCTCCTCGATTTCGACGTCGCCGAAAAAACCCGCGCGCAAACGAACGATTTGATCGTTCACGAATGGGGCACGTTCACGTCGGTCGCCGGCGCGGACGGCTCGGCGCTCGACTGGCGCCCGCTCGGCGGCGCGAGCGATCTGCCCGGATTCGTTTACACGATCGACGAAGCGGACGGTTATCGCCAGACGTACGATTTGAAACTCGATCCGCCGCGAAAAGGCACGATCGTCGCCAAAATCAGGATGGAAACGCCGGTCATTTATTTTTACACGAAAAACGAAATGGAAGTTTCGGTGAAAGTCGATTTTCCGGGCGGCAAAATTACCGAGTGGTATCCGCAGGCGGGCACCGTCAACGCGCAGTTCGCGAAAGGGCGAACCGGCAGAAACGCTTTCGACGGAATCAATTGGGGCGCGATCAAGCTGCTCCCGAACGAAACGCCCGATTACCGGCGCGAAGCCGCGGACAGCCATTATTACCCGGCGCGCGAAACCGACGCGGTCCCCGTGCAAGTCTGCAACGCCGACCAAACCAAAATCGAAAAGGAAAAATTTCTGTTCTACCGCGGCGTCGGCGATTTCGGTCTGCCGCTCAGGGTTAAGCTCGACGGCGAAAAACTGATTCTGGAGGATTCCGGCGCGGGCGAAGTAAAAAATCTCGTCGTTTTCGAAAACCGCGGCGGGCGCGTCGGTTTCCGGACGGTCGAAGCGGTCGGGCGTCGGATGATCGTCGAGCGTCCCGCAACGAATAAAACCGTTGCGGAGATATTCGCCGAGCTCGAAAAAACGCTCGTTTCCGAAGGCCTCTACGCGAAGGAAGCGCGGGCGATGCTCGAAACCTGGAAGGATTCGTGGTTCGAAGAGGGATTGCGCGTGTTTTACGTGCTGTCGCGCCGATCGACCGATCAAATTCTGCCGCTCGGCATCGAGCCGCAGCCGAAGGAAATCGTTCGCGTCATGGTCGGACGCGTCGAAGTCATCACGCCGGAAATGGAACGCGACGTGCGCGGGCAGGTCGGGCTTTTGACCTCCGGTTCGGCCGCCGCGCGCGCCGAAGCCGAAAATCACTTAAAGAAATACGGCAGATTTTACGAGCCGATTTTGAAAAATCTGCTGGAAATCGAAAAGGACGCGAAAGTCCGCGCAGCGATCGAAAAGCTTATCAAATCTAGCCAGGAAATTTCAGCCGCGAACGAACACGAACGAACACAAAAATTATTTTGACGGATTTTCGTGATGTTTCGTGTTCGTTCGCGGCTGAAATTTGTATTTAATCGCCGATTTTCTTTTTCCGCGCCGGTGTCCACGTGCGGTTCGAGCCGACGTTCGGGTCGTAATTCGGGTCGTTCGTTTTCGTGATGTTGCCGAATTCGTCCGTCCAGAAGCGGTCGTAATAACCGGCGACTTTTTCGTTCGCCGGGTTCGCCGGGTTATAGATCGATTCCTCTTCGCGAACGGAATCGATAAACGCTTCGTGCGCCGTGTATTCGGATTCGTTCGAATTTGATTTGTAAGGATCGCTCTGCACGGGCGGGGCGTTGTAGCTTTCACGGATGCGCTGCGCCTGATCGTCGATATAAGCCTGATTGCGCGCCGCCGTCTCCCTGATCCGCTGCCCGTTCATCTCGAGCATCTGCCAGCCGGCGTTGATCGATTCGTCCGCCATCTGTTTCGAGTTCTGCAGGATCATCTGCGAGATTTTATTGGCCAGCTGCACCCACTCCGGATTGAGTTTGATCGAACAGTGAATCTTCAGGAACGTCTCGCGAAAATCCGCGAGCCGCCCGCGCGCGGCGCGAAAACAGCAGATGTCGGACAAAGACCAGCCCGTGTAATACATCATGTTCCAGCCGTTATTAACGGGCGGAAAGTTTGTGACGAGATGCGTCGCGCGAAACTCTTCTTCGAGCGTTTGCCCGTTTTCGGAATACTCGATTTTAACCCGCACTTTACGCGCGAAAACGTTCTGCGGCGGAATGCCGGCGGGCGGATTGACCTCCGGCGCCGGCGCGTGATCGGCTTCGACGATCCGCAGGTTAGGCCGGTCGCCGCGGTATTTGGGAATAATCAGCCGAACGAGCGCGTCCGTCCCCGGCGTCGGCGGCAGGTTGATCGTTCCGCCGACGTTCTGCCCTCTGCCGTAAAAGCCCGTTTCCGGCTCGGTCCACGAAAAATTCTCCATCGGCAGAAACTCCAGCGAGACCGTATTTTCGGGGTTCGCGACGCGGGCGTAATAAACGACCGGCATCGTCGAATGATTGTAATTCCAGTGTATTCGGCTGTCGGCGTGCCAGTCGGCGGGATGCAGGAAAACCCCGGCGACGATGCCCTGCTGTTGATGATCGACGATCGCGTGCGTCTTAAAATCCGTTTGATTCGATGCTTCAAGGCTCATAAAAACTCCTTCAAATCAATATGCGTTTTTTCGGACGATCGTCGGACAAAATTAATCCGCCGCGGACGAACACGAAAAACCACGAAATAAAGTTAAATATTTTTCGTATTCGTTCGTATTCGTTCGCGGCTGAATTTATATCAAATGAATGAGTAACCCGTCGCGCAGTTTCGGCTCGAACCACGTCGACTTCGGCGGCATGATCTCGCCCGAATCCGAAACTTCGAGCAGTTGTTCGACCGTCGTCGGAAACATCGAAAAAGCGATTTGCCATGCGCCGGAATCGACGAGCCGTTCGAGCTCTTCGGTGCCGCGGATGCCGCCGACGAAATCGACCCGCTTGTCGGTGCGAACGTCCTCGATCCCCAAAATCGGGCGCAGGATGTACTTTTCGAGACGCGTGACGTCCAGAGTTTCGATCACGCCCGGATCTCTCAGGTAATCGACCCGGAAGATCAGGCGGCGCCATTCCCCTTCCGTATAAACGCAGATTTCGCCCGGGTTTTCCGGCGCCGGACGGTCGGTTTCCGTAACGACGAAGCCCGATTCCGCGACTTTTTGCAGAAACTCTTCCGTCGTTAAACCGTTCAAATCCCGGACGACGCGGTTGTAAGCGAGAATTTTCAATTGCTCGGCGGGAAACAGCGCCGCGATCACGTAATTGTATTCGGCCTCCGCGATCTCGACTTCCGGCGCGAGGCAGACCGCGCTTTCGTCGACGTTTTCGAGGGCTTCCTGTCGAAGATAGGCGCGCGCGCGCGCGCTGCTCGCGGCGCGGTGATGCCCGTCGGCGATATAGATCGCGGGAACTTTTTCGAAGGCTTCGACGAGCGCGGCGGGCGCGTCGATTTTCCAGATCGTGTTGCGGATCAAATTTTGGTTGACGTCCTCGGCTTCAAAATCATAGAGCGGCGCGGACGCGACGGCTTCATCGACGAGCGCGTCGATCTCGTCCGAGCCGCGATAGCACAGAAAGATCAAACCGGTCTGCGCTTCGAGCTCGATCATGTGGCGCGTGCGGTCGTTTTCCTTTTCGGGACGCGTTTTTTCGTGCTTTTTGATCAATCCCGCGTCGTACTCATCGATCGAACAGCAGGCGACGACGCTCGTCTGAACCTGCGCGCCCATCCGCAAGCGGTAAACGTAAAGGCTCGGCGCGTCCTCGATTTGCAGCACGCCGTCGGCTCGAAGCTTATCGAAATTTTCCTTCGCCTTTTTGTAAACCTCGTCCGCGTAAGGATTAACGTTTTCCGGCAGATCGATTTCCGAACGCGAAACGTGCAGAAAACTGAGCGGATTGCCGGCGGCGATCGCGCGCGCCTCGGCGGCGTTCAGCACGTCGTACGGCACGCTCGAAACTTCTTTTGCCGATGCGGCTTGCGGGCGCAGAGCGCGAAACGGTTTGATTTTTGACACTTAAAAATTCTCCTTTGCTTTACTTGAAACTTGAAATTTCGGATTTTTTGATTTCAAACTATTTACCGACCGGCGAATCGCCGTTCGAAAGCGCGGAATTCGCGAGCTTGCGGTTGATCTCGCCGTTCGCGCGTTTCAATTCTTCCTCGATGTAACGGTCGCGCGCGAGCTTCCACGCGCCGTTTTCGCGCACGAACGGATATTTGACGTCGAACGCGCCGGTCGCCGGATTTTTGATCTCGACAATCGCCGTTTCGCCTTCGATCCGCTCGTTGCGCGTTTCGATCTCGCCTTGAATTTTAACCTCCGTTTCTTTTTTCAAAACGTCGTCGAGCGTCAATTTCATCGGTCGCGCCTTTTCTTCGATGTAGCGAATCGAGCTTTTCGAAAGCAGCGATTTCATCGTCGCGACATCGCCTTTCTGCGACGCCGTGACATAACGCTTCATCGCCTCGCCCGGGCTTTCCGGCGCCGGAGACGTTTGATTTGAACCGCACCCGACCAATAAAAAAGCCGCGAGCAAAGCTGAAATGCCGTAAATCTTCATCAATCCAAATTCCGAAATCCAAAATCCAAAATCGTTACGGCATGTTCGAATTGTCGTCGATCCTGCCCTGATTGATCAGCTGGTCGAGCTGGTTGTTTTTCTGCTCGACTTCCTGCTCGATCTTGTTGGCGAAACCGCGCCGGTCGATCTTCCAGACGCCTTCTTCCTTTACGAACTGCACGGTGTTCCAGATGCCCATCGCGTCCTTCATCTCGATCGTCGCTTTATCGTCCTCGATCTTCTGATTGCGGAAATCGGCCTGCGTTTGGTTCTCGCTGAAAAGCGTTTCGCGCTTGACGATCTCGTCGACCGTCGTGTTCTGCGCTTTCGCTTCCTGCTCGTGCATTTTCAGGCTCTCATCGGACAAAAGGAGCTTCATCGTCGTGATGTCTTTTTTCTTGTAGGCATTGCCGTACTCTTTCAGGGTTTCGAGCGGCGTCAGCTGTTTTTTCGGCGCGGAAAAACACGCGGCGAGCGCGACGGCGAGTAAAATAAAAATTAAAAATCGCTGGTAAAAACGCATTGTTTGAATATCCGTTTCTTAAATCGTTATACTAAAAAAACTAAATTATAGCGCAAACGCGGGGAGTAAAAAACGAATGGAGCGTAAAAAACTCGCGCCGGAAGAAATCGAGCGGAATGTGGGCGGACTCAAAGACTGGCGCGCCGCGAACGATCGGCTGACGAAAAGATTCGAATTCCGGAATTTCGCCGAAAGCCTGGATTTCGTCAACCGCGTCGGCGCGATCGCCGAACGGTTCGACCACCACCCGGACATTTTTTTCGGCTGGGGCTACGCGGAAATAACCTTAACGACGCACGACCGCGGCGGCATCACGGATTTCGATTTCGCGCTCGCGAAAGAAATCGAAAGTTTGTAGATCGCTCGTTCGGGCTTTGCGCGAAATTCAAAGTTGCCCGCGAATAGACGCGAATAAACAGCCGATTTTTTATTATCTTATTCGCGTCGATTCGCGCACATGCGCGGGCTGATTTTAGTTTTTGCGCCGGGCTTTCGATTTGCTTTTCAAAGGGAAGATAGAATATGTCGGAAGAAAATTCAAAGCCGATTGCGGAAATCGACGACGAGACTTACGAGTTGATCCAGCAGCTTTTCCAGCTCGTCCGCTCGGGCGACGCGGCGCGGCTCGAAGCGCTTTTCGCGCGCGGCTTCAACGCGCCGAACATCCGCGACGGCAAGGGCAACAGCCTGCTGATGCTCGCGAGCTACCACGGTCACCTGGAGACGACGCGCGTGCTGCTCGAACACGGCGCCGACCCGCAGCTCGCCAACGACATGGGGCAAATCCCGCTCGCCGGCGCGGCTTTCAAGGGCGACGCGGCGATGACGCGGCTTTTGATCGATCACGGCGCGGACGTCAACGCGCGCTCGCCGGACGGAAAAACCGCGCTGATGTTCGCCGCGATGTTCGACCGCGTCGAGATCATCGACATCCTGCTCGCTCGCGGCGCGAACGCGTCATTGAAGGCGGCGGACGGCGCGACGGCGGAAAGTTCAGCCCGCGCGATGGGCGCGGAAGCCGCGCGAAAACGTCTTGAAGAGCGGTCGAGAAGCTGAATTCGAATGAGGCTTGAGATAAATAAATACCGATAAAAATACCGATAAAAAACCGTATTAAATTTACGGGCCATCGCGCTCAGACCGAGCGGGAGACAATTTTCCCGCACAGACACAAAGGCGCGTAAGAAAACAAAAACTTTGCCTCTTCGCGCCTTTGCGAAAATCCTTCTCGTAATTTATTGACCTGAGAATAGCTTTAAATTCCGTCGACGATCGCGTTCAGCGTTGCGGAAGGTCGCATCGCGGCGTAGGTCTTTTCGGAATCCGGATGATAATAACCGCCGACGTCCTGCGCTTTCCCCTGCGCGGCGATCAGTTCTTCGTTGATTTTTGCCTCAGATTCGCGCATCGCTTCGGCGACCGGCGCGAATTTGGCGGCGATTTCCGCATCGGCCGTTTGATTCGCGAGGCTTTCAGCCCAGTACATCGCGAGATAGAAATGCGAGCCGCGGTTATCGATCCCGCCGACTTTTCTCGCCGGTGATTTGTCGGTCGCCAAAAATTTCGCGTTCGCTTCGTCGAGCGCGTCCGCCAAAATCTGCGCTTTTTCATTGCCCTGAGTTTGCGCCAGATGCTCGAAGCTCGCCTGCAGGGCCAGAAATTCGCCGAGCGAATCCCAGCGCAGGTAACCTTCTTTTTGAAATTGTTCGACGTGTTTCGGGGCGCTGCCGCCGGCTCCGGTTTCGAACAACCCGCCGCCGTTCATGAGCGGCACGATCGAAAGCATTTTCGCCGATGTGCCGAGCTCCAGAATCGGAAACAAATCCGTCAGATAATCGCGCAGCACGTTGCCGGAAACCGAGATCGTGTCTTTGCCTTCGCGGGCGCGTTTCAGGGTTTCGAGCATCGCGTCTTTAACGTCCATGATTCGGATGTCGAGCCCCGTCGTATCGTGGTCCTGTAAATACTTTTCTACTTTTTTGATGATCTCGGCGTCGTGCGCTCTATCTTTATCAAGCCAGAAAATAGCCGGCGTGTCGGAAAGCCGCGCGCGGTTGACCGCCAGTTTCACCCAATCTCGAACGGGCGCGTCTTTGGTCTGGCTCATTCTGAAAATATCGCCGTTCCCTACCGCTTGCGAGAGCAGCGCGCTGCCGTTTTCGTCTTCGACTTTCACGGTGCCTTCGCCGGAAATCTGGAAAGTCTTGTCGTGCGAGCCGTATTCTTCCGCCTTTTGCGCCATCAGACCGACGTTCGGAACCGAGCCGAAAGTTTTCGGGTCGATCGCGCCGTTTCGCTTCATGTCGTCGATGATCGCGGCGTAGAAACCGGCGTAAGTGCGGTCCGGGATAACGCAGACGGCGTCTTCTTCCTTGCCGTCTTTGTTCCACATTTTTCCGCCGCCGCGCACCAGAGCGGCCATCGAAGCGTCGATGATCACGTCCGATGAAACGTGGAAGTTCGTAATTCCTTTATCCGAATTGACCATCGCGATGCGGGCGCTGTTTGCGATCGTTTTTTCGATGTCCGCCTTGATTTCCGCTTCCTGCGCGTGACCGGAAATTTTTTCGTAAAGCGTCGCCAAACCGAAGTTCGGATTGACGTCCAATTCTTTAAAGGTTTCGGCGTATTTTTCAAAAACGTCTTTGAAGTACGTTTCGACGATCGCGCCGAAAATGATCGGGTCGGAAACCTTCATCATCGTCGCTTTCAAATGCGCGGAAAGCAAAATGTCTTTTTCTTTGGCTTCGCGAATCGCTTCCTCGACGAAAGATTTGAGCGCCGCAAGATTCATGACCGAAGAATCGATCACTTCGCCTGCTTTGAGCGGCGCGAAATCTTTCAGAACCCTTTCGGAACCGTCGTCGCCGTAGAAAACGATTCTGAATTTTCCTTCCGCGTCGACGGTCGTCGAATTTTCCGAGCCATAAAAATCGCCGCCGTTCATATGCGCCACGCTCGTTTTCGAATCGGCGCTCCACGCGCCCATACGGTGCGGATTCGCTTTCGCGTAATTTTTGACCGCCTTCGGCGCGCGCCGGTCGGAATTGCCCTCTCTCAAGACCGGATTGACGGCGCTTCCCAGCACGCGCGCGTATTTTTTGTTGACGGCTTTTTCTTCGTCGGTTTTCGGTTCGGCCGGGTAATTCGGCACGGCGAAGCCCTGGCTTTGAAGCTCGGCGATCGCTTCTTCCAGTTGCGGCACGGAAGCCGAAATGTTCGGCAATTTTATGATGTTCGCTTCGGGTTTCGTCGCCAGCTCGCCCAGTTCGGCGAGCGCGTCGGGAATTTTCTGGTCGTCGTTCAGGTATTCGGGAAAGTTGGCTAAAATCCGTCCGGCGAGCGAAATATCCGGAACTTCGATTTCGATATCGGCGGATTTTGTAAAAGCTTTCAAGATCGGCAGAAAAGAATGCGTCGCCAGCATCGGCGCTTCATCAGTTAAAGTGTAGTAAATTTTTGACATTTCTTAAGATTTTATCGCTTGTTTTTATTCCAAATTAGTATATTCATTGTCGTTCAACTTCTCCAAAAGTTCAACGATGCCGTTTTAGACGTCATCAAAACCGAAAACCTCTACAACGCGCGACGGCGCCCAAGCTTACTCAGGGTAAAAGCGAAAGACGTATTAGAAAATATATAAGAATGGAGCTTCGGCCTCATCATTTTTTGATTTTTCGTTGTATATTCAAATCAAGACCCTTAGATTTTCAGCTCGCATCAGAAGATACTCGTAGTTTAAGTTACAAGTAAGCGCAAAAAAACAGACAACAAAATGCCAGGAAAACAACAAAGCAACATTCGGGATTTTTATCTACGGAATAGGAATAAATGAACTTTAGAATGTTGTAGGGAAAATCAAAAAATGGATATTTTTGACAGCGGAATCCCGAATCTTAGAATCGCAACCGTCGGAACAAAACGTAACGCGTTTCAATTTATCGAAACGACGGTGGTTTTAGACGCGTGGGACGGATATCTGAAAAATTATAGAAATGAGAAGGGGATAACCGACGGAGCGATCCGTTTGGATTTCGGCGGCTATAATGCGGCGGCTCACAAGTCTCTAGATTGGCAGCCGCAAATAAATGCTTATCACGATTTACTGCAAAATCAATACGCAATAAGAGACGGCATTCTCAGGACCTTGATCGAGAAATTTGCGTGGTTAAAAAGGACTTACGATTGGGATTCGGAGGATGAGCCGGATGTTCCGAATATTCCGCCGCCGATCGATTTTGATTTCAAACCGTTTATAGGACCGGTGAGCGTGAACTTCGACGAAGAAGAGAGCAAGAATGAGATCGCGTATCTCGAATGGCATTTCGACTGCGCATGGGACCCGGAACACGGCTTGGCGGTCATAACTCATCAGGAAAGAGTGATCGATCTTGATCGGGGCGAAACCGATATCTGGAAAATTTACGAAGACAACGGAACGCTCGCGGAGAAACAGAAAGAATTCGACGAGCGAGCGAAAAACTTTAAACCGCCGTCAAGCCGAAAGCCATGGTGGCAGTTCTGGTAATTTCGGTTTCGAGCGATAAAACAGCGATTCGGCGGTTCGGGAGCCGAGAAATTTACGCCGCCGTTACAGCGAGCGGCTTGGCGATCGTGATGGATAAAATCAAGCTCGAAAGAATTTAAAACCGGCAGAGGATGCGCGTTTCGGCGTGCGTCCTTTTTTATTTTTGACTAAACCTCATCGTTTTCAGGCCGTTTAACGGCTATTCGCGCCGTTTATAGAAAAGTTGGCTTGGATTAAGCGAGGATGGCTTACAATTTTATATAATTTGTCGGCAGAGATTGATTTTTTTTGTAAATCGAAGAACGGCGAGCCGTCGTTTCTTCGACCGCTGAGTATATTTAGAACCCGAAAGAATATGGACGCATTCATGAATCGACTGCTAAAATCGTGTTTATTGATAATTTTTCTGATCTTTGCCGGCAAGGCTCTGTACGGGCAAACAAATGAAAATTCTATTGAGGTACAAATAGACAGTCTTTTTTCCGGTTATAATCAGGCGACTCCGGGACTGGCGGTGGCGGTCGTCAAAGACGGGAAAATAATCTTCAAAAAAGGATACGGCGCGGCAAATCTCGAATACGATACGCCGATTACGCCGAAGACGGTTTTTCAGATCGCTTCGGTTTCCAAGCAATTTACGGCTTTTTCAATTTATCTGCTCGAAAAAGAAGGCAAGCTCTCGCTCGAAGACGATGTTAGAAAATACATCCCGGAAGTGCCGGATTTTGGGAAACCGATAAAAATAAAACATCTTCTTGCGCATACCAGCGGCATCAGGGATCAGTGGTCGCTGCTGACGCTTGCCGGCTGGCGAATGGACGACATTATGACGACCGAGCAGATCCTGAAGATGGTAAGCCGGCAGAAGGAACTGAACTTCGAACCCGGAAGCCGGTTCGGCTACAGCAATTCGGGTTACACGCTGCTCGCGGAAATCGCGGCGCGCGTCAGCGGCAAAACCTTTGCGGAATATACGAAAGAGAAGATTTTCGCGCCGCTCGCGATGAACGACACGCAGTTTTATGATGATGCTAAAAGGATCGTCAAAAACAGGGCAAACTCCTACGAAAAAGTCGGCGGCGCGTATCAGAAGAAAAACCTGAACCATTCGGCGGTCGGCGCGACCGGCTTGCTGACGACCGTCGAAGATTTAAGCAAATGGGCGTTGAACTTCGAAAATCCGAAGGTCGGCGACGCCGAGCTGATCAGAAGATTCGACGAGCCTTCGCGGCTCGATAACGGGCAGCCCGTGCTTTTCGCGGTCATCAACGGCGAAAACAGCTACCACGCCAAAGGACAGTTCACCCGAAATTACAGGGGCGTCGATCTTTTAAATCACAGCGGTCACGACGCCGGTTTTCAAACTTTCTTACTGCGCTTCCCCGAAAAAAGACTTTCGATAATCGCCTTGAGTAATGATGAACACATCAGAATATTCCAAACGGCATTCAACATCGCCGACATCTATCTCAAAAATGATTTGAAGCCGTTGCCGAAGGCGAATCCGGCCAGTCCCGCAGTTGAAAAAGACAAGCCGGTTAAAGAATCGAACGTCAACTTAAGCGATTTCGAGGGCAGATTTTACAGCGAAGAGCTCAACACCGACTATCGGGCAAAGACGAGCAACGGCAAGTTAGTTCTTACTCATACAAGGTTGAACGACGTGGAGCTGACCGAAACCGGAAAAGACAAATTCACGGGAAATATCGAGTTCGCGGTCGAAATCGAGTTTGTCAGAAACAAAGACAATGCGGTCACCGGATTCAAAATATCAAACTTCGGCGCGAAAAATGTAAGATTCGACAAAGTAAAATGATTTCATACCGGCGCGGCTCTAAAGGATGTATTAGAAATAAAAAGGGCAAATTAAAAATGAGAAAGGACGAGGCCGAAACTTCGTCCTTTCTCATTTGAAAATCAATTCGCTACGAGCTGCAGGAAAGCATCGAGCAGCCGACTTTGGTTTTTGCCCAATCCGGGCGCAAAGCGAACCATTTCTCCATCGCGGGCTGCTCGTCGTACGGCTTTAGGAGCAGATTGAACAATTCGTCCGTGAGCGTGTAATCGCCGTCGTCCGCGGCGTCGATGGCGAGCTGCGCCATGTAATTTCGCAGCACGTATTTCGGGTTCGTGCGGTTCATCGCTTCGATTCTCGCCGTCTTTTCGCGCGTTTCGTCCGTAAGCCGCGCGGCGTAATCCCGAAAGAATCCGAACCATTTTTCTCTGAATTTTTCGAGGTTTACGGAATAGCTCGATTCCTGCAAAAGCGTCCAGAAATCGTTCGGATTGGACTCGTCGAACTTACTCAAATTGCGGAAAAATAAGGTCAAATCCATTTCCGATTGATACATCAGTTTTTCGAGTTCGAGAATAAAATCCGTGTCGGCGGCGGTTTCCAGACCCAATTTATCGCTCATCATGCGCACGTGTTCCGGCAGGTAATCGGTCTGGTATTTTTCGAGGATTTCTTCGAGCGGCGCGGCTTCCTCGACGAGCGGATAGAGCGCGTTGCCGAGCTGCATCAGATTCCAGACGCCGATCGCCGCCTGATTGCCGAAGCGGTAGCGGCGCTGACCGGCGTCGGTCGTGTTCGGCGTCCAATCGGGATCGTAATTTTCGAGCCAGCCGTACGGACCGTAATCGATCGTCAAGCCCAAGACAGACATGTTATCCGTGTTCATCACGCCGTGCACGAAGCCGACGCGTTCCCAGTTGATCATCAAGCGAAGCGTTTTTTCGCTGACTTCGCGGAAAAATTCGATGTAAGATTCTTTTCCGGGCTCGCCCAAATGCGGATAAAAATGGCGGATCGTGTAATCGGCGAGTTTCTTCAAATTTTCCAGATCCTGGCGCACCATAAAGATCTGAAAATTGCCGAACCGCACGAAGCTCGGCGCGACGCGGCAGACGATCGCGCCCTTCTCGTATTCCGCGTTGCCGTCGTACAGCATGTCGCGCAAAACCATATCGCCGGTCGCGACGAGCGACAGCGCGCGCGTCGTCGGCACGCCGAGCTGAAACATCGCTTCCGAGCACAGATATTCGCGAATCGAACTGCGCAAAACCGCCAGACCGTCGGCGCCGCGCGAATACGGCGTGCGCCCCGCGCCTTTGAGCTGCAGAGCCCAATGCGCGCCCTCGTGCTCGACCTCGAACAGATTGATCGCGCGCCCGTCGCCGAGCTGGCCCGCCCAGTTGCCGAACTGATGCCCGCCGTAGCACATCGCGTAAGGACGCGTTTCGGGATAAATTTGCGCGCCCGAAAAGACGCTCAGAAATTCCTCGCTCCGCGCGTCCGCTTCGGTCAAGCCGACGGCTTCGAGCATCGGCGGCGAGTAGTGAATCAGTGAAGGCTCGCCCGGTTTTTTCGGCGCGACGAAAGAAAAAGCGGCGTTCGCGACCTGGCGCACGCGATTCTCGGTGTTCGGATCGGCGGGCAGTTCGCGGTTGAATGTGTCTTTGAGATTTAATTTCATTAATTTAGATTGTAGACTTTCGACGTTCGATTGTTAATCGGCGATCTGTTTTCCAAGCCGATTTTGCCGATTGAAGAATTGTTTTATCCGGCTTTCGGTAGTAATTTTAATAACGACTCGATCGCCCGAATACAACGTGCCGGATATGAACCTGCGAATCGAAAATCTAACGAAAAGGAAACTAATCGGCCAGCGAATGCGCATGTCGCTCGCCGAAAACCGCACGCTAGAACTCTGGCAGTCGTTTATGCCGCGCCTCGGAGAAATCGCGAATCGCGTCAACAACGACAAAATTTCGCTGCAGATTTACGATGACGCTTCGCGAATCGGCGATTTCGCCCAAACATTCGAAAAATGGGCGGCGGTCGAAGTCGCGGACTTCGAAAACGTGCCGGAAGATTTCGAAACCTTTATTTTACAGGGCGGGCTTTACGCGGTTTTCGATTACAAGGGTTCGAGCCTCGACCACCGGATTTTCATCTACATTTTCACCGAATGGCTGCCCGCTTCCGGTTACGAACTCGACGCGCGCCCGCATTTCGAGGTCCTGGGCGAGAAATACAAAAACGCCGACCCCGATTCGGAGGAAGAAATCTGGATTCCGATCAAGCCGAAAAGCTGATCCCGATCTGCCTGCCGACAATCAGTCTCGGAGGAAAAAAACGAGGAAAAAACAATGAAGACCGAACGGATATTTCATATCAGCGAGGAAGGCGACATCGAAACATTTAAGCCGCGTCCAGCGCCCTCGGCATTCGACAACATCAGCGGCGACGTGGTGTTCGGCATTTCCGGCAAACTCCTCCACAACTATCTTCTGCCGCGAGATTGCCCGCGCGTCACTTACTACGCCGCCGAAAAAACATCGGCGGCGGACCGGGACAAATTCCTGCAGACTTCGGCTGAATACGTCGTAGCGATCGAAGCGGCGCGGCTGTCGGCCGTTCAAAAAACGCCGCTGTTCTGCTACGAATTCGACGCCGCGCCTTTTTCGCTGATCGACGAATGCGCCGGTTATTACGTCTCTTACGAGGCCGTGACGCCGATCAGCGTCAGGCGCATCGGGGACATACTCGCCGAACTGCTGGGGCGCGGCAATGTCGAACTGAGAATTACGCCCGAATTGTGGACGCTCGCCGACCGGGTCGCCGCATCGAGTTTGAACTTTTCCATCATTCGCATGCGCCACGCACTGCCGCGACCGGATTGATCGAGGAATCGCCGAAATTTGTCATATTTTTCTTTCGATAGTAAATTTTATAAGCGATTGAATAATTTCGAAACGGCGCGTAATTTATGAAACACGAAGAACTCTTCCGTAAAGTGCGGAAATTGATCGACGAACGCGAAGTAACGGACGCCAATCTGGAAGCGGCGCGCGACGAGCTTTTCGCGCTCGTCGAAGAAGATCAGGAATGCGCGTGGGCGTACGGGCTCTTGGCGGAAATCAATTACTGGCTCGGCGAATCGGCGGAGGACGCCGCCGACAAACTCGCGTTTTTCGAGGAGGGCGTCGAGTGCGGCGAGGCGGCGATCGGGATCGACGAAAACTCGCTCGAAGGAAATTTCTGGCTGGCGGTCAATCGCGGCTCGTTCGGGCAGGAAAAAGGCATCATGGAGAGCCTCGCGATGGTGCAGCCCGTCAAGCGCGCGGCGGAAAAAGCGGCGGAGATCGACGGCGATTATTTTTACGGCGGACCGTGGCGCGTGCTCGGGCGGCTGTATCACAAAGCGCCGGGTTTCCCGATCTCCGTCGGCAGCACGAAAAAAGCGATCGAATGCTTGGAAAAGGCGGTCGCCGCCGGTCCGAAGTTTTTTCTCAACCGGCTCTTTCTCGCCGAAGCCTACATTTCGAACCGCGACAAGGCGAAAGCGCGCGAGCAGCTCGAATGGATTTTAGCGGCGCCGCCGAACGAAAATCACGAGCGCGAGGACGAAGATTACAAGCGCCGGGCGCGCGAACTCGTGCAAAATTTGTAATTAAAGAAAACGCGTCATGGAATATCTTTTCTCGTACGGCACGCTGCAAAAACCGGAAACGCAGCTGCGGATTTTCGGGCGGACGCTGCGCGGTCAGCGGGACGTGCTGCGCGGCTGGAAAATCTCGCCGGTCGAAATCAAGGACGAAGCTTTTCTGGGACGGGGCGAGGCGAAAAGACAAAACACTTTGATCGTTTCGGAAACGGGCGCGGAAACGGTCGAGGGCACGGTTTTCGAAATTTCCGCCGAAGAACTGGCTTTGGCGGACAAGTACGAACCCGAAAACTACGAAAGATTTCAGGTGCTGCTCGAATCGGGCATGAAGGCATGGATTTACGCCGCTGCCGCGTAATGCCGGAACGACGATTTCGTTTTTCACTTTTCGTTAGCCGCCCGGGCGGGTGGCGACTAAAAATTCCCCGCCGCTTAAAATAAAGGCATGAAAGCGATCGGAAATACACCGTTAATCAAATTGGAAAGGCTTTCCGAGCCCGGCTGCGCGGAAATCTACGTGAAATACGAAGGCGCGAACCCGACCGGCAGCATGAAAGACCGGATGGCGCTCGCGATGATCGAAGGCGCCGAGCGGCGCGGCGAATTGAAGGCGGGCGGCACAATCGTCGAGTACACCGGCGGCAGCACGGGCAGTTCTCTGGCGATGGTCTGCGCGACAAAGGGCTACAAAGCGCATTTCGTTTCGTCCGACGCGTTCGCCGAAGAAAAACTGCAGACGATGCGCGCGTTCGGCGCGGAGCTCGAAATCGTCCCGAGCGAAAACGGCAAGATCACCGCCAAATTGATCGATTCGCTCGTCGCGCGGGCGCGCGAGCTGAGCGCGCAGCCGAACACGTTCTGGACCGACCAGTTCAACAACGTCGACAATCGCGGCGCGTATCATAAAATGGCGAAAGAGATAATGGACGTTTTGGGCGACGACATCGACGAATTCATTCAGGGCGTCGGCACGGGCGGCAGTTTTTCGGGCAATTCGGAAATCTTCAAACGGGAAATTCCGAACATCCGCTGCCTCGCGATCGAGCCGTTTCACGTCCGCTCGCTCTCGGGCGGCGACACGTCGGGCACGCACCGGCTCGAAGGCATCGGCGCGGGCTTCGTGCCGTCGATCACGCGGCTCGATCTGGCGGACGAAATCATTTCGGTCAAAGACGAAGACGCGTATGAGACGGCGCGCCAAATGGCGAGGCTCGAAGGCGTTTTCGGCGGCGCGACTTCGGGCGCGAACGTCTGGGCGGCGATCCGGCGCGCGAGAAAAATCGGCGCGGGCAAAAAAATCGTGACGATCGTCTGCGATTCCGGTCTCAAATACCTGAACGGCGATTTGTACCGCTGAACGGCGAGCGGCTAAATAAAAAAGTTGCGCGGGCGCGTTTGCTTTCGCCGCGCAACTTTTTTATTTTGTAAGCAAATGTCAAAAACCCGAAACCCAAAACCCAAAACCCAAAATCAGAAACCGCTCGTCGCGATCATTATGGGCAGCACGTCCGACTGGGAAACGATGAAAAACGCCGCCGACGTTTTAGAAGAATTCGGCGTCGCGCACGAATCAAGCGTCGTTTCGGCGCACCGCACGCCGGATTTATTGTTCGAGTTCGCGAAATCCGCCGAAGCGCGCGGCCTCGAAGTCATCATCGCCGGCGCGGGCGGCGCGGCGCATCTGCCGGGAATGACGGCATCGCAGACGGTTCTGCCGGTTTTGGGCGTGCCGGTGCAAAGCAAAGCCTTGTCGGGCATGGATTCGCTTTTATCGATCGTCCAGATGCCCGCCGGCGTTCCGGTCGGAACCTTGGCGATCGGCGCGGCGGGCGCGAAAAACGCGGCGCTTCTGGCGATCTCGATCCTCGCCAATTCCCGCCCCGAACTGCGCGCGAAACTGCACGGATTCAGAAAACGGCAAACGCAGACCGTTTTGAACGCGGAATTGACCGGCTGATTTTCCGAAGATTATGCCTTTACCGATTGCACACGGATTACTGGGCGCGAGCATCGTCGCCGCGATTCATCCGAACCCGTCAGCCCGTTCGTATCTTCCGCTGTTGGCGGGCGTGTTTTTAGCCAACGCGGCTGATTTCGATTTCGGTTTTCAGGTTTTTCTCGGTCTGCACGGGTGGCACCGCGGTTTTACGCACTCGATCGGTTTCGCGCTGCTGGTCACGCTGGCTTTGGCGATCTGGTTCGGCAGAAACCGGCTTCGGGTAGCGCTCGCTTACGGATTTGCTTACGCATCGCACTGCGTCCTCGATTTCGCGACGACCAAACAGGGCGGCGGCGTCGAGCTTTTCTTTCCGTTGACGACCGAACGATTCAGGCTGCGCTGGTTCGGTCTTTCCGAAATGCCGTCGCGGCTTCCGGCGATCGAGATTTTGACAGCAATCGGGCTGGAGTTTTTAATTTTCGCGCCGGTCTTTCTGATCGTGTTGTGGTTTAGAAGAGCCGAAGTATTCGAACAAAAATCAGCTCTTTAGGAGCGAAATATTTGTAGAATCGGAATAATTTAAAGTCATGAGTTCAGTTGGAACGGCATAAATTTATGGCAAATACATATTCCCAAATCAAAAATATTTGTTCGAATGGGTTCGATCGATTTTATGCCGTTCCAACTGAACTCAAAAATTTTCGTCACACGATTCTACAAATATTTCGCTCCTGCGGAGCTGTTTTATGATTGCAAAACGAGAGAAAGAATGGCAGGAACTTGAATCCAAAGCACGAAAATCACTCAGTAATCTGGATTTATTACCAAAAGGCGTAATTTTGAAATTTTACGCGCCCGTTCTGCGCCTTTGGACTTATCCTTCCTTCGAGCCGTATAAAGTCTGGATTTTCAGCGAGGCGAGATTTCAAACGATTCGCGTCCGAAACCTCAAAATCATCCGCGCGGTTTGGGATCAAAATGAAGATTACCGGCGTTTGTGTTTTCCGCTTGAAGGATTGAAAAAAGGATTTCACACCGATCCGAGTATTGTAGTTCAGTCAATCGAGAGAACGCCGGAAGTTTTCGATCGGATTTTCGCCGAGCTTAAACGAATCCAATTTCCCGCTTTTGCCAATTACGAAAAATCCATAGGTATTGATGGAGTCCGATACGGCATTGAGACCTTCGATTTTACACATCAAACGAATATTTCCTGGTGGAGCGTTTATCCTGAAGAATGGCAAGATTTAGTCGATTGGTTTGAAAAAACCGTCGATTTTCTCGAAACCGAATTTTCTAAAACAGATGAAGGCTGACAAAATCATCGAAAAACTCGAATCGCTCGGAAATCCCGAAAACGTCCTCGGTCTCGCGCGGTTCGGGATCGCGACGAAAAAAGCGTTCGGCATTCCCGCGCCGACGCTTAAAGATCTGGCGAAGGAAATCAAAAAACAAACCGAAAAGCGTCACGCGCTGGCGCTCGAACTTTGGGAAACCGGCGTTCACGAAGCGCGGATCGTCGCTTACCTGATCGACGATCCGAAAGAGGTCACCGAAAAACAAATGGACGCGTGGGCTGAGGATTTCGACAACTGGGCGATTTGCGACGGCGCGTGCGGGCATCTTTTCCGTCGAACGGAATTCGCTTACGCGAAGGCTTTCGAATGGGCGGAGCGCGACGCGGAATTCGTCAAACGCGCCGGATTGGTGCTGCCCGCCTGGCTCGCCGTGCACGACAAACGAGCGCCGGACTCGAAAATCGTCGATTTTTTGCCGCTGCTCGAACGACACGCCCGGGACGAGCGAAACTTCATCAAAAAGGCGGTCAACTGGTCGCTCAGGCAAATCGGCAAGCGAAGTCCGCGCTTAAATGAACTGGCGGTCGAAACCGCCGAAAAAATAAAGGCGCAGAACACGCGCGCCGCGCGCTGGATCGCGGCGGACGCGCTGCGCGAGCTGAAAAACGAAGTAACGCTCGCGCGGTTGCGGGAAAAATCACCGTAAACGGCAGCCGCCGCCTTTTTTGGTTAAATTGTCGGGCGCCGGTCATTCAAAATCCGCGCGTTCCAGACGATAGACTAAACAATCGTCGTCGCCGAATCGCCGGCGTTCGACGAACTTAAATCCCAGCCGCTCGTAAAAACGGTGGGCGTTCGTATTCGAAGCGAGCGGATCGATGATCACCGCCCTCACTTCCGGCGCGGCGAAACATTTTTCCAGCGCGAGCTTCATCATCGTCGTCCCGTAGCCTTTGTTCAGTTCTTCCTTTTCGCCGATCCAGATATCGATCGCGCGCAGATTCGGCCCGATTGATTCGCCCCAGTAATGCGTTTCTTCGCGCAGCGGATCGATGATCTGCATGAAACCGATCGGTCGATCGTCCAGTTCGGCGATCAGCAGCTCGCGCCATTCGTGTTTTTTTCCGAGTTCGTTTTCCCAGCCCCAGCCCTCGACGCCGGCTTCGATCACGTGCGGCTGGTCGTCCCAATGCCGCAAAATCCGCAGATCGTCGATGTTCGCGGGGCGCAAAGTGATTGAATTCATACCGAAATTAAAACATTTCGGCGGCGCCGGGATCAATCGCCGGGTCAAACCGCGAACGCCGCCGCAAAATATAAAGCGCATTTTTTTCTTTTCAAAAAATCGCCTATCATAAATTTTGCTCTTATATCTTTAATCGTGTCTCTTTTCTTAATCTTATGATTTTGCCAAATTCGACGATCGGCGTTTTCGGCAGCGGTCAGCTCGGGCGGATGTTCGCGATCGAGGCGCGCAAGATGGGCTATCGCGTGCATACTTTTTCGCCCGACACCGACACGCCGACCGGGCAGGTCGCCGACTACGAAACGTCCGCCGATTACGCGGATCTGGAGCGCGTCGAAAAATTCGCGCGCAGCGTCGACGTCATCACCTTCGAATTCGAAAACGTGCCGTCGCGAACGGTCGAAGTCGCCGCCGGGTTCGCGGAAGTCCACCCGCGCGGCGACATTCTGCACACGACGCAGAACCGCCTGCGCGAAAAGAATTTCCTCTCGCAGAAAGGTTTTCCGGTCGCGCCGTTTCGGCATGTAAAAACGCTCGACGATCTGTACCGCGCCGCCGGAGAGATCGGCACGCCGGCGGTGCTGAAAACCGCCGGTTTCGGCTACGACGGCAAAGGTCAGCAAAAAATTCGGGCGTTCGGCGAGATCGAACACGCGTTCGGACAATTGGGCGGCAGCGACGCCGTGCTCGAAGCCTTTATCGAATTCGAAAAAGAGGTTTCGGTCGTCTGCGCGCGCGACCGGCGCGGGAATTTCGCGCATTACGGCGTGATCGAAAACGCGCACGCGAATCATATTTTAGACGTCAGCTTCGCGCCCGCGCTCGTTTCGGAAAAGGTTTTCGCCGACGCGGTCGAAATCGCGCGCAGCGTCGCCGAAACTTTCGATTACGTCGGAACGTTATGCGTCGAATTTTTTCTCGCCGCCGACGACAAGCTGATTATCAACGAACTTGCGCCGCGCCCGCATAATTCGGGGCATCTGACGTTCGACGCGTGCGTCGCGTCGCAGTTCGAGCAGCAATTGCGGGCGGTGTGCGATTTGCCGCTCGGCGCGACCGATTTTTACGCGCCGGCGGCGATGGCGAATCTTCTCGGCGACGTCTGGGCGAACGGCGAGCCGGCGTGGCAAAAGGCGCTCGAATTTCCGAACGTCAAGCTTCATCTTTACGGCAAATCGGAAGCGCGCGCCGGGCGCAAGATGGGACATTTGACCGCAGTCGCGGAGACCGCTGAAAAAGCGGTCGAAACCGTTAAAAGAGCTAAAGAAGGCTTGATCACGATTTAGAAAACAGAGCGCGGATTTACGCCGATTTCTACGGGTTCGCGGGCATTTTTTTAAGATCCTCAAATCTGCGAATATTCGTTATCATCCGCGTTCACCCGCATTCCGTCTCTCCAGCCGTTTTCCTAAATTTTACGCGCCAGCGCGATGCCGAGCGCGACGCCCGCGAAACCCGCCGCGACGCTTAAGAAAAGATAAAGAAATGCCGTCACATACTGGCTTTCTTTCAAAAGCTCCCAGATTTCCAGCTCGAACGTCGAAAAGGTCGTGTAAGCGCCCAAAAAACCGACCAAAAGAGCGTAGCGCAGATTTTCGCCGATCGGAAATTTGTCGGTGAACAGAACGAGCAGAAAGCCGATCAGAAACGAGCCGGTAATGTTGATGAAAAACGTCGGGAAAGGAAACGGCTTGAAGAGATTCTGCAAGGACGAAACGCTGATCAGATACCTCGCCACCGCGCCGAGCGCGCCGCCCGCCGCGACGGCTAAAATTCTCGTTAAAGTGTCCATTGAGTTACTTTAACATTAGTTCGAAAATCGAATGGGGCGCGGCCGGAGGCGCCGGCGCTCCAGTCTTTACTTCAGTTCGAGGAACACGCGATTATTCCAGTCCGAGCGATTTTGGACGAAGCCGATGCCGTAAAAACTTTCGCGCGTTTCGAGCTCGTTCGCGTTTTTGCCCTGCACGATGATCCGGTTATTGAACAGCGCTTCGAACGGTTCGGCTGCGCCGCCGTCGTAGATTTTCGTCGCCGTCAGCAGCGCGCCCTCGACGCGCGCCTCGCGCAAGGTGAAATTCTGCCGCGCGGAACCGTCGCCGACGCGGTCGTAGCCGCTGCCCTCGGCGCTGCCGTTCGCATTGACGCGCAAATCGAGGCGGTAACCGTCGGCTTCGTAAACGCCCGAATATTCGCTCGGGTTACTTTTGACGACCGGCTCGCTTTTGATGTCGATGTAAATCTCGATGGAGATGTTCTTTTTTTCCTTTTTCTTATATTTCGTTTTCGCGAGCGCGGCGACCAGCGCGTCGGTGCGCGCCTGCGCGCTTTGCGCGTGAAGCGTGTCGCCCAAAAGCACGAAACAGAAAACGAATAAAATCAAAGCGGCGAATTTTGTCATAAATTTTTCTCCTTTTGAAATTTGGTCTTTCAGGAAAAAAACACCGCGCGGAATTTTTTTATGACAATAAAATTCTTATAAAGGCGCTTTCGTTTAAATCAAGAAATTTGACGTAAATAATCCACCAGAGCACATTAATAATATTTGCCCAAACCCAAATTATCTGCGCCTGTCTGACTTTTTTTCCGGCATCGCGGTATTCTTCGTCGGATGTTTTGAGCGATCCGAATTCGGAAATCCATTCATAGGTATTGAAAAGACCGCCCGAAAATATCATGACCGAAACAAACAATGTCAGGAAAAACAAAGGGTTATATTTTCCCGTATTACTAAGGTATATGAATAACATTTCGAAGAACACTAAGGCGACCGGAACCGATATGCCGTTAAGCTTCGACGTTATTTCACCAGCGGCCTGAACTGCTTTAGTAATTTTCAGATACGCCTCGCAACTCGCAATGATCTGCTTTTTTTCGATAAAGACGTGGCAAAACGGACATTCGCGCGCGCCTTCGATCACCGCGTCCGCGAAACTTTTCATTGTTATCAAACGCTGACACGACGGGCATCTGGCGAAAGCCTTAATACCAGCATAATCGCCGGTTTCGGTTTGAGAAAAAATCATGAGAGTTTATTTCAGCGCCTTGTATCTTTTGGCTAAGATCGTCGGCGGCACGCCGAGCCAGTAGAGGCTCTGCACGGCCGACCATTTCGCGAAAGCCCACCAGAAACCGTTTTCGCGGAAACGGCGCGAAGAAGTCGTGACCGCCTTGTTCAAAAACCGGAAATCGCCTTTCCGGCGCAGCCGTTTCGCGAAATCGACGTCTTCGAGGATCGGGATCGGTTTGTAGCCGCCGATTTTTTCGTACGCCGCGCGGCGCGCGAAGATCGCCGAATCGCCGTAGATCAAGCCGGTCGCCTGCAATTGCGGGTGCAGCCACATCATAAAACGCGCCCAGCGGCTGCCGCCGTCGAAAATGACCTGAAAGTTTCCGCCGACGATCGAATCGTACCGCATGTATTTTTTGATCTCGCGCGCGCAGCCCTGCGCCGGACGCGTGTCGGCGTGCAGAAACCAGAAAATCTCGTGCGACGCGTGCAGCGCGCCTTCGTGAAGCTGCCGCCCGCGGTTCGGCGCGCCGAATTTGATGAGCTTGTACGGCTTTTTCAGCCCGTAATTTTCGATGATTTCCACTGTCCGGTCGCGGCTTCCGCCGTCGACGATGATGACCTCGTCGACGTTGACGAGCCGCGCGATCGCTTCGAGCGTCTTTTCGATCGTCGCTTCTTCGTTAAACGTCGGAATTATTACGGAAATCTCCATCAATAACAAAGTAATTGATGCGATCCGAAATTCAAAGTTAAAAATTAAAAATTGCCGCGCGAACCGAAAAGCGTCTCCTCGATCGTAAGGCTTTTCGAAAAGACGCTTTTTTAATTTTTAACTTTGAATTTCGAATTACTTGGCCGTAAGGGTAAGTCTGTTGCCCGAAGTCGCGTTGGCTTTGCCGCCGATGATGGTGAAGAAATAATTACCCTTGTTCCAATCTTTGACCGTGTCTTTCGTCGTCCAAGCCGCCGTCACGACGCCCTTATTGATAAAACCGTTGACCGATTCGACCCAAATCTGCTGCCCGTCGCAATCGTGGATGACCTGCACGCGCACCGCGCCGTCGACGCCTTTATTGAGGACGGCTTTGATGCGCACGCTTTCGCCGATCGCGGCGGAAGTTTTTTCCCATTGCGCGATGAGATACGCGTTCGCGCTGACGGTTACGCCGCCGAAAATATCGACCGCCGGACCGCGCTGCGGGACGCGCGTTTCCGGCGCTTCGAACGAGGATTTATCGAAATTGCCGGTCGAGCCGTTCGATTTCGGCGGCCGCTGTTGCTGCGGCTGTTTCTGGTAAAACTGGTTGTTCGGCTGGCGGTCGGCAGAGGGCGGCATAATCCTCCAGTAATTGGCATTTTTAATGCTCATTATAAATTTTTCTCCTTTTATGATTGCGGTTATGAATATTTTGCGGATTTAGTCATCCGCTAATATACGCGCAATAAAAGGAGATTTTGTATCAAACCGCTTAACTTTTTTCTTTGGCCTTTTCGCGCATCGCTTTGATGAGCTTTTCGATCCGCGATTTATCGGCGTCCGGCTTGGCTTTGAGATAAAGTTCGAGCTCGTTCGCCGCGTCCCGCGGGCGGTTGAGGCTGTAATAATAAAGCAGCGCGAGTTCCCAGTGCACGTCGGCGAGTTTGTTTTTGGCGAGTTCTTTCGCTTTCTTTAAGTTCGCTTCCGCCTTTTCGAATTCTTTGAGCTCGCGGTGGATTTTCCCGAGAAAGAGAAACGAATTCGCCGACGACTGATTGAGGACGAGCGATTCTTCGAGCGTTTTGACGGCGTCGCGCAAGTTTCCGAGTTTGTATTCGGCGATGCCCAGACCGGATTTTGCGGAAAAGCTTTTCGCGTTGACGGCGAGCGCCCGGGCAAACGCGTTTTCGGCGTCGGCGAATCTGCCTTTCGCGAGGTATTCGTAGCCGATTTTTTCGAGCGCGAGGAAATATTCGGGAAAGACTCGAAGCGCGTTTTCGAGGTCCATGAGCGCCTCGTCCGATTTCCGGTCTTTGAGTTTTTTGAGCGCGTTTTCGAAATGTTTTTCAGCTTCGCGCGGCACGTTCTGCGCGAGCACGACCTCGTTATTAAGCGGCGCGTCGTCGCGCCTTTGAAATTGAAGCGTGAAATTGATTTGAAGCGATTCGCTGCCCGTCAATTTTCCGGTCGAGCTCGTCCGGTTCGTCTGACCGATCTGCACGCGTTCCTTCGTTTCGCGGAAGTTCGTGCCGAAGGTTTTGACCTGCACGTAATAAGTGCCCGCGCCCAAGCCCTGAAAAATATAAAGCCCGGAAGTAGTCGTCTTCGTCGTGCGCAGCAGACGCTCGAACTCGTCGAGCAGTTCGACGTCGATCGTCGGAACGGGGCGGCGGTCGGCGTCGAAAATGATGCCGCTGATCGAATTCTGCGCGCGGGCGGCGTGAACCGAAAAAAGTAAGACGATCGATGCGATCACGAAAAGATTCATGCGGCGGACGCCTGTTTTCATAAAGGTCACCTCGAATTGCAAAAAAATAAAACGGCGAAAACCCGCCCTTCCGAGAAGGGCAGGTTTTCCGGGGGCTTAGCCGTTTACGGTTTTTCGATTAGAAGATAAACCGGAAACCGAAACGAATCGAACGCGGCAGCTGAAAATCGGTCGGCTGATTAAAGCGCGCGTCGGTTTTGAACGCCGAGTAATCATCGAGACCGGCGTTTCCGCGGCGGTTCAGTTCGAGGATCGTCGACGTCAGACCGCCGTTGAAGATCTGCCGGATGAACGACGTTTCGTCGGTCACGCCGGGGAAGAATTCTTCGACGGAAGACGCCGCCAGATCGCCCGTGAACAGAATCGGATAACGGTTCGTCACGGCGTGCTCGTTGAACAGATTGATCACGTCGACGTCGACCGCGAGCGTGTAGCGCGCGTCGCGACCGAAGCGGTATTTATGACTGACGGCGAAATCCGTCTGCGTGTATCTCTCGGTGCGACCGAGATCGCCGCGTCCGAAAAGGAACGTGTTCGCCGCGTACGCGCTGACGCGCGTCGAGATCGGCGTGCCGCTCATGCCGATGAAAAACGCCTTGAATTCGGTCGAGTTGGCGCTGCTGCCCCACCAGTCGAAGTTGTAGCCGGCGTTGACCTTAAAGACGTGCGGTCGGTCGGTCGCGAGCCGGCCCTTATCCGGTTCGCCGTTGGCGGTGTAGCCGATGAACGGAAGATCGAAAAAGCGGTTCACGTTCGGGCTCGAACGTCCGTTTTCGTCGGCGCTCGCGAGCCCCGAGTAATTGCCGTACAGACGGCTCAGCGTGTAGCTCGCGTTGAAGAAATAGTTGCTCGACAGACGTTTGTTGATCTTCAGCTCAAGCCCGTCGTAAACGCGCTCGGCTTTCTGCGTCGGCGGAATGCCGGGGAAAAACGGCTGCGCGGTCACGCCGAAGCCGGGATTGGCGATGAAAAACAGTTCGTTCTGGTTGGCGTCGAAAACGCCGACGTCTTCGATCGCGCGGTCGATCTGCTTGTGCGTGTAGCGCGCTCCGAAAATGTAGTTCTGACCGATCTGCTGTTCGAAACCGACGTCGAGCGAGCTTTCACGCGCGGCTTTCAAGTCGGGGTCGACGCGGTTATCGTCCGGACTGTTCGAAGGCACGCGCAGATCGACGTCGAGCACCTGATTCTGCAGGAAGTAATCGCGCGTGTAGAGCGTGTAGTTCGGGTTCGAAGCGAGCAGCGGCACGTAGATGCGCCGCAGCACGTCGCCGCCGAAGCTGCCGCGCGGCAGCTCGTACTTGAAGCGGTCGTAAAACCAGCCGTAACCGCCGTAAAGCTTCGATTTGCCGTTGCCGAACACGTCGAACGCGAAACCGATGCGCGGCGCGGGTTTATCGCCCCAGCCGAAAACGATCGGGATGCCGACGTCCGAGAACGAAGGCACGTCTTCTTTTTCGATGCGGAAGCCCGGATTCAAGGTCAGGCGTCCGATCGTCCAGCTGTCCTGAACGTAAAGCGCCTGATTCTTGCTCGAAGTTTTGCCGTTCGTGCCGAAATACTGCAGATAGCCGTATCCGACTTCGCCCGGTCCGTTGCCGACGCCGCGCGATTCGTCGCCGTAGAACAGGCGAATTTCGCCCTGTCCGCCGATCGTCGAATAACCGGTGTCGACGTCGTTGCTCAGGCGGTTCAATTGGTAGCCGAATTTCAGATTGTGGCGCCCGTAACCGCTGAAGATGACGCTCGCGTCGGCGTCGAGCGTCGTGCGTTTCGAAATGTCTTTGTTGACGCCCAAAATGTTCGGCACGTTCGAGAATCCGGCAGTGCACGAGCCCGCCGGCGTGACGCCCGGAACGTCCGTGTTCGCGTTGATGCAGCGCACGCGGTCGATCGCCGGAATGCCGTAGCTGGCGAGTTTTTCGTTGAGATAGCTCTGCCCGTAGCGCGCCGAGAAAATCCACGAATTGGTCGGCGTGTAAGTTCCGCCGAAATTGTAGATCGAGCTCGCGCGGCGACCGCCCTGCGTGTCGATGAACTCGCTGCCGGACTGCGTGCCGTTCGACGGCAAACTCGTCGCGATGCCGGTGAACGCCGGCAGATCGCCGTGCACGCGCAGCGGATTATAGGTGTAGCTGGCGGTCAGATTCAGTTTATTGCCGACCTGCCCGTCGAGACGGAAAAATCCGTAATCGCGGCGTTCGTTGCGGCGGTATCTCTGCCGATCGCCGGTCGGATAATCGACCGTGCGGTTGATTTCGTAGCTCTGGATATTGTAGCTGCCGAAAAACCACAGGCGGTCTTTGACGATCGGACCGCTCAAGGAAGCGGACGGGAAAAAGAACAGGTAATTATCTCCCGGCGGCGAGAAATAACGCAGGTTGTCCTTGTCCGGATTGAGCAGGACGCGCTGCAGCGTGTTGGCGTTCTCCGTCGGACTCAAAGTTTGAAAATCCGGCGCGGCTTGCGTGAAATTGTCGACGAAAACCGCGCGCGGCTCGAACCGGCTGCTGTTGAACGACGTGCCGATGTCGCCGCGAAATTCGTTGCCGCCGCGTTTCGTGACGAGCGTGATGACGCCGCCGGTCGCGCCGCCGTGTTCGGCTTCGAAACCGCCGGATTTGATCTGCACTTCCTGAATGAGTCCGAACGGCAGATCGTTGTTGCTGTTCAATTGCCCGGTGCGGAAATTCGTGACTTCCTGCCCGTCGATGATGAACGTGTTTTCCGCGCCCGACGAGCCGTCGATCTGATAGCCGGCGCCTTTCGACTCCTTGCGCACGGACGAAGCGGCTTGCAGGACGGACGAAAAATTCGTGCCCTTCGGAAGTTGTTCGATGCGCTCGGTGCTCAGGTTATCCTGCACGCGGCTCGAAGTCGGGTCGATCGTCGCGACGTCGCCCGTGACCGTGACGCTCGCGCTGACGCTCGACGGCTGCAGCGCGAAGTCGAAGACGGTCGCCTGCCCGAGCACGACCGTCGCGTTCGTCGGCTGGCTCGCCGAAAAGTTGGCGGCGCTCGCCGTCACCGTGTACTGGCCCGGCGGAACCGCCAAAATGCGAAAAAATCCTTCCTCGTTGGCGGTCACCGTGCGGCTGAAGGCGTTGCCTTCGACCTTCACGGTCGCGCCCGGAACGACCGCGCCTGCCTGGTCTTTGATCGTTCCTTCGATCGAGCCGAATCGTTCCTGGGCAAAAGCGAAGCCCGCCAGCCCGAACAATAAAACGGCGATCGAAAATAAAATACGAAAATGTTTTATCATTTCTTTGCTCCTTAAAAATGAAAATTATTGAAATTGTTGAAGCACAAAACTTTTTCTAAAAGAAGCGTTGTGCCAGAACGTCTGCAGCATTCTCGAAGCAAAATCATGACCGGAATTCTCAAGCGGTCAGCAGGCAGGGGTTAACGTTTCTATTTGCCGCATTTAAAAAAAAGATGAGGATGCGAAATCCAACGCCGAAATGTCGTTCATATTTTTACCAACAACATTAAATATTAAATTATTCGGTGTCTTGTAGATTTATAACCGTTTTCGGTTTATCGAAACGCGCCGATCGCCGCGAACTTCGCGCAATCGCCGGCGACCGAGGGATTTACGTCGCTCGTCTTGTGATTTTTCGTCCGTCTTCGATTCCGAATCGGTTTTCGTTTCATTGATCTGTGGTCTGCTTTACGTCACGCGCGGCTTTCCATTGCAATTTAAACGGGAAAATTGAGTTTTTTGATTAAGTCCTTAAAGCGCGGTTCGTCGCGCAGCGCTTTGAATTGGAGGTCGACTTTGAGCCAGACGAGCCAAATCGAGTTTTCTTCGTACGCTTTTTCAAGTTCCGTCAAAGCCTGATTTTTGTCGCCGAGACCGGCGTAGATCAAGCCGCGGTGATACGGCGAAACGTATTTTCCGTCGAACGCCATCCGGTCGATGCGGCGCAGCATTTCGTAAGCCTTTTCCTTCGTCCCGACCCGGCCGTAGCAATAACCCAAAAGCGCGAAAGCCTGTTGGATCGGTTCGGCGGCGACGACTTTTTCGAACTCCGCGATTCCCTCCTCGTGCCGCCCGGCATGAAACAGCGCCCACGCCAGGTAATACTGCGCGCGCTTGAAATCCGGGTCGATTTCGAGCACCAGTCTGAAATGCTCGATCGCTCTTTCGAATTCGCCCTTGTAACAAAACGGCACGCCGCGCATCACCGTCAGGTATAGCGAATTGACGTCGAGCCGCTGCGACTCTTCGATCTGTTCCAGGGATTCGTCAAAACGCCCCGCCGCCATCAGAAAAACGCCGTACCAGTGCCGCGCCCAGGCGTAACCGGGCTTCAACGCGATCGCTCGGCGGTGGTATTTTTCGCACTCTTTCCAGCCGCCGCTGATGAAGCATAAATCCGCCTTCGACGCATAGCCTTCAGCCAGGTCGGGATCGAGTTCGAGCGCTTTTTCGACCGCCTGTTCGACGTTTCGATACACCCTTTCCGGCGGCAGAAACAAGTGGTGCCCGAGCAGCAGATAGGCGTCCGCGACACAAACGTGACCGAGCGCGAAATTCGGTTCCGCCGCGACGATCTCCTTCGCGCCCGCGAGGCTCGCGAGCAAGCCTTCTTCGGTGCGGGTTTCCCAGAAAAAACGATACTTAATGTATTTTTGATAAATTTCGGGGTTTTCGGGCGTTTTGCGCGGCGTCAAATTCGCGTGTCCCTGCCGGACGAGCGCGTCCGCCGCCTGGCTCGAAATTTTGTCCTGCATTTCGAAAAAGTCGTCGGAAACGACCTCGAATTTATCCGCCCAGAGCGTGTCGCCGCTTTTCGTGTCGTAGAGCTGCAGATTGGCGCGGCATTTGGCGTTCAGAGTTTGGATGGTGCCGCTCAAAACGACTTCGACGTCGAGCTCGCGCCCGATCGAAATCGCGTCTTTTTCGGTTTCGACGTATCTTAAAACGGTTTCCGTCGAGCGCACCGCGAATTTCCGGCAGGCGCTGAGCTGCGTGATTAAAGAATCGGCGATCGCCAGGCCCAGATATTTTTCGCTTTCGGTGCCTTTCGGCATGAGAAACTTGAGCGGCAGCACGGCGAGCGACTTGACGTGCCCGTTCATGCTCGAATGAATCGCACCGTCCGCCTGATTCTCGATTTTCGCTTCGGTGATCGTTTCGACCGGCGCGACGAAGCGGTAACCGCGCCCCGGCACCGTCACGATGAATTGATGATCGCGCGGCTTTTCGCCGAAAATTTTCCGCAGGGTAAAGATATTCTGCGTCAGGTTCGCTTCCTCGACAAAATTATTACCCCAGATCTGCAACATCAGTTCGTCTTTGGTAAGCAATTTGCCCGGATGGCGCACGAGCGTCAACAATGTTTCAAAGACTTTCGATTTCAGCGGAATGTTTTCTCCGGCGCGGTAGAGGAGCCGCTCCGAAGGCAGTAGACGGTAGTTTCCGAACTCATATCGTAAAACCCTGCTGTTCATAATCAAACCACAATGAAGTTAGAAAAATTATTAGCAAATATGATGGTCGAAAGGACAAAAAAGTTGCTGTAACCGCAAACGATTATTGACCTTCGACCGATATTTCCTAATTTACCCTAAGACAGCAACAATCTTATTCAACGCAATTCGCGTGTCGGCTCATGGAAATTATTATTTGTCTGACAATTATGAAAACAGGACAAAAAAAAATAACGCTCAAAATTCTGAAAATGTTCCGAACTTTAAAATTTTTTCCAAAATTTCGGACGGGCTGCACAAAAGGAAAACACCGCGCAGCGTCGTTTTGTGACGACTTTTTGTTTTTAATTGGAGAAGGAGGAAAAGAAAGGGAAAAAGGAGATTTATTTCCCTTTAATAACCCTGAACGTCGAATAAAAACATCCAGGATCATCAACAAAGAAAACTTCTCCCTTTCTCTCCTTCTCCTTTTCTTCTCCTCTTCCTTTAAAAGTCGAACCGTCCGGCGAACTGAATGATCCGCGCCGGCGCGGCGGTCGTGGACAAACCGAAATTGCTTTGCGTGACGTCGCTGTTCGGAACGCCGAGATTGACGTTATTAAACAGATTAAAGAAATCCGCGCGCAGCGTGAAACGCACTCTTTCGGTGATCGGAATCCGCTTTATCACCGAAAAATCCATATTATAGAAATTCGGCCCGCGAAACGCGCCGCGTCCCGAAGTGCCCTGTTTGCCGTCTAAGGTAACGTCCGAAGCGAACAACGAGCGGTCCGGCCCGGTGTAAACGCGCGCATTGTCCGCCGTGCGGTTGCTTTCGTAACCGTTGCCGTCGGCAAAGCTCGCGCGCGCCGAAAGCGCCGTGCCCTGACGGTCGACGCCGTTCATAAAGACGCTGAACGGATAACCGGTCTGCGCCTGGTAAATTCCCGAAATCGTCCAGTCGTCGACCAAATACCTGACGAATCTGTTCGACGAGGTGAACGGCAGCTCGTAGATGAAATTCAGCACGAAACGGTGCCGCGCGTCGAAGGTCGAGTCGCCGCGTTCGGCGAGGAAACCGCCCGCGAAACCCGACGAGTCGCGCGGGCTGGCGCGGTCGCTCGTTCCCGGCACGAGCGGGTCGGCCGCGTCGTCGATCGAATGACTCCACGTGTAGAACGCCTGAATTTGTCCGAGACCGAAACGCTTGTTCGACAAGGTTTTCGTCGCGCGCACCTGCATCGCGTTGTAGCTCGATCTGCCGAGCGTCGTAATCAGGAACACGCTGCCCTGTCCGAACGCCTGATTGAGCGTGCCGTTCAGGTAATTCTCGCGCAGGCTCGTGCTGATCGGCGTGTTCGTGCCGCGGATGGCGTTAACGCGCGCGACGCTCGTCAGCTGCCCGTCGAGCGTGCGAATCAGATTCGTGCCCTTCGTGCCGACGTAATCGATTTCGAAAAGAAATTGGTTGCCGAGCTCGCGCTGGAAACCGAAATTCCACGACGCGCTGTTCGGCGTCACGAACTTCTGCTGCAGAATGTTGTTTTTCGAGGTCGGGAAAACGACGGCCAAGCCGAGTTCCTGCCCTTCGACCACAACCGGCGAGGCGGCGGTCGATTCGAGACGTGGAACGTCCGTCACCAGAAACGGCGCGCCTTCGACGGCGAGCGGAATATTAAAGACCGCGTTCGAAAACGGCGGGTTGCCGCTCGAATTGCCGAACAGGTTCGTAAAGATGCGGTCGTAGAAAATGCCGTAGCCGCCGCGGATCGAAGATTTTCCCGGACCGCCGAAGAGCGCGCCCAGAAAGCCGTTTTCATAGGCCGGGCTGTACGCGAAACCGAAGCGCGGTCCGAAATTGTTCCAGTCGTTGTCCCAGAGCTTCAAGTCGGGATTTTCCGAGTTTTTGCCGACCGTCTTGAAGACGAAGCCGCCCGCCGGCGTCGGTCCGCTCGGGTCCTGATCGACGAGATTCGCGAGCAGGCCGTCTTTTTCGTACGGCACCCGGTTGAATTCCCAGCGCAAGCCCAAATTAAGCGTCAGATTCTGGCGCACGCGCCAGGTGTCCTGCGCGAAAAGCCCGAATTCGGTCGTGCGGTAGCGGCGAAAATCGTTGTCGACGCGCTCGCCCGCGCCGTTGAAAAACTGCGTCTGCGACTGGAAGGCGACGACGCCCGAAAGGAAAGCGAGATAATCGTTGATCAAACCGCCCGCGCCGGTCGTCGGCAGATCCTGCGTTTCGCCGTTCGCGTCTTCATAAACCACGACCGGAAAATCGAACGTCGAGCCGAGCGTGAAATCGATCGTTTCCTGACGACCGAAATTGCTGTCGCCGTTCGAGAAGATCGGGCGGATTTCGCCGCCGAACTTCCACGTGTGGCTGCCCCTGACCCAGGTCAGCGAATCGGCGAACGTCATCGTGCCGGTCGTCCGGTTCTGCGTGCTGAAATTGGCGATCGAGGTAAACGGCGTCGTGATGTTCAAAATGTTCGTATTCGTGCTGCCGAAATTCGGAACGCCCGCGCCGTTGTCCGAGAAGATCGTGCGAATCGCTTCGTTGAGCGTGTTCGGCACGCCACCTTCGCCCGGACCGTAAAACGAGGATTTGGCGCGGTTGAGGCCGAAGCGAAATTCGTTGACGACGTTCGGCGTGATCGTCGAAATCAAATTAAAGGCGTAAACCGAACCGGTCTGCGGCGTCAGCAGCTCGTCGCCGAACTCGTCGAAAGTCGGCGCGCCGGCCGAATAATCGCCTTTCAGCCAGTTGATGCTGCCCATCAATGTATTACGGTCGTTGATCTGGTAATCGACGCGCGTCGCGATCGAGTCGATATTGTTGACGGCGTTGTAGTTGAACGTGTAATACTCGAAAACTCCCGGCAGCGGCGAGGTTCGGGCGCTGCCCGACGGCAGATTCGGCAGCGGGAAGATGCGGTCCAAAAGCCCCTGCGTCAGCGGATTGAACGGCACTCCGAGATTGTTGTTGACGCCGGTCGGGCGAATGTCGAGCACGCCGAAGGTGCCGTTGTCGCCGTTCGTTTCCGGATCGCCGCTCGGGGCGGGCGTATTGATGATTCCGGCGCGCGCTTCGGCGGTCGGAACTAGGCGAAACTGCTGCGCGCCCGCCTTTTGGCGGTCGCCCTCGTAATTGAAAAAGAAAAATAATTTGTCTTTGACGACCGGACCGCCGATCGAAACGCCGTACTGCTTGCGGTCGAGCGGGTCGGGGTCGCTGGTCGTGTTGAAAAAGTTGCGCGCCGCGAATTTGTCGTTGCGGTAGTAAAGATACGTGCCGCCGTGAAACTCGTTGCCGCCGCGCTTGGTCGCGGTCGTCACGATGCCGCCGGTATTGCGACCGTATTCGGCGTTGAAATTGCCCGTGATGACGCGGAATTCTTCGGTCGCGTCGATGTTCGGCGTCGCGATGCCGCCCGGAATGCCGGGCACGTCCGTGTCGTTGTTGTCGACGCCGTCGACCAGAAAATTGTTGTTGCGTTCTCGGGAGCCGTTGACCGAAAAGCCGCCGAGCAGCGAATCGGTCTGCACGGTGCCGGGCGCGAGCAGCACGAGCGCCGAAGGATTGCGCGAAAGGAGCGGCAAATCCTGAATCTTCTGATTGCTGATCAGAGTCGAAAGCTGCTGATCGGTGCTGTTGACCTGCGTCGCGACGTCGCCGCTCGTCACGGTCACGGTTTCCTGACTTCCCTGCGGGTTCAAGGTGACGTTCTGTTCGGTGACGAACGCGACGGAGATCTGCACGTCTCTGACGCTCGCCGCCGCAAAGCCCTGCGAGTTGACCGTCACGGTGTACGCGCCGACCGGCAGTTTCGAGATCGTGTATTCGCCGTCCGCGTTGGTCTGCGCGGTGCGCGTCTCGCCGGTCGACTGGTTTTTGATTTCGACGTTCGCCCCGCTGACGATGGCGCCGTTCGGATCTGCCACCCGACCGCGGATTTCGCCGAGCGAGCTTTGTCCGAAGACCGCCGGCAGCGCGAGCAGGATTATGAAAAATGGCACACTAAAAAAACTTATCGTTCGTTTCATCAGTTTTTCCCTCAAATGAATAAAAGTTCGTCTTGAATTCGCGATAAAGTTTTTGTTTTGGGGTAAATGATTCCACCCGCGAAAACTTTATCCAAATAATTCAAAACCATCCGGCGCAATGGCGGTGCCAGCCCTCGGCGCTTAGCTTAAGTATTTGAAAACAAAGAAAAAAAGCTGATTTTGGAAGGTCAAAAAAGGCGCTCCGTAAAGAAAATATCTTATTTTATAAAATCAAATATTAAACGGAATCATGTCGGCGCGTGACGGACGGACAAAAAAAAGGGATGAATCTCAGTTGAGATTCATCCCCTTGAAACCGAAACCGCGTCGTCGGATAAACGGTTTCGGTTAAAGCGCGATTGATGGTTGTGCGGAAAATTTCAACGCGGCGACGCGAAAGACCGAGGAGGGCTGGCTTGAAAGCCTTTCGCGCCGCGCGTTAAAACGGACTATTCAGCCCTTCAAGCTTTTCAGGCATTTCACCAGCCGGACGTTCGATTCCCAGTTCGCGACGTCGCCCTTCATCGCGTTAAACCCGAGCTGACCGAAAACCGGCGGCATTTTTTCGGCGCCGTTCCAGAGCAGGATGACGCGCTCGCCGAAGAGCGCCTGCGCGACGCTGATTTCCGTCACGCGGTCGCAGCGCAGCGTCATGACGCCGTTTCGCTCGGCGCAGTCCGTTTCGTCGAGCAGGAAAATCGCCGCCTGGCACTGCTGCATCGCGACGCGGTTGGCGAGCGGCAGAAAGCCGTTGACGAATTCGTCGGCGCCGAACGCGATGCTCGAAAAATCGGCGAGTTCGAGCGCGGCGCGCAGATTCGTCGACGCCGGCTCGCGGGCGCCCGCCGAAATATAAACGGTCGCGATGTTTTCGCCGGCCGCCCGCTCAAGCCGCGGAGCGCTCTGCGGCGCGAAGATCGGCGGAAGCAGCGTTTCCGAATTTTCGTCCGGCGCTTCGAGAAACGCCTGCATCTGGTCGAGCCGGACGCTGAGGCGTGCCGGCTGACCGCGTTTGCCGACCGTCGCCGTACCGAGTTCGGCGGCGTGGCAAAGACTGAAAAAGCTGACGATGACGGCTTCGATGTTCGCGTCCATTTCCGGGCTGAGGCTCAAATCTTCGCCCGAAATGTGCCAGAAATTCGCGACGTCGAGGTATGTCGCGATCTTCAGGTTCTGCGAGAAAATCCATTCGATCGCCTGCCGGTAAGCCGGCACGAAACGCAGAATCCGGCGGTGAATTTGACATTCCGCCTCGGTGTTTTTCGCTAATTCTTCGCCGAGCGCGGTGAGCTGAAAGCGTTCGTCCAGGCGGGCCAAGATGCCCCAGAATTCATACGCCGCGATCTTGCGGGCGTCGAACACGCGGCGCGGTTCGGCGTTCGTCATCTCGATCGCGGAAACGCCCTGCGGCTTGTGCTTGAAGAATTTGACGACTTCGCGCAGATCGTTCGCGGTCGCGAGCAGCGGCAGGCTGACCGCGCCCGCCGATTCGAAATCCGCGCCTTCGGACACGTGAATCTCCGAACCGTTTTTATAGAAAAAATCGTGCGGGTTGATGCCGGGCGGCGCGTTGTTGCGGTGCCCGTTTTTAGAAGTTTGCAGAAACATCCGTTAAACCTCCTTGCTTAAGCCCAAATTTTCGCCCTTGCAGCCGATTCCGTAACGCTTCATCTTCGCGTTCAGCGTCGTATAGTTGATGCCGAGCATCTGCGCGGCGAGGCGCTGATTGTTGTCCGTCAAATAGAGCGCCTGGCGGATGATGTCCATTTCGAAATTCTTCATCTGTTCGTAAAGATTGAAGTTTTCCTCCAGATTGACGCGCTCGTTTTCGCTGACGGTTTCGAGTTCGTTCAGTAATTTATTCAATAACTGCTTGACGATGCCGATGCGCGGCGTGGTCGCCTGCTGCCACATCCGGCGTTCGATATATGCTAAGTTCGGATTTTGTCTCGTGTACATCTTTACCACCTCTCGAAATTTATGATTTTTTGTATGTATGGGTATTAATCCAAAAAATACGAATTTATGAATTAACATCTAAAATCTTCGATTAAACGAGGGCGAAAAGTCTTTTAATAAAAATTTACATTTCTCAATTTTTCTCAATTTTCCGCCGCTCATCACAATTTTTTGGTAAAAATCTCGTTTTTTGAACAATCGCCGACGCATCGTGCGAGACGTTTTTCCGAAAAATCAATTTGCAACTAAACCGATTTAAGTGCATCTTAAGAGTATCAATCCTTCTCTTGCACCGGATTTTTCAGGTGCGCTCGTCAAAGACGGTTTTTTGGATAAGTTCGAGAGCAGGTTCGTTTAATAGTTACAGAAGTCGCTCTGGCAGTTTTTTTGAGCATCCGAAATCCGAAATCTTCGTTGCCGACCGTTTTTCTCCGAAGTCCAACTCGATTCGACGCTTCTTTTGCAATTCCCAGTCAGCGGGAAAAAAGGTATTTAATTTTTATGTCAACGAAACTTTACGTCGGAAATATTTCCTTCAACACATCGAATCAGGATTTAGAACAGATGTTCGGCAAAGTCGGAACGGTTCTCTCCAGCAACATCATCGAAGACCGCGAAACCGGTCGCTCGCGCGGCTTCGCGTTCGTCGAAATGTCTTCGAACGAAGAAGCGCAGAACGCGATCGCGTCGCTCAACGGCACGCAGGTCGACGGTCGGGCGCTGCTCGTCAACGAAGCCAAACCGCGCGAAAACAACGGCGGCGGCAGTAATCGGGGCGGTTACGGCGGCGGTCGCGGCGGCAATCGCGGCGGCGGCTACGGCGGTTCGCGCTGGTAATTATATCGAGAACGGTCAATCGCGACCGTTTTTAAACCGCAATGTCTCCGGCTAAACATTTAGCCGGAGACATTGTTTATTTTCAAGGCAATCGAAAGTTAAAAAATATGAAAGCAGGAAATCAAAAGGCAGAAAATATCAAGGAAGAATTAATTCAGGTCGCCGGCACGATCGTCGACAAACAGCGCGACGCGAGTTTCAAAGTGCAGGTGAACGGCAGCGATCATATCGTGATGGCGCAGATTTCGGGCAGAATGCGCCGCAACCGCATCCGCATCCTGATCGGCGACCGCGTCGACGTCGAAATGTCGCCGTACGATCTGACGAAGGGCAGAATCACGTATCGTCATAAATAAACCGTTCGATTATTTCGCTTCGGCGACGTTCGTCGGCGCGAGCGTTTTCTGTTCGGGTTCAAGAAGCGCGTAGACGGCTTCGAGCATCTGCTGCTGGCGCGCGTGACCGCTCGCGCCGTCGGCTTCGAGACAGATATACGGAACGGCGGTTTGTCCCGAAAAGACCGAAAGCGAACCGTCGTCGATCGTGCATTGTTTGGTCTGCAGCTTCGCCGCCGGTTTCTGAACGACGACGTTGAAGCCCTTCTCGGCGAAATAACCGATGTGCGCCGGCGTCGACAGGAATATGAAATTGTCTTCGTCCGTTTCCGTGTTCGACAGAAAAACGCCGCCGGCTTGCGCTTCGAAGGCGCCGTGCGAAAAATTGTTCGTGCTCTGCGCCCGGAGAAAAGCAACCGCCGTCAGATCCGCGTTTTGCGCGCCGGAATTTTTCGAAGAAACGTCCGTGTTGTTGTGCACGGCGACGATAAAACGCTCTCCCGAGCGCAGAGTTTTGCCGTCCGCGTCGAGAACGAGCCTTAAAAGCCCGTCCGCGAAACCGGCGACGCTGTCGCGAATTTCGGCGGCGACGTTGCAGTTCCTGCCGTTTTCGGTGTAAATGCGGTTCGGGTCGATCGTGTAGTTTTTGCCCGCCGCGGTAAATTTCACATAGCGCTGCGGCTTGCCGCGCTCGTCCGTCGATTCGATTTCGATCAGCCGCCCGCCGTAGCGGGTGACATAATCTTTGGCGAGCCTCAAACCGAGCTGCTCGTTATGGTGCGGCGCGAAAAACGTCACGCTCGCGCCCGCGTTTTCGTAGACGTTGACGGTGATCTGCGAATCGCCGAGCGGCAGGCGGTGCGCGGTCTTCACAATCGCCGCGTCGGCGCTGACGGCTAACGTCAAAACCACTAAAAACATCAAAACTATTATGAATATCTGCGCTATTTTCATCGAGTTAACCCTTTTCGACAAATTACTGACCGTTTCTTAACGCGTGGTTTTGCCGCGAAACGGGTCATTTTTTAATTTTATTGCCCGCTTCCCGTCCATTGGTGTCATTTTCTTTGGTTTCATCACGCACTTCGGCTAAGATGTTTAGGAAAAATTTACGGCAGCAAACAGATGGAAAATTCTCAGAACGTCACCGAACTTCTGATGCGCTGGAATAACGGGGAACAAGCGGCGCTCGAAGAACTGTTTCCGCTCGTCTACCGCGAACTGCAATCGATCGCGCATCGTTATTTGCGGCGCGAGGCGGAAAACCACACTTTTCAAACGACCGCGCTCGTCAACGAAGCGTATCTCAAGTTGGTCGATCAAAGCCGCATCCGGTGGCAAAACCGCGCGCAGTTTTTCGGCATCGCCGCGCAGGCGATGCGGCGCATCCTGATCGATCACGCCCGCGCGCGGATCAGCGAGAAACGCGGGCAGGGCGCGCGTCACGTCTCGCTCGACGACGGCACGATCGACGTTTCCGACGAGCGCGCGGTCGAGCTTTTAATGCTCGACGAAGCGCTGCGCGAGCTCGCCGAAAAAGATCCGGAACGCAGCCGGATCGTCGAACTGCGCTATTTCGGCGGTTTGTCGGTCGAGGAAACGGCGGAAGTTTTGGGCACGAGCGTGTCGACGGTGATGCGCGGCTGGCGCGTCGCCAAAGCGTGGCTTTACAAGGAATTGACCGCTTCATAAGAATTTAAAATTGATGCCCGAGAGCGAACGAGCCGATCAGAATTGGGAAAAGGTAGTCGAAATCTTCGAAGCCGCGCTCGAAATTCCGGCGGCGCGCCGTTCCGCCTTCGTCGAGGAGGCGTGCGGCGCGGATAAAAATCTGCGGCGCGAAGTCGAAGCGCTGCTCGCGGCGGACGAAAAGGCGCAGGAATTTATCGAGACCCCGGCGGTCGCCGACGCGTCGCTGACCGTCTTTTACGAGGGCTTTATCGCGGATCCGACCACGAACTCGTTTCTGCCGCGCAAAATCGGCGCGTTTCGGCTGATTCGCGAGATCGGGCGCGGCGGCATGGGCACGGTTTATCTCGCCCGCCGCGACGACGGCGAATTCGACCAGACGGTCGCCGTCAAAATCATCCGTCAAATTTTGGATCCGGACTTTGCCGCCCGGCGTTTTCGCGTCGAGCGACAAATTCTCGCCTCGCTCGAACACCCGAACATCGCGCGTCTGATCGACGGCGGCTCGACGCCGGACGGTCTGCTGTATCTCGTCATGGAATATATTACCGGCGAAAATCTGCTCGCTTTTTCCGAGAATAAAAACCTGACCGTCCGGCAGCGCGTCGAGCTTTTCGAACAGGTATGCAGCGCCGTCGAATACGCGCACGACCGCAGCATTCTGCACCGCGACATCAAACCGGCCAACATATTGGTCAGCCGCGGCGCGGCGGTCAAGCTGCTCGATTTCGGCATCGCGAAATTAAGCGACGAACAGTTTGAGACCGAAAAAAACCGCCCGCCGACCGGACGCTGGCTGATGACGCCCGAATACGCCAGCCCCGAGCAAATTCGCGGCGAAACGCTGACCGCGGCGACCGACATCTATTCGTTGGGCGTCGTTCTTTACGAGCTGGCGACCGGAGAGCGCCCGTACAAATTTCCTTCGCGCGCGCCGCACGAAATCGCGCGCGTCGTTTGTGAAGTCGAGCCGCGGCGCATTGCGGCGAACGACGGCGCCGCCGACTTCATCGGCTCGGAATTAAAAGCCCTCATCCTGAAATGCCTCGCCAAGGAGCCTTCCGCTCGATTCGATTCCGTTAAAGAGTTAAGAGCCGCGCTCGCCGATTACCTGCGAAACTCTTCCGACCAGCCCGGATTTATCCCGCGCAGTTTCGCCGCGGGAAAGGAACCGGCGGCGAAAACCTCCGACCAAAAAACGCTCGCGATTTTGCCGTTTCTGCTGATGCGCTCGACGGGCGGCGAGACGGCCGACGATTTTTTGAGCGTCGGGTTGGCCGACGCTCTGACGATCCGTTTGAGTCAGATGCGGAAGCTGGTCGTGCGCCCGACCGGTTCGGTGCTGCCGATCGTCGCGAGTTATAAAAATCCTTTGAAAATCGGCGAACTGCTCGACGTCGACTATATCCTCGAAGGACGCGTTTCGTTCGCCGACGGGCGGATGCGCGTCGCGGTGCAGCTTTTAAAGATTTCCGACAATCGAATTTTGTGGGCGATGCGGTTCGACGAAAGCGAGCGCGACGTCTTTGTTCTGCAGGACTCGATCACGGAAAAAGTGGTTTCGTCGCTCGTCCCGCGCCTTACGGAAAGCGAGCAAAAGCGTCTTCGACAGCGCGGAACGGACAGCGCCGCGGCGTTCGAATCCTACCTGCGCGGTCGGTATGAGCTGTTTCGGTACGAAGCCGACGGAATTTTGCGCTCGATCAAACATTTTGAAGAAGCGATCCGGCTCGACGCGAATTTCGCGCTCGCCTACAGCGGCATCGCCGATTATTACAACTGGCTGGAAGTTTACGCGCTCACCGCTCCATCGGAGTGTTTTCCGAAAGCGAAGGAAGCGGCGCGCAAAGCCGTCGAACTCGACCCGAAATCAGCCGAAGCGTATGCCTCACTCGGGTTCACCGTCTGGGGTTACGAGTGCGACTTTGCCGAGAGCGAACGGCTGTACCGGCGCTCGCTCGAACTTAACCCGAACAATCCGCGCGCGCACGAATGGTTTGCGTTCCTGCTCCAGACGGTCGGGCGCCACGACGAGGCGATCGCCGAGATGAATATCGCGAAAAAGCTCGATCCGCATTCGGCGGCGCATTCGGCGGCGCATCATTACGTGTTGTTTATGGCGCGGCGTTACGAGGAAGCCGAACGCGAAGCCCGGCGCGGTTTGGAAATCGATCCGGAAAATATTCTTTGCCAGCACGCTTTCGGCTGGTCGTCGCCGTTTCTCGGCGAAATCGAAAACGGAATCGAGGCGGCGCGCCAAGTCGTATCGCGCGGCGGCAGACTGCCGATGTACCTTTCGACGCTCGGCTATGATCTGGCGATCGGCGGGGCCCGCGAAGAGGCCCGCGAGATTTTACGCGAGATGGAAGCGCGCGAACGGAACGGCGAATTTTTCCCGCCGATTTTCCTCGCCGTGATTCATGCCGGGCTCGGCGAACCGGACGCGGCGTTCGCGCGCCTCGATAAAAACCCGTCCGACCGCGATCACTGGCGCACGACGCTGCTGATCGACCCGCGCCTCGACGGTTTGCGAAGCGACCGGCGCTTCGCGGAGTTGGCGAAAAGAATCGCGCCTTCGACCGGCGCCGTAATTTCGCCGTCCACCGATGCCCCCGAAAAGATCGGGCAGGAAGACCGGGGCGCTTTCGGCGACGCGGAAACAGCGCGCGCAAAGTCGGCCGCCGCGCCGGCATCCGCCCGGCCCTCGGCTTTTCGCATCACGGACGAGGGAATTTCGATTTCGTGGCGCACGATCACGATCCTCGCCGTTACGGGCGGCGTATTGTCGGGGCTCGCCCTGATTTATCTGATCGCCCGAAATTTCGGAAACTAGTGACTGCCGAAAAAACATTCACGCGGTAAACCGCGACTGCCGTTTCGTAAATGACCGGCGCAAATATTTGGAAGCGGGCTCAAAAAGAACTCAGCCGGACGAAAGTCTTTGCGGTTTTCTTTGCGGCATGGCGTCTTGGCGGGAAATTTTCTTCTCTCCCGCCAAGACGCCATGCCGCAAAAAAGTGATTTTAGTTTTCCGAATTCGTTCGGGTCGTGTAAACCGCGAGGCCGAGCGTGAAGAAACCGACCGTTACGAACAGCGGGAAAATAAAGCCGCCGTTTTCGCGCCCGACGAGCGACCATAACCCGAAAAACGACGGCAGCGCCAAACCGACCAGAAACGCCGGCACCCGGCGCCAGCCGCGCCAGACGCCGGCGCGAACGACGGCGACGCCGACGATGATCATCAGCATGTGGCTGAACGGATACGCCAGATCGGTGATGAAAAAGATGCCGGTGTCGCGCAGCTGCGGCGCCGCGAATTCCAATATGTCGAACCACATCGCCAGAAATAAGCCGATCATCTGCACGACATATAAGATTTTAGCGCCGGTCCCGCTGCCGGTGACGCGGGAATTTCGCATTCCGGTCGCGCTCGCCATCGCGCCGAGCAGGTATAAAAAACCGCCGAGACTCGCCCAGAACGGGTAAGCGGGCGGCTGGTCGGGCTGCGCGGCATGAAAAAACCAGCCGAAATAAAGCATCGGGCTCAAAACCATGCCGACGATTCCGAGCGTCCGATTCGTCAGCAGCGAACCGTCGCTGCTGTTTTGCAAAACCATTTCTTGAACAGACATAAAAATTCTCCTTCAATACTCAAGATATAACGCGTATTTTTCGCTCCGGCGGTATCGGGCACGACGGGACGTATTCAGCCGTCGCGCCCGGGAACTGTTTCGCCGGAATTAATCTTCGACCTGCGGGAAGCACAAAATGTCTTCGGTGCGCGTTTTGCCGACTTCGCGCATGCAGAGCCAGGTCCTGCCTTCCTTCACGCCGACTTCGTAGTTGAATTTTTTCGCTTCGAGCGGTTTGTTCTGCTCCTTGTTCGACGACGGGTAACAACTGTTCGAATTAAACCAGTAGTCTTTCGTCGGCGTGAAAGTGAGCACGTCCCCGCTGACGGAAATCTTGCCGCGGCGGTCGTTCCAGAGACTCGTCGTGCAGCCGTACATCGTCGATTTGATCAGCGCCGCGTAGCGAAACGTGCCGTCCGCTTCCATCGTGTAACCGATCGAGCTGCCGTAGCGGGAGGCGACCGCGCCGGTCGTCATATTCTGTTCGTTCAAAATGGAAGTCGAGCCTTCGAACCATTTGCCGACGAGCTCCGCCGGGACGCGCTGCGCCGAAACCGAACCGATCATCAATAAACCAAGTATTAAAACGCCAAATAATTTCATATTCTTTTCTCTCCGTATAAATATTCGCGGCTTTTTCGTCGCCGTCACACACTAACGCGGAAAGATTTCGGGTTTATTGTCAAAAAATTTTCGAAAATTTTTTTTGACTTTCTAAAAATCAACTTTATAAACCTTTTAGCGATTCAAGCCGTATGCTCACTGTTTATTTTTCAACAAATCGAGAAGGAGAAATCTGTTTTTGAGCGCCGCCGCTTCGTTTCGGATTTGGAATCGCGGATCGCGGATTTATTTGTAATCTTTAATTCGTAATTCGGAAGGGCTGCGCGGAGCTCAAAAGTTATCAAAACGAATGAAGAGAATATTTTTTCTGTGCGCTTTGCTGCTTGCGGTCTGCGCTTTTCCGGCTTTCGGTCAGCAGATGAACAAGGACGAAAAGGCGATTCGCGACACGCTCAACATGACGGCAGAAGGCTGGAACAAAGGCGATCTGAGTCAATATTTATCGGCTTATGTCCCGGAAGCGACCGAAATGCTTTCGACCGGACCGGCGGGCGGCGTCGAGGCGATCGAAAAAACGATGAAGGAAGGATTCTGGAAAACCGGCAGACCGATTCAAAACCTGCGCTACGAAAATATCGTCGTGCGGATGCTGGGCAAGAAAAACGCGCTCGTCACCGGACAATTCATTCTTTCCGGCGCCAATCGCCCGGACCGCACCGGCTGGTTCACGACTGTCTGGACGAAAACCAGGACGGGCTGGCGGATGATTCACGACCATTCTTAAATAAACGCGATAAAAAAATTGTTTAATTCCGGCCGCGCGGTTTATCATGAATTCTTAATCTAAAGAAACAGGAGAGAATCTGATGCAACCAAAAGTAGCGATCATTTATTACAGCCAGACGGGCACGACTTATGAGCTGGCGAAAGCGGTCGAAGAAGGCGCGCGCGGCGCGGGCGCGGAAACGAGGCTTTTAAAGGTCAAGGAAACCGCGCCCGACGAAGTTTGGATGGGCAACGAAAACTGGAAAAAACACCAGGACGAAACCGAACACATCCGGGAAGCGACGAACGACGATCTCGAATGGGCGGACGCCGTCATTTTCGGCACGCCGACGCGTTATGGTCTCCCGTCGGCGCAGCTCAAAAACTTTATGGACCAAACCGGCGGGCTCTGGGCGAAAGGCGCGCTGGTCAATAAAATCGGCTCGTCCTTCGCGACGACCGCGACCGCGCACGGCGGGCAGGAGGCGACGATTCTCGCGATCAACACCGTCTTTTACCATTACGGCATGATCATCGTCTCGCCCGGCTACACGGAAGCCTCGCAGTTCGAATCGGGCAATCCGTACGGGGCGTCGTTTACGTCGAACAATGGACAGCTCGACCCGGACGAAGTCGCGCAGACCGCCGGACGTCTGCAGGGTCGCCGCGTCGCGGAAGTGACGGCGCAGTTTTTGAAGGGCAAATAATTTTAGAAAATCTCCGACGAAGGACTCTGGCTTGCTTTACTTTGCGCGGACGGCAGGCTAGAGTTTTATTTTTGAATGTCGAAACTATTCGGTTCCAAGCGGCATCCAATAATTTTTCCGATAACATACATAAAGTTACAATTTAAGGAGTAAATGAAAGAATGAAAAAATTAGCTTTTCTGCTGGCTTTCGCGTTGACGTGCGCGTTTGTTTTATCGAATTTTTCGACGACCGCCCGCAACCTGACGATCGCTGAAAAATTTGCGGCCGCCGGCGCGCTCGACGAAGGCGCGGCGGGCGCTTACAGTTTCGATAAAGCGCACAGCTCGATCGGCTTCCGCGTCAAGCACATGGGTTTGGTCGACGTGCCGGGTTATTTCCGCGATTTCACGGGCACGGTCAATTACGACCCGAAAGACGTGACGAAATCGACGGTCGAATTCACGGCGAAAGCCACGAGCGTCGATACCGGCGTCGACGCGCGCGACAACCATCTGCGCACGAAAGACTTTTTCGAGGTCGAAACCTATCCGGACCTGACCTTCAAAAGCACGAAGATCGAGAAAAAAGGCAACGGTTTGATCCTGACCGGCGATCTGTCGATGCACGGCGTCACGAAATCCATCTCGTTCCCGTTCGCCGTCGCCGGATTCCTCAAAAACGACCGCGGCACGCGCATGGGCGCGACCGCCGAAACGGTCGTCAGCCGCAAGGATTTCGGCATCGGAAACGATCAAAAACTGCCGAACGGGGCGATGGCTTTGTCGGATAACATCACCGTTGTTCTGAACATCGAAGCCAACATGGCGGCGCCGAAACCCGAACCGGCGAAATAGAAAAAATTTAGCCGCGCGTGCCGGCGGATTTTTATTTACTGATTTATTTAGCGGCTCGGCGTCTTTGCGGGATAAAAAATTTCTCGCAAAGACGCCGAGCCGCTGAGTTTTAAGGAAAGGCTTGCCTGTTAATTCCCAGATTTGATTTGCCTCTCTTACATCAAATCCTTTTCGGTTAAATTTTCAGGCTTGGGTGCTTGTTTATCGAGCATTTTTTCCTCGTGAACATCAGAAACCTTTCGCGCCGCGATCAGGTTTTCGCCGGCGGCGTGAAGCGCGGCGAACTCGGAATCGGGCGCGAAAACAATCTGCGAGCCGGATTCGCGCACTTCGCGGATTAAATCGACAATCTCTTCCTCGTTGCCGACCCTTTCTCTGACTTTTCGAATATAAATCACGCGGATTTTATCTCGGTATTCGCCGACGATCTGCCGGTAAATCTGCGGGTCCTGTTCGCCGTCGTCGCCGATTAAAACAAACGGCAGAGCGGGGTAGGCGTTGAGCACGCGGCGGATGTTTTCGAGCTTGTGCGTTTGATGATCCGACGCGCCGAAGATCGTGTGCGTCCCGAAATCCTTCAAAAAAAGCGGTCCGGGCGGAATTTCGCGCTTTTTAAATAGCTCGACGAGCAGGGTGTAAAGATTCCACGGGCTGCTCGAAACGTAAAAGATCGGGTTGTTTTCATCTCCCGCCCGCCCCGCCTGCAGCGCGCGGTAAAATTCCGCGACGCCCTCGAACGGCAGCCGCGTATGCTCGTTCGAAAGCACGGTCGTCGCGAGCATTTTCAGCTTGTTCGTGACGTTCGTTTTGATTACCGTGTCGTCGATGTCGCTGATGACGCCGAATTTCGCCGTCGGCGGCGGAATCAAGATTTGTCCGGTCGTTCTGGCTTGGTTTTCGGTCGGCGGTTCGAGTAATTCGAGTTCGAGATCGTGCCATAAAGCGGTTTCGCTTTTTTCGCCGACATCGATTTCGATCTCGAAATAGCCTTCGCGGTCGGCGCGAATCTCGGTTTCAAACGCGCCGAAAACGGCTTTGACGAGCGCGTGCGGAACCTCGTCGGTTTCGAAAAGCCGAAACATCCTGACCAGATTGCGCCAGCGGCTGTCGGTTTCGGTCGCCGCGCTCCTCGTTTTTTTTTCCAGCACGCGCCCTTTCAAAAAGAGTCTCTCCTGATTGCCGAAGCCGTTGAACGGCAGAATAAAAACGTCATCGTCCGGATCGTCGAATTTTTCGAGGCGGAAACGGACGTCGTCCGAAAAATCGTCGATGCGCTCGAAGAGATTTTGCAGCTTTGTTTTCCAACTCATACGTGAAATTAAAATTACCAAATTTTCCCGGCGATATGAAAACCGCCCGCGAATCGACGCGAATAAACGCGAATTAGATTTTACTGATTTCTATCAGCGGAAATTCGCGTCGATTCGCGGACAAAAAAAAGAGCGCCGGTTTCAAAGGGGAAAAACCGGCGCTCTTTTTTTGTGAGATAAGGAGCAAAGTAAATTTAACTCGCCAGTGAGACGATTTCTTCGACCTGCGGCGGCTCAAATCCGAAATGTCGGTAAGCCTGCGGCGTCACGACGCGTCCGCGCGGCGTACGGTTGAGGAAACCGGTCTGAATCAGGTAGGGTTCGATCACCTCTTCGATCGATTCGCGGTCCTCGCTGATCGACGCCGCGATCGTTCCGATGCCGACCGGACCGCCGTCGAATTTTTCGATGATCGACAACAGCAACTTCCGGTCGATTTCGTCGAGCCCGTAACGGTCGACTTCCATTTCGTCCAGGGCTTTCTGCGCGATCGCGCCCGTGATGCGCCCGTCCCCCAAAACTTCAGCGTAATCGCGCACGCGGCGCAAAAGCCGATTCGTGATGCGCGGCGTGCCGCGTCCGCGCCGCGCGATCTCACTCGCGCCGGTCGCTTCGATTTCGATTCCCAAAATTTCCGACGAACGATGCACGATGATTTCCAAATCCTTGCGCGAATAAAAATCGAGGTGATTGACGATGCCGAAACGTCCGCGCAAAGGAGCCGAAATCAAACCGGCGCGCGTCGTCGCCCCGACGAGCGTGAATTTCGGCAGATCGATCTTGATCGAGCGCGCCGCCGTGCCCTGCCCGATCATGATGTCGAGCGTGTAATCCTCCATCGCCGGATAAAGAATCTCTTCGATTTGCGGGCGCAGGCGATGAATTTCGTCGATGAAAAGCACGTCGCCTTCTTCGAGATTGGTTAAGATCGCCGCCAGGTCGCCGCCTTTTTCGACCGACGGCGCGTGCACGGTTTTCAGACTCGCGCCGAGCTCGTTCGAAATGATGACGGCGAGACTGGTTTTGCCGAGCCCCGGCGGACCGAAAAACAGACAGTGATCGAGCGCTTCGCTGCGGCGCAGCGCGGCTTTCAAAAAAATCTTTAAGTTGTTGACGATCTTCGTCTGACCGATGTATTCGTCCAAAGATTTCGGACGAAGGCTCGGCTCGCTCTGAACGTCTTCCAAAGTTGCCTGCCCGACGGTTAAAGCGTTCTGGCGGACAGGACTTTCGACTAATTCTAAACCCATTAGATAAACCTCTTTAATAATTGTAAGGGCGACGGCTTGTCCTCGCCCGCCAACGTTTTGTTGTATTCAACATCGATTTATGATGAACCGCAATCAGCATCATTCGATGCAACGGGCGAGGACAAGCCGTCGCCCCTTCAATTGCAAACTTTACGCCGCGCGCTTGATATCGACTTCTTCCGTTTCGCGCACTTTTTCCTGGCGTTTTTCTTCCAGCGATTTGACGTTATCGACGAGCGGACGGCTCAATTTATTGACCATCCACAAACGATAAACCTCGGCTTCTTCCATTTTTCCCGTCCAGCGGGCGCGGTCGAGCATCGTCAAGCCCATTTCGAGCGTGTGATGCTGCCCGGCGCGATCCTGCAGCTTTTCGAAATAGCGATACGCTTCTTCGAGGTTGCGGACGCTGCGACGCGCGGTTTCGACGTCCTTGAAACCGAGCTTGCCGCGAAAATGTTTCGAATAAACATTCATCGGGTGATTGGTCGAAGTGTAAAGGTCGAAATAATTGTCGATTAAACCCGCCTGATGAAGAACGGAACCGACATAGCTCGGCTTCGCGCCGGAAATGGCGGCGATCGTTTCGACCTCGGTCGTGCCGTTTTCGAAAAGCGACAAAATCATGTCCTTTTTGCTCTGCACCGGCTCTTCCTGACGCTCGAACTCAACCACGTTGTTTAATGCTTCAGTATTCATTTTGATACCTCCTCTTTCTTGTTTGATTAGACGTTGCATCGATGAAACAAGTTGCCTTAAGTATAGCTTTTTTCGTTCCCGAAAGTAAAGCAAAATACATTATTTTTCAACGATTTAATGGCAAAACAAATATCTCTTTTAATTGCCGTTTTTATGCGCTATACTTTAAGGAAAACAGTGAACAAGGAAGGGTTAAATGGTCAAACAAGTCATCACGGCGCCGCTTTTCGACACCTCGCTGGCGCGGCGGAAAATCGAAACCGGCAAGTGCGCGAAATGGTGGCGGCGCAAAGGCTCGAAAACGAGAGGCTTCAAATATTTCGACTGCGACGGTTCGGAAGTCACCGACACGGGCGCGCTCGAAAGGATAAAATCGCTCGTCATTCCGCCCGCCTGGAAATTCGTGCGCATCAATCCGACGGCGAGCGGCAAAGTGCAGGCGGTCGGGATGGATAAAACCGGCAGGATTCAGTATCTCTATCACGCAAAATTCGCCGAGCGGCAGCAGCGCAAGAAGTTCGCGAAAATCGAAAAATTCGGCGAATACCTGCCGAAACTGCGCCGGATCACCAACGAACACATGGCGCTCGAAGGTTTTCCGCGCGAAAAGGTTTTAGCCGTCATGATGCGGCTCATCAACTCGCTTTACATCCGCGTCGGCACGGAAAAATCCGTTAAGCACTACAAAACCTACGGCATCACGACGCTGCAGAACCGGCATCTCGAAATCGGCCGAAAGGGCGAGCTCGTTTTCAGTTTCGTCGGCAAACACCACATCAAACACCGCAAAGTTCTGGTCGACGAGGAGCTCGCCGCGCTCATGAAGGATTTAAAGGCGCTCGGCGGCGCGCGCAAGCTGTTTCATTACCTCGACGAAACCGGGAAACCGCGTTCGATCAAGCCGCGAGACATCAACGATTATTTGAAATCCGTGACGGCGCCGGAATTTTCGGCGAAAGATTTTCGCACCTGGGGCGGAACGCTTTTAGCGGCGATCGAATTAGCCGAAATCGGGTGCTGCGAGGACGAAAAACTTTTAAAGAAAAACATCGTCAGAGCCGTCAAAAAAGTCGCCGCCGAGCTCGGCAACACGCCGACCGTCTGCCGCGGATCATACATTCATCCGACAATCATCAAATCGTACGAAAACGGCGTCACGCTCGAAGATTTTACAAAGGGTAAAAAGCGGCGCATTCAACGGACGGGCAACCAGTACGAGCCGGAAGAAAGGGCGCTGATGAGGATGTTTCAAAACGGGGGCTGATTTTTAACGCAAAGGCGCAAAAGGGCGAAGACGCAAAGGAATTAAAATCAAATTCCTTTGCGTCTTCGCCCTTTTGCTTTGATTTTCCTATTTTCTCATCAATACGACCGGCGATTGTTCGGCTTCGCGCATTTTCGCGTAAAAATCGCGCACCGAATTGTATTTGTCGACCGGCACGGTCATGCGGTTTAAGACCAGCGAACGGGTGAAAAAGAGTTTGCCGTCTTTGACTTCGTAAACGGTCGTGTACTTTCCGAAAGGCGTTTCGAGATTAACGGAGTCCGGAACTTCGTCGACGACGAAACCGGCGGGCAGCGTGAAGACCGACGTTTCCCGCACCGCCTCGGAATCGATGATGACCGGATGACTGCGCACGTTTTCGGTCAGTGAAAGCGCGTTTCGCCGACCGACGATGACGGGCTTGAAAACCAGCAGACGGTTCTGCATCAACTGCCCGTAACGCGGCGCGGAAAATTCGACGTCCAAATCGAATCCGGAAACCTCCTTGCGGTCGTTCGGCGTGAATTTGACGAGCTTCGCGCCGGTCGCGCCGCGCGTCAGCCAGCCTTCGAGCATCTTATTGTAATCGGTCGCCGACAACGAACGCAGCATCGCGCGCTCGTAGCTCGACGATTGTCCGGTCGATTTTTCGCTGATTCTGCCTTCGACGGTTCCTTCGGGAGTGATGTGCGCCTCGATTTTGCGATCGAGCAGATTCGCTTCGGCGGGCGTGATCGGCATTTTCGCCAAACCGCCGTTTTCGCCGGCGATGATCATGCCGAAACTCCCTTGCAGGTAATCGGGCAGATCGCCGAGCGCCGTGTAAGGGTCGGTCGCGTCGAAAATAAGCAGCCGTCCGAGCGCCGCGTGTTTGATGACGGTCGGCGCTTCCGTGCCGTCGCCGATGCGCACAGCGATGATGCAGTGGTTGAACTGCGCCGGCGACGCCCATTCCTCACGGACGAAGGTCGGATCGCCCGAAAAAATCGCGATCGGGTAAGCCTCGATTTTGATCGATTTCAAAAGCGCGCGCATCAAATTCGCCTTGTCCTTGCAGTCGCCGTAGCCGCGGCTCAGAACCAGATTCGACGGGCGCGGGCGGTATCCGTTGCCGCTGCCGACGCCGATGTCGATCGAAATGTACTGCAGATTCTGCACGAAACTCGCGATCGCACGGATCTTGTCGAGTTCGGTTTTCGCGCCCGCGGTCAATTCCTGCGCTTTGGCGGCGACCGCGTCGTCGACGATCACCTGCGGTTCGTAAAGAGTGCTCGTCCAGCGCGCGACTTCCGACCAGTTCGTAAAGACCTTATCGCCCGACCGCGCGGCGTTTTCCGGCGCGTAATTAATCGCCACCCACGGCACGATGTTCGTGACCGACGGGCTCATCGGCTCGGTTTTGATGTACGGCAAATTTCTGAGTTCCCACGTGTAACTCGTGCCCGAAACCTGCGGCGTCAGCGGCGCGTGGTTGAACGTGATGCCCGAAGCCTTCCAGCCCGCCGGCAAATTCAAAGTGTAACGCGACATGAGAGTCGGCAGGTTTTCCTGCGAAAACCATTTTTCCTGAAAATAGAGCGGTTTGTCTTCCGAGACGACCGTGTAACCGAAAACCATTCCGGCGTCGGCGTCGTCCGAGCCGTCGATGACCTTTAAACGGTATTCGTTATAAACGTCGTCCGGGTCGGAAATGATGTCCAAGATCGTCTTTTTATCGTAATTTTTGACGGTGCCGTCCGGCCGGATGAGCCAGCCTTCGATTTCGCGCACCTTGCCGGCGCTGACGAGGTACAGCGCGGTCGCGATCGCGTGGCGTCGGCCTTCGCGCGAAAGGATTTTGACGGCGTAATTTTCGGTCGTCACCTGAAGGTTGTCGCCGCCGAGCGTGACGATTTTTTCACTGTGCAAAACGACCGCCGAAACTTCTTTGTCGTAGCTCGGCAAAGCGGCGGCGGCGGCCTGTTTCATCCATGCCGGCGGCGTATCTCCGCCGAGCGCGTAGCCGGCAAAACTAAAAATGAATATAACAGCCAAAATCGGTATCGGCGAAAGGCGGTTTTTCTTAATCATATTTTTGTCCCCTAGTGCTTGGAAGCCGCCGCGCGCGGGGCGGCCGGTTAAAACTCGATCCGTTTTTGACGGATCTTCCCGGCAAAATCGCTGCCGGTCGGGCGAAGGAGTCCGCCGAAGCTTCGGCGGACTGCTCGATCGTTCCTTTAGTTTTGTTTGAGCGTAATCAGTTGCGTATTGGATTTGTGAAACGCGTCGAACAAATTCTTGAGAGGTTGGTAGATGTTCGACTGAAACAAAACATTCTCGCCGTTGCCGAACTCGAATTTGCGCCGGTATTTCAGGACATTTTTCTCTTTGGCGATGCTCATGGAAATATCCAGCAGGCTGATGCCGCTCGGGTCTTTTATAATGCCCGGCGCCTCCGGATTATCGAGCGCGAAGCCCTGCGGCAATTCGATTTCGATATCGTCGTTTTCCGACCACGGATACTGGAAATAAATGTCGTACTTGCGGGTGGCGCTCGCAAAGAGCGGATTTTTTCCGTATTCGAAAAATCCGGGCTGCAGGAAGAGACGTTTGCCGGTTTTCTGCGCGTAGTTCGGAACGCGGACTTTATATTGGTAAACAAACGGTTTTTCGGGCTCGGTGACGTTCTCGATGCTGATCGCCGAAACTTCCGCCGCGCTGATTTGTTTTTTCAGTTCTTCCTTGAGATTTTCTTCGCGCTTCGCCGCCGAACTTTCATAATTGTTCGTTTTGTAGAGGTTGCTCAGGTGACCGCTGTATTCGATTCTGACGGTTCCTTCCAGCGTGCCGTCTTCGAGCAGCTTGAATTTGCCGGAACGCTTGGCGAGCGATCGGCCGGAGCCGGACATCGGAGTTTCGGTGCGGATATAGTCTTTGTAACCCAGCAGAAGCACGGACGTTCCTTCCTCGAACCACGAAAGCATTCCGTACGGCACGAACAGGCTGCCCGGATCGAAATATTTCCATTGATTATTCACTTTGACGGCGATGCCGGAAAAATGAATAAACGACATGTGCGCCTGCTGCGGATTGAAAAACTTTTTGCTGCGGTCGCCGCCGAAAGCGAGACGGGTTTCGAAACCGAGCCCGCTTGCCAGCGAGGCGAACAGTTCGTTGATGTCGCGGCTCGTACCCTGGAGCTTTTGATAAGTATCGTTGGTCGATTTATTCGGCTTGATCTTTTCCTTTTCCTCGTCGGTGGTCGACGTGTCGAAAGTGATGTTTTTGACTTTCGTTTTGCAGAATTCGTAGAGCTTCGCCAGCTGTTCGTCGGGCGTCGCGGCGCCGGCGACGAGCTGCTGCGCGGCGGCTTTGATTTCCTTGCCCGGTTTGAGCGTGTCCTTGATTTCCCAGTTGGAAGCGAGGAAACCGCCGGCGCGCGCCCAGAAGTCCGTGTAATCGCCCTTTAAATCATCCGTGTAGTAAAGCAGCAGCCACGAGCGGACTTCGTCTTCGGGCGGCATGCGCGGCTCCTCTTTGAGCGCCGGCACGTTTTCCATCGTCGCGCGATAGAAACCGCCCTTGTCTTTAATGAACTTGTTGTCCTCCATATTGAAGGTCATGTAACGGACGTTGCCGAAGGGTTTAAAGTAATAGGAAATCGTCTGAATCGGGATGTCGTGCTGAAATTTCATCGGCATGTTGCTCGCGGTCCCGCCCGGAATCACTTCCTTGTACTGATACTCGACGATCACGCCCGGTTCGATGTTCGGCACGGCGAACGATTTGGCTTTGACGTTCACGCTGTTCTGCTTGGCGATTTCGCGGTCGAAAATGTCGGTCTTCGCGAGCTCGACGACCGAACCGTCGCTTTTGATGACGCGCGCCATCAAGTCTTTGATTTTCACTCCTTTAACATAAGGAATATCGACCTTGCTGTATTTTTCGCGCCCGCGTTCGGTGAATATCTTCACGCGGAGGTAATGCTTCATGACCAATTGGTCGACCGAACCGTCGTCGACGCGCACTTCCCAGAAAAGCACTTCGGCGTCGGCATCCGTTTCGACCTTCGGCGTCTTCGTCTGCAATTCGGCGGGCGTGACCTGGCGCCACGTCTCGTCGCCGGCGAAAGCCATCTGCACGCAAACCATTAATAAAAGCGAAAGCGAAAGCGCAAGAGAAGGCTTTCGGAAGGAAAAGTTCATTTTTTTAACCTCTGAATTTTATATTTTTTACGTTATTTAACGGGAAAACTTTACGAAGGCTGCATTTCGGAGAAAACACAACGCTCAATTAAAGGGCGAATCCGGCAAAATTCTACACAATTACGCTGTTCTCAGCAAGGTTTTTCTTTTCAAGTGAGCAAAACAATTTAGTAAGTTATCTCAATCGGCGAGACATTGCAAATTATTTTTTATAAGCTCCGCGGAAATTGATTTTTTACGGCGTCGGGCGCGCACCGATCCGGGCGCGGTGATTGGCGGTGTCCGTTTTGTGATATAATTTCGGCAAAATCTTGATCGCTTTAATAAAAATTTTTCAATTTCAGGAGACTATCTAATGACTGTAGATTACAGTAAAATTCAAGAACTTTTAGGCGCCGACGCGGAGGCGCTTTTAAATTTTTCGACCCCGAAAATTTCAAAGGAAGACTTGCACCTTCCGGGCGGCGATTTCGTCGACCGCGTCTGGATCAATTCCGACCGCAAACCGCAGGTTCTGCGTTCCCTGCAGACGCTTTTCGATAACGGGCGGTTGAAAGGCACCGGCTATCTGTCGATTCTGCCGGTCGATCAGGGAATCGAACACAGCGCGGGCGCTTCCTTCGCGCCGAATCCGATTTATTTCGACCCGGAAAACATCGTCAAACTGGCGATCGAAGGCGGCTGCAACGCGGTCGCTTCGACGTACGGCGTGCTCGGCGCGGTCGCCCGCAAATACGCGCATAGGATTCCGTTTATCGTCAAAATCAACCATAACGAGCTCTTGACTTACCCGAACAAATTCGACCAGATTCTTTTCGGCACGATTGAAGAAGCCCGCGACATGGGCGCGGTCGCGGTCGGCGCGACCGTTTACTTCGGGTCGGAAGAATCGGGTCGCCAGATCGTCGAAATCGCGGAAGCGTTCGCTTACGCGCACGAGCTCGGCATGGCGACCATCCTCTGGTGTTACCTGCGCAACCCGAAATTCAAAGGCGCGGAAGGCGATATGCACACGGCGGCGGATTTGACCGGTCAGGCCAACCACCTCGGCGTGACGATTCAAGCCGACATCATCAAGCAGAAGCTGCCGGAACGCAACGGCGGCTACAATATGCTCAACGTCGAAAGCAGTTACGGCAAGACGAACCCGAAAATCTACACGGATTTAACTTCGGATAACGCGATCGATCTGGTGCGCTATCAGGTCGCGAACTGTTACATGGGACGCGCCGGTCTGATCAATTCGGGCGGCGAATCGAAAGGCGCGGGCGATCTGGCGGACGCCGTGCGCACCGCCGTCATCAACAAACGCGGCGGCGGCATGGGTTTGATCTCCGGCCGCAAAGCCTTTCAGCGCCCGATGGCGGAAGGCGCCGAGCTTTTAAATGCGATTCAGGACGTATACCTGGCGGAAGAAGTGACGGTCGCTTAAAAATTCGGGCGATCGTTAAATTGGCCGCGAACGAACGCGAAAAACACGAATAATATTCTCAGAAAATTCGTGCAGATTTGCGTTCGTTCGCGGCCAATTCTTTTTTTCTCGCATTTTTTATTTTTCTTGAATCCGTTTCAAGAACCCTCACGAAATCATAAACAAGGCTGCTCGCAGCCGAAAAATTTTAGAAACAAATGAGGGAAGTTATGAAAAAATTAGGTTTAGCGGTATTTGCAATGATCGTTGCATTCGGTTTCGGAATCAATAACGCGGCGGCGCAGGACATGCGCAACGACAATCCGATGGTCGGCGGCGCGGCGATGTACAAAAATAAAGACATCGTCGACAACGCCGTAAATTCGAAAGATCACACGACGCTCGTCGCGGCGGTCAAAGCCGCCGGTCTGGTCGAGACATTAAAGGGCAAAGGACCTTTCACGGTTTTCGCGCCGACCAACGCGGCGTTCGAAGCGCTGCCGGCGGGCACGGTCGACACTTTATTAAAACCGGAAAACAAATCGACGCTGACGAAGGTCTTGACTTATCACGTCGTCGCCGGAAATTACGATTCGAAAGCGATCGCCAAAGCCATCAAAAAAGGCAACGGCATGGCGACCTTGACGACCGTTTCGGGCGGCAAACTGATGGCGAAAATGGACGGCGAAGCGCTCGTTTTGACCGACGAAAAAGGCGGCACGGCGCGCGTGACGGTTGCCGACGTCAAACAATCGAACGGCGTGATCCATGTCATCGATACGGTAGTGATGCCTAACTAACACACTGAGATAACAAGTTTGGTTAAAAAAAAAGCGCGTTTCGTCCGCAAGCGAAACGCGCTTTTTTTCTTGAGCGCCGTCGTCCTGACGGCAACTACGCGCAAGCAGCCGAAAAGCTTCGATTAGCCTGATCGTTGTCAGGAAATCGAAGCTTTTCGGCGTTCTTCAAACGCCTGCCGTCAGGAGGACGACGCGCCGACTACTTTTTCGCCGGCGAATAGCTTTTGTAAATCGTCTCGATCCACGAATCGGTCTTGATAAAATCCCAGCTCCAATCCTTATATTTTTCGGGCAAGCCCTCTTTTTTGATTTCGTCGAGCGATTTCGTTTTCATTTTTTCGCGCACGATCGAGGTCGTTTCGAGCAGCATCTGATGATAAGTTTTCAAATCGTTGACCGTCGAAACCGGACCGTGCCCGGGAATCAATTTCGCGTCGGACGGAATCATTTTGAGGATCTCGCCGATGTTTTTCGCCAAACCTTCGACGCTGCCGCCGCTGTTCAAATCCACGAACGGAAACTTTCCGGCGAAAAAATCGTCGCCGAGATGCACGACGTTCGACGCGGTAAACAATAATATCGTGTCGCCGTCCGTGTGCCCGCTCGGAAAATGCATGGCGCGCACTTCTTCGCCGTTGAAATGAATCGACAGGCCTTCGTTATAAGTGATCATCGGCAGTCCGACCGGCGCGAGCGGCTTAAATTCCCCGCCGCCCGAATTCGGCGTCGAGAGCCGCGTTCTGACGTTCTGGTGCGCGACGATGATCGAATCGGCGCCGAAGATCGTGTTGCCGCCGGTGTGATCGCCGTGCCAGTGCGTGTTGAACAAAAACCGCGGTTTGTCCGAACCGAGTTCTTTGAGTGCGGCTTTGATCTTATCGGCGATGCGCTCGAACTGATCGTCGATCATCAAAATCCCGTCTTTGCCGACCGAAACGCCGATGTTTCCGCCCTGCCCGAAAAGCACGTAAACATTGCCCGCGACCTTTTCGGTTTTGATAACGACGTCCTGACGGCGTTTCGCCGCATGGTTTCCATTAATCAGCGACGTGTGCGCCGCCGCCGTCGAAACGCACGAAATCAGCGCCACGACCGTAACTAAGATTTTTCGCATTTGCTCTCCTTATTAGTTGTCACAGTTAAATTTTATAAAAGAATACCACGCCCTGAAAATTTATAAAGTTCGACCTTCGTCAAAACCGGCGTCGAAATAATAAATAGCCGATTTTACTTTATTTAGCCGGCTTCCGGAACCGGAAAGGCGCGGTGGTATTTTGTATTGAATCGCGACATTCCGGAAGTGGAAAAATCGGACTTTCGTATTCAGATACAACACTTTTTTTAAACGCACGCAGAATATCAGCGCTTGCGCCGAATAGCCGAAACCGCGCCGCGGGCGACGGCCGCGGCGAACGCGAAACCTTCGAAAACATGCCGTATTTATTGATATTTAGATAATTACGCGCCCGAACGCACGCGCCTCCGGGGCCCTCCTGGCATACGGTTTGCACCCTGGCTTACGAAGAGTGGTAATCGAGAAAAGATATGGATGGACATTATGGAAAATATGGCAATGGAAAACATCGAAAAGACGCCTTTCATCGAAAAACAAAGCTTCATTAAATGGCTTTTCGGCTGCTGGCACACCCGCATGAGCAAGCCGGTCACGATCGACAGCACGACCTTTTGTTACTGTAAGGACTGCGGTCTGCGCCGCAATTACGATTTTGAAACCTTTCAGCCGAAGGGCGCATTTTACTCGCCGCGACCGGGCAAAGAGCTGTATTTCGTTTAGCCGATCCGGCAAACTTCACAAAAATCTCCCGCGCGTCATTTGATACCCCCCCGTTAAAAATGGATTCGTCAGCTTTTCGCGCCCGATGGTCGTCTCGTTTCCGTGCCCGGAATAAACGGTGAAATCGTCGCCGAGCGATAATATTTTTCGGTTTATCGAATCCATTAACTGCTCGAAATCTCCGCCCGGCAAATCGGTCCTGCCGATCGAGCCTTCGAACAGACAATCGCCGACGAAAACCGCTTTTTCGGTTTTTTCCGCCAAAACGGCGTGCCCGCGCGTATGTCCCGGGCAATGAAGAATCTCGAAACGCAGATTGCCGACCGCGAAAATTTCGCCGTCCTCCCAGTTGCGCGTCAACGGCGGCGGCGTTTCGTAATCGAAACCGAGGATTTTCAGCTGGTTTCGCGGGATTCCCAAAAACAGCGGCTGCTCGGGAAGACCGTAATAAAAATCCTCATCATCCTTGTGCAAAAAGATTTCCGCTTGTGGAAAACTCCTGTGCAAATCCGTCGTGCCGCCGATGTGGTCGAAATGCCCGTGCGTGAGCGCGATCGCCTGCAGCTCGAATTCGTTTTCGTTCAAAAAATCCTCGATTTCTTTGGAGCCTTCGCCCGGGTCGATGCAGATCGCGCGGCGCGTGTCTTCGCAGGCGACGACGCGCGTGTTTTGCTGAAAGGGCGTTAAGACGAATTTTTCGATAATCATTTCTTTACCAGGTAACTTTAACTAAAGATTTTCTATCTTCATAATAGACGGACGGAAAAATGATTTGATTCGGTTCAACTACCACCGGCGGACAATTTTTATCTTCGCACACCGGCGTGTCAATCTTTTCGCTTAATTCGACCGTACTAAACGCTTCGGATGCGTCGCTCTGCCAGGCGAGTTCACCCTTTTCCGTCGTAAGCATTCCCTGATAAGCGATTTCCGCCGTTTTCCTCCTCATATTAACCAAATAATGCCAATGAAGCATTAAACCGGTCGCCGGATGGGGCTCTTGCAAATCTACGAAAAGGTAATTTTCAAACCTGAAAACAGAAAAGTCTTTCCGTAGTTTTCCGTCGTAAAAAACCTTCGCCGTTTTGACTTTTTCCCACTTGAATTTCGGTAAAGGCTTATAGCCGCTGATATCGAAAAGCACGTCGGGAACTTCGAACGAAACGTCTTTCAATCGCTGAATGCTGTTTCGGGCGGGGCTTAATATTTGGATGATCGTCAAAAGATTTTTTTGGCCGAGATCGGCGTATAGAAAAACCTCCTGGTTAAAGTCCCTGCTTTTCGCCTGTATTTTCAGAAGCTTGTCGCCTTCGAGTTCGATCGTGCCGAGCGCCGTAAAAGACACGTCGGAAAACGCGAGCAGATCGGTCGGGTTGAGCGGCATCGTCGCGCTGACGAAAGGCTTTCTGACGGCGACTTCCTCTTCGTACGTCTTATCGCCGTTGAGCCTGATCGCCGGCTTATTCGCTTCCGTAATAATGACCACGAAACCGGTGTCCGTGCGAAATTTGCCGCCCTTTCGCGCGATTTTGCTGACCGCGCTGAACCCGCTGATTTCACGGGCTGAGAAATACCCCTGAACCGCCGTAAAGTCCGGCTGATTTTCGACGATGCTTCGCGGATTCAGTTTCTTTTCTTCTTCCGTGAGCGGCGCCAACGCGGGCTCGTCAGATTTTTTGGACTGCTCGGTGTTTTGCCCGTACGTAGAAACCGAACCGCAAACTATTGCCAGCAATGCTGAATAAATCAGGTAAATTTTTAGATTTTTCATTTTACTCTTTACCAAGTGCTTCCAAGTATTTTTCCGCGTCGAACTCTTCCGTTTTGCGGTCTTTCAAAATAAACAATATCGCCTGCCGGTACGTTTCGGCGGTCGGCATGCCGGTAAAGCACGGCGTCTCGATTTCCGAGAGACTCAGATAGCTTATCAGAATGCTCAGCAGCATCCATAGAAGCGTTTCCTCGCGCGTGCCGATCGGGTTGTGTCTGATGATAGTTTCGCGGTCTTCGAAGAGACCTTCGCAGATTCGTGAAAATTCCGCTTCGCTGATTCCGGTCATAAGTTAAATTAAAACACATCTTTTTTCGATCGATGAATGAAAAGCAGACATTAGAGTGTTCGAATTTTGAAACTGTATGCAAAACTTACATTTCGGCGCACGGGCGAAAATGCTTCGAAATCGCGTCGACGTTCAACAATTACAAGGTTTTTTCTTAATTTTACAGTCAGTTAAAGTTTTGGCACGGCGGTTGCTTAATAGAGGGCACAAAGGTGGTCGATCGGAAAATCTCGGAAGGACAACGAAGGACGACTTTTTAACGAGCAAGGGGTAGGTAATCAGAGCAAGGGCAGGTAATCATTTCAGGGGTTAGGTTATCAAGGGGTATTTCTTAACAAGGGCAACAAGTTTATGGCAAACGCGTTGATAAACGGAAAGTTTAAGGGAATAGCGAGTTTGTTTAACAAGGGCAGTAAGATTGACAAGAGAGTTTTCGGCGAAAGGGTCGGCTTTTTACAAAAAATCTTCGGTTGTGGGCATCAGGATTTGAGCCGACCTTTTTCAAACGGAAAATTCGGGTATCGTGTTTGTTTGAACTGCGGCGCAAGAAAGCAGTTTAATACGGAAACACTTGAGACTTACGGTAGTTTTTATTTTGCTCCGGTCGAAAAACCGGATTTGAAAATTGGAGTTTAATTTCTTTCAGTTTTGAAAGGTGAATCTGGGAGGCGCACACAACTATTATCGGGTGAACGTTTCATTTATCTTCTAATCTCATATTCAATTCAATTCGCTTTTTAGATTTGCTTTTCAAGCCTTAGCCGGAGTTAAGAAAACTTAACTCCGGCTATTTTTGTTTCTAAACCATTTCCTCGTACATCAAATAATAAGTCGCTTCCATGCCGAGTTTTTCATACACCTTTTGCGCCCGCGCGTTTTCTTTCTCGACGTAGAGCCGGAAGCCGCACACGCCTTCGCTCCGGCTCGCGGATTCCTTGACGAAGTCATACAGCCGCCGGTAAATTCCGCGTCCGCGGTAATCGGGCAGAATGTAAACGCTCTGAATCCACCAGAACCACGCGTTGCGCCAATCGCTCCATTCGTAAGTGACCATCAAACCGCCGACGATCTGCCCGTTGTCTTCGGCGACCGCGTAAAACCCCTTTTTGTCATCCTCGAAAACCGCCCTGACGCCGCTTCGCAAAATCTGCGCGTCGAGCGTTTTCCCTTCGGTTTCGAGGGCCATTGCCTGATTAAAATCGACGAGCGCCGCCGCGTCCGCCGACTCCGCCAAACGAATCTTCATAATTCCCTCTTTTCAATATTTTGCAGTCACCTTAATGTAAAATGATTTCGCGTTTAATTCAATGTATTCTTGCGTTTTTACCGAAAATGGAGTTACTATTAGCTTGCATTCCAAAATAAGCAGTTTGACAAGTTTGTCGGTGACGTTAAGAGTCTTAATTTCACGATTTTGAAGAAATTCGACGAACTTCAGAAGTTTTTAACCTTTTTCGAAAATTAAGGAGGTAAATAAAGCATTATGTATGCACTGTTAGCTTTGGTTTCTTTATTGGTTGCCGGCGGTTCATTTTATTTTTTCCAACATAACGGCAACACATTATTACTGGTACTAGCCATCGTTTTTGCGATATTGTTTCTCGTTTTCGGCGTGTTTTTCCTGTCAGCCAGAATCAATAAAACGGACGATATTCATATTACCGAATAATCTGCGTTTTTGATCGTTGATAAGAAAATAAACGCAGTTAAAAATATCGCAGGTAGCCCTCTAGTCAATGCGGCGATGAATCGGATTGTATCCGGTTTCTTACCGCGTTTTTGCTTTTAAAACACGCTCTCTCGATGCAATCGCGGACGAGTTGCGTTATAATATTGACAAAAATGTAAAGATTTATAAACTTTATATTTTGACTTTGCATCAAAGAGTTTTAAGACAATGCCGAAAATAGCAGATATACAAGAAACACCGAATCCGAACGCCGTTAAATTCATTCTGAAAGAACCTGTTTCGCACGGCACTTCGCATTCATTTAAATCCGCCGACACGGCGGCGGACGACAAGCTCGCCAAGTCGCTTTTCGACGTCGGCGAAGTCGTTTCCGTTTTTTACATGGACAAAATGATCACGGTCGAGAAAACCGACGAAGCCGACTGGGACGAGATCCTGCCCGCTCTCGCGGTGCCGATCCGCGCTGCCGAATCGGTCGCCGTGAAAAACGGCAACGGTAATGGAAACGGCGCCGGGCAGTCGGTCGGCGGAGCGATCGCCGCCGCGCTCAGCGACGATCCGAAAGTGCGCGAGATCGAGGCACTGCTCGATGAAAGGATTCGTCCGTATCTGGCGAGCGACGGCGGTTGGCTGGAAATCGTCGGGCTCGATAACAGCACGCTCAAAATCCGCTACGAAGGCGCCTGCGGAAGCTGTCCTTCAAGTTTGACGGGAACTTTGATGGCGATCGAAAACATGATCAAGGACGAAATCGATCCTGAGATCGAAGTCGTCGCGGTTTGATAAGTTTACGGTCCAAAGTCTAAAGTTCGACGTCCAAAGTCTGAAAATATTGACTTTGGACGTCGAACTTTAGACTTTGGACCGGCTTTAAACTATTTCTTGACATAAAACCTCTTAATTGTTAATAATCTTTAGGTGGCATCCTCGGAGAGTGCCGCACCACGTCTTGATAAGGTCCAAACATTCTACACCAAACCGCCAGTTTTTCGTCCCTGAAATGCTGTGTTTTCAATAAACGGAGGAGTAAAAAAGTGAATAGTGAAGAACTCGAACAAAGTCTTCGAACTGAATTCGAGAGTTATCTCAAAAACGTTCTTGCCGACATGCGGCAGGAAGTAGCTGAATTTCAAAAGCAGTTCGAAGCCGAATTCGAAAAACATAAAGCGCAGCTCGACGAAGTGTTTCAGAACTTTGCGGCGCGCGTCGCCGCCGACCGCGAAATGGATTCGAGCTTTTCCGAATCGGTCGTCGAACATCTTCGACTCTCACGCGACGAAGGCGCCCGCATCACCGCGATGGCGATTGCCGAGGCCGAGGAACTGGAAAAACAAAATGCCGCCGAAGCCGCCAAAACGGTTGAAAAATCCGACTCCGCACCGACCCGCAGCCTCAGCGAAATCCGCGACGCGGTCAACGACATCAGCAGCAAAACCACTCAATCGGCGATCTTGAAAACACTGGTCAATCACGCCTCCCGATTCACGCCGCGCGGCGCATTTTTCATTATCAAGAACGAACATCTCGTCGGCTGGCGCGTTTTCGGTACAGACGGCGAAACCGTCGACGAGCAAGCCGTCCGTGAAATTTTCTTTCCCGTCGCTTCATCGACCGTGCTCGGCGAAGCCGTGCGTTCGCTGGCGGCGGTCGAAAGCGCTTACGGGGCTTACACCGACGATTCGACTTATCTCAACCAGCTCGCCTTCGGGCAGCCCGAACAGATGTTCGCCGTGCCGCTCGTCGTGCGCGGCCGCAGCGTCGCCGTGCTTTACGCCGATCCCGGCGCCGACGGCGGAAAAGTCGATATCGACGCGCTCGAAACCCTGGTTCGCGTCGCGAGCATGACGGTTGAAATCCTGGCTTCTGCGCGCGGAATGCAGCCGCAGACGGAAACGTCGGAAGAGGCGAACGCCGCCGGCAATACACGTGAAGCCGCCGCGCAAACGACGTTTTCAAGCGCGGGAGAAACCGCTTCGCAGGTCGAAGAAAACCCTCCGGTCGCGGCTCAATCCGCGCAGGCTGAATCGTCTTTTTCGTCGCAGGAAACGGCGCCGGAAACGGAAAAATCCGTCGAGGAAGAGCATTCTTATACGCCTTCGGCGGAAGCGGTCTACGCTTACCAACCGGTCGAACAGCCCGCCGATTCGTTCGAAACGCCGAATTATCAGACCTCGTACGAGGGCGACAGTTTTTCTTTCAAACCGAACGAGCCGGCAAATAGCGCTGCGGTCGAGTTCGTTTCGGAGGATTCCGTCCAGCCGGTTGCTGAATACCAAGCAGCCCCGGAAGAAGCGCCGGCTTTCGATTCCCAACCGGCTTGGAGCCGGACGGTTGAATCCGACAGTTATTACGCGAAGGAACCGGCGGTTACCTACGAAAGCCCGTCGTTCGAACCGGAGGGCGCGACTTACGACGCCGTCCAGCCGCAAACGGTCGAAACCGAAGCGTCTGCCGAAAGCGAATACGCGCCGGTCGAGCAGACGAAAGACTACCAGTTTGAGGCGCAACAGCCTTTTGAAGCGCCGGTGACGGAATTCGATTCGGTTCCGCAGACTTACGAAACGCCCGCTTACGGAACGCCGCAGTATAAAACGTCGGCTTACGAAGCGGAAAGCTTCGCCCCGTCGAACAGCACCTCTTTCGAGCCGATCGCGACGCAGAACGGCAAGGCGGAAAGTTACGCCGCCGAAACCGCTGCCGAAGCGGTCATCAAACAGCCGGCGAAGAGCCGTTTCAGCGAGCGGAATGTCGATCTGCCGATCGAGGTTTCGGAAGAAGAACGGCAATTTCATAACGACGCGCGCCGTTTCGCACGTCTTTTGGTTTCGGAAATCAAGCTTTACAACGAGCAAAAGGTCAAAGATGGACGCGAAAGCAGCGACCTTTACGAACGTCTCCGCGAAGCGATCGACCGTTCGCGCGAAATGTACGACAAGCGCGTCAAGCCGACGGTCGCCGCCAAGTTCGATTATTTCCACTATGAATTGGTGAACAATCTGGCCGAAGGCGATGCCGACAAACTCGGCGATTCTTACCCCGGCGCGGACGTCTAAAGGAAAAAGGAAAAAAGCGAAGAGGCGAAGGAAAGAGAGCTTTCCTTCGCCTCTTCGCTTTTTTCTCTTTATTCGATGACTTCAAACTGCACGTATTGCGTCGATATTTTGCGTTTTTCCTTTGCGTTGTTGTCCGTCACGACGATTTGCAGGACATAATCGCCCGGCGGCATACCGACTGAAAGATTGATCGCGCCCGAGGATTTAACTCGTTCGAAATCGGTTTGTCCGGCGAAATCGAGCGGCGTCGGTTTGCCGTCGAGCAGCAGTTTGCCGTCGCGAAAAATGCGCAGCTTCGACGTTAAATTCGGTTTTTTCGCGCCGTCCGTTTTGGCGTTGTAAATCTCGAACCCGTACCGCAGAATCGTTCCGCGCTTGAATCGCCGCAACGAAGTATCCGTCATCGGATCCGTTTTCTCCGCGTTTTGCCCGCCTTCGGTCGGATTCGGCGCGGCGGCGGCGAATGCCCGCCACTGCGCTTCGGTCATGTTTTCCAAAACGATGCCGGAAATCGTCAGGCGTTCTTTTTTCAGGTTCGGTATTTCGATAAACTGAGACGCCGAACCGACTTTGCTCGCCTGTTCGTCGCGCAGCGCCGTTCTGAACTGGTACGCGCCCGGTTTCTTGATCGGCAGCGTGAAATGATAAACGAACCCGTTTTTGAGAATTCTTTTGTACATCTCGTCTTTGACGGTCAGCGTATACGATCGGTCGAGCCGGTCGATCGGCGCGCCGTTGTCGCCGAAAGTGACCGCCAAAATTCTGAACACGGCTTTTTTCGAGCCGTCCGCCTCGTCGGTGAATTTCAAATCTTCGGCGTTGATGTGCAGCAGCGAACGAACGAACGAGCCGTCCTGAACGCTGTTGCCGAACAACGTGTTGAGCCGGAGCGAAATGTCGTTGACGGCAAACGGCGAGGTGAGAGCGTTTTGAATCTGCTGCACGGGCGTCAGATTCGCGCCGGCAGCCGGCGTTTCGCGGTCGGCGACATTGAAAAAACCGCTCCGGTAGCGGACTTTCAAATCCTTGTTCCGGACCTTGATTTCGAGCTTGTTGAAACGTCTGGTTTTCGGATCGAAAGTGTCGGAATCCGGTTCGTAAGCGATCAGGTAATAACTCTGGTCTTCGAGCACCCGCCGCACGCCGCCGCTCAGATCGTTGTTATTGAGAATCGCAAACCCGCCCGTCTGCTCCGCCAGGTAGGACAATCCGGACTGCGTGTCGAAAAGCTCGCCGCTGCGTTCGGAGAGAATTTGCTGAACGCGGTTCGGGTTAATCGTATTGACGCTGTCCGCCGCCGTAATGCCGGTCGTTTGAAGGCCGCGCCCGTCGATCGTATAAAAAACCACCGACGCCCGGTTCGCCGTATCGACCAGCTGCCGCAAGAACTCCAGCACGCGACCGCCGCCGCTGAAACCCTGCTCGTCGCGTTCGAGAAGTTTGAATCCGTCGCTGAATAAAATAACGGATTTGCGTCCCGGCAACTCCTTCATGCCGTTCACGATAAAGCGGAGCGCGCCGAGCGTGCCGGTAGCGAAAAACGCTCCGCGGAAATCTTCGAAGGCGTTTTCCGAATTTTCCCGCGCCTCGCGGCTTTCCTCCGATTCTTCTTCGTTGGCAATCTTTTCGTTGTCCCGAATCGGGGCGAAAGCGCCGATTCCGCCGCGCCCGAGCGGGTTCCATTTCACCCTTTCGATCGCGGCGTAAAGCACGCGCTTGTCGGAAGTGAATTGCTGCAGCGCGCCGATGCCGGCGCCGGTGCGGATGATCGCGACCAGATCGCCGCCCTGCATCTGCTCGTCGACGAATTTTCGCAGCGCGTTGCGTACGAAATGCGCGCTTTCAAAAGAAAGCGACAGATCGTCGACGACGAGCGCGAAGGTGCGCCGGATTTGCGCGGCTTTCAATTCCGTCGGCGGAATCGGCACCGCCGTTTTTTCGGTCGCGTTCCGGGCCGGTTCGTTTTTTTCGTTGACGTTCGAGACGAACGAAAGGCTCGTGATTTTTTGTTTTTCGCCGTTTTCGTAGATTTCAAAATCTTCGGGCTTGAGGTCCCGGACGATTTTGCCCTTCGAATCGGTTACGATCGCGTCGACCTGGATCAGCGTCGTCGAAATCTTGACGACGTCTTCATCGGCGGGCGGCGTCGGCGTTGGATTTTGAGCAAAAACGGTTCCGGCGGCGTAAACGACGAAAATCAGTGCGAGTATAATTTTTTTCAAGGCGGTCTCCTTTGCGAGCTGACAGCTTTAGCCGCGGGTTTCGGCAGTCGTTCCGTAATATTATGAAATGCGCGGTTGGAAAAACTTTGCGGATTTCCGCCCGGCGGGCGCGAATCGCCCGCACCGGGCCGCCCCGTTTTTCCCTTAAATAAACAGCTGAAAGCGGTTTCGCGCCAGTCGGCGGCGGTCACTGGACGAGCGGTCAGTTTTGGGAAAATCGCGATTTCTTTGTTATGATATAACGAAAATTGCTTGCCGCAAAGTTTTTTTTCGGTCCGGTAAAAGGGCAAATTCCTGCAGCCAACCTGCATCAAATTTTCGGAGTTTCAACGATGTCAGAATTCAAATCTTTCCGCTTCAATCTTTACTCTTTTCTAACTGTTTCGCTCTTCGCCTTCGCGCTTTTGAGCGTTCCGCTCACGACGAGCTGTTCGGCGTTCGTCACGACGATGTCGGACGACGACGCGCTGAAAACGCTGCGCGACCTGACGAAAAACGACAAACTGCCGCCGGAAGGCGTCGTCGCCGACATCGAAAACCGTTTCGCCAAAACGAAAGCCGGCGCGCTCGCCAAACTTCTGCGCGCGCGCATCAAGTTTCAAAATTCGGATTTCGACGGCGCGGCGCAGGTTCTCAACTCCGGCGTTTTTCGAGACAAAACCAATCTCGCGGACTACGCGCTCTGGCTGCGCGGACGCGCGCTGGCCGGGGCGGGAAAGCACGCCGAAGCGATGGGCGTTTTCGCCGAGCTCGTGCGCGAGCATCCGACATCGCTGCGCGCTTCGGAAGCGAAACTGCTGTGGGCGAATTCGGCGTTCGAAGCGGGGCAGGCCGCGCAAGTCCCCGCGTTTCTGCAGGACTTGAACGAGCGGAATCAGGCGGCCGCGCTGCTCTTGACGGCGAAGGCTTATGAGGCGACCGGCAATCAGGCGAACGCCGTCAAATTTTACCGCCGCGTTTATTTTTACGGCGCGGGGACAAACGAAGCGAAAGAAGCGGAAGTGAAGCTGACCGCGTTGAGTCAGCCCTTAACGCCGCAGACGGCGGAAGAAATCGGGGCGCGCGCGGAAAAACTTTCCGCCGCGAAAAGCTACGCGGAAGCGGCAGCCGCCTACGCGCAGCTCGCGGCGAGCTTTCCGGGCGCAGTCACGCCCGAAATAAACCTGCGGCGGTTGATAACCTTGTCGAACGCCAAAAACATGACCGAAGCGCAGAATGTTTTCGGCCAGATTCCGGCAAGCGCGAAGGAAAAAGACGAAGCGCATTACAATCTGGTCGTCGGCTACGCCAGAAATCGGCTCTGGGCGCCCGCGCGCACCGCCGCCGACGAAATGCGCCGGAGTTTTCCGAACAGTAAATTAACGCCGAAAGCTTGGGTCGACGCGGGTCTCGCGGCGCGCGATGCGCGCAGTAAAGCGGATGAAACATACTTTCTGCAAGCCGCGCTCGCCGCCTACCCGAACGCGGTCGAAGTCGCCGGCGCGCAGTTCGAACTCGCGTGGATGCAGCACGAAAGCAAAAATTATCAAATGTCGTCGCAGCTCCTGCTCGAACATCTCGCCCGCTACGTCGACAAAGATTCGACGAATCGCGGAAAGGCGGGTTACTGGGCGGCGCGCGACGCGGAACGCGCCGGAAAAATGCCGGACGCCTGCGCGCTCTATGACGCGACCGTTTACCGTTACGGCGCGAATTGGTACGGTTATCTGGCGCTCGAAAAACTGACCGCCCTGCGCGGGCGCGGGCAGTGCCAGACGGCGCCGAATCTGACCGCCGGCTCGCCCCTTCAGAAAGCGGTCGCGAACCTCAAGGTCGTGACGGTCGCCGCCGAAACCTCCGGTCAGAAGGAAATCGAACGCGCCGCGAAAAGCGAAGATTTAAGCATCGTCGGGCTTTTCGACTGGTCGATCGACGAGCTCAAAGAAGCGCAGAAAACGGCCGGCAACAGTCCGCGCATCAATCTCGCGCTCGCCAAACACTATCGCCTGAAGGGCGATCAGGTCAACGCGCTGCTCGCGCTCGCCAAAAGCTATCCCGATTACGCGCAGATGTTTCCCGAAGAAATGGGACGCGAAGAATGGGACATTTTTTACCCCTTAACGAACTGGAAGGAGATCAAATACTGGGCGGCGCAGCGGCGGCTCGACCCGTTTCAGGTCGCCGGTTTTATCCGTCAGGAAACGATTTTCGACCCGCGCGCCAAATCGCGCGCCGACGCTTACGGCCTGATGCAGCTGCTGATCCCGACGGCGCGCGCGGTCGCGCGAAAGTACAATTCGACCGTCACCGCCATCACCGGCGAAACGCTTTTCCAGCCGGCGCTCAACATCGAGCTCGGCACGGCGTACATCCGCGACCAGTACGATAAATTCGGGCGCGTCGAATTCGTCGCCGTCGCCTACAACGCCGGGCCGGGACGCGTCCCGCAATGGACGGCGAGCCTTCCGGGCGAGATCGACGAATTCGTCGAGGCGATCCCGTTCAAGGAAACGAAAGGCTACGTGCAGGGCATCATCCGCAATTCGGCGCAGTACCGGAGGCTTTACGACGAGAACGGCAATTTCAAGGCGAACGTCGGCACGAAGCCTCTGCGCGGCGAGATCGATTCGAAACCGCGCGAACAATTCGCGGCGGAATTTCCGGAAGTCGCCGTTGCAGATAATCAAAGCGAATAACCTTTATTTCACTTCAAATCTTGCCGGCGCGACGATCGCGCGGGCTTCTTCGTTGTAATAATCGTAGATTTGCGACGGCGCGCTTTGCGCGTTCAAACCGAAACGCGGGCGAAACTTAAAGGCGAATTCGAGCGGCTGGCTGCCCATCCATGAATAAATCACGATGCGGTCGGGCAGCACGTCGAAACTGCTGAAATACGAATCCGCCTTCGCTCTTTCGAGGCTTCCGCGATCGACGTCCGCGCCCGGCGGCAGACCGATCTCGGTCAAAACCATTCCGAATTGATTGTTTTTTCGCTGCGCGCCGACCCGGCAGGTGATTTCTTCGGTCGGTTTCGCCTGCAGTTTGTCGAACTCGATTCGCAAATCGAAATACGGCGAAACTTCCCGCGCCTCGTTCCAATCGACATAATATTGCGAGACGACCTGCGCCATCGTCAGATTGCGGGCGCCCGCCGTTTTGATTTCGAGACGGTTTTCGTTTTCGCTCAAAAACGGCGTAGCGTCGAAGATAAAAGGTTTCGATAAACCGCTTGCGGAAAGCGAAAACTCCTGCGCCTTGGCGCCGTTGACGAAAATCTCGACTCTTTCCTGATCGCCGCTCTTTTCGACCGTCGACCTGATTCTTTGGAAAAGGATGAGCGCGTCGAGCGCGTTGACGGTCGTCTGCGTCGAATACCAAACGCCGTAACGGTCTTTGTTTTTGAGCAGATGATTCAACCCGCCGAAAATATAGCGCTGATACCTTAAATCGGGCTGCGGCGGCGCGAAACGAAGAAACGCCTGCACGACGAGCGCCGTCGTCTCGATGCCGGCGCTCTTGCCCCAACCGTAAAACGGCGTGCCCGGCGTCGTCCAGAATTGCCCGAAGGAATTGTCCGGGCGGGCGAGTTTTTCCAGTTTTTCGACGACGATCTGCGCGGTTTGCGAATCTTCCGTTTCGATGGCGACGAGCGCGAGATTGGCGAGCACGAACGGATTTTCCGTTTCCGTCAAACGCTTTTTCAAAAACTCGATGCCCGCCCGCAAAGCCTTTTGTTTTGAAGGATCGTTCTTCGACGTGAGGCTCAGCGAGCGCAGAACGTAGGCGGTCGTCACCGGCTCGCCGCCGTTCGATTCCCAGCCGCCGTCCGTTTTCTGCTGCGCGATCAGCCAGTTTTCGGCTCGTTCGACGACCTCGTCGCCGACCTCCGTAAATTCTTCCGCGTCGTGCAGAAAACGCAGGACGTAAGCCGTTAAAGCCGTGTTCGGAGCGTCCGTTTTGCCCCAGAACGAAAATCCGCCGCTGCCGGTCTGGTAGTTCAGGAGGCGTTTATAGCCCTCTTCGAGGTAGCTTCGCGCCTGTTTTTTGAGATCCGGGTCGAGCTCTTTTTTGAGGTCTTTTTCGATTTTTAAGATCAGCAGATTCGGATAGGTCGATGAAGTCGTCTGCTCGCCGCAGCCGTGCGGGCGCACGAGCAGCCCTTCGATCGATTCGGCGACGTGCGCGAACATGTTCGGGTAAATCTTGACCTGCGCCCGCCGCGTGTTTCGAAACGCGTTCGCCGGAAAATCGACGCGGAAAGCCGTTTCTTCGGTGAACAGATTCGACGCGGTTTGCGCGAACTCCCTGCCGTTCGGTCGGACGGTGACGTTTTTTTCGATCGCGTCGCCGTCCGATTTGGCGAGCGCCGTCACTTTCTGTTTTCCGTCCGACACGGGCGCGAAAGCCTGCAGGTTGAAAACGGCGTTCGCGGTCGAATTCGGCGCGACCTCGATGTTCTGCGCCGCGCCGTTCAAAATTTTCGACCAGCTGTTTTCTTCGATCGAAACCGTCACCTTCCGGCGCTTGTCGGTGTAATTGCGCACCGGCACCGGCAGATCCAGCCGGTCGCCTTCGGTCAGCACGCGCGGCGGATCGAGCTCGGCGAAAAACGGCTGAAAGGTTTGAAATTCCTTTTCGACCATGCCGACTTCGCCCGTTTCGGTCGAACCGATCGCGTAAAGCTTCCACGTCGTTAAATTGTCGCCGAGCCTGAAATTAAGTTCCGCGCGCCCGTTTTTGCCGGTCAGCAGCTCGGGCTGCCAGACGAGCGTTTCGGGAAAATACTCGCGCACGCGCGGCGTAAAGGTCGGCGCCGTTTGATCGTTTTCGAAATCGGCGGCGATCGATTTCGCGGCGCTTCCGGTGACCGTTTTCATGCTCGCGCTCGAAGCGTTGAGCGACTCGATTCGCTCGGAAGTGACGTCGACCGTTTCCGTGACCGCGCCGACATCGAGGGTTATTTTAAGAGTGATCAAGTTCATCGACGAAATGACGACGTTATCGATGACGTAATTTCGAAAGCCCGGCGATTCCGCGGTTATTTTGTATTTTCCCGAAGGCAGATCGGCGACCAAAAACTCTCCGTTCTCCCGGCTGATCGCCGAAAAAATTTCGCCGGAATTCATATTTTCAACCGAAATCCGCGCGCCCGGAATCACCGCCCCGTTCGGGTCGAAAAGCGTTCCGCCGACCGCGCCCTTCGCGTTTGAACCCGGCGTTTTGAAAATCTCCGTATTCGGCAGCGCGCCCGTTAAATCCTTTTCCTCAAGAACGATCGTCAGGGCGTCGACGGCGAAATCGTCGTAACTGCCGCGCGCGCCGTCCGCGCCGACGCTCCAGAGTCGATACAGATCGACTTTCTGTTCGACCATTTTCGAGCGCACCGCCTGCTGCCGTTCGCCGTCGAGACTGCCGACCGTTTCGGGCACCATTTTTTGAATCTGGCGGTTGAACTGCGATTTTTCCAGGTAAAGAGGACGATTCCAGCCGTCGCGGAGCTCGTCGAAATCACGCCCCGCCGCTTTCCAGATCGCTTTTAAGTCGTCCTCGGTTTGCGGCGTTTTTCCGCCTTTCCTCAAATAGTCGTTGAAAGCCGAAGCCAGATCGAGCCGCAATTTCCGAAACACGTCGAAACGCAGTTCCGAGGCGATGAAATCGTCGTCCGTGCCGAATTTCTCGTCGGCGCCGGCGGTTTTCAGCGTCAGCCCGACGAATCCTCGATCGGCGGCGAAACGCGTTTGAAACGGCGTTTCCCACGCGTCGCGCAGTTCTTCGAAATTGACGCCGCCGGCGGCCAAAATGCGGCGCAGCTCGTTTTCGCCGCGCGGCGCATCGCCGGTCTGCTCGTAATTTTCGCGCAGAATCGTTTCGAAAACGGCGAGTTTTTTACTGAAATACTTTTTGTAAATCCGGCTGAAATCGTCCTGAAAAGCATCGCTCTCGAAAAAATTCGGCTCGTAGGTTTTGTTCGCGAGCAGAAATTCCGCGGCGAGCTGCAAATCGGCGTCTGGCGGTTTCGCGAGATCGAGATTATCGAGGTCGCGCCGCGTCAGATCGCCGAAGGAATCCGCCGTGCCGAGCAGTTTGCGAACGCCGGCGAAATTGTCGGGAAGCCGTTCGGCGCGCGCGCGTTCTTCGATGGCTTTGTCCAGGATGAGGACGCCGAGCGCGGCTTCCGAGGGTCCGCGTTCGCCGTCCCGCACGCTGAAGGAAATCTTCGCTTCCTCGTTCGGGCGATACGTCGTTTTCAGCGACTTCAGATCTAAGATTAAATTCGTCGCGCCCGGGTACAGAACGGTTTTCGAGGCGACGACCGCGTCGCCGTCTTCCTTTCGAAAATAAGCGGCGATCGTCAATTCGCCCTTGAAATCGGCGCGGAACGGAATCGCGAGATGCCCGCGCGCGTCTTCGACGCGGACGCTTTTCGAATAAACGACGCTCGAATCTTTCAGCACGTCGACGTAAACGGTCCGCTCGTTTTCGCTCGAAAAAATCTTCAGGGCGATCGGCTGTCCGGGCAGATAAATCGTTTTGTCGGTGCGCAGGCGCAGCTGTTTTTTGTTCGAATCGATATAAATACTGTCTTCCAAAAGCCCGCGGCCGCCCTTCCGGTCGTCGGCGGCGATGCGCAGATTAAATTCGCCGGTCGCGTCCGGTGAAGGCTTTTCGGGAAAGCGCGCTTCGAATTTGCCCGCGCCGTAGGAATTCGTTCCGCCTTCGGCGACTTTCGTCTGCATATTCGTATAGCGGTAGCCGCCGTCGATTTTCAGGTCGCATTTGGCGGGCGTGCCGTCGGCGTAAAAGGTCGAAACGTAAAACAGAAACGGCACTTTCGGATTCGGGTCGGCGTTTTGGCGAATGAAATAAACGTGGATCGCTTCTTTCGTGATGCGCACGTCGAAGCGCCGCTGTTCGGTGCGGTTCGTGGTCGGGTCGGTGTAATAAGCGGCGAATTTGACGTCGTCGAAACGCTTCCAGCCGCTGGCGTTCAAGTTTTCCTGTGCGTCGGAAAGATCGACCTTCGCCGTAAACTTCCCTTCCGCGCCCGCTTCGCCCTCGACCGCCGCGCCTTCTTCCGTGTCGTATCTTTGACGGCCGTAATTCCAGTTTCGCTCCTTTTCGCGCACGATCCGCACGCGCCCGCCGGCGACCGGTTTGCCGAACAGATACGCGGCGCTGACGGTGATTTCCGCGGAATTTTCGCCGCTCAGGTAATACGGTTTGGCGGACCGTGCCGCGATTGTAAAATTCGGCAGCTCGTAGCGCGAAACCTTGAACCCGGTTTCGCCGATTTCGTCGCCGTCGTCGTTCTCGAATTCGATTTTGTAATTTCCGAGCCGCAAATCCGCCGGAATCTGCCATTCGACGTTCGCCACGCCGAACCGCGACGTTTTCGTCTTGCCCTCGTAAACCGTGCGGTAATTTTCGTCCCTGATTTCGAACTCCAAATCCCGATCGACCAGCGGGCGTTTCTGCGCGTCGAGATAGAGCCCGCGAACGAAAAGTTTCTGCACCGGCTGGTAGATCGGTTTGTCGGTATTGAGGTAAAGAAACGCTTCGGTCGCCGCGTCCAAATCTTCATACGCTTCGCGCGCGATACCGTTTTTGACTCCTTTGATCGTAATGTCGCCGTCTTCGATTTTGATGTTTTCGGGAATCTTGAATTCGAGCGATGCGAAACCTTCGCCGTTCGTCGCGGCTTTTGCCTTTAAAGTGATTTCGTCTTCCTCGGCGTCGGTTTCGATCTCGACTTCGACCTCGCCGCCGACCGCGACGTTCCCGATCGGTTTGCGCGTGAAGGGATGCAGCGCGAGCACGTGCGCGCGCAGGTTCATGCCGGCATAGATATTTTCCGGCGCGGAAATCTGCAGTTCGAAAACTTCGGGCATAATTTCCGAAAGCGAGACGATATTCGAAACGAACGCGCCCGAATTTTCGACCGACACCGTGTAACGAAGCCGTTTCCAAAGCAGCTCGTCGGGTTTCGCGCCCGCATTGAAAGCGACGGGAATCGCCAAGCTTTGTTTCCCGCGCGCCAATTTATGCCCGGTTTCGCTCGCCGCGAGAACCTGATCGTCGGCGTCGAGGACTTCCAGTTTCACGCGCGCCGGCAACGCCGAATTCGCCGAGCTTTCCACGACGAGCTTCGTATGCAGCCGGTCGTTTTCAAACGTCGCTTTCGTTTCCGAGGCGTCGACCTTCAGAAAAACCTGCCCGTTTGCCGCAGCGGCGAGTAAAAGACCGAGCAAAACAACCCGAATGAGTTTCGTTTTCATAATTTCCCTTTCGATGAATGAAGTAAACGTTTATTTGACCTCGAAACGAAGCGGCGCGATCGTCGCTTTGGCTTCCTCGTTGTAGTAATCGTAGACGACGGACGCGGGCGTGTTGGCGTTGATGCCGTAACGCGGCTTGAACGAAAAATTGAACTTCGTGCCGCCCGCCTTCGACCACATGTACAGCACGACGCGGTCGGGCAGCACGTCGTAGCGGCTCAGGCTCCAATCGGCGTCCATCGCCGCCTGCAGCGATTCGCGCGAGACGTCGGCGCCCGGCGGCACGCCGATTTCCGCGAGCAGCATTCCGTAGCCCTTAAACCCGGCGCGCTCGGCTTCGACCGCGCAGGTCACGGTTTCCATAATGCGCGCCGTTTGTTTGTCGCATTTGTAATCGAGCCGGATGAGCCGCGAGTCGTTCGCGCTGCGGTTCGAAGTTTCCGCGTCTTTCCAATCGATGTAATGCGACCGGACGATCTGCGCCATCACTTCCGATTTGTCGGAGGTTTTAATTTCCAGCCGGTTCGCGGCGGGCGCCAGTTTTCCGTTCAGATCCAGCACGATCGGCTCGATTTGCCGCGCCGGAACCGTCAATTCCTTCAGTTTTTCCCCGTTCAGGAAAATTGCGACCGCGCTGTCTTTCGGCGGCGCGGAAAGGCGGGCGAGAAACGCGTCGAGCACGTTGACGGTCGTCTGCGTCGAATGCCAGACGCCGTAGCGGTCTTTGTTTTTGAGTAAAAACAATAAGGCCTTCGCCGTCAGGTCGGAATACGGCATTTCGCGCGAAATGCCGCTCGGCTGCCGATCGACCTTCCACAAAAGCTGCACGACGAGCGCGGTCGTTTCGACGCGTCCGGCGGTTCCCCAACCGTAAAACGGCGTGTTGGTTTCGAGATTCCAATAGACGGCGCCGTTTTCGTCCCTGGCTAGCGTGCTCAGAAGTTTGGCGACGCGTCGCGCTTCGTCGACGTTTCCGGCATCGAAATTCGCTAATCCGTAAAGCGCCAGCGCGTACGGCTCGTCGATCTCGGCGTTGCGCGCTTTCAGATAACCGAGCGCTTTGTCGAGCACGGCTTTCTCGACTTTGAGCATGGCGAGCGTGCGCGCGACGTAACTCGTTAAGAGCTTCGTGCGGTTGATGTCTTCAACCGTTTCCCAGTCGTATTTTTTCGCGAAGCCGCCGTCGGCGCGCTGCCGCCGGACTAAATACCGGAGCGCGTTTTCGACGACTTTTTCATCGACCTCGACAAAACCGCGCGCGTCCGACAAAAATCTGAGCGCGTACGCCGTCAGCGCCAGATCGGATTCGCTTTTGCCGCCCCAGTAGGAAAATCCGCCGTCCGCCGACTGGTAGCTCAAAAGACGTTCGTAACCTTTCTGCAGATACTTTCGAGCTTTTTGTTCGAGCGCGGAGGATTCGGGCGCGCCGGACTTGAACTTTAAGATCATCAGATTCGGGTAAGTCGACGAAATCGTCTGTTCGCCGCAGCCGTACGGGCGCTGCAGCAAACCCTCGACCGCTTCGGCGGCATGCGCCAACAGGTTCGGGTAGATTTTCAGTTCGGCGCGCGCGGTTTTCGTGAGCGCGTTCGCCGGAAAATCGACGTCGAACAATCCCGCGCCCGCGAACAGTTTCGATTCCGCGCGAACGATCTCCTGCCCGTTCGGACGCACGGTGATTGGCTTTTCGATCGCGTCCGAATCCTGCGCGGCGACCGCCATGACGCGCTGTTTGCCGTCTTTGACCGGCGCGATCGCCCGAAAGCCGAAAATCGCGTTTTCGGCGGCGTTCGAAGCGACTTCGATCGTTTGCGTTTCGGGCGAAAGCAGCGCGAACCAATCGGCGCGCGCCATCGTCACGCCGACTTTTTGTTTCGCCGGCGTGTAATTTCTGACCGGCGTCGGCAGATAAATCTCGTCGCCGTCCGTTAAAAAGCGCGGCGGATCGAGATCGACGAAAAACGGCTGAAAGGCCGTCACTTCCCTTTCCGCGACGCCGATTTTCCCGTTTTTGGTCGACGCGACGGTGTAGAGCTTCCACGTCGTCAGATTGTCCGCCATTTTGAATTTCAGCGCGGCACGGCCGTTTTTGTCGGTGACGATCTCGGGCGCCCAGAAAAGCGTTTCGGGAAAGTACTCGCGCAGTCGCGGCGTCGAGTTTTCATCCAGGCGCGCGACGGCGTTTTCTCTTTTCGGCTGCAGTGCGAGAAAATTCGACGTTTTTCTGCCGTTAATCGGCAATGCCTGAATCTGACTTGAAGTCACCGTCATACTGACCTCCTGGGCATCGCTCGTGACCGTCACGACTTCCTGCGCTGCGCCGACTTCGAGCACGACCGTCAGTTCGACGAGGCTTTGCGAGCGGACTTCGATGTTCGCGAAAACGCTCGATTTAAAGCCGGCGGCGTCGATTCTCACGTCGTAGCGCCCGGACGGCAAATTTTCGAGCAGAAATTTCCCTTCTTCGTTCGTCGTCGCCGTGCGAACCATGCTGCTGTCGTCGACTTTCGTCGCCGTCGCGATCGCGTTCGGAACGGTCGCGCCGGTCGGGTCGGTGACCGCGCCGCGCAGCGCGCCGCTCGCGCCCGCGTAGGAAACGGTCTTGACGCCGGATTTTTCGAAATTCGTGTCCTTCGACTGCTCGGAAACGACGCCGGAAATCGTCATCAGATCGAAGTCGTCGTCGCCGCGGTTCGGATTCGCGCCGCCGCTGCGGACGTGAAACGCAAACACTTCTTCGGTGACGGGCGTGATTTTCTGCCTGCCGTTTTCGACGATCGTTTTGTCCGCGTAACGCGAGAATTTGTTCAGGAAAAGATAAGCCGGCGCGCCGTAACCGTCCTTGACGGACGAGAAATCGAGGTCGTTTTCCCGCAAGAGCTGCTTGAATTCCGTCTCGGTGCGCGGAAACTCGCGTTTGCCGGCGTTGACGGTCCCGCCGAAGATTTTCATGACGCGCGCTTCGGTTTCCGCGAAGTAGTCGATCTTGCTCGTCCAGACGTCGAAATCGTCGCGGTCGTAAAAGGTCGGCTCGTAAATGCCGTTCGCGCCGAGCGAGTAAAAGCGAATTATGTAATTTCTGCCGGCGAGTTCGAACGAGACGCGGTAATCGCGGTTCCAGTGATCTTTGAGCGCGCTTAAATCGACGCCTTGCGCGGCGAGCGCGGCGGTCAGCGTTTTCAGGTCGCGAATGTAGCCGCCGGTTTCGCGATGGTAATCGGCGACCGCCTTGTCGATCGCTTTGCCGAGCGGCGTAAAATACGCGAAGCCCGACGTCGAGACGGCGAAATCGTCCTTCGTGCCGCGTTTTTTATCCGCGCCCGCCGTTTTCAAGGTCGTGATCGCCTGCGTTTTTTCGATCGTGAAAACCGCCTCGTAATTGTTTCCCCACGGATCTTTCAACGCGTCGAACGATACGCCGTTCGCGCTCAAGATTTTTTTGAGCGCGGCCTCGTCGGTCGGATAAGCGTAATTTTTTTCGAACTGGTTTTTGAGCGCGTTTTCGAGCGGCGCGAGCTGGCTCTTAAAGTATTCGGCGTACATCGACCGCGCGCCCGGTCCCCAGTCGCGGCTGCGGTAAATGCGCGGGTAATAATAATTGCCGGCGAGCATCACCTCCGCCGCGAGATCCGTTTCCGGCGCGATCGGCTTCGACAGATCGAGTTCGTTCAAATCCTTGAGCGTGATGCCGCCGAACGATTTTTCGTAACCGAGCCAGCCGCGAAAACGGCTGAAATAACCGCCGAAATCGGCGTCCGTTTTCGCGCGATCTTCGACGGCGCGGTCGAAAACGACCACGCCGAGCGCGCTTTCGACCGCTTTGCCGCCGCCGTCGAAAACGGAAAATGCAACGCTCGCGTCCTCGCCCGGTTTGTAAACGTCGGCGGAAAACTCGGCGTCGAGCCGCAGGTTTTGCTGCTCGGGGAAAATGATGCCGCGCGAATCGCGCACCACTTCGGAGTCGTCATACGCGTTCTCGTCCGAATCGTTTTCTTCGTAATACGCCCCGATTACCAGATCGCCCCTGAAATTCTTTTGATACGGAATCTTGACTTCGCCCCTGCCGTTCGCGTCGAGCCGGACGAAGCGCGATTCGAGCGCCGACCAATTCTGCACGACGTCGAGATAAACGAGCGCGTTTTTGCGCGTCGCGCGGATTTTGATTCTGACGGCTTCGCCCGGTTTAAAAATCGTCCTGTCGGTTTCGATTTTCAACGCTCCCTCGTCGCCGTCGAAGTAAAACTCTTCCTCGAAACTTCCGACTTTTCCCTGCGCGTCGCGCGCGACGATTTTCAAATCGAGATCGTCGTCCGCCTCCATCGCCGCCGGGCGTTGAAAAGTGATCTTGCCCGCGCCGAGCCGATTGGTTTTGATTCGCGCGAGCGTTTTATAAACATCGTCCGCATCGTCGTCGTTCTTTCCCTGCACCTGCGTTTCGCAAACGGCGGGCGTGCCGTCGGCGTAAAAGGTCGAAACGTACGCCGTGATTGGCAGTTCGGGGTTTAGATCATCGTAGTTATTTCGAAGCAGATAAACGTGGATCGGCTCTTTCGAAACGCGCACGTCGAAGCGGCGCTGCTCGGTGCGGTTGGTCGTCGAATCGGTGTAATAAGCCGCAAAATGAAGATCTTCGAAACGCCGCCATTCGGTGCCGAGCAGTTCTTCGAAATCCCCGCTTAAATCGACTTTCGCGACGTATTTTCCTTCCGTGTCGGTTTCGCCCTCGAACGATTTTTTTTCCTCGACGTCGTATTTTTGCGCGCGCCAGTTCCAACGCCGGTCGCTTTCCTGCACGAGCCGGACTTTCCCTTTCGTCACCGGTTTGCCGAACAGATAATCGGCGCGCACGGTGATTTCCGCCTGTTTTTCGTGCGGCAGGTAAAAGGTTTTGTCCGGTTTGGCGGCGACGCTGAACTGCGGCAGATCGTAGCGCGAAACTTTGAAAGATATTTGATCGCCCTCGATATCGGCGTCGGACGCGACCTCGACGCGATACTCGCCGAGTTTGGCGTTGTCGGGGATTTTCCACGCGATCGAGGCGATGCCGAAGGCGGAAGTTTTGACCGTTTCGCGATAAAGCACGGTGCCTTCTTCGTCTTTGACGGTGAATTTGAGTTCGCCGTCCGTGACGACGGTCGAAGCGGCGTCGAAATACAGGGCGCGGATGTTAAAGGTTTGACCGGGCTGGTAAATCGGTTTGTCGGCGGTCAGAAACAGCGCGCCTTTTTTCTCCGGCGCGCCGACGTCGTCGCCTTCGAATTCGCGGACGATGCCGTTTTTTGTGCCGGTTATTATAAATTCGCCGACGTCTTCGAGCTTGACGTTTTCGGGAATCTTGAAATCCAGCACGGCGAAACCGTCGGCGTCGGTCGCGCTCCTGGCGGTGAGTTTGATTTCGTCTTCGTCTTCTTCGGTGTCGATTTCGAGCGTCAATGCGCCTTCGACCTTCACGTCTTTGACGGGCGCTTTCGTGGCCGGGTGAAGCGCGCGCACGCGGGCGCGGTAATTCGTGCCCGAAAAAACCGATTCGCCCGCCGCCACGCGCAGCTCGAAAATGTCCCTGATAAGCTCCGACAGCGAGATGAATCCCTCCGCTTTGCCGACGCGGTAATGCAGTCGATGCCACGCGACGTCGTTTTCGGCGGAAGCGAGCAGATCGCCGACGGCGAGCGCGATTTTGTAGGCGTTTTTACCGCTTTTGACGAACAGATTCTGCGCCGCGCGCGCCCGAATTTTGTTTTGCGGATCGAGCAGTTCGAGCGCGACCGGCGCCGTGAAAGCGCGTTCCGCGTTTTCGATGACGATCGTCGCGTGAGCCGCGTTTCGACCGAAGACGATGTTTGATTCCGTTTCAACAACCGTTTGCGCCGAAGTCGAAAAAAGACCGAGCAAACACAGCACGACACCCAGGAAAAGTTTATGCCGCATAAAGACTTACCTCAATTTTTGACAGATTTTGAAAAGTTTTGCGAAACCGTCCTAAAAGATGCCGCGAGATTTCGGATTGGTTGCTTTGCGCCAAATGGAAAATTAAAAACGGAAAACGGAAAATAATTTTGCGCTTTTACGTTTTCCGTTTCCGTTAAAGGTTGCGTTCGATAAAACCGGTCATCAGCGCGTAGAGGTGTTTCTGCTGCATGGTGCCCGCCTGCACGCCGTGCCGCTGCGTCGGGTAGGTCATAAATTCGAACTGTTTGCCGGCGTTCTGCAGCGCGTAAATGAGTTTGACCGCGTTCTGCTGATGCACGTTGTCGTCCATCGCGCCGTGGATGATGAGCAGTCTGCCGTTTAATTTCGCGGCGTTGTCGATGACCGAGGCTTTTTTATAGCCGTCCGGATTATTCTGCGGCGTGCGCATGAAGCGCTCGGTGTAAATCGAATCGTAAAGCGCCCAGTCGCCGACGAGCCCGCCGGCGATGCCCATCTTCAGCGCGCTCGACTGCGTCATGAAATAGCTCGTCAGAAAGCCGCCGTAACTCCAGCCCCACATGCCGATCCGCGCACCGTCGATAAACGTCAGCGACTTCAGATAATTGAAACCGTCTTCGAGGTCGCGCACTTCGGTCTGTCCGAACTTTTGATAAACCTGCCGCGCGCTTTCGGCGCCCTTGCCGCTCGCCGTGCGGTTGTCGCAGATCCAGACGACGTAGCCTTTCTGCGCGAGCATCTGATGCCACATCCACTGCGCGCCGCCCCAGCGGTTTTTAACGCGGGGCGCGTGCGGACCGCCGTAAGTGAAGGCGAAAACCGGGTATTTTTTGTTTTTATCGAAATCGGGCGGCAGAAGCATCAAGGCTTCCATCTCGAAATTGTCGCGCGTTTTGATCTTCAAAAACTGCGGGCTGCCGAGCCGGTACGCGTCGAGGACGGGAACCTTATTTTCGTCGAGCACGCGCGCCGGCTGCCCGTCGGCCGCATGCAGCCGGATTTGGGTCGGCGTATTGACGTCGCTCCACGAATCGATGAAATGCGTATAGCCCGGGCTGAACGAGGCGCGGTGCGTGCCGGGCGTTTCGGTTAGGCGCTTCAATTCCGTGCCGTCCAATTTAATGCGGTAAACGTGCGTGTCAATCCAGTCGTTGTTCTGCCCCGTAGCGGAAAAATAAACCAAGCCGTTGGTTTCGTCGACGCCGTAAAATTCGCTGACTTCCCAGCGCCCGTCGGTGATCTGTTTGACGAGCCGGCCGTTGTTGTCGAACCGGTAAAGATGCCGGAAACCGCTGCGCTCGGACTGCCGGATCGCCGAGCCGTCCCGCAGAAACGTCGGATTGTCGAGCGCTTCGACCCACGTTTTCGACGTTTCCGTCATAACGGTCGACATTCGCCCGTCGTTCGGAAAACCGAGATTGACGTCGAGCAGCGTCTGCTCGCGGTTCTGCGCCTGAAACACGACGGCGCGCGAATCGGGCGTCCACGCGACGCGCGCGATCAGAAAATCTTCGGGCTTATATTTCGAAGTGTCGACGAACCTCACCGCGTCGCCGATTCGGGCGAGCGACGGCGGCAGCCTTTCGCCGATCTTCGGCAGCCGCCGGACGTTCGGGATGAGGCTCGTTTTCGCGACGTCGGCGACGCCGAGCGTGACGAGCGGGTTCGGGTCGCCCGCCTGCGGGTAATCGGTGTTTTCGACGCGCTGATCGTTAAGCGTATCGTCCGTCAAAACGAACGTCGGCACCGGCGATTCGTCGGTGCGCAGGAAAGCGATGTATTTCGAATCCGGCGACCACCAGTAGCCGCGTTTGTTGCCGCGCCCGTAAAGCTCTTCTTCGTAAACCCAGTCGAGAACGCCGTTCAAAATCTTTCCCGAGCCGTCGCGCGTTAATTGTTTTTCTTTGGCGTTCGCCGTTTCGACGACGAACAGGTTCACGCCGCGCACGAAGCTCACCCAGCGCCCGTCGGGCGAAAAATCCGCTTCCGCTTCGGCGTCGCGCAGCGTGTTCGTCAATCGTCTGACCGCGCTCGCCGAGGAATCATAGATCCACAGATCGTTGTTGTGATTGATCAGAATCTGCGTTTCCGCGCGGTTGAACTGCGGCGCGGAATTTGCGCCGATGCGGCTCGCCTCTTCGCGCGTGAAGCCCGGCGTCTGCGCGAGCACGGAAATCATTTTTCGCGCGTCGTAAACCGGCGCGCTGACGCCGCTCGCGGCGTCGACGCGCAGAAGCTCGCCGTTCTGAAAAACCTTATAGGCTCTGCCGTCCGTCGTCCAGCCGCGAACCTGGAGCGGTCTGCCCGAAAACGGCACGCGCAGCTGCGGATCGAAAATATCGTCGATCGAAAGCAGTTTGTCCTGCGCCGGCGCGGAAAATGAAAAAAAGACGCAAACGGCAATCCAGAGCCATCGAAATCCGTTCATATTTTTAGAATCAGGGAAAGCGTTGTTTGAGAGAAGTATAAACGAGAATTTCGCCGGAATGCACGGCCGCCCGGCATCAGCGATCCAAAATCGCTGCAAATTCGTCAAATGAACCGAGAAAATGAAACGTTAAGCATTTAGCGAACGCCGGCGCGGCAGGGCACGCGCCTTCCACCGGCGCTTTCCGGCTAAGCTTTCGGATGCGCGTTCGCGTAGACGTCGATGAGTTTTTCCATCGAAACCTGCGTGTAAATTTGCGTCGTCGAAAGCCGGGCGTGTCCGAGCAGCTCCTGAATTTCGCGCAAATCCATTCCCGAATCCAGGAGGCTCGTGGCAAATGAATGCCTGAGGGAGTGCGGCGAAATATCGCGGTTGATCTCGGCGCACAGCTTGATGTATTTATCGACCATCCGCCCGACGCTCCGGGTCGTGATGCGCGTGCCCTGATAATTCAAAAAGACGGCTTGCTCATCCCTTTCGGTCGGCGGGCAGTTATTGAGAAACACGGGGCGCGTTTCGTTGAGGTAATACATCAGCGCCTGCAGCGCCGGCTCGCCGAACGGCAAAATCCGCTGTTTCTTGCGTTTGCCGGTGACGCGCACGAGACGTTCGCGAAAATCGATGTCCTTTAGATTTAAGCTGACGAGCTCGCCCACGCGCACGCCGGTCGCGTAAAGGAATTCTAAAATCGCGCGGTCGCGCCGGCCGAGATCGGTGTTGAGATCGGGCGTCTCGATAAATCGCTCGGCGTCTTCTATCGAAAGATGCGTCGGCAGCTTGCGCTCGATCTTCGGCGTCGCGACGAGTTTCGCGGGGTTATTTTCCTGCACGCCCTCGCGCACGAGAAACTGGAAAAACGTTCTCAGGGAAGCGAGTTTGCGCGCGACCGAAGTTTTTTTGTGGTCGCCGTGCAGCGAAGCCATCCATTCGCGAATCGTCAGGTGATCGATTTCCGAAACCGGGATGTCGGAAACCTTTCCCTTGGCGAGCAGGTAATCGCGAAATTGTTCGAGATCGCTCGCGTAATTGCGCAAAGTGTGCGTGCTGACGTTGCGCTCGTACCGGAGATGCTGCAGAAATTGTTTAAGAAGATCTTCAAGCATATTGTTCGTTAGTTGTTAATTGTAAATCGTTAATCCTTAATTGAAAAACGACGAACGATTTAACGATCGAGCGGTTGAGTAAAAATAAGCGGTGCGCGTCAATCGCCGGGCCAAGCAAGCGAGAACGATTACGAATTACCCATTTTCAATTATTCTTAACGGGCAAAACCGTTGCTGACTCTTTAATGGATAATTGATAATTGTTACCCGATAATCGCGAAACATTCGCCGCCGATTCAAAATTATTTTCAGCTTAACGACCGATCCGACGCGGCACGTAATAGCCTTTGCGCGTGCGCACCTGCACATTCGGGCGCGTTTTGACCGAAAGCCCGATCGAGCGAAATTCGCCGCGCCTTTCGGCTTCCGATTCGGGGTAATAGCTCAAAATATACTGCTGCGAGAGCTCGGCGGAGATTTGCGCGAAGGCGCGGTCGAGTTCGTTTTCGTCAATCGGCGAGTAAACCGCGCCGCCGGTCTGCGCGGCGAATTCCTGCATCCGGCGCTCGGCGGCGAGCTGCCGCAAATTGGCGTTGCCGGTGCGCTGCCCGGTGCGCATCGCGTTTTCGAAATCGGTCGTTTTGACGACGTAAACCTGGCAGTTCGCAACCTGCAGCGCCTTAAGCGCGCTGCCGAAATCCGTGTCGCTGACCGTGTCGTCGCCGTCCGAAACGATGACGATCACGCGCCTGCCCTGCACGTCTTTCATATAATTGGCGGCTTCGACGATGCCGTCGAGCAGCGCGGTCGCGCCGGCGGGCGGCGCGAAAGTTTCGATCGCCTGCACGAGCAAGGAAACGTCCTTCGTCAGGGGCTGTTCGAGCTCGGCGGTCGTCGCGACGGAAAAGAGCGCGACCAGATCTTTTTCGGGGCGAATGACGCGGCGGAAGAAGCGGATCGCCGCTTTTTTTTCGAATTCGCGCGCGATCGACACGCTCGACGAGTTATCGAACAGCAGCGCGAGCCGGACGGGCGTTTCCGAACGCGCCAAATCGCCAATTTCCGCGTCTTTGCCGTCGATCTGCAGCAGAAAATCTTCGAGCCGCAGGTTCGTCACCGGAACGCCGCGCCCGTCAAGCACCGAAACCGGGATCGGCACGAGCACCGAGTCGACTTTGATCGCGTCGTCGTCTTCTTCGATTTTCTGATTCGCCGCCGGCGACGGGCTCACGACCGGCGTGATTTTTTCGGTCGGATTGTAATCGCCGATCGCGCGGCGCGGCGTCGGTTTCGGCGTCGGCGTCTCCGCCGGCTTGATGCGCCCGCTCTGCGCGGAAGCGGCGAGCGCGAAAGTCGAAAAGATGATCGTGAGTAAAGCTTTATGAACCATACCAATCCAAACCGTTCGGCAAATCGTCCGGCGAGCATTCGAAATGAATGACGCGCCTGTTTTTCGGATTCGTGCCGCGGGAAGAAGCATGCAGAATTAACGGACGCATTATTAAACAGTCGCCTTTTTTGACGCTGCAGAGACGGGTTTCGTTTGCCTCGCGGCGCAATTTAATTTCCGCCGCGCCGAGGCGTCCGCCGCGGTGCGATTTGGGAATCACTTTGAGCGCGCCGTTCGTCTCGTCCGCGTCGTCGAGGTGAAAACGCAGCGCGATCATCTTTTCGAGGATTTCGATCGGCGGCTGAACGTGCTCGATGCCGGCTTTGCGCGTCCAGGCAGCAAAGCCCGCGGTTTCTTTTTTTTCGCGGACCGCGATCGTCAAATCCTGATGCCACGGCACTTTCCAGTTCGCGCCCGGCGTTTTGTCGAAAAAGATCGCGCGGACGACGCGCGCCTTTTCGCCGAGCAGGCTTTCCGCGATGCGGCGCACGGCCGGGCTGAGCGAGAAATCGCGAATCGCGGGCGCGAGGTTCAGTAAGTTCCGCACGCCGTAAACCGCCTCGTTTTTCCGGCTCACCGACTCGGACGCGGGCAGCTTCGCCAGCGTGCGCCGCAAACCGGAAACGGTTTCGGCATCGAGCGCGTTCTCTAAAACTCCGAAACCGTTTTCGTCGATTTCCGCCGTGTTCATAAAGCTATTGCCAGTTATGCGGCGGCGCGGCGCCGAACTGCTGCGGGCTGCGTCCTTCGAACAAAGCTTTGACCGAATCGCGCGTCAGGACGATGATCGTAAAAATTCCGAGGACCGTGCCGAGCGGCATCCAGAGACAAACGAGACACGCGACGACGAAGCAGAACGTATAGCCCTGGCGTTTCGACAGATTGCGTCCGGCTTTGAGAATCAAAACTCCGAGCGTGCCGAAGATGCCGGCGAAGATCAGTCCGAAAACGATGAAAAAGCCGCCCAGGAAAGCCGGCGGCGGCGCTTCGCCCGGACGCGTCGTTTCGACCGACGACAGCGCGACGCCGAAGAAAATCCCGAAAACGATGTAGATGAGACCGAACAGAACCGGAAACAGCGTCAGTCCCGACAAAACGTAAAAACAAATCGAGAGAATCTTTAAATGTTCCGCGTCCTTGTAAACTTCTCTATTCATAATTTTTCTCCTTTTACGATCGAATTGCCAAAAGTTATTTATTTTTTCGGCTTGAAAGCTTTGTAGCCGAGAAATACGGCAAGCCCGACGATCAGCCCGCCCATCAGCAGAAAAAGCACCAAATGAAAGACGCCCTCCCGGTTGAAATTTCCCTTAAAAAGTTCGCCGATTTGTAAAATAAATACCGAAAGACGCATAAATTCAAGTTCGGAACTCGTTTATTTCAGTTTTATCGTGTAGCAATTCATCGGCAAGCCGCTGCCGTCGTCGAATTCGGCGGCGACTTCGATGCCGATCCGCGCGATGTCTTCCGCCGATTTCGCCGGATCGTCGTAAACGGCGCGCATCGCGCCGATCGCGAAATCGCAGCCGCTGCCGAACGACGTGAATCTTTTGTATTCGATCACGTCGCGCATCACTCCGACCGAGAAGACGCCGCTCGCGTTGACGATCAGCACGTTCATGCGCGAAGTCTCGAAATCGTCCGATTCCTGATCGTCGGGCCGCAGAAAATATTTGTCCTTCAGCTCGCGGTGAAACGACAGCCACGCGTCGAAAATGTTTTCGACGCTGTCGAGCTTCGGTTTGAGACGCGCCGATTTAAGCCAGTGCGCGACGACCAAGCGGAAGGACGCCGAGCCGGTAAAAGCGAGGTAGTTGTCCTGAAACTGCAGAATCTTGTCGCTGTTTTCGATATGCGCGGCGGATTCCTTCATATTGCCCCAGGTGGTCAAGGTATCGGCGGCGATCGAAACGTAGCCGTCTTTTTTTACTCCGACGATAGTCGACATCTAGCTGTGCGCCTCCAGAGAATTTACGTTTACTTTAGAAATCCATTCGTCCCAATCTTTCAGCGCGAGTTCGACCTGCACGGCGTGGCGCTCGCGTTTGTTGCGGTATTTTTTCCGAATCTCGACCGACACCGGCGCGAGCAGACCGAACGTGATGTTGACGGGCTGGAAATTTTTCGTTTCGACGTTCGAGACGTACCGGCAGAGCGCGCCGATCGCGGAAGTTTCGGGCGCGACGAGCGTCTCTTCGCCCCGCACCACGCGCGCCGCGTTGAGTCCGGCGAGCCAGCCCGTGCCGACCGATTCGATGTAGCCTTCGACGCCGGTGATCTGCCCGGCGAAAAACAGTTTCGCCGATTTTTTCGTCTGCAAAGTCGCGCGTAAGATTTGCGGCGAATTGATGAACGTGTTGCGGTGAATCTGACCGTACTGCAGAAAATCGGCGTTTTCCAGGCCCGGAATGAGCTGCAGAACGCGTTTTTGCTCGCCGTATTTCAAATGATTCTGAAAACCGACCAGCGAATAAGCGTCCGCCATTAAGTTTTCCTGCCGGAGCTGCACCGCCGCGTACGGCTCGCGCCCGGTCGCGGGCAGCGGCAAGCCCTTCGGCTTCATCGGACCGAAGCGCAAAGTGTCGACGCCGCGCCGCGCGATCTCCTCGATCGGCAGGCACGACTCGAACCAGTGCGTTTCCTCGAAGCGTTTTAAGGGAACGGATTTCGCCGCGATCAGTTCGTCGTAAAACCGCTCGTACTGCTCTTTGTCCATCGGGCAGTTGATGTAGTCGTCGCCGCCCTTGCCGTAGCGCGCCGCTTTGAAGGCGACCCGCATGTCGATCGAATCGGCGGCGACGATCGGCGCGATCGCGTCGTAAAAATAAAGCTGGTCGTCGCCGGTCATTTTCATGATCTCGGCGGTCAAAGCGTCCGACGTTAAAGGTCCGGTCGCGACGATCGAAACTTCGTCCGCCGGAATCGTTTTCACTTCCTCGCGGACGATTTCGATGTTCGGGTGCGATTCGATTCTGCGCGTGACGTGTTCCGAAAACTTTCCGCGATCGACCGCGAGCGCCGCGCCGGCCGGGACTTTCGTCGCTTCCGCCGCTTCCATCACGAGCGAACGCCCGCGCCGCAGTTCTTCCTTCAAAAGATACGGCGCGGTGCCCTTTTCGTCGGATTTCAAGGAGTTCGAGCAGACGATTTCCGCCAGCAGGTCGGTGCGGTGCGCGGGCGTCTGCCGCACGGGGCGCATTTCGTATAGTTTGACTTTCGCGCCGCTTTCCGCCGCCTGCCACGCGGCTTCGACTCCGGCGAGCCCGCCGCCGATCACGTTTATTTCTTTCATACTGTTTTTATGATAATGCTTTTATCTCGTTTGCGATATTCGCGCGCGCCGTTCCCTCATGAGATTCGCGCCATTCTTCGGTGTAGTAAATAGATTCCCTTTCGAGGAACGCTTCTAAAACTTCGCGCCGCTTCACGCGGTACAAATCCTCCGGAACGAACGCGTATTCTTCGCGAATCGCCTTCGAATATTTGTAGTAAATAACCGGATTAGCGCCTAAAATTCCCAGATCTAGATCAAGAAAAAGTTTTCCGTCCGCGTCCAGTTCGGCCGCGTCGTGTCTTTGCGTTGCGAGTATCATCCTTTCGACCTTTTCGATCATCGACTCCGGAAAATTCAAATCGCTCAAACTTTCGACCGCCAGCCGCGCGCTTTCGATTTCGTTTGTTCGACTTGGCGGTTCATAAATGACGTCGTGAAACCAGATTGCAGACCGGACGCTTTCGTAATCACCAATCGCAGTGTCGGACGCCGCCGCATTGCGAAGCAAATCAAAGACATGACTCAGATTGTGGTACGCGCGATGATTTTCGGAATATTTCGAAATAAGCAAACCGGTCAATTCGTCGACTTTTCTTTCGTCAGCCGAAAAGGTTTTGAGCGATCCTTTGAGGTCGTTTTCCAGATAAGCGTAATACTCAGGGCGCAGAGGAAATATTTCGGGTTTATTCTCGCTGGTCATTCTCTAAAACTTTACAGGAGAATCGCCGCGGTTTTCAATCAAAATTCAAAAGAGCGACGGCTGCGCCGTTTCCCAGCCCGTGAGTTCTTCGACTTCGTGCCCGCGCCGTTCGAGCTCGGCTTTGACGACGCGGCGGTGACAGTTTTCCAGTTCCGCGCAGGCGCACAGCAGAATGACGTTCGCGTCCCACGACGCGACGAGCCGGACGCCGATTTCGAGATTATGAATCTGAATGGCGCCGCCGTGCTCCTTGTAGTTGCGGTTGCCGAGCGCCGGAACGTGTCGGTAACGTTCCCTGAGCATCAGCGAAAGGTAATTGCGCGTCCACTGAAGATGCCGCGAGTTCGGCGCGAAACGTATGTCGGCGAGCACCGCATCGTAATAATCGAGCAGCGCCGGCAATTGCTCGACCCGTTTGCCGGTGTAACCGGTCGTATAAAAATTCTTTAAAAAATGCGTCAGCGACATCCTGGCATTTACATTAGAATTTCAAATTTCAAATTTCAAATTTCAAATCGTTTTCGCGGCTAATTTCTGTAATCCGTCCGATTCGATTTCGAGCGGGATCGTGAGGGCGTTATAAAACTGCTCGAAGGCGTTAAGCGCGAGGATTTCGACGATCTCGGTTTCGCTGAAATGTTTTTTGAGCGCCGCGAAATTCTCGTCCGAGACTTTTCTTTCCCGGGCGTACTGCCGAATGAGGCCCAAAACGGCGCGCTCTTTTTCGGTGAAAACGGCTTGATTTTCCGCGCCGCCCGCGAGCGCGACGAATTTTTCCGTGCCGATTTTGCCTTTCACGGCTTGCGCGAGCCCGATGTCCTGACAAAACGAGCAGCCGTTTTCGGTCGCGGCGGCGATTTTGATCAAAAGCCGCATCTCGGGCGTCAGGGAATTTTCCTTTTCCTCGAATTTCGCGATCTTCATGGCGAAGCGCAAAAGGGCGGGCTTGCGCGCGTAGATCACCCTGAGCGGCGTTAAGACTTTGCCGAACTGTTTTCGCGAAAACCAGTAAGCGATTTTGAGAAAAGGGTTCGACGGATTTTCGACTGGTTCGAGTCGCATGAATTCACTCCCTCGGCGTTTTCAAATACGCGATCAGAAACAAAATCCCCAAAACTAAATCGATCGCCGCGCCGCCGACGATCGGGAGCGGCACGCTGCCGAAAAAATAAAGCAGCGCGACGATCAGCGCGAACGGAAATTTTTCGGCCAGTGCGGCGAGCATCAGCGTCCGATACCGCACGGGATCGCTGCCGATGATCAAAAACACGATCTGAAACGCGGCGGCGACGCTCGCGAAACCGTAAAAATACTCGGGATGCGTGATCGCCGGCGGATAATCGCGACCGGTTTTCTCCAGCAGGAAAAACTGCGGCAGTAAAACCAGCAGCCCGTAAATTCCCGCCGCGTAAAACGTATATTTCGCAAATTTCATATGCTTTAAACTTGACCGAGCTGGCTGAAAGTTGGCGGAGCTGACCGAGTTAAAAACAAAAACTTCAGTCGAACCGGCCAACTTCCGGCCGACTCAGCTATTTGAATTTCTCTTCGTAGCGGCTGTCCGCCAAAAATTTCGCGAAATCCTTGATTTCGAGCATGTCTTTGACGGCTTGTTTTTTATCGCGCGCGTTTTTATAGTAGTTTTCGGCGATTTTGTAGCCCATCCAGTAGCCGAGATCGGCGGGCTTGTCCTTCGCCTGGTCGCCCTGGTAAAGCCAGTTGCCGACGTTCTTGCCGTTCATTTCCCTTTTGAATTCGAGCCACAATTCTTTTTCGAGCGGGTCGGCGTATTTATGCAGGTGCGGGTTGATCGTGTCGCCCGCGATCAGCTCGGCGACGAAATCCGGGATGCCTTCGCCGAGCGCGCGAGCGAGCAGCGTTTCGTCCGCCGCGTACTTCTGCTCGTAATGAATCAGCTCGTGCGCGACGATAAAGGGCAGCCGATCGACCGACGAAACGACGGCTTTGTGCCAGCCGCCGAGTTCGTCCAGCGGCGCGCCCTCGTTTTTGCCGAACATATCGACGCCGATCAGCAAGCCTTTATCCGAAAGAGTGCCGGCGCTCGACATCCTGCCGACGACGAAATAAACGTCCGGGAAAACGGCTTCCGGGTAAATTTCTTTCAATTTGACGAAGCTCGCGCGCGTTTGTTTTTCGTACGTCGCGATTTTCAAACTCGGTTCGCGCAGCGCCGCGTAATATTTCGGAGATGCGGCGACGGAGTTGACGAGGTTGCACGAAGTGCCGATCCGGAGCCGCGTGAATTCCTGCAGACCGGGCGAGCCTTTCTTCAGGTATTCGTCGCGGTACACGATCAGATCGTTTTCCGGCTTCGCTTTGTCGTACGCCGCCCAGAAAAGATCGATGTCCGAGGTGACGAATTTCGCCGCCTGCGGGTCGCCGTTGGTCGTCCGCTGCGCGAAAATGCCGCTCGCTAAAATTAAAACAGCCGAGATTAAAATCAGTGCTTTTTTCATGGTTTGATACTCGTTCATAAATTTCCCGAAGCCGGAAACCCGCGAGCTGCGACGGCTCGGAATCATCAGGTAAACCCCGACCTTCCGGCTTTCATGACAAGTAATTTATTCACTCGGCCGGATTATTTTCGAAACGCTTTTTAATTAACCTCGACGATCACCGCGTTATCGATCACGTCGAGCGCGTCGCCGCGCACTTTGCCGCGCACCGTGACTTCGTCGCCGACCTTGACCTTTTCGACGTCCGCGCCGTTCGCGAGGTAAGTTTGCAGACCGATCGCGTCTTCGCCGTCGCGCAGATTCAGGGCTTTGACGCCGAAAACGTCGTTGATGTTCGTGATTTTGCCGCGGATCAAAATAACCTTGTCCTTGTATTTGGCGTTCGCCGCCGCTTTGTCTCGCCGGAACGCGTCGACGATTTCGGTCGAGCGCACGGGTTTTTCCGCTTCGCTTTCTTCTTTGTTCGCGACCGCCGGCTTGTCGGGCGCGCCGTTTGTCTCGTCTTTCGCCCCTCCCGCGCGGTTGCCGAATCCGCAGCCCAAGACGCCCGTCAGCACGAAAATGATTATCAGAATTGAAACTGAGTTTTTCATAAAAATCGCTCTTCAACAGAAAATGCTTCCGAATATTAACGCGGCAAAGGCGGCGCGGTCGTATCAGCCGGGAACAAAAAAAGAGGCGAAAGATTCGCCTCCGGCTTGTAGCTTTTACCCCGAGAAGATTATTTTATCGCGTCTTTCCACGTCGCGACGACGGCTTCGAGCTCGCGGTCGGACGTGTTTTCGAGCCGCAGTTTCCACGTTCCGGCGGCCGTTTTCTGATCGACGAAAATCGAGCGGAACCACTGGTTCGCCTCGGGCGTTTTCGTCAGATTTTTGCCGACCGCTGCGCCCTTGTCGTCGAACAGCGTCGCGGAGACGTCCGCCGCAGCCATAAACGTCAGCCCGAAATTAAGCGCCTGCGCGACCGGAATTTCGATCTCGACCGACTGCTTCGCGCCGATTTTAACCGCTTTCGCGAAATCCGGTTGATAAGCGTTCCGGTCGATCAGGTTTCCCGCTTCGACCGGCTCCGATTTGTAAGCCGCGTTCATGAAGCCGAACGAATTTTGATCGGTTTGCCCCGTACGGCTCGGCATGTCGGGCATTTCCGGGTTGTGATTGCCTTTCGGTCCGATCGCGAGGCGCGGTTTGACGAACGACGAAAAATCCGACGTGCCGGTCAAATCCGTGTGCAGGCTCTTCGATTCGGCGGTGTCGGAAATGATCCATTTCGCCGACGGCACCGTCACGACGCCGTCGTTCCAGACCACGTCCTTGCAGATCGTCGGCAAAGGATTGCCGGCGAGCGCGGAGAATTTGACGCCCTTGCGCAGTTTGTTGACCTGATTGAAATTCGCGACCTGATCCTGCCGCAGCTGGCGCACGGCTTCGACGTTTTTGCCGAGCATTTCGAAGGCGACGTTCATCACGTCGGCGCACGGCGAGCCTTGATTCGGCGTGCCGAGCATCACTAGATGCGCGACGCGCGGGCGGCCGTCCTCGGAATTGTTCTGCATCTGCTGGCTGATGTAGTAGCGCGAAATCAGTCCGCCCATCGAGTGCGCGACGAGATCGACGTGCCACGCGTTGCGGTCCTTCTGCGCGAATTCGATGTATTTCCCGAGCTCCGTCGCGTTTTCGCCGATCGAATTCGTCTTGTCGGTCGAAAGAAATCCGCCGCCGGTGTTCATCACGCCGTTTTCCGGCTTTTCGCCGACCGGGTAAGCCTTCCAGTCGTAGGAGTGCGAAGTCGTCAGGATGTTCTGCCACGGCTCCCACGCGCGCCAGTTGCTCCAGAGCCCGTGCACGAGCACGAGCGGCTTCGGCGCGACTTTCAGGTTTTTGGTTTCCTCGTCGATTTTCTTATCGTTTTCTTCGAGTTCGGCTTTGATGCGCTGCACGAGGCGCGGACGCCCGTCGTCGTACCACGCGTAGCCGGACGAATCCCAGACGAGTTCGACCGTCGCTTCCGAATTCGGATCGACGCGCGCCGAAACTACCTCGTCTTCGAGCGGCGCGTCGGGTCGCGCGCCGTCCCATTTATCGCCCTTGTAGGTTTCCTTAAAACGCACGTCGGCGTATTTCGTCTCGCCGGATTCGTTCAGGATTTTCGCGCGGATGCGCACGAGATTGCCGTCGACGGTGCCGGTCTGCTCGCTGATTTCGCGCCAGTCGTTCCAGTTCGGGTATTTCATGTCTTCGAACTCGAGATCGGTGATCCGGAGCGGCGCGCCGCATTTTTCGAGGTTCCACGAAATCGTTTCGGTCACGTTCTGCCAGGTTTTCGAATACGAACCCGAAAGGCGGTTCGGGTCCGACGGGTTGACGCGGTGCGAGCCGTCGCTGACCAAAGAATTGCCGTCGACGGTCGTCGCGGTCGCCGGCATCGACCGATTTTCGCCTTTTTTCGGCACGCACTGACCGCTGTAGCTCGAAGACTCGGTGCCGGTCGTCTGCCCCTGAATCTGCGGCAAACCGACGCTGACCGTGTACGTGCCGTCCGCGTTGACCCCGACATTGACCCTCGCTTCGGCGTTCGTGGCGTTGCCGGTCGTTTCGGTTTTCGATTCGAACGTGCCGAACATGACGTTCCACGTTTTGCCGCGGTCGCACGAATTTTCCTCGCGCGCCTCGGTTTTCTGGGACGAAGTAAAATTATGCTCGATGCGCGCCTTGCCGACGTTCGAGCCGTTTTTCTCGGGCGCTTCGAGCACCGCGACCGACGCGTTGTAGTTGTAACGCATCTCGAAGTTGCGCGTGTCTTTGCCGCGCCCCGAAACGCGATTTTCGGTTTTGCTGTCGGTCATCGACTGCGTGCGCGTGTAGGTGACGTTGCCGGTCCACGCGCCCGAGCATTTCGCCGGCGCGGGTTTCGGTTTCGTCTGCGCGGTCGCCGACACGGCAGTCCCGCCCGTAATCGTGAAAAGTAAGATTAAAGCAAAAATTTGGTGTATAAATCGGTTACGCTCTTTCATTGTTGTGCTCCGGACCGGAAAAAGTCGGCTGACATTTACAACGCGCAAATGCCCGGAAAAAAGTATCAGGATGACCGAAATCGCCTATTGAAAAAGACGGATTTCGTTTATACTTGCAAAATATCCTTAACAAGCAGTTGCCGGAACATAAGATGTCTTCAGAACGCAGGCAAAAAATCGAGACTATTTTTCACACCGCCACCGTCTTTACGGGCAGCGAACGCGCCGAATATTTGGACAAAGCGTGCGCCGGGGACGCGGAGGATCTGCGCCCGGAAATCGAGGAACTGCTGGCGCGCTTCGACGCCGAAAACACGACCGCCGAAAAGGAGCTCGACGCGCTGCAGGGACGCGTCATCGGGGCGTATCGCCTGCTCCGAGAAATCGGGCGCGGCGGCATGGGCGCCGTTTATTTAGCCGAACGCGCCGACGGCATTTTCAAGACGAAGGCCGCCGTCAAGCTCATCAAGCGCGGCATGGATACGGATTCGATTCTCAAGCGTTTTCGCAACGAGCGCCAGATTTTAGCGGCGCTCAATCACCCGAACGTCGCGCGCCTGCTCGACGGCGGCACGACGCCGGACGGGCTGCCGTACTTCGTCATGGAATACATCGACGGCAAGCCGCTTTTTCAATACTGCGACGAGCGCGATCTCGATCTCCGAGCGCGGCTCGAAATCTTCCGGCAAATCTGCGACGCCGTGCAGGAAGCGCACGACATCAAGGTCGTGCACCGCGATCTCAAGCCGTCGAACATCCTCGTCAAAGCGGACGGCACGCCGAAACTGCTCGATTTCGGCATCGCCAAGCTGCTCGATCCGGAGCTCGCGTCGGCGACGGTCGAAGTGACGATGACGCAGTGGCGGATGATGACGCCGCAGTACGCGTCGCCGGAACAGGTTTACGGCGGCGCGATCTCTTTCGCCTCCGATATTTATTCGCTCGGCGTGCTGCTTTACGAGCTCGTCACCGGCGCGAAACCGTACCGCTTTTCGAACAGCGCGCCGCACGAGATTTCGCGCGTCATCTGCGAGCAGGAACCCGCGCCGATTTCGGATTTGGGATTTCGGATCGCGGATTTGAATTTGTCTGACCTGAACAAAGTCGTTTTGAAGGCGCTCCGCAAAAATCCGGCGGAGCGTTACCAGGCGGCGGACGCGCTCGGCGAAGACATCGGAAAGCTTTTGAAAAATCGCCCCGTCGCGGCGGAAATTTTCGTTTCGCCGAACGCGCCGAAAGCTTCCGGCAGCGAGCAAAAACATTCGGTCGCGATCCTGCCCTTTAAATTGCTGAATTTAGGCAATTCCGAAGACACGGGCGGCGACGAATACCTGAGCCTCGGGTTGGCGGACGCGCTCGTCACGCGTTTGAGCGGCATGCAGCGGCTGCTCGTGCGCCCGACGAGTTCGGTCATGCGGTTCGGCGAAAACGCCGACGCCTTTCAAGCCGGCACCGAGCTCGGCGTCGAATTCATCGTCGAAGGCAATATCCGCCGCGTCGGCGAAAGAATCCGCGTGACGACGCAGCTGCTCGACGTCAAGGGCAATTCGACGCGCTGGGCAGATAAATTCGACGAAAATTTTACGGACGTGCTCGAACTCGAAGACACGATCAGCGAACGGGTCGCGAAATCGCTGCTGCCGCAATTGACGGGCGAGGAGAAAAAGCGGCTCGACAAGCGCGGCACGAATAATCCGCAGGCTTACGAAGCATATTTGCGCGGGCGTTTTTTCTGGAATCAATTCGTGCCGGAGGCTTTTCCGAAAGCGATCGAATCGTTTCAAAAAGCGGTCGCGCTCGACCCGGAATACGCGCTCGCTTACGTCGGCATCGCCGATTTTTACAACTGGGCGTGCATTTACGGGCTTTTCCCGACCGTCGTCAGCATTCCGAAGGTCTACGAGGCGGCGACGCGCGCGCTCGAGATCGACGACACGCTCGGCGAAGCCTACGCCGCGCTCGGGCTTTATTACTCGAGCATTTCGGATTTCGAAACGTCCGACAAATATTACCGCCGCGCGATCGAGCTCAATCCGAGCTACCCGCTCGCGCACGAATGGTACGGTTCGAATCTGACCGGCCGGGGAAATCACGAAGAGGGCATCAAGGAAGTCGTCACCGCCGAGCAGCTCGACCCGTTTTCGATGCGCGCCAAAACGCTGACCGCGTGGACCGCTTATCAAGCGCACGATTACGAGTTCGCGCTCGTCAAGGCGCGCGAAATCATCGAGCTCGACCCGAATTTTCCGCAGGGGTATTTACAGGTCGGCAATATCCTGCACCAGCTCGGAAGATTCGAGGAAGGGCTCGCGATGTGCCGCAAAGCGGTCGAATTGATGCCCGGTTCGCCTTTGCCGGTTTACAATTTATGCTTCGCGCTGGTCGCGAACGGAAACCTCGACGAAGCGCGCGAGTTCGTTCAAAAAATGGAAGAAAAGGCGCGGGAAAATTACGTCGGCACTTATTTTCTGGCGATGTCGAATCTGGCCGTCGGCAATACGGACCGCACGTTTTATTACCTGCAAAAAGCGATCGACGAGAAAAATCACTGGCTGTTGTGGCTCGGCTCGGAGCCGAAACTCGATTCGATCCGTTCCGACCCGCGTTTCGAAAAATTATACGAACGCGACCGCGGGCTGATGTCGCTCAAACCGAAACTTCGGGAAACGAAACCGGAAGCGAAAAAATCCGTCGCCGTGCTGCCCTTTAAATTGACCGGCGCCGCGCAGCCGGACGACGAATTTTTAAGCGTCGGGCTGACGGACGCGCTGATCATGCGCATTTCGAATTTCCGTAAATTTCACGTGCGCCCGACGAGCGTCGTGCTGGCGTTCGGCGACGGCAAAACCGACCCGTTCGAAGTCGGCAAACAGCTCGACGTCGAATATCTGCTCGACGGCACGATCCGGCGCGTCGGCGACCGCATTCGCGTCACCGCGCAGCTTTTAAACGTGCAGGACTCGTCGACCGCGTGGTCGTTCCCGTTCGACGAAAAGTACACGGACGTGCTGGCGCTCGAGGATTCGATTTCGGAGAAGGTCGCGAAATCGATTTTGCCGCAGTTTTCCGGCGACGAAGCGCGCATCCTGCAAAAGCGCGGCACGAACAACGCGGAAGCTTTCGAAGCTTTTATGAAGGCGCGCTTTTACTGGAATCGGATGACCGAAGAAAGCTTCGCCAGGGCGATTCAATATTACGAAAAAGCCGTCGCGCTCGATCCGGAATACGCGCTCGCTTACGCCTCGATCGCCGAATATTACATACATATCGGGATTCAATGCCTGAGACCGTTCGCCGAATGCAGCCTGCGCGCCAAAGAAGCGGCGGAAAAGGCGGTCAAATACGACCCGAGCCTCGCCGAAGCGCACGCCGCGCTCGGGTTCGCCGCCGTCAACGTCAATTACGACTGGGAAGGTTCGGTCAAACATTACCGCGACGCGCTCGCGATCGATCCGGACAACGTCACCGCGCAGTTCTGGCTCGGAATTCATTACATCCAGACGCGCCGTTACGAAGACGCGATCCGGCAGATCGAAAAGGCGGTCGAGATCGAGCCGCGCTCGGTTTTCGGCTGGCATAATCTGGCGTGGGATTATTTCAACTACAAGCGGTTCGACGATTCGCTCAGGCTTCATCAGGAAATCAAGGAAACGTACCCGGCTTACGTCTACGTCAGCCTGTCATACAGCTGGGCGCTGCGGCATGTCGGCAGATTCGACGCCGCGATCGCCGAGGCGCGGCGCGGCGTCGAACTCGTACCGGAAAACCCGATGTATCTGACCGTGCTCGCGGCGGCGCTCGCGGCGGCCGGAAAAACCTCGGAAGCGCTTGCCGTATTGGACGAAATCACGGAAATCTCGCGCACCAAATACGTTTCGCCGTACATGATGGCGATCGTCCACGCCTGTTTCGGCGACCGCGATAAGGCTTTCGAGGCGTTAAAGACCGCCGCCGAAATACGCGATTCATGGATCAGCTGGGTCGCCGTCGATCTGCAGTTCGAGTCGTTGCGTGACGACCCGCGTTTCGATGAGATTTTGCGGATGACCAACCATCCGCTGAGTCGATTTTAGATTTCGGATTTCGGATTTAAAGTACCGGGAGCCCGCTCCTGAGCAGGGGCGGGCTCCCGATTTAGTAATTCACAAAAATAAGTTAATCTTCGCGGCGATAGCAGGCTTCGCCCTTTCCGCTGTCCAGGCAAATCAGCGTCTTGCCGTATTCGTCCTGCTTCGTGCGAAACGAATAAGTTTCCTGATCGAGCGTGTAATCGCGCTCCTTGTTGCTGTTCGGCGCGCAGCTGTATTGATTGCGCCAGAAGTTTTTGCTCGGCGTGAACGTGATTTGATTGCCGCTGATCTGGTATTTGCCGCGCTTGTCGTTAAAAAGCGTCGTCGTGCAGCCGTACATCGTCGACGCCATCAGACCGATGAACTCGAAGCGACCGTCCGCGTAGAAAACGTATTTGTAAGTCGAACCGTTGCGAAAGGCGGTCGTGCCGTTCGTGTATTTCTCATAATTCATCGACGTCGTGCCGTTCGTCCAAGTTCCGACGATCGAACCGCCGCCGGTGTTTCTGACCGGCGCGTTCTGAATGTTCTCGGTCGGCTGCGCGTCGATTTGATTGTTCGCCGCGCCGCTTGCCGATAAGATTTCCATCCAGGAAAAGATCAGCGCGTCGTCGGTCGCGCCGTGAAAGCCGACGACCGCGCGGCGCCCGGCGCCTTCTTTGACCGCACTGAAAACCGTCAGACCGCCCTCGCTGCCCTGCACGGAATACTGCCAGCCGGCAGCCTGGAGCGCCGCCGTCAAACGGGTCACGATCCCGTCGGCGTTCGCTTTCCGGTAATCCGCGCCGCCCCATACCAGAACTTCCGAATCGCCCTGACGAATTTTTCCGTCGCCGGCGGCGGTGATCTTATCGAAAACGCCCGTGATCTGCGCCGGCACGCTGCCCGGCAGCACGCGGCTCGCGCCCGCCGGAAGCTGGACGCCCGTTAAATTCGAGCGCGTCGCCGCTTCGGTTTCCTGCGCGCTCGCCGTCGCGCTGAATGCAAAAATCGCCGCCAATAATACGAATAAAGCCGTTGTATTTCTCTTGTACATAAATCCTCTCTCCTGCTAATTCCTGCCGGTCGCATGCCTTCTGCCGCCCGCGGCGTTTCTAAATCATGCTCCGTCATTAAACGCGAAGAATCGGCGAAAAAAGTCTCACCGGCGAAAAATCGACGAAAAAAAGCGCCGGCTTTCGAAAACCGGCGCGTCAAGTTTTTCGGGTTCGGAGGGAAAATTTCAGGCTTTCGCCGCTTCGATGATGCTGAACGGCGATTTTGTCGGAATGATCCGCGTCAGGCGAAATCCGGCTTGCGCGAGCAGTTCGCCGTATTCGCGGGGCGTGCGTTCCTTGCCGCCGGGCGAAACGAGCATTTCGAGATCGAGCAGTTTGCTGTAATGCGGCTCGTCGGTTTCGGGGACGACCGTTTCGACGATCAGAAGTTTGCCGCCGTCCTTCATCGCCGCGTGAATATTTTCGAGAATCGCGACCGCCCGCGCGTCGTCCCAGTCGTGAATGATATGTTTCATGATATAAGCGTCCGCCGCCGGCACTTCGCGGAAGAAATCGCCCGCCACCTTCCGGACGCGCGCCGCCGTGCCCTGCGCTTCGAGCAGACGGTCGGCGCCCGCGACGACGTGCGGCAGATCGAAGAGCACGCCTTCGAGCGCCGGGTTCGCGCGCAGAATCTGCGAAAGCAGATGCCCGTGCCCGCCCGCGATGTCGGCGAGCGTCGCGATGCCCGAAAAATCGTAGGCGTCGACGACCGCCGGCGCGGTCGCGACCGACATGTCGGTCATCGCGCCGTTAAAAATTTCTGCCTGTTCGGGATGCGCCGGGAAATAATCGAAAACTTCCGCGCCGTGCGTGTGTCCCCACGCCGGGCGATTCGTCCGCGCGCTGTAAAGCATATTGCCCCAGACGTTCCAGTGCCAGCTCTCGCCCATGAAAATCGCGCCGTTGCGGAACGAGCCCGCAACGTCCGCGCGCAGCGGTTCGGAATACGCCGTGTTGGCGAAAGTCTTCGGCGCGGTCTCGGTAAAAATGCCGCGGCTCGCCAGACTGCGCAGGATGCGGTAAAGCGCGTCCTCGCTGGTTTCGGTCGCGGCGGCGAGTTCGCCCACGGTTCGCGCGCCGTCCTTTAAAAGATCGGCGATGCCGACTTTCGCCGCCACGTAAAGCGCTTGCGTCAAGAGCGCGCCGAACGCGATGTCGGTCAAAAAAGCTTCGGGCGGAACTTCGGGAGCCAACGCCGCCGCATTCGTCTGTTCATTCATCTTCTTTTTTTCTCCTGTTACGGTTTCGCGGTTTTTCTATACTACTCTAATTGATCGTAATTTCAAGCGAATAATTTGCGGTCGCGTCGGTGCCGATCTGAATGACGTATTCGCCGGTTTCGGGCAGCTCGACGACGGTTTGACGCACGCCGTCGGCACCTTCCAGCACGCCCGAATTCCAGCCGGAGATCGTAAACGAAGTCGCGTCGCCCGTGTTCAGGACGACCGCCATTTCCTGTCCGGCGCGGGCGCGCACGCGGTAAATGTGCGACGTGCCACGGGCGATCCGCCCGTCGATGACGGTCGAGATCGAGCCGCGCGCGAAACGCACCTGCCGGTCGAGCGCGACGCGGTCCTGCTGCCGCGCGACGAGCGGCGTCGCGCAAAGCGTCGTTAGAATAAGCGCGAAAGCCGCGATTTTTTTAATGTTTTTTATCATTGCCGTTTCTTTAACTGGTATAAATCCAAATGTATAAATTACGAAGAAAGATCTTCGACACTCTTAACGCGCAAATTTCGCTCGCGAGGTATCAGACGCGAACGATTCAGCCGGCAAATGTCTTTTGAGCCCGACGATTACTCGAACGCCGGCAGCCGCGCGCGCGTCGATCGCGTGCCGCGCGGAAAGCCGTGAACGATTTGCGGGAGAAAGGCGCACGCGGCGATCCAGAAGAACGGAAACAGATGGGCGGACTCGCCTTCGGCGACCAGAATCTTGACGGTCGACTGTGCGACGAAATGCAGGAATGCCGCTCCCCAGATCGTGCCGCCGCTCATTTCGAAAAGCCGCGCGAGCGGAAACGACATCGCCACTGCCAGCAGAATCGACGCCGCGGCCAACACCCACGAAAGCTGATAAAACAGGAACGAATGCACGAGGATAAACGGAATCGCCGCCAAACCGGCGGCTTTCCAGAAACTGTATCGCCGGCGCAGATGCCCGAAAAGATAAGCGCGGAAAAGCGTTTCTTCGGCGATACCGGCCTGAAAAAAGAGTCCCGGCGCGAGCCCTATTGAACCTTCATAAAAACCGAAAGAAACGTTCGCGACCGACGCGAAAACGGGAATCGTCGAGAGAAGTAAAAGACAAACGGCGAGCGACGCGAAAATGCCGCGCTTCGCCGGCGGCCCGAGCCCGAGCGCGAAAAACGCCTCCCCGAACGATTTCGAGAAAAAAAATCGTTGCGCGCCGAGCGCGGCGGCGACGATCAATAAACCTATCGAAACGCCCGCCTGCCCGCGGTCGCTACCGAAAGCTTCGCCGCTCCACTGAAACAACGCGAAAATCGCGATGAAACCGATCAATAATCTTGACCAATGATTTTTTTTCATGATGCCTCCATGACGATTTCGGATTCGGGATTCCGGTTTCATAAAAATTCAAGGCGGAATCCCGAATCGCGGGTTTATACGCCGGCCGTTTCCTTTTTATCGATTCGCGCAAACTCAAGATCGATGCCGCGCGCCGCGAAGGTTTCCGCCGCGTTATTGTCGAGAAAGATTCGCGCTTCGCGGCTTCCTTTCAAATTTTCGTCGAAATGCGCCAGACAGAGCGCGCGCACCGTATCGGCGGCGTGCCATGCCGGAGCGAGTTCCGCAAACGGGCGCATCGCTTCGGCCATTCCTTTCCCGTCAACTTCCCGGTCGGCGATGTTGCCGCTCAGGTAACTTTGCCGAAAGATTTCGTGTCCCTGCTCGGCGTTCGCTGTCCAGTGAAAATGCCCGGCGTTGCGCAAAATCACGAGGCGTTTCGGCGCGCGAAGTTCACGGGCGAGTCTGCGCAAACCTTCCAGCAAAACGAAAGAATCGCGCTCGCCGGCGAGCAGCAGCGTCGGCACCGCCCGGTTCCAGTCGTCGACGCGCAACTGGATTTGAATGCGCGCAATCTGCGGCACGAAATCGTTTTTCCCGTAAAGCGGCGCGATCGCCACCGAAGCTTTCGGTCGCGCGTCGAGCGAATTCAGGCGCAGCGCCGTGAAACCACCCATCGATTGACTGAAAGCCCCGATTTTATTCGAATCGATAAACGGCGCGAACTGCGAATTTTCGAGCAGGCTGCTGATGAGGAAAGACGCCTGATGCGGTCGGTCGGTCGCGGATTTGTCGACCGGCTGGTTCGCCGTTTCGTCGTTTTTTTCGCCGAGCCTGAGATCGGCGATGTTGTCGCCCAGAAAATCCGGCGCGGCGACGACGTAACCGCGGCTGGCTAAATGCGCGGCAACGTGCGCCAATTCTCGGCGGTAGCCGTCAGCGCCGTGAAAATACATGATCAGGGGAACGCGCCCGACGCTCGCCATTTCAGCATCGCGGACCGCTTCCTGCGTCTGTTCGGGCAAACCCGGCGCGGTATTGAAGCGGTCGGTGGTCGCCGCGTTCCTGTCTTTTCCCCGGTACTCTTCGGTCGCCGGATACCAGACTTCGATTATCGTTTTGCGCCCCGAGCGCGGTTCTTTGCTCGTTTCGATCGTGCGCACGCCGACCGGGTATTCGCCTCTGTTAAATGGTTCGTATGTCATATATTTATCTCCTTAATTTCTTTGTAAACGCGTCGTCTCGCGCGTTTACTAATTCGTTTTTTTCTCGCGCCGCGACTTCCGTCGAGCCGCCGCGCGGCGCTCTTCCGATCGCAACGCCGGTGCCGGATTTCGAGCGAGCGGCTTTATATTCGTAAACGTTGAAATAATTACACAAAGATTGAGAGACAAAATGGCGGGCGGCGTTTAGGAAATCGATTTGGTCACCAAATACGGCGCGCGGAAACCATATATGGTTAGTTGCGGCTCGGACTTTTGATCATTAAATCTGAAATTTGAGATATGAAATCTGAAATCTGAAATCTGAAATCTATACTCAGAGCAGACCGAGCTTTTTCATGCGGTGGCGCAACGTCGAAACCGGCAGACCGAGAATGTTCGCCGCGCCGTCCGCGCCGGCGATTTTACCGCCGGTGCGCTTCAAGATTTCGGCGATATGCGATTTTTCGACGTTTTCGAGCGAGAAATTAACGCGTGCATTTTCGGCGGTTCGAGAGCGAAAGTCGGCGTTCAGTTCCGAGAGCGGCAGCTGCAGTTCGCTGCCGCGCGTTAAAATGACGGCGCGTTCGATGAAGTTTTCGAGCTCGCGGACGTTGCCGGGAAAATCGTAGCGCACGAGCGCGTCGATCGACTCGCGCGGAATCGATTTGATGCGTTTGTTCATCCGGCGCGAATGTTTTTCGGCGAAATAACCGGCCAGCAGCGGGATGTCCTCGCGGCGCATCCGCAGCGGCGGGATCGTGATCGGGAAAACGTTGAGACGGTAATAAAGATCGCGGCGGAAGGTTTTTGCCTCGACCATCGCGGGCAGGTCGCAGTTGGTCGCGGCGACCAGCCGAACGTCCGTCTTTACGGTGCGCGAGCTGCCGAGGCGCTCGAATTCGTTTTCCTGCAAAACCCTTAAAAGCTTCGGCTGCAGTTCGAGCGGAATGTCGCCGATCTCGTCGAGCAGCAGCGTGCCGCGATGCGCGAGTTCGAAGCGCCCGACGCGCGGAGCGATCGCGCCGGTGAACGCGCCCTTCTCGTGCCCGAAAAGCTCGCTTTCGAGCAGCCCGGTCGGAATCGCCGAACAATTCAGTTTGACGAGCGTGCGTTCGCGCCGCCGGCTCAAATTGTGAATCGCCCGCGCGAACAGCTCCTTGCCGGTTCCGGTCTCGCCGTAGAGCAGCACGCACGAATCGGTCGGCGCGACCGTTTCGACCTGCCGCAGAACGTATCTCAGCGCCGCGCTCTTGCCGACGATCTCGGCGAAGTTGTACTCGCTTTGAATTTCTTCTTCGAGATAAAGTTTCTCGCGCTTGAGCCGGTTTTTAAGTTTTTCGATCTCGTCGAACTGAACGGCGGCGGCGATCGCGCCGGCGATCTGATTGGCGATGAGCCGGATCGTCTCGCCGTCCCGCGCCGAAAGCGAATCTTCCCGGCGGTTGGCGATCGCGAGCACGCCGATCGCCGCGCCGCGCGAGACGAGCGGCACGCAGCAGAAAGAGCGCACGCCGGCATCGTAAACGAGCCGCATATGCGGTGAAGGAAATTCCGCGAAATCCACTTTCCCGCGCAAAACGATTCGACCGGTTCGAAACGCGAGACCGTCCGGCGTGTCTTCGAGCGGCAGCGCGTCGGCGCCTTCGAGAAAGTTCGGCGGCGGATTTTCGAGCGCGAGGATCTTCAGATTGTCCGCTTCCGCGTCGAAGAGCGCGACGCCCGCGAAATCGAACGGCACGTTCTGCCTTAAAATCCCGGCCGCGACCTTCAGAACTTCGCCGAGGTCGAGCACGGCGGAAAGCGCGTTGCTCGCATCGAGCAGCATTTCGAAACGCGCGCTCAGGCGTTTCGATTCCGCGTAGCTGAGCGCGTTTTCGACCGCGATCGCGATCTGCGCCGCGACCTCTTCGATCAGCGCGACGTTTTCCGGCGCGAAATTGTTTTCGGCGAAACTGACGAGGGTCAACGCGCCGAGCGCCTGCCGGCGCGAAACGAGCGGCACGCTGCAGCCCGACCGGACGCGCGCGCTGTGCGGCGTTTTCAGCATCCGGCTGGCGGGGTATTTCGCGAGGTCGGCGCGCGTGAAAAGCAGCGTGCGGCGCGTCCGGAAAGCCTCGCCCGAAACGGTTTTTTCGACCGGCAAAAGATAGCCTTCGGCGAGCGTCTCGGCGCCCGCCTCGGAATGAAGCGCGTGCGCGCGAAGCTGCCCCGCCTCGCGGTCGTAGATGAACAGCACGGCGAAATCGTGATTGACGACCTCTTTAAGACACGCCGACACGGCTCTCAAAAGCGCGGGCAGTTCGAGGTTCGAAACGACGGCGTTGTTGATTTCGAGCAGCAGCCGCGTCCGTTCGGCATCCGGCGACGCCGCGCGCCGCGGTTCGGATACCTCATCGCCCGCTTTTGAACTCTTTTTCGACACCGTTTTTTTGCCTATCATGATACATCAAAAGCGGTAAAAGCGAGAAGAAAATTCGATCCGCCGCGGCAAGCATCGACGCGCGCCGATGCTTGCCGGCGCGCGCTCGACGCCGGCCTTTTCGTCGCTGTTTTACTTTTCGCCCGGCGAATGTCGGTCGCAGTGCGTTGGTAAAAGACGGCGGAAGCTGACGGCGCATCCTTAAACCCGAATTCGCCTTCGGACTTCACACTAAAAAAGGGGCGTTCTTCCTGATCGAAGAACGCCCCTTTTTTCCCGCCTTGTACCTTCCGTTTGCGTTTGTGAAACTTATTTGCCGATCGTGGCGACGATTTCGGTGGCCGCCTGTTCGACGATCGGCGAGATGATGTCTTCGCCCGCCGATTTGGCTTTCGCCTTGTATTGCTTGGTCAGCGTCGCGGTCGTGCCCTTCTGCAGTTTGATGTCGAGCGTCAGCTCGTCTTTCGCCTTGATGCTGCCCGCCGCGCTGCCCGCCGTGTAGATCGCGGTCGAAGCGACCGATCCGGCGATCGCGCCGGCGGTGCTGCCCATGCCCGCCATCGGAACGACGTTGCCGAGAACCGGCGCGACTTTCGCGAACATCCCGAAACCGCCGCCGCCTTTTTTATGCGAAACCGTCGCGTAGAGCACGTAATCGCAGTCTTTTTCCTCGGCTTCCGCGTCGATCGCCGATTGCAGCTTCGCTTCGAGATTAACGACTTCGATTTTCGTGCCTTTGAAATACTGCGCGAGCGTGTTCTGAACCGCGCCGGCGAGTTCGACCGCGTTGATGCCTTCGCCGACCGCGCCGGTTTTCACGTTCGCCAGCCCGACGCGCACGACGCCTTCTTTTTTCGGTTCGAGCGTGGCGGAAGAATTGGCTTCCGTTTTCTGCGAGTTCATCGATTGAACGGTTGAGCTGAGACTCGAATTGCTAGTCGAAGTATTGTTCGTCGGGATATTCGACGAATTGGACGAAACGTTCGAGTTTTGGCTGCTCGGCGTCATCGAAGCGTACATCGCGGACGAATCCTGCACTTCTCGGTAGCCCTGCGGAATGTCGAAGAGCGCGGCGTCGAGCGTCGCGGTCGCGAGTTCGAGCACTTCGTTCGTCATCGTGAAGGATTCCTTGCCCGATTCGTCGAACATCGTCATTTTTTCGATGACCGGGTAGCCGCGCTTCGCCGTGCCGATCTGCTTGACGTCGTATTTGTCGCGGCAGCCGCCCGAATTTCTGGGGCTGTATCCGCCGCTCCAGCCGTAATCGCAGTCGAGCGCGAACGCCGCGTCGATGTACCAGCCGTCGGTGACCATTTTCGTTTTCTTCATCGGCGTGCAGGCGTCCGCCGAAGCTTCCGTTTCGGTCGTGATGATCAGGTGACGCGCCGTGTAGCCGAACATCTTTTTCGTTTCGCCCGTGTCTTTCGTCGTGATCGTCGTCGTGATGACGCCGCCTTTTTTGACTTCGGTCGTCGTGTTGCCGGTCGTCGTCTTGGTCGTCGGCGCGGTCGTGTCGTTTTCCCACGCGTTGACCATGTAAACCTGCATCTGCGGGTTGAGCTGAATGCCGCGCTTGAGGTCGCACTGCGTGATGTTGACCATCTGATTGCCGCCCATATTCTGCTCGGTGCGCGAGCGCTTGCCTTTGATGTAAGTCGTGTTTTCGTACGACTGACCGCTCATCGTCGTGCGGCTCTTCACCTTCACGTCGGCAAAAGCCGTAACTGATAAGATTGCTGTTAAGACAGCGACTGCACTGGATTGAATAAAACGTTTCATAATTGCTCCTTTTTTTACGGCTGATTTTGCCTTCCGACCAGTAACGCGTCAAAATTTCGAAAAAAGTATCACGCCGATTTCGGATTTTATATTTTGGATTTCGGATTTGCTGCCGCATAAAGAAACAAGAGCGTTCCGCAACACGTTTTTAGTGAAGCATCAGCTCAAATGAAAACGATTCGAATTTCGGCTTCGATCCAAAATCCAAAATCTCAAATCCAAAATCGTCCGGGCTTCGTTTTGATTGCGTAAAAAGCCTTATTTTCATATACTTTAATTGCGATTTTAGACGTTCAGAAAAAATAAATTTATTGTGCCGACTGCCCCTAATAACGTAACGCAATTGCTGGTCGAATTGACCGACGGCAACACGCAGGTTCTCGAACTGCTTTTGCCGATTGTTTACAACGAGTTGCGCTCACTGGCGAACAATTACCTGCGCCGCGAGCGCGCCGATCACACGCTGCAGCCGACCGCGCTCGTGCACGAGGCTTACATGAAGCTCGTCGACCAGAAAAACGTGCAGTGGCAGAACCGCGCGCATTTTTTCGGCGTCGCGGCGAACATCATGCGGCGCATTCTGGTCGATCACGCGCGCAAGCACAACGCCGACAAACGCGGCGGCGAGTTTTCCAAAGAACAGCTCGAAGAAGCGCTGGTCGTCGTGTCGGACGAAAAATCGTTCGAGCTTTTGGCGCTCGACGACGCGCTCGAAGAACTGGCGAAGGTCGATCCGCAAAAATCGCGCATCGTCGAACTGCGCTACTTCGGCGGGCTGTCGGTCGAAGAAACGGCGGAAGTCATGGGCATCAGCGAAATCACCGTCAAGCGTCACTGGAAAATGGCAAAAGCCTGGCTCTACGGGCAAATATCGCGAACGAACTAGCAAGATTTTGGATTTTAGACTTTGGATTTTGGATCATCTTAATTTTTTTACATTGAGATTTCGATTTTTTAAATTCTCATTCCAACGCAAATCCAAAATCTAAAATCTAAAATCCGAAATTGAAATGTCCCCTGAGAGATGGCAGAAAATTGAAGATGTTTTTCAAGCAGTCGTTGACCTTGCGCCCGACGAGCGGTTGTCGTATCTCAACCGAAACTACGCTGACGACACCGATTTAATCGCCGAAATACAAAGATTGATTTCAGATTACGAGGAAGCGGGAGATTTTATCGAATCGCCGGTCTGGACGGACAGCTTCATGCTCGGCGCGACGGTGCGCGACCGCATCGGCGGCGAGCTCGACAAGGAGATCAATCTCGATAAAGCCTCCTCGATGATCGGCAAGCGCCTCGGCGTTTACGTCCTGACGAAAGAACTCGGGCGCGGCGGCATGGGCGCGGTGTACTTGGCCGAACGCGCCGACGGCGAATTCCGCCAGCGCGTCGCGCTCAAAGTCATCAAGCGCGGCATGGACACGGATTTCATCGTCCGCCGCTTCCGCAACGAGCGCCAGATTTTAGCTTCGCTCGATCACCCGAACATCGCGCGGCTCCTCGACGGCGGCACGACCGACGACGGGCTGCCGTTCTTCGTGATGGAATACATCGAAGGCTCGCCCGTTTATCGTTTTTCCGACGCGAAAAGACTTTCGATCAACGACCGGCTGCGGCTTTTTATCAAAATCTGCAACGCGGTCGATTACGCGCACGAAAACCTCATCATTCACCGCGACATCAAGCCGACGAATATTCTGGTCACCGGCGACGGCACGCCGAAGCTGCTCGATTTCGGCATCGCGAAAATTCTCAATCCCGAGCTCGCCGCCGATTCGATCGACCCGACGGCGACCGCGATGCGCATGATGACGCCCGAATACGCCTCGCCCGAACAGGTGCGCGGCGAAGCCGTCACGAAAACGAGCGACATTTATTCTTTGGGCGTCCTGCTTTACGAGCTTTTGACCGGGCATCGCCCGTATCGCCTGAAAAACCGCGCGCTGCACGAAATCGCGCGCGTGATCTGCGAGGAAGAGCCCGACACGCTCGGTTCGAGCCTGACGCGCGAGGAAAATTTCGTGCCGACGAGCACGAACGACGAAAAAACGACGCTCGCCGCGATTTTCGAAAGCCGCAGCAGCAGCCGCGAAGGTCTCAAAGAACAGCTTTCGGGCGACCTCGAAAAGATCGTTTTCAAAGCGCTGCGCAAGGAACCGGACCAGCGCTACCAATCCGCCAAGGAATTAGCCGAGGACATCGCGCGTTACCTCGCCGGCGAACCGGTGCTCGCGCCGGCGTACATCCCGGCGAAATCGCCGTTCGTGATGAGCATGAACCGCGCGAAGCCCGACGAAATATCGATCGCCGTGCTGCCTTTGAAGTTGTTCGGCGCGGCGGGCGGCGACACGGGCGACGAATATCTCTGCATCGGGCTCGCCGACGCGCTGATCACCCGGCTCTCGAACGTGCGCCGCTTCGTCGTGCGCCCGACGAGCTCGGTGCTCCGCTACGGCAACGGCGACACCGAACCGATCACCGCCGGCTCGGAGCTCGGCGTCAATTACATCATCGACGGCAATATTCGCCGCGTCGGCTCGCGCATGCGCGTCACCGTACAGCTCCTGAACATCAACGAAGGCGCGGCGCGCTGGGCGGAAAAATTCGACGAGGAATTCACCGACGTTTTAACGCTCGAGGACACGATTTCGGAAAAAGTCGCCGAAGCGCTGCTGCCGCAGCTGACCGGCGAAGAGCGCAGCAAGCTCAAAAAACGCGGCACGAACAGCGCCGACGCGTTCGAGCATTACCTGCGCGGACGGCATTACTGGAACAGCTTCACCGAGGACGGTTTCGCGAAAGCGATCGTCGCTTATTACCAGGCGGTCGCCTTCGACCCGGACTACGCGCTCGCCTACGCCGGCATCGCCGATTATCACAACTGGCTCGGCGTGTACGGCGTGCTGCCGTCGAAGGAATGTTTTCAATCGGCGGTCGAAAACGCGCAGAAAGCGATCGAGCTCGATCCCGAGCTCGGCGAAGCCTACGCGTCGCTCGCCTTCGCGCAGCACGGCGGCAATTACGCGTGGGAAGAAAGCGAGCGCAATTTTCAGACGGCTTTGCGGCTGAACCCGAACGTCGCCGAAACGCACGTCTGGTATTCGATCAAGCTGACGACCGAAGGACGTTTCACCGAAGGCATCAAACACGCCGAACGCGCCGTCGAGCTCGACCCGCAGACGCCGTTCAACCAGCACAATCTCGGCTGGATTCAGTATTACGCGCGCCAGTTCGACAAATCCGTGCGGCAGTACCGGAAAACCGCCGAGATGTTTCCCGGCTACCCGCTCGCGCATTACGGGCTGGCGTGGGTTTTGCGCTATCTCGGGCGTTTCGACGAAGCGGTCGAACACGCCAACCGCGCGCAGCAGCTGATGAACGAGAGCATTTTTTCGCTGCACGTGCAGGGACAGACCTTCGCCGCCGCCGGCATGCGCGAACAGACGGAAGTCATCCTCGAAAAACTCGAACAGCTCTCGGAAAAGCAGTTCGTCTCGAATTATCACACGGCGCTGATCTACGCTTTTCTCGACGAGCGCGAGAAGGCGCTCGACCTTTTGCAGGACTGCGCGCGGAAATCCGACGCGTGGCTCGTCTGGCTCGGCGTCGAACCCGGCTTCGACAGTCTGCGCGCGGACGCGCGCTTTAAATCCGTGATGGCGAAAACGCGCAATCCGATTCTCGCGCGCGACGAAATCATCACCGAAAAACCGAACCCGACGCTCGCCGTGCTGCCGTTCAAGGTCATGAACGCCGGCGGCGCGAACAACACGGACGATAAATTTTTAGGCGTCGGATTGGCGGACGCGCTGATCACCCGGCTCTCGAACGTGCGCCGCTTCACCGTGCGCGCGACGAGCTCGGTGCTGCGCTACGACACGGAGAACGACCCGTTTTCGGCGGGCGCCGAACTCGCGGTCGATTATCTGGTCGACGGCAACATCCGGCGCGTCGGCGACACTTTGCGCGTGACGGTGCAGCTGCTCTGCATCGAACAGGGCGCGACGCGCTGGGCGCAGCGATTCGACGAGAGCATCACGGATTTTCTCTCGCTCGAAGACACGATTTCCGAACAGATCGTCGGCGAGCTGCTGCCGCAACTGACCGGCGAAGACCGCGCGCAGCTCAAGAAACGCGGCACGAACTCGCCCGCCGCTTATGAGGCGTACCTGCGCGGGCGTTATTTCTGGAACAAATTCACGGTCGAATCCTTTCCGAAAGCCTTTGAATCATTTTCGGAAGCCGTCCGCCTCGATCCGAATTTCGCGCAGGCGCACGCCGGCATCGCCGATTTTTACATCTGGCTCTGCATTTTCGGCGCGCTGCCGTCGCGCGAAGCCTTTCCGAAAGCGAAGGAAGCCGCCGAAAAAGCGCTTTCCATCGACCCCGAACTCGGCGAAGCTTACACGTCGCTCGCTTTTGCGACGACCATTTACGACTGGGATTGGGGCAAAGCCGAAGGCCTGTTCGCGCGCGCACTCGAACTCAGCCCGAACTATTCCTACGCGCACGAAGCGTATTCGAACTTGCTGGCGGCGACCGGGCGTTTCGACGAAGCCGTGCAGGAAGCCGGGCGCGCCGTCGAGCTCGACCCGCTCTCGGCGCGCGGGCGCGTGCTCAACGCGTGGCTGCTTTACCAGACGCGCCATTTTCGCCGCGCCACTTCGGAAGCCGAACGCGCCGTCGAGATGGAAAAAGACTTCCCGCAGGGGCTCATGCACGTCGGCAACGCGCTCGACAAAGCCGGGCGCAGCGAGGAAGCGGTGACGGCTCTGCGCCGCAGCATCAGCCTGTGGCAGGAAGGGACCTTGCCGAAAGCGATGCTCTGCCACGCGCTCGTCAATGCGGGAAGCGAACCGGAAGCGCGCGGGGTTTTAAACGAACTGGTCGCCGAAGCGGAAACGAAGTACGTCAAGCCGTACTTTTTGGCGCTCGCCTACGCGGCTTTCGACGAGCGCGACCGGGCGTTCGAATGGCTCGAAAAAGCGTTCGCCGACCGCAACGAATGGCTGATCTGGCTCGGCACCGAACCGAAATTCGACGCGCTGCGCGAAGACCCGCGGTATTTCGACCTGCTCGGGAGGATGAACAATCCGATTCTTAAACAGCAGCGGTCGGAATCCTCGATGCACGCGACCGAAATCGGCATGACGATCGCCGTGCTGCCCTTAAAAACGCTGCGGACGGATAAAACCGGCAACACGGAAGAAGAATTCCTCGGCATCGGGCTCGCGGACGCGCTCGTGACCAGGCTTTCGAGCGTCAACCGTTTGACGGTGCGCCCGACCAATTCCGTGATCCGCTCGGGCAAAAACAATTCCGACCCGTTCGTCATCGCGCGCGAGATCAACGCCGAATTCGTCGTCGACGGACACGTCAAACGCGTCGGCGACCGCATCCGCGTTTCCGTGCAGCTGCTCAACGCCGCCGAGCAGACGGCGGTCTGGGCGAAGAGCTTCGACGAAAAATACACGGACGTTTTAACGCTCGAAGATTCGGTTTCCGAGCAGATCGCCGCCGCGCTGCTGCCGCAGCTCACCGAGGACGAAAAGGTCAAGCTGCAGAAACGCCCGACCGACAACGCGAAGGCTTTCGAGGCGTACATTCGCGGGCGGTATCACTGGAACAGCTTCACCGAGGACGGTCTGCAGAAATCGCTGCTCGCCTACCGCGAGGCTTTGGAATACGACCCGGATTTTGCGCTCGCATACGCCGGCATCGCCGATTTCTACAATTTCCTGTGCATTTTCGGTTCGAAATCGCCGATCCTGAGTTTCCCGGCGGCGAAGGAAGCGGCGCTCAAAGCGATCGAACTCGACCCGAACCTGGCGGAAGCGCAGGTCGCGTTGGGCGTTTCGGTTTTCGGCTACGACTGGGATTTCGCCGAAGGCGAGAAGATCTTCAAACGGGCGCTCGAGCTCAATCCGAATTACGCGGTCGCGCATTTCTGGTACGCGCTCGTGCTCAGCTTGAAGGGCGATCACGAAACCGCGATTCGCGAGATGCGGCGCGCCGAACAGCTCAGTCCCGGCATTCCGTCGCTGCTCATCATCTTCGCCTTTATTTACCGCAACGCGCGCAAATTCGACAAGGCGCTCGAAAAAATCCGCGCCGCGCTCGCCATTCAGCCGAATTATTACGTCGCCGTGCAGGGCTTCGGGTGGGTCGTCAAGTGGATCGGAAATTACGACGAAGCCGAAGAAATCTGCCGCAAATCGGTCGAGCAGACGAAACGTTTCAGCCTGCCGCTGTACGCCTACGGCTACGTGCTGGCGGTGCGCGGCAAACGCGACGAGGCGCTCAAAGTCATCAAGGAGCTGCGGCAGCGGCGCGACAAACAATACATTCCGGCGATTTACATTTCGTTGATCTACACCGAGCTCGGCGAAACGGACGAGGCGTTCCGCTGGCTCGGCAAAAGCATCGAGGAACGCGAGTTCTGGGCGATCTGGCTGCCGGTCGATCCGCGCTTCGACGAGCTTCGCAAGGACGCGCGCTACAACGAATTCATCAACCGCATCAACCCGCCGGGCGATTCCGACGACATTCATCAATCGCACATCGCGACGCGCATGCTGCCGCCGCTCGAACCGATCCGCGAAACGAAACAGCCGAAAATCGAGCCGGCGCCGGCGGTCGAAGTCGAGCCGGTAACGCCGCGCGCCGCGCCGCCGCGCGCATCGCGCAAATACTGGATCGGCGCGGCTGCCGCGACGCTGCTGCTCGGGGTTCTGGGCATTTTCGCCTACAGCGGGATTTTGAAGATCAGCCTCAGCGCCGGCGGCAATCCGGCGGTTCTGCCGCCGCAGATCGTCAATCAGCCGCCGAATCTTAAAACGCTGACCGTATTGCCGTTCGAGACCGACGCCGATTACGAAAACGAAGAATCCTTCGCCGTCGGTCTTTCGGACGCCGTCGGGCAGAAACTGCGGCAGGTGAAAGGCATGTCGCTGGCGTTCGTGTATCTCAAACTTCCGACGAAACCGAGCCTCGAAGAGCTCGCGCAAAATTACCGGGTCAATTACGTTCTGCGCGGCAAGCTGCAGATCGAGGGCGAACGCGTCCACGTCAACGCCGAACTCGTCAACACGACGGACGGCAAGGTGCTCTGGCTCGAAAATTTCGACGAGGGCGTCAGCAATTTTCAAAATCTGCAGACCGCGATTTCCGAACGGGTTCTGAAGGCTTTGACGGTCGAGCTGTCGGCGAACGAGCGCCAGCAGATCGCGAAAAACTACACCGACAACAACGAGGCTTACCAGCTTTATCTGGTCGGGCGTTACCAGCTTTCGAATCGCAGCGTCGGAAATTTAAATAAAGCCATCAAGACGTTCGAAAGGGCGATCAGCCTCGATGCGAAATTCGCGCTCGCCTACGCCGGTTTGGCGGACGCCTACGCGCTGCTCAATCTCTATCAGATTCCGCCGCCGGCGGACGCTTACGACAAAGCGAAACAAAACGCGCTCAAAGCGATCGAGCTCGACGCGAATCTGCCCGAAGCGCACGCCTCGCTCGGCTACGTGTTGTTTTACCATGAACACCGGCGCGAGGAAGCGGTGCGGGAGCTCAACCGCGCGGTCGAGCTCAACCCGTCGTACTCGACCGCTTATCACTGGCTCGCGCTGATGTCCTCGTCGATGGGCAGACACGAAGAAGCGGTTCAAAGCATCAATAAAGCGATCGAGCTCGAGCCGAAATCGGCGATCATCCAGACCGCCGCCGGACTCGTTTATTTCTACGCCCGCAAGTACGACGACGCGCTCTCGATCACCAACAAAGTGCTCGAAAACAACGAGGGCTTCATCCCCGCCTACAAAGCGAAACGAATGGTCTTCGAAGCGACGGGCAATTTCAGCGGCGCGCTGACGGCTTACCAGAACGAGCGCATCTACAGCGAGAACACCGACGAAAACGACGAGGGCTGGCTGATGATCAGCGCGCAGGTGCAGGCGGTCGGCGGCAATCGCGACGAGGCGCTCGCGAACCTCAAACGCACGACCGAAAACGCTTTCGTCAAAAACAATCCGGTCGGATTCGCCTACGAAATCGCGCTCGCCTACGCGCTGCTCGGCGACGCCGAACCGGCGATCGAATGGCTCAAACGGGCGAAAGAAGTGAATTCCTACGGTTTTAATTTCGCGCAGGTCGACGGCCGTTTCGACAAAATCCGCGGCCATCCGGGATTTAACGCGCTTTTCTAAAAATATAAATTTTTCCGACGGTTGACCCTAAACCCGCAGATTTCTCGCGTTAAGGGTCGGGAGCGTTACCCGCTCCGTCAAAATTCATACTTGAGGAAAAATATTAATGATTAAAAAAATCTGCAATTATTCTGCACTTTTACTGCTTTCTATGACGGTGATGGCGAGCGCGGTCGCGGCCAAAGCGCACGTCTCCGAACCGGTTAGGGTCGAGGACAAGGCTTTCAACTACTACAACAGATTTCTGACCGGCAAAGCGACGCAAGGCTACCGCATTACGGTCAAAGAAGGTCAGAAAACGACCATTAAAATCAATTCCAAAGAAGGCGTCTCGATCAAGCTGTATCTGCCGGACGGCACGGCGAAAATTTACGACAACGAAAAGTTTTTTAACTTCACGCTTCACGCCGCCGGCGAATACGTCGTCGAACTGAACTCGCCGTTTTTCGCTCAATACAGCCTGAACGTTTTTTCCAACTAGAACTTGGTTCTCCGAATAATAAAAAGGGACGCTCAAAAATTTTTGAGCGTCCCTTTTTTAGCGGTTATGAATTATCGAACATCGAATCATTGAATCAACCGCTTGTCCGCTGTTTCCAGCTTTGCGGGTTGCGGCCGTCGTCGAGCCGCACCATCGAGATCGCGCCCGGGCTCGGGCAGACCAGCGCGCAGAGGTTGCACCCGACGCATTCGTGCTCGTCGACGACCGGATAGCGGTTTTCGTCGAAGCTGAAACATTGATGCGCGCCGTCCTCGCAGGCGACGTAGCAGAGATTGCACTTGATGCAGTTTTCCTCGTTGACGCGGGCGACGACTTTGTAATTGAGATCGAGATTTCCCCAATCGGTCACGCGATCGACCGACTTGCCGATGATCTCGTTGACGCTCAAAAATCCCTTCTCGTCGAGATAATTGTTCAGACCGTCGATCATGTCCTCGACGATTCGGTAACCGTAATGCATGACGGCGGTGCAGACCTGCACGCTCCCGGCGCCCAAAAGCATGAATTCGACCGCGTCGCGCCACGTGTTGATGCCGCCGATGCCCGAAATCGGAATGTTGAACTCGGCGTCGCGCGCGAGCTCCGAAACCATATTGAGCGCGATCGGCTTGACCGCCGGCCCGCAGTAGCCGCCGTGCGCCGCCATGCCGCCCACGTTCGGGTACGGAATCATCGAATCGATGTCGACGCCCATCACCGAATTGATCGTGTTGATCAAAGAAACCGCGTCCGCGCCGCCGTTCTGCGCCGCGCGCCCGGGCGGCAGAATGTTCGTCACGTTCGGCGTTAATTTCACGATCACCGGCAGATTAGAAACTTCCTTGACCCATTCCGTGACCATGCAGGTGTATTCGGGAACCTGCCCCATCGCCGAGCCCATGCCGCGCTCGCTCATGCCGTGCGGGCAGCCGAAATTCAGCTCGAAGCCGTCGCAGCCCGTGTCCTGCGCGCGTTTGACGATTTCGTGCCACGCCTCGCGCCTGGATTCGACCATCAGCGAGACGATCACGGCGTTGTTCGGATATTTCTTTTTGCACTCGTAAACTTCCTTCAGATTTACTTCCAAAGGTCGGTCGGTGATCAGCTCGATGTTATTGAGCCCGATCATGCGCAGCGCGCCGTGGTCGATCGACGCGAGCCGCGACGAAACGTTGACGATCGGCTCGCCCAGAGTTTTCCAGACCGCGCCGCCCCAGCCGGCGTCGAACGCGCGCTCGATCATCGAGCCCATATTCGTCGGCGGCGCCGAAGCGAGCCAGAACGGATTCGGCGATTTGATGCCCGCGAAATTCACGCTTAAATTTGCCATAAATATTTACCTGATCTTGAATCTGCTGCGGTATAAAAGATAGTAAAGCGAGGCCGAAGAGACGACAACCAAAACCGCCGGAAACGGGTAAAACGTTTTCCGCCTATGTTTGGGAGCAGACATCGACGTGAGCGGTTTTTCAAAACTTTTTTCCGGCGGCTTTACTTGAAAAACCCGTTCATTTTCGTTAATCGTATCGATCGATTCGACTCTGCCGGTCTTGTCTTTCTTCCGCAAATAGGCGTCGATTTCCGCCGTATCGGCAATCGACGCGGTCGTGCTCGGCGTTAACGGTTCGATGTTTCCCCGCTCGTCAACCTTCAGAAACCAGACCTGTTCGCCGCCTTCCGAAAAGCCGAATTGACAGGCAATCATCTTCGAATTTCGCCACTCGACCCGCACTTTATCGTTGAAAGAAAGCGGCTGACCGTCGTTTTTCTTAAATTCTCCGAAAACGATCTTTTCGATCGTCAGCGTGCCTTTCGATATTCGCTCGGTTTCCGTTTCGGATTCGGAAACGTCCCGCAGGCTCGCGACGACGATCAGATTGTTTTGCTTTACGCGTTCCTTTATTTCTAAAACCGCGAAATTCGCGTAGGCAAATGCTGCCAGCGTGAGAGTAAAAAGACAAACAAAAATTCCCTTTTTCATATTTTCAACCTCGACGGGGACTAAGCAAAGATACTTCAACGAGCCGATTTTTTCAATCAAATTCGCGCCTTTCCCGTACGGTTTGTTTTCAGCCTTCGATGTCTTTCAAAAAACCCGGCTCGAAGATCTTCTGCCCGGCGAGCGACGTGTAAAAACCGAAAACCGCGAGCGCGAGCAGCGCGAGCAGACAGAGCGCGAAATCGCCCGCGTACCACGCCGAAAGCTCGGTCGTCACCGGATAAAAGACGACGAGGTGATGAAACACGAAACCGGAGACGATCGCGAGCACGCCGAAACGCGTGGCGACGACCAATAGATAAGTCGGGAAAACGAGCGCCCAGATCGCGCCGCTCAAAAGATTCGCGGTCGAAGTGTCGCCGGCGAGCGCGAAGCCCGCGATGAAAACCCAGAACGCCGCGTAGCCGAGCCATTTGCGCCGCAGAATCAGCGTGAGAAACAAAATCAGAAACGAAACCATGAACCCGAAAACGAGCGACGCGCTGATTTGATTCAAAAACAAAACCGGAAAGCCGCGCAGGCCGAGCAGCGCCGCGCCGCCCGGGTTCGAAAAACTCTGCGGCGCGGGCGGCGGCGCGTTCCACAGCCAGACCGGTATGAAATAATGCAGGCTGCTGAAGATGATGATGGTCAAACCGGCCGCCGCGCCGACCAGAATGTCGCGCCCGACGAGCGGGTCGCGCCAGTCGCCGGCCAGCAGACGATTCCACGAAATCACGCGTTCCGGCGCGTATTTTCTGAGGTAGGGCTCGAAGGCGAGATACAGCAGACCGGCAAAACAAGCCCAGAAAAGACCGCTCTGCAGACCGCCCAGGAAAAGTCCCAATTCCTCGCGCGAGCCGACGTGGTGCGTCTGAAAAACCCAGGCGAGCATCCGCAGCGCGAACAAAAAGGCCGCGAGGCGAAACGTGCCGCGCAGATCGCTGCGCCCGCCGCGCACGTTCCTGATCGCGAGCCACGCGCCGACGAACAGTACGGCGAAAAACGTCGACAGCAGAATCACGCCCGAAACATCGCTGCTGACGCCGCCCTGATACGGAACCTGCCCGGCGGGTTTCGACCACGGTTCGACGATTTGAAAAGCGACGACCCGCCCGCGGTACGCGGCTGCCTCGATACGCACCGGAACGTCCGTTTCCATCGGATATTTGCCCGCCCACGCACGCCGTTCGTCGTAAGCCCGGACGGGCGACCATTCCGAGGCGGTTTCCCGAAAATCGGCGATATTTAAACCGGCGGCGCTGAACACCGATGCCCAATCGAAATTTGCGGGCGCGTCGGCGTCGACCCGCGGCGGCACGGCGTCGAAGTAAATCAGCCGCCCTTCGGTATCGAGATAAAGATGCGCCATGCCGGAAACGTTCGGCGGCGGATCGTACGTCGTCACCGTGCCGCCGGACAACGGCACGAGCGGTTCGGGGCTTTGCCGGTACCAGAATTTGATGACCGCCGGCTGACCGGCCGCGAGTTTCTGCCAGCGCGCGGCGCTCTGGTCGTGATTTTTCAGGTAATCTAGGTAATCGAGTTCGCGCACGAATCCGTGGTGCGAATCCGCCGCCGGGTAACCGAATTTCGCCGCCAGTTCGCGGCCGCGCTCGCGCAGCACTTCGGGCGATTTATCGAGCGGAACGAAGCGGTGCAGCCCGACCCGTTTCGACATCGCCATCAACAGCCCGCTGCCGAGCAATACGCCGGCGAGCAGCAAAAGCGCCGCGGCGGGACGCAGCGCGCCTTTTTTCGGCGCGGCGGCGACCATCTCGGGACTCGGCGTTTCGCCCGCCGCGAGCGCCGCTTCCAGTGGATTTCCGCCCGGCAGCGCGAGCGCCACCTGCAGCGCCGAGGCGGGACGCGCCGCCGGATTTTTTTCGAGGCAGCGGAAAATCACCTGTTCGACGAGCGGGTCGAGATCCGGCACGAAAACAGATGGGCCGGTCGGCGTTTCGCGCTGGTGCTTGCGAATCAATTTCGGAATCGAATCGGCTTCGAACGCCGGCTTTCCCGTGAAGATCTCATACAAAAGAAGCCCGAGCGAATAGATGTCGCTCCGCGCGGAAACTTCCCTGCCGGTGATCTGCTCGGGCGACATGTACGCGGGCGTGCCGACGCGAATTTCGCTCTCCTTCAACTCGCCCTCGAAGCCGGCGATGCCGAAATCGGTGATGCGCGCCCTGCCGCGATTGTCGATGATCACGTTGGCGGGTTTTAAGTCGCGGTGCAGAATTCCGGCTTCGTGAATGGAATGCAGCCCGAGACAGAGCTGCCGCGCGATCTCGACCGCCTTGTCCGACGGCAGACGACCGATGCGCCGCAGCAGCGACGACAAATCGTCGCCGCGGATGAATTCCATCGAAAGGAAATGCCGTCCCCGCGTTTCGCCGATGTCGAAAACTTTGCAGACGTTCGGATGCGCGACCCGGCGGGCGGTGCGCACTTCGCCGATGAACCGCTTGAGCGCGTCGTCGTTGCGCTCCAGTTCGTCGGGCAAAAACTTGAGCGCGACCGTCTGTTCGAGCTTTAAGTCTTCGGCTTGATAAACTTCGCCCATCCCGCCCTTGCCCAGAAGCCCGATGATGCGGTAACGGTTTTCCAAAATCGTGCCGGCGACGAATCCGTCTTCCCGGTTTTTACCGTTGGTTTCGCGCGGCCGCGCGGCGGTTTGCTTATCGATGATCAGACTGGCGACTTCGCCGATCGCCGGTTTTTCCAGAAAAGACGTTTCGCCTTCCGCGAAAGACGCGAGCAGGTTTTCGACCTCCGAGCGCAAATCTTCGTCGCCCGCGCAGGCGGCGGCGAGAAACTTTTCGCGGCGGGCGGGTTCGAGCTCCAGCGCCGCGTCGAATAAATCATTGATTTTTTGCCAACGTTTCGCGTCCATTTGTTTTTGCCGGGTTGTCGAAGTTTGATTCAATGTAACCGAGATCGCCTGTTTCTTCAAATCCGTCCGCGCTTCGCCCGCGCGGGCGAAACGCGCCGCCGCGTTGATTTCCCTCGCTTTATAAGGAATACAGCCGGCTCGCGCCGCGCAAATAGATGTTCAATTCGCCGTTTTCGCCCAGTGCCGAATAAATTATCCAGATCACCGCACAAAGCAGGACGGACAGTAAAAAACTCGTTAAAGAGATGCTCAAGGCGAAAGCCGCGTCGGTTTCGTTGATGTTTTTGTCGTTTTCGTCGCGCATTTTTTTGTCTCCCGTAAATCGTAAATTTTGTTCGTATCTATCTACGCGACGGTTTCGAGGCAAAACGCTAAAAGTTTTTTTCCAAAAATGAAAAAGCAGGCGAATCTTTAAGGATTCCGCCTGCTTTTTCGGGTGTTTCGGAGTCGAAGGATATTAGTCAGCCGACGCCGGACATGCGAGCTTCGGGTTGAACGGCGAGAAAATTCCCGACGGGTTGTTGCGCCACGCCCAGACGTGCAGCTCGTAGCTGTCGCGCTCGGGGCTGTATTCGTAAGTCTGTCCGAAAAGCTCCGGCGCCGAGGCGACGAGCGGCGCGGGCACGACGTATTCGAGACCGACGAGCCGCATCGTGCCGTCTTCGTCCGGCATGTAAAGCAGCACCTCCGGCTCCGAGGCGGCGGCGTTCGGGTTCATGATGCGACCGAAATTGCCGAAATGATAGCCCATCGCGCCGAGGCCCGGCACTTCGACGCACGGGCTGAGCTGCACGAAGCCCTCGTCGAGCGCGGTTTGAAAATTGTGGTATTTGGCGGTCGCTTTTTTCGCTTCCGTCAGCAGCGCGCGGCATTCCTTCGTGTCGCAGCGGCCGTGATTTTCGCCGTCGTGCGCCTGCGCGGGCGCGAAGCCGAACGCGATGCACGCGGCGGCGAAGAGACCCGTTAAAATTGCGGATGTTTTTTTGGTAATTTGATTTTTCATTTTTCTCTCCTCTCTTTAAATCGTGTTTGCAAAAAACACTCAATCTGTAGTGCGAAGTTTTTCGCAAACCGGTATCACATTTTTTTCGGCGTCATTTTTTCGCGCTCGGGGCGTTCTGCACCGCCGTGTTCTGAAACGCGGCGATTTCCCATTTGCCGCCGGCTTTCGCCATCACCAGCGTGATTTTCGCGTTCGCCGCGCCCGATTCGTCGCCGGCCTGTTTGAGAATCGCGGAAACGTGCACGATCGCCACGTCCGGGCGCAGAAAACGCACCGATTCGGGCGTGAGCGCGAGCGCCGTGTTTTTGTAAATCGTGTCGAAAATCGCCTGGTGCCCCTTGTCGATCGCCGGGCGGCCTTTAAGCTGCATGCCGTTGATCACGACGTAATCGGCGTCTTCGGCGAACGGTTTCGCGAACTCCGCGCCGCTTTTCTCGTTCCAGCCTTTCGCGAGCTGCGCGACGCTGGCGCGCAGCGCCGTTTCGTCCGCCGTCATTTCATCGTTCTTCTGCGCGTCGGCAACCGCCGTCGCCGCGATCAACACAAAAATCAAAATCGTTAAATTTTTCAACATAAGTTTTTTTCTCCTCGAATAAATCGTTTGAAATGGCTTTCAATCGCCTTCGATTACTAACGCGACGGTTCGCCGCCGAAACGCTAAAATTTTTTTTCGCGGCTTGAAAGCTTGAAGAAAAAATTCGTTGACACCCGCGCGCCGCCGGGAATATGCTGAAAAGCAAAAATACATGAAAGAATCTTGCGAAAACGAGGCGAACGTCACGCAGCTGCTCAAAGAGTGGAGCGCCGGCGAGGCGCGCGCGCTCGACGAATTGATGCCGCTCGTTTACGACGAACTGCGGCGGCAGGCGGCGCGTTTCGTCAGGAAGGAGCGCGCCGGCCACACCCTGCAGACGACGGCGCTGATTCACGAAGCTTATTTGAAATTGATCGACCAGCGAAACGTCGAATGGCAGAACCGCGCGCATTTTTTCGCGATCGCCGCGACCGCGATGCGCCGGATTCTGGTCGATTACGCGCGCGAAAGAAACCGCGAAAAACGCGGCGGCGCGCTGGAAAACCTGCCGCTCGACGAAGCGCTGCAGATTTCGGCGAACGAAAAAAGCGTCGATCTGGTCGCGCTCGACGAAGCTTTGACGCGGCTCGCCGAACTCGACCAAAGGCAGGCGCGCATCGTCGAACTGCGCTATTTCAGCGGGCTCGACAACGACGAGACGGCGGCGGTGCTCGGAGTTTCGAACGCGACCGTGCGGCGTGACTGGAGTTTCGCGAAAGCGTGGCTCCGGCAGGAAATGATGAAATAATTTCCGCGCCCGCCCGCCCCGGCGAGGAGCCGGTTAAATCCGACTTATGTTGCAATTGTCATTTAATGCGCATGGACCTTTTCGATCGCCGCCGCTTTCGTGCCGGCGAATTCCGCTTTTTCGCCGGTCAATGCGAAGTGAATGCCCTCGGCGGCGTGCTTGCCCATTTGCGCGGCGTCGACCGCTTCCGCGCCGCCGTTGACGCAGTCGCCGCCCGCGAAGATCTGCGGGTTTGAGGTCTGCATCAGCTCGTTGACCGCGACGCGTCCCTTTTCGTCCGTTTCGAGTCCGATCGACTGAAAAAAGCCGGTCTGCTTTTGTTGCCCGATCGCTTTGATGACCATGTCGCACGCGACGTCGAAAACCGCGTCCGAGCCGTCGGTTTTCCGGCAGCGCAAGCCCAGGACCGCGCCGTTGCCCAAAATCTCGATCGGCGCGGTCTGCCACAAAAATTCGATGCCGTCCTGTTTGGCGAGCTCGTATTCGTATTCGTAAGCCGGCATTTCCTTCGCGGTTTTGCGGTAAACGAGCAGAACCCTTTCGGCGCCGAGCCGTTTCGCCTGCGTGACGGCGTCGATCGCGGTGTTGCCCGCGCCGATCACGGCGACCGTGCGACCGACCGGCACGCGCGTCCAGTCGCGCGTTTTGATGCGTTCGATAAAGGCGAGCGCGTCGACGACGCCCGGCAGTTCCTCGCCCGCGATATTAAGGTTGTTCGTCGCGCCCAAGCCGACGCCGATAAAGACCGCGTCGTGTCGGTTCAGCAGATCGGTCGAGTCGACCGAATTAAAGCCGACGAGCCGCGGGCGGGCGTTTGTCAGCTCGCCGGCGAGCGCGGGCGGCGCGGTCATGACGGCGATTTCCGTATCGAGTTCGAATTTGACGCCGAGCCGCGCGACCTGTTCGGCTTCCTTGACCGCGACCGTTTGCGTCATTTTGTATTCCGCCATGCCGTACGCGTCGAGCCCGCCGGGCAGAGATTTTTTATCGTAAACCGTCACCTCGTAACCGAGCCGCGCTAGATAGGCGGCGCACGAAAGCCCGGCGGGACCGGCGCCGACGACGCCGATTGATTTGCCGTTCGGCGCGCCCGCCGCGAAAATCTGTTTGTCGCGCGTCATCGCGTAATCGGTCGCGTAGCGCTGCAGACGTCCGATCTCGATCGGTTTCGCCATCAGGGTTTTCTCAACGCACGCGCCCTCGCACAGCACTTCGACCGGGCAGACGCGCGCGCAGGTCGCGCCGATCGGATTGGCGTCGAAAATCACGCGCGCCGAGCCCGAAAGATTGCCGCTCGCGATTTTTTTGATAAAGCTCGGCACGTCGATATGCGTCGGGCACGCTCTGGCGCACGGCGCGTCGAAACAATACAGACAGCGGTTCGCTTCGAAAAGCGCCTCGGCTTCGGTCAGGGGTGGGTTGATTTCCGCGAAGTTGCGTTCGATTTGTTCGATTGAAATTTCTGCCATAATTCATCAACTATCATTCAGCATTTATCATTCACCATTTATCATTGAACATTCACCATTTATATTTTTGATAAATGGTGAATGTTCAATGATAAATGTCTAAAGTTCCGCGTCGGCTTCGATTTCGATCAGCATTTCCGGATCGATCAGTTTCGAAACCTCGACCATCGTCGTCGCCGGCATGATTTCTCGAAAGAACTCGCCGTGCGCGCGCCCGTATTCTTCCCAGCGCGCGATGTCGGTCACGAACATTCTGGTTCGGACGACCGATTCGAGCGTCGCGCCGAAAGCCTTTAACGCTTTTTCGATGTTTTTGATCGCCTGCACCGCCTGCGCGTAAGCGTCGCCCGCGCCGACGATTTCGGAGTTTTCGCCGGTCGCGGTCGTTCCCGTTACGTAAATGCGCGAACCGACCTTGACCGCCCGCGAATAACCGACGACCGATTCCCATTTCGCTCCCGACGAATATTTTTCCCGTTTCTCCATTAACTCACCTTTATAAAGTTTGTGCCGTTGAATTTATAACTGATAAAGCGATTTGTCACGCGCCCGTTCGGAAATTCCTCATCGTTGACGACGACCGGAACTTTCAAAGTTTTCGTTTTTTTATCGAAGGAAATTAGTTTGACCGGTCGATCTTTGCGTTCGGGGATCGAGAAAAAATCGTATTCGAACCCGATCGTGTTCGTCATTCCCGATTTGGTTTTGATGATGTTTACGTCGTCGTCGAGCGCGGTGCCGGCGATCTTAAATAATCTGACCGACTGATGACCGTACGCGCTCGAGAGCTTCGCGGTCGAACACAGCAGATAAACTTTGCCGCTTTTCGTTTCGAGCGTGTAAACGTCGTGCACGAAACTGCCCGCATCGCCCTCGGGCAGATCGCGGCTCTCCGAATGAACGCGTCCTTTCGCGTCGCTGTATTGATAAACCGTTTCGAAAAAATGCATCGTCCCGCCGCTTTGCAAATTCCACGAAAAGGCGCGAAACTTGCCGTCGTCGGACGTCGCGATGTACAGGTATTTATCGAGTTCGCGAAACTCATACCTGAGCGTCGCGGGCAGTTTCGTGTATTTCAGAAGCTTCGTCTTGAAAATATCGAACTCGTTTTCGAGCCGCTCGCCGTTATCATCGCCCTTTAAATCCGACCGATCTTCAATGTTTTTGAGATGCCCGACCAGTTCCCGCTCGATTTGCTCATTGCTTTGGGCAACCGCCGTAAAAGCGCAAACGGCCAAAATAAAGGCGAGAATTTTTATTGTCGCGGACATTTTCAACATATCTTTTTTATTTCGCGGTCATCATGAATCGCTTCGTGCGGGCAGGCATTCAAAGCTTCACGGCATTTTTCTTCCTCATCCGAATTTTCGGGCTGTTTGAAAACATACGCGCCGAATTCATAAATCCTCGAATCGACTTTGAAATTGTTCGGAGCAGCATCTTCGCAAGTCGCGCACCGGGTACAGTAATCTTGATTGACGTAAAACCTGCCCTCCGCATTTAACGGATGTTTTCTGATCGGCTCGTTCATTTTCTCAATCCGCGACGATCGGGTCGTATAAATCCGGCCGGCGATCGCGGAAAAACTGCCACGTGTTGCGCACTTCCCTGATCTTGTCCATTTCGAGGTCGGCGACGACGAGGTCGTCCCGGTCGCGCGCGCCGACCGCGAGCATCTGCCCGCGCGGATCGCAGAAATAGCTCTGCCCGTAAAATTCGCCGATGTTCCACGGCGCTTCGGTGCCGACGCGGTTGATCGCGCCGACGAAATAACCGTTCGCGACGGCGTGCGCGGGCTGTTCCAGTTTCCACAGATATTCCGAAAGTCCGGCGACGGTCGCCGACGGGTTGAAGATGATCTCCGCGCCGTTAAGTCCGAGGCACCGCGCGCCTTCCGGAAAATGCCGGTCGTAGCAGATATACACGCCGATGCGCGCGAACGCCGTGTCGAAACAGGGATAGCCGAGATTTCCCGGGCGGAAATAAAATTTTTCCCAAAAACCGGGCGCGACGTGCGGGATGTGCGTCTTACGGTATTTGCCCAAATATTTGCCGTCGGCGTCGATCACGGCCGCCGTGTTGTAATAAACGCCGGAGATTTCTTCTTCGTAAACGGGGACGATCAAAACCATGCCTTTTTCTTTCGCGACCGACTGCATCATCTGCACGGTCTTGCCGTCCGGCACTTTTTCGACCGCTTCGTACCAGCGCGTCTGCTGCTCGGCGCAAAAATACGGCGTCGTGAAAATTTCCTGAAAACACAGCATCTGCACGCCCTGCGCCGCCGCGTCCTCGACCATTTTCATCTGGTGCTCGATGTTTTGTTTTTTGATATCCTCGATCGGCGCGCCCGCGTCCGCGACGTTGTGCGCCTGAATAAGTCCGCATTTAATTATTCTCGACATAATTTTTCTCTCTTTTTTCGCCGCGAATGAACCCGAATAACACAAATCATTTTTATATTTTATTAGTGTTATTTGCGTAATTCGCGGCTAAATCATTTTCCGTTAAATTTTGAATCATCTATTACTACATTATTTTTAACTTCCAAAACGCGCCGCGTCCAGCGAATGTTCGGGACGGCGTATTTTATCACGGTCGGCAGGCGCACGCCGCCGAAATCCTTGTATTCCGCGTAATCGACCTGCAGCGTAAAAAATCCGAGAACCGTCGGCGTTTCGGCGACGCGGCGCGCGAGCAGGCCGCTTTCGGCGTCGAAATAAAGTTTTTCGCGCGCCTCGCCGGCGCTCGTCGCCGAAATCACAAAACAATCGCGCCCGTCGATTTTCTCGACCGCGCGGAATTCCATTTTCGAGTAAACCGCGTTCAAATCCGGGTTGGCGAAAAGCCGCGCCTCGCGTTGGATTTGTTCGATTTCATCAGGTTTTAACTCGATGCGCGCGCCGTTTCCGAACTTTTGAGCCCGCGCGCCGTCGAAGAGTTCTTCGACCGCGAAATCGCCGTACTCTTTCGACCGGTAAACCGTTTTCACCGACATTTTAGCGCCTTTCTGCAAAATTTCCTCGTCTTCGAAAGTCTTGCCGTCGGGCTCTAGTCTTTGCGCCTTGATAAAGCGCGAAGTTATTTTCGCTAAATTCGTTCGCCCGCCCAAAGCCGTTTCGTATCTCCGCAGAATCTCCTCGACCGGCGGCTTCTTTGCGGGCTGAACGGCTCGCGGCTCGCGCACGACGGGCATTAAAGGAATCGCCGAATTCGGACGCGGTTTGCCCTGATGACAGGTCGCGCAGGTGATTTCGGGGCGCGCATCGAAATAATTTCTGTTCGTCTCGAAAGTCATCCGCAGCATTTTTCGGGCGACGTCCTTATGCTCGATGCCTTCCTTTTCGAACTCGCCGTCGTTCGCCGCGTGACAGAATTTACAGTTGACGCCGAGGGAAGCCGCCATCATGTTCATGACCTTGCCCATCTGGTCGGCGGGCATGTCGTTTAGAACCTTGATGCTTTTGAATCGCTGTCCGGCGGTTTCAACGCGCGACTGCGTCCTTCCCTGCGCGGCGAAAAAAACGCCCGCGAAAGCCGCAAAAACCAGCGCAGTGAGGATTTTAATTTTCGTTTTCATGTTTGAAAGCACCTTAAAACCGTTTACGGCACGCGGATAAACGCGGATTGCAACGGATTTTCGCAGATTTAATTTGTTGTTTTTTAACAGAGCCGCGAAAATCCGCGTGCCGTTTTCTTATTTTTCAAACAGCTTTTAAGAAACGGCGTCGAAAAAGTCGTCGAACTCTTTTTTCTCGATCTTAGCCCATTTCGCATTGTCGGCGATGGTGTCGCCCGCGCACTCGGTCAAAAAATATTCTTCGTAAAAATCGGGCATTTTACCGCTCGCCGGCGGCGCGTAGCGGATGACCGCCGCGATCGCTTTTTTCCCGGCGGACGTTTCCTCGCCGCAATTGTCCGCCGAGCCGCGAAAAGTTTTCAATTCCTCGAACCTTCCGCCGGAAAGCTGTCCGAGCGCGGCGCTTTCGGTCACGATTCCCATGCCGGTGTAACCGCCGATCGACAAAATTTCGTTGACGCCGTCGCCGTTGACGTCCGTCACTTTTTCGATCGCGCCGCCGAGCGCTTCTTCGGTTTTCATGACCGGCGTCGTGCCGTCGAAAACGGCGATCCAGCCGGCGGTGTTCCAGCCGACGTGACCGCAGGCGGCGTTGCTGACGAACGCGCCGGCTTCGTTTTTGCAGCCGGTCACGAAATAAAGCGTTTCTTTCGCGCCTCGTTTCGTAAACGCGCCGGCAACGCGGCTCGTGATCTCCAATTCCGGGTCGCGCGCGTCGCCGAGCAGGTATTTCAGGACGGCGTCGGTCTCCGCCTTCGGAAACGTCGGCGGCGCGGCGTCGTCGATTTTTCTGAAATCCCACAAAACCTCGCGGTTTTGACCGGCGTCCGAATTTACCGCCGCCGGTTCGGCTTTCTTTTCCGTCATTGTCGAATCATTGCCCCGCGTATTATCGATCGCCGCCGAATTCTTCGACGGCGGCGTTGTGCAGCCGGAAAACAAACCGCTTGCGAGCAGGAACGCCGAGAACGGCGTAACTAATTTTTTCCCCAAAAAACGCTTGCTCATTTTTCCTCTATTATCAATTGATTGGCGTCGTTTCGAATAACCTCACTTCAATCCGCGACCGAATTTTTGACAATCCAAAATCCGAAATCTAAATTCCAAAATCGAATCAGCTCATCCAGTTGATGCCGGCTTCCGGGTTCCATTTGGTCGTCGTTTTCTTGAGCTTCGTCCAGAATTCGATCGACGATTTGCCGGTGATGTCGTTCGCGCCGAACCGCGATTCGTTCCAGCCGCCGAACGAAAAAGGCTCGCGCGGCACCGGCACGCCGATGTTGACGCCGATCATGCCGGCGGAAGCGTGTTCCATGACGTAGCGCGCCAGCCCGCCCGACTGCGTGAAGACCGACGCGGCGTTGCCGTACGGGTTCGCGTTTTCGATCTTTAAAGCTTCGTCCAAAGTGTCGGTTCTGAGAATCGAAATGACGGGTCCGAAAATCTCTTCGCGCGCGACCGCCATGTCGGGCGTCACGTGATCGATCACGGTCGGACCGACATAAGTGCCGTTTTCCTTGCCTTCGACGCGTGCGCCGCGCCCGTCCACCAGAATTTTCGCCCCCGCCCTTTCGGCTTCCGTGATGTAGTTTTCGATGCGCTCTTTCGCTTCCTTCGAAATCACCGCGCCGAGGTTTACGCCGGGCACGACTTTCCGCGCTTCCGCGCAAATCCGTTCGATGATCGGGTTGACGTCGCCGACCGCGAGCATCGCCGACGCCGCCATGCAGCGCTGTCCGGCGCAGCCCGACATCGACGCCGTGACGTTCGCGGCGGTCATCGAGGGGTTCGCGTCCGGCAGCACGAACAGATGATTTTTCGCGCCGCCGAGCGCGACGCAGCGCTTCAGATTGTGCGTCGCCTGCCGGTAAACCAATTTTGCGACTTTGGTCGATCCGACAAAACTGACCGCTTCGATGTCATCATGCGCGCAGATCGCTTCGACGATTTCCCGCCCGCCGTTGACGACGTTGAAAACGCCGTCCGGCAAACCGGCTTCTTTCAGCAATTCCGCCATCCTGAGACACGAAAGCGGAACCAATTCCGAAGGCTTCATGATCATCGTGTTGCCGAGCGCGAGCGCGTTCGGCATCGTCCAGTTCGGCACCATCAGCGGAAAATTGAACGGCACGATCGAGGCGACGACGCCCAGCGGAAAATGCTCGATGCGGCATTCGACGCCCTTTGAAACTTCCAAAATCTCGCCCGCGACGAGCTGCGGCATCGAACAGGCGAATTCGGTCAGTTCGATCGATTTTTCGACTTCCGCTTTCGCTTCGTCCCATGTTTTCCCGTTTTCTTCCGAGACGAGCGCCGTCAATTCGTCGAAATTTTTCTCCAGTAAATAGCGGTAGCGAAAGAAAATTTGCACGCGCTCTTTGATCGGCGTTTGGCTCCACGCCGGAAAGGCGCGTTTCGCCGCCTCGACGGCGGCGTTTAACTCCTCCGCGTTCGAGAGCGGAACTTTCGACAATAACTTCCCGTCGACCGGCGACGTGACGTCCAGATTCACAGTCGCCGCGCTGTCGTGAAAAGCGCCATCATAATAATTTTTAACTGCTTCGTATTTCATAAATTTTATTTCCAGCCGCGGATAAACGGGAGTTTCGCGGATTGTTCAGATAAATTCACCGTCAAAGTTCAATTTGTATTGATCGTGATTCCAATCTTCGATTTCAATAAATTCTTTTCGTATTATAAACTCGTCCCGACCATCAGGCGTGACTGAAATGTCGGAAAAACTAATCGATTAGTGAATATTTCCCTTTTTATCGTTTCGGCCGGCGTTTATCACGCCGTAAACGAAAAATCCGTTCGCCCGGGTTCGCCGCACGTCGGTCGAAGCATTTCGGATCAAAAAATTCGCGTTCAGCCGCAGCTCAATTTTCCTCCGGCGGAAATGCTTTCATTAAAATCAAATAAAACACGAAACCGATCGCGAACGTTACGAACCACGCGTAAACGTAAAGCGCGTCGAAAAAGCCGGGGTCGGCGACCTGCCCGCCGGGCGTCGTCGCCGCGCGCAGAAAGCCCGGAACGACCGGCGCGATCGCGACCGTCAGCGCGACGAGCGCGCGCCAGTTGAAACCGTTCGCGTAAGCATAAATGCCGTTCGGTTTAAAGAGCTCGGCGAGGCGCAGATTTTTGCCGCGCAGCACGAAATAATCGGCGATCATGATTCCGCCGATCGCGCCCATCAAGCCCGAATAGCCGATCAGCCACGTAAAGATATACGCGCCCATCGAACTCATTAACTGCCACGGCATCATCAAAATCCCGATGACCGCGGTGATCAGACCGCCCGCGACGTACGAAATGCGTTTCGGATTGAGATTCGAAAAATCGTTCGACGGCGAGACGACGTTCGCCGCCATGTTGGTCGTCAGCTGCGCGACGAAAATCACGAGCATCGCGAACAGAATGATGACAACGCTGTCGAATTTCTTCATCAGATCGACCGGATTCGGAATCGCCTCGCCGTAAATGATGACGGTCGCCGACGTGACCGCGACGCCGATAAAGGCGAACGCCGTCATCGTCAAGGGCAGTCCGAGGGCCTGTCCCAGCATCTGCGACCGCTGCGATTTCGCATACCGGGTAAAATCCGGAATATTTAAACTTAAAGTCGCCCAGTAACCGACCGAAGCCGTCAGCGCGCCCGGAAAAATCGTCCAGAAATCGGCTTTTTCCTTCTGCAGAGCGGTCACGTTCGATAAAACGTTGCCGAGCCCGCCGGCGTTCGCGCTCGCCCAGTAAAGCAGTATCAATCCCCCGAAAAGAAGCAGCGGCGCCGACCACGATTCGAGATATTTGATGCCCTCGATGCCCTTCAGAATAATGAAGACCTGAATCGCCCAGAACAGCAGAAACGAAATCCAAAGGCTGAGCGGATTGCCCGCGACCGTATAGGACAGATGCGCCCAATCCGACCACACGGTCGACAAAAGCGCGTCGATCGCCTGCCCGCCGATCCACGTCTGAATTCCGAACCAGCCGCACGCGACGATCGCGCGGAGAACCGCCGGGATGTTCGCGCCCTTCGTTCCGAACGAAGCCCTGCACAAAACGGGAAACGAAACGCCGTACTTCGTGCCGGCATGGGCGTTCAGCATCATCGGGATCAGCACGATCGTGTTGCCCAGCAGGATCGTCAGCATCGCCTGCCACCAGTTCATGCCCGCTTCGATAAAGCTGCCGGCGAGCGTGTAGGTCGTGATCACGACGCTCATTCCGATCCAGAGCGCGGCGATGTTCCACGTCGACCACGTGCGCTCTTTGATCGAAGTCGGCGCGAGATCTTTGTTCCACAGCTCGCTCGCGGAAACGTCTTCGCGCAATTCCTCAAAATCCGTTTGCGTGACGGCGGCGTCAGCGCGCTCAGTTTCGGTATTCGTCATATTCTTCGGTATTCGTCGGTTCCGGATCTACCACCAGTAAATTTGAGCTATTCTACCATCGTTTGCGATTTTGAAAGAGAAGCGCAACACGGATTCGCCGAGCATTAAGCGGTAACGAAGAACGAAAAGCCCGTCCGCCGCTCCGCGCTCCGGAAAGCTCATCGATCGCCGCGCGCCGACCGACCCGCGCCTTTGAAAAAAGATCTGCCTGTTCATTTTCCTTCCAAACGTCTCAGTTCCTGCCGCGCCCGAACTTCGGCGTTACGGTAGACCGGATTCACCCGCGCCGCTTCGATGGTCTTTTCGAATTCGCCGCGCGCCGCGTCCCTTTGCCCGCTGCGGGCGAGCGCGAGGCGCGTGCGCGCGTCGGCCGGCGCGAGCTCGACGGCTTTCGAAGCGTCGGCGACGGCTTCGTCTAAGCGATTGAGCCGTATCAGATGGTTCGCCCGTTCCGCGTGAGAGAGCGCCGCGACGAGCGGAATCTGAAAACGCCCGCGGTACACGAATACGCCCGCGCCGATGCGCGCGATCGGTTCGGTTTGAATGATCGGCACGTACTCCGCGCCGCCGCGCGGCGGCATGACCTGCGCGGCTATGATGACCGTGCCTTCGATGACCGGCGGAACCGGCTCCTGCGGCTGGTCGGAAGTGCTGAGCGGAAAGCTTCCCGGCATCGTCCGGCACGGCTGCGAAGCGATCGTCAGTTCGATATTTCCGGCAAGCGCCGCCCAGCAATCCGTAATTCCCTCGCGCTCGACGTATTCTTTGACGAATTTGATGTTCTGCCCGTAATCCAGATTCGGGTCGCGAAAATACCGGTAGGAATTTTCCGTGCCGCCCCAGAAATCGTTGGCGAAAGCCAGATATTCCGGCGCCGTCCGAATGGCGGTCAGGGCGTGATAAAAGATCAGCATGATTAAAAAGTAACGAAAAACGCGCGCCCGGCGGCTCATCCAAACCGCCCCGACCGCCGCGGCGACGATAAAGAACGGATAAACCGGCAGAATGTGCCGCACGCCGATATTGATGCCCGAAGTGAGCGCGACCGCGAAGAAGGCGACGGGCGGCGCGAGCAGAAACATCATTTCGCGGCGTTTTTCCGGATTAAAGATCGAAAACAGAAAACCGAGCGGCAGCAGCAGGAGCAGGGCGACGCTCGATTTGATCATGAACGAAACCGGAAAATAAAACCACTGCCCGGTCGGGTACGCGCGGTCGAAAAGGACCATGAGGCGGCTGTTGGTCGCGACGATGTCGGCGAGCCCGAGCGTGTAGGACTCGGGGAAAATGCGCCATTCGGCGACGCGCGCGACGATTTTCGCCGACTTCGAATCGGCGGTTTCGAGCCGCCCGTTGGCGACGATGTATTCGGCGACCGAAACGGTCGCGGCATCGGGCTGCGGAAGCGCGCGGTAGCGAAAACCGTAAAACGCCCAGAGAACGGTCAAACCGATCAAAAAGATGCCGCCGAAAGCGACGGCCCGGCGGAAAAGCCGTTTCGCGAGAAGGCTTTGCGGCGCGCCAAAAATCAACGCGTCGGCGAGCGTCAAGACGAATAAAATCGGCACGAAGATCACCGCCGAATGTTTCGCCGCGAGCAGCAGCCCGATTGCCAGGCCGGCGAGCAGAAAACGCCGCCCGCTCGGCTTGCGGCAAAACGCGTAAAGCGCGGTGACCGCGGCGAAGGCGGTCGCCGCGAGCGTCATGTCGGTCGTCACGAGCGCGGCGTTCGCGAGCAGGTTCGGCTCGAACGCGAACAGCGCGAGCGCCGTCAAGGCTTCCGCGCGCCCGAAGATTCGCCGAACGAACGCGAAAACCAGCGCCGCGAGCGCGACGGCGAATAAGGCCGCCGTCAGCCGCGCCGGAATGATTACGTCGTCGATGCCGTTTTGGATCACGAATTTCGTGCCGTGCAAAAACAGGTCGGGTTTGGATGTGATGCGCGAGCCGCACTGCCACGGCGGATCGTTCAGCGTGCGCAGTTCGAGCGGCGCGCTCGCGAGCATTTTCAGCATCGGCGGATGTTCGGGATTGATGCCGAAGTCCCCGCACTGCCAGTGCCGGTGACCGGCCAGGATATGCGCCGGTTCGTCGACGATCGCGCTCGTCCGCACCGCCGAATACCAGAGCTGAAACGCAAACGTACCGAAACACAGCGCGGCGATCAGCCAATACGAAATTCGGGCGGCGCGGCGCGGTTCGGACATCGGGGAAAAGTTTTCCGACATTTTGCTGTTCTCCTGAAAACTTCAAAAAATCACGTCCGATTAATCAAAGGCAGGGCAAAACGACGCGAAACGTTCGCGGCGCGGGCTGCTTTTTATTCCAAATGATCTTTATTCTATGCCATAAAAATACTCTTATTTTTGTGAATCGGCAATATTACCGGCGTGGCGGGCGATTTTTGCCGGGAGCGGTCGCGCAAGACCCGGATTTCGGTGAAACGCCGGCACACCGTTTCCCGTCGCCGGCAAAAATCAGATCGAAACCTTTCGCCGCCGGCGTTTAACTGGTCGACAGTATCGCTTCACTGTTTTTCGACGAAGTTGAAATCCGCCGGTCCGTCGCGGCGAATCAGCAGATAAGCGTCTTCGCCAGCTTCGATCTGCCAGCCGTGATTGGTGCGCGCCGGGACGAACAGGTAATCGCCGGGCGCGAGCAGCCGTTTTTCCGTGCCGAGAAGCGCGGTCACTTTGCCGCGCAGCACGACCGCGTATTCGGGAGACGCGTGCCAGTGCAGTTTGAAGAGCGAACCGGCGGGAAACCACGCGTAATAAGTTTCGCCGCCGGTCGCGGCATCGGTTCCGACGACGGCCCGCCGCGCGCCCTTCGCGATGCCGAGCGGACCGTCGTACGGCGCGCTCCAATCGGCGCTCGCCAGATCGAACGCGAAATTTTTCCAATCGCCGGTAAAGGCGCGCGGTTCTTTTTGTCCGGCCGCCGGCGGCACCGGAACGACGTTGGCATGGCGCGCCGTCAGCAGCCATTTTCCGCCGCGTTTCATCCAGACGTTCGTGTAGCGCCGCTGAACGCTTTGCGAGGGATTTTCTTTGGTGACGACCGTTTCGCGTCCCATCGTCACGATTGTTTCGCCGTATATTAAAACCGCTTCGATCCCGCGAACGAATGAAGCGTAATCGACGACGCCTTTGCGCATCAACTCCTTGAGTTCTTCTTTGCCTTTAACGATTTCGCCGCGCGGGCTGTTGGTCGTAAAATCAGGGCTCGTGATCTTGTCCAGAGCCGCGAAATCCTTTTTCAGAATCGCTTCGGCTTCCGCCAGATCGAGCCGACGGATTTCTTGTTCGAGCAAATCGTTTTGTTTCGTAGAATTTTGGGCTGAAACGGCGAAAGAAAACAAAAGCGAAAAGAAAACGCCGCATAAAATCTTCGTTTTTCTCATTTTTTCCGCCTCCTTCTGCCCTAGATTTTTACGCACTCGCCGCGCTTGACGAACTCGCCGCTGCCTTTATCCACGAGGCATTCGCCGTTTTCGATCACGACTCTGCCCCGCGAGAGAACCGTTTCGACCGTGCCTTTGACCTGCCAGCCTTCGTAGGCGGAATAATCGACGTTCATGTGCTCGCGCTCGACGCCGAACGTGTGTTCATTTTCCGGATCGAAAATGACGATGTCGGCGTCGGAGCCGACCGCGATCGTGCCCTTTTTCGGGAACATGCCGAACATTTTCGCCGCGGCGGTCGAGGTCAGTTCGACGAACCGGTTCAGGCTGATGCGGTTTTCGACGACGCCGCCGTGATAAATCAGCGACATCCGGTTTTCGACGCCCGGCGCGCCGTTCGGGATCAGCGAAAAATCGTCCTTTCCGAGTTCCTTCTGCTCTTTCATACAGAACGGGCAGTGATCGGTCGAGATGACCTGCAAATCGTCCATTTTCAAGCCTTTCCAGAGCTCCGCCTGATTGTGTTTTTCACGGAGCGGCGGCGTCATCACGTATTTCGCGCCCTCGAAATCCTCGCCGTAATCCTCGATCGAATGAAAAAGGTACTGCGGGCAGGTTTCGGCGAACGCCGGGATGCCGCGGTCGCGTGCCTGCCGCACCTGATCGAGCGCGTCCGTGCACGACAGATGCACGATGTAAACGGGCGTTTCCGCCATTTCGGCGAGCGCGATCGCGCGGTGCACGCCCTCGGCTTCGGCGACGGTCGGGCGCGTCAGGGCGTGATATTTCGGCGCTAATCTTCCCTGCGCCTTGAAACGCTTGATGATCTCGTTGATGACGACGCCGTTTTCGGCGTGCATGCAGACCAACCCGCCGCGCTCGCCGGCGTAGCTCATCGCGCGAAAGATCGTCGCGTCGTCCGACAAAAAAACGCCCGGATACGCCATAAAAAGCTTGAAGCTCGTGATGCCTTCGTCGATCAGCTGAAACATCTCGTACTGCTGACCGTCCTCGAATTCGGTCGTGATCAGATGAAAGCCGTAATCGATGACGGCTTTGCCCTGCGCTTTTGCGTGCCATTTGTCCGCGCCGAGCAGCATCGATTCGCCTTTGTTCTGCACGGCGAAATCGATGATCGTCGTCGTGCCGCCGAACGCGGCGGCGCGCGTGCCGGTGAAAAAATCGTCCGACGATTCGGTGCCGCCGAACGGCAGTTCCATGTGCGTGTGCGGGTCGATGCCGCCCGGAATGACGAGTTTGCCGGCGGCGTCGATCACCTTGTCGGCTTCCATTTCGAGCGATTTGCCGATTACGGAAACCTGCTCGTCCTCGATTAAAATGTCCGCGCGGTAATCATCGACCGCCGTCACGACGCGTCCGTTTTTGATTAGTGTTTTCATAGTTTTCAAGATTAAACCGTTTAGATTTTAATTATCCTTGTCGACGCTTTTTTCCGCGTCGCGCGTGCTCGTCGGCTGCTCGCTCAAGATGAATTTCCATTCGCCGAACTCGTTTTTGTAAAAGCCGTAAACGCCGTCTTTCCAGTGATAAACGTCGTAGCGGGTCGGGTGCTCGGTGGTGACGGTGTAATCGACCTTGACCGGGTAGAAAGTTTTCGTACCGAGGTCGCGGACGGTTTTGCGCACGCCGGCGGCGACCCGCACCGCGCTGTCCCAGTCGATCGTCGTTTTGCTGTTGCGGTCCCACTGCTTGTCCTGTTTTTCGAGCCATTCGAGGATCGCGTTTTTGATCTGCTCTTCAGAGGGTCCGCCCGCCGCCAGGACGGCTTTCCCGGCGGTTTTGGTCTTTGCGCCGCCGGTCTCTTTTCTCGGCGGTTCGGTTTTATCCGGCGTCTCGTCCTTGTCCCCGGTCGTCGCGTTTTTATCTTCCGTCATCGCCGCCGACGGTTTCACGTGCGCCGTGTCGGCGATCACATTATAAGTGCGCGGAGCCTGTCCCTTGGCGGCATCGCATTTGATCGAAAACGTGTCGATGCCGTTCGGGTTGCTGACCATGAAATTGATTTTCGTAACGGTGCATTTATACCACCACTGCATCGCGTTCGGGTCGGCTTCGACGCGGTCGCCGACCTTTATCTCACCGATTTCATACCGGCGCGGTTCGTCCTGCGCGCTCGCTTTCGCGACCGAAAAGCTCATGAATGCAAGCATAAAAACTAGGCCGGCGAGGAGCCGGATTTTGTTGTTTTCCTGAGTCATTTTATTTTCTCCTTTGACTTGATGATTGTTAACTCGCGTTTTTCTACGATCGCCGGTCAGCGCGCGCGGCGCGTCCGTTTTTGAACGGCGTTCTCAAAATGTTTTAATTTATTTCCCGTAATTCTAAATCGGCAATTTTATCGTCCTTCGTCAGCTTCGCGGTGCAGGCAAACGTCCGCGTCACGTCCGTCAGGAAATAACGATAAACCCGCAGCTCATTTTCCTCGCGGCGTTCGACCAGCTCGCTCATAATTATTACCGCGACCGGGATGCTCAGCGAATTTAACTGACCGGCGATTTGTTTAGCCCGAACGGGAAAGATTTCGGCTCGCGCGCTCGGAGTGAACAGATTCGGTTCGGCGGCATTTTTGGAAAATTGCAGCAAAACCTTTTTGATTAGCGCGCTCGTCTGCGGCTCGCGGTCGGCGATCGGCTGTCCGGCGGGCAGTTTGAGCTCGGGGTAAAAAATCGCCGCCAAGCCGCGCGCGAACTTAAAATCTTTTGTGTCCTGCAAATTGGCGAAAAATATTATAGTCAGCTTATCGTCGGGAAAACGCATGATCGACGACTTAAAACCCTGCCACGCGCCGCCGTGGTGCACGAACCGCCTGTTTTTGATTTTTTCCGTGTGCCAGCCGAACCCGTAAGCCTTTTCGCCGCCGCCCGCTAATTTCGTCGGCGCCCACATCTGCGCGAGCGACGATTGCCGCAGCGGTTTGTCCGCGTACAGCGCCGCGTCCCATTTTGCCAGATCGAGAACCGTCAGATAGAGCGAGCCGTCGGCGGTCGTGTTGGTTGAGGGCGAAACCCATTCCTGATTTTTCAGCTCGCCGCTCACCAACCGGTAGCCGGCGGCCCGGTTCGGAACGATGTCTGATTCCGAAATAATCCGCGCCGTTTTCATATCGAGCGGTTTAAAGATTCTTTCCTGCAAAAAATCGCCGTAAAACTTCCCGGTCACCCGCCGCACCAGCGCGCCGAGCGTGAAATAACCGGCGTTGCTGTAATCCCAGCGCGCGCCGGGCTCGAAGGCGAGCGGCGCTTTTTTGATGGCGGCGAAATATTCGTCTTCCGTGTAGTCGCGCCGCAGGTCGATCTCCGGCGGGTAATCCCCGAGACCGGAAGTGTGATTGAGAAGATGCCTGACGGTAATGTTTTTCCATGCGGCGGGCGCGTCATCGAAATATTTCGTGAGCGGCTCGTCGAGCGCCAGTCTTCCTTCTTCGACCAGCATCATCACCGCCGCCGCCGCGAACTGTTTGCCGATCGAGCCGGATTGAAAAACGGTTTCGGGCTTGACCGGCACTCGATGTTCGGCGTTCGCCAGACCGTAGCTTTTTAAGAGCGCGATTTTTCCGCCGCGCAGGACGGCGAGCGAAACGCCGGGAATTTTTTGCCGCGTCATTTCGGTTTTCACGTATTTGTCGATTTTGGCGGAAATCTTTTGGCGGGCGAAGCACGGAAAAGCAAACAGCCCGATAATGCCGCAGAGAACGGCTGCCAGCTGCCCCGGTATTTTAGCGCTCGCATTCATTACCCGAATAAATTTATGACCGCGACGCGAACTTTAAGCGCCGCCCGCGATTTGTCGGTTTTCGATGAAACTCCGTAAACTGCCGGAATTTTACCGCAAAAGCTCTTCGATGCGAACTAATTTATAATTCTTCGACTTCAAAAAATCAATCAATTCATCGAGCCGGTCGTAAAATTTATCGGCGCGTTCGGGCGCGGCGCCGATGTGCAGGAGCAGAAAGCCGTTCAAGCCGTTGCCGTCTTCCGCTTAGTAATTCTTGATCTTACCGAAAATCGCCCCGCTCGCGGCGAAATTTTCCATCGCCGGCGGCGTGTAATCGGCGTTCGCGCCGCCGGCGGGCGTAAAATTTACGAGGCGCCAACGTTTTCGATCGGTCCGGTCCGCGACTACGAAAAAGCGAGCGCTTTTTTCGCGTCTCCCGCCAGGCAGCCGATTTGGTTGACGCGCAGATGCGCGGTCAGCCGCCCGAAAACCAGCGGCTGAAAAAGGAGAAGCGCGCACGCCGGAACGGATAAAATATTTAACCGAATAAATGTTTTCAACATTAAAACTTAATATTTACTGAAAACAACGACTTTTCCCGAATCGCCTCAGGCTTTATTTTCGTCAGCCGGTTTGAAAATCGAAATAACCTCGTCCGTCGGCAAAATCGATTCGCTTTCCCTTTCGTCTTCGGCTCCCTGATTGACCTGATCGGCGAGCACCGTGTCGGCGGCTTCGGCGAGACGCTCTTCGATCTTCTCGGGCGGAGCCTGCGATTCGTGAATATCGCCGGCGTGATAAAAATAGGAAGCCTGATAAAGCTCGCGCAGGAATTTCAGAAAGACCTTGCCGATCGCGATCGCCGGAATCGCGAGCACGATGCCCAGGAAACCGAACAGTTTTCCGCCGATCAGCAGCCCGAGAAAAACCGCCATCGGATGCAGATTCAATCGCCCGCCGAGAATTTTCGGCGTCAGCACGTAACCTTCGAGACACTGCACGGCGACGAAAATGCCGAACACGACGGCCACTTCCCACCAGCCGCCGCCTTCGGCGAGCGTGAAGGCGCTCGCCAAGGTAAAACCGAGGATCGTGCCGACATACGGAATCGCGTTCAAAAGCCCGGCGATCGCCGCGATGCCCGCCCACGCCGGCACGCCGAGCGCCCAGAAACCGACGGCGTAGCAGACCGCCATGATCATTCCGATCAGAAGCTGCCCGCGCACGTAAGATTCGAGGATGCGCCCCGATTCGTCGAACAGGCGGCTGAACGGCTCGCGAAAGCGCGGCGGAATCAGTTCTTCGGACGATTCGCGCCAGCGCCCGAAATCGATCAGAATGTAAAAGACGAAAAACGGCACGAGCGCCAGATCGAGCGAAGAGATGAGCCACAAAAGAATAACCGAGCCGGTGCCCTGCACGACGACCTTTCCGTCGTCGCCGACGGTCGTCGTGGTCGAAAGATTTTCGCTATAAAACCCCCCCGGGTCGGCGAGAAACTTTTCGATTTTGTCGCCCGCGACCCGTTCGAGCGCCGGCGAAAAGCGCCGCAGAAACTCGCGCTGGCGCTTGGCGTTCTCGGGCGTGAAGTTTTCCGAGATGGCTTTGCCGGCTTTCGAGCTTTCCGCCCACATGTCCGGCACGACGTACGCCAGAAAAGCGCTGATCGTCAAACCGACGACGAGAATCGCGCCGATCGACGCCACCGCGCGCGAAAGCCCGAGCCGTTCGCCGCGGTAGACCAGCGGATTGAGCAGGTACGCGAGCGCGAACGAAGCCAGCACCGGCACGATCACGACTTTCCCGACGACGTATACAAAGTAAAGAATGAGGACTGAAACGACGACGGTCGGAACCCAGCGCAGCCACCAGAAAGGCGAAGTTTCCTCGGGCGGTTTGAATGAGAACCAGGAATCCTTGCTCATAGTTCTGATAGTATACCAATTTCGTTTTTCGAAAGAATTTATTTTTAAACGACGAAAGCCGCTTTTGCCGCGGCTTCAGGTTTACCTGTTTTTATGAATCGGAGCCCGAATCAGCCCTTCAGGAGTGAAATTTCATATCCTTTGCCGTCGACGAAATAGACGATAACTCCGTTTTTACCGAGCCACAGGTAATCGCGACCCCGCAGTTCCTTTTCGTACGTCCGGTCGTAACCGCCGAACGATCCGTAAGTTTCCGGAAACAATTTTCTTATTTCCGCTTTCGATTTTCCGCGAGCTGGCTCGTCCCGCGAACCGGCTCGTCCCGCTCGCGGTCGGCCGCCGACCGCGTTCCAGACAATGTCCGAAGGATAAGGATGAAGTCCTTTTTTCAAAGGACGTACCGGAGCGAACCGTCGTCGCGGCGGTTATAAAAATGCGCGTACAATCCGCTCGACGCGAATGTAAAGAACGCGAGCGCGACGAACAGAATATTTTTCATAAAAGACTGCACTTCAAAAGATTTTAGATCGCTGCAAAATTTAGCGCGCTTTTCGGCTTCGGTTCAGACGTCCGCGGCGCGCAGCCTTTCGATCTGCCGCCGGTGCCGCAGCACGTGAACGATCGCGTGTTCGAGCAGTTGTTCGATATCGTAGGTGACGCCCCGGCGCGTGTGAATCACCGAATTCGTTATTTCGTCATCGCTCATGATCCATCTTCCGGCGAGAGTCTGCGCGGTATATTCGAGCATCGCGTCGAGCAGCGCCGAAATTTCCGCCGCCGAAAAAGCCCGGGGCGCGGGGCGCGTCGACGGGACGGAAAACAATTCTCTGAGGTAATCGGCGTAAGAATAACCGGCGGCGACGACATGCGCCGCGATGGTCTGCGCCGAGCGGCAATCTTCATCGCTCGTTTCATGGTCGAGCAGCCGAACGAATTCATCTTCGGAAAGCGGTTCGATCAGAGCTTTGAGCTCGCCCGCGGCGCGCTCGTATTCATCCGCCGGCGCGCCGATATTGCCGGGACGAAAAGTCCTTTTCATAAACTTTGATTTAGACGCAAAGCGCAAAGCCCCGATCGAGCGCGGAAATCAGCTCGTCGACGTTATCTTTCGTCGAATTGAGCATCATTCCCGTCCGGATGACGTTGCCGTAAAGCCCGCCCTTGCCGATCAGAACGCCCCGGCGCTTGGTTTCTTCAAAGACCTTCAAAACCGCTTCGGGCGCCGGTTCTTTCGTCTCCCGGTTTCTGACGAGCTCGATGCCCTGCATCAGGCCCATGCCGCGCACGTCGCCGATGATTTGATGTTTCTCCTTTAATTCTTCGAGCCGTTCGCGCAGGTAGCCGCCGACGACGCGCGCGTTTGTCCGCAGGTCATCGTCTTCGATGAGCTTGATGACGGCGAGCGCCGCGGCGGTCGAGACGGGATTTCCGCCGAACGTCGCGAACGTCAAGCCCGGAAACTTGTCGGCGACCTCGGCGGTCGCGATCGTCCAGCCGATGGGCACACCGTTCGCCATGCCTTTCGCCGACGTTATAATGTCGGGCACGACGTTCCAGTGTTCGATGCCGAACCATTTATCGCCGGTTCTGCCCCAGCCGGTCTGCACTTCGTCCGCGATGCAAAGCCCGCCGTAATTGCGCGCGATTTCATACGCGCGCTCGAAATACCCTTTCGGCGGCACGATGAATCCGCCGACGCCGAGGATCGGTTCCGCCATGAACGCCGCGATCTCGCCGGTCGTCGTCGTTTGAATCAGCTCTTCGATGTCGTTGGCGCACTCCAGTCCGCAATGCTCGGGCGATAATTTAAACGGGCAGCGGTAGCAATACGGCGCGCGCGCATGAACGACGCCGGCGACCTGCGCGGGCAAAGGTCGCCAGGTCGAATGCCCGACCGCGCTCAAAGCGGTCGCGCTTCTTCCCGAATAACTGTGCCGCAGCACGACTATTTCGTGCCGTCCGGTCGCGAGTTTGGCGGCGAAAACCGCCGTGTCGTCAGCTTCCGTGCCGCTCGACGTGAAAAACGATTTCTTCAAATCGCCCGGCGCGATCGCGGCGAGCTTTTCCGCCAGATTCGATTGATTTTCGTTGGCGTAAAGCGTCGAAGTGTGCTGAAGCTTTCCGGTCTGCTCGATGATCGCGGCGTTCACCGCCGGGTTCGCGTGCCCGACGCTGACCGTCAAAACGCCGCCGAAACAATCGAGATAACGGTTCCCCGCATCGTTCCAGACATATTCGCCCTCGCCTTTCACCAGCGCCAACGGCTCCTCGTAATAAGTCGCGACCGCCGGAAAAAGAAACTCTTTATGCTTACGAACGGCATCGGAAACCGTCGTTTTTTGTTCTGTCGGATTCATCATTTTTTTCGGAACGCTCAAATAAAACCGCCTGTCGCGTCAACCGAGCGCAAATTTCAAGAAAACCTAAAAGGTGCGCTAAAATATACGAAAAATGCCCGAAAAAAGCAACGAAACGGCAAAAACTTTACCCGCTCCGCGTACAAAAACAAGTATATTTTCGTTTTTTGAGTACTAACTCTTATCTTTCGGGTTGCGAACCCTGCCGATTTTTTGATATAAAATCTATTCGTCTTCTTTTAGAAGCGCATTGATATTTAAGCCATCCTAGCTCAGCTGATAGAGCATTCGATTCGTAATCGAAAGGTCGTGGGTTTGAATCCCATGGATGGCTCCATTATTTTCAACAACTTACGGGCACTCATCGCGTGCCCGTTTTGCTTTACTCATATCTTGACTCGCACCTTCAAATTGATTTCATCCTTTACAAATTAAAATTGGGTCATGACTAGCGAAAAGTAGAATTAAAATACTTAAAGCTAGAAATGACAGATAGTTGCAAAGTTTACATACGCGCTCAAATTTCGCGCACTAAATGCGCGTCAAATCCTGAAGCTCTTCGTGCTCGATTTGACGGCTTATCAGATTGCTGTTTTAACCAATCAGAATCGAGACGATATGATAAAGCAAGATGTTAACATTATGCTGTTCCCGAATGAGCTGACTCATTCACACAGTATATTCCGCAGCAGAGCTGCGGGAATTCAGCCATCAAGGAATCGGTTAAATGCCCGGCGCTCCTTTCGCGCTTTCCATTATCTGGAGCGACAGTTGGCGATACTTTTTGTCAAGTTTTTTTGAAAAAAATGTTGACAGGCGCAAAACAATTCGAATACTCTCTAGTTGAAAAAACAAAAACTTAATAAACGGGGTGTTCTTATGTTTGTAGAATCTCGCCGTTCACAAGAGAGAATAGCGCAAATACTGCGCGACTACAGCTCGGAGGACCGTGCCGCGGCGAATGAGTTATTTCCGCTCGTCCGTAAACAACTACGACGCCCACCTCGGCGCCGCCTGCGCGGCGAACAACGTGCGGGGCAGGCGCCGCAGACGACCGCACTGATCCATGAAACAAATCTGAAGTTCACTGCACAAAAGACGTTGAATGGGGAAAGCAGAACATATTTCTTTGTCATTGCCCCTAATTTAATGAGGCAGTTTTTATTCGACCAGGCGAGGGCTAAGCACCGAGCTGAGCGCGGCAGAGCTGCCGACAATTTGCCGGTAGAGAAAGCTCAACTACTTGTCGCCGAAGAAAAAAATTTGGATTTGCTAATGCTTGATGAAGCCTTAAACAAACCGGACAAACCCGATGAGCAGCAAACTAAAATTGTGGAATTGCGTTACCTCGGCGGGTTGAGTATAGACGAAACTCCTATGGCTTTAAATGGATCGGAGGCGACTGTAAACAAAGATCGGAAGGTGGTAAAGGCTTGGCTTCGTTCGCAACTTCCCCTTCAGGATAAGTAATGGAAGCTGAAAATTGGGAACAAGTTAAACAGATTTTCGATCAGGCAATTAATCTGCCTCCCGAAAATCGAGCGACTTTTATCGCGAAGGCTTGTGCGGGAGATGAAAGCTTGCGTTTTGAAGTAGAAGAGCTGCTAAGCTCCTACAATACCAATTTTCTCGAAGAATCGCCCGTTTATGAAAAAACCAAAAGTTTTTCCAGCTTAAGTCTGTTCAACGACGGGCAGGCCGTCGGACATTATAAAATTCGCGGGAAAATAGGCTCTGGCGGGATGGGAGAAGTTTTTCTCGCGCAGGACATTAATTTAAAGAGATTGGTCGCTTTGAAGGTTTTGAACGCCGACTTTTCCCGAAAAAAGGAAAACGTCTGCCGCTTTAAACAGGAAGCCCGCGCTACTTCGGCCCTTAACCACCCAAATATCCTGACGATTTATGAAATCGGTGAATTTGAAGGAATCAGTTTCATTGCCAGCGAATATATAAAAGGCGAAACGCTGCGTGAGAGACTTGAACGCGGATCGCTTCCGCTGCTCGAAACGTTAAAAGTCGCTCTTCAAATTGCCGCGGCCCTAAAGGCCGCTCACAATAACGGGATCATTCACCGAGATATAAAACCGGAAAACATAATGCTTCGCGAAGACGGCATCGTCAAAGTAGTAGATTTCGGAGTGGCTAAACTGCTCGAACACGGCGACGTAAATTTAACCACAATCACCGCGTTCCAAACCCGGCCCGGCGTTATTATCGGCACTCCCGTTTATATGTCGCCCGAACAAATAGAAGGTCGACGCGTCGATCACAGAATCGACATTTTTTCTTTGGGTTCGTTGATTTACGAATGTCTAACGGGCAAACCGCCCTTTCAGGGCGCTACGATTTCGGAAATAACCTCGAAGGTCGTTTCCGTTAATCCGCCGCCTCCCTCTGTGCTCAACTTTAACGTTTCGCCTGAATTAGACGAAATCGTATTAAAATTGTTGAAAAAGAAACCGGAGGAGCGGTATCAATCGGCGGCCGACCTAATTTCCGATTTAGATGATATATCTTCCGAAGTGCAAGCCGCTGAGCATTTGGTCACGCGTCCGATGCGAGGGAGAGCGAAAACATCCCCGATAAAAGTGCTGAGTACGCTGTCGAAGTTTGTTGAGAAGCCCCGCAATACTATCTTATTTATTGCCGGTTTGATTTTAATTTCCCTCGCCGCTTACTACCTGTTCTCTCCCTGGGTCTCCGTCCAGCCCAAAAATGAAGCGGTAAGATTGTTCGTCAATGGGACCGAAGCCATCAGAGACGGAACGTACTTTAAAGCGAGCAAAATGTTGGAAGACGCCGTTAAGGTCGATAATGATTTCATACTGGCCCGCGCGCGCCTCGCCGAAGTTTGGACGGAACTCGACTACATCGGGCGCGCGCAAAACGAGGTGCTGAAAGTCAGCAGCCTTCAGCAAGAACAGAAATCATTCCTGCTCGAGTTTTCAAAATCCGACGACGCCCTTTACATAGAAGCGGTAAATGCGACCGTGCTGCGAGATTTCCAAAAAGCGGTCGCGGCCTATGAAGCCATCGCCCAACGCCACCCGGAGCGAGCGTACGTTTTCGTGGATTTGGGGCGCGCGTATGAAAAACAGGAAAATATCGACAAAGCGCTTGAAAGTTATGAAAAGGCCGCAAATTTAGATTCTCAATACGGCGCCGCGTTTTTGCGGCTCGGAATTTTGCGCGGCCGTAAAGCCGATTCTCCGGGCGTTAACGAAGCTTTTGACAGCGCTGAAAAAATTTACGACAGGCAGAGCAACGACGAAGGCGTGGCGGAAGTGAAATTTCAACGCGGAGTTTTCCTCAACAACCAGGAAAAACTGGCGGCGGCGCGAGATCAATTCGAACAAGTCCTCAAAATGCCGAGGGCTAACAAATACCAGCAAATCAAAGCCACGCTGAAGATAAGCCAGGTCTGTTACAGCGGGGGCGATACGGCTTGCGCGGAAGAATACGCGATGAAGGGCATTGATCTGGCTAAAGACGAAAGGATGCTAAACCTCGCCACCGACGGTTTGATTGATCTCGGAAATACCTATTTGGCTCGTGCTCAATATGATAAAGCGGAGCAGTATTTTCAGCAGGCGCTGGAATTCGCCCGCAAAGACGAAGTGCTTCCGAACGAGGCGAGGGCTTTATTGTCGCTGGGCAATTTACGGATAGAACAAAAAAATCCGAACGAAGCGGAAAGTTTTATCAGACAGGCTTTACCGTTCTTTCAAAAGGGCGGTTACAGCAAACAGGTTTCGCAAGCTAATATTCTCCTCGGGCGCGCCACCGAAATGAAAGGCGATTACGATGCGGCGCTCCAGGCTTTCGAGCAGGTAGAAAATTCAAAGGACGTGTCTGCCTTCGAGCGCGCCTACGCCAAAATGGTCGGCGGGGACGTACTGACGCAGCAGGAGAAATATCCTGAAGCGCTCGATCGCTTCAAACAAAGTTATGATTTATTTCAAAGCCTAGATAATCCTTATATTACGTACACCGCTTTTTATCTGAGCGATGTCTTATACGAACTGGGACGTTTTGAAGAAGCGGCGAATGAGCTTTCTAAAGCCCGCGCCCGATTAAAAGAAGGCGACAGCCTGATTCCAACTTTAAACATCAAAACTCACTTGATAAATGCTCAAATTGCTTTGAGCAGGCAAAACTTTACCGAGGCGGTCAAAGAAGCTCAGCAAGTTAAGGTTTCAAAAAGCGCCTCCGATGCATTTGTCGCGGATAAGGTAATTTGCCTGGCACAGACCGGTTTCAATTCAAAAGGCCTTGAAGGCGTGCAAAGTTGTCATAAAGCTTTGCAGTACGCCGAAAGCACGAAAAATTCACGAACGATCAATATCGCAAAATTAGCTCTCGCCGAAGCTTATTTAAATACGGGCAGCTTTCAGGAATCTTTGGATTTAGCATTACAAACAAAGGATTATTTCGTGAATGCGAATCAATTTGCATCCGGATGGCGCGCATGGCTAATCGCCGCGCTCGCGAGCCAAAAAAAGGGGGATCAGCAAAACGCCAAAGATTATTCGGCAAAGGCGTTGGAAACACTCTTTAAACTCCGAGAGAATTGGGGAGCCGAACACTTTAACGTTTATCTCGCCAAGCCGGATGTTCAGTCCTATTATACGCAGGCAGATAATTTGTCGAAGGCGTTATGAGATCAGGGGAACTCAGCTTACAACAGGAGAAATTTGATTATGGATTCAGAAGAGTTGGTGCGCAGACCGCAAGAGCAAATACAACCAGAGTCAGTTTTGATTCCCGTCGTCGCCGGCGGGCTTACCGGTTTGGCAGTTTGGCTGTTAATAAAAATCATAGATAGAGAAAAAATTAAAAGAGCCGATCCACCGCCAATATTTATAAAATCAGGTTCTTTCGTTATTGAATCTGAGGATGAATTAGATGAGTCCACGGGAGGATCTCCGTTTCATTACAGGCAAAACGGCTTTGGACAAATCAAAAATGTACGCGTATTTAAGTACAACGAAATATTAGGAATTTCTTACGTTCCTATCAACCACCCAGTTGGAACAACTGGCATAGTTGTTCAAGTATGGCTAGATTGGCTTGTGAGCGGTCAATGGGTGAGAGCTGCCAATCCCGAGATCATTGTAAGCAACACCGGCAATGATTTTGATCTGGAGTTAAAGTTTGCCAAAAAGTTAGACAAAAGAGGCAAGAAGCATAAATTCCGCCAGGCAAAGTATGAGGATAAGGAAGATAATATTTTTCGTTTTGGAAAGATCCAAGTAACCGGTTATACGGAAATTAGGACAACAAATGAAGGCGATGAGTATAACATAGGATTTCATAGAATGATTTAAATCCTTAATGGTAATTCAGGCGAAAATCCTGAAAAGCATTTTTCTGCAACTGCTGAACCTCTGTTTACGATTATCAAGAGGCTCAGTCGTTGCAGCCGACAGTTTTCTAACACTTGTTGCGATAAATAGTCGTAAAATTCGGTGCGACTTATGATGATTTGTCCAGATTGTCTGCAAGAAAAGAATGCATTGCACCGGACGAGTTTGCGGTTCCTCACGCCGAGTTGGGACAAGGAGCAAGCATTTGCCTTCCTGGGAAAAATATAATGTGCGCGGCTCACCGGGTGAGTTCGCGGTGAAGCCAAGCTTTCGCGACTTTCCAATCGCGGGCCGCGGTGGCTCGCGAGATATCGAGCGCGTCGGCGGTTTCTTCCAAACTCAAGCCGGCAAAGTACCTCAGTTCGACGACGCGCGCCTGCTGTTTGTCTTTGGCTTCGAGTTTGGTTAAAACCTCGTCCAGTGCAATCAAATCCACCGATTTCTCTTCCGCCGCGTCCGGCAGCGCGTCGTCGAAAGTAACTTTAAATGCATCGCCGCCGCGCTTTTCGCGATGCTTCGTGCGGGCATGATCGACGAGAATCCGGCGCATTGCCTGCGCGGCGATCGCGAAAAAATGAGTCCGGCTTTCCCATTTCACGTCCGTTTGGTCGATCAATTTCAGGTAAGCTTCGTGGACTATCGCAGTGGCTTGCAGCGTGTGATCGGGTCGTTCGCGGCGCAGGTAGCGCGCGGCCTGCCGGCGCAGTTCCTCGTAAACGAGCGGGATCAGCCGATCGACGGCGTCGCGTTTGCCGTCGCTCAATTCCTGCAATATCTGCGTGATTTCGCGCTTAGTCCGATCAACCTGGTTCATTTGGCAATTATTATAGCGCCAAAAAGTCGAGAATCAACATATTTTTTCAATGAGCTAAATTTTTTCGAAAATTTTTGAGACGGTTTTTCGCTCGCTGTCGCGGTTATCAGTGAAGGCCGATAAACGGCCTCGAAAAATAAAAGGAGAAAATGAAATTATGTTAAGAAAAATGTTACGAATTTGCTCGATGTTCGGTTTGGTTATGGTTTTGTCGGTCGTCGCGGCGCAGGCGCAAACGTCCGTGCGGGCGAAGGCGCACATCCCGTTCGATTTCAAGATCGGTCAGAAGACTTATCAGTCCGGCGAATACACGCTCGGTTGGTCCGAGGGCGTTTTGAAGATTCAGAACCGGCGGAACGGAAAGGCGCGCCTGATTTTGATGAACCCCGGAAAAACCTCGCGCGACGCGAACGTTTCGAAATTGGTGTTCGATCGTTTAAACGATCAATACTTTTTATCCGAAATCATCACGCCCGGCGGCGGCGCCAAATTCCGGAAATCGAAACGCGAAGAGCGACTCGCGAAAGAAGCCAAACCGCTTACGGAAACGGTCGCGCTGCAAAAACAAGACTGAGGGTATACGTTGACAGCGAATGCCGGGCGATAAGAATATCGCCCGGCATTCTTATTTGAACGCCGCTTTTTGTTTTTTTCCGGGACGCCGCAACGAGTCGAGCAGATATAAACGAAATTTTTTGAGACGGTTTTCCGGCATGCGTCGCGGTTATTGGTGCGGGCGAAGAAACAGCCTCAAAAACAAAAGGAGAAACAGAAAATCATGTCAAGAAAAATGTTACGAATTTGCTCGATGCTCGGTTTGGTTACGGTTTTGTCGGTCGCGGCGGCGCGGGCGCAAACCGCCACGGGACGCCAAGCGCAGACTTTGTTTAATACGGAAAACGTTCAAAAAATTCACCGGACGGGCGATGCCGCCCCCGAAAAACCGCAAGACGCTTCGGAGATTCAAAATCGACAAAACGAAAAGTCGCGCATCGTTTCGACGCACTCCGGCGACGTCGCTCGAGAAATGAGCCTTTCCAAATCGGCGTTTGAAAGCTTGAACGATCGATACGCTTTAGCCGCGATCGCAACGCCCGACGCCGGCGCTAAACTTCGAAAATCAAAACTCAAAGAACGTCCCGCAAAAGAGAAGAAAACGCTCAGCGAGACGGTCGAAATTCACAAACAAAATCGATGACGTATTTACAGGAAACGCCGGGCGAAAAAGTTACCGCCCGGCATTCCGATTCGCACAGTGAAGACAAAGCCGAAGGGCTCTGGCGAAATCACCGGAAATAAAAGCCGAACGGGTTATGAAAACGCTTTTCGGGACTTATTTTCCGGTTATTTTTTTATTGGACGGCGTAACGATGCCGGGAGCGAACGGATGATCTCGAAACAGCGGCCCTCAAGTTCGGTTTCCTGAAATTTGAACCTCGAATTCAGCGTGGTTTGCGGACGACCAGAACCGAGCAGGGCGCGTGGTGGACGAGCGCGTCGGTGGTCGAACCGAGCAGCATGCGTCCCCAGAAACCGCGTCCGTGCGAGCCGACGACGACGAGATCGGCGCTCCATTCTCTGGCTTCTTCGATCAGGATTTGTTCGGGCGAGCCGATCGCGATCTGCGTCGTTAAATCGATGTTCGAATCGGGAAAACGCTCGCGGATCAGCGCCGCGGCCTGGGCGGCGAATTCCTCGGCCTGCGCGCGCGCGCTCGATTCGAGCCGTTCGGAAAAATCGGTCGGCGCCGGAAAAACGTCGAGCGGCAGCGTCAACTCATACACCGAAACGATTTTGATCGCCGTGTCGTCGGGCTTGACGACCAGCTCGCAGCATTTTTCGACCGCCGCCCGGCTGAAATCCGATCCGTCGGTCGTAATCAAAACTCTCATCGCTTACTCCTCCGCAGCTTCCTCGCAAAAAATTATAAATTACTTTTTCTCAACGTAAAACATCTCTTCGACCGGTCGCAAAGGTCTGTTCAGCCACAGCGGGCGGCGAAGTCCGTCCGGTCCGGGCGCGGGTCGCGTCCACGAGAGCCATTCTTTGTAAATCGCGAACGATTTTTCCGTGTCGACGAAAACGTCGCCGTACCGGTCGTCTTCATGCGCTTTTTCGACCGAGACCTTTTGGTGCCAGCAGTGCATGCCGGAAATCGGATCGGGATGCACCGGGAACGTGATGTTCTGATGAACGCCGCCGTCCGACCAGAAGATGCGCGCCGTGTCGGGATCGTCGCTGCGTGTCGGGCGAATGCCGTCCGTGACGCGCATTTTCCATTTGCCTTTATCGATTTCGTCGATCGTGACCTGATTCATCGACCAGCGGTTCGCGGTCGCGTCCTGCGAGCGGCGCCAGCGGCCCAAATGATGCGAGCAGGCGACGACGCCCGGCTTCATGCCTTCGGTGACCCACGCGCGGTTGACGAAATAGCCGATGTCGGTGTTGACGCGCACGAGATCGCCCGTCTTAATGTCCCAGCGCCGGGCGTCCTCGACGGAAATCCAGAGCGGGTTGCGGTGCGAGATCTCGTTGAGCCATTTCGAATTGCCCGAGCGCGTGTGGATCAGGGTCGGCAGGCGAAACGTCGGCACGAGCGTGATCTCGTTTTTCGACCGATCGTAGGTTTCCGGGTGAACGTGGCTTTTGATATACGTCGGCACGGCGTATTCCGCCCATTTCCAATCTTTCAGCGTCGTCGAGTAAAATTCCTGCCGCCGCGAGGGCGTCGGGAATCCGACGCGCGCCGCGCCGTCGACGAAAGCGCCGATTTTCTTGCCGTTTTTGACGACGTCGCCCGAAGTTTCGTCGATCCGCGCGCCGTCGAGTTCCGCTTCGGAAAGCGGCGTTAAATGTTTGTTGTACGAGGTTTTTTCGAGTTCGTACGCGCCGTATTTGCGCATGTATTCGAGCGGCGTTAAATTTTCCGCCGCCGCTTTTTCGGGAAGTCCGGCGGTGTTTTCGAAGATGAATTGGTAATATTCGTCGATCGTGATCTTCTCGCCCGCGCGGTACGGCGACATAAAATGCTGGCGGATTCCGAGAGAGCCGTCCGGGTCGACGCGCCACGACAATTCGAACCAGAATTCGTCTTCTTCCCAGACCTCGCCGACGTTCGCTTCGTACGTGAACTGCACTTCTCTGCCCTGTTTGCGCAAGGCTTCGCGCAGGACGGGCTGGCGAAAGCCGATCCACAAGCCCGAGTGCGTTTCGTAGGAAACGAGGTCGTGGCGTTCCGACGCGTGGCCCATCGGCAGCACGTAATCGGCGAAATACGCCGTTTCGTTCCAGGTCGGCGTGAGCGCGACGTGCAGACCGATCTTCGATTCGTCCGTCAACGCTTCGATCCACGTAAAGCCGTCCGGATAAGTCCAGACCGGATTGAAAACGCGCGTGAAATAGACCTGCAATTTTCCGCGACCTTCCTTTAAGAAATGCGGCAGCAGAAAACTCATTTCGTAATGCGCGAGCGGGTATTCGAGCGGAAAATGCAGCTCGTTCCAGAACTTTTGCGCGGGCGGCGTCGAGAAGCCTTTCGGTTTAAATTTGTTCCACGCGGACGGCGAAGTTCCGCCGACGGTGCCGACGCTGCCCGTCAAAACGTTGAGAAAATGCAGACAGCGCGCGACCGTCCAGCCGCCGAGGTTCCCGCTGCCCGCGCTGCGCCAGTTGTGCGACGAAAAACGCGTGCCGGCGGCGCCGATCTGGCGCGCGACTTCCCGAATCATTTCCGCCTTGACGTTCGATTCTTTTTCGGCGAATTCGGGCGTGTATTCGGCGTAGATCTTTTTTAATTCCGCGATGAAGTTTTCGAACGTGACTTCCGCCGCAGGATTCAGCTGCTCCAAACTTTCGCGCCAGTTGACCCAGTTTTTGAGATACTCGGCGTTGTACAAATCTTCCTGCAAAAGGATATTCGCCATCGCCAAAAGCACCGCCGCCTCGCTGCCGGGCTGCGTCGGCATCCAGTAATCCGCCATCGACGCCGTGTTCGACAGCCGCGGGTCCATGACCGCCATTTTCGCGCCCGCCATCAAGCCTTCGATGATGCGCTGCGCGTGCGGGTTGAAATAATGCCCGGATTCGAGATGCGCCGAAATCAGCAAAATAAACCGCGCGTTCGCGTGATCGGGCGAAGGACGGTCGAAGTTTTGCCAGAACGCGTAACCGGCGCGCGCGCCCGCCGAACAGATGTTCGTGTGCGAATTATGCCCGTCGACGCCCCACGCCTGCAGAATGCGATCGATAAAGCCTTCGTGACCGGGACGCCCGACGTGATAAACGACTTCGTTGCGCTTGTCCTCGACGAGCGCCGCGCGGATTTTGGCGGCAATCTCATCTAAAACTTCGTCCCACGAAACGCGTTCCCACTTTCCCTCGCCGCGCGCGCCGGCGCGCTTCATCGGGTAAAGAATGCGGTCGACGTCCTCGATCTGATTGATCGTCGCCGGACCTTTCGCGCAGTTGCGCCCCCGCGAGCCGGGATGAAAGGGGTTGCCCTCGAACTTGCGGATTTTCAAGGAATCTTTTTCGATGTAGCTCAGAAGCCCGCAGCCCGCCTCGCAGTTAAAGCAGATCGTCGGCACGATCATGTAATTTTTTTTGACGCGCCGGTTGCCGCTCGCGGCTTCATACTCCGTCCAATCGTCCCACATTTCCGGCGGCGGGTAATTCTGCAATTCTCCCGGTTCGTTAATGCGCGGGATTTCTTCTTCTGCAAAGGCGTGCAAGTTTTCGATCAAGCCGAGCTTTTCGGCGACTCTTTCGATCAATGACGGTTTATGTTTCTGCATAAATTTTAATTGCCCGCGAATAAACGCGAAATGGCGCGAAAAATTTCAGGAAAAATTCTAAAAAATTAAAACCAACTTTTCATTTCGTCTGTTAAATTGAGAGTTTCGGTTTTTAGACGATTGTTGGCAATTCTTTTGTATTCTAACTTCGGATAATGTCCGAAATTCACCAGTAAAGCCGGTTCAAACTTCGTGGCGTTCAAATAGTTTAATGTTTGCGACTGATTCTGCGGTATCAAAGCCGGCAACGCTTTTATTTCGACAATTATTTTCTCGTAACAAATAAAATCAGGCTTGAAAAATTGCTTTAATTTTCTGCTTTTATATTCAAGCTGAATTTCGGGCTGCTCCATAAACGGAATACCCTGAATTTCAAGCTCGATCGCCAGACGTTCCTGACAAATCGGCTCGGTAAAACCGAACCCTTTTTGTTTATAAACTTCAAAACAAGCTCCGATAATTTTGTAACTTTCGTCTTTATAAACGATATCGCTCATAGGGTTTTACATTGGCCCGCGAAAGGGCGCGTAAATTCACTAAAAAATCATGAGCAAAATTCTTCGATTTTTAGAACTCTTATTTTCAATTTAACTCAAGTTTTTTCCGGCTCTTTTATTTTTTCGCGCCTTTTCGCGCCCTTTCGCGGGCCAATCTTTTTAACTCAACGGAATGCGCTGCGGCGCTTTGACCCAGATGTCTTCGGCGAACCAGAGCCCGATTAAAATTAAAATGCCCGCGACGACCGCGCTCCATGATTGCTCGGCGAAATAGATTCGCAGCGCTTCCGTGTTGTTGGCGAGCAGCAGCAGCAAAGGCGCGACGTTGCCGGCGAGGATCATGCCGAACCAAAACGGCTTTGAAAACTCGCCGCGCGTGATCATCTTCACGGTGCGCTGCGCGTCGTCGGTCGTGTGCGTCGTCGTGAGCTCGATCGCGAGACTTATCAAATGAAAAACGAGCGCGGCGACGGCGAGGAAATTGACGACCATCCGGAAACCGAAATTAACGTCGAGGATCGGGCTCGCGATCAAAAAGACGGCGAAGCCCGCCATGATCGCGTGGATGATCATGTGCAGCCCGAGCATCGGCGACTGCCAAAAATCGCGCCCCTTCGCCTGCGCGAACAAAAACGCCGTGTAGACCGCCGTCAAAAGCGCGAGCGCGATGCCCGCGGGTTCGAGAATCGACAAAACTCTTTCGTAAGCGAAAAACGAGGCGGCGAGCCACGCCGTCAGCACCGCGCCGTAAGCCGTGATGATGTACGCGCCGCGCGAGAGCCAGGATTTCCACTGCGGGCGAAAAAGGACGTTCAGAAATCGGTCCGGACGCCCCAGATCCATGACCAGCAGAACGCCCGTCACGGCGAGAAAAATAAACGCGAGAACCGCTCCGAACTGTTTGACTTCCCACGGAATTTCCATGAAATACCCGCCCGCGACCGGCAGCAAAAACGCGCCCGCCGCGATCGCTTTCGTCAAAACGTACGCCGAAACTTCCCAGCCCCACAGCACGCCCTTCGAAGGCGCGTCGTATACGCGGCGCGCTTTTTTGCGCACCGGTTCGATCTGCACGAAATTCTGCTTGACGGCTTCTTCCCTGAGCGGCGAATTGTTGATTCTCTCTTCGGCGTATTTCGCGAAATGCCCGACGCCCGACGCCTGACTCGACCACATGTAATCGGTTTCCGTGTTCGCCGCGGTCGGATTTAATGAAACCTTGTCGCCGTCGATGTAGAAAAGCTTCGGGCTCGTGCCTTTTTCTTCTTTTCGCACCGAAACGGTTTCGCGCGCGAGCAGTTTCGAGATTTCCGTGTTCGGATTGTCCATGTCGCCCGAAATGATCGCGTGTTCGGGACACACGACGACGCAGGCGGGTTCGAGCCCGATGTCGGTGCGGTGCGAGCAGTAATTGCATTTGGCCGCCGTGTGGTTGTCCGGATGCATATAAAGCGCGTCGTACGGACACGCCTGCGTGCACGCCTTGCAGCCGATGCAGCGGCGGTCGTCGAAATCGACGATGCCGTCCGCTCGGGTGTAAAGCGCCGTTACGGGACAAATCTCGACGCACGGCGCGTCGGCGCAGTGGTTGCAGCGCATGACCGAAAAAAGCCGCCGCGTGTCGGGAAATTCGCCCTTTTCGATGTACTTGACCCACGTTCGGTTGACGCCGATCGGCACCTGATGCTCGGATTTGCACGCGACCGTACACGCGTGACAACCGATGCACTTGCGGTTGTCGATGATAAAACCAAAGTTCATATTTATTTTGAAGGAAAATGCTTCTCAGGAAATTGTCTCGGTTTCGGCGTCGTTTTGTCTAGTGACTGAAAGGATTTTATCGCTTTTTCTTGGCGGCTTCGCGGGGACGATCAGGTTTCCCGCAAAGCCGCGAAGCCGCGAAGATTCGAAAAAGCGCGGGCGTGGAACGAAAAAGACGGCTCTTATAATGAACCGTCTTTTTCCTGAGGAATAAATTATGACAACTTAGATTGAGGTGATTTCTATTTGGTTAGCGCTTATCAGAAAGAAACTTTGCGGCTTGCGCGGTCTGTTTTCCCGGTTATCATTGTTCCGGTTATCGTTATTGCGCGGCGGTTTTTTTTCTTCCGGTTTGATCTCGACTTTCGGCTTCGGCGGCTTTTCCTTTTTTTCCGGCTGACGCTGCGCCGAGGCCGTCAGCGAAAAGCCGATGACGATCAATGCCGCGAATAATATCTGTCGTAAAATGTTCATTTTTTTCATTTTCCTCAACAGTTTCGGCAACTGTCAACCGCTTGTTTGGTTGCCGTCCGGCGCGCAAAAGATGCCTTTTTTATTTGCCCGCGAATAAACGCGAAAGGACGCTAAAAATAAATCTTAAAAATTTTTTCGCGTATTTTCGCGTTTATTCGCGGGCAACAATTTTATTTTTGATAAACGATCTGCCCGTTGAAGATCGTGTAAACCGGCTCGGCCGTCAAAATCTCCTTGTGCGGAATCGTCAGCAGATCTTTCGAATGAACGACCAGATCGGCGAACATGCCGGCTTGAATCGTGCCTTTTACCCGTTCGGCGAACTCGGCGTAAGCCGATTCGTACGTGTGACAGCGAATCGCCGCCTCGATCGACAGTTTTTCCTGCGGCTGCCAGCCGCCGACGGGGTAGCCTTCAACGTCCTGACGCGACACGGCGGCGTAGAGCGTTTGATAAGGATTGATCGATTCGACCGGGAAATCCGTCCCGAACGGAACGTGCACGCCGTAACTGTGCATCAAATGCCACGCGTACGCGCCGAGTACGCGGTATTCGCCGAGGCGCGATTCCGCCCAGCGTTTATCCGAAATCGCGTGCGTCGGCTGCATCGAAGCGATGATGCCGAGCTCGGCGAAACGCTTGAAGTCCGCCGGATTGACGACCTGCGCGTGTTCGATGCGGTGGCGCATCAAACTAAAATTGAGGCTAAATTCAGTATTCAGCCCTTTACGATTTTCGGAATTTTCTACATTAACGGTTGTTTTTACTCGACCGGGCAATTTCGAATTTTTTTCAAAGGCTTCGGCAAACCCGTCCAAAGCCATCCGGTTCGCGCGGTCGCCGATCGCGTGCAGCGTGATCTGAAAACCGGCGGCGTCGCGCTCGACCATCATGCGCGTCAATTCTTCCGGCGCGCGGCGCGGAATGCCGGAATTGGCGGGATCGTCGGAAAAAGGCGCGAGCATCGCGGCGGTTTTCGAGCCCAGAGTGCCGTCGACGTAGCCCTTGAGCGCGCCCAATTTCAAACGCGCCGGATCGTCGTTGAACGACGCGAATTCCGCGCGCTGGCGTTTCAATTCCTGAATCGAATCCTCGAAATTCTGCCATTCCGAAACCCTGACGGTTAATTTATCCGCTTTTAGAAATTCGCGGTAAAGCTTAGTCGTTTCGTAGCCGGAATTGTCCTGCACGGAAGTAATGCCGTATTTGCGCGCGATGTCGAGCGCGAGCTCCATGCCCTTCGTCTGCTGCGCGCCCGAAGGCGGCGGGATCAGCGCGCCGACCAGATTTTGCGCGGTTTCCTTCAAAATTCCGGTCGCTTCGCCCGACGCGTCGCGCTCGATCTCGCCGCCTTCGGGCGCTTTCGTCGCTTTGTCGATCTTCGCGAGTTCGAGCGCCTTCGTGTTCGCCCACGCGACGTGCCCGTCGACGCGCACGAGATAAACCGGATTGTCCGGCGCGATTTGGTCCAAATCTTTGCGCGTCGGAAAATCCTGCTTCCAAACGGTATGATCCCAGCCGCGCCCGACGATCCATTCGCCCGGTTTGACTTCTTTGACCTTCGCGGCGATCTTCGCCTGCGCTTCCGCAAGCGTTTTCGTTTCGGTCAGCACGACCGTCAAAAGCGAAAGCGCGCCGCGGAAAAAATGCACGTGCGCGTCGTTAAAGCCGGGCGTCACAAGTTTCCCCTGCAAATCGATTTCTTTCGTCGCCGCGTATTTTCCTCTCAAATCGCGCGTCGCGCCGACCGCGACGATTTTTTCGCCGTCGACCGCGACCGCCTCGGCGATCGAGTATTTTTCGTCGGCGGTAAATACCTTGCCGTTAAAAAGCAAGAGGCTGATTTTCTGCTTCCCCTGCGCGAACGCGGCGCTCGGAAGCACGAACAGATTGATAACGAGTGAAATGACGAGTATTTTTTTTAACATCTGATTGCTTCTAATGATTTTTGAATTTTAGATTATAAACCGAAAGCGGATTCTTTTGCATCGAATTGCCGAACGATTTGGTTTTGGGCGTTTTAACGGCTAAAATTCATTTCAAACGCACTCTTTCCCGTTAAGGTCAAAAATGAAAAAATCCATCATCGTCTGCTTTTTAATTTTCGTTGGTTTTGCGCCCAATGCTGCGGCGCAGATTCAAACCAACACGCTCGTGCAGATCGTCAAAGCCGAGGACGAACGCCGTTTCGACGCGATTCTGGAAAATCTGCTGAAGAGCCCGAACCCGCAAATCCGCGCCCGCGCCGTGCTCGCCGCCGGACGTATCGGCAATGAGGCGGCGATTCCGGCGCTCGTTGCGCTTTTGGAAAATGACAAAGACGCGGAAGTTCGCGCGGCGGCGGCGTTCGCGCTCGGCGAGATCGAATCGGTCAAAGCGGCGGACGCGATCATAAAAGTTCTCGAAGACACGAAAAATCCCGGCGGCGTGCGCGCCCGCGCGACGGAGGCCGCCGGCAAAATCGCGGCGGCGAACGCGAAAGATGAAAAATCGAAAGGCTTGGGCGAAGCGATCGTCGCGAATCTGGAATACGAAGCCATCAAAGGAAAAGAGCGGATCAAAGACGTCGTTTTGCTCGGGCTGACGGCGGTTCTGCGCGCGCGTCCGGAAAACGGCGCCGCGGTCGCGACGAAATTCCTGACCGATCCGGACGAGCGAATCCGCGTCGACGCCGGCAACACTTTAACGCGGCTGCGCGCCAAAAACGCGAACAACGCCCTGCGCCGGATGCTGAAAGACGATTCGAGCGCCGTCGCGCGCGCCAACGCCGCCCGCGCGCTCGGCGCGGCGGAAGACAAGGATTCGCTCGATTTATTGCTCGAAGCCGCTCTGAATGATACGGATTCGCGCGTGCGCGTTTCGGCGATTCGCGCGGTCGCCGGTCTGAAAGACAAAAAACCGGTCGAAAGGTTGATCGCGCGCGGCAATGTTTTGCTTGCCGAACACAAAAAATCGAAGTTTCAAAACCCGACCGAGAAAAGCGAACTGCTCGAAATCGGAAGCGCGCTCGGCAGACTTTTACCCGTATCGGACGATAAAGCGGCGGTCGAATTCCTCGACGAGCTGCGCCAGGCGGATAAGTATTCGTCGCCCGAAACCGAGATCGCGCTCGCGCGCGTCGCGCCGAAAATTTACGTCGAATCGGTCATCAAGGACGCGAGTCTCGTCTTTAACCAGAATTGGCGGGCGAGCTCCGCCGCGTTTCAGGGCTTGGGCGAAATCGCGAATCTCGAAGCCGGTTCGGAAACGAACGATGTAAAGTCGGCGGTGCGCGTTTTTCTCGTGCGGCTCATCAGCACCTGGCTGACGACCGAGCCGAAGGAAAAGGCGAACGGCACGGCGCGGCTCGCGATTCCCGATCTGATCCGCGCCTTCGCCGCCTTTAAATCGGAAAACACCGCCGGAATCTTGCGCCCGATGCTCGAAATCGAAGAAGATGTTTTCGTCCGCGCCGCGATCGCCGAAACTTTGGGCGAGCAGCCGGCGGTCAAGGAAAACGTCGAAGCGCTCGAAAAGGCTTTCAATTACTCGCTTCTAAACGACAAATTTTACAACGACGCGACGCTCGCCGTGATGGACGCGCTTTACAAAATCGACAAACAGCAATCGTCCGCCACGCTGCTGCTCGCGCTCAACACGTCGAATTACCTCGTCCGCAAAAAGGCGTTCGACCTGCTCGCCGACAAGGATTTGCAGAAGGAAAAGCCCGGACTCCCGCTCATGCTGGAAAACGCGCTCGCGAGAAAGAAAAATCAGCTTTCGGCGTTCAGCCTCAATTCAAAACTCGGCGTGATCTTAAATACAAACGCCGATTACCGGCGCGCCGTTTCGCGCCGCAACGGCTCGGTCAAAGCTGTCCTGACGACCGAAAAAGGCGCGTTCACGATCGATTTCGCGCCGGAAGACGCGCCCTTGACGGTCGATAACTTCATCAAGCTCGCGCGCGCCGGATATTTCGACGGGCTCGCGGTGCATCGCGTCGTGCCGAATTTCGTGATGCAGGACGGCGACCCGCGCGGCGACGGCAACGGCGGTCCGGGCTGGGACATCCGCTGCGAAATCAATCTGCTGCCCTTTGAACGCGGCGCGGTCGGCATGGCGCTCTCCGGCAAAGACACGGGCGGCTCGCAGTGGTTCGTCACGCACAGTCCGCAGCCGCATCTCGACGGCGGTTATACGGTTTTCGGGAAAGTCAATGAAACGGACATGAAAGTCGTTGATTCGATCGTCCGCGGCGATCGAATTTTGAGCGTGAAAATCGTTGAAGCGGTTTCCCTCTAGGGCGCGAAAACGCCAAGGAAAAAGTAAGCGTATCGAACGGCTGATTCAACACAAATCGATTCGGATAGTAAGAAAGGCGGGCTTTATTAATAAAGCCCGCCTTTCTTCGTTTGGTGAGGTAAACCTTTAGCTGTTCGCGCGGCGCGTTCCGGAGTGCAGATCGTCGTCCGTCACATCGCTGTCGATTTCCTGCACGTCGACGTCGGTGCGGCGCACCGTGTCGCGGATGGTTTCTTCGCGTTCCTCGACGGTTTTGCCGACTTCGACTTCTTCGACGACGCGCGCCTGTTTGCTCACGACCGGCACTTCGGCGCGTTCGGTCAGCTCGATGTCGCCCTGCTGGAAATTGTTGATGTCGGCGTCGGTCACCGCGCGGTTGACCGGGCGGCGATTGACGACGACGTGTTCTTCGCGCAGCCGCACGTTCGCTTCGACCGGTTTTTCGATCACGCGGCTGCGAATGCGCGCTCCGCCGCGTTCGACGGCGCGTTTGCCGACTTCGAGGTTTTCTTCGACGACCGGAATGACTTCGCGGTTTTCGACGTTCGTGTCGCCGCGCAGATTCGCCGCGCCCGCGCGCGTCGACTCGTCGTAGTCCGCCGTGCCGGTCGTACCGGTCGTGTTCATCGTCGCGTCCGTGTTCATCGTGCCGCTCGTCGCGCTCGTGTCCATCGTACCGGCGGTATTGGTCAGGTTCGACGCGCCGGTCGCATTAAGGTCGGTGTCGGTCGCCGAACCGGTTCCGGCATAATTTTGACTCAGATCATTGCGGCTGCCGTAGGTGTCGCCGTAGTTCGCGTCGCCGGACTGCGAATTGTAGCCGCCGCCGTCGACGTCCATCGCGCCGTGGCGATCGAGAATGGCCGCCGCCTGTTCGGCTCTTTCGGCGGAATCGGCTTGCACGGTTAAAATCGCGTCGGCGTCATAAGCCGCGTTGGTATAATTGCTGGCCGTCGTTTCGTCGTCGAACAACGAGCTGAAAAAATTACTGATTTTATCGCCGATTCCCTGATTGTCCGACGTCGTCGCGGCGGTCGTCGTGTTCGTGTCGGAATAACTGTCGTTCGTGTCCGCGTAGCTGCGGTTGGAAAGGTCGATGTCGTCCTGGATAAAACCCGCCTGGATCAACTCCTGCATCGCCGTCTGAGCTTCGCTTCGATTGTTGAATAATCCTACAACTGTGTGTGTCATTTCTCTTTCTCCCTTTTGTTTATTGATTTTTCATTGAACTAAAAACCCGTTTTTATCGTCCCGTTTCCGGATCGTCGGTTCTCCGATTTCTAGTTACCCTTTTGATTTCCACTTCCTCTTTCCGCAGATTGACGGTTTGCGGTTCGTGGCGTTCGACGACTTCCTTGCGGACGCGCAGTTCTTCGACGAGCAAGAACTTTTTTTGAATTACGACCTGTTCTTCGACGACCGGAATGATCATCGTGTCGCCTTCCTGACGCACCGCCGGCGGCGCTTCGACGAAGAGATTTATCGGCACCCGCTCGACGCGCACTTCCTCGCGGAAAAGCGGCACGTCGACGATTTCCTCACGTTCGCTGACGCGTTTGGAAATGCGCACCCGTCCGCTCTCGACGATTTTTTTATCGACCGATATCTCCTCCGCAATGACGGGAATTACTAATTTTTCGCCGCCCGTCCGAGCGCCGGTTTCCGTCGTTTTTCGATTCGTGGCCGCGCGTTTTTCCGCCATCGTTTTAAGTCTCCAATTGAAAAGCTTCGCGCTTTTCCGAATTAGTTTGTCTGCGGCGGTAAACTGCAACTCATGTTCCATGTTAAACAAAACGGACGAAACCGCCGCCGCCGATTTTTCTAAGGCGTTTGGTTGTGGTGACTTATCGACCTGAAAAAAATTTTCGGGCCGAAGCGCGCCGGTTTTTATAAAAATTTTAATATTCGAGCTGTATCGAATCGCGTCTAAATCCAAGTAGTCAATTCAAACATCGCTGTACTAATCCGACCCGCGCGGCTCGCGCCGGCATTTATTCATCGAACATTTTCAGCCGATTCGATCGTATAGCTTTGTTGTTTGAGAGGAGCGCGACGCGATGAAAATCACTGATCGGGCGGGTCTGCCCGAAATAGAATTCGACGAACTTGCCCGCGAACTGGCGAAGCAGCGAACGCTCGGACAGGCGCTCGCCTGGGCGAGCGGCCAGCCGAAGACCGATGTCCTGCCGCAAATCGTGGCGGAAGTCATCACGCAGGACGAATTCACGCACGACGTGCTCATTCCTTACAAAAACGTATTTTTGGTTTATGATACGACCTGACTCGGTGCGGTGACGGCAGTTGCCGTCTTCGATTTTCGCCCGAGCGCCGACGAACTTTTGCAGTTGAGGCTCGAAAACGGCTGGCGGCCGACCGCTTCGAGCCTTAAAGACGGCGACCGGATTTTGGGACACGCGGCCTGTACGATCGAAAATGACTGAAACGGTTAATAAAAATAAAAGATTTCTCGATATCGGAACGAAGATTTACGATTTTTACGAAGAATTTCTGGTCGTCTGTCCGCGCTGCGGAAAACAGGCGAAAGTCGTCATCGACGAAGCGGAATACGCGAAACTGCCGACGCGCAAACCGCTCAAATACCGCAACCGCTTTTTCGGTCCGCGCCGCCTCGTTTGCCTCAACTGCCCGCACCGCGACGCGTGGCGCGGCACGCAGATTTTAACCGGCGGGAACGTGGACTGGTATTTTCGGCTGCCGCTGTGGCTCGAAATTCCGTGCTGCGGCAGGACGCTCTGGGCGTATAACGAAAAGCATCTCGAACTGATCGAAAACTACGTCGCCGCAAAATTGCGCGAGCGCACCGTCAAGGGTCGGAATTCTTTTTTGAGCAAGTTGCCGCAATGGGTCAAGTCCGCGAAAAATCGCGGTGAAATTCTAAAAGCGATTGCCAGACTCAAAAGCAAGACCAAATGATTTTATGAAATTAGTTTTGATCTCCGCGACGTTGTGTTTGATTGTAATTATTGGCGCGCCGTTGCTGCTTTGCTACGTCCTGCGTGATTCGCAGCCGGTGATCGCGTGTACGGCGGTCGACGATTCGGTCGAGTCGCGCCGGCGCTGTCTGATGAATCCGTTTCGCGACCGGCAGCCCGAGCTTCAGGCGGAAGAAATTTTGCGTGAATTAAAAAACGGCAACACGGACGCGTTGATTCCTTACTTGAAAGACCTCGACGAGGAAAGAAAAAATCGTATCATGAGCAATGAACGGCAATACCCGATCGAGCATTGGGAATTCGGAGAGCGCGGTCAATCCATCATCGAAAGCGAGGTGGTTTACTGGGTCACGAGAAAAGATTATCCGGGCGCTCAGCCGGAAAAAGTTGCGTTTCTCTTCAAACGCGCGGGAAACGAGTGGAAACTAAGGTATTTCACGGCGGTTTATTAAAATTATGGAAGCAGAAAAAGAGATTCAGGGAAGAAGCGTTCCCGGCAGGCAGCAGAAAAAATACAGCCAGATCGAGATCGAAGAAGGCCTGGAAACGCTTTCGACGTATCTCGACGGACTTTTTCGCGTGCCGGGCACGGGCTGGCGCTTCGGGCTCGATTCGCTGGTCGGCTTGATCCCGAACGTCGGCGACACGATTACGTCGCTCGCTTCGTTTTATATTCTCCTCGCCGGCGTGCGTTACGGCGTGCCGAAGATTACGCTTCTCCGGATGGCTTTCAACATCGGGCTCGATTACCTGGTCGGCACGATTCCCTTTATCGGCGACGCGTTCGATTTCGTCTGGAAGGCGAACAAGCAGAACATGGAGCTGATTCGGACGCGCGCGACCGGCAAAAACGTCGGCACGACCGGCGATTACATTTTCGTTTTCGCGATCATCGGAGTCCTGATCGCCCTGCTCATCGCCTCGATCCTGGTCAGTTTGTTCATCATCGGTTATATTTTCAAAGGCGTCTGGGATTTATTTTAATTTTCAATCAAATTCAATGTCCAAAAAAACAACCCGTCGCGAGTTTTTGAAAATCTTGGGCGCGGGCGCGGCGGGAATCGCGCTTGCGCCGACCGGCCTTTTCGCGCAGAAACGAAAAAAATCCGCCGTCGTCATCGGCGCCGGATTCGCCGGTCTAGCGGCGGCTTACAAATTAAAAAACGCGGGCTGGACGGTAACGGTGCTCGAAGCGCGTAGCCGCGCCGGCGGGCGCGTTTTTTCGCACGTTTTGCCCGAGAACCCGCAGCTCGTGTGCGAGCTCGGCGCGGAGTGGGTCGGCGAAAGTCACGAACGAATCAAAGCGCTCTGCGCGGATTTCAAAATCCCTTTGCAAAAACACCAGTTCGACGATTACCTATTGCGGAACGGCAAGGTTTCGCGTCCCGGCGAATGGGGATTTTCCGCGGCGGCGCGCGCCGCTTTCGAGAAAAGCAAGGCGGCTTACGCGAAACTGACCGCGCACCAGCAATCGAGAATCGACCGGCTCGACTGGTGGACTTATCTCGAAAAAATCGGCTACACGCCCGACGATCTGATTTTGCGCGATTTGATGGACAGCACCGATTTCGGCGAATCGATCCGCCACGTTTCGGCGTTCGGCGCTTTGGCGGAGTACGCCGAATCGAGCCCGAAAAACGAGATGGATTACAAAATGACCGGCGGCAATTCGCGTCTGACGGAAGAATTCGTCAAACGCGTCGGCGCGGAAAACGTCAAACTAAACACGCTCGTGACCGAGATAAACCAATCGAAGGGCGTCGTCACGGTCAAAACCGACGCCGGCGCTTTTCAAGCCGACGCCTGCGTCTGCACCGCGCCGGTCGCGAGCCTGAACAAGATAAAATTCAACCCGCCATTGCCGTCGGCGCAGGCGGAAGCCGCCGAGAAACTGATTTACGCGCGCATCACGAAAAACAGCGTGCTCTACGAAAATCGTTTCTGGAAGGACGAAAACTTCTCGCTCGTTTCGGACGCGACCTCGCATTTTTATTTTCACAGCACGCAGAATCAAGCCGGACGCGAAGGCATTTTGACGGCGTACGCGGTCGGCGAGAAGGCGGACGTTCTGGCTTCGCAGAGCGACCGGCGAAAAATGAAGATCATCACGAACGATTTGACGGATTTTGACGAGAACGCGCCTCGCCTGGCGAAAGGCATCGCCTCTTACGCGTGGCAACGCGATCCGTTCACGCAGGGCGCGTACGCGCTTTACCGTCCCGGGCAGTGGTTCGGCATTCGTCCCATTTTACAGCGCCCGCACGGCAAAGTGCTGTTCGCGGGCGAGCATCTCGCCGACTGGCAGGGATTTATGGAAGGCGCGGTCGAAACGGGCGAAACAGCGGCAAACAGCTTGATAAAATAACTATTTTTTGAGGTTTCCAGAAGAAATATGTTCGGTTTAATGCGCGCGAAAAAATGCGGAATGACGGCGCAAGAAAGGGAATTTCGCCGTCTGAATTACTGCGGCACGTGCAAAACGCTCGGCTCGCTCTACGGGCAGAAATCGCGTTTCCTGCTCAATCACGACACGGTCTTTCTCGCCGAAACACTTTCGGCTTTAAGCGGCGAATCGACCGCCGATTGGAATAAATCTTACCGATCTTTTAACTGCCTGAGCCTGCCGCGGGACGAAATGCCCGTGGCGCTGCGATTCGCCGCGACGACGAACATCGTTCTGACCGAATTCAAGCTCGCAGACCACGTCGCGGACGAAGGAAAACGTCGTCACCGATTGGCGCGCAGCGCTTTTTCGGCGGAATTTCGCGCGGCGGAAAATCTTCTCGCGGATTGGAATTTTCCGCTCGCCGAGGTGAAAGAGACTTTAAGCTCGCAGGAAGCGCGCGAAACTTCGGAAAAGTCATTAGACGCGCTCGCCTTTCCGACCGCGCAGACGACCGGCCTGTTTTTCCGCGAAGGCGTCCGGCTGATCGGCAGAAACGAGCTCGCTTCGGAAGCTTTCGAAATCGGTTTCGCGTTCGGCAAACTCGTCTATCTCGTCGACGCGTTCGAGGATTACGAAAAAGATTTTCGCCGTTCGCGGTTTAACGCTTTTCGCGCGGCGTTCGATTTAAGGGAAGGCAAGCTAACGCCCCAATCGAAACGCCGGGCGGCGGCGATCCTGCACGAAATCGAACACGAAACGGCGGAGAAAATCCGCCGGCTGCCGCTCGCCGAAAATCAAAAAGCGCTTTTTATTTCGCGGCTTTCGAACAATTTGCGCGATAAACTTAAAACGAACTTGCCGATCGTCGGGACGAAAAAGTCGCGCGCGGTCGCGCCGCGCCGAACCTTCGCGCAGAGATGGCACGCGGCTGCGGAAAAAGCGCGCGCGCTGGCAACGAATTACGGCTGGCAGATGCCGCTCGTTTTTCTGTTCATCTTCGTTTTCGCGCTCGTCGCGCCGGCGCAGTCGCGCGAGGCGAAATCTGCGCGCGATTGTTTCGAGCTGAGTTTCAACCTGATCACGCTCGGCGCGATTTTCGGCGCGGTCGTCGCCGCGCCGCTGAAAATGGTCGCGATCAATCACAAGGGCAAAAAGAAAAAGGAAGAAGGCGGCGAAGATTCCGAAGGAGGCTGGTGCGACTGGTGCGGCTGCGACTGCTGCTGCATCGATTGCGACGGCTGCACGGGATGCTGCGACAACTGCGATTGCTGCAGCGGATGCTGCGATAACTGCGGCTGCGACGGCTGCTGCGACTGCAGCTGCGATTGTTGAAACAGATGAATAGACCTTATTTTTTAATCGAACCGACCGCGCCGAAAGTGCCCGTCATCTTGAGTTCGCCGCATTCGGGCACGGAATTTCCCGACGAATTAAAGACGCATTTTCGTGCCGAATTACGCGCGCGCCCCGACGACACCGACTGGTTCGTCCACGAGCTTTACAATTTCGCGCCCGCGCTCGGAATCACCACGATTCACGCGCGTTACAGCCGCTGGGTGATCGATCTGAACCGCACGCCCGAAAGCGCGCCGCTTTACGCGGACGGCCGGATCATCACCGAGCTCGTGCCGAAAACCGACTTTCTCGGCGGCGAAATTTACGTCGATCGCAAATTTTTGCCGGACGATGCGGAAATAAAAAGACGGCTCGAAACTTATTACAAACCTTATTACGAAAAAATCGAGCGCCTTTTAGCCGACAGAATCGCCGAATTCGGGCGCGTTCTGCTCTGGGACGCGCATTCGATCCGCCGATTCGTGCCGACGATTCAGAATGAGCCTTTTCCCGATCTGATTCTCGGCGACAACGACGGCAAATCGGCGGACGGGGAGCTCATCGAAATCGCGCTCGGCGGTCTGAGGCAGGGAAAATTCGGCGTCAATCACAACGCGCCGTTCAAGGGCGGCAACATCACGCGGCATTTCGGCCAGCCCGCGCGTAAGGTTCACGCGCTGCAGCTGGAAATGGCGAAAACTAATTACATGAACGACGACGAGCTGACCTTTAACGAATCGCGCGCGAACGAGGTGCGAAGCGTTCTGCGGCCGGTTTTCGAAAATCTTATAAAGTATTTAACGTCGAAAGCGAGTAAGAATTTTGTTTGACGCGTTAAAAATCCATGAAAATAAAAACGGCTTCCGCGAAATCCCGGAGGCCGTTTTTATACTGACGCAAATCAATTTTCGTTTGAAGGTTTTATTTTTTGGCCGCTACGGCGTTGTTGCCGAACATCGCTCTGAACTGCCGGTCGAGTTCTTTGGATTTCGCTTCTTTCTGCAGCTTCAGGTCTTTTAACTGCTGTCTGCCCTGCGGCGTGCTGACGCCCTTGACTTCGTCGATTTTGGTTTCGAGCTCGTTGATCTCGTAATAAAGATTCGAAAAAGCCTCGTCGCCGACCGCGCTCGTCAGGAAATCGCCGATCATTCTTCTTCTATCGACGTCTTTTTTATCGACGCTCTGCATCGCGCTGTAGGTGAAAAGCGCCAGCCGCGGTTTGTCGATGCCGCCCAGAATCGTCGCGATGCCGTAATTGACGTATTCCGGTTTTTCGGCGAACCACGCGTCCCGCAGAACCGGATAAAGCGCGGCGGAAATTCGATCCTTCTGCGACGCGGTCAGATGTTTGGCGACGCCGACCGTGTAAACGCCGTAGTCGTCTTCGGGAAGATAAACGAACGGACCTTTGCCTTTGAATTTCTCGTCTTCTTCCTGATAGCTCATGCCGCCGAAACTTTCCGCCAGGTCGCTGATGCCGTCGGCGAGCGTGTCTTTGTTTTCGATGCTTTTGACGATCCACTCGGTGAGCAGCTCGTACTGGTTTTCCTTCGCGGCGACGATCTGTTCGAGCTCGCTCAGATTTTTTTCGTAGAACGCCGCGTGCTTGCCGAGCTCGCGCACGCCCGACACGTAATCGGTCACCGAATAAGCGCCGGTTTCTTTATCTTTCCTCAAAAAGAACAGGTATTCGCCGCCCATTTTTATTTTCGAAAGATCGAATGAATGCTCGGTTTCCTCGTGATCGCCGTCCTCCGAAGCGTTCGCGTTCGGGTTCGGCACGTAAGTCGAATAAGCGAACGAAACCGATTTCAGATTCGGCGCGCCCTTGAAAACCTTCGTGAACACCAATTTGCGTTCGGTTTCCAGACTGTAGCCGTATTCGCTCTCGTCGGTCTTTTTCGGCGCGCTTTCGCTGTCGAATCTGGCGATGACGACCAGCTCGCTGTTCATATAAAGCGACAGGAACGATTGCGGTTCTTCCTCGCAGGCTTTGACGTTCGCCGTCAGCAGCAAAGAAGCGACCGTCAGCGCGGAAAACATGGCGGAAAAATAAAAACGAAATTTTCTTAACATATAAAACTAAAATTCCCCAAAATAAAATCGTGTAAAAACACAGCTAGAGAACGCGCAATTTCAATTTAATTGCATAATTTTCCGCAGACTTTTTTCCGGCGACCGTTAATTGTCGATTGAAAGCCGAAAACCGGGTTGAAACGTCGTTTGTGAAAACCGGACCGCCGCTCATTTTAACGGTTAACAATTAACGATCAACCACTTACAATTAACGATTTCGGATATACTGAAAAAATGAAATCCTACCGCTTCAAGGCATTGCTTCAAAATTCGGGCTGGCTCGAAAACGCCGAAGCGACGATCGATGAACAGGGCAAAATCGTCTCCGTTACACAATCTTCGGAAACGAACGCTTCGTTTCGCGGCTTCGCGCTGCCCGCGTTTCAAAACGCGCATTCGCACGCCTTTCAGTACGCGATGGCGGGAATGGCGGAAAACCACACGGGCGACGACGATTTCTGGTCGTGGCGCGAGAAGATGTACGAGCTCGCGCTCAATCTCGACCCGGACGAAATGAAAACGATCGCGGCGTTCGTTTACGCGGAAATGGTCCGGCACGGCTACTCGAACGTCGCCGAATTCCATTACGTGCATCACGCGCCGAACGGTCAGCCGTACGATAATTTAGCCGCGATGGGCGAGGCGCTTATCGAAGCCGCGCGCGAAGCCGGCATCAAAATCACGCTCGTGCCGATTTTTTATCAAAAGGGCGGTTTCGGCGCGCCGCCGAACGAGCGGCAGCGACGGTTTATTTCCAGGACTTTCGAAGATTACGCGCGTCTTTTCGAGGCCTCGGCGAAGGCGTGCGAAAAATCCGAAAACGCCAACGTCGCGGTCGGCGTGCATTCGATGCGCGGCGTCCAAGCGGAAGATATTCTGCGCGCCGCACGGGATTTGCCGCAAAACGTGCCGTTTCACCTGCACGTCGCCGAACAATTGAAAGAAGTCGAAGACTGCGTCGCGTATCTGGGAAAGCGGCCGGTCGAATGGCTGCTCGATAACGTCGAATCGAACGAACGCTTTCACCTCGTCCACGCGACGCATCTGACCGCCGCCGAAACCGAGTTCCTTGCGAGATCGAAAGCGAACGTCGTGCTTTGCCCGAGCACCGAGGGGAATTTGGGCGACGGAATTTTTCCGTTGCGGGAATACCAATCGGCGGGCGGCGCGTGGAGCATCGGCACGGACAGTCACATCGGTTTGAATCCGTTTGAGGAATTGCGGCTTCTCGATTTCGGGCAGCGCCTCGTTTCGCACAAGCGCAACACGTTCGGGCGCGACGGCGGGTTGTTCGCGCTCCGGCAGGCGACCGTCGCCGGACGCCGCGCGATGAACAATTTCGAGCCGCGTTTTTTCGAGCCGGGCGCGGATTTCGACGCCTGCGTGATCGATTCGGAAACGCCTTTGCTGGAAAACGTTCGTCTCGAAAACCTGGCCTCCTCGATCGTTTATACCGCGCACGCCGAACAGATCAACGAAACCTTTGTTGGCGGAAACCTAATTGAGACCGACGAAGCTTACTGGAAAATACGAGACCGCTTCGTCGAGTGCGTCAAACGTTTTCGCGCGTAAAAACGAGAAGGATTCGAGTTTAGGAAAACTCGAATCCTTCTCGTTTATAGTTTTAGAGATTTAAGATTTAGGCGTTCGCCGATTCGTGCGCGGGAAACATTTTTTCCAAAGCGCCCGAAAGCACGCCGATGCCGAATTCGCCCGCCGCGCGCGATTTCAATTTGCCGTCGGCGTCGAACAGGTAATAAACCGGCACCCAGCCCTGTTCGTTCAAAAACGCGTCCTTGAGTTTATGTTTATTGTCGATCGCGCAGACGTCGTCGATGCAGTGCTCGGCGACGGTCGCTTTAACTTTTTCCAAATCCGTATCGGCTTCGTAGCGCGGCATGTGAATCGCCACGGTTTTTAATCCTTTATCTTTATACCTGGCTTTTAATTCCTGCAGTTTGGGCATGTTTTCCTTGCAGATCCCGCAGCTCGTCGCCCAGAAATAAACGAGCGTCGGCGCGCCTTTTACGTAATCGTCGGCTGTGTCCTGGAGCTCGTTCAGCCATTCGGTCGCGCCTTCAAATGTCGGTATTGCATCTCCGATTCTCATTGGCATAATTTTTCGTCCCTCGTCAATATAAAATTTATAAAATAAACTTTTTGGTTTGTTTTTGAGAAGAGCCTTCACCCCCGAAAAGGCTCTTCTCAGGGAAGAGCGCCTTTAACCCCCGTAGCAGGTGCTCTTCGAAACCGAAATCAAACTTTCCGCGCCGCGCGTAAATTTCACGGTTCACGATTTATAAGCAAAACGGTCCGCAGGTTTCCTTAAACCTGCGGACTTCCGTTGATTATCTGACTAAACTTTCAGGTTTTCCTGTCCGGGCGTCCAGTCGGCGGCGCACAGCCCGCCGGTCTGCAGACCCTGCAAAACGCGCAGCGTTTCGTCGACCGAGCGTCCGAGGTTCAGATCGTGAACGACCGAGTAACGCAGCACGCCTTCCGGATCGATGATGAAAAGTCCACGCAGCGCGATGTTTTCTTCTTCCACCAGAATGTTGTATTTCGCCGCCAGTCGGCCGCCGACGTCCGAAAGCAGCGGGTACGCCAAGCCTTCGATGCCGTTCTGATCGCGCGGCGTCTTGATCCACGCGCGGTGCGAATGAACCGAGTCGGTCGAAATGCCGAGCACTTCGGCGCCGACGCCGTTGAGTTCATCGATGCGATCCGAAAAAGCCGTCAATTCGGTCGGGCAAACAAACGTGAAATCGAGCGGATAAAAAACCAAAATCAGCCATTTGCCTTTGTAATCCGAAAGGCTGATGTTTTCGCCCAGCGTTTCCATGTTTTTGGTCGAGGGCAGATTGAAATCCGGCGCCGGTTTGCCGACTTTCGCGATCGTTACTTCCGGTCTGTTTTCCGAAGCTGTTCCTGTAGCTGTTGCCATAGTTAAAAGTTATCTCCTTGTTCTAAGTTTAAAGAATTTATTTATTGCAGTCAGGACAAATGCCGCGCAACGTCAGTTCGATCGACTCGGGCTGAAACTGCGAAAACCGCGCCGCGAAATCGATGACTTCCGCCGGAAGCTCGATTTCCATATCGACCAACTTTCCGCATTTCGTGCAGATCGCGTGGTCGTGCCGCGAAGTCATCGAATCGAAACGGCTCGCGCCGTTGCCGAAACTGATTTCCGCGATATGCCCGGCTTCTTTCAAATAACGCAGAGAATTGTAGACGGTCGCAAAGGAAATGCTCGGCAAAAGCTGTTTCGCCTTATCGAAAACCTCGTTCGCCGTCAAATGCTCTTTTTCGCTGCGAATCACCTGCAAAACAACCTCGCGCTGTTTCGTTAATCCCAAATCTTTAATGTCTGTTGTTACGCTCATTTCTTCCTAAGTTAGATTTAGAATAATTCTAATTCTAAAACATGTCAAGCGCGTGCCGAAAATTTTTTCAAGCGCCTGTTTGAAAGCCGGCGCGCGAAATCGGCGCGCGAAAAAGGAATTTCGACGCGAAGACCTCAAACGGGCTGGAAACGCCGCCCGGCATCGGAAAGCTCGGCCGGCGTGCTCTTCCGCGATTTTCGCTATGAAAGCGTCTTTGCGTATCACAACGGCGCGCAGCGTTACTACGCCGAGCCCGTTCCGCGGCTCGCTAAGAATCTAAATTATTGTGCGGAAGGCAGTCCGCGCTCTTTTTATGAGGACGAACGGGCGGCTCGTCATCGGCGCGCGTCGCTTCGGCTGTAACGCGGGCGAGAGCCGCCGTGCGGCGGGCTGGCGTAAAGGCGCGCGTCGAAATCCAAATCGAAAAGCGCGTAATCGCAGGTCAGTTCCTCGCCCGCGATGATGTCGCGGCAGGCAAAGGTGATTCCTTCTTTTTCGTGCGATTCGTAAGTGTCCAGACAATTCGGATCGGTCGAATGGTTGAAGAACCGCGCGTCGTCGCCGCATAAGACATACAAACCCGAATGAACGTCGCGGTAACTGTATTTTTTGATCTGCGCCAGCGCGTCCGGCGCCAGTTCGTCGAGTTGTTCGGCGGTAAAAACCAAATCGATCAACCGGTTGAACTTCCAAACGACCGTGTCCTTTGAGATAAACTGGTCGGCAAACAAACCGATACCGTGAATCCGGCTGACGTCGAGTTTGGTTTTTACGAGCAGCATTTTATTTTTGACCGGAGCGCGGGCCGGGCTCGGCCCGGCCCGCGCTCCGCTCATCTAGCATATTTCCTTCCATTCACAAGCTTTAATCGTTTGCTCGCCCCAATGGAAGCTTTCGCCCGCCGACAGATTCAGACCCGACAAACGAATGGCGAGGACGGCGCCGTAACCGTTCGCCGGTTTTGAATCGACCCACCAGCCGGCGCTCGCGTCCCAGACCTTAATCTTCCGGTCGCCGATGTCGATGGCGTTGCCCTCATGATAAATCAGATCGCCCTTCGTCCACGCGAGCGGCTCGCCGCAGCTGCCCCAACTGTTCGTCCACTGGCTAGTCGCGACGCTCGAAAATTTCTGAATCAGCTGCACGCGGTAGCTTTTCAAGCCGCGCGCCGTAAAAATTTCGTGCGCGAGCGCCGCGAGCGCGCCGCAGTCGAGCGTTTTCCGGCGCACCGCCTCGCACCAGTAGATCGGGAACGTCGAAGCGCCCCAGTTGAATTTTTGCCGCAGCCAGCGCGGTCCCGTAAGGACGCAGTCGCCGTTGAGCTCGGAAAAATCCGTCGCCGTGATCCATTCGCGGGCGATTTCGCAGCATATTTTGCCGTGATGCGAAATCTGCGAGGCGTGCCAATTTTTCCAATGCTCGTAAACCGCTTTTTTCTCGACCGCCTCGACCGCTTGCGCCGCGCCGTTTACGCTTGTTTCCGTTAATGTTTTACTAACCCCTTCCAAATACATAACTCATGCTCCTGTCGTAAGCCCCGGCGTCGCAGAAGACCAAAATATCGCCGACCTGCGCCGTTTCGGGCAATTCAATGTTTGAGGCGACGATGTCGTGTTCCATACACAATCTGCCTAAAAGTTTAGTTTTTCCTCTGCCGAGCGGTTTCCAGTCGCCGCTCTGCATGTTTTGATACAAAATCCGGTGGGGGTAAAAAAAGTACATCGGGAGTTCCGCGATCGAGCCGTCGACGACCGCTTCCGCGACCGAATTTTCGGCGTTTCTGAGTTCCAGAATCTGCATCGCGACCGCCATCGACGGCTGCGCGAGCGCTTTTCCGGGCTCGGAAATGATTTGCCGTACGTGCGGCAGGAAATCGGGAATTAAATCGATCGCCTTGCGGAAATTTCCGGCCGAATCCTTCTGCAGATCTTCGGGGAACCAGCCGCCGCCGACGTCCAGAATTTCGATCAGTCTGCCGGTGAGCGCCTCGATCGAGCTGCACCAACGCAGAATCGATTCGAAAAGATGCCACCAATGACCGACGCCGACGTTGCTGCTCGCCATGTGAAAATGCACGGCGAACTTAGATTCCTTCGGAATGCGCTGCACGGCATCGATCAATCTTTCGAACACTTCGGGCGTATCGATCGGAATGCCGAACCGCGAAACGACGTTCGGAGTGCGCAGGCGCACGCCGAGATGTTCGGTTTGCAGCTCGCCCGATTCGACCTTTTCGATGACCTGATCGAGTTCCTCGATCGAGTCGCAGAAAATGCTGTAAAACTTGCCTTCCGGCAGAATCTCGCGCCGCCACCATTTCGCCGGACCGTTGAGCACGATCTGCTCGGGCTTGAAGCCGACCTCGATCGCTTTTTTAACTTCCAGCAGGCTGATCGTTTCCGCCAAGAATCCGGATTCGAGCGCGAGTTTGATGAGCCGCGCGTCCGGGTTCGTTTTGATGCTGTAAGCGTTCGTCACCCTGAGCTCGTCCGTGCTCAGTTCCTCAACGAGCGCGCCGGCTTTTTCGAAATATTCGGCGGCGGTGTTTTCCAGAAAAAGGCTCGCCGGCGTTTCCATCGCCGTGATGTTCAGACTGCCGAGATCGTCGATAAAACTCGGCGGCACACGCGGCGCTTGGAAAACGGACGCCGTGCCGTCCGATTCTTCTCCCTCGTCGAACACGCTCAAATTATTAAGCCGGTTCGCGAACTGCACGAGCCCGGACGGGTGTTTGAGCGAATGCCCGATCCTTCCGCCCAAAGGTTCGGGAAGCGGCGAGAGCGGATATTCGGGGCGGACGGGAATTTCCATCACGACGCGGGTAAACTCTTCCGCCAGCACGGGCGACTCTTCCGGCGCGATGCCGGTCGCCCCGGCGACGAGGCTCGCCGGAATGTTGCGCCCCGTGATGGTCGAGCCGTGAATCCACGCGGGGAAGCGCGGGTTGACTTCGAGCAGCCAGAGCTGATTGTCGCCGTCGCGCACCATTTCGAGTTCGGCGCCGCCCGTCCAGTTGATGCGGCGGATCATCTCGCGCAGGGGCGCGAGAAATTCCTCTTCGACTTCGGAAACGTCGCCCGCCCAGGTTTTGCTGAGTTCGGTCAGATCGCGTTTGCGCATCCGCACGCAGTCGAGCAGTTCGCCCCGGTAAGCCGCGAGCGTGATCGATTCTTCGTAACCGGAGACGTGCGCCTGCAGAAACAGTTTTTCGGTCCCCCACGCGCTCGATAAAATGCTGCGTTTTTCCTCGAATTCCGCCCAACTGCGCGTGCGCGCCGCTTCGTAATAAGGACCTTTGAGCCATACTTTCCAGTCGTGCTCGCGGCAAAAAGCGTGCAGATCCCAGTCGGAAATCTCGGTCGTCACGAAGGTCGGAATTTTCACCGGCAAGCCTTCATGCGCCGTGATCGCCGGTTTCCCGACCTGACGGAGCGCGCCGGCGGGCGGCGTCAGCAGATTCGGATGCCCGTCGGGAAAAACCTTGGCAAACCACATGATTTCAAGGTCGATGCTCGAAATCCAAAGTCCGCCGTCGTCCAAAACCTTTTTTATTTCGGCGGCGTGAGTTTCCAGATTCAACTCGTCCCACGGGCGCTGAAGCCAGATTTCGTCGAAATCCTGCCAGTGAATGCCCGAACAGCGATTCGAGTATTCGACGCCGACGAGTTTCGCCTGCGGGTACGCCGTCCGAATCGAACGCGCGATACCGACGCCCGGCTGCGGGTTCGTCCCGCTGTAAAGTCCGCTAATATATATTTTCATAATCCCCGTTGTCTAAAGTCTTGTCGGCAGTCGTCGGTTGCCGATCGGCGGTCGCAGACCGCCGCCCGCTGTCGCCGACAGCCAATCCTGAATCAATCTTCCAAAGCCGCCCAATACGAGGGCGTTGATGCCAAGTTAACTTCCGGTTTCGGAATCCGCGCCCGAAACTCGTCGGTGAATTTCCCGTCGACGCGAATGCTGTAGCACAAACCGTCGTAGCCGTCCGAGCCGTGATACTGATTGACCGAATCGAACCACGCGCTGTAGGATTCGACGTACTTTTTCTCCATCGTTTCCGGATTCAGCATGTAGAACGGCTTTTTCAAGTTCGCGCGAAACCATAGAAACTCGTGACAAACTTCCGTTTCGATATGGTCGCGGTGCGCCGGCACGTTGCGCGGCGCGTCGTCGTACATGATCAGCATCCTGCCGGTCGCCTGAAACGGCAGCGTGCCGATAAAATCCATCAACAGCGCGAATTCCTCGGCGTAAACGGTCGGATGCCAGAGCTCGGTTTTGTCGAGGTCGAAATAGCTGTCCGGCTGTTCCGAATAAGCGAGGTAAATCATCCGCGAGCCGGGGCGGTCCGGCGCGGCGTCTTCGAGCCGGTACGGTCCGGTATAAAATTTCAGGTCGTTTTCGCTGGTCTGCAGCCGCCGCTTGATGCGCTGCGTCAGATAGCCGTCGAGCGAACGGAGCCGGTCGACGTCGATAAATTGATCGAACGATTTGTACGACGGGTAGCTCACGCGCGGATCGACCGCCGCGTCCAACGATAATTCCTCGACCACGCCGCTTTCGGTTTTGGTGCTGATTTTCGTTTTCGTATTGCTGTTTAGTTCAGTCATCTCTTTTTTTCGCCGCAAGCCGCCCAAAACGCCGGCGTCGAAGCCGGATTAAACGGCGGCTTCGGAATTAAATTTCTGAATTCGTCGGTGAATTTCCCGTCGACGCGAATGCTGAACGACAAATCATCGGCGCCGTCGCAGCCGTGGTACTGATTGACCGAATCGAACCACGCGCTGTAGGATTCGACGTACTTTTTCTCCATCGTTTCCGGATTCAGCATGTAAAACGGCTTTCGAAAATTGGTTCGGAACCAGACGAATTCGTTGCAGATTTCCGTGTCCAGATGATCGCGGTGCGCCGGCACGATTTTTCCGGCGTCGTCGTAAATGACAAGGATTCTGCCCTTGCTCGCGAACGGCAGCGTTTCGATAAAATCCATCAACTCGGCGAACTCCGCGGCGTGTTCGGTCAACTCCCACGCGTCGGTCTGATCGACGAGATCGAGATAATCCGGCGGCAGACCGGCGCGCGGTCGCGTGAGCCAGATTTCGCGCACGCCCGGCTGATACGGCGTTTCCGCGCTCAAACGGTACAGATTCAAAAAATAATCCTCGCGCTTTGTTTCGATGTGTCTGTTTATTTTCTCTGTGATGTACGAATCGAGCGAGTGGAGATGCTCGACATCAATAAATTCATCGAATGATTTATAGCATGGATATGAAATCCTCGAATCGACCGCTGCCTGCTTAAAGTCATTCGCAAACAAATTTTCAACGGCAACTGCCTCCATAATTCAACCCCTTATTCTTTGGTGCGCTTATCAGCACTTAAAACCGACCCTTTCAGCGTTAAGGGTTATGTGCAGATAAAAAAAATCTATTTACAAATAAAACCTTTATTCACTTGAAGGTCGGTATGAAAGATTACACAAATTTAATATTTTTTTCTGTAAAATAAGTTTTCATCCGAATAAATCTTTGTTTTTGAGTGTTTTATCGGATGAATATTTTTTATTATTACTTCCCCACGCGGAGCCGGACCGTGATCGAAAACTGTTCTCCAAATGCACAAAAACTGCCGCTCGTCATCGAAGCGAAACAGCCGCGCACGCTCTCGGCGCTGATCGCGTACGCCGTCGACGAGCGGGATTTTCTGCGCGCGCAGCTGCATCTTTGCGGCGCGCTGCTTTTTCGCGGATTCGAAATTCGGACGACGGACGAGTTCCGTCGATTCGTCGAAACTTTTTCGGGCAGCGATTTCTTCAATTACGCCGGCGGCGCGTCGCCGCGCTCCGCGCTGCAAAAAAACGTGTACAATTCGACCGAATACCCGCCGCAGCTCGGGCTTGAACTGCACAACGAGCTTTCGTATTCGAAAACCTTTCCGCGTCATTTATATTTTTTCTGCGAAACGGCGCCCGAACGCGGCGGCGCGACGACGCTCGGCGACAGCCGCCGGATTCTGCAGCGGATGCGTCCCGAGATCGCCCGGCTCTTCAAAGATAAGGGCGTGCTGTACGAACGTCATCTGACGTCTGAAAAAGGCGGCGGCTATTCGTGGCAGGAAGCCTTTGAAACCGATGACCGGCAGGCGGTCGAAGCGCTTTGCCGGGCGACGGAAATCGATTTCGAATGGCAGGCGAACGGCGGCTTGCGGCTGCGGCAGATTTGCCCGGCGACCTTCGTGCACCCGGAAACCGGCGACGAAGTCTGGTTCAATCAGGCGCACGGTTTTCACGCGTCGGCGCTCGACGAAGAAACGCGCCGCGCGATCCGCGCGGCGGGCGCTAAACCGCGGCTCAATTCCTATTTCGGCGACGGTTCGGCGATTTGCCCGACTCTGCTCGAACACGTCCGCCGCGTCCTCCGGGAGGAAACCGTTCCGCACGCGTGGCGGCGCGGCGATGTTTTGGTTCTCGACAATATTCTCACCGCGCACGGTCGACTGCCCTTTTCCGGCGCGCGCAAAATCGTGCTCGCGATGACCTGAAAACGAATGACCCGAACGATTTGCGGCGGCGGCGGCCGATTCTGCAAAGGGCATAAAAATTCCAGTGGAAATAGATTCGATTCGGTTTTATAATAAACGTCGAGAATTAATCTTTTTTTAAGTTTCACTCCAAATCAAAAGACAATTCGATTAATTTTATATCAGTCGAGAAAGGGGATACATGAATGAGCACTGCGATTACCAGCAAGTCAGCTTCCAGTAAAACAAAAACAAACGGTCGCGCGAAAACAAACGGTCGGGTCAAGACGAACGGACACGAAAACTCCGATTACCTCGACCCGAAAATGCTTCTCGCCGTTCTGACGGCGGTCAAGAAAGGCGATTTTACGAGCCGCCTGCCGGACGACGAAGTCGGCATCACGGGCAAAATTTACGATGCGCTCAACGAGATCATCGAGAAAAACGAGCTGCTCACTTCCGAATTGGGACGCATCAGCGAAGTCGTCGGGCGCGAGGGCAAAATTCAGCAACGCGCCGCGCTGCATCACGCGACCGGCGGATGGGCTTCGTGCATCAGTTCGGTCAACACGCTGATTACCGATCTCGCGCAGCCGACGACCGAAGTCGCGCGCGTCATCGGCGCGGTCGCCGAAGGCGATCTGTCGCAGAACTTCAATCTCGAAATCGACGGGCGACCGCTCAAGGGGGAATTCCTTCGAACCGGTAAGACCGTCAACACGATGGTCGCGCAGCTCGGCGCGTTCGCCTCGGAAGTGACGCGCGTCGCCCGCGAGGTCGGCACGGAAGGAAAACTCGGCGGGCAGGCGCAGGTCAAGGGCGTGTCGGGAACGTGGAAAGATTTGACCGACAACGTCAACTCGATGGCGTCGAACCTGACGGCGCAGGTGCGCAACATCGCCGACGTGACGACCGCCGTGGCGAACGGCGATTTGTCGAAAAAGATCACGGTCGACGTGCGCGGCGAAATCCTCGAACTCAAAAACACCATTAATACGATGGTCGACCAGCTCTCGTCGTTCGCGTCCGAAGTGACGCGCGTCGCGCGCGAGGTCGGCACCGAAGGGAAATTAGGCGGGCAGGCGGAAGTTAAAGGCGTTTCCGGAACGTGGAAAGATTTGACCGATAACGTGAACCTGATGGCGAACAATCTCACCGGTCAGGTGCGCAACATCGCGGAAGTCACCACGGCGGTCGCGAACGGCGATCTTTCCAAAAAAATCACCGTTAACGTCAAGGGCGAAATTTTAGAGCTGAAAGACACGATCAACACGATGGTCGATCAGTTGTCGTCGTTCGCCTCGGAAGTGACGCGCGTGGCGCGCGAAGTCGGCACGGAAGGAAAACTCGGCGGACAAGCCGACGTGAAAGGCGTCGCGGGCGTCTGGAAGGATTTGACCGACAACGTCAACCTGATGACGTCGAATTTGACCGGTCAGGTGAGAAACATCGCCGAAGTCGCGACCTCGGTGGCGAACGGCGATTTGTCGAAAAAAATCACGGTCGATGTGCGCGGCGAAATTTTAGAGCTGAAAAACACGCTGAACACGATGGTCGACCAGCTCAACTCGTTCGCGTCCGAGGTGACGCGCGTCGCGAGAGAGGTCGGCACCGAAGGAAAATTGGGCGGTCAAGCCGAGGTGAAAGGCGTCGGCGGCGTCTGGAAAGACTTGACCGACAACGTCAACCTGATGACGTCGAATTTGACGGCGCAGGTGCGTAACATCGCGGAAGTGGCGACGTCGGTCGCGAACGGCGACCTATCGAAGAAAATCACCGTGCAGGTGCGCGGCGAGATTTTGGAGCTGAAAGACACATTGAACACGATGGTCGACCAGCTCAATTCGTTCGCGTCGGAAGTGACGCGCGTGGCGCGCGAGGTCGGCACGGAAGGAAAATTGGGCGGGCAGGCTCAGGTCAAGGGCGTGTCGGGAACGTGGAAGGACTTGACCGACAACGTGAACTTCATGGCGTCGAACCTGACCGGTCAGGTGCGCAACATCGCGGCGGTTACCACCGCGGTCGCGAACGGCGACCTTTCCAAAAAGATTACGGTCGACGTGCAAGGGGAAATCCTCGAACTCAAAGACACGATCAACACGATGGTCGATCAGTTGTCGTCGTTCGCGTCGGAAGTGACGCGCGTGGCGCGCGAGGTCGGAACCGAAGGAAAGCTCGGCGGGCAGGCGGTCGTGCGCGGCGTTTCCGGCACGTGGAAAGACTTGACCGACAACGTGAATTTCATGGCGTCGAACCTGACTTCGCAGGTGCGCAACATCGCCGACGTCACGACCGCGGTCGCGACGGGCGACCTTTCCAAGAAAATCACGGTCGACGTCAAGGGCGAAATTCTCGAATTGAAAAATACGATCAACACGATGGTCGACCAACTTTCGTCGTTCGCCTCGGAAGTGACGCGCGTGGCGCGCGAGGTCGGAACCGAAGGAAAGCTCGGCGGGCAGGCGGTCGTGCGCGGCGTTTCCGGAACGTGGAAGGATTTGACCGACAACGTGAACTTCATGGCGTCGAACTTAACGTCGCAAGTGCGCAACATCGCGACCGTCACGACCGCGGTGGCGAACGGCGACCTTTCGAAGAAAATCACGGTCGACGTGCAGGGCGAAATCCTCGAACTCAAAATCACGATCAACACGATGGTCGACCAGCTCAATTCGTTCGCGTCGGAAGTGACGCGCGTGGCGCGCGAGGTCGGCACCGAAGGAAAACTCGGCGGTCAAGCCGAGGTAAAAGGCGTCGCGGGCGTCTGGAAGGACTTGACCGACAACGTGAACTTTATGGCGTCGAACCTGACGACGCAGGTGCGCGGCATCGCGCGCGTCGTGACGGCGGTCGCGAACGGCAATTTGAACCGTAAATTAGAGGTGGAAGCCTTAGGCGAAATCGCCGAGCTCGCCGACACGATCAACGCGATGATCGACACGCTCGCGACGTTCGCCGATCAGGTGACGACCGTCGCGCGCGAGGTCGGCATCGAAGGCGAACTCGGCGGACAGGCGAACGTTCCCGGAGCTTCGGGAACGTGGCGCGACCTGACCGACAACGTCAACCAGCTCGCGGCGAACCTGACCAACCAGGTGCGCGCGATGGCGGACGTCGCGACCGCCGTGACGAAGGGCGATTTGACGCGAACGATCACCGTCGACGCGTCGGGCGAAGTCGCGTTCCTGAAAGACAACGTGAACGAGATGATCCGCAACCTGCGCGAAACGACGCAGAAAAACACCGAGCAGGACTGGCTGAAAACCAACCTCGCGAAGTTCACGCGCCTGCTGCAGGGTCAGCGCGACCTTTTGACGGTCGCCCGCCTGATCCTTTCGGAAATGGCGCCGCTCGTCGAGATGCAGCACGGCGTGTTTTACATCGCCGACACGATCGAGGACGAAACGGTCTTGAAACTGCTCGCGTCCTACGCGTACCGCGAACGAAAATCGGTCGCCAACGAGTTTAAATTGGGCGAAAGCCTCGTCGGGCAGTGCGCGCTCGAAAAAGAACGCATCATCATCACGAACGTGCCGCCCGATTACGTGAAGATCAACTCCGGTTTGGGCGAAGCCGTTCCGAAAAACATCGTCGTTTTGCCCGTGCTTTTCGAAGGTCAGGTCAAGGCGGTCATCGAACTCGCGTCGTTCGAGCCGTTCAACGAAATTCACTTCGGTTTCCTCGATCAATTAACCGAATCGATCGGCATCGTCATCAACACGATCGAGGCGAACATGAGAACCGAGGAACTCTTGAAGCAGTCGCAGTCGCTCGCGCAGGAACTGCAGGTCGGACAAGCCGAACTGCAGGAAACGAACCGCCGGCTCGAACTGCAGGCGCAGTCGCTGCAGACTTCGGAAGAGCTGCTCAAACAGCAGCAGGAAGAGCTTCAGCAGACGAACCAGGAGCTCGAAGAAAAAGCGCGGCTTCTGTCCGAACAAAAATCGGAAGTCGAACAGAAAAACCGCCAGATCGAGCTCGCCCGCACGGCGCTCGAAGACAAGGCGAAACAGCTCGCCCTCAGCTCGAAATACAAATCGGAATTCCTCGCGAACATGTCGCACGAGCTGCGCACGCCTTTGAACTCGATGCTCATTTTATCGAAGATGCTCGCGGAAAACGCCGAAAGCAATCTCAACGAAAAGCAGATCGAGTTCGCCGAAACGATTCACTCGTCGGGCGCCGATCTTTTGGCGCTGATCAACGAGATTCTCGACCTTTCGAAGATCGAGTCCGGCACGATGGGCGTCGAAATCGGCGACGTGCATTTCGGCGAGCTGCGCGAGGACATCGAACGCACGTTCAGCCAGATCGCGCAGGATAAGGGCCTACAGCTCATTACCGAAATCAGCGACCAGCTGCCGGCACACATGCAGACGGACGCCAAACGCCTGCGGCAGGTGCTCAAAAATCTGCTCTCGAACGCCTTCAAGTTCACGCATCAGGGACAGGTCGAAATGCAGATCGGCGTCGCCGAAACGGGCTGGAGTTTCGATAACGAAAGCCTCAACCGCGCCGGTTCGGTCATCGCCTTTACGGTCAGCGACACCGGCATCGGCATTCCGGAAGACAAACAGCAATTGATCTTTGAAGCTTTCCAGCAGGCGGACGGCACGACGAGCCGCAAATACGGCGGAACCGGTCTCGGACTTTCGATCAGCCGCGAAATCGCCCGTCTTTTGGGCGGCGAAATCACGCTCGAAAGCACGCCCGGGACAGGCAGCAAGTTTACGTTCTATTTGCCGGAAAATTACCAGCCGACCTCGCTTTCGCCGAAGGACGACGTGCTCGACGAGGAATTTATCTCCGACAATAATCAGCAGCAGCCGAGCCTGATTTCGCTGGCGCGCGAGCCGCAGGACGAAAACGGATCGGCGCGCGTGCAGATCGTCGTGTCGGACGACCGCGCGACGATCAAACAGGAAGACAAAGTGCTCTTGATCATCGAGGACGACAGCAGTTTTGCGCGCATCCTCGTCGACATCGCGCACGAACAGGGCTTTAAATGCCTCGTTTCGCAGCACGGCGAAGACGCGCTGATGACGGCGCGAAAATACCGCCCCGACGCGATCACGCTCGATTTGACTTTGCCGGGAATGCACGGCTACGCGGTGCTCGACCGCCTCAAGCACGACATTTCGACCCGTCATATTCCGATCCAGATCATTTCGGTGATCGACGACCTGCGGCGCGTTCTAAAACTCGGCGCGTTCGGGCATCTGACGAAGCCGGTCAATCGCGAAAAGCTCGTCGAAGGCATCGTCGGCTTGAAGGATTTCATTTCGCGCGAAGTGAAAAAACTTTTGCTCGTCGAGGACGACGAAACGCTGCAGATGAGCATCAACGAACTCTTGGGCGGCGGCGACATCGAGATCAAATCGGTCGCGACCGGCGAAGAAGCCTTAAGCGCGCTCAACGCGGAAAAATTCGACTGCGCGATCGTCGATTTGATGCTGCCCGATATGGAATGGTCGGAGCTGATCACGAAGATCAAGCAGAAGAGCGGCTTTCCGGAATTGCCGGTGATCGTTCATACCGGCAAGGATCTGACGAAGCGCGAAACCGCGAAGATCAAAAAACTGGCGGAAACGATCATCATCAAAGACGCCGATTCGCTGGAGCGTTTGGTCGACGAAACGGCGCTGTTTCTGCACCGCGACGTCGCGGATCTGACCGAATCGCAGAAAAACATGATGAAGCGCGTGAACGTCACCGATCCGCGCCTCGAGGGCAAAAAGGTTTTGGTGGTCGACGACGACATTCGCAACATTTTCGCTTTGACGAGCGCGCTCGAACGGCAGAAAATGCAGGTCGTCTACGCCGAAAACGGGCGCGACGGCATCGAGATGCTCAAGAAAACGCCGGGCATCGACGGCGTTCTGATGGACATCATGATGCCGGAGATGGACGGCTATGAAGCGATGAACGAAATTCGGCAGATTTCGAAATTCAAATCGATTCCGATCATCGCCGTCACCGCCAAAGCGATGAAGGGCGACCGCCAGAAATGCCTCGAAGCCGGAGCCAGCGACTACATCACGAAGCCGGTCGATACCGAGCAGCTGTTTTCGCTTTTGCGGATTTGGCTAGACCGGTAGAACTGAGTGACAATGGAAAGGCAGGTTTTGATTTCTCTTCGTCAAAACCTGCCTTTAACGATTAGGAGGGTTAATGACCTCGGAGAGTAAAGCGAATGTTTTGCTGGTGGACGATCGCCCGGAAAATCTGCTGGCGATGCAAACCATTCTTGAAGATTTAGGGCAAAATTTAGTCTGTGCGTCATCCGGTCACGAAGCGCTTCGTTTTCTGCTGACGGAAGAAGTCGCGCTGATTCTGCTCGACGTGCAGATGCCGGGGCTCAACGGTTTCGAATTCGCCGAGCTCGTGCGCGAGCGCGAGCGCACGCAGCACACGCCGATCATTTTCGTTTCCGCCACGAGCCGCGACGAACAATACGTCTTTAAAGGTTACAGCCTGGGCGCGGTCGATTACATGACCAAGCCGTTCGAGCCGGAAATCCTCAAATCGAAAGTCCGTTTTTTCACCAAGCTTTTCCTGCAGAACAAGCAGATCAAGCGGCAATCCGAACTGCTCGAAGCCGCCAACAGCGAGCTCGACAGCCTGAATACCGAGCTCGAAGCGCGCGTTCAGCGCCGCACGGCGCAGCTCGAAGCCGCCAACGAAGAGCTGCAAAAGGAGATCGCCGTCCGGCGCCAGTCCGAGGCGCGGCTCGCCACCGAACACGCCATCACGCGCACGCTCGCCGATGCGCTCAATCTCGAAACGGCGATCCCGGCGATCCTGCACACTTTTTGCGAATACATGAAAGCGGACGTGTGCTGTTTGTGGTCGCTCGACGAAGCGAGCAGCGGGCTCATCTGCACGGAGGTCGAAAACTCGGGCGCGGCGGAGGATTTCGCGCCGTTCATCAACGAAACGCGGCGCATCACGCTGGCGCGCGGCATCGGCTTGCCCGGACACGTCTGGAAGAAATCGGCGCCGGTCTGGCTGCCGAACACCGTCCGCGGCGAAAAATACCCGCGCGCGTCGTTCGCCGCGACGGTCGGTCTGCACAGCGCGATCGGCTTTCCGATCAAGGTCAACCGCGAATTTTACGGCGTCATCGAATTTTTTACGCGCCGCCCGCTGATGCCCGACCAGCCGATGCTCAACATGCTCGAAGCGATCGGCAGCGAAATCGGGCAGTTCATCCAGCGCAAACGCGTGGAAGCCGAGCGCGAAAATCTGTTGCTGCGCGAAAAGGCGCTGCGCGAAAAAGCGGAAATCGCGAGCCGTTTAAAGGACGAATTTCTCGCGACGGTCAGTCACGAGCTGCGCACGCCGCTCAACGCGATCATCGGCTGGGGACAGATTCTGCAGTCGGGCAAGCTCGAACCGCACAAACAGGCGGACGCGCTGCAGACGATTTTCCGCAACGCGAAAACGCAGGCGCAGCTCATCAACGATCTGCTCGACACGTCGCGCCTGATGACCGGCAACCTGCTCCTTAATCTATCGCCGACGCCGATCATTCCGGTCATCGACGCCGCGATCGACGCGGTCCGCCCCGCGGCGGAAGCCAAGGAGATCAAGTTTTCGACGGCTTACAATTCGGAGGTCGAATCGATCACCTGCGATTCGCAGCGGTTGCAGCAGATCATCTGGAACCTGCTCACGAACGCCGTCAAGTTTACGCCGATCGGCGGCCAAATCAGCATCGCGCTCGAACAAACGAACGAAACCGTGCAGATCGTCGTCGCCGACAACGGAGAAGGCATCGCGCCGGACTTTCTGCCGTTCGTTTTCGATCGTTTTCGTCAGGCCGACAGTTCGAGCACGAGGAAGCACAACGGTCTGGGACTCGGCTTGGCGATCGTCCGGCATTTGGCGGAGCTGCACGGCGGCTCGGTTTCAGCCGCCAGCGAGGGACGCGGTCGCGGCGCGACCTTCACCGTCACGCTGCCGCGCTCGCTGATCGTCGATCCGCCCGCCAAGCCGTTGAAGGAAAAATCGAACGGGCATAAACATCGCGAAACCGCCAAATCCGAGCTGAGCGGCATTCGCGTGCTGATCGTCGACGACGACGCCGACACGTGCGAGATGCTGACTTTCGCGCTGAAACTTCTGGGAGCCGAAACGCAAGCCTCGCAATCGGTTGCCGAAGCCTTCGACTCGCTCGCCGCATGGAATCCGGATATTTTGTTGACGGATATAAACATGCCGGACGAAGACGGTTACTCGCTGATCGGCAAACTACGAACTTTGACTCACAAAAACGGCGTCGAGATTCCGGCGATCGCCTTGACCGCGCTGGCGCGCCCCGAAGATACCGAACAGGCGCTCAACGCCGGCTTTCATCTGCATTTGTCGAAACCGGTCGACATCGAAGAATTAGCCGCCGCCATCGTCAATCTGGCGAAAAAACAATAATGATTCTCGATTCATCGATTCATTTGATCAAATGAATCGGTGAATCGATGTTTCAATCGCCGACAAACAGCAATCGGTTGTCGCTTATTCCGGTTTCATAAAACCCAGATTGGAGGTCGGAAAATTTCCGATTTTCGGAAAAACGTTGACCATTTCCGTTTCGGGTAAACCGAACCAGCGCGCCAAGGTCGCGGCGAACTGTTCGATCGACGCGGTCGGGATAAAGCGCCCGCGCGCGCCGACGCCGAATTCGGCGTCGTCCGGTCCGTCCAGAACAAGCGTCGGATACGGCGTGCCGTTCGACGTGTTAAGGCCGTAAAAATCGGACGCCGTCACGCCGCCGCCGACCACGAAATGATGATTCGACCACGCGTGGTCGGAACCGACGCCCGCGCCCGCGCCCGCCGGATTCATCGTGCGCCCGAAATCAGATAATGTGAATTGCGTGACTTTATCGGCCAAGCCCTGCGCCGCCATTTCGTCGTAAAACGCGCGCATCGCCTGGCTCATCTGCGCGAGCAGGATGCTTTGATTCGGCAGCTGCAGATTATGCGTGTCGAAGCCGTTGATCTGACAGAAGAAAATCTGGCGTTTGACGCTTAAGTCGCCGCGCTTTTTGATCATCCGCGCGACCTGTTTGAGCTGATTGCCGATGCTCGAGGTCGGAAAAGTCGCCGTTACCTCCTGCGACGTCTGAAGCGAGGCGTTGACCTGAATCGCCTGATCGGTGATGTGACTCGCCGCGGCGATCAGCTCCGAACTCAAATCCTGCGTGCGCAGCGCATTGTAAGCGGCGAGCTGCGCCTGCGAATCGGCGGTCGGCGACTCGTAGCCCTGCGGGTTCAAAACCTGGCTGAGCGGCACCGGCGCGCCGGCGATCGCGAGCGGCAGCGTGGTTCGCCCGGCAGTGAAAAGCTGCGCGCCGACGATCGAGGTGATCATCGGCACGAGCGAGCCCGGATTGTCCGCGCCGCTTCGCCGATCGGAAATCCGTCCCGCCCATCCCGTGAAGGCCTGCACGTCGCTGCGCCCGCTCTGCTGCTGCGCCGCCTGATCGCTGTGCGAATACATGTTGTACGGTTTCGGATGATTTTCGTCGAGCATCAACGCTTTGGTCGTCGGCTTGACGAGCGACCCGACGTTCGTCACGATCGCGAGTTTGTTTTGTCCCCAAAGCTCGTAAAGACCGTTGTTGGCGCCGACGCCGAACGCCGGGTGAAAACCGTAAGTCAGATTGCCGATGCGCGGCACATTGAACGGCAGCGGAACATTGGGTCCGAAAGCCAGCCCCTGCGGCTCTCTTAAAGCGGAGTATAACGCGTAATTGCTCAGATTGGCGTCGTTGTGAAGCGGGATGACGGTGTTGTTGCCGTCGTTGCCGCCGGCGAGAAAGATGCACACCAGCGCGCGGTAATCGTTCGGCACGGCAGCGGCGGCGCGCTTCTTCTCATCGGCTTTTTCCGCGAGCGCGCTCATCAAACCGAAATGCCGCAGCTGCGTGGCGAGCGCCGTCATCGTCAGCGCGCCGCCGGTTCTCAGTAAAAAATTTCGTCTCGATTCGTTCATAAACTCTCCTGTTCAGTGGTCGGTGATCGGTGGGCGGTGGTCGGTTGAAATTCAAATTTTATTCTGACCACTGCCCACCGACCACTGCTCTATCTCTGCACCTGATACTGCGAGGAAGTCGCCACCAGGTAAACGGCCCTGCGCGCGCGTAAAAGCGGGTCGGATGCGGGAATCGTCTGAATGACGTTCCGGATCGTTTCGCGCATCTGCGGCGACATTATATTGTGCATCATTCGCAGATCGAGCATTTCCAGCAGCAAGTCGCCGCTCGGGTCGGCTTGCGCGAACGACTGCATTTCCGCGAGATCGATCGACGTTCCGGCGGTGACGCGTCTTTCCGGATTGACGCTGATGCGGCTGAAGATGATCGTATTCGCGAAATTCGCGCGCGTGACGGCGGTGCCGGTCGTGTAAAGCGCGAATTCCGGCCCTTTGAAAGACGTTCCGGGCACGACGTAATCCGGCGGGTAAAAATTGAACACCGACGGAGCCATGAAAACGACCTGCCCCATCGCACCGGTTTCGGTCGTCAGGACGCCGTCGCTCGGTGCGGAACGATCCGCCGAACGCGCTTCGAAATGCCGCGCGATGTTCGTCAAAAGCAGCACCGGCTCGCGGAGTTTGCCGTAAGTCGGGTCGGTCTTCGCGTTGCCGCGCGCTTCCGGGTCGAGCAGAATCGCGCGGACGACTTCCTTCATCTGCGAGGCGTTCGCGCGGTTCGCGTTAAAAACGGCCGCCACGCGCGCCACATAGGCGGGCGTCGGATCGCCGGTCACGAGCTGCTGAATTAAAAACTTGCTGACGAACGGCGCGACGTTCGGGTGATTGTAAATATTGTCGAGCGCCTGGTTGAGCGAGTTGTTCGCGTAGGTCGCGATCGCCGTTCCGGTGCAGCCCGCGCACGCCGCGACGTTGGTCGTCGTCGAGCCCGGATAACTCAATAATGTTTTCGCCGTCAGATCGTGATTATTCGGGTTCGTGATCGCCATCGGGTCGATGAAATTCGGCGCGCCGGCGACGCGGCTCGGACACTGCGTCAGGCTCAGCTCGCACAAAGTCCAGCCGGTAAAGGTCATCGTGAAATTATTGACCGTCGTCTGGTCGTAGGTCGAGATCGGGTTGCCTTCGCCGTCGAGTTTGAACGTGCCGTCCTGATTGAGCTGGAATAACCCGATATTAAAGAGCTGCAGAATCTCGCGCGCGTAGTTTTCGTTCGGCGCGAAGCGCGTGGAAGTGCGCATATTGAGGTAGCCGCCCATGCCGGGATTGAGCGTCATTTCCTGCATCAGCTGTCGCCAGTTGCCGAACGCGTTGCGGGCGAGCACCTTATAGTAATTCGTCATGTGGCTCGACTGCTGAACCTCGACGCCGGAGATCACCCAAAGCTGCGCGAGCGCCCACGCGACGCGGTGCCGCAGCTGCGCGTCGCCGTAAAAAGCCTCTTTGTAAAACCAGTTCTGCACCGGGTACATCGTGTAATGATTGACGTAGCAAAACGGGTCGGAATCGGGATTGCCGTTGTCGATCAATCCGTTGCAGTCCGGCGACGGCGTGGTCGGTTTGAGGCCGAAAGCCGGATACGGGTTGGTCGGGTACGGCGCGTCGAACTGCTCGGCGAGCCAGACGCGCAGCCCGATGCGGCGCACGCGGTCGTCGAGCGCTCTCGTCGGTCCGAACGTCGCTTGTTCGAGAAATCTGGTGCGGTCGCCCGACCAGCGGTAGCCGACGGCGCTCGCGTCGTCGACCGATTGATTCGCCGAAGGGAAAGTCTGCGCGCCGCCCGCGTCGCCGCTGAAAGTGACGCCGGCCGCGTCGAAATTCATCCGCAAACGGTTGCTTTCCAAGCCCCGCCACGTGACGCTGAACAGAAAACCGCCCGCCGCGGCGTTCGCCTCCCAACTTCCGGTTTCGTCTTTAAGCATCGCCGTCAGCGCGTAAATGCGGTTGCGGCGATCGATCAATCGCAGGTTCACGACCGGAAAACGATACCGCGCGCCGCGCGCGTCCTCGGCCGAGAGCCGGAAAGCCGACGCGCCTTCATTTTCCATCAAATCGACGTTCGTAACGTACAGCACGATTTGCGAGGACGCCGCCAACGAGCCGCTTGTCGCGGCCGACTGAGCGCTCGCGGATTTGCTCGCCGGCCGGGCGATGGACGCGCTCGTCCAGTTCGGCGTCGTCAATAAAATCGGAGTCGGCGAATTCGGGTCCGGGTCGGTCTGCGCCGCCGCCGGCAAAAACATCAGGACGCAGATCAATAAAATCCCCGCCGTCCGCCGGAGGCTTTTAATGTGGCTTCGGTTCATATCTTTTGTATTTGGTTATCCTTATCGAACATTAAAGGGCCGCTGAGTGGAGCTTTTACGAAGACGGGTCAAAGGGGATGAGCGGAATCGCCAAAGGCGTATCGTTCGGCGCGCCGTAATGAAAATTCACGACGCCGCCGGTCGAACTGTAGATAATCCACCACGCGCCGTTGCTCGGCCGCCAGACCGCGACGTCGGTTTTGCCGTCGCCGTCGTAATCGCCCGGCACCGGTTTGTCGGTCGGAAATCCGAAGCGCACCTCGGTCTGCTCGCCGGTGCCGCTGTTTTTGATCCGCCAGTGGAAAGCGCCGTCGATGACTTTGGTGCCGGCGAAATCGGTTTTGCCGTCCCCGTCGTAATCGCCGACGACCGGCGAATCGACGTCGAGAAACTGCGTGATCGCCGGCGCGCCGTCGCCTTCGTACGGCGGGAACCAGACTTTGAAGATTCCGTTATTGAAAACCGCGATCTCGCTCCGGCCGTCGTTGTTATAATCGCCCGGCACCGGCATCGGAATCACGTTGCAGGCGTCGCCGACGGTTTTTCTGAGCGTGTTGCCCTGCAGATCGCCGATAAAGTAAATCGCGACGAAACACGGCTGCGTCGGGTCCTGGCTGATGTTGGTCTGGTACAGCTGACCGATTTCGGCGCGCGCGTCGCCGAGGTAGTTGCGGTTGAATTTGTTATAGCCCGCTTCGTAAACCAGCACCTGATGTCCGCCGCCCTGGCTTTGGTAGAGCCACCACTGATTAACGTCGCCCGTTTCGAAATCCCACCAGCGATAAACGCCGAGATCGGTTTTCCCGTCCGCGTCGTAATCCGCCGGCGCGGGCACGTCGAGCGAGCGCCCCCAGATAACCGCGCTCGTCGCGCCGGTGTGCGTGTTCATGAAATACCAGTACGAAGGCTGCGGCGCGAGCCGCAGATCGCGCGTGCCTTCGCGGTAAAGCGCGAGATCGGTTCGGCCGTCGCCGTCGAAATCGAGCTTAAAACTGTGGTCGGTCGCCCAGATGCTCGTGGATAGAAAAAGACCGAGACAGAGACCGAAGATTACCCGTAATAATGTTGCCATGCTTTGAACCCGTTAATTGGAATGTCCGTGAATTTAACGACATTTAACTTCGGCATCGAGCCGTTTGGAATAAGTTACCGATTCGGAGACTTATATTAAACGCCAAGTTCTAAAAAAAATCCACCTTTTTTTTTAGCTTTTTTCGATAAAATTTTGATCATCAAAATCTTTGTTTCAAACGATTTGCAGCGGCGCGAAATTTTTGATCAGCGATGTTCGGTCGGCATGATTTTCACCGTACCGCTTTGACGACGCTGGCGACGACGGCGATGAGCTCCGCCGGTTCAACCGGTTTCGAAATATGCGTCTGAAAGCCGGCTTTGAGGGCGCGGACGCGGTCTTCGGCGCGGGCGTAAGCCGTTAAGGCGATGGCGGGAAGCCGGCCGCCCTGCTCCGGCGCGCGGCAGCGGATTTTTCCGATCAGCATATAGCCGTCCATTTCCGGCATGCCGATGTCGCTGATCAAAAGATCGAAAACCGCCTCATCGAGCGCCTGCAGGGCTTCGGCGGCGGAACCGCAAACGGTCGCGTCCGCGCGGCACTGTTCAAGGATCGCGCCGAGCAGCCCGCGCGAGTCGGCTTCGTCGTCGACGACGAGCACGCGCAAGCCTTCAAGTTCCGCCGGCTCGTCGAACCGAGTTTGTTTTTCCGCCGCCGGAAGCGCGCTCGGCGAGTCGTTCGGCTCGTCGTGCAAAGCGGCGATTGCGGCGGGCAGTTTGACGACGAAACTCGCGCCCTTGCCTTCGCCGGCGCTTTCCACCTGCACCGTGCCGCCGTGCATTTCGACGATCTGGCGGGCGATCGAAAGCCCAAGTCCGAGCCCGCCCTGCCGCCGCGTGGTGGTTTGATCGGCCTGCCGGAAACGGTCAAAGATAAAAGGCAGAAATTCCGGTCTGATGCCTTTCCCGGTGTCGCTGACGGTGATTTCGACGTGCGAATCGACCTTTTCCAGACCGAGCCGCACGCGCCCGCCTGCGGGCGTGAATTTCACGGCGTTCGAAACCAGATTCCAGACGACCTGCTGCAGGCGGTCGGCGTCGCCGGAGATCGTGCCGATCCGCGCATCGAGCACGATTTGCAGATCGATGCCTTTGGCCTCCGCCGCCGGGCGGACCGCGTCGATCGCCGCGGTCACGACGCTGGTCGGGTCGATCGCGTCGATTTCGAGCCGCAGTTTGCCGGTGATGATTCTCGAAATGTCGAGCAGATCGTCGATCAACTGCGACTGCGCGCGGGCGCTGCGTTCGACGATCTCAAGCGCGCGCGCCGCGTCCTCGCTGTTCATTCCGCCGCCGCGGAGCATCGTCGCCCAGCCGAGCATGGCGTTGAGCGGCGTGCGCAGTTCGTGGCTGACGGTCGCCAAAAATTCGTCCTTGACCGTGCTCGCGGCCTCCGCCGAGCGGCGCGCTTCCTGCTCGCGCCGGAAAGAATCGTTGAGGCTCTTGACGGCGCGCGCGCGTTCGATCGATTCCCAGAAGCGGTGCGAAACGAAGCTGACGAGTTCGATCTCCTCTTCGGTCCACGCGCGCGGCGCTTTTTGATGAACGGCCATGCACGCCGCGAAACGCCCGTTTTTATGAAGCGGAACGCAAATCACCGCGCGAATCGTCGTTTGCCGGTAAGCGGCTAAATCTTCCGCCGTGACCTGCGGATCACTATCGACATCGTTGACGACATAAGGTTTATTCGCGCGCATCAGCCGCAGCACTTCCGCGCCGAAGCTCGACATCGCGTATCTGCCGACGATGCTCGGCGTGTCGCCGCGCGTGTAATCGCCGGGAATAAAAAAATGATCTTCGTCCGCTTCGACTTCGGCGTACGCGCAGCGGTCGGCGCCGAGGTATTCTCCCAAAAGGCGCGCGAGCGTCCGCGTGATCTCTTCGGGCGTTTCGAGCGGGCGCACCGCTTCGTCGAGCTGCATGATGAAGCGGTTGCGCAGCTCGATCTGCTTGCGTTCGGTCACGTCGCGCGTCGTGCCGGCGACGGCTTCCACCTCGCCGTCCGTATTGAGAATCGGCACGAAAATATAATCGTACGTTCTTCGCCCGAACGTGCCGGCGAACGTCACTTCGCCGCGGATCGGCCGTTTGGTGCGTTTGACCTGTTCGATTTCCCGATCGTGCATTTCGGCGTGCCACGGCTCGTAGCCGAGTTCGAGGCAGTTTTTCCCGATCGCTTCGTCCCAGGTTTTGCCCCACATTTTGAGCAGCACCTCGTTCGCGTAGGTGAAGCGGTGATCGAGGTCGAACACGTAAACGAGATCGGGCGTGGTCGAGAGGATCGTGTCGTAGAGCCGCCGCCAGCGCTCGGTTTCCTGCTGCATGCGCCTTAAGCTTTCTTCCGTTTCGACGCGCGCCGTGACGTTCCTGAAGTAAACCGTGATCCCGTCCGACGCCGGGTAGACGTGAACTTCATACCAGCGCTGGTGATCGGGATAATAAGCGGTGACGGTCGACGAAACGCCGTCGTTCATCGTCCTGCGGTACGCCTCTTCGAACTTGCTGCCGACGAGGCCCGGATATTCCTCCCAGATGACTTTTTCCACCAGATCGCCCGGCTCGCGGCTGAGGACCTGCTCCGCCTGCGGGTTGAGATAAGTGAACCGCCAGTTTTTGTCGATCGCAAAAAACGCGTCGGTGATGCTTTCCAAGATATTGCGGTGCTGCTCGGCGGAACGTTTGATGGTTTCTTCCATCGCGCGCCGTTCGGTCACGTCGCGGCTGACGGTGCCGTAACCGAGCGCCGCGCCGGTTTCGTCGCGCACGACGAAAACCGTGTAGAGCATCCAGATCGCCGCGCCGGTACGAAAATGCCGGAAACGGATCTCGACCTCGCCGCGCCCGTCGCGCTCGATTCGCCCGAAAAATTCGTTCGTAATGTAATCTCGATCTTCCGGAAAGAAAAATTCGGCGACGCTTTTTTCCGCCGCTTCCTCGATCGATTCGAGTCCGACGCGCGCGAGTCCCGCCGGGTTGACGTAAATCGGTTTGAGATTTAAATCCGAGATGCCGAAAAACTCGGTGCCGTGATCGGCGAGCGCTTTAAATAGTTGATGATCGATGCGGGGAACCGACCCGGCTCGAAATTTCTGAGAATGCTCGTCACCCATTTTGTACTTTGATAAACCTAAACCCCTGTCATTAATCTGCGTATTATAAGCCATCGGCGATCCGCTGCGCGAATTATAACACTCATCCGCGGCGCGCCGAGCAAAAAATTGAAGAAAAATGACGCGCTTGTTTCAATGCAAAACGCACTGAATCCAAAGTTTGCACAAAGTATGCAAACTTTTGTCACAAATGCCCGCCGCCCGGTGTTCTCTCTATGAAATTCCAAGCGGGTTCTAATCTAAATTGAGTTTTAGGAAATCAATTCCGGATTAGACCATTTTTCATACTAAACAATTCATAAAAAGAGAGGCTTCATGAGAAATATTCCATTTATTGTCTGCTTTCTGCTATTTTGTCTCCTAAATTCATTCGCGCAGGATTCCACGCCGACGCCGGCGGCGGAAACCGGCGCCCGAAATGAAAATCCGGCGGCCGCCAGCGTCCTCGTGCCGGCGACTTCGCCGACGCCGTCCGATCCGAAACCGCTGCCGCCGAAAACGAACGTCGAAACCTCGAGCCCGATCTACGTCGTCAAAAACGCGCCGGCGCGCATCCCGCGTTTCGAAGCCGCGCCGGTCATCGACGGGCAGCTTTCGGACGGAATCTGGCAGACGGCGGCCGTCTTCGGCGATTTTCTGCAGATTCAGCCGGGCGACAACGTCGCGCCGAGCAGTCCGACCGAGGTGCTGATCGGCTACGACGCCAAGCATTTATACATCGCGTTTCGCGTCAAACAGGACCGCAGCAAAGTGCGCGCGACCGTCGCGCGGCGCGACAATATTTTCGACGACGATTACGTCGGCGTTTACCTCGACACGTTCAACGATCAGCGGCAGGCGTACGCGATTTTCTGGAATCCTTTGGGCGTGCAGGCGGACGGCACGTTTACCGAAAGCAACGGCGAAGATTACAGCGTCGATCTCGTGATGGAGTCGAAGGGCGTGCTGACCGAGGACGGTTTCACGATCGAAGCCGCGATTCCCTTTAAATCGCTGCGCTACGAAGCGGGCAAAGACAAACAATGGGGGCTGCATATTTTCCGGCGCGTGAAATGGAACAATAACGAATTGAATTCATGGATGCGCGGCGACCGCAGCCGGTCGGGTTCGCTGAACAAAGCCGGGCGCATCACGGGCCTCGAAGACATCGCGACGACGCGGCAGGTCGAGATCATTCCGAGTTTCACGCTCTCGCAGTCGAGTCGCCGTTCGGTGTACACGTTCGACGGCAATCCGGCGGGGCGCTTCGTCAACGAGGGCGTCAGGGGCGATTTCGGGATGACCGCGAAATTCAGTCTGACGCCGACCGTGACGCTCGATTTCGCCTATAATCCCGATTTCGCGCAGGTCGAAGCCGACGCGCCCGTGACGACCGCGAACCAGCGTTTTCCGGTCTTTTTCGCCGAAAAACGCCCGTTCTTTCTCGAAAGAATCGACATTTTCCAGACGCCGATGAACGTCGTCCACACGCGCACGATCGTCGATCCGGACGTCGCCGCGAAAATCACCGGCAGGCGCGGCAAAAACACGTTCGGCATCATGTACGCGTCCGACAACGCGCCGGGCAACTTCGAACCGGACGATCGTGAAGATTTGCTGGAATGCCAAAAACTGCGCGTTATCCGAAAGACGAACGCGCTTTGCGAAAACGAGCGGTTCGTCGACAAAAACGCCGACATCGGCGTCGTTCGCTTCAAGCGCGACATCGGCAAGGAAAACAACCTCGGCTTTTTCGCTTCGACCTACAATTTCGTCGACCAGCACAATCACGCCGGCGGCTTCGACGGCAGATTCCGGTTCGACAAAAAGACGGTCGCCGAATTTCAGCTCGTCGGCACGACGACGCGCGACTATTTTTACGATTCGAACCTCGACAAAACTTCCTACCGGACCGGCAACGGCATCGGCTACAACGTCTGGCTGGAGCGCGCCGACAGAAATCTCTACATGAATTACCTCGCGGTCGGGCGTTCGCGCGATTACCGCGCCGACGTCGGTTTTCGCCAGCGCACCGACACGAATTACCTCGGCTCGTTCATCCAGTATAAAACCGACCCGGACAACAAAAAATCGATCGTCTTCAAACGCGTTCAGAACGCGACGAACATCAGCTACGACTGGCGCCGCCGCGTGCAGTACTGGATTTCGAACTCGCAGGGCATGCTCGCGCTGCAGCGTCAGACCTACATCGGCGCGGCGTTTCAATTAGGCGGCGAGCGCGTTTACGAAGACGAATTCGGTCCGGTGCGCAAATTCGGCAGACCGGGCAAATTCACCGGCGACGACCCGCAGCGCTCGACGGTTTTCAAAGCGATGCAGCTTTTCATCGAAACGACGCCGAACAAGAAGCTTTTCGCCTTCGTGCTCGTCGATCACACGTGGGGACAGATGGATTACGACCTCGGCGCTTCCGGGCAGATGAATCCGGGTTCGGGCGACCAGCTGTTCATCGAGTCGTCGTTCCGCTACCAGCCGACGACCGCCTTTCAAACGCAGCTCAATTACAACAAAGTCCGCTTGGTGCGCAACGACACCGGCCGCGTCGCCTTCGACGACAATATTTTCAGCTCGCGCTCGACCTATCAGTTTTCGCGCGACCTTTTCGCCCGCCTGCGGCTCGATTACTCGACGATCAGCGAAAGAATCCGCCCGCAGTTCGTCTTCGGCTGGACGCCGAGCCCGGGCAAAACGCTTTACGTCGGCTACAGCGACAACTTCAATTACTACGGCCGCAACCCGTACACGGGCGACCCGGAACGCGGCTTGCACTCGAATGGGCGGACGTTTTTCATCAAGATGTCTTACCTGTTCCGCAAGAGTTTTTAAGAGGCAAACTAGGTCAGTAGCGTCGGCGTGAGCCGATGCGTCGATCGATGTCAAACCTGAAACGCATTTGCTCAGGCAAACGCTACTGACCCGATTTGCGTTGAAAACTTTTCTCGATTTAAGCTATCTCTCATGAAAATCAAATTCTTCCTTCTTATTTCGCTGTTTCTTTTATCTTTCCAAAGTTTTCAGGCGCAGGACATTCCGTTTTTTACAAACGATTTTCCGCCGGCGGAATTCGCCGCACGGCGCGCGCGCGTTTACGACGCGATCGGCGAGAATTACGCGCTCGTCCAGGGCGCGCCGAGCCCCGCCGGGTACACGCGCTTCCGGCAGTCGAACGAATTTTATTACCTGTGCGGCATCGAATCGCCGCACGCTTATCTGCTGCTCGACGGGCGCCAGCGCAAAGCTTACGTTTATCTGCCGCACCGCAACGAGGCGCGCGAGCGCGGCGAGGGCAAAGTGCTGTCGGCGGAAGACGGCGAGCTCGTCAAACGGCTTTCCGGCATCGATCAGGTCTACGCGACCGAAACGCTGAGCGAACATCTCGCGGTTTTCGCCCGCAGCGGTCAGGAATCGAAAATCTTCATGCCGTTCGCGCCGCCCGAAGGCATCGCCGTCAGCCGCGACTCGGCGGCGCGCATGAACGCCGACGTGTTCAGCGACCCGTGGGACGGTCTGCCGTCGCGCGAGGGCAATTTCATCAATCTCGTCAGAACGCGTTTTCCGCAGTTTGAAATCAAGGATTTAACGCCGACGCTCGACCGTTTGCGCCTGATCAAAAGCCCGCGCGAGATCGCGCTGATTAAAAAAGCGACGCGTCTTTCCGGATTGTCTTTGATGGAGGCGATGCGCTCGACCGTGCCGGGCATTCAGGAATCGGAACTCGACGCGGTCGCGAAATACGTTTATTACCGCAACGGCGCGCAGGGCGACGCCTATTATTCGCTGATCGCGAGCGCGTCGAACGCGTGGTATCCGCATTACAACGCGGGAAAACGCGTGATGCGCGACGGCGAATTTCTGCTGATGGATTACGCGCCGGACGTCGCCTATTACATGAGCGACGTGACCAGAATGTTTCCCGTCAACGGCAAATTCAACCAGTGGCAGCGCGAGCTTTACGCGTTTTACCTCGACTGCTATAAGGCGATTCTGAAAAACATCAAGCCCGGATTAACGGCGCAGGCGATCAAACAAGCCGCCATTCCGGAAATGAACCGGGCGCTTTCAAAAGCGAAATTTTCGAAACCGAGCTACGAAAAAGCGGCCCGCTCGTTCGTCGAAAATTACACGAACGGCGCAAAAAATCCGCGCGGCATGCTCGGTCACTGGATCGGCATGGCGACGCACGACGTCGGCGGTTACGACGGCTCGCCGCTGCGCGAAGGCATGGTCTTTTCGATCGAACCGGCGCTGCGCGTCGAGGAGGAAAAAATCTATATCCGCCTCGAAGACGTGATCGTCATCACCGCCGCGGGCGCAGACATTTTGACGACGTTCGTGCCGATGGAAATCGACGACATCGAAAAGCTGATGCGCGAAGAAGGCATGCTGCAGCGCTACCCGAAGGACAACAGCTAACGATTACCGCTTTAGTGGGGTAAAAAAACGGGACGCGGATTAACGCGGATAAAAACGGATTTTCGCTGATTCGATTTAAATTTTACCAAAAATCGGCGAAAATCCGTCTGCTTCCGCACGAATCCGCGTCCCGTTCGTTTTTTCAATCCCGCGCCCGATTTTCGTGCGGTATTCGCGACCCCTCCAAATCAGTCTTTCAACTTTTCTCGGACTCGTTCGGCGAAACCGGCGGCTCGAAAAACAAGGCGTAAATGATGCGCAGCAGACCGCCGCAGAAAGTTACTATAAAACCGGCGAGCATGACGGCCGGCGAAATTTCGGTCGCGATCGTCAGCGCCGCGAAAACCGGCAGTAAAACGATGCTCGCGATGACGAGGAACGCTCCGCGTTTGATGCCCGCGCGCCGCGTCGCTCCGGTCCTTTCGCCTTTCCGAACCGCCTTCACCGATTCGGCAGCCCCCGAATCTTCCCGAACGCCGGCGACGCGTTTTTCCGCCGCGCGCTCGATTTGCGCCGCGCGCAGCGCGAGCGGGTGATTCATCCGGACGAGCAAAGCGAAATAACGTTCGTCGTCGCGCAGCACGTCGAGCGACGGTTCGACGTCGAGCCAGACGAGCAGGCTTTCGCGTTCGGCGAAAGCGCGTTCGAGACGATCGAAGGCGGCGTCTTTGTCCTTTAGAAAGCTGTAAATAAGCGCGATGTAAAAATTGGAAAACTCGCGATCGGTTTCGCGATGCGTTTTTTCGATCAGTTCCTCGGCGGTGCGGCGGTCGCCCGCCGCCGCGGCGATCTGCGCGAATCCGTAATTGGTGAACAACGGATCGTTCGACAACGCCGCGCCGCGCCGCATGACTTCGGTCGCTTCCGCGGTCTGCCCGGCGTAATTTAAAAAACAGACGCGCGAAAAATACGCCTGATTGCTTTCGGGAAACTGCAGGACGAGCCGCGCCGAATGCGCCAAAGCCTCGTCGAACCGGCGCGAAAAATAAAAGCTCCAGGCGCGCGTGTTGTGATGCTGAAAGGAGAACGGGTCGAGCGCGAGCGCCTTTTCGAGATGCCGCGTGCCCTCGGCGAAACGCTTCTGCGAATAAAGCACGTGCGAAAACCAGAGGTGCGCGACCGAATTGTTCGGATTGAGCTCGACGGCGCGCCGCAAATCCTTTTCGCTCGCCGCCCAGTCGTATTCGCCGTAAAGCGTCGCGAGCCCGAGCGCCGCGCGCGCTTCGGACAAATCCGGATCGAGCGCCAGCGCGCGCATCGCGGCGTCGCGCGCCGGCGGGTAAAATTCCGCGGTCGGCAGCACGCCGTAAACGCCGAGCCAAATATAATAATCGGCGATGCCGGCGTAGGCGAGCGCGAAATCCGGATCGATCTCGATCGCGCGCCGGTAATAAACGATCGCCTCTCGGAGGCCGTCCTCGGTAAAGCTGTTCCAGTGAAAACGCCCGCGCAGGTAAGCCTCGTAGGCTTCCGCATCGTCGGTCGGTCGTTTCGCGAGAATCTGCACTTCGCCGGTCGAAAGCTGCGGCACGAGCGCGTCGGCGACGCGCTGCGAGATCCGGTCTTCGAGCGTCAACACGTCCGTCAAATCCTCGTCGAAACGTTCCGCCCAGACGGTCGATTTCGCGGCGACGTCGAGCAATTGGAGCGAAACGCGAATCCGGCGCTCGGTCTTTAAAAAACTGCCGTCGAGCACGAAATTGACGCTCAGCTCCGCGCCGGCGGCGAACGAATCGGCGTCCGCCGCGTCGAACCGCAGCACCGAGCTCGTCGGTCGCACGAGAAACCGCCGGATGTTCGAAAGCCGGGAAATCAGCGCGTCGGCGAGCCCGATGCCGAGAAAATCAGCGCCGCCCGTGTTTTCGTCCGACCGCGCGTTAAGATTTTTCAGCGGCAGGACGGCGATCGACTTCGCCGCCGTCGCCGGACTCGCAGGCGCATCGCTTTCCGCCGATTTCGCGTTTTCGCCGGTGAACGATTCGGCGCGCACCGTTTCTCCGCGCAGAAAACGTTCGAGATCGGCGGCGAAATCCGCGACCGATGCGTATCTTTCGGCCGGGACCTTCCGCAGGGTTTTCAAAACTATCCGGTCGAGCTTTCGGCAGGCTTCGGCGTCCGCCTGCAAATCGTTTTCCCCCACTGGCGTTTCGTCGAAATCGCCCGAAATCGGTTCCTCCGGCAATTCCTCGCAGATGACGCGGGCGATTTCGTGCGGCGCGCGCGACGGGAATTTATACGGGCGCTTTCCGGTAATCAGTTCGTAAAACAAAACGCCTAACGAATACTGGTCGCTGGCGGACGTGACGGCTTCGCCGCGCACCTGTTCGGGCGACGCGTATTCGGGCGTCATCAGGCGCATCGCGGTCGCCGTCGGCATAAACGATTCGTGAATCGATTCGCCGTCGAGAAGTTTGGCGATGCCGAAATCGAGCAGCTTCGGCGTGCCGTCCGCGGTCACGAGAACGTTCGACGGTTTGACGTCGCGATGGATGATTTTTCTTTCGTGCGCGTAGTGGATCGCCGCGCAGATTTGCAGAAAAACCTCGATTTTGCGGCGCGTATCGAAATCGGCGCAGTATTTCAAAAGCGGTTCGCCCTCGATGAACTCCATCACGAAATACGGCGCGCCCTCGTCGGTCGTACCGCCGTCGAGCAGCCTGGCGATGTTCGGGTGATTGAGCGTCGCGACGATCTGGCGTTCGCGCCGGAAACGGCGGACGATGAAATCCGTGTCCATGCCGCGTTTGATGAGTTTGACGGCGGCTTTTTGACGGAACTCGCCGTCGGCGCGCTCGGCCAGATAAACCACGCCCATGCCGCCGCGCCCGAGTTCCTCGATGAGACGATACGCGCCGACTCGCTCGCCGATCAGCGATTTCGGCTCGCCGGACGGTGAAATTTCCTCGTCGAGCGAGTCGGCGATGCCGCGCATGACGTTCGTCTGCATGAAACGGCTGTCCGTCCAGACGGGCGATTCGAGAAAGGTTTCCTCCTGCTCGCCGCGCGCGACGAGCCGTTCGACCTCGCGCCGCAATTGCTCGTCGGCGCCGCATTTTTCCGCGATGAAGCGCGCGCGCTCGTCCGCCGGCAGATCGAGCGCCGCCTGAAAAATATCTTCGATCTGCCGCCATTTTTGAGGATTCATTGCAGGATTTGTTCGGCGAGCCACGCCTTCGCCATGCGCCAGTGACGCTTGATCGTCACTTCGGACACGCCCAGCACTTCCGCCGTCTCTTCGACGCTCAATCCGCCGAAATATCTGAGTTCGACGAGCCGGCTTTTAAAGTCGTCGAACTTCGCCAGTTCTTCGAGCGCTTCGTCGAGTCGGATGAGATCCATCGATTTTTCGCCGGCGACGATGACGATCGATTCCTCCAATTGAAGATTTTCCTGCTCGCCGCCGCGTTTTCCCGCGCGGTGCCGCCGGGCGTGATCGATCAGAATCCGCCGCATTAAGGTCGCCGCCATGCCGAGAAAATGCGCGCGGTTCTGCCAGTTGATGCGCGTGTGATCGATCAGTTTGATGTAGGCTTCGTGCACCAGCGCGGTCGGCTGCAAAGTGTGGCTGCCGCGCTCGCCGCGCAGGTAATTGCCGGCGATTTTTTTCAATTCGGCGTAAATCAGCGGGAAAATTTCGTCGACGACCGATTGGTTTCCTTCCGAGAGCTGAATTAAAAGCGCCGTGACGTCTTCCGACATAAGTTTGAATGTTTTTCCGTGCAGGTGCCGGCAAATACGCGTGAAATTTAGCTCAAGTATAAGCGTTCAAAGGTGATTTGTATATTCGTTTTCGTCGGAATCGAAAGGTTTTGCGAAATAATTTTCCGATCTTTGATACCTTTTCTCGATTCATTGCGCCTTGAAGTCGACGTAAATTTTATTTTGAGGGTAAATTTTGATGCAGCAGGAAATTCTTCGACGTAAATTCATCGGTTTGTTTTTAATGACGGCGTTTTTGTCCGCCAATTTTCCGGCGTTCGCGCAGACCGGGCGCGGCGCGACGTCCGCCGCGTCGAGATCTTCGAACTCGTCGGCGACGAATGCGAAAAAAACGTGCGACGGCGGTTACACGGGAACGGTCAATTACACGAAAACCGTCGCCGTCGGCTCGACCGGCAGATTCGGCTCATCCCGCAGCATGAAGCGCGTTTACACGGCGAACATCGCGATTCGCGACGACGGCAAGCCGCAGGGCACGGCGAGCGTCTCGGCCAGCGGCGTCAGCGGCAGCTTCAATTTCACCGGCCGCGCGGCCGCTTCCGAAAACGAAAATCTCAATCAGCTCGACGTTTCGGAAAAAGACGAATACTGCAGCGTCACGCTCAAGGGCGCGGGCAAACCGCAGCGCGTGCGGTGCGAAAGCAGGCTGAACGACGTCCGGCAGGCGACCGGCGGCAGCGAAAACGTCAACGTCTTCGTCGGCCTGCGCGGGCGCACGATGAATCTGTCGATCAACAATCTTCCGAAATTGAGCGGCACGTTCAGCCGCGAGTCTTCGAGCTCGTGCACCGGAACCTGCTCGCCGCAGAAGCCGATCGGCAGCTCGTCGACGACCGAAATCAACAACGCGGGCGAAAAAAGCGCGGCGACCGACGACGGCGTGATCCCGTTTAACCCGGAAAGCTTCAACCGGCTCGCGGGAACATGGACGCGGACCAGCAGCGACGGCAACACCATCGAAACCTTTCAGTGGAATCTCGCGCGCTGCGCGCCGGCGCTCGAAATCGCCGACGTTCGCTTCGAACATAAACGCGTGCCCGATCCCGACCGCTGGGTCGGCGTCGATCCGCTTTCCGGCACGATCGACGGCAACCTCGTCAAAATCAAGGCCAAAGTCTTCAACAACGGCGGCGACACCGCTTACGCGAACGTGAAATTCTCGGAAACGAAATCGAACGAAGCGCTGCCCGACGCCGCCGTTTCGGTGATGATCAAACCGGGCGAATACCGCGACGTCGAATACGAATGGGACACGTCCGGCTTCGCGTGGGACGAAAACCGCAAAAATCAGTCGGAGCGCGAAATCAAAGCCGAACTCGAAGGCGGCAACACCGAAACGGCGAAGATCAAGATTTTGCCGAAACCGGTCGTTCTCGTCCACGGCCTGTGGTCGAACGCGGCGGCGTGGGCGGAATATCCGGTTTACCTGCGCGAGGCGCACAGCTTCGCGTGGAAAGGCTACCCCGTCGGCGCCGATCCGGCGCACGGCAAGATGTCGACCGGCGATCGCCCCGGCAACTACAAGCCAACGAACACGATCTATCAAAACGCGCAGGAATTAGCCAAGCAGATCAAATTCGCGCGCGAGGAAAACAACGCGTGGCACGTCGACGTCGTCGCGCACTCGATGGGCGGGCTCATCTCGCGCCAGTACATCAACACTTTCATGCCGCCGGTTTTCGACGGCAAGCCCGAGATCACGCATCTCGTGATGCTCGGCACGCCGAACATGGGCAGCCCGTGCGCCGACACGGTCAACGAGCAGTTCGAGGAATACGGCGCAAACGAGATGCACGCGATGCGCGAGCTGAAACCGATCATCGTCCGCGCCTTCAACACGCGCGTCAACGACCGCAAGGGCGTCAAGTTTTCCGTTTTGATCGGCATCATTCCGGTGCCGCGCACGTGCCTCGCGGAAAACGTTTTCGGCGACGGCGTCGTCCCGGTAGAATCGGCGAAATACAATCTGACCGATTACGAATACGTGCCGCGCAATCACATCGCGCTGACCGGAATCGAAGACTTCAAAGGCTTCGTCATGCCGCGCGTCGCCGTCGGACCGAAAAAGTCGCGCGCCGAACGAGCGACCGCGCTGCTCGAAAAATCCGCGAGCGAAACCTACGCGTCGGCAGACGAAACGAGCGCGCCGCGCGACCGCTACGGGTTCGCTCGATATTTTCAAACCGTTTCCTATAAGCGCCCGACCGTCGCGGCCATCGACGACGAACCGAACGGCGCGAAACTGACGACGAAGAAAAAAATCGTACTCGCGCCGAAACAGTCGCAGGAAATCGAAATTCCGGCGGAAGCGATCGGCGTAAACGGCGTTCTGATCGTCGCCGGAACGGGCGTCGCCGCGACTTTAACGGACGCCGGCGGCGCGGCGCTGGGCGTGAGCGAAGGCGGTTTGGAAGCCGTGAAAAATCCGTTCCGCTTGATCGTCGCCGACCGTAAAGCGACGGGCGCGCTAATGAAGCTCAAGCTGCAAAATTTCGCCGACGAGGAAGCGGTCGTTTTCGTCGCCGGTTTCGCGAACAGTGCGGCGGCGTCCGGCTTGACGATCGAAACGGTCATATCGGCGCTTCCGGGGCAAATCGCCTTGCGGGCGAAATGGATCGAAAACGGCGCGCCGGTGCTGAACGCGCAAATTACCGGAAAAATCGTCGTACAGGCGGTTGAAATTAAGTTTTACGACGACGGCAAACATGACGACGCGGCGGCGAACGACGGCATCTACGGCGCGCGCGTCGAGAAATTGAATAAGGGCGAATATTTCGTCGAAGCGCGCGCCGAAGCGAACAATCGAACGAAAGCCGCCGTCGCGCCGATCAGCGTCGGGCCGACTTCGACGCCGAACAAAACGATCAAACGCGGCAAGTAGAAACAAAGATTTATCTTAAAATTGTCCGAAAGAAAAAGCGGTTCCGCCGAGCCGCTTTTTTCTCACAGAAACTTTACACGAAAATGAAATGTATCTTTAAAAGAGGCCGCGAATAAACGCGAATGAACGCTAAATAATTTTATTTTATTCGCGGGCTCTTTTGTTTTTTGCGCAGAGCTTTTTCTGCGGTCGGCGAATCTTTAATCCGCCGACTGCTTCGCCAATTTTTCGCGAAAATCCTTTTCCGTCGCGGCGATAAATTCGCGGTAGCCCTGCGGATCGATAAACGGGTTCGGCGATTCGCCTTTTTTGAGCCGCGCGGCTTTTTCGGCGAGATCGAAAAACGAGCCGTGCGACGCGAGAAAGACGTCCGCCTTCACTTTTTTCAAAACGCGAAACGTCTTTTCGAAATCCCGCGCGATGCTCGGATATTTTTCGTTTTTCCTGAGTTTGTAGTCGAGGCTCGTCGTGCTGCCGACGAAAACGATCGTGTATTTCCGGTCGTTTTCCGCGGCTTCGAGCGTCCACGAAGTGCAGCCCTTCGTGTGCCCGGGCGTGAGCAGCGCTTTGACATTGACGCCGCCGAGGCTTAACTGCTCGCCGTCGCGGATAATCCGGTCGACCGCGACCGGCTCGAAATCGCCGCGGTCGCCGAGGTGAAAATCATTTTTGCCGCCGTTTTCGAGCTGCGGCTTGTCGCCGGCGCTCGCGACCATCCGCGCGCCGGTCAGACGTTTTAGTTCCGCGAGCCCGCCGGCGTGATCGTAATGCGCCTGGCTGTTGAGCAGGTATTTCACGTCGCTCATCTTAAAACCCAATTTTTCGATGTTTTCTTTGATTTGCGAAGCGGTCGCCGCGAAACCGCCGTCGAGCAGAATGTGACCTTGCGGCGTCGTGATCAAGAACGCCGTCACTTCCGAAGCTCCGACGTAATAGACGTTTCCGATGATTCGGAACGGCTCGACCGGCGTGTTGCGCTCGCGGTCGACGTCGTTTTTCTGCGCGAATGCGGAAAGCGAGGCGATCGAAATCGCAAAAACAAAAAGCGCGGTTTTTATAAGTTTGTTTTTCAGAAGATATTTTTTTTCGTTCATCGATTATTTTTCGCTCCAGTATTCGAACGCGGCGCGCGCGATCTTCGCGATCGTTTCCTCGCGCGTCGTTTGATCGGCGGAAGAATCCGCGACGAAGACGGCGACGGCTAAATGACGCCCGTCGGGTAAATCGACGATGCCGATGTCATTGGTGGCGGGCGTCAGATTCTTACGCGTGCCGGAAGTTCCGGTTTTGTGCGCGACCGTCGTGCCCGCCGGCAATAAGCCTTTCAGACGGCGCGGCCCGGTCGGCGATTCGATCATAAACCTCAAAAGCCGCGCCCGGTTCGGCTCGGAAATTCCGCGGCTCGCCTGAAGCGCGCCGAGCAGTTCGATTGCCGCCTTCGGGGTCGCGTAATTGCGGTACTGCGCCTGCCAGTCCGCGTGCAGCTCTTTTTCGTAATTGGCGACGACTATTTCTTCGATCCCGAGTTCGCCGAGATAATTCATCACCGCGCCCGCGCCGCCCGCGAGCTTTAAGAGCGCGTCGCTCGCCGTGTTGTCGCTTTCCGAAACCGTCAATCGGAGCAGTTCCTCGACGCTTCGCTCGACGCCGTTCGGAAACTTCTCCGCCGACAAAACGGTCGACGATTTGGAGACCTCGTCTTTCTCGATGCGCAGCTTTTGATCGAGCTTTATTTTTCCCGCCTCGACCTGACTGAAAATCGCCATCGCGATCGGCAGTTTGTAAACGCTCTGCAGGGGGAATCGTTCGCCCGCGTTGAACGAAACGGTATCGCCGGTTTCGAGCACGGTCGCCGCGACGCCGACGCGCCCGCCGGACTTGCGCGCGATTCGTTCGAACTCGGCTTTCAAATCCGCCGCCGAACGCTTCTCGTTATTACGCCGCGCGGCGTTTTGCGCGCCCGTTGATTGTTTATCCGGCGCCGGGTTATCGACGCTCGCCTGCCCGTTGGCGCAGTTTGCCGCGAGCAGGCAGAGCAGCAAAATTTCGAGTCTTTTTCTTTTCATAAATCGTTCCTCCGATTAGGATTCTCGGGCAAACTTCGAGCGCGACGCGCGCTGCCCGCGTTCGTTGTTCGGTCAGTTTATCGTTTTGTATTTGGCTTTCGGAGCGACTCCGAAAGCGGGGAATTTCGTGTTTTCCGCGTCCCGGATTATTCGCCGAAGCGATCTTTGCCGAGCGCGGCGTAAATTTTACCGGCGATTTCGGCGGCTGCCGGCCCGTTCGCTTCCGGTTCTTCGATGGCGACGACAACGACGAACCGCGGATTCTCAACCGGCGCGAACGAAGCGAAAAGCCCGACGCCGTCAGTCCCTGTTTTCGCCGTGCCGGTTTTTCCCGCGACCGCGAACGAATCGCTGAACGCGCCTTTGCCGGTTCCTTTTTCGACCGCCGCGCGCATTCCGGCGACGATTTCCGTAAGCGCCGCCGGCGGCGCTTTCAAAGCCGGAAGAAATTGCGGCTCGTTTTCCGTTTCGCCGGCGAACGGCCGGACCAATGTTCCGTCGTTGGCGAAAGCCGAAACCAAAACCGCCAGCTGCAACGGCGTGATTTTTGTCTCCTGCCCGTAAATGCCCATTTTTCCGTTATTCAAACGCGTATCGCCGCGCGGCAGGGAGCCGGCGATCTCGCCCGGAAGATTCACGCCGGTCGGGCTTCCCAATCCGAATCGCCGCGCCGCATCGAGCAGCTTCCTGCCGCCGACGCGTTCGCCGAGCGCCGCGAAATACTCGTTTCTGGAAACGGCGAGCGCGTCCGTCAGATTTAATTTCTCGCCCGTTTCGGAAACGGTGATTTTTTCATTCGCGCCGATCTTATTTTCCTCGAGCGCGGCGAGGCTCGTCACGAGCTTAAACGTCGAAGCCGGATTCCACTCGCGGCGAAAAGCCAAATCCTGATTGACGATCGTGAACAACTTTCCGGTTTTCGGATTCATGATGATGACCGAGCCGTGATGCCGGCCGAGCGCCGCGAGCGCGATCCGGCGAAGGTTTTCATCTTCGCCCGCGAAAATTTCGGTTTGCAAATCGGGATTTTCCGCCGTCGTTTCCGCCGCTTGCGGTTCGATCGATTCCGCGCTGTCCGGTAAAAGGACAACCGCGTTTTTGAACACCGGAGCCGAGGTTTTATCGCGCAGAGCCGCCTGCAGACCGAAAGCGGCGACGGCGAGCGTCAGCAGAAAAATCAAACCGGCGGAGAATCCGCTCGCCGAATGTTCGCGATGCGACGCGTCGACGAGCCGGCGCACGCGCGACTCCAAACTCCCGCCGGTCGCGGCGGTCGCCAGCGCGGGCGCCGCTTGCCGCCATCTTTCGACCTTCGTTAAAGCGCGCGCGTAGCAAATCGCGTCGCCGCCGCAGGCTTTGACCGCCAGATCGTCGCAGGCGTATTCGCGTTCGAGCCGGATCTGCTTCGACAGCCACAAAACCGCCGGATGGTAAAAAAGCAGAATTTCGGCGAACGTCTGAAAGATGTTGACGAGATAATCGTGCCGGCGGATGTGCGCGAGCTCGTGCGCGATGATGTTTTCCACCTGCCGCGGCGTTAAATTTAAAACCATACCGACCGGCAGAAGGATCAGCGGCTTGAGCCAGCCGGCGGCGACCGGAACTTTGACGAGCGACGATTCGAGCAACCGGACCGATCTATTAATTCCGAGCCGCCGCGCCAGCTCGTCGATCGCCGGCTGCCAATTTTCAAGCCGCCGTGCCGTTCGCGATTTGAGCCTGCGCACCGCCAGCCAGTCGCTTAAAAAGCGCGCGGAAAGCGTCAAAACTCCGGCAAACCACAGCAGAACCAGCCACGGCAACCAGCTTTCGAAGCGCGCCCGCAACGACGATTCGCTTCTCGGCACTGCCTGATCGGTTGCGGCGCGAGAAACCTGCGAATCCGGCGCGCTTGCGAGCGCCGCGTCGTACCCTGCCGGGCGCGGCGCGCTTTTCACGAGCCGCGCTTCATCGACATCCGCCGCGCGCTCGCGACCGGCGCCGAACAGACCGAAGGTAAAAACCGGGAAAATCAGCATCAAAACCAAACCGGCGCAGAGCGTCAGATACCTCGCATTGGCGGTGCACTCGCGCAGGAAAATCAGCGCGCCCCGAACCAGCAGCGCGATCAGCGTTCCCTGCCAGAGAAAATGCAGCAACGTCCAGCCGAGCGCGTTGAAAATCGGTTGAAGATTCTCGAGTTCGAATAAATTCATTTAATTTTCCTTCTCCAGACGGTCGAGCAGGCGTTCGATTTCGGATAGTTCGTTGTCGGAAGCCTCGCGATTCGCCAAAACCTGCATGACGAGTCTTTTCGCCGAACCGCCGAAAGCTTTATCGAGCAGATCGCTGATGAAATTCTGCTGCGTTTCCTCCTGCGTGATCAGCGCGCGGTAAACCTGCGGACGCTGCGAGCTGTCGCGTTCGAGCAATCCCTTGTCGGTCATGATCTGCATCAGTTTGAGCACGGTCGTGTAACCCGTTTCCGGCGAGCGGTCCTGCTGCAGCTGCAGCAGGACGTCGCGCACGGTCATCGGTCCCGACTGCCATAAAACGTTCAGGATGACCAATTCGGCGTCGGTCGGTTTCGGCGTGGTTTTTTTATTGTTACGGGCCATGTTATACCAATGACGAAGAGTTTCGTCATTGGTATAATGACGAAACTCTTCGTCATTGTCAAACAGACGGCGATTGTTTGAGAAAATAAAGGTTATATTTAACTGAAAACCGCTGAAAAAGCGGTAAAGCGACCGAATCGATTCGGTCGCTTTACCGCTTTTTCAGGTTTATGAAAGTTTACCGGGTAAAGTCGAACAAATAAATTGTCAGGTTTTATTTGTTCGACTTTACCCCTCGGTTCAAGTAATTTCTGCCTTATTTCGCGCCGCCGGCGAGCTTTCCGATCAGGGTGAAAAGCGGCAGGTACATCGAAATGACAATCGAGCCGATCGTGATGCCCAGGAACGCGATCAGAGCCGGTTCGATCATCGCCAGCAAATCGGCGATCGCCGCGTCGACTTCTTCCTCGTAAAAGTCAGCGATTTTGCCGAGCATCGCGTCGAGCGCGCCGGTCTGTTCGCCGACGCCGACCATCTGTCCGACCATGTGCGGGAAAACGTCGGTCGCTTTTAAGGGATCGACGAAGTTTTCGCCGCGTTCGACGCCGGCGCGGACTTTCATGATCGCGTCTTCGACCACCACGTTGCCGGCGGTTTTGGCGGTGATGTCGAGCGACTGAAGGATCGGGACGCCGGATGAAAGCAGCGTCGACAAAATCCGCGAAAAACGGGCGACGGCGATTTTCCGCAGAATGCTTCCGAAGATCGGCAGTTTCAGCAATATAGTGTCGATCTGCCAGCGGCCTTTCGGCGTTTTGTAATACATGCGGATAGCGATCGAGGTGCCGATAATGGTCGCAAGCAGCCCCAAACCGCCCCAACCGGCGAGGAAATTACTGATCCCCATGACGATGCGCGTCGGCAGCGGCAGCACTTCGCCCGGTCCGAGCAACCCGACGAAGATCGCCTGGAATTGCGGAATGACGACGACCATGATGACGGCGACCGCGGCAATGGCGACGAAAATGACCGCCGCCGGGTAGATCGAAGCCGAAATGATGCTGCGTTTGAGTTTGACGACCTTTTCGATCAGGGTCGCGAGACGCTGCAGAATCAAATCCAACACGCCGCCCGTTTCGCCCGCCTCGACCATGTGAGAATAAAGATTGTCGAAGACTTTCGGATGTTTTTCCAGCGCCGCGTGCAGCGTCGCGCCTTCTTCAACGTTCTGGCGGACCTGCCGCAGCACTTCCTTGAAAAACGCGTTCTGCTGCTGTTCAGCTAAGATGTCGAGACACTGCACGAGCGGCAAACCGGCGTCGATCATGACCGAGAACTGCCGCGTGAAAACGGCTAATTCCTTCGCTTTGACCTTTTTATTGCGACCGAGTTTCGGAATGGCGATTTCGCGCCCCTTTTCCGAAGCCTGCGTCAGCACGATCTGCTCGCGGCGCAAAAGCGCGCGCAGCTCGTCCTGGCTGGCGGCTTCTCTCTCGCCCGAAACCATTTCGTTTAAGCGATTACGACCTTTGAAAACAAATGTTGGCATTTTCTCTCTTCTAGCTCCTGTTAAATGAATGAAAAGCGAAAAACTAAAAATTAAAAATGAAGGATTGGGAGATTTTAATTCTTAATTTTCAAATGTGAATATTGAATTATCTGCCTGGCGGGCGTTGTCCGACCGGGCGGCCCTGCGCGTACGGGCTGCCCTGTCCGATCATCGGTTTGGCTTGACCGCCGTACGATTGATTGATGCCCGAACCGCGTTCGATCAGCTCTTTCAATTCGTCGGCGTTAGAACTGCGCGCCATCGCCGTTTCGAGCGTGATCGCGCGTTTGTGATAAAGCGAGGCGAGCGACTGGTTGAACGTCTGCATTCCGAATTTGTCCTGCCCGGTCTGCATCATCGAATAAATCTGGTGGATTTTGTCCTCGCGGATCAGGTTGCGGATCGCGGCGTTCGGAATCAGGATTTCGAGCGCCATCGCGCGCCCGTCGCCGGTCGCTTTCGGCAGCAGCGCCTGACACATGATGCCTTCGAGCACGAGCGACAGCTGCGTGCGAACCTGCGCCTGCTGTCCGGCGGGAAACACGTCGATGATACGGTTAATGGTCGAATACGCCGAATTCGTGTGCAGCGTGGCGAAGGTCAGGTGTCCGGTTTCGGCGATGCGCAGCGCCATCTCGATCGTTTCGAGGTCGCGCATTTCGCCGACCAGCACGACGTCCGGGTCCTGGCGCAGCGCGGTTCGCAGGGCGTGCGCGAAACCGTGCGTGTCGGCGTTTACTTCGCGCTGGTTGACGATGCAGTTTTTGTGATTGTGCAGAAACTCGATCGGGTCCTCGATCGTTAAAATATGGTCGCGGCGGTCGATATTGATCTTGTCGATCATCGCGGCGAGCGTCGTCGATTTACCGGAACCGGTCGGTCCGGTGACGAGCACGAGCCCGCGCGGCTTTTTGCATAAATCCGAAACGACCGGCGGCAAGCCCAGCGCTTCGAACGATTTGATTTCGTATGGAATCGCGCGAAAAACCGCGCCGACCGCGCCTTTTTGGTTGAATAAATTGGCGCGAAAACGAGACATGCCCTTTAAGCCGAACGAAAAGTCGAGTTCGAGATTTTCTTCAAAACGGTGCTTTTGCGCATCGGTCAACACCGAATAGGCGAGCTGTTTGGTTTCGGCGGGCGTCAACGGACGATAGCCCGGAAGCGGCGAAAGATGTCCGTGCACGCGCACCTGCGGCGGCGAATTGGTCGTCAGGTGCAGGTCGGAGCCGCCGGCTTCCGTCATTTTCCGCAAAAGATCGGGCAAGGTGATTTGATATTCCGGATTTTGTTGTTCGAGATTCATAGCTTTTGAGTGGTCGGTGGTCGGCAGTCGGCGGTCAGAATAAATCAGATTTCCCCGATTACCGACCACCGACTGCCGACCACTGTTATTATTTGAGTCCAGCTTGTTGAGGTTGGCGCGTGCGGACGAGCGAGTTGATGACCTTTTCCGATTCTTCGGCGATGCGTTCCTGCGAATCGCTCGGCGCGTTGGTCGCGACCGAATAGATTCGTCCGTCGGCTTCGGCGAAATAAAAGACTCTCGATTGGATACGACCGCCCGCGCCTTCCGATTGCGCGACCACGACGTAAACCCGCTTCCCGCCGATTTCCTTTTGGTAATCGTTAACGACCCAGCCGTTTTCCTTGATCATGCGATCGATGACGTTCCGGCGTAACGATACGGTCGGAACGCCGCCGACGGTTTTGGTTTTCGCGCCGCCGTCGTCTTCGCCCATCGACGGACCGACCACCGAAATCGAAGCCTGCCCCAGCTGGGCGCCCGTTTCGTCGGCGACGTTGAACTGCAGCTCGGCCTGCGTCGACTGGCTCTTTTTCCAGCTGCGCGGAGCGGTTTCGCCGCTCGGCAGAAGCGCCGGCGATTCGTCTTTGACCAGCTTTTGGACCGCCTGATTCGAGTCGCTGACCGCCGCGCCGCCGTTCTGCTCGCGCAATTTCGCGAGTCTTAACTGGCGCAGCCGCAAAGCCCGTTTTCGCGACTGCAGCGAGTTTTTGCGGTTCGTGCGGGCGCGGTATAAACGCCACCACTGTTTTGAATATTTTTTGACCTTCTTTTTCTTTTTCGCGTATTTACGATGTTTTTTCGCACCCGCCGCGGCGGAGTCCGTGGCGAGCGGAACGATGACGCCGATGCCAAACAACAAAGCTAAAGATAATGCAATTGCCCTAATCATACTTCCTCCAATTTTTACAAAACCGTTTCCTTGACTACTTCCTCAATCGTCGTAATGCCTTCGCGCAATTTATAAAGCCCCGATTGGCGCAAAGTTATCATTCCCAATTCAATCGCTTTCCTTCTCAATTCGATCGCGCTCGCGCCGATGATGATCAGCTCGCGCAGCTCGTCCGTCACTTCCATTACCTCATAAAGACCGACGCGCCCTTTGTAACCCGTGCCGTTGCAGGTTTGGCAGCCTTTGCCTTTGTATGATTTGATCTCCGGCGCTTCTTCAGGCGAAAATCCGATTTCGATCAAACCTTCGACCGGCACGTGAACCTCTTCTTTACAATCCTTGCAGACGCGTCTGATCAGTCGCTGCGCCTGAATCAAATTCACCGACGTCGCGACGAGAAACGGCTCGATGCCCATATTGACCATACGCGAGATCGTCGAGGGCGCGTCGTTGGTGTGCAGCGTCGAGAGCACGAGGTGGCCGGTGAGCGCCGCTTTGATGGCGATTTCCGCCGTTTCGAAGTCGCGGATTTCGCCGACGAGCACGATGTTCGGGTCCTGACGCAGGAACGAGCGCAGCGCGGCGGCGAAGTTCAGTCCGATCTGCTCTTTCATCTGCACCTGATTGATGCCGGGCAGGTTGAACTCGACCGGATCTTCCGCCGTCATGATATTCGTTTCCGGCGTGTTAAGCGCCTGCAGCGCCGAGTAAAGCGTGTTCGTCTTACCCGAACCGGTCGGCCCCGTGACGAGCACCATGCCGTACGGCTTCGAGATGTTGCGCTGGAATAATTCAAGGCTCTGCGGCTCGAAACCGAGTTTGGTCATGTCGAGCATCAGTTTGTCTTTGTCGAGCAGGCGGAGCACGATCTTTTCCCCGAACAGCGTCGGCAGCGTCGAAACGCGGAAATCCAGTTCGCGCGAACGGTTGTCGATTCTGACCTTGATCTTGATGCGCCCGTCCTGCGGCAGACGTTTTTCCGAAATGTCGAGCTTCGACATGATCTTCAGACGCGAAAGCAGCGCGTCGCGCATCTTCATCGGCGGATGCATCACGTCGTACAAAACGCCGTCGATGCGAAAGCGGATGCGAAAGTCCTTTTCATACGGCTCGACGTGGATGTCCGAAGCGCCGCGTCTCAAACTGTCGACGAGCAGCACATTGACCAGGCGCACGACCGGCGCGTCCTCGCTCGCCTGCGCGAGCGAAGCGAGATCGATCTCCTCGTTGTCGCCGCCGACGACCTCGAGTTCTTCGCCGTTCTCGGTCGTTTCGAATTTGAATTTTTCGAGCGAGACGTTCAAATCCGAGTCTAAAATTCGGTCATCGAGTTTGCCGCCGTTGCCGTTTCCGTTGCCGTTGCGCGCCAATTTTGCGGCGATCTTTCCGAAATCGTCGATTCCGTTCATGACGACTTCGATCGCTTTCGACGAGCTGTAATACTTGGTAATCGCGACGTTCAGCGAAGATTCGGACGCGATCACGGGCTCGACGTTCAGACCGGTCATGAACTTGATGTCGTCCATCGCAAACACGTTCGTCGGATCCGCCATCGCGAGCGTCAGCGTCGCGCCGACCTTCGAAATCGGCAGCACCGTGTATTTCATCGCGACTTCGTGAGAGATCAGTTTGATGGTCTCGTCTTCGATTTGAAAAAGCTCCAGATTGATCGACGGAACGCCGTACTGACGGGATAAAACCGCGGTGATGACATCATCGGAGATGATTCCGAGCTTGATTAAATTGGAACCGAGACGACCGCCGTTCGTGCGTTGATATTCCAACGCTTCGCGCAGTTGTTGCGAAGTAATCAGGTTTTCGCGGACAAGAATTTCCCCAAGTTTAGCTGACATTGTTCTTTCGGAATTAAGCCTTTTTAGTGTTCTATTTTGGAGGAGTTTTAAGAAGTTTGATCTTGATTCTATTGTGTTAGAAGATAGATTCAACGATGATGAACATCGTTGAATTATCATAATATACGTTTGCTATTTTGCTGTCAAGAAATCTTTTTTTATTAAGTATTTGTCTTTAAAAGGCATAAAGCAAAAAGATGGAGTTTGAATCCCGAGGCTGAGATTCAAACTCCATCTTTTGTTTAAAGCGGTTAGAAAACCGTGATTAGTTTTTCTTTTTCGTGTTGGTCGTTTTGCCTTTCTGCGGAGTCACGTTCTGATCGGCTTTGAGCTGCGCGATCGACTCCTTGGCGTCCTGCAGATACTTGTGATTCGCCGGCGCCGCGTCGATGAATTTCTGCAGATAATCGGCGCCTTCCTGCATTTTCGTTTTGTCGTTGGTCGCGTAACCGGAACTGATCAAGCTCAGGCCGATTCCGACCAGCGAATCCGGATCGCTCGGATTGATGTCCAGAACTTTTTTATATTCGAGGATCGCGTTGTCAGCATCGCCCGCGGCGAGGAAAATGTCTCCGAGAATTCTTTGCGCTTCCGTCTTTTTCGCCTGATCGGTTTCGAGCGTGACGTAATCCGCAATCAAGGTTTTCGCGGCTTCCGTTTTGGTCGTATCGACCTGGCGGGTCAATGCCATGATGCGGAAAGCGTCGCGCGCGCCGTTGAGGGCTTGCATTTTAACGTTCTGATCCTTGATCTCGGCAGCCGGCGCGTTTTTCAGGAGCGCCCACGATTTGCTGTAAGCATCGGCGGCCGCCCCCAAATCCTGCTGAACTTTCGCCATCGCCGCGACGCGCGCGTTGGCGTCGGGATTTTTGCTGTTCGCGTTGTAGACATCAACCGCGCGCTGTTTCAGCGCCGCGCCTTTATTATTCAAAAAAACCGGCGCGCTGCCGATGAATTCCGGGCTGGCTTGATAGCCTTCTTCGTATTTGACGATCGCGACGTCGTAATTTTTGCTGTTGTAAGCGTTGTTGCCCTCTTCGAGAGATTTCTGGATAACCGCGTTCTGATTTTGGATCTTCTCGTTATTGGCTTTCGTGTCGGCGAGCTTTTTCTCGTATTCGGCCTGTTGCTTTTTCTGTTCAGCCGTCAATTCGGCGGATTGCGTATTGCCGCTGCCCACATTGGCGAGCGCCGCGCGAACCTCTTCTTCCGTCCATCTTTTGCCGTCGCCCGGAAGAACGCTGATGACCAGTTTGTCCATACCGGGTTTGATATTCGGAATAATATCGGCATTGATTCCCGGTCCGCTGACCGACAAAACAAAAACTGCGCCGACCGGTAAGCCGGCAAAACTGAAAGCGCCTTTCTTGTCGGTCGTGTCGGTCGGGAATTTCGCTTTAATGTCGGTGCGGAAAACTTCGATCAGCGCGCCCTCGACCGGCGTCACCTTGCCGTCCGCGCCTTTTAATTCGACGCGACCGGCGACCGGCGCCGTCTGCGCAAAAACCGCCGCGCTGCCGATCAAAAGTAATGCGATTGTTAAAAAACCTTGTAAATAATTTTTACGAAACATTAGAATCCTCCAAAATTTTGTTCTGATGATGTATTCAGGAAACGCTCTCCTAAGATGCTGCCCTCAGAAAAAGAGTTTATCGTTTTCTTTACATTTTAACTCCATAATACTCTATTTTTGAAACCGCCTGCCGGTCGAAACCGAGCCGAAACGCATAAAATTAGAAATCAGTGGTCAGTGGTCGGCGGGCAGAGTTTAGTTGAATGAAAACTGAAAACTCCGATTATACCCAATCAATTACTGATCGCCCCGCTTCGCACCGCCGACCACTGGTTTCACGAGAGCGCCGACGCCAATTTTTCGATGTCGGCTCGATTATTGAAAAAGTGCGGCGCGATGCGCAGCCGGTCGCCGCGCGGCGAAACGATGATTTTTTCCGCTTCCAGTTTTTTGGCGAGCTCGTTCGAGGTCAAACCGTTTCGCGACCGCACGCAGACGATCTGCGATTTTTCGCCCGGCGCGCGCGAGCTGACCAGCTCGTAATCTTTACCGGCGAGCAGCTCGCACAAGTAATCGGTCAATTCTTCGAGATAATTTTCGATATTGTCCAAACCGGCTGCGCGCAGTATTTTCAGGCTTTGCTCCAAACCGTAAAACAGCGCCGCGCCGCCGGTGCCCGATTCCCAGGCGAGCGCGGTCGATTTAAAGGGCTGTTCGCGCGCTTCGAAATCCCACGGCGTTTCGACGCTGATCCAGCCGACGAGCGTCGGTTCGATTCGCGCGCGCGCCTTCTCGCTCAAATACAGCATACCGCAGCCTTCGGGCGAAAAAAGCCATTTATGACTCGCGCCCGCTGCAATATCGACGCCGAGCGCCGGCAGATCGAACGCCATCGCGCCGAAGCCCTGAATGATGTCGACCGCGAAAAGCGCGTCCGCCCGGCGCGCCGCTTCGCCGAGGCGCGCCAGATCGGCGCGATAGCCGGATGCGAACTGCACCGCGCTGATCGCGACGAGCCGGGTATTTTCGTCGATCAGCGCGATAAATTCATCGAGATCGATGCGCCCGTCGCGTTCCGGACACAGCCGGAGCTCGACGCCGAACCGGTCCCTCGCGTTGCGCCACGCGTAAAAGTTCGCCGGGAATTCCTGCTCGAAACTGACGATATTGTCGCCCTTTTCCCATCGCAGACCGTTCGCGACCGACGCCAGGCCGTCGGAAGTATTCCGCATGAACGCGATCTGTTCGGCGCGCACGTTGAGCAGCTCGGCGACGAGCGCGCGGGCGCGGTTCTTCGTGTCGATCCAGTCGAGATAATTGACCGTGCCGTTCTCGGAAACGTCGGTCAGCTGCGACAAAACGGCTTCGACCGCGGGCGTCGGCAGCGGCGAAACGGCGGCGCTGTTTAAATACGTGTATTTCTCGGCAGCGGGAAACAGCGCGCGGATGTTTTCATTCATATCTTTTCGTAATTCGTAAACGTTGAATCGTTGATTGTTCGACCGAGCGAAAAACAATTAACAATTAACGATTTACCATTTACGAATCTGTTTTGACAATTCAAATAAAAAGCCGATAATTTTTAATGGCGGCGAAGAATTTTTCTTTCGGCGATAGCCTCAGAAGTCGCATCAAAGCAGTTAAATTATGTTCGATTTTCAGAGAAAAAACCAATACGACTTCGGTTTTATTTCCGCCGATGACGACCGCGATATCGAAGTCCAGCAGCTCAAGCGCGAATCGCGGCAGGGTCTCTGGTCGGAAAGCCTCAAACTGCTGCGCGACGTCTTTTTAATCATCGTCGTCTTCATCCTGTTCGGCGTTTTCGTCGCGCAGCCGGTCGTCGTCGAAGGCACTTCGATGGTGCCGCAGCTGCATGACGGCGAACGGCTCCTGGTCAACAAGCTGATTTATTACAAATTCGAAAGCGTCAGCTGGGGCCATATCGAACGTGGCGACATCGTGGTTTTCTGGTTTCCGAACGATCCGGACAAATCCTACGTCAAACGCGTCATCGGGCTGCCGGGCGAAACGGTCGAAATCCGCGGCGGCAGGGTTTACATCGACGGGCAGGAGCTGAACGAGGATTATCTCGACACTGAGCATAATAAATCGCTCGGCAACGTGATGTCGAAAAAAGTCGACCCGCATCACTATTACGTGATGGGCGACAACCGCGACAATTCTTCCGACTCGCGCTACTGGGGCTTGGTGCCCGAAAAATACATCTACGGCAAAGCCTTTTTCCGCTACTGGCAGCCGGGCAGCATCGGATTTTTGGAGCACGGAGAATACAACATCGAACCGTCGAAAGAAACCGACGATTACCGCGCCGAAAGCGAGGACGAAGTAAAAGAAACGAATAACAACAGATGAATTTAGCAAAAAAAGCGATTTTGGTTCTCGAAGACGGACGCACCTTTCGCGGTGCGTCTTTCGGCGCCGAAGGCGAAACGTTCGGCGAGATGGTTTTCAACACGTCGATGTCCGGTTATCAGGAAATCCTGACCGACCCGTCTTATGCCGGACAGATCGTCTGTATGACATATCCCTTGATCGGCAATTACGGCGTCAACGAGGAAGACACCGAATCGCGCCGCCCGTGGGTCGAAGGTTTCGTCGTCCGCGAAGCGAGCCGCGTCGCATCGAACTGGCGCTCGACCGAAACGCTCGATTCATACCTGAAACGCCATAAAATCGTCGGCATCGAACATATCGACACGCGCGCGCTCGTGCGGCACATTCGCGACAAAGGCGCGATGCGCGCCGCGATCTCGACCGTCGACCTCGACGAAAAAAGCCTGCTCGAAAAAGTCCTCGCCTCGCCCGAAATGAACAACCGCGAGCTGGCGAGCGCCGTGACGATCGAAGAAAGATTCGATTACCCGGCCGGAACGGAACAGAAATTCCACGTCGTCGCGTACGATTTCGGCGTCAAAACCAACTCCCTGCGCGAGTTTGCGAAATTCGGCTGCAAGATCACGGTCGTGCCGGCGGAAACTCCGGCGGACGAAGTTCTGGCGATGAAACCCGACGGTATTTTTCTCTCGAACGGTCCGGGCGATCCGGCGTCGATGAAATCGGTCGTCGATGAAATCAAGAAATTAACCGAAAAGAATGTGCCGATGTTCGGCATCTGTCTCGGCCATCAAATCCTGGGACAGGTTTTCGGCGGTAAAACCTATAAATTAAAGTTCGGGCATCGCGGCGGCAACCAGCCGATCATGGATTTGACGACCGGCCGGGTCGAGATCGCTTCGCACAATCACGGCTTCGCGGTCGAAAAAGACAGTCTGCCGGAAACGGTCGAAGTCACGCACGTCAATCTCAACGACCAGACGGTCGCCGGTTTGCAGCACAGGCAGCTGCCGATTTTTTCCGTGCAGTATCACCCCGAATCGGCTCCGGGACCGCACGATTCCGAGTACCTTTTCCGGCGTTTCATCGAACTGATGGAAAACTCGAAAAACTAAAAGCGAAATTAACAGGGATGGACAGGATCGGCAGCGATAATATTTTAAGTTTTAATTATTAATCCCCGTTCATCCTGTCCATCCCTGTTAATCTTCGTCCGAAACATTATTATTGAAAAGCAACACGCTGTTGGTCGCGATGCCCTTTTCGTAAAAAAGCCTTTTGCCGTCGTTCGAAACGTTCAGGCGAAAAAATCCTTCATTTTGCCAATCTTTTAATTTCGTTGCCGGTTTCCCGTCGGTCGATTGAAGCCAGAGCGTCGCGACGCCGTTTTCGCGCGTGGTCAAATACAGACTTCGCCCGTCTCGATTCCAATCAAAAAGCGCCAGGCCTTCCGCCGGCGGGGTTTCGATTTGCCGCAGGGCCGCGCCGGTTTCCGTCGATAAAAGCGTCAATTTAAGGCTTCGGCTTTCCGGCGCGCTCGCGTAACAGGCGAGCGTTTTGCCGTCGGGCGCAATATTCGGCAGAAACACGGCCGTTTCGGTCAGCTGCCGCGCATTTTTTCCGTCCGTCGAAATTTTCCAGAGCTTTTGAACGTAAATATTCTCGGCGCGCGCCGTGTAAAAAATCTCGCTGCCGTCGGGCGCGAGCTCGAGCGCGAAGACGTCCTGATTTTCGGTGATTTTCTGCGGGTTCGTCCCGTCCGCGTTCATCCGCCAGACGCTCATCAGCCCCGAGCGGTTCGATAAAAAATAAATGAATTTTCCGTCCGGCGAAATTTTCGGCGAGGCGTCGGCTTGCGGATTCGTCGTGAGCTGCCTTTGCCCGCCGCCGTCCGCATTCATGATCCACAGATCGGCGTTGCCGTTGTTGACGGTCGAATAAACGATTTTCGAATCGTCCGGCGTCCAATCCGCGCCGAGCGGCAAAAGGCTCGCGTCACCGTTTTTCGTCAGCAACGTCGCCGACCGCGTTAAATCGGCGAGCGGGCTGACGGCGAAAGTCGTGATTTTATCGGATTTAACCGTGACCAGCGAATTTGCGTCGTCGGTCAGGCTAACGCCGAAAACGCCGTTGACGCCGTTTTCGAGAAGCCGCGCGTTGCCTTCCGGAAACGAAACGAACCAGACTTCGTCCGCCAGATCCGGCGTTTCCTTGCTGAAGGCGACGAACGCGACGCCGCTCCCGTCCTTCAGCCACGCGGTTTGCCCGATCCACGTCCAGCCGCGCGGCGTCAGCGATCTCTGCGCGCCGCTTTCGGTATCGACGAGCATGATTTCCATCGGTTTCGCCGGATTTCCGGAATAGACGGCGCTCGAAACGAATTTTCCGTCGGGCGCGAACGCCGCGGTTTGAAATCCTTCGCCGAACGCGCGGACGGCGAGCCGGCGCTCGTTTTGGCCGTCGGCGTCGGCGATGACAAGCGCGGTTTCTTTTTCGTTCGGATAACGGCGGACGAACGCGATTTTTTTCGAATCGGCGGAAATCGCCGCCGCGCCGTCGACGTTTTTCGCGATCGCCTGCGGCGCGCCGCCCAAAATCGGAATTTTGTAAAGCTCGCCTATGCGCGAGCCCGCCGCGTAAACCGTGTAGTAAAGGTAATCGCTCGCGGGCGCGAACGAAGCGCCGGCGATCCGCCCGTCGAAATTAGAAACGATTTCGAGCGAGTTGGCTTCCGCGATTTGACGGACGATCAGCGATTCCGTTGCGCCCGATTTTTTGACGAGCGCGAGGTATTTTCCGTCCGGCGAAATGATTGCGGACCTGATTTCGGCGTCGGAGAAAAGATTGCCGATCCGAAACTTTTGAAATTTCGCCGCCGCGAAATTCGACGGCGAAAAATAGTGCCGCCCGAAAAAAGCGATCGTCAAAATCGCGAGCGCGCCGCACAGCAAACCGAAAACCTTATATTTTGCGGCGCGCGGTTTTCGCCGAACGGGCTTTGCCGCGATTGCCGCTTCCGGTTTCGCGGCGTCGCGCGAGTCATGAATCTCTTCGGCGACGACGCGCGTGCGCTTTTCGACGACGAAAACTTCTTCATCCGCCGCGATTTCCTTTACTTCGGCGACGAAGCGAAAGCCGCGCCGCGGAACGGTGACGATAAACTGCTTGTCCTTTTCGAAGGTTCCGAGCGTTTTCCGCAGGGTGAGAATGTTTTGCGAGAGCGTCGATTCTTCGACGAACGTGTCCGCCCAGACTTCGCCGAGCAGCGCGTCTTTGCTGACGATCTCGCCGCGGTGTCTGATGAGCACGAGCAGCGTTTCGAAAGCCTTCGGCGTCAGCGAAACGAGCTCGTCGGCGTGCCACAAACATTTTCGAGCGGCATCGACGCGGAATTCGTCGAATTCGTATAAAGTCCATGTTTTGTTACTCATAAAAGGTTTGAAAAATCTTTCAAGAATATTTCAAAAATCTTTCAAGACTTAAAAAAGACAAATCCTCTAAATTCGTTTTCGATGAGGCGAGATTTCCGCGTTTCGCGAAATACATGACAGACAGCAACGTGAAGCAAATCGGGACTCGCTTCATTATAACTTAAGTTGTTTGAAACGCGACTCGTGACGCCGCCGGCGAAACGTGCGCTCATGCGGGGGCGCGTTTCGAAAAAAGCTGATTTCAAACAACTTGAAGCGATTTCGAACAAATAAACGTATGCGAAAAATCCGCACGCGGATCGTGATCGAGACGACCGAAGTTTACACTATCAAACGCCGGCGGCTGATTTTTCGCGGCTTTTGCGAAGACTGCAGGCGCGAAGTAAGCCTCGTGCCGCCGCGCGAAGCGGCGCGGCTGACTTTTCGGGAAACGGACGCGATTTACGCGCTGATCGCTGAAAAACGCGTTCACTTTCGGTTCTTCGCCGCCGGCGAAACGCCGCTCGTTTGTCTGACGTCGCTTTGCCTGATTTAACAGGATGTGCGCGGCCGACGATTCGTTGCTGTAAACAGAAAAGTTTCGAGTTCCGCGTTTACGCGGCGTCGCTTGACCGTGAACGAAAAAAGCCGCGTAAACGCTGGACTCGAAATTTGAGGAGAAAATCATGAAGAAATTTTTAACCGCAATTTTGCTTTTTGTTTTTGTCGGGATGTTCGCCGACGACCTTCATGCGCAGCAAGCGGCGGCGCCCTCGCCGCAAATGAAGGCGGCGAACGAATTATATCAACAGCAAAAATTTCAGGAAGCCGCGACCGCCTACGGCGAGGTTATTAAAACCGAACCGAAAAACGCGCGGGCGTGGTACCAGCTCGCGATGTCGCTGCACGGTTTGGGGAAATACGAGCCGGCGATCGCGGCGTTTGAAAAGAACGTCGAGATCGCGCGGAATCCGAACGCGATGTACAATATCGCCTGCGGTTACGCGCGCCTGAATCAGCCTGATAAAGCGTTTGAATGGCTCGAAAAGGCGCTGGCGGGCGGTGTCGCGCCGTTCGTCAATCTCGAATCGGACGCCGATCTCGAGAATATCCGCAAAGACGCGCGCTTTAAGAAAATGGTCGAGCTCGCCGAGCGCAAAAAGAAGCCGTGCATGTTTCTGGCGGAAGCCCGCCAGTTCGATTTTTGGCTCGGCGATTGGGAAGTTTACAATCCGGCCGGGCAGAAGGTCGGCACCAATTCGATTCAGATGTTCGCGGGCGGCTGCGGCGTGCTGGAAAATTGGACGAATGCGGCGGGGCTCGACGGAAAAAGCATCAATTACTACGATGCCGCCAGCCGAAAATGGCATCAGTACTGGATCGGCGCCGACGGCGGCGCGCTGCGCTACGCGGGGAACTTTTGGGAAAACGCCATGCATTTCGCCGGCGAAACCGTGACGGGCGGCAAGAAAACCCTACAAAAGCTGACGTTTTTCAAACTCGACGACAACACGGTCCGGCAATTGGCGGAAAGCTCCGCGGACGAAGGAAAAACCTGGACGGTGAATTACGATTTCAAGTACGTCAGAAAAAAATAAAAACGGAAAGTTTCAGCCCGTTTCGAAAGCGCCGGAATTTTTCGGCGCTTTCTTTTGCTACAAGGCGAATTTTTGCGGTAAATTGCCGGAAATCACGGGATTTGTCTTAACTGATTTGGAAATTTCGGGCGAAATCGGCATAATTAGCCTTTTGGCTTAATGAGCTATTTTTTCCTTAACCGGATCGAGCGGTCATAATTTTAATTTAACTAATTTATCGGAATAGTCGATATTCTGCGGTTTTAAAGCAGTAACTTTTTTATCAAAATAGGTGATTTTTTAATGGAATCTACAATTCTTTACCTGATCCCGGCTTTGGGGATTTTTGGATTAGTCGTCATGTGGTTTAAGTCTTCATGGGTCACCAAACAGCCGACCGGTGAAGCGAACATGGTCGAACTCTCGACCTACATCGCGGAGGGCGCCATGGCGTTTTTAAAAGCCGAGTGGAAGATTCTCGCGATTTTCGCGGTCATCGCCGCGGCGCTGCTGGCGTGGTCCGGCACGTTGGTCGAAACTTCTTCGCCGGTCATCGCTCTCTCGTTTCTGATCGGGGCCGTTTTCAGCGCGACAGCCGGATATTTCGGGATGAACATCGCGACGAAGGCCAACGTCCGCACGACGCATGCCGCCCGCACCAGTTTGAAAGACGCGCTGCGGGTGGCTTTTACCGGCGGAACGGTGATGGGTCTCGGCGTCGCCGGCCTGGCGGTTTTGGGTCTCGGTTCGCTTTTTATTCTCTTTTATAACATTTACGTCGTCAGCACGGGCGGCACGGCAAACGGCGTTGCGATGGAAAAAGCGATCGAAGTGCTCGCCGGATTTTCGCTCGGCGCGGAATCGATCGCGCTTTTCGCGCGCGTCGGCGGCGGAATTTATACGAAAGCCGCGGACGTCGGCGCCGACCTCGTCGGTAAGGTCGAAGCGGGCATTCCCGAAGACGACGTGCGCAACCCCGCGACGATCGCCGACAACGTCGGCGACAACGTCGGCGACGTCGCCGGCATGGGCGCGGACCTTTTCGGCTCGTATGTCGCGACGATCCTCGCGACGATGGTGCTCGGACGCGAAATCGTCGCGCGCGGCGATCAGTTCGGCGGTCTTTCGCCGATCCTGCTGCCGATGGTGATCGCCGGCATCGGCATCATCTTTTCGATCATCGGCTTCTCGCTGGTCAGAATCTCGGACGATAACGGCAACGTTCAAAAGGCGCTCAACCTCGGCAACTGGGCTTCGGTCATTTTGACGACGATCGCCTGCTATTTTCTTGTCAAGTGGATGCTGCCCGAAACTCTGAGCCTGCGCGGCACGAACTTCACGAGCACGGGCGTGTTTCTCGCGATTTTGGTCGGTTCGATCGTCGGCGCGCTGATGAGCATCGTGACGGAATTTTACACGGCGATGGGCAAGCGTCCCGTCAATTCGATCGTCAGGCAATCCGATACCGGCGCCGCGACGAACATCATCGGCGGTTTATCGGTCGGAATGGAATCGACTTTGGTGCCGACGATCATCCTCGCGGCGGGCATTTACCTTTCGCACTATTTCGCAGGTCTTTACGGCGTCGCGATCGCGGCGGCCGGCATGATGGCGACGACCGCGATGCAGCTCGCGATCGACGCCTTCGGACCGATCGCCGACAACGCCGGCGGCATCGCCGAAATGAGCGGCCTGCCGAAAGAAGTTCGCGGCCGAACCGACATATTGGACGCCGTCGGAAACACGACCGCGGCGACCGGCAAAGGCTTCGCGATCGCTTCCGCGGCGCTCACGGCGCTCGCGCTTTTCGCGGCGTTCGTCGGTCTCGCGGGCATCGATTCGATCGACATTTATAAAGCGGACGTGCTCGCCGGATTGTTCGTCGGCGGCATGATTCCTTTCATCTTTTCGAGCCTGGCGATCGCGGCGGTCGGTCGCGCGGCGATGGCGATGGTGCAGGAAGTCCGGCGTCAGTTCCGGGAAATTCCGGGCATCATGGAATATAAAGCGAAACCGGAATACGACAAGTGCGTCGCCATCTCGACGACGGCGTCGCTCAAAGAAATGATGGTTCCGGGCGCGATCGCGCTCGTCACGCCGGTCCTGATCGGCTTCGCGTTCGGACCGGAAGTGCTCGGCGGATTGCTCGCGGGCGTCACCGTTTCGGGCGTGCTTTTGGGCATGTTCCAGAACAACGCCGGCGGCGCGTGGGACAACGCGAAAAAATCTTTCGAGGCGGGCGTCGAAATCAACGGCAAAATGGAGTACAAAGGCTCGGACGCGCACAAGGCGTCGGTGACCGGCGACACGGTCGGCGACCCGTTCAAGGACACGTCGGGTCCGTCGATGAACATTTTGATCAAGCTGATGAGCATCGTCGCCCTGATCATCGCGCCGCACATCTCGCTTAATTCCGCTCACCGTTCGCAGACGGAAACCGCGCCGCAAATCAAAGCCGAACAGACCGTTAAAGTTCCGACCGAAAAAAGACCGTAAAACCCGGCGGCGGTTCGCTCAAAATAAAAAAGCCTCATTTCTGAGGCTTTTTTATTTTGAGCGAACGCCCGTCTTTCGTTTCGCGCCGCCGCCTCATCCGAGCGGGTTTTCCTCGGCGTTTTTCTTGAAAATATCCTTGACCGGATCGCGGCTCAAGACGATGAGGCTGAAAATGCCGAGCACCGTTCCGAGCGGCATGAACATGCAGCTGATGCAGCTCATCACGAAACAAAAAGTGTAATTGCGGCGCTCTTTGATAAAACGGCCGGCGTAAAAGCTGCAAATCGAAACCGCGTAGCCGAAAAGTATGAAAGCCGCCGCGACAATAATAAAAAACCAGCCCATAAACGCGGGCGGCGCGTCTCTTCCGCCGCCCATCGCGCCGCTCACCATCGCGATTCCGAGGACGAGATGAATGATCGGAAACGAGGAAAAAAGCGCGTTGACGGCGGCGTAGATTTTGAATCCGAGCGACAGCTGATCGAGGTGTTTTTCGTCCTTCAGGCGTTCCTGATCGGTCGCGCCCCGCGTCGGCGCGTAATTCGTTTGATAAGCGGTTGCGGGCGGCTGCGCCGCGTCGTAATCTTCATAATCTTCGAAACGGTAGCGCGGGCGGTCGTCGGTCGCGGGCGGGCGGTAATTTTCGTTTGAGAATTTATCGTCGGTCATATGTTCAAAGCGTCTGCGAAGGGCGGACGAAGCTTTCGAGTAATCAAAAAAATTGTATCACGACGCCGAGCGACTCGATGAAAATTTCTTCGACCGAAATTTTTCGCTACAATAGATGCCCTGATCGAAAAATCTTTCGACGCAGCCTTTTTTGAGGTTCTGATAGTTATGAAAACTTTGACCGTGCGCTCGCACGCGCGCGAAGAAATGATCGAAATCACGCGCGAAGTCGAAAATCTTCTGCCTGAAGAAGGCGGGGGCGTGTGCGTGCTTTTCACGCAGCACACGACGTGCGGATTGACGATTAATGAGAACGCCGACCCGGACGTCAAACACGATATGCTTTTGTTTCTGCGCGAAACGATTCCGCAATTTTATAAAGGATTTCGCCATTTCGAACACAATTCCGACGCGCACATCAAATCCTCGCTGATGGGTTCGAGCGTGACCGTACCGTTCGAAAACGGCAGGCTGCTTTTAGGGCGTTGGCAGGGCATTTATCTCTGCGAATTCGACGGCGCGCGCGAAAGACGAGTCCTACTGAAAATCATTTAACGCCGCCGGTCCGCCAACGGCGCAAACCGCGAAAAACCGCTTCCCGATAATTAATCTTTCGAATCCCCAAAACAAAATCGGTTTTCAATTATAGTGTCAGCTACATTACGGAATGTCATGTTTTTTTTTCATACTTTAAGGCAAAGGAAAAAAACTATGACACCGGAACTAACGTTGGATACGAAGATTTCGGCTGCGCCGGCGGTGAACTATTTGAACAACGGGCATACGCTGAAATCGTGGCTGCTGACGAAGGATCATAAGCGCATCGCGATTTTATATCTGATTGCGGTTTCCGCTTTCTTTCTGCTCGGCGGGCTTTACGCGGCGCTGATTCGCCTCGAACTGCTGACGCCGGCGAGCGATCTGCTCGAAGCGAATACATACAACCGGGTCTTTTCGCAGCACGGCATCATTATGGTCTTCTTTTTCCTGATCCCGTCGATCCCGGCGGTTCTGGGAAATTTTCTGATTCCGCTGATGATCGGCGCGAAGGACCTCGCGCTGCCGCGCATCAATTTGCTGAGCTGGTATTTATACATGGCGGGCGGCGTGCTGGCGCTCTGGGCGCTGATGGTCGGCGGCGTCGATACGGGCTGGACTTTTTATCCGCCGTATTCATCGACGTTTTCCAATTATTACGTGACGATGACCGGCCTGGGCGTCTTTATCAACGGCTTTTCGTCGATCTTGACGGGCTTGAATTTCATCGTCACGGTGCACACGATGCGCGCGCCCGGCATGACCTGGTTCCGCCTGCCGCTCTTCGTTTGGGCGCATTACGCCACGGCTTTGGTGATGGTGCTCGGCACGCCCGTGATCGCCATCACGATCGTTTTGCTGGCGATCGAGCGCGTCGGGCAGGTCGGCATCTTCGATCCGGCGATCGGCGGCGACCCGATCCTGTTTCAGCATCTTTTCTGGTTCTACTCGCACCCGGCCGTTTACATCATGGTTCTGCCCGGTATGGGCGTCGTCTCGGAGCTCGTCGCGAATTTCGCGCGCAAACGCATTTTCGGTTACGAATTCATCGCATTTTCATCGATCGCGATCGCGGTGTTCGGCTTCCTCGTCTGGGGTCATCACATGTTCGCGAGCGGACAATCGATTTACGCGGGTTTGGTGTTCTCGTTTTTGACGATGGTCGTCGCGATCCCGTCCGCGATCAAGGTTTTTAATTGGTCGGCGACGCTTTACAAGGGCTCGATTTCCTACGAAACGCCGATGCTTTACGGAATCGGCTTCATCGGTTTGTTTTTGATCGGCGGTCTGACCGGGCTGTTTCTCGGCGCGACCGGGTTCGACGTCCACGTGCACGACACTTATTTCGTCGTCGCGCATTTTCACTACATCATGGTCGGCGGGTCGGTGCTCGCCTACCTCGGCGGCCTGCATTACTGGTGGCCGAAGATGACCGGCAAAATGTATTCGGAGTTCTGGGGCAAAATCTCGGCGATGATCGTCTTCATCGGGTTTAATCTGACGTTTTTCCCGCAGTTCATTTTGGGTTTCCTCGGAATGCCGCGCCGGTACGCCGCTTATCCGGAGGAATTGCAGGTGCTGAACATCTTCTCGACCGCCGGCGCGACGATTCTCGGCATCGGACTGGTGATGCCCGTCGTTTATCTGACCGGCTCGCTGGTTTTCGGCAAAAAGGCGTCGGCGAATCCGTGGATGTTTCCCGGTCTCGAATGGCGCACGGCTTCGCCGCCGCCGACCGAGAATTTTTCGACGACGCCGGTCGTCACGTGGGAAGCCTACGAGTTCGGCGAGGAAAACGGCTTGGATCTGAAAGAGGCGCGAAGGAGAGACGCCGCGCTGACCCTTTAAGCTTCGCCGCTCGCTACGGACGCGCGCTTTTTCGGCGCGGGAAAACCAGAATCGCATCCGATACGCGCCGCTCGCCTTCCTTGTCCGAAGGCTTATTGACGACTTTGCCGTCGAGAAACATCGTCGTCGAACCGCCGCCGTCGAGGTTCATCGCGTCGACCGCGCCGAATTCGAGCAGCAGCTTCGCCAAATCTTCCAGACCGATGCCGGCGCTCGCTTCGCTTCTGCCGTCGATAGTGATCATCAAAAATTTCCCGTCTTTCAATTTCGCGACCGCCGTACGCGGGTGGCGCGTTTCGACGAACTCCTTCGAGGATTTTTCCTGTTCCCAGGTGATGTCGATTTTTCCGTCTTTAATAAGCTCCGGAACGCCGTTTGTAACGTCTTCACTAAAAGAAATTTTGGAGTTGCTGCTGTCCGTAAGCCCATTATGAGCAGACGGCGGAAGGGCATAAGAAAGTTTGTTTCCGACTTTTAAGTATTTCAGCTCTTCAATGAATTTGCCCGTAACGGATATAACAAATCCATTCTGCGGGATTCGATTGCTGCCTTTGCCGTTCAGGATGCGGGTAATTTTATTTCCTTCGACGATTATTTCCAATCCGTCGGTGCCGGTAAGGGTAGTGGAGTGAAATTCAGGAGTATATAAAATTATTTCGTCGTTTTTACGTTCGCGGTTTACTCCCGAAATCTGAAAAATTCGCGGCCCCGCGAGCAGGAACATCGAAATGTTAAGCCTGACGAACTCTACTTTCGTCACTGTTTTTTCATTCTTGATCAGCAAAGCGATACGATTATTGCTGCTCTCGCTCAAAACCTTTCCGTCAATCTTCAAAATCCCTACGGCGTCGCCGGCGAAAATGCTCGTGTCGAGGCGGAAAAATCCGGCGTTGATCGCGGCGAGCGCGCCGTGCCGGGTCGCGATCGAAGAAGTTTTCTCCGTACCGATCGCCGCGTCCATCGCGTGCACGACGTCGAGGCGCACTTTGGTCAGATCGAGCCGCAGCAGATTCATTCGGACCGGTTTTTCGCCGATCGCTCTTTCCAGCTCGGCGTATTCCACGCCGTCCTGCACGGTTTTATAATCCTGCGCGGAAACCGAAAAACAAAAAATAAACAGCCACCAAAAGACATGGATTAATGCGGATGATTTTTTCATAAAATTCTCTTCAAAATAAATGATAAATGATAAATCCATCAGTTACAGCCTTTACCCGTTTCGAAATAAAATTTTCGAAGCCGTCTGATACCGATCCGCGTAAACTTGCGCGTTAGAGGATTGAGGGACACGATTTTCGGTTCCCGCGCGAGTTTTATAAGGAGTTTTAGACGCAATGATAAATCATATTTCTGTTGGAGTTAACAATCCCGAACACGTGGCTAACGTTTTAGCCGAGATCTGGAACGGCTATGCTTTTCCGTTCCCGCCGAGTCCGGGCGGTTATATCACTTTCGCCAACGACGGAAGAGGTACGGCGGTCGAATTTACGCCGATTAACATGGAATTGATGCCGGGCGAAGGATTTCCGGCGGAGGAAAATTTCAGTATCGAAACGCCGACTCATGACTTTGAAGCGACGTTCCAGTACGGCGAAGTTTCCCCGCAGTATGTTTCGACGCATCTGGCGGTCAATTCTCCCTTGTCGGAGCAGGAAATCAAAGCGATCGCCAACCGCGAAGGCTGGCGCACGATCACGGCGAATCGCGGCGGCGGAATGTTTCAGCTAGTCGAAATCTGGGTCGAAAACCGTTTTATGATCGAAGTTTTTACGCCGGAAATGACGAAGCGTTACGTCGAGTTGGTGACGCCGGAAAACTGGGCGAACTTTTTCAATTTCCCGTACGCGCCGCGCCCGGAATCGGCGGCAAACAACTTGAACTTAATCGGGTAAAATAACGTAAAGATTAGCGGCACGGATTTTTCAATGTTTTTATTCACGCTCTTTTACATTGAAACGGACGCGCCGCTATTTCCGGCAATATCTTTTCGAGATATTGCCGGAAATTGTTTGTTCAGATAAAAAATTCCGACGGCTCTTCCTTAAAATCCGTCCAGCCGCCGCTCCAGTCGTAACTTTCCAACCCGCGAAAGCGTTTTTTGTAATCGTAAAACGAGTTTCCTTCGTAAGCGTAGCCGTGATAATAAAATTTTTTGCCGGTTTCGAAGGCGAATTTTATTTCGAGCAGCATCGTCAAAATTCCCAGGCTGCGCGCCGGCTGGTTCGGGTCGAACATCGCGTAGACGCTTGAAATCGCTTCGTTTCCGACATCAAAAAACGCCGTCGCCAGTAATTCTTTGCCGCGGTAAGCGCAGACTTCCAGTCCCGCGCACGGCACGGTCGCCGGTTCGTACGATAAAAAATCGTAAAGCGAATCGGGCACGCCGTATTCGAAACGCTGTTTGTGGCGTTCGAAAAGCCTTTCTTTTTCGGGCGTCACTTCGATCGGGCGAATGACGGTGCGCAAATCCTCGTTGCGGCGCAGCACGCGGCGCTGGTTTTTTGAGAAGGAAAATTTTTCGAGGTTGACGCGCAGCGCGTAAACCGTGCGGATGTCGTATTTGTAATAGCCGAGATTGTAGCGGTAAAAATGCTCGCCGAAATGTCGCCAGCCTTCCGCGAGCAGCGAATCGGTCTGGGCGGGCGAGACCTGAGAGGCGTAAAATTCTTCGTTGATGTAAGAAAACTGCTCCATTTCGAAAAAAGCCGAAAACTTTTCAAACAAAAGAAATATAGCAAATTCGATTTGCGGTTGAAAATGCGCGGCGGCGGGCGGGCGTTATTTTAACCGGCGCGTTTTCGAAAAATTTTGAACGGCGCGTTTTTCGCGCCTCGTTCAGGCGGAAAAATCAAAAAGGCGCGCGGCCATTTTCCCGCCGCGCGCCTTTTTTTGTTAATCGTATACTTTCTAACTCGCCGCGGCGGTTTCCGTGTCCGCGTACTCGGTCGAGGCTTCTTCCGCGACCGCTGCGTTTTCATACGACGCGTAGCCGGCCTTCGCGCTGCGTTTGTCCGCCGCTTCCTTGGCTTTGAGCATCGTGCAGCTGCCTTCGAACAGCGCGCCGTCCTCGATCACGAGCCGCGGCGTCATGACGTTGCCGATCACGCGCGCCGTGCGCGTCAATTCGAGCTTTTCCGTCGCGATGATGTCGCCGTTGACCGTGCCGCTGATGATCGCCGACGCGACGCCGATATTGGCGTCGACCTTGCCGGTCGAACCGACGATCAAAGTTCCGCTCTCGGACGCGACCTTGCCGGTCAGATGCCCGTCGATGCGGAGCATCGCCTGAAAGCTCGTCTCGCCGGTCAGAATCGTGCCGTTGCCGACGTAACCGCTGAGGCGGCCCTCCTTGATGTCGCGCGCCATCGCTTCGCTGTCGGAAGTCGGACGCACCGGTTCGGGCTGCGAAACGCTCGAATACTGGTAATAATTGTTCGAATTTGTCTGCTGCTGCGGCTGCTGTTCCTGATAGTTCTGCGTGTCGTTGGATTGTTCCCGCGAGGAACCTCTTCCCATTCTAATCATACTTTCTCCTTTGAAAACTCCAATGAATTTTTCCGACTCGACAACCTCTCTGGTCGATTGCGGGGGAAGCATCTAACCGGACGCGAAACGAAAATTAGATTGATTTACTATTTCTTTAGAAATGATGACCGATTATTCGATTTCGGTTGTTTGATATAATAAAAGACTTTTCCGAGCCGTGTCTAGTCCGAAGGGAAATGATTTGTCAAATTATGTTTATTCTGTCAAACTTTTTTGTTTTGGAGGTCATCAGAAAAGCGTGTTTGTAGAAACCAAAACGAAAACCAAATTATTGAAAAAAATGGGCAGGGCGATCGCCGATTTCAAGATGATTGAAGAGGGCGACAAGATCATGGTCTGCCTGTCGGGCGGTAAAGACAGCTACACGCTGCTCGATTTGCTGCTCGACGTGCGGAAGCGCTCGCCCGTCAATTTCGAAATCCTCGCCGTCAATCTCGATCAGAAACAGCCCGGCTTTCCGCCGGAAATCTTGCCGAATTATCTCGAATCGATCAATGTCCCGTACCGCATCGTCGAAGAAGACACGTATTCGGTCGTCAAAGCGCACATTCCCGAAGGCAAAACTTTCTGCTCCTTGTGCTCGCGGCTGCGGCGCGGCATTTTGTATTCGACGGCGATCGAGGAAAAATGCACGAAAGTCGCGCTCGGACACCACGCCGACGACATCATCGCGACGTTTCTGCTGAACCTTTTTTACGTCGGGCAGTTAAAGGCGATGCCGCCGATTCTGCGTTCCGACGCCGGCACGAACACGGTCATCCGCCCGCTCGCGTACGCCTCGGAATCGGAGATCGCGGCGTACGCCGAAGAACGAAAATTCCCGATCATTCCGTGCAATTTATGCGGCTCGCAGCCGAACCTGAAACGCGCGCGCGTGAAAAATCTCGTCAGCGAACTCGAAAGGGAAATTCCGTTCATCCGCTCGTCGATCATGACCGCGCTCTCGAACGTGACCGGCTCGCATCTCCTCGACACCAAGCTCTACGATTTCGAAAATTTCGAGCCGCTCATCAAACAGATCCCGCGCGGACACGGCAACGTCGAAAAAGAACTCGACGCCGTTTTCGATCACTCGGAAGAGCATTTCGCTGGCGGCCGAGTGCAGCTTCCGGTCGTCGAATCTTTGATCAATTAATAGGCGTAATTTAAATAGAGAAAAGGCTTTGATTTTATAAAATCAAAGCCTTTTCTCTATTCGGCGAAATTTAGTCCAATTTAATTTCACGCGGGCCGAACATTTTATCGTCGACCGGCACGTTGTGTCTGACCGATTTGACGATCGTGATCGTCTCGCCCATTGAAGGGCTGGAGTTGATCATTTTAAAGGGCAGTTTGATGCCGTCGACATCGCGATAATCCGAAAAGGTTATCGTGTACGGAAGCGTCTGCTCGCTCGTGCTCGAAACGCTCACGCCGCGGCGTTTCAGCAAGAGAAAAGTTTTCGTCGAGTAAAGCTCCGTGACCTTGGTTCCTTTTTCGGGCGTGAATTCGACGACGTAAGCTTCTTCGTCGCCGACTTTTTCGACGCCCCTGACCTCGACCGTTTTATAGTTCGCCTTCCAATTCAGGAGCGAGTAAAAATCCGAGCCGAGCCGCACGTCCTCAAGCTTTTTGCCGGCGAATTTCTCGGCCGGCGCGAAGGTGTAAAGCTCTTCGCCGGCGCTGCCGTCGAAAAATTCGAAGCCCTTCGCGATCGTTTTGCCGAGCGCCGTCAACGTCGTTTCGGTCGCCGATTTACTCGGCGTTTTCGAGTAGGAAGTCGCCGTGCCTTTCACGCCCTGATTGAGCATGTCGATGTCGACGACGCTGACGCGCGATTGTATTTTTCGCCAGTTCGCTTCGCCGCCGCCGGCTTCGATCGCCTTTGCCATCAGCTCGTCGATCGTTATCTTCGGCGAGTTGTCGAGACTGCCGTCGATCCGCTTGAAAGCCGGCTCGCCCTGCGGCTGCGCGAGGACGACGTGCGAGATTTTCCCGTCCGGCGAGCGGCGAACCTTAAGCGAAAAATCTTCGGGCAGCGGACTCACGCGAAAGACGTCCTTTTCTTTTTCGACCGGGAAATACGGCGGCTGACCTTCGACGAGCAGCGTCACTTTGCCATCGACTTCCTTGATCTCGATGATGCGCTGATTCGTTTCCGACTGGTATTTTCCGATCAGTTCCTTTAATACCGCCGCGTTAACCGCTCTTTGTTCCGCGCCCGCTTTCGGCAGAGTGTAATTGCCCTGCGGCTGTTCGAGGTAAGCCTCGGTGTCCTTGAACGTGACGAAAAATCCGTCGGGCGCGCCCGCCAGCTTGTAGCGCCGTCCGCCGACGTTTTCGAGCGTGTAAACGGGCTGACCGGGAACGACGGCGACGAGCTTGCCGTTGTCGATTTTCACTTCGATATCGAATTTCGCGGCTTCGAAGCGGTATTTTCCGACTTCTTTTTCCGCCTGGGCGGTCGCGTTATTCGCGCCCGCATTCGGACTGCCCAAAATATTTTCCCAGACGCTCGGCATCAGTTCATTGCCGAGCGGCGAGCCGGAAACGTTCGTGAGCATCACGAAACCGAGTTTCTTTTCGGGAATCATCGCGACCAGCGAATTAAAACCGTCGATATTTCCGCCGTGCTCGACGACCTTCATGCCGTTCCATTCGCGCAGAAACCAGCCCAAGCCGTACGCGAATTTGCCGTTCGGCAGGATGTTCATCTGGTTTTTCGTCCATTCTTCAAACCCCTTTTCCGAAACCAGCCGCTTGCCGCCGACCGCGCCGCCGTCCATGACGAACGTGATCCATTTCGCCATGTCGCGCGCCGAGGAATTGATCGAACCGGCGGGCGCGACCGTGTCGAGCTCGCGGAAAGGCAGCTTGCGCGTTTCTTTCGTGTCGAAATTGTATTCGTAACCGAACGAATAATCTTTCGCCTTCTGCATTTCGGCCATCGACATCGTCGAATTGGTCATGCCGAGCGGTTTAAATATCCTTTCCGGCACAAACGATTCCCACGGCATTTTCTGCACCTGCGCGACCGTTTCGCCGGCGGCGGCGAACATTATGTTCTGATAGAACCATTTCTCGCGCAGCTTCGCCATCGGCTTGGCTTCGCCGGCGACCTGAATGAGTTCCTGCCGCGAAAGCCGCCCGGTGACCATCGCCAGATCCGTGCGGTTCAAACCCGACGAATGATTCATCAAATCGCGGACGGTCATGTTTTTGTCTGTGTCGGGATCGTACATCTTAAAATACGACAGGTATTTTTTCGGGCTGTCGTCGAGACTCAATTTGCCTTCGTCAGCCGACATCAAAACCGAGAGCGCCGTGAAAGCCTTCGTCGCCGAACCGATCGCGAACTGCGTGTCGGGCGTTACGGCGATCTTCTTTTCAAAGTCTTTATAACCGAGTCCTTTCATGTAGACGACCTCGCCGTCTTTGACGATGACGAGCGACATTCCGGGAATGCCGAGTTCGGCACGGCGCCTTTCGACCTTTTCCTCGATGGTTTGCAAACCTTTCCGAAGATCCGTCGAGACCTGAGTTTGCGCGGAGGACGTTTGCGCATAAGCCGCGCCGGGCAGCGAAATCGTTAAAATCGAGAACGTTAAAGCGAGCGAAAGTAAAAATCGCCAGTGTGTTTTTTTCATCGTTGGTTTTTCTCCGGAAGATATAAAAAGGTAAAATTCAAGGTCTAAATACGGCGAATCGCGCGGTAAGGTTTTGATTTTTTCGCCGCGATTTACCGGCAAATCGGTTTTAAAAAGTCAAAGGTCAGTTCGCGTTCGATTTATTTTTCGCCAGCCGCTGCCGCAGCCATTTGATTTCCGTCAGAAAGGCGCGCCACAGACCGCCTAAAATCAATCGAATCGGCTGGTTGCCGCTGAAAACCGAAGCGATCGCGTAAAGCATTCGCAGCGAAATTCGCGGGCGATTGTAAATGGCGAAAACCGGCTCCCAGGCGGCGGGCTGCAATTTGGCTTTGAAGGCGTCAAGACCGTCGAAATTATAAAAACGCTGCGCGTGCTTGCGCATCCACGCGAGCAAGATGCGCAGCCAAAAGGGATTGTCGAACGGCGCGATCGGCGCGCGCGTCGAAAGCGGCGAAAGCCCGAGCGTCGCGTAATCGCAGCCGTTCGCGGCGAGCTCGCGCATCGCCGCGTCGATCATCAGCTCGACCGTTCCGTTCGGCGCGCCCGGTCGATGAACGAACTGCTCGAAAAGCCAGCCGTTGCGCGTCGCGACCGGCGACAGAACGATGAACCCGACGACCTCCGCGCCGCGCGCCGCGACGAAAACGCGTCGGTCGTAAAGCCTCGCGAGCGTGTCGGGCTCGACCAGAAAATGCAGCGGCGGCAAGCCTTTCGCGTCGAGCCAGCGGCACAGGCATTCATTCAAATCTTCATTTTTGTGGGCTTTTTCTCTCGTCCACTCGGCGACGGCGACGCCCTTGTTGCGCGCCCGGTTGATCTGCGCGCGCAGAGATTTATGCCGGGCGACGATTTCCGCCCACTTTTTCGGCTGCCAGACCGGCTGCGCGCCGAGCAGAAATTTCGCGTAGGATTTCGAATTTTCGTAAATCGATTCAAGCCGCGATTCGGCGGCGAAATAACAAACGCCCGCTTCGCCGGCGTCGGTTTCAAATTCGGCGGCGATTTCCGCGAGCCGATCAGGCGCGCAGACCGGCGCGCCCGCTACGACGCGCACGCCGCCCGCGTCCGCGAAACCGACGACCGCGTCGCCCGCCTTCGAAAACCAGCGCCGGATGCCCGGATTCAGGATCTGGTAAGAAGTCGTATTCCAGCCGTGCGCGAGAACGAGCCGGCGCGTCTGCCGGAGCGGCGCGGATTCGCTTTTGACGTGCGCCTCTAAATCTTCGACAGAAATGGCCGTCCCGTTTCCCATGCCTTTATTTTAGCAAAGACGTTTGGATTTCAAATTTGTAATTTCGGTTTGTAATTTTAGCCGGCAGCCGCTCGTTTTTTTATCTTCGCGGCCTTTGATTAAACCGCGATCCGGCGCGTTTTTATGTTTTCGAGGCGATGGTGCGCCGCAATGACGCTTGGAGGACGCCGAAACGGCGCGAGCGACGCGGAAGAAATCTTTTCATCATATTTCGTATTTTGGGAGTTTCAGATAAACGCTAAACCGACAACGAATGCAATTCCGCGACGATCGCGGGCAGAATTTCGAGAACGCGGTCGACTTCCGCATCGGTGTTATAACGCCCGAGCGAAAAGCGGATCGCGCCCATCGCCGACGAATACGGAACGTTCATCGCTTCTAAAACCGCCGACGCCGCGTGGTTTTCCGCGTTGCACGCCGAACCGGTCGAAACGCAGACGCCGCGCGCGTCGAGCCGCGCGAGAATCGCTTCGCCGTTCGTGTTTTCAAAGGAAATGCTCGACGTGTTCGGCAGCCGGCGCCCGTAAACGCCGGTGCCGTTCAAACGAGAATTTGGAATTTTTCCCAAAATTTCGTTTTCCAGTTTGTTGCGCAGCGCGAAAACTTTCTCCATCGGGGAAAAATCACGCGCGAGCTCCGCCGCTTTGCCGAGCGCCGCGATCTGGTGCACGGCTTCCGTGCCCGCGCGACGCGCCGATTCCTGCCCGCCGCCGATCAGCAACGGGGGAAGCTTAAAATTCTGCCGCACGTAAAGCGCGCCCGTGCCTTTCGGCGCGTGAAATTTGTGGCCCGAAAGCGAAAACAAATCGATTTCCGTTTCCTTCAGGTTGATCGGCACTTTCCCGACCGCGTTGACGCCGTCGACGTGAAACGCCGCCGCCGAATTTACCTTGACGATCTCGGCGATTTCGGCGACCGGAAACAAAATGCCGGTTTCGTTATTGGCGAGCATCACGGAAACGAGCGCGGTGTCGGCGCGCAGCGAATTTCTAAGCTCGTCTAAATCGAGAAAGCCGCGTTCGTCGACTTCGAGCCAGGTCACTTCGTAACCCTTTTTTTCCAGCTTTTCGCAAAGCTTGCGCACGGCTTCGTGTTCGACGCGCGTCGTGACGATGTGTTTTTTAGCGGGATCGGCTTCCAAAGATCCGAGAATCGCCCAGTTGTCGCTTTCCGTGCCGCACGAGGTAAAAACCACTTCCTCGGCATGGCGCGCGCCGACGAGCGAAGCCACCGCGGCGCGCGCTTCTTCTACGATTTTGCGGGCTTCGCGCCCCGCCGCGTGCGCGGACGACGGGTTGCCGAATCGAGCCGTCAAAAACGGGCGCATCGCTTCGAAAACCTCCGGCGCGATCGCGGTCGTGGCGTTGTTGTCGAAATAAATCATAAATAAAATTCAGAGTGACGAAGCGCGCCGTGAAAAAAGCCGCGCCGCAGTCAACTCTAACGGCGGCTGCGAATTTATGCGATTCGGCGCGGCTTTTTCCGCTCGAACCGCCACTCTCGGCGGAAAGGCGCGACTTTCCGGATGAACGAACGGACTTTTTTCACATCCTCACTTTTTCACATATTCACTTTCTAGTAAAATAACACAGTCGAAACATTTAAATCGGTGAAATCTATTCTTAAAATTACGGAGGCGACCGGCAACAGCTGGGATTTTGCATTGACGCCGAACGAGGTTTATTCCATCGGCAGGGCGAAGGAAAACGACATCGTTCTGAACGATCGCCGCGTTTCGCGCCACCACGCGCAGGTCGCCTCCGAAAACGGAAATTACAAGATCATCGACGGTTATTTCGCCGACGGCGAATTCAAACGCAGCGTCAACCGCGTGTTCGTCAACGGCATTCCGCATCTCGACAAAGTGCTGGAGCCGGGCGACATGGTGACGATCGGCGAAAGCCGGCTCATTTTTCAAACGCTGCCCGACGATCCGACGCTCGAAGTGTCGCCCGCGGTAGATAAGGTTCCGACCGGCGTCAATTTCGACGATCAGCCGCTCGGGCACACGCAGCTGCTGATTTCCGCGCGCGAAATCATCGGCAAACATTCGAACCTGTCGATCGAAGCCGAGATGGTTTCGCCGGGCGAGATCAAGGAATTGCGCCGCAAAGCGCAGATCCTCGAAATGCTCTACGACATGAGCAAATCGCTTGGCACAATATTTGACTTAAAGGGAATTTTCGAACAGGCGACCGATCTGATTTTCCGCGGCACGCCTTCGGACCGCGTCGTCGCGCTGCTCGCCGACGAAACGATCGACGGGAAAATTCTCGATTACAGTCTTTTTCCGATCGCGCTCAAGGCGCGCGACGAAAATCTCGAAAAAGTCAGCGAGCGGCTGGCGGTCTCGCGGACGATCACGCAGAAGGTGATGCGCGAAAAAGTCGCGCTGCTCTCGCAGGACGCGAAGACGGACGCGCAGTTTTCCGGCTCGGACTCGATCGTCTCGCAGGGCGTCCGCTCGACGATCTGCGCGCCGCTGATCACCGAGTCGAACGTCCACGGCGTCGTTTACGCCGACCGGCTCGATCCGTTCGCGGCGTTCACGCCCGACGATCTGGAATTGATCAGCGCGGTCGCCGCACAGACGGCGATGGCGGTCGAAACGATCAAGGCGCACAAGCGCCTCGCGCGCGAGGAAGTGGCGCGGGCGAATTACAGCCGTTTTATGCCGGAATACGTGGTAAAACAGTTGCTCGAGAAGCCCGATTCGTTTAGACTAGGTGGCGTCAATCAGAAGATTACGGTGCTTTTCGCCGACATTCGCGGATTTACGGCGCTTTCGGAAAATGCCAATCCCGAAAGAATCGTCAATCTTTTGAACAAGTATTTTACGGCGATGAGCGAAATCATTTTCGCTTACGGCGGAACGCTCGATAAATACATCGGCGACGGTTTGATGGCGATTTTCGGCGCTCCGACCGCCTCGCCCGAAGATTCCAAAAACGCCCTGAAAACCGCCGTCGCCATGCAGAACCGCCTGCGCGCTCTGAACGAAGATTTGTCTGCCGAAGGCTACGGGCGCGTCGAGATCGGCATCGGACTTCACACCGGCATCGCGACGATCGGCTATATCGGTTCTGAACAGCGCTCGGAATACACGGCGATCGGCGACGTCGTCAATCTCGCCTCAAGGCTCGAACAAAACGCGCGCGGAGGTCAAATCCTGATCAGCGACGCGACCGCCGCGGAAAGCGAAGGTTTGGTCACGCTGATCCCGCAGGAGCCTTTAACGGTAAAAAATCGCTTGCAGCCCGTAACGCTGTTTGAGGTAAAATGGAATTAGGCGGCGATTGGTCATCTGAAAGGGTAGCTTAAAAGAAGTCGCGCAGATAAAAAATTTAGGTTGGAATTATTCGAAGTTTGGAAAAATCCCTTCTATTATGAAAATTTCGTCACTCAAAAAACTTGTTACAGATTTGATGGCGATTGATTTAGGAACCGCCAGCACTATTATTGCGGTCAAAGGACGCGATATTGTTTTGGATGAACCTTCATATATCGCATATAACGAGCTGACCGGCGACATCGTCGCCTACGGTCAGGATGCCTACGACATGATCGGCCGCGAGGGACGCGACATCACGGTCATCGCTCCCTTAAGCGGCGGCGTCGTCGCCGATTTCGAGCGGGCGAAAAGAATGCTCGCGTATTTCGTCAAAAAATCGAAATCCGGCGGTTCGACCGTTTCGACGCAAGCCGTCATGAGCATGACGTCCGACGTCACGCACGTCGAGCAGCGCGCGCTTCTGAACGCGGCGGAAGAAGCGCATATCGGCAAGGTCTACGTGATGGAAGAGGGTTTGGCGGCGGCGTTCGGCGCGGGGGTTTCGCCGAAAGACAAGCGCGCTTCCGCGATCGTCGACATCGGCGCCGGCACGACCAACATCGCGGTCGTCGCGAAAGGCACGGTCATTCACTCGGCTTCGGCGCGCATCGGCAGCGACGAGATCAACATCGCGCTCGCCAATCACATCCGCCGTCATCGCGGTCTGCAGGTCGGCGAGGAATCGACCGAAAATCTGAAAACGCAGTTCGCGACCGCTTATTTGCCGGAAGACATCGGCAAAACGATGATCGTTCGCGGGCGCGACGTGCAGACCGGCAGCCCAGGCGCGGTCGAAATCACGATGGGCGAGGTTTACCCGGTCGTCGAGGGCATCGTTCGGCGCGTCGCGCAGCTCGTCAGCGACACTCTGACCGAGCTGCGCCCGGAAGTGGCCGCCGACATTTACGACCGCGGCATCATCTTGACCGGCGGCGGCGCGCTCCTGAACGGACTCGATCAATACATTCGCGGTTTTGTGAATCTGCCCGTCACGATTTCCGACGAGCCGCGTTACGCGACCGTCCGCGGGCTTTTGAAAATGTTCGACGAGCCGGAACTTCTCGAAAGGGTTTCGCGCAACGAACTGAGCATGCTGCAGAACGCCGAAATTCCTTTCGAAGCGTAATAAAATTCAGGATTTAACGTTTCAGATTCGAAAGCGGCTTCGAAATTGAGTAATTTCGAAGCCGCTTTTTTAAGTTTCGTTTTGAATCTGAAATTTTGAATCCGGAATCTTATTTCCCCTTGAAATTCGCCTTTCTCTTCTCCAGAAACGCGGCGACCCCTTCTTCTTTGTCTTCGGTCGAAAAACAAATCGCGAACAGATCGACTTCGCGGCGCAAACCTTCGTCGAGATTGGATTTGGCGGCGAACTTGACGGCTTCCTTGCACAATTGCAGGGCGATCGGCGCTTTTTCGGCGATTTTGTTCGCAAGCGCCATCGTTTTCGCTTCGAGTTCCGATTGCGGGTGAACGTGATTGACGAGCCCGAACTGCAGCGCGGTCGCGGCGTCGATCATGTCGCCGGTAAGGATGATTTCCATCGCGCGTCCTTCGCCGACCAGATGCGTCAAGCGCTGCGTGCCGCCCCCGCCGGGCATGATGCCGAGGTTGATTTCCGGCTGCCCGAAGCGCGCGTTTTCCGAGGCGACGCGGACGTCGCAGGCGAGCGCGAGCTCGCACCCGCCGCCGAGGCAAAAGCCGTTGATCATCGCGATGACCGGTTTCGGAAAAACGTCGATCGAGTTGAAAAACGTTTTTTCGTGAAACAAATCGCGCTGCGTGACCGGCGTTTGCCCGGCGAATTCGGAAATGTCCGCGCCGGCGATGAACGATTTTTCGCCCGCGCCGGTAATCACGACGACGCGCACCGAATCGTCGCGGCGCAGCTCGTCGAGCGCGGCGACGCCTTCCGCATGAACGGTTTTATTTAAAGCATTCAGTTTATCGGGACGATTGATGGTGATAACGGCGACTTTATCGCGTTTTTCGACGGTAATGGTTTCGTAGTTTGACATAATTCTGATTGAACAAATTTCTCTTAAATTAGTTTGCCTGAAATATTTATAGCGCAATTTCGGGTTTTGAAAAAGTTCGCCCCGTCTTATCGTCCAAATCTCCGGCCTGATAAAAAAGAAAAAGCCGCGCTTCCCTGAACCGACGCTTTTTCCGCCTCTTCCGTTTTACGGGTACGTTTCAAAAACTGAACATGAATGTCCGTACGATTCCCGGTAATCGCCGGAAAAGAAACCGTCTTTTTGCAATGTTCGATTGCCGAGGCATTATCCTTGCTTTTGGATCATAAAAGACGAAAAAAATCGCTCTCGGGCGACTTAAATTGATACAGCGATGGGACTGGAAACTTACTGGCAAAAGAGAGATTTTTCGCGCACCCCGGAGCCGAAGGGGAAGCCCGCGCGCGTCGGCAAAAACCGTTTCGTCTGTCAGGAGCATCACGCGTCGAGCCTGCATTTCGATTTTCGTCTGGAAATCGGCGGCGTTTTGAAGTCGTGGTCGATCCGCAAAGGTCCGTCGATGAATCCGGCGGTGCGGCGGCTCGCCGTGCCGACCGAAGATCATCCGGTCGAATACCTCGAATTTCAGGGCACGATTCCCGAAGGCAATTACGGCGCGGGCGAACATATGATCTGGGATTCGGGCACTTTCAGGCTGCTCGAAGGCGATGCGGCGGAGGAACAATTCGTAAAGGGAAAACTCAAATTCGAGCTTTCGGGAAAGAAATTAAAGGGCGCGTTCAGTTTCTTCAAGCTCGGCAGCCGCGACGCGTGGCTGCTCGCGAAAAGCAAAGACGAAAACGCGGACGAAAACTGGAAGCTGGAATTGTTGATGCCGGATGAAGCGGGCAATAAGTTCATCGAAGAAGACCGGAAAAAGCCGCGCCGCCGTACGCATAAAACGGCTCCGAAACGCGGCGAAAACGAAGAAGTCCTGGTAATCCCGGCGAAAGTCGCGAAGGGCGAAAAATTGCCGTCCGCCGAAAGCGTTTTCAAAACCGGGAAACCCGAAGGCGACAAGCGAATTAAGATCGGCGAATACGCGTTGGATTTGACGAATCTCGACAAAGTTTACTGGGCGGACGAAGGCTACACGAAGAGCGATTTAATTCGCTATTACTACGAAATCGCCGATTACATTCTGCCTTATCTCGAAAATCGCCCGCTGATCATGAAGCGCTATCCGAACGGCATCGCCGGGCATTCGTTTCATCAGCACGACGTCGACGAAGCGCCGGAGTTCGTCGAAACGATCGCGCTCGTCGCCGAAGACGAAGGCGAACACACGGTCGATTATATCGTCGGCGGCAACCTGGCGACGCATCTTTACATGGCTAACCTGGGCGCGATCGAGCGCCATCCGTGGCATTCGACCGTCGACAAACCGGACTTTCCGGACTGGTTCGTTTTCGATCTCGACCCGGGCGAAGAAGTCGAATTCTCGACGATCTGCGACGTCGCGGTCAGCGCGCGCGAAATAATCGAAGAGTTCGGGCTGGCGTCTTACGCTAAAACCTCCGGCTCGCGCGGCATTCACGTTTACGTGCCCGTCAAAACCGAATACTCGTTCGATTCGATCGCCGATCTGGCCGCGCGCATCGCGAAAAAAATCGCGCGCGCGAACCCGGAATCGGCGACCGTCGAGCGCAGCAAACAAAAGCGGCGTAAAAACCAGATCTACGTCGATCATCTGCAAAACGCGTACGGCAAGTCGGTCGTCGCGCCGTACTCGGTCAGGCCGCGCGCCGGCGCCAGCGTTTCCGCGCCGCTCGAATGGGCAGAAGTGGAAGGAAAGACGATTTCGATCAAGGATTTTACGATCGCGACGATGCTCGAGCGCGTGCGGGAAAAGGGCGATCTTTTCAAAGCGGTTCTAACCGACAAACAATCGCTGGATGAAGCCTTCATAAAAGCCAAAATGAAAAAAGCGTCTTAACCTGCATTTCGTGTTCGTTAAGACGCTTTTTAACCTTTAATTTTTAACTTTTAACTTTTAACTCTCTTCCTCGCCCTGATCGTCGGCGACCCACGCGACAAAGAGGCGCAGCCAGTTTTCCTTCGATTCGACGATTTCGACGCCGACGCGCGACGTCCCGTGAACCGCCGGCGCGACGCGCACGACGCGCGCTTTCACTTCGACCGGCACGCCGTCCGGGCGATGCGAGCGCAGGTAAAGATTTTCGCCCGTCTGAACTTTTTGATTTAGGTGAAAAAGCGTTCCGGTCGTCGAGATATCGTCGGTTTCGGTCGGTTCGCTCCACGCGGCGCCGTCGTCCGCGCGTCCCGAAACGACGATCGGCAGACGCAGTGCCATCCGGAGCGCAAAACGTTTCTCTTCAAATTGCGGCGACATATTGGTTGCCATTCCAACTCAGAAATCAGGAATCAAGATATGTAAAACAGGAAACAGTTTAACACGAAAAACTTTAAAAGCTACTCATTATTGATTTACTTTTCCGGCGGCGAAAATAAATTTTTCGTGCTGCGGCGTTCGCTATTTAGCCGGATTCGACTAAGTTATGGTTTAAGTTATACTATATGCATCGTTGAAAATGCTATGTCCGAAACGAAGTTTTTCGGTTTTTAGCATGCTTTGGAGATTTTATAAATTTTTATGCCAGCAACTGAAATTAATAGAAAAGTCGTGATTTTGGGTTCCGGCCCGGCGGGCTTGACCGCCGCGATCTACGCTTCGCGCGCGCAGCTCGAACCGCTCGTCATCGACGGTCCGCAGCCCGGCGGACAGTTGACGATCACGACCGACGTGGAAAATTATCCGGGTTTTGCGAGCGGAATCCTCGGCCCGGAACTGATGAACCAGTTTCGCGCGCAAGCCGAGCGATTCGGCACGGAAATCATCAACGTCTGGATCGATCGGGTCGATCTCAGCAATCGCCCGTTTACGCTCTACGGCAAGGAAAGCCAGGACAGCGCGGAAGTTTCGACCGTCATCAGGGCGGAAACCTTAATCATTTCGACCGGCGCTTCGGCGAAGTGGCTCGGCGTTCCGGGCGAAGCGCCGGTGCCGGAAGGTCTGGGCGGCAACGGCGTTTCGGCGTGCGCGACGTGCGACGGTTTTTTCTTTCGCAACCGCCCGCTCGTCGTCGTCGGCGGCGGCGACACGGCGATGGAAGAAGCGACGTTTCTGACGCGCTTTGCGACGAAAGTCACGCTCGTGCATCGCCGCGACGAATTCCGCGCTTCGAAAATCATGCAGGAACGCGTGCTTTCCAGCGACAAAATCGACGTTCTCTGGAACACCGAAGTTAGGGAAATTTTGGGCTCGAAAGAAGAAGGCGTGACCGGCATCCGGATTTACAACAACCAAACCGGCGAGGAAAGCGTGTTTCCGACCGAAGGCGTTTTCATCGCGATCGGGCATAAACCGAACACCGAACTATTTAAAGGCGTGCTCGACATGGACGAAGTCGGTTACCTGAAAACCGAAGGTCGGACGATGAAAACAAATATTCCGGGCGTTTTCGCCTGCGGCGACGCGCAGGATTCGTATTACCGGCAGGCGATCACCGCCGCCGGCACGGGCTGCATGGCGGCGATCGACGCCGAACGCTTTTTAGCCGAACACGGCGAAGCCGAAAAAGTGACGGCGACGAACTGGTAAAAAACAGAGGGGCGCGGACGAGGTTTCGCGCCCCTCCCTTCCGGCGATCAGGCACAATAAATCTTCAGCGCGAGGGCCGCGTCAAAATCGATTGACGAAACCGGCCCGTCAGGGTTGAAGATTATTTTTTCGCCTTTTTTACCGATCAATTCGCGAAATAAACTTTCGCCGTCGATGAAGCGCGTTTCGATGAAGTTTTGCTTTTCGGCCTCGAACGTTTCGAGACGCGCGCGCCGGAACCCTTCGAAACAATCTTCGGCGGTGAAGACGGGCAGCGCGACGCGCTGCCGATCGTCGAGCGACAGCGGCTCGTTCGTTCGCGCGTCGACGGGCAGGATGAATTTTCGAAAATTTTTAACGTCGAGGTAAAATTCGGCGACTTCAAAATAATGCCCCGGAGCCGTTCGCGCCGCGTCGATTCGCGACAATTTTCGTTCGATTTCGAGCGCCGCGAACAATTCGTTGAGTCTTCGAAATTCCTTTTCGCCGATCAGCGCCACATTCGGCGAAAAGGCATCGACGATCAGCAGATTATATGCGGACAAATCCGCGCCGAAAATCGTTTGCCGGTCGACTTTGATGCTGTAAAGCTTTTCCCGCCCGGTCGCCGCTTTATAATTTTCAAGCGCGGCGGCGTCGGAGAAAACGAACACGCGCCCGTCGCCGAGCTGGTCCATCGCGAAATCGTCGCGCGAAAATTCGCCTTTGAGCAGCTTGTTTTTCGTCGGCTGCGAAATCAAAACCGTCCATTCCGGAACTTCGAGCAACGCGCGTAATTTTCGGCTCCGTTCGATTTTTCCCGGCGCGCTCTGTGAAGCCGCGCCGATCGAACCGTCGTTTTCGTCGACTTCCGGTTCTTCGGCGAGTTCGGGAAAAACCGGATTCGCTTGCCGAGCGCTTTCGCGAAAACAATCGGTAAAAACCTCGGCGAGATTGAAGTTGAAAAAAAGTTCCGCGCCGTTCGGCGAAATGACGAACACGCTGCCGAGCGCGGTTTGCGGAATGATTTCGAAAAGCTCGCGACCGGACAGGGATTTGAGCGTCAGGGTTTCGCGCGCGTTGGCGAACGTTTCCAGAAAACCGTGTTTTTTGAGGTACCCGTTTCGAAACAATGAAAAGACTTCTTCGGTCAAAAAAACCGGCATCGATTCGATGCTCTGAAGTCCGGGCAGTTTGAAGGCGCGTTCGGTTCCTCGTTCGTTTTTGACGAACAAAACCAGATAATTTTGATGATTTCGAACCAGCGCGCCGTAATTTTCCCGCTCCGAAAAGTTTTCGCCGCTTTCCAGAACGGACAGTATCTTTTCGATCCCGGCGACCTGCGATTCGTTTTTTCCCTTATTTTCACCGATTGGCATATTTTTCAAATTCCTAAAAAGGCTCGTCTATTTTATGGGCGGACGCTTCTTCCGAAATAGTTGACGCGGAAAACGAAACTTTTTCCGCCCGCCGGTTAAAATAAATCGAGAATCCGGTCAAGTTCGGGGCGCGGACGGCGATTTTCGAATTCAGGCGCGACCGAAAAGCGGCACGATTAACGAATCCTTTGAATTTCGTTCGCGAATCGCGCCGCTTTTATCAAATCGATCTTTTTTCTTCGACTTTACCGCTCTTTCGCGGTCTTTATTGTTTATCGACGACCGCGCCCTTGACGGCTTGCGCGTTCTGCGGGGTTTTATTGAGCTTGCCGGGACTGAAGCCGAGCTTTTCGACGCGGCGGAGAATGTTTTGATACGTCGCGTCGTCCATCTCCGGCGTGCGGCTCAAAATCCATAAATACTTGCGTTCCGGGTCGCCGACCGCCGCGTAATTGTAATTGTCGTCCAGATCGATGATCCAGTAATCGCCCCAAACCTGCGGCAGAAACGACAAAAAAGACGGCGCGAACCGGACTTCGAGTTTCGCGTTCGTCGCCGTGTCGACGATCTTCGCCTCGCCCTTGGCAGCATCGGAAACGCCGTCTTTTTTCAGACATTCGTTGACGACTTCGATTTTGTTTTTGTCCTTTAAATTATAAGTCGCCGTCGTGTTGCCGGCGCATTTTTCCTGAAACTTGTTCGGATAACGCGCGATTTCGTACCATTTTCCGGCGTATCGATTCAAGTCGACTTTCGGCACGGTCGGCAAATCGTTTTTCGGTTTCTGCGCTTTAACGGCAAACGCGGCGACCGCTAAAATCGCCGGCATGACGGCGAACCAGATTGATTTTCTCATTAAAAACCCTCTCTTTTTCAAATCTATTTTTTATTAATAAGCAAACGGCACGCCAAAAGTTGATTTTCACCCGTTCGAGTTTCTATAATTTTTCTACGGAAAGAATTATTTTTTAAGTTATTTTAATATTTTATGCCGATTTACGAATACAAATGTCTCGATTGCGGAACGCATGTCGAAAAAATGCAGAAAGTTTCGGACGCGCCCCTGACCGTCTGCGACAACTGCGGCGGAAAACTCGAAAAACAATGGTCGCGTTCGGGCTTTCAATTTAAGGGCGAAGGCTGGTACGTGACCGATTACGCCGGGAAAAAAAGCAACGGCGCGGCGGAAAAAAATTCCGGAGCCGAATCAACCGCCAAGAGCGAACCGGCATCAAAGGAAAAAAGCGAGGCTCCCGCCAAAGAGACCACGAAACAAAAGGATTAGAAAAATGAGAGAGCGGTTCGAAAAAATTGTTGCGATTCTGACGGTTTTTGTTTTAACTTCCATTGCTTTCGGGCAATCGCGCAACAATACCCGCTCGAGTTCGGATCTCGACGGCACGGTTCTGACCGTCACGGCGTCGCGCGCCGGTTCGACCGATCCGATCAAAGTCGAAAATCTTTTCCTGTACGAAAACGGCGTCGAGCAGAAGATCAAGAATTTCAGCTACGACCCGTCGCCGTCGAAAATCGTGCTTTTGATCGACAACTCGCAAACCCTGCGCGCCGATACCGAGAGCCTGAAAAAAGCGACGATGGAATTCGCCTACGAGATTTTCGAAGGCGACCAGCTCTTCGTCGTCGCGTACGACGAAAAACCCGAAATCATACAGGAGTGGACGGACGACGCGAAAAAAATGGAAACCAGCCTGGCGACGTTTCGCAAACAGGGAAATCCGTTTCTTTTCGACGCTTTGAGCGTGACGACGAAGGAAGTTTTACTGCCGCTCATGCCCGGCACGCGCAAAGCCGCGATCGTTTTGATCAGCGACGGGCTCGACCGCGGCAGCAAGACCGAATTTTCTAAGGCGCTCGGCGAACTGCAAAACAGCAACATCACGCTTTACACGCTCGAAATTCCCGACCGTACGAACGGCGCGTACCGCCGCAACCAGCCGAAAGCGCGCGAAGTGCTGCAACAGCTCGTCGAAGGCACGGGCGGCAGAAGTTTTTCGTTCGACGAGCCGCAGGCCGCCGCGAAGGCCATCTGCGACGAGCTGCGCAATAATCGTTACCTGCTTTCGTATTTTCCGACCAACACGTCCAGCTACGACGCGCGCCGCGTCTTTTTGCTCGGGCAGGAAGGCGTCACTTTGCGCACGAAAAACGCGCAGCCGCCGAATATTAAATAATCCGCTTTCAACCTTGAATTCGCCCTTCGGCAAAAACTTTCGAGTTTCCCGCGTCTCATTTTTAGATTGTTACGGCAAATTAAAAGCGCTATTCTTTTTATGCTAGAATGAAATCCCTAGTTTACTTTGTTGCCGATCGAAAAGGAGATTAAATCGTGAGTGATTCAAAAAAATACCCGAGTCTGCCGCCTGATGATTTTTCAAAAACCACGCCGAACATTCCGCGTGCCGACGATTTGGGGTCGAGCGATTGGGAAAAGACGAATTACAACGCCCCGAAATTTGCGCCGCAGCCGCCGGCGGACGATTGGGGCAAAACCGTCACGAATATTCCGCCGATCAAAAACGAGCCGGATTTTAATAAAACCTATATGCCGTCGGCGAACAATCAGAAAGGTTCCGAATGGGGCGTGACGGATTCGAACACCAAGCTTCCGCCGAACGACAACTTCGGCGGCGGCAACATCGGTTCGCAGACCAGCTACGGCGCGACCTCGCCGTTCATCCAGCTGCCCGAAGCCGAGCGCGTCAAATACCAGAACCTGCCGCCGACGCCGACCGAAGCCGCCGCCAAGAAACAGGAAGAAGAAAACGCGAAAAAAGGCGGCATTCCGGGCTGGTTCTGGGCGATCGCCGGGCTGCTCTCGATGTTCTTTTTCGCGCTGATCGTCATTTTACTGGTTTACTTTTTCTTTCTGCGCCCGACCGGGTTTGAAATCGTCATCCAGAGCGCGCCGCCGCGCAGCGAAGTCTGGGTCGACAACACGCGCTGGGGGATTACCGAGGGCGACGGCACGCTGCTCGTTCCCGGTTTGAAGTCGAACGAGCTGAAGAAAATCGAAATCCGCCATCCGAATTTCACGTGCGAGCCGCGCGATATCGAAGGCAAAAACGGCGAGACCGTGACGATCACGGCGCGCTGCACGCAAACCGGCGGCCTCACCGCTTCGCCGTCGCCCGCGACCGATGAATGTCAAAACATCAAAAAAGGCGAGTTCGATAAAGCCGAAAGATGCGCCAACCTCGCGCTCGACAATCTCAAGGAACCTTATTCCGCCGAAGACATCGCGCGCGCGATGAATCTTTACATCATCAATTTCGGGGTCAATAAGTTCGATATTCCCGACAAAAACATGAAGTTTCTGGAAAAGGCTTCGAACTATCTGAAAAAGCTTCCGCCTACGACCGTCATCGAAGTCGGCGGGCACACGGACAGCGACGGAGCGGACGATAAGAATCAGCGGCTTTCGGAAAACCGCGCCAAATCGGTGCGCGACGCGCTCGTCACGAAATACGGCGTCAACCCGAACATGCTGACGGAAAAAGGTTACGGCGAATCGCGACCGAAACCGAATAATCAAAACCGGAACGACGATGAAAAATTCCAAAATCGCCGCATCGAGTATACGGTCATAAAGAAATAAATTCGCTGGGCAGGAATATTATCAAGGCAAAGGACGAGACTTTTCCACTCTCGTCCTTTTTTATTAAACCGCGACCGGCGCGGCGATTTTACCGTGCGATTGGTAGCCGACGAGCTTCAGGTTTTCGTATTTGAAATCGAGCAGTCCGGAGAGACCTTTCAGGTTTTCCGCACCGACGAATTCCAGTTTCGGCAGCGGCAAAGGCTCGCGCCGAAGCAGTTCTTCGACCTGTTCGAGATGGTTGAGATAAATATGCAGATCGCCGAACGAGTGGATGAATTCGCCGGCTTCCAAACCGCTCACGTGCGCGATCATTTCGGTTAAAAGCGCGTAACTCGAAATATTGAACGGCACGCCTAAAAAAGCGTCGGCGCTGCGCTGATAAAGCTGGCAGTGCAGCACGCGTTCTCTTTCGACCTTGAATTGAAAAAGCGTGTGGCACGGCGGCAGATCGACCGCGCCGGCGGTTTCCGGATTCCAGCCGGAAACGATCAGGCGGCGCGAATTCGGATTTTTCTCGATCTGTTCGATTAAATCGTTGATCTGGTCGAAGCCGTTTCGTTCCGGATAGTCGCCGCCGAAGCTCCGCCACAAATATCCGTAAATCGGCCCCAAATCGCCCGGTTCGCGCCCGAATCGGGAAGTGTGCTCGTCGTCGGCCCATTCCGCCCAGATGTCGACGCCGCGCGCGCGCAAATTCCGCTCGTTCGTATCGCCCGACAAAAACCAGAACAACTCCTCGGCGACCCAGCGGAACGGAACGCGTTTCGTCGTCACGATCGGAAAACCCGCGCGCAGATCGTAACGCGTTTGATAACCGAAAACGCTTAAAGTGCCGACGCCCGTGCGGTCTTCATGCCGCGCGCCGTTGTCCAAAATGTGTCGCAGAAGCTCTTGATACTGTTTCATTGGTTTGCCCGAATAATAAACTAAAGTTACCATATCTGATTGGAATTTGAGAATTATGCCGAACAAATTAGAAGTCAGTTTTAACAGCCCGCAGTGCGGATGGATGTCGATCGGTTTTTCCGACGGCGCAAGCGAATTTCACACGACGACGGCGCACACGCCGCACGAGCGCGCGCTGCCCGAGCTTTTAAGGATTTTAAGTAATTTGCTGGACGAAAACTCAACCGAAACCGAATACGTCCTGCGCTGGAACCGAGACCCGGAAGAGTTCGATTTTCGTTTCGTGCGGGACGGCGAAAACCTTCGGCTCGAAATTTATCAATACCCGACCGAACAACGCGCGGCGCAAGACCGCGAATTGGTTTATTCTCATCAGGGAAAAATTATCGACGTCTGCGAAACGTTCGCGGAAACTTTTAACCAGCTCTACCAGGACCGCGATACGGACGAATTCGAATTCAACTGGCGGCAGCCCTTTCCGTTTGCGGAATACGAAGAATTCAAGAATAAAATACCGACCGAAAAACGAGAGCTGGACGATTAATAAGCGCTCAATATTACTGTATTAAATGAATGAAGGAAAAACTCTTAAATTTGCTCGCTTGCCCGTCGTGCGGCGGAGATATTCTGCTGGCTTACGCCAGTAAATACGAAGAAAAGGAAATCATCGAAGCGATTCTGTCGTGCCGGAAATGCTCGCGCGAATACAAGGTCACGCGCGGCATTCCGCGTTTCGCCGACCTTGAGAAAATCGAGCAGGACAAGGCGGAAACGGCGGAGAATTTCGGCTGGCAATGGACGCATTTCACGCAGGAAGACGTGAAATACGCCGATCAATTTTTGGGCTGGCTCCAACCGGTCAAGCCCGAATTTTTCAAAGACAGGGTCGTGCTCGAAGGCGGCTGCGGCAAAGGTCGGCACACGAGTTTGGCGGCGAACTGGGGCGCGAAGGAAGTCGTCGGCATCGATCTCAGCATCGCCGTCGAATCGGCGTTTCAGGCGACCAAACACCTGCCGAACGTGCATATCATTCAAGCCGATATTTTCAAACTGCCGCTCAAAAAGGCGTTCGATTACGCGTTTTCGGTCGGCGTGCTGCATCACACGCCCGATCCGAAGAAGGCTTTTCTCTCGCTCGCTTCGAAGGTCAAAAAAGGCGGCGCGATTTCCGCCTGGATTTACGGCGCGGAAAACAACGAATGGATCACGAAATACGTCAATCCGATTCGCGAAGGATTCACCTCGAAAATCAATCAGCCGACGCTCTATCAATTGTCGAAACTTCCGACTCTGGGCGTTTTTCTCGCGTCGAAACTGATTTACAAACCTTTGAATAAAGGCGCGAAACCGTTGGCGAGTAAGCTTTTTTACAACGATTACCTCAATCATCTCGGCACGTTCGGCTGGCGCGAACAGCACAACATCGTCTTCGATCACCTCGTCGCGCCGACCGCTTTTTACATCTCGAAAACCGAATTCGAAGATTGGTGGAAGGAGATAAACGCCGACGAAGTGGAAATCATCTGGCACAACCAAAACTCGTGGTGCGGCTTCGGTAAATTATGATATTCAAGCAGGGAATCGCAAAGAAATACCGCCGCTCGATCGAGGACGCTTTCGAGACGATTCTCGATCGAGGCAACGAAAAACACCGGCGGACGGCGCGGCTGATTCTCGAATCGGAAATGGTCATCGACGTTCACCCGGCGCGGCATGTCGGCGGCGCTTCCGGCATCACCGGCGCGATCAGCCGGTCGCGGCTCAACGACCGCATCGCGGACGAACGGCTCGGTTTGCTCGACGCGTTGGGCGAAATTTTCATCACGATCGCCGAAGAGACGATCGACACCGGTTTTCAGCGCGGCTGCGAGGGAACTTTCGCGCACGAAAACCAGCACGCGCTCGATTTCGCGCAGACGATCGAAAGCTTCTCGAACGCCGACGTCAATCCTTTGAGCATTTTCAACCCGAGCCTTTACGAAATGGAATGGGAAGCGCACCTGCGCGCCGGCGAATACATGCTGCAGATCGGCAAAGACGAATACCTCGAAGAAGGTCTGGCGCTGATGATCCTCGGACGCGACGCCGAGGGAAGATGCTTCGTCGACCGCGAAGGCATCCGGCGGCGTTTGAAAGAAAGCTACAACATGGAAGCCGGCGGCAACGTCGGCGGCTCGGCGAGCGAGATGCTCGGCTTGCGGCAGAGGTAACGCAGCGTCGATCTGATCAAACGCCGCGCGGCGTTTTTAACTTTTTGATTGCTCTGTGTCAGAATTAACTTTATGAGCGCCACTCTTTCCAAAGAAATGCAGCAGCACACTTACGCGATCATGAACCGCGTCGAGGACTCGCACTGGTGGTTCGTCGGTCGCCGCGCGATTCTCGAAAGTTTTCTGCAAAAAATTGTTTCCGGAATCCGAAATCCGAAATCCGAAATCCGAATTTTAGATGTCGGGTGCGGCACGGGCGCGAATCTTGAAATGCTCGCGCAGTTCGGCGAATCGGAAGGCGTCGACGTGTCGGACGACGCGCTCGAATTCTGCCGCGCGAAGGGTTTGAAAGTCCATAAAGGTTTGGCGGAAAGACTGCCGTTCGCGGAAGAAAGCTTCGATGTCGTGACGGCGCTCGACGTCGTCGAGCATCTCGACGACGACGTCGCCGGCTTGAAAGAAATGCACCGCGTTCTTAAAACCGGCGGCAAAACTCTGATCTTCGTGCCCGCCTTTATGTGGCTTTGGGGCGTGCAGGACGACATTTCCAATCACCGCATCCGTTACACGAAAAAACAGATCGTCGAGCGATTGGAAAAGGCGGGTTTTACGATCGAGCGCGCGACTTACGCCAACTGGACGTTTTTCGCGCCGATCCTCGCGGGCAGAACTTTGATGAAAATCACCGGTCTCAAACCGGAATCGGAAAACAACGTCAACGTCTCGGCGCTCAACGGCATTTTCGGCAAAATCTTCAGCGCCGAACGCTTCTGGCTGAAAAACTTAGATTTTCCGTTCGGCGTTTCGATTGTGATTACCGCTAAAAAACAGCCGCCGACAAACACAAAAAAGACGCGAAAACAATAAGTAAGTTTTCGCGTCTTTTTTTGCGCCTGTTCGCGGCTGTATCTATGAATTTATTTCGATACCAGCCAAAAATCGCGCGGGTAAAGCCGGTAAAGCTTGGTTTCCGGCGCGTCCGCGGTTTTGAGATAAGCCTCGTACGCCGCCATTTGTTTTTCCGAACCGATCGCGAAGTAACTCGCGCCCGCGACGTCCTTGCCTTTGACGTTGAAGCCGGGCAGCACGCGCCCGTAGACTTTATCCTTGCGCTTGTAAAGTTCGTCGGCCAGATTCGGCATCTTTCGGAGTTCGAGAACGCCGCGCCGAAACTTGGCGACCGTTTCCGGCGTGACGCCGTCCGCGAGATTCGAAGCCATCGCCTCGCCGCGCGCTTCGTACGGCGACGGCGCGCGCGAGCTGAAAACGAGCGCGATCGCGTATTCGGTCAAAGAATTATCCTGCGGCGCGCGTTTCAACTCGTCGATGACGAACCGCAGAGTCTGCGGCAGTTCCGGCGTGCGCTCGGCGTAATAACTCGCGATGCCCGACGCCGGGTTGCTGCCGATTCCGTTGCTGTACGCGAGCCCGGCGCCGATCGTCTTCGAAAAGACGCTGTGCGCGCCGCCGCCGCCGTAAAGCTTCGAAGCGAGAAAATCGAGCAGTTTTTCCCGGTCGAGATCCGTGTAAGCGGTGAGCGGCGCTTCGTTAATAAAAACGCCGCCGGTCATGTTCGGCGCCATCAAGCCGACGAACACCGGTTTTTCCGTCGCCGCGCCGCGCGTCCGCAGACGTTCTTCGATGCGGCGCGCGTTCGAATAAGTCGCCCGCGCCGGCGCGCCGTTTTCAAATCCGGCGAGCAGGTTTTTGTAGGCCGGGTCGAGCCGCGCCTGCATGTCGCGCGAACCGACAAAAAACATGCGCGCGTTGCCGGTTTTTAGAAGTTTCTGCCGTACGCCGTCGAGGTCGGCGAGCGTTTTATCCGGCGATTGCGCCAAGTCCTGCCGGATCTGGTTCGCGAGATACGCCCAGTCGGCGGCGAGCGAGGAATCCGGAATATCGGTCAGGTTCTGGTTTAAATCCTTCGCGGTTTCCGTCGCCAGCGCGCGCGCCGCCTCGGGAAGCTTTCCGAAATCATCAAACAGCGGCTTTAGACCGGCGGAGACTTTTTCCGTCTGCGCCGTATCGCCCTGCATCGCGGCGAGCATCGTTTTCAGCTCGTCGCGATTTCCTTTCGCCGCGGCGAGCTTCGTCAAAAATCCGTCGATCGCGCGCGCGTTTTCCGCGTCGCCCGCTTCTTTAAGCATCCAGCGCAGGCGCTGCACGTTGTGCGTCTGCGTCAGAAACGAAGAGGTCGCGAGATAAAGCGGCGAATCCTGTTTGAGATAGGCGAGCGCCGGATTGTTGACCCACGATTCTTCCGCGCCCTGCATGCGGCGGCGCAGCGCGCCCAATTGCTGATCGACGACGTCGCGCAGGCGCGGCAGATTTTCCCTGCGCCAGTTCGGATTTTGCAGAAGCGTCTTCATCCATTCGACCGCGCGCAGCGATTCCGCCGCGTCGTTGCCGGCGCCGCGCAGCACCAGTTCGTAGCGATTAGTGCGCTCGTTGCCGGTGAAATCGACGTTGAGGTTGAGAATCTCTTTGCGCAGCAATTCGCTCATTTCTTCGTACGAGAGCGCCTTGCCGTCTTTGACGACGCCCGAAAGCCGCAGCAGCGCCGGCAAACTCGAAACGTAAACGAGCTCGTTTTCGGGAACGACGTCGAGCCGCAGAGCCACACCGGAAGTCGCGCCGGTCATGCTGTCGAAATACGAAGAAACGAGCTTCACGCCGCCGATTGACGCTTCCTTATAATCGAGCTGGTCGTCGAGCGTCAGCGGCGGATTTTCGATGAATTTCGCCGTGCTCGTCTGTTCGAGTTTTTCGAGCTCCGCGCTGGTTTTATCGTATTCTTCGCGGTAGCGCCGGATCGCCGCCTGCGCGTCCGCGACCGCGTATTTCTTTTTCAGATTTTCGACTTCCGCGTCGGCGCGCGTCTTCGCTTCGCGCTCCGCCTGCTCGATCATTTTCGGATTGGCACGCGCGACGATGCCGTAGGGTTTGGTTTCGGTGAACTTCCATTTCGTCAGGTAATCGCGCCAGAAATTCTTGCCGCCGGCGAGCATCTTTTCGACTTCCGCGACTTCCGGCTTCAGCGTCACGGATTTGCGGAAGTCGTTCGTTTCGTTGAGGTAGGCCGTCTGCCAGAACCAGCCGTAGCCGTTGCTGCCGGAACGGAAACCGAATCCCGGCGGCGTGTTGACGAACTTCGAGAGAGAACGGCGGTAATCGACGAGCGCGTTGCGAAAGCGCTCGTTGAATTCCTTGAGTTCGGGCGAGTTGTCCGGAAAGGCGGCGACGCGCGCGAACTCTTCCATGATTTTCTGCCGCACGAGCGCCGCTTTTTCCTCCGTTAAGTTCGTTGCCGCGACGTCGTTCAGACCGATCGAAACCGGATTTCCGGGAAAATCGTCCGAATAAGCGAAAACGCCCTGCGCGCCCAGATCGATCTCGCGCGTTTTGCTGTCGACGAGTTTTTTATAAAGATTCGTGTTTGCGTCGCCGGCGAAAACCGTCAGAAAATTGTCGAGCAGCAGTCTTTCCTTCAAATCCAGCTCGAGCGTCGCCGGATACGCGAACATCATCATCGCGGGCTGCTGTTCGTTCTTGCTCGGGAATTCGACCGTGCGGATTTTTCCCGGTTCGGCGGGCGTTTTCGCGGGCAGTTTCGCTTCCGTCATGAATTCGCGCTTTTCGGTCTTCGGTTCGACGCGCTGAAAAATCGCGTCGAGCCGGCTCGTCACCGCGTCGACGGTCATTTCTTTCGGCACGGAAATCACCGCGCCCATATTGCCGAGATGATAATTCGCCGCGTGGTAGCGTTTGATGTCGTCGGGCTGCATTTCGCGAATGCCTTCGGGCGAGCCGCCGGCGTTGTACGACATCGGATGATTCGCGCCGTAGACCATCTGTTTGCCGGCGATATAGACGATTCTTCCGGGCTGCGTCGTCGAACTCACCATCTCGTTGTAAACCGAGCCTTTTTCTTCGAGCCGCAGCGTTTTGTCGGCGTTTTCCGTGACGCCCCAGTTGCGCACCTCGCGGCGAATTTCCTCGTCCGTGTAATCGGGATTGAGCAGCGCGTCGACGTATTCGCCGAAAAGATTGTAAAAAACCTCCGCGCCGCCCGAAGTGTTCATTTGGTAATTGGTAAACGTTTGGAAGGTCGAAGCGTTCGATTGCCCCATCGACATGCTTTCGGTCGAATTGACGTTGCGCCCCTTATTGCCCTTGCCGATCAGCAGATGCTCCTGCGTGTGCGGCTCGCCCATGTCGGAGACCGTGTAGGTTTTGACCCACAGGAAGCTTTGCGGCACCGACTGAATCTGCAGCAAATCGAGCGTGAAACCGGTGCGTTCGTGGATCAAGCGCGCGCCGAACGGCTGGTCGTTGTCGTTCAGATAAACCGATTCGGCGCGAAAACCGTTGATCTTTTGTCCTTTGGAAAGCGCGGCGTAAGAAACGTTTTTCGTTTGCGCGAGCACGGGCGGGATTTGCCCGACGAAAATCGAAAAACACAGGAAGAGTGCGACAAAAAGCGTGAATTTTCTGGTGATCATAATTTTCTGGCGATTTTAATTCTTGGTACTGAAAAGACGCAAACGCCCCGCAAAAGGTTTCAATAAAGTCTGCGGAAAACAAGCGGACAACGATTTTTAGTCATTTTTCGGTTCGATCCTCTAACCGATCTCGGTGAAACTGACATTAGAATACCGACGAAATCGTGCGGCAACCCGACGAAATCGGTTCGGCGGTTTCGTCAATTGATCCGAGCAACGCTTTCCAAAACCGCTCACGGACGATTCTTTAAGTAACTTCTCGCAAAGTGGCACGCATGTTGCCGACTTATCTTTGCAATCCTCGAATAAACATTTGAGGTGTAAAAAAAGAGCACAGTTTTTGAAACAAAACAGTGCAAAAAATCAACAAGTAGGGGGAAATTATGAAAAACATTATAAAAATCACGCTGCCGTTATTTGCTTTCGCATTTATACTTATCGGTTTCGATACGGCAAACGCTCAATGGAGAGACGGTAATCGGCGCGAGGCGCGACGCGAATATCGTGAGGACAGACGCGATGCTCGCCAAGACTTTCGCAGAAGAGTCAGACAAGGCAATTACCGCAAAGCGGTTCGCGAATATCGCGAGGACATGCGCGACGCGCGGCGCGAACGCCGTCAGAACCGACGCGGTTACAACAACAATTACTACCGGAACGACAATCGTTACTATTATTACAACGGTCGTTTGATTCGCCGCTGGTAATTCAAAAAACTAAATAATTTAAATTCAAGCGAAAGGCCGCGCTCCGACACGCGGCTTTTTATTTTTTCGCCGCGCGCAAATAAAATAGAGGAATGGAAAACGAAACCGATTTTTATTGCGCCGAAGTTTTGAGCGAAAAAACAAAGGTTCAAAAAATTCTCGAAACCGAGAACGTGCTGGCGTATTATCACACGCGACCTTTTTACGAAACGCACCTCGTCGTCATCCCGAAACGTCATATCGCGTCGCTTTTAACGCTCGAAAAAGCGGACGAGGCGCTTTTTCTGGAAATGCTCGCCGTCATTAAAACGATCGCCGACCGCGTCGTCGCCGAAAAGGGCGCGGCGCGCGTCTTGACGAATCTCGGTAAATATCAGGAATCGAAGCACCTTCATTTTCACGTCGTTTCCGGCGCGCAGATTCGTCCGGACAACAAGGTTTGAATTTTATTTAGAGAGAATTTCGGCTGAACGAGGAACAATATCGGTTTTGGGTTTTCGTTCTAATACGAAACCGAACTGTTTAAGTTAATCCAAAACCCAAAATCCAAAAACCCAAAACCGAAATCCGCTCGATCTCACTTTTCCGCCAGCAAATCTTCTTCGATTTCAAGCGTTCGCGTCAGCCGGTCGAGATTCAGGCTGCGCGCCGAGGCGTTGAAAATCTCGCTGTACGTGCCGCCTTTTTCGTACAATTCCTCGTGCGTGCCGCTTTCGACGACGCGCCCCTGCTTCAAAACGAAAATCACGTCCGAATCGAGAATCTGCGAGATGCTGTGCGAGATGACGACGACCGTGCGGTTTTCCTTGATCGCGTCGAGGCTGTTTTTGATCTGCTCGGTCGCGACCGCGTCGAGGCTCGCCGTCGGCTCGTCGAGAAAGATGATCGGCGGATCTTTTAGGAACAACCGCGCGATCGCGATGCGCTGCTGCTGCCCGCCGGATAATTGCTGCGCGTCCGACTCGTATTTGTGCGGCAATTGTTCGATCTGCTCGTGCAGATATGCCTTGCGCGCCGCCTCCTCGATCTGCGTAAAACTCGCTTCCATATCGCCGTAACGGATGTTTTCCTCGATCGAACCTTTGAAAATGTGATTTTTCTGCAAAACGAGCCCGATCTTGCTGCGCAAAAGCCGCGTGTCGTAATCGAGCAGATTCGCGCCGTCGAGGCAGACTTCGCCGTTCGAAGGCTGATAGAATTTGCAGAGAAGATTGATCAAAGTCGATTTTCCCGCGCCCGAAAGCCCGACGAAGGCGACGGTTTTGCCCGCCGGAATTTTCATCGAAACGTCGAATAAAGCCTGCGTGCCGTTCGGGTACGTAAAATCGACGTTCTTCAACTCGAATTCTCCCTTTAACTTGTCGGTCGTCAAACTGCCGCTTTCCTCGACCGCGTAATCGGCGTCGAGCACTTCGAAAAAGCCTTCGGCGTAAGTCATCGCCTCGTTGATTTCGTCGTAAATCCGGTGCAGCTGCCGGATCGGAGCCGAGACGTTGTTGAAAAGCAGGATATGAAACATGATCGCGCCGATCGTCATCTGCTGATCGAGCACGAGATACGCGGTCAAAATGATGATTAAAGTCACGCCGACCTGTTCGGCAAAGGTTTTGAGCGCGTCAAAAACGTAATTCGTTTTGCGTTGTTTCAACTGCGCGTCAATCAAATCCTGCTGCAGCCCGGCTTGTTTCCGGCGTTCGTATTCCTCGCGGACGAACGATTTGATGACGATGATCGATTCGATGATGTTAAACAGCCCGTTCGTTTTCGTTTCGCGCAGCGCGCGCAAGCCGCGCCGCACGCCTTTCAGCAAACCGGCCTGATACCAGCTGAGCAGAAAATAAATCGGCGTGACGATCGACGCGACTAATCCGACGTAAAAGTTCGCCGAAAACATGACGACGAGCGCCAGCCCGGCGTTCGCGAAAAGCGGCAGCAAATCGATGAAAATTCTTTGCACGAAGCGCGTCAGGCTGTCGGCGCCGCGGTCGATGCGCGTCTGCAGCTTCCCGGTCGCGTTTTCATCCGCCGCGAAATACGCGTATTTGTAAGTGAGAATCTTTTCGACCGCGAACTGCGACAATTCGCTCGAAAGATTGATGCGGATGCGCTCGCCGAGCATGCTCTGCCCGTATTTGACGGCGATGTTCACGAGCTCCTTGCCGAACAAAATCGCGCTGATAAAAAGCAACAGCGACAAACTTTCCTGCGCGTGCCTGCCTTCATTTAAAAGCTGCTGAATCGTATCGACCGTATAGCGCAGAACGATCGGATTGACCTGCGCCGCGACCGCGCCGATCAAAGTAAGAACAAACGAGACGACGACCAGAAATTTGTAAGGCTTGACGAAGGGAACGAGTTTTAAGATGATCTGCCAGATGTTCATAAAAATGAAAAGCGAAAAATGCAAAACGGAAAATTTGCACGCGGTCTTTTACGGATTCCATTTTTCAAGCTGATTTTTATTATCCATTTTTCATTTTCCGTTTTCCATTTGTTCGCGCTGTATTTTTTCGGCGGAAAACAGTAAATTAGAACATTTGCAGTAGTGAAGAAAATGAATTCTGTGCAGACCAAACAAATTGATTTACCGACAACCGAAGCGGCGCCCGAGCTGTCGCTTTTTCTGCCCGTGCTCGACGAAGAAGAAAATTTGCGCCCGATGCACGCTAAAATTCAGGAAGCTCTAGCTTCTCTCGGCAAGACGGCGGAAGTGATTTACGTCGACGACGGTTCGACCGATTCGAGTCTGAAAATCCTGCGCGAGATCGCGGCGGCGGACGGCCGCGTGCGCGTTATCAGTTTGCGGCGCAACTACGGGCAAACCGCCGCCATGAGCGCCGGCATCGACGCCGCGAAAGGCGACATTCTGATTCCGATGGACGCCGATTTGCAGAACGATCCGAAAGACATCGCGCGGCTTTTGGAAAAGCTCGACGAAGGCTACGACGTCGTTTCGGGCTGGCGCAAAAACCGCAAGGACAAACTCATCATGCGCAAAATCCCGTCGTGGATCGCCAACTCGGTGATTTCGAAAATCGGCGGCGTGCCGCTGCACGATTACGGCTGCAGCTTAAAAGCCTACCGGCGCGACGTTTTGCAGGACGTGAAGCTCTACGGCGAAATGCACCGCTTCATTCCGATTTACGCTTCTTGGGCGGGCGCGCGCGTCACGGAAATTCCGGTCGATCACCACGCGCGCACGATGGGCAAATCGAAATACGGCATTTCGCGCACCGTGAAGGTCGTTTTCGATTTGATGACGATCAAATTCATGGCGGAATATCACACGAAACCGATTTACGTTTTCGGCACGTTCGGACTGCTCGCCTTTCTGCTTTCGTTCGTCGCCGGCATCTGGGCTTTCGTTTTGAAATTCGTTTACGGCACGTCGTTTATCCTGACGCCGCTGCCGATCATCGCGATCGTCATGCTGGCGATCTCGGTGCAGTTTATTCTGATGGGCTTGCTTGCCGAAATGCTCGTTCGGACTTATCACGAATCGCAGGACAAATCGATTTACGCCGTGCGCGAACGGATCGGGTTTGAAAATAAAAAATAAAACTCCGAACTTTCGCCCGCGTTTTGACGTTTGCAGTCAAAATCAAGGCAATTTACGAGTCAAAATTATGATGAAAAATATGTTCAAACTCTTTTCCGGCATTTGTTTGTCGTTCGTTTTCGTTTTCGGCTGCGCGACCGAAACTTCGGCGCAAAAAGTCCCGGCGGAAGTTCAGGCGATTGCCGGCACTTTTACCGGCTCATGGACGAGTTACGCCGTCAACGACAAGGGCGAGATCGTCAAACAGGCCGCCTGGACGGACGTGATCAAGGCGGAAAAGCCGACCGCGGCGGCCGACCGCGCCTACGTCGAAACGATCGACGAAATGACCTTCGAAGGCGGACGCATTCCGCCGCAGAAGATTACGGGCAAAGAGGGTTATTTACTGAACAAGGACGGCAGCCTGGGCGATTATTTCATCGAAATCTTCGGACAGACGATTCCGATGAAAAGACTTTCGAAAGACACCTGGGCGTACAGCGTCGCCGCCAATCCTCAGGAATTTCGGGCGCTCGGCGACCGTTTCGTTTCGGCGACGCACGTTCTGGTAAAAACGACTTTGATGGACGGCGCCGTCGAAACGCATAATATTTCAAGGATCACCACGCTGAAATGGAAAGACGCCGAAGGAAAAGAACGCCTGACGCAGTTCGTGAGTCTTCAGGGACAGCATCGGAAGGCGAAGTAAAAACGTAAAATGTGCGGAATAGCAGGTTGGATAAATTTAGAAAATAAATCTTCACGGGAAGCCGATAAAGCGGTTCTGCACCGGATGTGCGAGCGGATGAAGCATCGCGGACCGGATTCGGAAGGTTTGTGGGTCGAAAACCATGTCGCGCTCGGCATGCGGCGGCTTTCGATCATCGATCTCGCGACGGGCGAGCAGCCGGTTTATTCCGAGGATAAACAAATCGTCGTCGTGATGAACGGCGAACTTTATAATTTCCGCGAAGTCCGGGCTCGTTTGGAAAAAGGCGGGCATAAATTCGAAACCAGCACCGACACGGAAATTCTGCCGCATCTCTATGAACAACACGGCGACGCGATGCTCGACGAGATCAACGGCATGTTCGCGTTTGCGCTGTGGGACAAGCGGCGTGAAAGATTGCTCATCGCGCGCGATCGTTTCGGCGAAAAGCCGCTGTACTACGGCGTGTTTGACGGGAAGTTGATTTTCGCCTCGGAACTGAAGGTTTTGCTCGAAAACCCGAGCGTCGATGCGGAAATCGACACGGACGCGCTGCGGCAGTTTTTGTCGTTCGATTACGTGCCCGCGCCGGCATCGATTTTCAAAGGAATTCACAAACTGCCCGCCGCGCATCTTTTGACCGTCGAAAAGGGCGAGGTAAAAGTGCGCCGTTACTGGAATCTGACGTGGCACAAAAACGGCTCGACGCCGACGATCGAAACGGCGGCCGAAGATTTGCGCGAACTGCTCGCCGACGCGGTGCGGATGCGGCTCGTCGCGGACGTGCCGCTCGGTATTCTTTTATCGGGCGGAGTCGATTCTTCGACCGTCGCGGCGTTTGCGACCAAATTTTCGACCGAAAAAGTCAAAACGTTTTCGATCGGCTTCGAAGAGGATTCTTTCGACGAATCGAAGTTCGCACGCCAGGTCGCCGGTCATCTCGGCACCGAGCATTACGAGGACAAATTAAGCGTCGACCGGGCGGCGGATTTGATTTCGGAAATCGGAACGTGGCTCGACGAGCCGCTGTCGGACGGCTCTTTAATCCCGACGTTTTTGCTTTCGCGTTTTGTCCGAAGGCACGTTACGGTCGCGCTCGGCGGCGACGGCGGCGACGAGATTTTTGCCGGTTACCCGATGTATTTCGGGCATAAGGTCGCGAATCTCTACGGCAAGCTGCCGCGCGCACTGCGTTCGGGCTTGATCGAGCCGATTGTCAATAATCTGCCGGTTTCGACCAAAAATTTATCGTTCGATTACAAGGCGAAACGCTTCGTCGCGGCGTCGAAATACGATGCGGTGACGCGTCATCATTCGTGGTTCGGTTCGTTTTCGATCGACGAGCAGCGGAAACTTTTGTCGAAAGATGTATTGGCGAAGACTTCGGATGACATTTACAAGGGCGCGAAAGATTTACTGAAAATCACCGACGCGGAAAACGAAATCGAGCGCATGCAGTTTCTCGACATCAATTTTTATATGGCGGAAGACATTTTGACGAAGGTCGACCGCGCTTCGATGGCGGTGTCTTTAGAAGTCCGCGCGCCGTTTCTCGATCCGCGCGTCGCGCAGTTCGCCGCCGGGCTGCCGCTCGAATATAAACTCAAAGGCAATAAAGGCAAATACATTCTGAAAAAGGCCGTCGAGCCGCTGCTTCCGCGCGCGATTCTGCAGCGACCGAAAAAAGGGTTCGGAATTCCGATCGCCGAATGGCTCAAGAATCGTCTGAATCCTTTAATGCACGAACTGCTGGCGCCGGCGCGTCTTAACGATCAGGGTTTGTTCGACGCGGCTTTTGTTCAGAAACTCATCAAAGACCACGAAACCGGCGCGGCGTCGCATCACAAACAGCTTTGGACGCTGCTGGTTTTTCAGTTGTGGCACGACAACTTTTCGAAAAAGTAAGTTTTACGCCGGCGACTCGAATTCACTGCGGTTTTATAGAATAAATCGAATAACTGCCTTCGTCGTCATGTTCAAACCGCAAAAACTTCATTCCGGCTTTTTCCATCACGCGAATCGATGATCGATGATCGTTGTCGACCGATGTAAACACTTCCGGCAGTTTTAGTTCATAAAATCCGTATTCGATCAGCGCGCTCGCGATTTCCGTGGCGTAGCCTTTTCCCCAGGCATCGCGGCGCAGAAAGTAAACGAATTCCCAGTCTTCTTTTTTGGTCGGGCGAGGGTAAATTCCGGCATGTCCGATATAGACGTTGTTTTCGCTTGTAAAAACCGCCCAGACGTCGATCCCCTGCGGATAGAATTTGTTGAATAGTTTCCCCCACCATTCTTCGGCTTGCGCGGCGGTCATGACGCCGTCGCCGACGTATTTCATCACATCCGGATCGGTGAAAAGCGCGATCAAATCATCTTTGTCCGCTTCGGTGTATGCCTTGAGCACGAGTCTTTCGGTTTTCAGTCGCTTCATAAAAAAAGCCGGCGTCTTTTAAAAACGCCGGCGCCGAAAAGAAGTTTCACAACTATTATTGAGTAAGGGTAAACTTGGTCGCCTTTTCAAGCAGCTGTCCGCTGACGCGGTCTTTAAGCTTGACCTTCAGTTCGTAATTGCCCAAAGGCATCGCCGCGGTCGGAAGCAGTCTCGCCAGCGTCAGGCGCTGCCCGGAATCGCTTAAGCCGTCCCAGTTTTCCGGCTGATTCAAGACTTCTTTGCCGTCTTTCAGAAGAACGTAGGTCACGTCGACCGCCGGACGCAGCGTCGTCTGGTCGATGCCGGCATTATAAACCTGCATGTAAATTCCGACTTCCTGACCCTTTTTGTATGTTCCGGTCAAGTTCGGAATAACTTTCGCTCCGCCGATGACGAACATCGCGCCGATGTCGCGCTCGTTCGTCGTGCGAAGCTTGGAAGCGAGAATCAAAGTCGAGGTGTCGAGTTTTTTCTCGTCGTATTTCGGCACGGTGAACCCGATGCTCTTAATTCCCTTATTGCCGGAACGCACGTCGCGCACGACGACGTCGACTTTGTATGTTCCCGGAACCAGCGCGACGGCTTTCTGATAAACCGATTTTTTCTCGCGCGCGTCGGCGAGCTCTTCGGCAGTCGCATTCGCGGCGACCGAGTCTTCGAAAATGCCGGAACGTTTGCCCGAGACCGCCATGATGCGGCCGAAAATATTCATGTTCGCCGTTTCGAGACCGCCGACGTTTTCGAAGACGAGCTCCTTGTTGTCGGCCTGCACGGTAAATGCTGTAATGACGCGGTCGTCCGACTGCCGGAAAAAAGAAACGTCCAATTGAAAATTAAGCGGATTATTGTCGATGACGCCCGTGTCGGTTCCGATCATGCCCTGCAAATCGCTGTATTTGACTTGCGGCGGGCGCTGCAGGTTGGTGATGACTTCGAGACGGCGGAAAGGCGTATCCTGTTCGCGCATGTAGTTCGCGCCGTTTTGATACTGTCCCGAAATGCGGTCGCCCTTGTTGGCCAACCCGAGCTGTTCGGCGGTCGTTAAGCCCGCACCCGGCACCATCAGGAGCGCGTCCTTTTCATAGGGGCTCGTCGCGATTTTATACTCGCCCGTGCCGGTCGGGTCGACGAACTCGATTTCGATTCCGTCGCCGACGTTGTCGAGGTGACGATAAAACCAGACTTCGAACGGATAGGTTGTGGTCGAACCGCCGCCTTCATAACTCGGACGATCGTAGGATCCGCCCGACGGGTGCGATTCGACCGAATCGGGTTTGCCCCACGTAATATAAATTCGTCCGCGGTCGGTCATCCAGCCCGGAATTCCCGAGGCGAAATGCTCGTTTGCATAGGCGATTCTTTCGTAATATTCTTCGCGAAATTCGTTTTCCTCGGTGTCGGGGTTCGGATCGCGGCGGCGCCAGAAATTTTCGATGAAATTTTCGCGCTCCTCGTCGGTTTTCAGCGCATTGAAGGCTTTTTTCTCTTCCGACGTGATGATGTAAGCCACGTCCTTCTTGATCCAGTTCTTATAAACTTCCTTGACTTCGACCTTAACGTTTCTGGATTTTTCTTCGACGTTTTGGGTCGGCGTTTTCTCGGGCTTCTGCGCAAAAACGCCCATCACCCCGGTCGCCGCGACCGTCGACGTTAAAACCAGATTGCGAATAAATTTTTTCTTAGACATAACGGTAAAACTCCTCTTGTCAGCCGCAATTAAATTGCCTTTCCGCTCTTTATTTAAATTTAATTTTAGCTGTTAAGATTTTAGACAGTAATTTTCAATTATTCAAGATGCTCCCAGCCGCGGAAATGGTTGCATTGACTTAAATTTCAGAATCTTTTTGTCGTTTTTTTCCGAAGAACGCGGCGATTATTATCGAAACCAGATACAAGACCATCATCGGGGCCGCAAAAAGCATCATGTTCGGGATGTCGCCGGTCGGTGAAACAACCGCCGCGACGATCAGGATTATAACGATGGCAAACTTCCAGGCGCCGATTAAAAATCTCGCGGAAACGAGCCCGATTCTCGCCAGAACGTACGTAATCGCCGGCATCTGAAAAATGATGCCCATCGCGAGCATAATCAATGTTATAAAATCGAAATAATCGGTGGCGCGGAGCATTAAATTGAAATCCTGCCCCAAGCCCAACAGATAGCTCATCGCCGGCGGAAACAAAATATAATAAGCAAAAGCCGCGCCGATCACAAAGGAAACGGTCGATAGCCCGATAAACGGCGTCACGTAACGCCGTTCGTGTTTATAGAGCGCCGGCGAGATGAACCCCCAAATCTGCCAGAGCAGAAAAGGCACGGAAACCGCAATCGCGGCGTACAGCGACACGGTCACGTACAACGTAAAAGACTCGACCGGCGTGGTGACGATGAGCTGCTCTTCAGCCCTTCCCGAACTCGCTCCGCCGCTCATTAACTCCGCTACTTTCGCGCCTTTCGGCACCACAACGTCGCCGATGAAAATATCTTCCTCGGTCAACACGCACAGTTTCGATTCTTCGCATTTCGCGATCTTCGCCTCTACCGAAGCGCCGATCGGAATGACAACCGAACCGAGGTTGGTCTTTTCGTTGAATATGAAGCGCGCAGTGTCGCCTTCCTTGTAATTCGTAAAAGTCCCGCCGTTTTCAACGTATCTCTGCTTCGCTTTGGCTAATTCCCTCTGCACCGGCACCGCCAAAAAATTATATATATCCCCCGAGTAATTCCAACAGACCAAAAAGGCGACGAGGATAAACAGGACGGAACGCACCAACCGACGGCGCAATTCGTCCAAATGCTCCAAAAAAGACATTTGCGCCTCAAGTTGTTCTTCCGGCTGATTTGTTTCAAGATCCATCACTTTAGCGATTAACTTTTTTTATAACCAGTCCTGTTTGCCGGTCGCGCTTTTCATAGCCGCTTCCGGTAAGGCTTCTTCCTTATCTTTCGGCGCGAGCATCTTCTCGAAGGCTTCTTGTCTTATTTCCTTTATCTCGGGGGCGGTGATTTGTGCCGGGCTGATTTCGGTATTTTTCGCAATCGTATTTTCGACTTCCGAAACGGGTTTTAATTGGCTGCTTTCTTTGAATTCCTCGAAGTCGACCTCTCTTTCCCAAGTTTCCTTAAAGTCGCTGGTGGCCTTGCGAAACTCCTGCATCATTTTGCCGGCCGTCCGTGCCATCTGCGGCAATTTGCGGGGACCGAAAACGATCAGCGCGATCACGCCGATCAATATCAACTCCTGCATTCCGATCGATTCAAAAATTAATAAAAACAACTTCCTTACCCCTAAAGCCAGATCAAATTTTTAACATTCGTATAAGATAAATACGTTCCGATTACGGTTTTGATCTGCGTTAAACTATTGCAAAGACTCATCTTACATCGATTAATTTGTTATTCAAAGGCTCGACCCGTCCGATGACGAACGCCGGTTTAAATTTTTTAATAAAAGCCTCTGCCTTCGATTCTTCCATGCTTATAAGCAGTCCTCCGGCGGTTTGCGGGTCGAAAAGAGCGCTTTGCATTTCCCGCGCGACCCGTTCGCCGAAATTGATCGTTTCACCGACGTAAGCCCGGTTGTTCCGGTCGCCGCGGGTCAGCATTTTTTGTTCGATCAGATTCAACACTTCCGGCAGCAATTCGACTTTTTCCGATTCTATTACGAAACTTACGCCGCTGCCCTTCGCCATTTCGTACGCGTGTCCCAAAAGTCCGAACCCGGTTACGTCCGTACACGCGTTGGCGCCGATTTCCTGCATGATTATAGATGCTTCCCTCGCCGAAGTGGACATCGCTTTTAACGCCGCCGCGACGGCTTTTTCGCTGGCCTTTTCAAATTTTATTCCAGTGCTGATGACGCCGGTTCCGATCGGCTTCGTGAGAATCAGAACATCGCCCGACTTTGCCTCCGAATTTTTGATAACTCTTTTAGGGTCAACAATTCCGGTCACCGCATAGCCGAACTTTATTTCCTGGTCGTCGACCGAATGCCCGCCCAGAACGACGACGTTTTCATCGTTCATGGTTTTTTGTCCGCCCCGTAATATTTCCCCCAAAACATTCCAGTCACCCTTTTGCGGATAGCAAACTATCGACAGCGCGGTGAGCGGTGTGCCGCCCATCGCATAGATATCATTCAAAGAATTGACCGCCGCAATTTGTCCATAAACCTCCGGATCATCTGCCACTGGTGTAAAAAAGTCGACCGTTTGAACGAGCGCCGCTTCATCGTTGAGGCGAAAAACTCCCGCATCGTCAGCCGTTTCAAATCCGACGATCACGTTTTCATTATTTTGTTTCGGTAGACTGCTCAAAACTTGAGCAAGATCGCTCGGCGCGAGTTTTGCCACTCAACCCGCGCAAGAGACCATTTCCGTCAGTCGTTTTTTTTCCATAAAATTAGCCCAAAGCATATTGTCCTAAGTCCAAAGTCGATTTGCAACTTTGAAACCCTAACCATCGCTTTGGACTGTCCTTAATCTTTCAAAATCGAATTGAAAATTCTGTCTAAATCAATATCACCGTAGTATTCTATCTCGATTTTCCCGCCCGTGCCCTTGCCGTCCGGGATGATATGAACGTTCGTTCCGAGATGTCTTCTCAGTTTCGTTTCGGCGGCTTTTATATTGGCATCGATTTTTGGTTTACCTGCATTTTTGCTTCCCGCCGACGTTTCGCCGCGATTTAGTCTTTTGACGGACTTCTCTGTTTCACGAACCGACAGCGACATTTCCATTACGGTTTTGGCGATCCTTTTTTGGGCGTCGGCATCGTCAACCATCAAGAGAGCCCTGCCATGCCCGGCGGAAATTTTTTCCTCTTCGATCATTCTCTGAATTTCATCGGGCAATTTCAGTAAACGCAGCGAAGTCGTAATTACCGTTCTGTTTTTACCGACCCTTTCCGCAACCATTTCCTGCGTCAGACCGATCGTATTTATAAGGTTTTTGTAAGCCTTCGCTTCTTCGATCGGATTGAGTTCCTGTCTTTGAATGTTTTCAATGAGCGCCAGTTCGAGCAGTTTCTCGTCCGTTACGTCTTTGACCACCGCCGGCACTTTTTGCAAACCCGCTCTTTGCGCTGCACGCCAGCGCCGCTCGCCGGCGACTATCTGATATCGCGTCCCCTTTCTTCTTACGACGATCGGCTGCACGATGCCGTTGGCGCGAATCGATTGCGCCAACTCTTCGAGATTTTCCTCGGCAAATCGTGTTCGCGGTTGCTCCGAGTTCGGTTCAATCAGATCCAAATCTAAATCCAGCAACTCTTCACCGGAAGCTTTTGTCGTTTCTTCTCCGAGCAGCGCGCTCAGACCTCGTCCTAAAACCTGTCTAGCCATGACTTAAAATCTCCTTCGCCAGTTGAATATAACTTTCGGCGCCCCTCGATCTAATATCGTAAAGGATAATTGGTTTACCGTAACTCGGCGCTTCCGCGAGCCGGACGTTTCTGGGGATTACTGTTTTTAACACTTGCGATCCGTAAAAATCCCTTAAATCCTGGGCGACCGCCGCCGATAGGTTTGTCCTTTCGTCGTACATCGTTAGAAGCAACCCCTCAATCGTTAACTGTGGATTTAGCCCTCGCCGAAGTCGTGCCAAAGTATCAAACAATTCCGTCACGCCTTCAAGTGCGAAATACTCGCATTGTATCGGCACCAACAACGAATCGGCGGCGGTTAAGCCATTTAGGGTCAGTAGCCCCAGTGACGGGGGGCAGTCAATGATTATATAGTCGTAATTTACTTTGACTTTCGACAGAAAGGTTTTCAACCTGTATTCTCTGCCGTCGGCGTCCACCAACTCGACTTCCGCCCCGGCAAGATTTTTATCGGCGGGCAAAACGCTCAGTAAGGGCAACTCGGTCGGCAATACGACGTTTTCGAGCGATTCGTTTAGCAATAAAATATTATAAAGGGTTTTTCGCGACATCGTTCGCGGCACGCCCGACCCCGATGTGGCGTTTCCCTGCGGATCGGCGTCGACAAGCAAAACCTTTTTCTCCTCTACCGCCAACCCGGCTGCCAGATTCACTGCGGTTGTCGTTTTTCCGACACCGCCCTTTTGGTTTGCGACTGCTATTATTTTCCCCATTTTTTGCTAGTGTGTAATGAAGTGTTTTATAAAAAGTATCACAAACGGTTTGGATTTACTAATAGGATGTGGCACGTTTTACATTTGTCGCTGAACTAAATGTAAAACGTGCCACATCGTATAAAAGTTAAACGGCGGCGCCGTATTTTTTTGAAGTCAAATAAACCAATACGGTTGAAATGGCGGAAGGGGTCATACCGTTCAATTTTCTGACTTGATAGAAAGTCTGCGGCTTAGCTCTTTTCAAACGCTCCACCATTTCATTTGAGAGACCGCTTATGGAGCCGTAATCAAGATCGCTCGGAACCTTCAAATTATCATGGTGATTTATTCTGTCGGCGGCATTCTTTTGAGTCGCAATATAACCGCTGTACAACACATCCGCCAGGACAGTTTCCAACTCGGACAGTTTTACCTCCGAACTAATCTCATCGGGCAAGAGTCGGTAAATAAAGTCGGGGGTTACGCCCTGACGCATGGCTAATTGGGCAAGCGTGATCGAATCGCCCAAATCGCAGCCCAGATAATTAGAAACCCCGGCATACTCTTTCGAGGATCGCTTATACCGTATATTATCGAGTGTGTTTTTCAATTTCGCTAAATTATCGCGTTTTTTATTAAACCTTTCCCATTCTAAATCTCCGAGCAGCCCCAATTCATAGCCGTAAGGCGACAATCTCTGATCGGCGTTATCGTGTCTCAGGGTCAGTCGCGCCTCTGCTCTCGAAGTAAAAAGGCGATAGGGTTCATCAACACCATGCTGAATCAAGTCATCGATCAAAACCCCGATATATCCTTCGTCGCGACGAAGGATAAAGGCAGGACGGTTCTGAATTTGCAACGCCGCATTTATCCCGGCTATTAAGCCCTGACAGGCGGCTTCTTCGTAACCGGTCGTTCCATTTATCTGCCCGGCGAAAAAAAGACCTTTTATTCTGGTCGTTTCCATCGTCGGAGACAGTTCCCGCGGGTCGACAAAATCGTATTCAATCGCATAGCCAGGACGAATAATTTTTACTTTCTCGAACCCCGGAACCATTTTCAAAAGATTTTGCTGAAGTTCGGCCGGCAAAGAAGTTGAAAAACCGTTCAAATAAACTTCATTGGTATTTTTTCCTTCGGGTTCAAGAAAGAGTTGGTGACGGTTCTTATCGGCGAATTTCACTACTTTATCTTCGATGGAGGGACAATAACGAGGTCCGACGCCTTTGATTTTACCCGAATACAAGGGCGACTGAAACAAGTTGTCGCGTATTTGCTGATGGAGCTTCTCATTCGTATAACCGATGTAACATCTGATCTGGGGTTGTTCGATCTTATCGGTAAAAAACGAAAACGCTACCGGATTGTCATCAGCCGACTGCGGTTCAAAAGCATCCCAATCGACCGTTCGACCATCAAGGCGCGGAGGCGTTCCCGTTTTTAAGCGCCCGACCGGAAAATTTAACTTTTTTAGGCTCTCCGCAAGTTCGATCGATGCGGGCTCGCCCGCCCTTCCCGCGGAAAAGGTTCTGCGCCCGGTGTGGATCGTGCCGTTCAAAAAAGTGCCGGTAGCGACAATTACGGCTCGGGCGCCGAAACGTCGCGTGTCCTGCATCTCGACGCCGATAATTTTGTCGTCCTTGGTAATCAAATCAATTACAACGCCCTGGCGAAGATGCAAATTTGAAGTTTGTTCTAAAACGCTTCGCATTTCAGTCCGGTAAAGCGAACGGTCCGCCTGAGCGCGCGGAGATTGTACGGCGGGCCCGCGGGATCGATTTAGAAGACGGAACTGAATGCCGGTGCGATCGATTACGCGCCCCATAATCCCGCCGAGCGCGTCTATCTCCCGAACGACATGACCTTTTGCAATTCCGCCAACTGCCGGGTTACAGGACATCTGCCCGATAAGATCGAGATTGATGGTTACCAGGGCGGTTTCAACGCCGAGGCGGGCCGCCGCCGAGGCGGCTTCACAACCGGCATGACCGGCGCCAATTACAATTACGTCGAAAACTTCATCAAAAACCATAATTACTTATTAGATGATAAAAAAAAATTAGCGGGCAAGCCCGCTTGAAAGCAACTAAATATTTTAGTGGAACAAAGCTTATTTTACAATCTAAAACCAATTTAAGCCAACTAAATGTAGTTATTTCAACAATTAGCATCAAGCTAAAAATCCCAACCGCCACGTAGATCATTATTTGTTTCCGAAATCGACTGCAGCGTTGCCAACCGAATATTACTCGCATCGCGGAAGGAAACAAAAGGCATCATTCCTTGTGAAAGTAATTTCTCCAACATACTTTCCGTCAACAAGACTTCGGCGCAAGGGACGGTTTTCGAAGATCCGTCTTCCGAAAATACAAAAAGCGGTAAATTGTCGATATTGCGTGATGAATTGCTGCGCATTTCCCAACCGGACTGACGGTAACTTTGCGCCAATACCAAAGCGATCGCCATTCCCGGGTTCATCCACAGAAGGTTTTCCAAATTTACGTTTTCGCCGAATTCTTCGAAAGAAAACGTTTCAAGAGAATCCGTCTGCTGACCGAACGGCATGCGAAGAAGAATTCTGGTAGGTGATAAGCCGAGAAAACCTGCTTCAGGTAAGGAACGCAAAGCGGTCCATAGTTTTGCTTCTTTTGAGTTTTCTTCAACAGTCATTGACAAGGTTTCAGACGGCTGCAAAAAATCACGAACGCCGAAGATTTCGGGCTTAATGTAAGAAACAAAAGGAGCATTCGCGGCTTTGGCAATTTGCCCGATTCGCATCAAAGCGGCGACATCGTCGACGTTCATGCCGAAGGAATAGTTTCCGGCAATGACCGCAAACGATTGCGCAGAAAGGCTGCGAACGAGAAAAGAATCAGCTAAGTCGTTGATGTTTTTAAGGTTATCGGTTAATTCGTCAAAAGAAAGGTCGAGCACGAAAACTTTGAGATCGGAATCGGTTTCGAGCCGGCGCACGAAAAAATATAAACTGCGCCAAGCGGACTCTAAAGCCTGAAAACGCGGGTGATGAAGAATCGTGCGCATGAGTTCAGAAATCGTTTCGTCGAGGGCGGCGATTAATTTCGACTGTTCATTTTCATCAATGGTTATTAAATGAGGGGAAACTATTTTGGAGACGAATCTGCCGAGTTCGGAATTATCGACCAATTTGGGTCTAATTGAAGCATTTGTCCCGCTCGGTTGAGTGAGGATCATATCGAGTAGATTGTTCGCCTCGACCGGCGGTGCATCTTCGATCTGCGAACTGATTTCAGCTTCATCGACGGGACTGTCGGCAGCCGCGTATCCCCAGGACCGAACCTCTGCCGCGGCGCTTTCAAAAGTGTCCGGATTTCCCAGCCGCCGCCGTACATCTCGCAGATCCGAAAAAAGCTGGACACTACGAAAAAGGTTGTCGGGGTGAAAATCATCGATTTCGCTGAAAGAAAGGGATAGAACGCTGTTTCCGTCGCCGTATAAATCCAAATCCAGCGTGACGCGTAAACGATTTAAAGTTTCGTCAAAATTATCGCGATCGATTTCTATTAATGGGCGTCGGTTAAGATCTTGGCGGTCGGCATTCCCGCTCCAATCGCCAAGAATGAGAACGTGAAAAGGCGGCTCATCAGACAACGGAATCGCTGCGGAGCTTTCAAATGTAAATTCTGATTCAAAATTGTCATCATTAGGGAACATAAGCAGAACACCTCACGAAATTTATTAAATGCAGTAAATATTAACTTTCTTAAATAAAAAGTCAATGCGAATCAAAAACTAGGTTGAACAGCCAAATTACTTTCCGATGCAGAATGTTGAAAATATTCGGGTCAGCATGTCCTCAGTGGTGGTTTCGCCGGTGATCTCTCCGAGATATTTTAGAGCGTTGTGCAAGCCGATCAGCACGATTTCTTCGCTCATTTTCTGCTCCAGCAAAGCAAGGGAATTTTGAATTTCGCTGCCGGAACGCAGAAGTAAATCATTATGGCGGGCATCGGAGATAAGGAAGCCGGTCTGCTCGGTCGATTCAGGATGAAAGGGCTCAATTATCAACTTTTGCAGCTCATCTATACCTTCACCGGTTTTGGCGGAAGTTTCGATAATCCTGGAATTCGGAAGGTCGAGATCGATATTTGAGCCTAAATCAGATTTATTAGCGACGATCAAATGCTGAAATTCAGACACCTGCCGCAAAATTTCGTGATCTTCTTCGGACAAATTCTGCGATCCGTCCAGGATGACGATCACCATATCGGCGTCGACCATCGCGCGTTTCGAACGTTCGACGCCGATGCTTTCGACGGTGTCGGATGTTTCACGCAAGCCAGCCGTATCGATCAGCGATACCGGAATGTTTTCGATCACGAGCTTTTCGTGAAGTTGGTCGCGCGTCGTGCCGGCGATGTCCGTTACGATCGCCCGCTCATGACCGAGCAAAAGGTTGAAAAGACTCGATTTGCCGACATTCGGTCGCCCGACGAGCGCGACCTTTAATCCCTCGCGCAAAAGTCTGCCGGCTTGAAAGGTCGCCGCCATTTGATGTATTTTCGCGGAAATGCCGGTGAGCCTGGTTTTAATTAGACCGGTTTGAAAATCGGGCAGATCGTCTTCGACAAATTCGAGGGTCGACTCCAAAACGACGATCACGTCGAGCAATTCGTCCTTTAAAGGCTGCAGCTGATTGGACAATTCGCCGCGTAGCTGCCGAACGGATTGCCGCGCGGAGGCGATCGACTGTGCGTCAATCAAATCACGAATCGCCTCGGCCTGACTGAGATTCAACTGCCCGTTCGCGAGGGCGCGCAGGGAAAATTCGCCGGCTTCCGCCATCCGCGCGTCGAGTTTCAGACAAAAATCGATGATCTGGCGCAGAACGATCGGCGATCCGTGACACGAAATTTCGATCACGTCCTCGCCGGTAAACGAGTTCGGCGCTTTAAAGAAAGTGATTACCGCTTCGTCTAAAACTTCTTCGGTTTCGAGATCGAAGATTCGTTTCAGATGAGCGCGACGGGGCTGTGGATGAAACTTGTCATCGCCGACGAGGCGGCGCGCGATCGCGAGAGAATCGGGGCCGCTTAAACGAATGACGCCGATTCCGCTGCGACCGGTCGGCGTGGCGAGTGCGACAATGGTATCCTGCATAAGGGGCTTTAAGTCTCGCCCGCAGACGAAACTCAGAACGGCTATTTCAAACGAACCTGCAGACGGCGCTCCCTGCCTTCGCCGACCGATTCGGTCGCTAAATCTCCTTCCGCCTGCAGAGTCAGATGAATGACGCGGCGTTCGGTCGAATTTAATTTTCCGAAAGTAAAAGGTCTGCCGTTTTTGCGGACGTGCTGCGCCGCGAATCGCGCCATCGCCTGGAGTTCCGATTTACGCGATTGTCGAAAACCGTCGGCGTCGCATATAAAACGCTGCGTGCGCTCGAAATCCCTGCCGTAAATCTGAAACAGGATGACTTCGAAAGCATCGAGCATTTCGCCGTTCTCGCTCAGAACCATCGAAACGTCGTCGCCGCTCAAATTCATCAGGCAGCCGTCGTCCGTCCATTTGGAAGAAACGCGCAGATTAAAGCGCATATCGGCGAGCAGTTCGGTCAAAAAGGTTTCGGCTTGTTGGCAAGTTTCGGTCATAATTTTCGGAGAAATGATCTTGGATTTTTGATCTTTGAACATTGAAAAATCCAAGATCAAAAATCCAAGATCGAAATTCAAACTAAGAAGTAGAAAGTTTCGGTTTTACTTTTTTGGCGGATTTCGGAACGTTGTCGACGATTTCCTCTTTCGGCGGTTCGGGTGTTTTGTTCAACCGGTTGATAATCATCTGCTGCGCGAAACTGACGATGTTTCCGAAAAACCAGTAAAGGAGAAGCCCCGCCGGGTAGCCCCACATGACCCACAGCATCATCGCGGGCATGAAATACATCATCATCTTCTGCTGCGCTTTCTGCTCGTCGGTCACCGCCGGCGTGGTCGGCGTCAGAACCATCGAGCCCGCCATCGAACCGGCAAACAGAAACTCCAGAATGTGATACGGATCGGCTAACGAAAGATCCGGCAGCCACAGAAAGGTCGCCTGACGGAAATCCATCCCGATCGTGATCGCCGTGTAAAAGGCGACGAACAAAGGAATCTGCAAAAGCATCGGCAGACAGCCGGCGATCGGCAGCGCGTCTTTGGTCAGTTTCAGCTGTTCCATCTGCAGCTGCCGCATCCGCGGATCGTCCATCGGCACGCCTTTTTTCGTCAGTTCCTTGATCTTATTCTGAATTTCCTGCATCTTCGGCGCGTTCGCCTGAGCCTTTTTGAACTGCTTCGACTGGAACCAGCGGATCGGAAAGAAAATCGAATAAAAGATCAGCGTAAAGGTGATGATCGCCAACCCGAAATTTCCGACCACGCCGTAAATTACATCGAGGCATTTCAGGAGAAAGATCGCGATCGGGCGCTGAATCCAACGCAGCCAGTCGTACCAACTGTAATTGATCAGTTCGCCGATGTTCTTCCCCGGAAGCTTCGCATTGTAATCGCTGAGAGTAAAATAATCTTTGGAACCCGTATAAATCTGCGTCGTCGAACCGTCGAGGTTGACCGGAACATACGCCGTCAGGCGATGCAGCGTGGTTTTGGTTTTCGGGCTGCGTGTGATCCACGAAATGATGCCGTCATAAAATGGCTCGACGTTCTTTTCGATTTTGGTTCCGTGGTATTCCAAGCCCTGCGTCGGCGTCGCCGGAATCGCCGCCATCGCAAAATAAGCATCGCCGACGCCCGCCCAATCGACGCTGCCGGGAACCGGAAGACTGCCTTCGGTCGCATCCGAGTTAAAGATCGAACCCGCCACATGACGGTTAATCTTTTCGCCGACATAAGCGACCGCTTCGGGCTCGATTTGATAATAATTGTGATGCTTGATATTCTGGTCGCCGATCGCGGCACCGATCAAAAGCTTGGCGTTTCCGATCGGCTGTCCGGCGCGCGTCGCCCTGATCTGCAGATCGGTCAAAAAACTGTCGGCGTGAAAAATAAAACTTTTCACGAGCTGAACGTCGCCGGAATTCAACGTGAAATCGATTTGTTTGACGGCGTTTCCTTCGAGATTAACGTCGGAAGTTTCCGAAACCTGGTAATTGCGGTCGTTCAGCAGTAAATCGAGATTAGCGTCGCCGGTCGAAAGCCGAAAAGGAAATTCCCGGTTCGGATTATCCTGCAAAATCAATTCGAGCGGAATCTTATTCTGCTCGGTCGAGCCGTCCGCCCAGAGCGGTTTGTCTTCTCTGCCGCCGCGCGGATTCTTTATCAAAATCCAGCTCGTCGCGAGCGCGCCCTTTGAATCCAGTTTAACCTGATAAAGCGGCGATTTGACGGTGATTTGACGGTTCGGAACGTCGTCCGGCGTGATTGCCGCAGCTTCCGGCTGCGGTTGCGGTGCGGTCTGAACTTGCGGCGTCGGCGCCGCCGTTTCGGTATTGGCGACCTGCGCCGTGTTCGCATTGTCGGTCGGTTTCGGTTTCGGCGCGAAAAAAAACTGCCAACCGAACAAAACCGCCATACAAAGCAGCGCGGCAAGCAAAAAACGAGATTGATTTTGTTGTTTAGAATTATCCATCATTTCGATTTCGGACTTTGGATTTTGGATTTTGGATTGGTTTGTTCACAAGCTTATACGTTTGCTTTCGAGCTGATTGGTTTGTAAAAACATTTCGTTCAAGAAATCTCTTTCTTAACGCGTCAGCAAATCCAAAATCCAAAATCTAAATTCCAAAATCACTTCACTGGGTCGTAGCCGCCTTCGCAAAAAGGCTGACAGCGCAAGATTCGTTTGATGCCCATCCAAGTGCCTTTGATTGCTCCGTATTTACCGACCGCGTCCATTATATAAACTGAACAGGTCGGTTCGAAACGGCAGGCAGGCGGCAAAAAAGGCGAAACCAACGTCTTGTAAAGCTGCAAAAAACTTAAAACCACAAATTTCATTACTTTACTTAAACGTATTTTCGCCTTTCTGCGATTCAAATATTTTAACTTTCGCGACGATCTGCCGAAATTCCTCGAGCGGTTTTTCCAATTTGACCTGCAAAAGACCGCGGCGCGCGTTCAAAACCCAGTCGAATTTCGTTGCCAATTCGTCGAGTTCCGCCCGGCTCAGACGAAACGTTTCGCGCAGGAGGCGCTTGCACCGATTCCGGTCGTGCGCTTTCGTGCTGATCTTTTTGGAAGCCGTGATGCCGAGCCTTTGCTGATCGCCTTCCGACGGCAGAATAAAAACCGTCATCAAACGCCCGTCGAAACGCTTGCCGTTTCCGTACACGCGTTTAAATTCCGCCGGCTTTCGCAAGCGCCCGGATTTCGGTAAACGAAAGTTTAATAATGCTGAACCGTTAATCTCTTGCGTCCTTTCGCCCGGCGGCGTTTCAAAACGGCGCGACCGTTCTTGGTTGCCATGCGGGCACGGAATCCGTGCTTCTTCGCACGACGACGATTGTTCGGTTGGTAAGTTCTCTTTGGCATAATTACTGTTCATCCTCCACTTGAAAGTGAAAACTTAAAGTTTAGAAAAAAAGGGCGATTATGTCAAAGCCGGTTGACTTTGCGCCCGGTGACTTCGATTTTTGCTTCGGCAATCAGCCTTAACGCCTCGATATAAAGCGCGTGTTCGCGCTCCAGAATTTTCGCCGAAAGCGATTCCGCCGTGTCTCTGTCGTCGACTTCAACCGCTTTTTGCAAGATAATCGCGCCGTGATCGAGCTGGTCGTCGACGAAATGAACCGTGCAGCCCGATATTTTCACGCCGTACGCGATCGCCTGCCGCTGCGCGTCGAGTCCCGGAAAGGCGGGCAGCAAACTCGGATGGATGTTGACGATTTTATTTGGAAAACTGCGCACGAAATCCGCTGACAAAAGCCGCATGTAACCGGCGAGACAAACGATTTCGACGTCGCGCTTTTTTAATTCGGCGATGATTTCCGCGTCGTGTTCCTCGCGCGAGCGCCCTTTTCGCGTGACGACGACCGTTTCAATTGCCCGCGCTTTTGCCTTTTCCAAGCCTTCTGCGCTCGTTTTGTCGCTGATGACGACCGCAACCTCGCTGTTCGGAATCGCGCCGCTTCGAACGGCTTCGATGATCGCCGCCATGTTCGAGCCGCGCCCCGAAATCAAAATTCCTATTTTCATTAAAAATAATTTACCAGAAATTGAGGTACGTGTAAGATTTGGCGTCGAAAATCAAATCGATTTGTTTCGGCGACTGCACGTAATTGACGTTGATCAGTCTTTCAAACTCGCCGACGCGCGTTTTGCCGATCTGAAAACCGGGCAGCGTCGATTCGGCGATCAGATAACTTTTGTTTTCGTAGAGGAAATCGAGCTTGTTTTCATTCGTGAAATTGCCCTGCGGCACGGCGACCGTAATGTGCTGCGGACAGTAGAGCAAAATGTAATCTTCGCCGATTTGCTCTAAAAGCGACGCGAGCAAAATCGTTTTGTTGCTGCAGTCGCCGATGCGCGTCATCAGCACTTCGTTGGCGCGTTTTAAGGTTTCGCGCGGCGCGACCGCTTCCGTGTAGCTGTATTCGATCTCGTTCGACACGAAATCGACGAGCCGCTGAATACGTTTTTCGCGGTCGCTGCCGATCGATTCGTCCTTCAGCAAATCGTCGGCCAGTCTTTTCAAAGAAGGCTCGTTCGGCTTGGCGACCATGATGCCGTGATTGGCGAAAACGATCTTCGGCTGGTTTCCGGTCGTCGAGGCCTGCGCGATCAGTTTTCCGCCGTAAACGTTGGAATTGTCGGTAAAACTCTTCATCTCTTCGAGGCTCAGCGCGTAATTGACCGATTTGTACGGAAAATTTAAGGTCTGGCGCGGCTCGATTTTGATGTTTTCCATCGGCGTCTTGAAGAAATATTTGTTCTCCGGCGAAACCGTCATTTCGTAATTGCCGAGCTTTATTTTGCCGTCCGTTTCCGTGCCGATTTCGAGCTTCGCGCGATTGACGAAATACTTGTTCGTGAATTCTTCGAACTCCGCGGCTTCCGCTTCCGGAAACGAAAAGTAAGCTTCGCGTTTTTTCCAGTCGAAACGTTCGAATCTGCCTTTTCCGAGCAGTTGTTTTTCAAACTCGTCGCCCGAAAATACCGGCTGCGCGAGCATCATCACGGCGGAATCGCGAATTTCTTCCGCCAGGAATTCTTCCGCGGTTTTCTGGCGCGGCTTGCTCGTCCAGTAAAGACCGAACGCGGCGGAAAAGACGATTGTCAAAACCAACAAGCCGATGACGGGCATTTTCCAATTGACAGATTTTTTCGTTTCCGAATCAAAAAGACTTCCAGCAGACATAAAATTTTCCTTTTATCGTGGTGATTTGATGCACTAATTTAACGCGAAGCGGCAAACTAATCAAAAAATTCGCGAATTTTGTTACGTAATTTTTCGCGGCGGAGTTTTCGAATACGACTATTATTTTTCAAAAGACCAATTTTCGACAAGCGGCCCGCCTTTTATTCCTTCTTCGTTATTGACGGTCACGACGACCAGCTTCCGTTTATCGACATCTCTGAACAAAAATCGGCAATAACCCGCGCCCGTCCCGGAACAGGCTTCCATTTCGTAAAATTTCAATTTATTAACGATAAATTCTTCCTGTCCAAAGAGTTCGCGATTCGGCGAGGGGGCGACCGCCTGCCAGCCGCCCGCCATCAGCATTTTTCGCGCGGCGGCATACGACATGCCCTGTTTCATTTTCTTTAAAGCGCCGTCGGGAGTGTCGGTTTCAGGCGTTTTCACGAGCGGCGGGCTCAGGGCGTTCGATTTGAGATTCGTGTTTTCCGCCGGCGCGTTTGAATTTTTTGGCGGCGTTGAAGCCAGTGAAATTGCCGGCGAAGGCGGCGGGGGCGTGGTTTTAACAGTAGTGTTCGAATCATTCGCCGCGCCGCGGGGCACGGTTTCTCCCGAGTTCGGTCTGCTTGAGTAATAAACCGCGCTGATAATCAGGAAAATCGTAAAAACGCTGATCAGACCGATAAAAACCGCTTTCCAAAATTCGTTTTTTTCGGTTTTCGGCAGGATTGCCGTTTTCGGCTCAGCCGACGCGACGGTTGCCGGGATATTCTGATCGAGCGACGGCGAAAGAACCGAACCGTCCTCGAGACAAAAGGAAAACATATCCTCGAAAGTTCGCTGACATTTCGGACATTTTTTCATTCGAATGGCTCCCGTCCGGCATCGAGCTACCTGATCGTTACCCCCTTATTTCCTGCAATCACACGCCCGATTTCGAAACTCTTTCCGAGATTTTCCCTCAAAAAATCCTTATCGCTTTCATTGCACACGACGACCATGCCGATGCCCATATTGAAGGTGCGGAACATTTCCGCTTCGGCGACGTTGCCGAGAGTTTGCATCAAGCCGAAAATCGCCGGTTCTTCCCAGGTGCCGCGCTCGATTTCGACCGCAACGTTTTCCGGCAGAATGCGCGGGATATTTTCGAGAAATCCGCCGCCGGTGATATGCGCCAAGCCTTTGATTTTGCCGGAATCGAGAAGTTTGTCGAGCGGCTTTAAGAAGCTCGCGTGCTTTTCCAGCAGCGCCTCGCCGACCGTCACGCCCAATTCCTCGATGTACGTGCCGACTTCGTAGCCGCCGACTTCGAAAAACAGTTTGCGCGCGAGGCTGTAACCGTTCGTCTGCAAACCGCTCGCGGGCAATCCCAGAACGACGTCGCCCGGCGCGATCGATTTGCCGTCAATGACTTTCGCTTTATCGACGACGCCGACGATAAAACCTGCCAGATCGTATTCGCCGTCCGCGTAAAAGCCCGGCATTTCCGCCGTTTCGCCGCCCAGCAGCGCGCAGCCGTTTTCCTTGCAGGCGGTCGCGATGCCCTCGACGACCGACGCCGTCACTTCCGGCGAAAGTTTTCCGGTCGCGAAATAATCGAGGAAAAAAAGCGGTCGCGCGCCCTGCACGAGAATGTCGTTGACGCAGTGATTGACGAGGTCCTGCCCGATCGTGTTGTGAATTCCCGTATCGAACGCGATCTTCAGTTTCGTGCCGACGCCGTCCGCCGAAGCGACCAGAATCGGTTCCGCCATCTCGGGAAACGCGCCGGAAAACATGCCGCCGAAGCTGCCGATTTCGGTTAAAGTGCGCTCGTTGAAAGTCGCTTTCGCGTAATTTTTGATCTTTTCGACCGCCAGGTTTGCGTTGTCGATCGAAACGCCCGCGTCCGAATATGAAATGGAGTTTGTCATAATTTTGAAAAGAGAAATTATAAACGCTTTTACGAAACGCCGTCATCCCGACGCTAAGCCTTTTCTCGCGATATGAAATTCCTGTTCCAGAATTTCCTCGAAGGTTTCCTCATCAAAAATTCTTATCTCCTCCTGCCCGCCGTTGCGGGTTTCAATAAACTTATTGAGGGTCAAAGTCTTCCGCCCGTCTTCGAGCAGAATCGAACAGACCGCACCGCGCGTAAAATGCGATTCCGGCGAAGTCTGATGGAAATTGCACATTTCGGTAAATTCTTTCAGGCTGCGCGTTAAATCTTTGAAAATATACTCGCTTTTCCAAACGGAACCGTCTTTCTTAGCGACCTCGAAATATTCATCGTCGTGTTTCCTGATCGTAAAAACGCCTTCATCGTCCAGTTGTTCAACGTCCGCGACAAATCTCAAAGGTTCGGCGGCGAAGCTGCCGAACCCGACATCGACCAGAAATTCTTCGCCGTCAATGCGCGTCAAAATCGCCATGTGATCGTATTCCGCGCCGAATCCGCCGTCATGCTTGGCGACGCGCGCCGAAATCATGCGGCTCGGAAAACCGAGTTCATTCAACAATTCGCAAAATAAACCGTTCAATTCGTAACAAAAACCGCCGCGCCGCTCTTCGACGATTTTTCGGTAAAACCTTTCCGTATCCAGTAAAATCCGACGTTTCCAATGAATGTCGAGATTTTCGAACGGCACGTTCAGAAGATGCTGTCTTTGCAGAAACCTCAGGCTTTCCTCATTCGCCAGAAAACCGGGATGTTCGATGCCGATGCGGCGCAGATATTTTTCCGTGTCCATAATCTAAATTCTATTTATCGATCATCAAATATCAAACATTCATTATTCTTTGAGAAAAGGAAACGGTTTTTAACTTCATAGATTTAGTTGGTTATGAATATTTGATAAATTCTTCCGGTCGGTGGCTTTCCGGCGGGTGAACGCCGAATTTTGAGCTTGACGAAAATAACGGGAAAAATTACTCTAAAATGTTTTGTTTACGGGCAAAACCGAAACTTTATGAAACTTCGCATTTTATATCACGGAAACTGCTTCGACGGCGTTTCGTCAGCCGCCTTCTTCACCAAATTTTACCGCTCGAAAATCAACGCCGACGCTGAAATATCATACACGCCGACGATGCACCGCGCCGGCAACGCCTTCGATTCCGACCAGTTCGACGGCGACGAGAACGCGATCGTCGATTTCAAATATTCGCCCGACGAACGTCTGACGTGGTGGTTCGACCATCACCAATCGGCGTTTCTTTCGAAATCGGACGAGCAACATTTTCTGGCGGACACATCGGGCAAAAAGTTTCTCGACACCGAAAGCAAATCGTGCTGCGAATTCATCGCGCGCGTCGCGAAGGAAAAGTTCGGTTTTGAAGACGGCAGCCTCAACGAGCTCGTCGAATGGGCGCATATCATCGACGGCGCGCTTTACGAATCGCCGGCGCAGTGCGTCGAGCTGCGCTCTTCCGCTTTGAAATTAATGCAGGTCATCGAAGGCGAAAAAGATCCGGCGTTCGTCGAGCATCTCATCGAATGCCTGACGCGGAAATCGCTCGACGAAATCATCGAAAGCCCGGAAGTTGAGGCGAAGCTTCAGCCGATTCTCGAACAGCACTGGAAAACGGTCGAACTTATCAAACAGCGCGCGAAATACAGTCGCGGCGTCGTCAGCTTCGATCTGACCGACACGGGCATCGAAGGCTACAACAAATTCATTCCGTATTATTTTTACCCGCAAACGACTTACAACGTCGCGCTGACGCGCAGCCATTTCCGCACGAAGATTTCGGTCGGATCGAACCCGTGGTCGCCGCGCCCGCGCCTGCACAACATCGCCGAAATCTGCGAAAAATACGGCGGCGGCGGTCATGCCGTCGTCGGCGCGGTTTCCTTGAAGCCGGAAGATTTGGAGCTCGGTAAACGCTATATGCGCGAAATCATCGAAATTTTGCAATTCGAAAAAGACTAATCGATCTTGGATTTTGGATTTTTAATTTTGGATTTGCCGACGCGTCAAGAAATTTGAATGTTTCTTGACGCGTTTTCGTTAAAGAACCAATCCAAAGGTAAACAATTCCGTTTTCAATGCCGATCCAAAATCTAAAATCTAAAATCCAAAATCCTGTTGACTTCAAAACCGCCCGCGTTTAGCATTTTGAAAGGTTTTTATTTAATTTTTGGAGTAGTATTAAATGAGTTTCACATTAATGGATCAGGGTTCGGAAAGTTTTGAGTTTCAGGCAAACGTCTGGCATTGGAAGACGGCGCTCGAAATCATCAAAAGTTTCGACATTTTGAGCGAGGGCAAAATAAAACAAATGAGTTACAACGCGACGGGCGTCAAACTCGAAAAAGACGAGGCCCACATCATCGGCGAAAAGATCCGCGACGAAATTCTGCCGAAACTGGAACCGAACAAACGAATCTTCGCCGATCTGTCCGTCACCGACGCGCCCGACGACGGCACGCTTTACCGCGACGAAGACGAACAATGGAAAAATTACTCGGCTGGTTACGAATGGCTCAAAGATTTTTCCGATTTTTGTCTGCAGTCTAAGGGTTTTCAGGTTTTCTAAAGAAAAATCAAACAAACTTCAATTTCTTGAGGCGCGGCATCAAATAAAATGAAAACAGCTGACAAAAGTTCGCTGTCCATAATCAAAGAAAAATGCAGTATTTGACGGAAAATTGGATTGAAGTCGTTCTTTTTATTGTTTTCGCCACGGTTCACGGCTATCTCGGCGCGTGGCTCGCCGTCCGGATGCTTTTTCGCCCGCGCAATCCGGTCAAGTTTTTAGGTTTGACGGTTTTTCCGCAAGGCATGGTGCCGCGCCACCGCGAGCGCCTCGCCACCGCGATCGGCAAAGCCGTCGGCGAAGAACTGGTTTCTCAGGAGACGATCATCGAAGAGCTCTTCGGCAAGGAATTCCTGCGCAAAAAAATTCAGGCGGTCGTCGATTCGTATACCGAAGATTTGATCGCGCAGAATTATCCGTCGCTGATCGAAGCGCTGCCGGCGAACGTGCGCGAGCCGGTTTTGGACGCGATTTCGACGCTGCAGCTCAAAATCGCCGAACACATCGAACAGGTCCTGCAGAGCGAAGAAACGATTTCGACCATTCAGAGCTTTGTCGAACGCCGCGTCGACGAAGTTTTATCGCAGCGCGTTTCCGAAGTCGTCAGCGAGGAGAACTTCAACAAATTGTTGGGTTTTCTCGAAGAGCGCGTTCGTTCGGCGGTCAAAACGCCGACGTTCGAACAACAAATCCGCGATTTCATCAGTAAAAGAGTCGACGATCTGGCGAACATGCAGACGCCGCTCGGAAACCTGTTCACCGAAGATGCCGTCGCGCTCCTGAAAGAGAAAGCCACCGAACAAATTCAGCCGCTCGTTCACGAACTGACCGAGCTCGCGACGGCGGAAAAAACCAAAAATCAGATCAGCGCGCTCATCAAAAAGGAAGTTCACGCCTATTACGAAAATTTGCCGTTCTTTAAAAAGATATTCGTTTCGCGCGAAAATCTGCTCAAGGAAGTCGACGACTTGGTTAACGACAGCCTGCCGAAACGGATCGAGGAAACTCTGCGCGGCGACTTTTTCGCGCAGGAAGCGAAAGGCTTTCTCGATTCGACGATCGACAACACGCTTGAAAGACCGCTGCCCGATTTGATCGGCAAGATCGCGCCCGAACAGCTCGAAAGATTGAAAGCGCAAATCAACAAAAACGTTTTCGCGCTCGTTCAGGGCGACGAAATGATGAATTCGGTCTCGGCGTATTTAAGCGACTCGCTTTACAAACTTCGCCCGCACAGCATCGACGCGATTCTGCAGACCGTGCATCCCGAATCCGAGGAAAAACTCAAAAAGATGCTCTCGAAAGGGCTGCTCAACATTTTATCGCGCGACGAAACGACGAACATCATCAATTCGGTTTTATCGAAACAAATCGAAGGTTTCCTCTCGCGCCCGATCGGCAGGCTCGCCGATCATATCTCTGAAGAGCAGGTGCGGCGCACCGGCAAATCATTAACGGAAACGATCATCGCGGCGGCGCGCGAAAAACTGCCGGACGCCATCAGAGAATTCGACGTCGGCGGCGTGGTGCGCGAAAAGATCAACAATTACCCGGTCGAAAAACTCGAATCGCTGATTCTTTCGGTCGCCAAGGAACACCTGCGCAAAATCGAACTTTTCGGCGCTTTTTTCGGTTTGATCATCGGCGTCGTGCAATGTCTGCTCGATTATCTTAAATACCTGAAATATTTCTAAAACGGCGCGCAAATTCCTTTTACCGAATCGAGAAAATAATATCGGCTCTGCGCGAAAAGTTAAGAATCGAAACGATTTTTAATGCGCCCGCCGACAAACTCAATTTACCCGCCGATTATTTTTTTATCAATTCGCGCCGATTCGCCAAGATCAGCGGGGGTTTTCCGATTTTCATCCGAAACCCTCCGATTTCCGAAATTTTTGCGAACTTTTTAAAACATAAATCCGTTCTCCATTTCGACATAATTTTGATCTTTCCTGGAGGAATAATGAAAAAAATCGGATTTATATTTTTTATCGCCGCAATCATCATCGGCGTGACGTTCGCCAACTTCTTTTCGTGGGGCAAGGCTTCGGCGCGCATTTTTAATTTTTCGGTCAATTTCGGCGGCGTGCAGGGCACGGGCAGCCTTCGCAGCGAAAAACGCAATGTCGCGGGTTTTAAGAGCATCGAAGCCGGCGGCATTTTCGAAATCGAGATCGTCGCGCAGAAAGAATTCAGCGTCGAAGTCGAGGCGGACGACAATCTGCTGCAGTACATCCGCACGGAAGTGAATGGCGGAACTTTGGAAATTTCGACCGATAAAAGAATTTCGCCGAAAAACGCGATTCGCGTGCGCATCGCCGCGCCGGACGTCGAATCGCTTCGCGTTTCGGGCGCTTCGAAACTTTCGCTTACGAATTTGAAAAACGATTCGTTAAGAATCGAGGCGAGCGGCGCGTCGAAATTAATAGTCGATGGCGTAACGAAAAACCTTGAAATCGAGCTGAGCGGTGCGAGCAAAATTGAGGCGGAATCATTAAAAGCGGAGAACGTCAACGTCGACGCGAGCGGCGCGAGCAGCGCGAGCGTGAACGTTGCAGCCGATTTGAAAGCCGATTTGTCGGGCGCGAGCAATGTCACCTATACCGGCAATCCCCGCAACCTCGAAAAATCGACTTCCGGCGCGAGCTCGGTGCGCGGAAAATGAGTTTCTCGTAAATCGTAAACAGGAAATCGTTAATTGGCTTTGAGTATTTCAAGCAATTAACGATTTCCTGTTTACGATTTACGAACTAGGTTTCGACCGCCTTCGTTTGAAAGCCGACCAGATCTCCTTCCCTGTCTAATCCGACGAAATAGATGTCCCGTTCGATCCGTCCGACCTTGAAAACCTTTAAATCCGTCAAATTATCTTCGAGCAGTTTTTTAAGGTCGGCAAATTTTTCGGCGGTCGCTTTTTCTTCGTCACCGTACCAATCCTGGATTTTTATAAAACGCTCAAACATTTGATCGAAATCTCTTTCTTCAACGGTTGCGTCCGGCGGCGCGCCGATTTGCCGCAGCAGATTTTCCTTAGTGACCGAATCGGCTTTACTTCCGGTGAACGGAAAAATCTCCGCGTCCGTTTCGCTGATGTACCATAATCCTTCGGCCGCCTTCCCAATCTCCTCCGATAGAGCGACTTTAGACGTTTCCGGCTCGTTGGAAGGCGTCGATTTTTTTCTTTTTTTCGACATAAAAATTTTTGCTCCGCACACGAACTAAACAAGTCTAACTTGAGTCTTAAATCTTGCCAAGTAGCTGTTAAAAAAAGGCTTTTGGCAAGAGAATTTATTTCTCAAAAAACCTGTGGAAAACACTTGCGTTTGACTTTTTCTTATGTTAGGCTAAGAGCCGTTTCCGATAATAAAAAAACTTGTAAATTATTGAAAACAATACACTTAAAGTTTTACTTTAACTTTTAAGCAACTTTCCACAAGCCTGTGGAAATCTCTGTGGAAAACTTTTACCAAAAGAGCCAAAAAAGCGATTGAAGTTCATAAGACATAAAGGTTTTCGGCGGATTGACAGAACTAGTTAATGAATAATCTCAACTTTTAGAATTTCAGCGTTTTTTGCTTAAAAGTTTTACTAAAGATTTAACTTGAATAGAGTGCTCGGAGAAGAAAATGGAAACATCGTTGGAAAATAAAAATGTCTGGAACAACATCCTGCGGTCGGTCGAAAAGCGTCTCAACAAACAAATTTTCGACGCGTGGTTTCGCCCGATTCAATTTGACGGCTGTGATGAACAGGAAAAAATCGTTCATCTCAGAGCGAGTCAGGTGAATAAGGACTGGGTCAGCACATATTATTCCGAAATGATCAATCAGACCTTAAAAGAACTCAATCTGCCGAACTATCGCCTCGACTGGGTCATTGAAGAGAACGAGATGCAGGAAGAATTCGCCGCCGACGACGACGACGCGGAATTCTTCTTCGAGCGTCAGTCGGCTTTTTCAAGCGCGGCGACCGCGAACGGAAACAGTTTCGAAACGCCGAAACCGGAAATCCTGGTAAAAAGCAGCCCGACCAATTTCGTGGACATCGAGCCGATCGAAAACTCGCTCAACCCGAAATACACGTTCGACAAGTTCGTCGTCGGAGCGTGCAATCAGTTTGCTCACGCCGCCGCGCTCGGCGCTGCCGAATCGCCGGGCAAAACGTACAATCCTTTATTTATATACGGCGGGGTGGGCTTGGGGAAAACCCATCTGATGCACGCCATCGGACATTCCATCAAAGAAAGAAACCGCCATCTGCGCGTCGCGTATATCACGTCGGAAAAGTTCATGAACGAGCTGATCAATGCGATTCGCTACGACAAAACGCAGACCTTCCGCGAAAAATATCGTTCGATCGACGTGCTTTTAATGGACGACGTACAATTCATGGCGGGAAAGGAGCGCACGCAGGAAGAGTTTTTTCACACCTTTAACGCGTTGCACAACGACCAGAAGCAAATCGTTATCAGTTCGGATTGTCCGCCGCGCGAAATTCCGACTTTGGAAGAGCGTCTGCATTCGCGCTTCGAATGGGGCTTAATCGCCGACATCGAACCGCCCGATCTCGAAACAAAGGTCGCGATCCTCAAACGCAAAGCCGATTTGGACGGCGTCGGTCTGCCCGACGACATCGCGTTTTTTATCGCCAGCAAAGTCCGCAGCAATATTCGCGAGCTCGAAGGCTCGCTCGTGCGGCTCGTCGCGATTTCATCCTTAAGAGGAATGCCGATTTCGAAAATGCTTGCGCAGGACGCGATGCGCAACATCGTCGATTCGGAACAGCCCCAGGGAATTACGATGGACAGGATCGCCCGCACGGTGGCGGCGCACTATAAATTGACGGTCGAAGAATTAAAGTCGAAAAACAATTCGCGCCAGATCGCGGTGCCGCGGCAGGTCGCGATGTATTTATGTAAGAGACTGACAAAACACAGTTTTCCCGAGATCGGCCGTGAGTACGGCGGCAAGCATCACACGACCGTGATGCACTCGGTTGAAAAAATTGATGCCCTGACGAAAGAAGATCGGAATTTCCACAGGGTCATTAGCGAGCTAATTGATACTCTCTGCAGTTAGTTAGCCGGAAACAAAAAAAGTTTTGTGGATTATTTTCCACAGGAAAAACAGAAAACTGATTTAAATATTGTCTTTATAATCAATATTTAAACAAAGTTTTCCACTTTTCCACAGGTTGGGGAAAACTCATGCCTGTGGAAACTTGTGGAAAACTATTGTACTGTCTAAATTTTCCACAGATTCGAAGTTTTCCACAGAGTTTTCCACACGCCCTGTGGACGCGCAAGACTAATTATTTCACCAGTAAAGTGAGTTTTCCACATTTCCACAGCCCCTACTACTAATACTAATTAAATATATAGATTTTAGATTTATTAGAGATAGTAAAACGGCGCGCGAACTGAAAGTAAAACTTCAAGTGTAAAAAGACAAAATTTTTGGTTCGATTAAGATTGTATAAGAATAGATTTGGCTCTAAAATAACACCTAACAAAAAACGAAAGCGTTCATAAGAGAGGAATAATTTAGTAATGGAATTTGTAATCAAGCAAAGCGCCTTGAAAGAGGAACTCGGATTCGTGCAGGGGATTGTGGAAAAGAAATCTACCATCCCTGTTTTGTCGAACATCCTGATCGAATCGGTCGGCGAGGGGACGATCCGTATCGTCGGAACCGATTTGGACGTGACGATCCGCTGCGAAGCGCAAGCCGACATTAAACAGCCCGGCGCGATGTGCATTCAGGCGCGCAAACTGTTCGACATCGTCCGCCTGCTCGACGCCGGGGACGTTCATTTCACGAAAGAAGAAAATGAATGGGTCAAGTTGACCTGCGGCAAGTCGAAATTTCGGCTTGCGGGCGTTAACCGCGACCAGTTTCCGGAAGTTCCCTCTTTCAAAAATGCGCCCCTCAAACTCTCGGCGGAAATTTTCAATCACTTTATCAGCAACACGGCTTTCGCCATTACGAACGAGCAATCGCGCTTCACGCTCTCGGGCGCGAAATTCGTTATCGACGGGTCGATTGCGAAGATGGTCACGACCGACGGGCACCGGCTCGCGTTTATTCAAAAATCTCTCGGAGAAAACGCCGCGACCGAAAACATGGACGCGCTCATTCCGAAAAAGGCGTTGATGGAGCTCGTTAAGATTTCGCGCGATTCTTCCGGCGAGGTTTCTTTCGGCGAAGACCCGAATCACATCTATTTTGAAGTCGACGGGCGTCTCCTGATCACGCGAAAACTTTCGGGCAATTTTCCGAATTACGAAATGGTCATTCCGAAAGACAACGATAAAACCGTAACGTTCGATTCGGACGAAATGAAAAGCGCGATTCGCCGCGTGGCGTTGATGGCGGACGAGCGCACGCGCTCGGTCAAACTGACGATTCGCAGCGGCGAAATCGAAATCGGCGCGCAAAGCTCCGAAGAAGGCGAGGCGAGCGAGAAGGTCGTGGCGGATTACAACGGTGAAGAAGTTCAGATCGGCTTCAACTCGCAATACCTGCAAGATTTCTTAAACGTCGTCGGAGCCGTCGAAACCGCCGAAGCGACCAACGAGCAGGAAACCGACGGCGAAACGGTCAGAGTGAAGGAAACGGCTGGCAAACCGCGCATCTCGTTCGAGTTCAAGGACGGCAACGCCCAAACCCAGATGCGCGTCGCCGGCGACACCTCGTACGACTACAAATACATCGTGATGCCTTTACGAATATGATTAAAAATAAACGAAAAACCGAGTAATTGTAATTTGCCAATTAAGTTGGTAAATCTTTAAGCAGAAAAGGTCATCTAATTTGGATGACCTTTTTTATTTAAGTTGAATCGAGTCAAAAAAGAATAGAAATTTCAAAAACGATTTTAATTTTTCCATCCTAAACTCTTCGTTGTTTCCAATTTTTCTGAAGATTTAGATAAGGCTTTCTGAACTGGTAATTACTCGAAAACTTCATTTCCGAACGTAATTTTGTCTAAAATTATACCAAGTTGCGTAAATTATTGTGATTTAAGAGAGGTATCCCTTAGCGGCAGAATTTGAATATTTTCAAGAAATGAATGGTGGCCGCGGTGATGAATGTCTAATTTGTCTGCTTTGAAGGTCCACCGACGCATCTGCTCAAAGATCAGACAAGTTCTTTCAAAGACGTTTTTATTGCATTACGAATTTCGTTTACTCCTTCGCCCGTCAACTTTTCTCGCCTCAAAACCGGATAATCGGAACCGCAGTTAATGAATTCGTTTTTCGATGAAACGAAATATATGCCCGAACGATCAACCAAAAGACACATCGGCGTCGCGTCGATCTTAAACGTTTTATCTCTGCAAATGCCCTTTTTCGGCACGAACTTATCGACGTTCGTGTATTTAGCGGCTTGCCGACGCGCCGCCTTTCCGTCCGCGATATTTAATTTCGCTTCCACGGGAAGCCATCGACCGTGAATTTTGACGAAGTAATCGGCTCTGCCGGTGTTCGTTGATTCGCGGTAGCACTCGCATTCTTCGAGCAGGGAAGTCCCTTTATCTTTTAGTTCCCTAAAGAAATAATCCAACCAATAAACACGCAACTGAGCTTCGTGGGTGAATTTCGCGTTCGCGGAACACGATATACTTCCCCAATTTCGAGCCGTTACTTCTTTAAAGGCATCGCCGTTGTGCGCGGCGTTCTGAAAATAATCGGGAAGTACGTTTTGGCCGGCGAGCAACTTTTTAATGCCTGTAAATTCACGCTTAAATAAAGACGTTATCGTGGTGCGTCCGATTCTGACGTGATCGGCGAAACGGGATTGCGTCAACGGCGAATTGAAGACGAAGATGTAGTTCAGCGGAGCGAAATGCGGACTGACGAAATGCTTTTTATGCCCTTGGATCCTTTCCACCGAGCCGGCGACGGCGCCGCACGCGAAGATTTTACCGCCGTATAGTTCGGCAGTTTGCCGCGATCTTTCCAAAAGATTCAACAATTTCCTTTTTCGAGGGAAATTAGATTCAACTTCCCTCAACAGTTTTCGGGTGCGCTGTATTGCTCGGTTGGTATGGTAGAAGAAAACGATGTCGCCTTTCGCGATCCATTTCGGAGCCGTCCAATAAAGAACGTCGCCGGCTCGGAAATTCAAAAGCAAATCCATATCGGTGGTCCACGGCGCGGCGGACTTGTTTGCTTTAATCATATTCGTAAGGCTTAATATGTTTTCGGGAAAGGTCACGCTGCAAATATAGGATCGAACGTATTCCTTCCTTTTTTCGATTTTAGAGCTCATTAAATTCGACAAGCACGAGGTATAAGGCATTTGTGAAAATTCCCGTATCGTAATTTATTAAGGACGACTCGGAATAATTAAAAACCTGTTTTTTATTAATCTTCGCGAAAAATTATGTAATCGAATTTGATGATATTTATTTTAGACGAAGTTGCACTATTTTCTCGGTCATTTTCCTCTTCGGAGGCAAAGAAGAAAAAAACTAAAATCAGTTACCAACTTTATTGTCATAAAATTTGATCTAAAGTTGAAAAGAAAGAAAATTAGTTATCAACTTCATTGTCAAAAACGGATTTTAAGTAGAACGAAATATCAATAACTTACGAGGATTTCAGTTACCAATTTTATTGTCATGTGACAGTAATTCGGCTTTAATCGTTTTGAACGTCGCTCAATACTCGTTGAGTGACGTTCTATTTTTGTCTTAAACTTACGACGAAGTATTTTTTGAGCCAGTTTTCTTAATTGCGTCGCATGAATAAGCAAAGAGCCTTTCCGGCTTTATGAAAAGGTTTTTCGAGGATTCAAAATGAAAAAACTTTTAATGATTATCTCAACGGCATTTTTAACTTTTGCGTTTGCGATGCCGGCGACGGCGCAGACTAAGCCGCGCGTTTTTCAGCCGGGCGAAATGGTTGAGGTCGGCGGCGGTGAAATTTATAAAATTATCCGCTGCGACGGCAGCGGCGAATGGGATGAATGCGATTATCAGGCCTATTGGAACGGCAAGCCAAACGGAGACCCCGGGCGCATGACGATTCGCAATCTGCGGGCGGCCGAACAGCGCGTGCGCGACGCGAAAAGGCGCGAAAATAAATTGCCGGATGGTGCCTTAAATACGAACGACAATCCTTCCGAACAATTTCCAACGAATAAAGAGCCGGAAAGAAAATCCCTGCCGTCGCCGAAAAACAAACAAACTACCAAAAACACAATGATTGACGGCGCGGACGGACAATGGAAAGTCGGCGACAGGCTAGAGGTCAATTACCGTTCCGTCTGGTATTCGGCAGTGATTATCGCGGCGCAGGTCGGTAAATACAAGGTTCATTATGAAGGTTATCCCGACAGCGACGACGCATGGGTCGACGCTTCGAGAATGCGCCCGGTCGGCGGAATTAAAATCGCGGCGGATTGCAGTTTCGAACCGCCCGGGCCGGCAGTCACAGCTCAAAGCAGATTTTCCGAAGCGCTCGCCCAGCGTAAAATCTACGATGAATACAATCGAAAGGTCAACGGCACGATTCAGGCGCCGTTAAGGCTGGGCGTTGTTTTTCTCGCTTTCGAAATGGGAATTTCATATAAAAATACGGTGACTGATCTTCCCGGTTACGGTCCGCAGCGCCGGCATGCTGGCGCGCCGGTCGGGACAATGATTTATACCTTCAAGAGCAAGCGCTTGATCTGCGAAGAGTATCGCGACGGGGTCGGTCGCCGTCTGGTCGAAGGAACTTCCGCGTGTTTTATCGACAAAGACGGCTTGTGGACTTGTCCGAGCGAAAACGACACGAAAATCACGCAGCTCGATCAGTAATCAAAAAGAGAATCACGATAAGGCAAAAAGCCCTCCACTAATTGTCGGAAGGCTTTTTGCTTTGGTTTTGAAACATTCCACGCTCATTTTCCGCGTTATATATCGCAGCGGTTTGATTCCGCCTGCTGGGAGGTTTTTATGAATATTACGGAGATTGCGCCGGATGTTTACAGATTGTCGCTGTATATTCCGGAGATTGATTTGCAGTTTAATCAGTTTTTGGTCAGGGACGACGAGCCGTTGCTATTTCATACCGGAATGCGCGGGATTTTTCCACAGGTGCGCGAAGCTGTGGAAAAAATCATCGATCCGGCTCAGTTAAGACACATCGCGTTCAGCCATTTCGAGGCGGACGAATGCGGTTCGCTGAACGAGTGGCTGGCGATCGCGCCAAACGCCGAGGCGGCCTGCAGTTTCGTCGGCGCCGAGGTCAGCGTCAACGATTTCGCTTCGCGTCCGGCGCGCGGGTTGACGGACGGCGAAACGTTCGAGACCGGAAAATACAAATTCCGGTTCATCCAGACGCCGCACCTGCCGCACGGCTGGGAGGCGGGATTTCTTTTCGAAGAAACGAACCGGACGCTTTTCAGCTCTGATCTGTTTCACCAAAACGGCGCGGTTGAACCGTTGACCGAACATTGCATCGTCGAACGCGCACGCGAAACTATGATCGCTTTCAACGCCGGTCCGCTGGGCGGTTACCAGCCGTACACGCGGCAAACCGAAAGCAATCTGCGTAAACTGATCGCGCTCGCGCCCAAAACGATCGCGGCGATGCACGGCTCGACCTATATCGGCGACGGCGCGCGGGCGCTGCGCGATTTGGGAACGATGATGAACGAAGTATTGTAAAAGGCGTTTTATCGCGCGGCGATAGAACACGAAAATTTTTCGCTAACAATGAATTTAGCCGGAAGTCTGCGATTTTTATCCGCCGGACTTTCGGCTAAATTTACGGAAAATTGAGGCGGGCGTCAAATAAGTAACGTTTTGATTCGGTAAAAAGGCATCTAAAACCAGATTTGGTGAATTTAGTGATGAGTTTGAGATTCTTTATCGTTTTATTGATCGCGTTATTTACTTTTTCCTGCACGACGTCTGAAAACCATTCGCACGCGCCGCAGGCTCAAAATTCCGAGAGGCCGCCGGTTGTTACCGAGACGATGCCGGAACACTCGCACGATACGGCTGACCCGCACATGAAAATGACCGAGCTGCGCGCGCGCAATGACGAAGATTTGCGAGGCGCCGAAGAAGTCGCCGCGAAAGCACGCCGCGCGATCGAAAAGTATAAAGATTATAAAGTCGCGCTGCGCGACCGCTTCGAAATCTTGCTGCCGGAAGTGCCGCAGACGATGTATCACTTCAATAAGCTCGAAAATTATCTGGAAGCCGAGAGCCGGTTCAACCCCGAGCGCCCGACTTCGCTGCTGTATGAAAAAAACGGTGACGGCTACCGTCTGATCGGCGTGATGTACACCGCGCCCGCCGGGTTGAGCGAAGACGAGCTGAATGAACGCGTGCCCTTGAGCGTCACGCAGTGGCACCAGCACATAAATATCTGCCTGCCGCGCGGCAGCGACACTTTTCGCGGTTTGATCGGGCAGGGCGACCGTTTCGGTTTGACAGGTTCGATCGCGACGCGCGAGGAATGCGAGACGGCGGGAGGGCAGTTTTTGCCGCGCCTGCTCGGCTGGATGGTGCATCTTTACCCGTACGAATCGGCAACCGAGCAGATGTGGTCGGTCGAACGGCAGATGAATTCCGATGCCGTAAATCCGTAATTAAAAGGTACGTCCGAGTTTGTGCGGTAGATTACCGATTCAAGCCGCCTGATTTTAATAATCTAAACGGGTGAAAATCAAATAGGACGCGAAAATACATCGATGACCAAAGACCGCAAACAACATCTCGAACTCGTCGCCGCCAGCCTGACGCAGGCTTATTATTCCGAACATACCGCCGCGAGCCGCGATTACCGCGAATTGCTCGACACTTTCGATTACATCCTGCAGGCGCTGATCGAAAAAGATTCGCTGCCGGAGGGACAAAACCCGCTGACGGCGAGCGACACGCTCGCTAATCCCGACACCGCCGATTCGAGAGATTGAAGGTGAATACGCCGGAATTTTTTCCGTTTTTCCTTCAATGTCCAGAACATCAAAACGTGATTTGCCGTTTTAGGTCGGCACGCCGGACGTGCCGCCACCCGCCGTCGTTCCGCCGGCGCCGGACGTCGAGTCGAATTCCTCATCGTTTTCGTTTCCGCCGGCGCGTTCTTCGAGATTGCCGCCCAAATCCGAACGCGGCGCCCGCTCGCCGGTCGTTTCCATCGCGAGCTGGTTCGTTTCGGTGCCTTCGCTTTCGCGTTCCTGCCCGTCTTTTTCCTGTTCAGCCATAATTTATTTCTTCCCGTTTAAATTCGCTCAGTTTTGCCGAAAACCCAGTATTTACGGAGTTTCGGCAAATTTCGAAAAGCTTTGATTCAATATTATAAAATTAAATCGCCGCCGTTTGGTCTGCTTTCATACAAACGCGTCGAAAATCGATTTTTCTTGCGCCGCCGCCCGTTCGGGATTACACTCATCTTGAAAAACGTCCGTTCGGTAATTTACAACTTAAATTTTGACTGTTTTAGGTTTTTACAAACAGTTCCGCAGAATTATGGAAATAGGCACATCTTTGCTTACGGGATTGATTTCGGCGGCTTTGACGGCGATCGTCACCTATCTCGCGACCCGCTCGAAAATTCGTCTGGATTTAACGGTCGAATACGATAAGGAAATTCGTAAAAAAAGACTCGAGCTTTACGAAAAACTCTGGAAGCATCTCAAACCGTTAGCTCGTTTCTCGCCCGAGGAAAAGCCGACTTACGCGCTCATCAAACAAACGTCCGAGACGATGCGCGATTGGTATTTCGACGAAGTCGGCGGCATCTACCTTTCAAAAGAAAGCCGCGAACCTTACTTTAATCTCAAAGAATGCCTGCAGGAGATAATCGACGATCAGGTCTTGAAAAATAGCCGAGCCGAGCTGAGCGCACGGCAGCACGCCAAAGTTCTAAATTTCGGAAAACAATTGCGCGACAGTTTATCCGACGACATAGATACGCGGCGCGAATCGTTTCTGAAAAGAAAATTTAAGTGACTTACAGGCTCGCTTTCGCTTCAGGCGAAATGCTATTCTGAATGCAAGCTATTTATGTTCAGTAATTTCGCCAAGCCTCGCCGCGTTGTAATTACGGGTTTCGGATGCGTGACGCCGATCGGCATCGGACGCGAAAGGTTCTGGGAATCGCTCAAATCCGGAACGAGCGGAATCAGCCGCATCGAAAGTTTCGACGTTTCGGACGCCGAGGTGAAAATCGCGGGGGAAATCAAAGATTTCGACTGGCAAGCCGAGCTCAACCCGAAAGACCGCAAAAACGTTTCGCGCTGCGTGCCGTTGGCGCTCAGAGCCGCGCGCGAAGCGATTCGGGACGCGGAAATTCAACCCGAAAATCTTTCGCTTGATGAAAAAAGAAGATTCGGCGTCGTGTTGGGAACCGGCGGCGGCGGGCTCGCTTTCACCGAACGGCAGTACGTTTACTGGCTGACCGGCGAGGCCGGTAAAGCGAGCATTTACACGATCCCGTCATCTACGCACGGCGGTTTGTCGTCTGAACTGTCGATGAGCTTCGGTTTGCACGGACTGTCGCACATCGTTTCGACCGGCTGCACTTCTTCGACCGACGCGATCGCCTACGCGGCGCAGCACATCGCGCTCGGCAAACAGGACGCGATGTTCGCCGGCGGCGTCGACGCGCCGCTCGCGCGCGGAATTCTCGAAGGCTTTAACGTGATGACCGTGCTCACGAAAGAATGGAACGGCGCGCCGGAACGCGCTTCGCGTCCGTTCGACCGGCGGCGTTCCGGAATCGTGCTCGGCGAAGGCGCGTGGGTTTTCGTGCTCGAAACTCTGGAAACCGCGCAAGCCAGAAACGCTCGAATTTACGCCGAAATCGCGGGTTACGGCTCGACGTGCGACGCGTATCACCGCGTGCGGCTCGAAGAAAACGGCGTCGAACCGGCGCGCGCGATGACGCTTGCGCTTGAGGATGCGGAAATTCCCGCCGACGAAATCGATTACATCAATCTGCACGGGACGGCGACGCAGCTCAACGACCGCATCGAAACGAAAGCCATCAAGCTCGCGTTCGGCGAAAAGGCGTATGAAATACCGATGTCGGCGACGAAATCGCAAATCGGTCATCCGCAGGGGGCGTCGGGCGCGGCGGGAATCGGCGCGGCTTTGCTGGCTTTGAACGAAGGCGTGATCGCGCCGACAATCAATCTCGACGAACCGGACGAAGAGTGCGATCTCGATTACGTTGCGAACGTTGCGCGCCGTGCGAAAGTTGAAACCGCGCTCTGCAACTGCATCGGGTTCGGCTCGAAAAACTCGGCGCTGGTTCTGCAAAAAAATAATTTCTAGCGACTTTGCCTCGTTTCGGCGTCGAGTTTGAGCTCGCGTTTTAATTTTTCGACTTCGCTCGCCGGGCCGGCGCGGCGAAACTTGATTTCAGGCGCGGCGTACCAGAAACACTCGATTTCGATCGATAAATCGAGCGCTTCGCCGGTTTCGCCGCGAAACAGGTTGCGGGCGTTGAGCGGGTCGCCGCCGAAGATTCCGAAAAGGAATCGAGAACTTCACAATAGTCGGAAAAACCGCGTCGCGGATGAGCGGCTTTCGGGGCGCCGATTATTTTGTATTTAAGGGTGGTTTTTCCTTCATCGTTAAAACTTTCGCTTTCGATTTGCCGCATGCCGGAAACGCCGTAATCGGCGAGCGGCGGTAAAACATCCGAAATAAAACGCTCAAACGAGTTTTCCGCCGTTGAGCGTTTTATTTCAATAACTGTCGCTTTAGTTTCCATTACGACTGCCGAAAAATTTCAAAATCGGTCAAAACCGACCGATTTCAATCGTTGCTGCCGATGTTTCTGCCGCCCTGTACGCCGCCGGTTTCGGTTTGACCTTTTTGCCCCTTGCCTTCCTGTCCACCCTTGCCGCGTTCGCCTTTCCCGCCTTCGCCCTGCTCGCCGCTGCCCTGTTTGCCGAGACTGCTTTGTCCGCCGGAATCGCTCTGTCGCTGCCCGTCTTTTTTCTGCGTCATATTTTTCCTCCCTTTGTTCGTGTAAATTTAATGAATTACGCCGGTTTTCCGAGAGCGCCGGCGAAGTTTATTTTCGCATTCCGAAAATGAAATATGAAAAAATCTAAGGGAATCGTTTGTTAAAACCTGGTTTTAGAGAAGATTCTAAGTCCTAATTTCGCTAATCACGTTTCAAAATACAGATGATAATGATTCGCGCAGCCCGGATTGAACGGCGCGGCGCAGTGCGGGCAGATCGCATCGCATTTCAAATATTCGCTGACCGTCATCTGCCAGCCGCAATTGCCGCATAAAACCGCTTTCGTTGCGAATTCGACGCGCGTCCAAACCTTCGCCGGATGATCCGAATTTTCCCGGTGGCATTCGGCGCAGGGAAACCAATCGCCGCAGCATTTGAACTTGATGGCGATGATGTCGATCGCTTTACGGTAATGCGCGCAGCGCGTTTGGGCGTCGACGTTCGTGCCCTTGACTTCGATTCCGTGAATCATCATAAAAAAAACTATTTTCTGCCCTTTCGAAAAATAAGAGCGAGAACAAAAATCGCCGCCGCCGGCAGCCAGACCCAGAAGAATTCGCTGACGATCACGACCCGGCCGCGCTCGCTGAAAAACCTTAAACCGATCGGCGAAACCTCGATCGGCCGCCACGGAGAAGCGAATCGCTGATTGCTGAAAGGCGCGAGCAGCGCGACGCCCGAGCCGCCGTTGGTCAGCATGTCGAGCAGCGGATGCGAAACGGTCGCGAGCGCAAAAAAGACGATCATTTTAGCGAATGAAAAAGGCGTTTTTAGAAACCGCCGCGCGATCCACGCCGCGAGCGCGCCGAACGATACGGCGAAGAAAATCGAATGCGTAAAACCGCGGTGCGCGAACATTCCGCCGCGCTCGACGCCGAACGAATAACCGATCACGTCAGCGTCGGGGACGATCGCGCAGACGGCCGTTAAAATCCAGAACCAAAAAGAAACGCGCTTTTTCAGAAATGCCTTGCCCGCGACGACGGCAAAAACAGCATGCGAAAAAATGGTCGGCATAAAATAAATCTCAAATCTCAGATTTCAAATTTCAGATTTTAATGAACCTTCAGCGAACGGCTTGCGGCGCGAGCTCGCGTTCTTCGATTTCTTCTTCCCGCAGCGCGAGTATCGCGCTCGCTCCGGTCGCTCTTTCCGGCGGCGAGCCGCTCGCCGTGTTGAGCGCGATGATGATTTCGCGCGCTTCGGTGCGAAATTCCTTCAAGTTGAGCGCGAAAATCGACGCCGCGACGATGCAGACCGCGCCGCCGATCGCGACGGTGTAAGGCGCGCCGATGCTCTGGGCGACCGTTCCGGCGAACATCGCGCCCAAAGGCGCCATGCCCATAAACATCATCGAATAAACCGCCATCACGCGCCCGCGCAGATTGTCGGGCACCATCGATTGGACGAGCGTATTCGACGACGCCATCTGAATCATCATCGCGAAGCCGGCGGGCACGAGAAACGCCGCCGAGAGCCAGAACGTGCGCGAGAACGAAAACAAAATGAGGCACGTTCCGAAGCCGGCGGACGCGAACGCGATCCAGCGCCCCAAACCTTTGAGGCTTTTTCGCGCCGCGAGCGCGAGCGCGCCGACGAGCGCGCCGACGCCCGACGCGCCCATCAAAATGCCGAGTCCGCTCGCGCCGCCGTTGAGAATTTCCTCGGCGAAAACCGGCATCAGAACCGCGTAAGGCGAGCCCATCAGACTGACCACGCCGAGCAGCAGAAGCAGCGATCGCACCGGCGAGGTTTTCGCCACGAACCGGAATCCCTCGACGATATTGGAGATCGCCGAACCCGGCACCGGAACTTTTTTCTGTGCGTCGATCCTGATTAGAAAAAGTCCGGTCAGAACCGCGACGTAGCTGACCGCGTTGATGCCGAAACACCAGCCTTCGCCGACCGAAGCGACGAGCAGCCCGGCAACCGCCGGGCCGACGATGCGCGCGCCGTTGAACATCGACGAATTGAGCGCGATCGCGTTCGTCAAATCAGTACGTTTGACGATGTCGACGATAAAAGCCTGCCGGGTCGGAATGTCGAAGGCGTTCGCCAGACCGAGAAGCGCCGACAGCACGAAAATATGCCAGACCTGGATCGTTTCCGTTAATGTCAGGATCGTCAGGACGCTCGCCAGGATCATCGCGGTCGTCTGCGTGATCTGCAAAATCCGCTGGCGGTTATATCGATCGGCGATCGCGCCGCCGACGGGCGCGAGCAGAAAAACCGGGATTTGTCCCGAAAAACTGATCAGACCGAGCAGCACGGTCGATCCCGTCAAACGATACACGAGCCACGCCTGCGCGACCGACTGCATCCACGTGCCGATCAAGGACAAAAGCTGCCCGGCGAAAAAATACCGATAATTACGGTGTTTGAGTGCGCGAAACATCGCGGGCACGCGCGAGTTTTCCGCGTCGTTTTCGATGTTTTCCGCGCCCGGTGTCGAAAGGCTGTCCGCCGTTTTCATGTAGTTCCCCCTTGCTCGTTGATGTCGATTCCATTTTAACTCTCGTTTGTGCCAAGATGAAACAGATGGCGAAAGATTTTCAAAAACGGAGCCTCAAACTCGAAAGAATCGACACGGGCGATTACACGGCGGAAGAATACGACCGGTTTTTGTCGGAAATTCGCTTGGTCAATCGTTTCGCGGGCGACGTCCGGGCGCTGAAAAGCACGCTGCTGCGCGAAGTGGCGCGCGAAAATCTCCGGGAATTTTCGGTTTTGGACGTCGGCGCCGGCTCGGGCGAACTGCTGCGCGTGATCGCGAGATTCGCCCGACGGTCAAAAAGAAAAGCCGCGCTCGTCGGTTTGGAATTAAACGCGCGTTCGGCGGTTTCGATTCTCGAAGAATCGAAGGATTTCGGCGAAATCGAATCGATTCGCGGCGACGCGCTGCATCTGCCGTTCGGCGATAAAGCGTTCGAGTACGCGATTTGCTCGCTTTTCACGCATCATTTTACGGATGAAAACATCATTCGCATTTTAAGCGAGATGTCGCGCGTCGCGCGCCGCCGGATTTTCGTCATCGATCTTCACCGGCACCGGGCGGCGCACGCGCTTTATCAGATTTTCTGCGCGGCGTTTCGCATCTCGCCGCTCGTGCGTGAAGACGGCTCGCTTTCGATTCTGCGTTCGTTCACGCCCGCCGAACTGAAATCACTGGGCGAAAAAGCGAATTTAAGGAATTTGTCGGTGGAAAGACGCATGCCGTTTCGCTTGGTGTTAAGCGGCGGCTGATTTTTTATCCCTTTCGATTTTTTCGAGATGCGCTTCGACCGATTTCACCGCCAGCGGGAAAAGCGCCGGGTCGAGATTTTGATAAACGATCTCGGTAATTTTTTCCGCCGATTCGGCTCCGTTTTCGAGCGCCGCGAGAATCTGTTTTTCGCGCGTCCGGCGGTGCGCGATGTATTCCTCGATCCTGCCGCGCGCGTCGTACACGGCGGCGCCGTGCGAACCGCACAGATTCTTTAAACCGGGCAGATTTCGCATCCGTTCGAGCGAGGCGAGATAATCCGTCATATCGCCTTCGGGCGGCGCGATGACGACGGTTCCCGCGCCGACGACGTTGTCGGACGAAAGCAGAAAACCGCGCTCGGCGTCGTAAAAAGCGAGATGGCCGCGCGCGTGGCCGGGCGTGTGCAGCGCTCGCAGTTCAAATTCCGCGCCCGCTTCGTCTCTTAATCTGAAAATTTCTTCGTCCTCGACGAACTTTTGAAATTCGACGTTTTCCGCGAGGCTTTGCGCCGTGATCCGGTGCGCCGCGACCGGAATTTCCAAGCCGAACTTGGCGCGCAGGTGATTTTTTAAGATCGTTTCGCCGCCGAAATGATCGCGGTGCAGATGAGAAACGATAATCTCTTTGCAGTCGAAACCCTTTTCGATGTACGCATCGATGAGCGCGAAGAGCTTCGCCAAGTCCGCTTCGTCTTTCGACGCCGCATCGATCACGACGAACTCTTTTTTTCCGACGATGAAGCAGTTCGTATGCGTCGCCGGCGGCAGGGTTTCGGTGCGCAAAGGAAAGCAGACGACGCGCGGATTGAGCTCGATGTAATCGATTTCGCCGTCGACCGCGCGCGATTTTTCGAGCAGGTTTTCGGTCGTTTGGAATAAATCGGCGATTTCGTTACTCGCCAGTTCCTGCAGCGAAATCAGAACCGGCGGCGAGATTAAAACCTGCGCGTTTTCCCAACGTTTCAAGGCATCCGGCGGCGCGATAAATTCGATGTTCTGCATTTCCGTGATCGCCGCGTAAGGCGTCTGTTTCGCCGGGCAGACGGCCACGAAAAAGCGCGTGTTGAAACGCACGGGCGAAAATTTCGGCGTCGTCCAGTGTCCGGTGTAGAAAAAATCCGACGCGTCGAGCCACAAATCCCAGTCGGCGAGAATCGCGGCGAAACTGCTTCTGCCGGAAACGAGGTCGTCGTGCAGCGACGCGCGCTGTCCTTTCGTCAGCTTTTCGCCGCCGCGCGCGAGCAGCACGCCGACTTCTTCGAAAAGCTCGCGCGCCGCCCCGACGATGAATTTTTCCAAATCCCGGTCGGCGCAGTTTCTGACCTCGACCTGCGCATCGCCCGCGTCGGTTTTCCCGCCGGGGAAGGCATGAAAGCCGCCGAGAAAAGCAATTTTCGGATTGCGCTGCGCCCAGAGCACTTTCGTTTTATCCTGATTTAATAAAATAATCGCCGACGCATCGCGCGGCACTGCCGGTTTTTGATTCACGGTATTTTCAAGGGTTTTTGAATTTTGAATTTTGAATTTACTGGCTGCTTCAAAGGCCGAACCAAAACCCAAAACCTATTTCTCAAACATTCCTAATTTTGCCAGTTGTTTCAAACTTTCGTCGAGCCATTCGGGCAAGTCTTTGAGCAGCGTTTCCTTATCTTCGACCTCTTCGCTGCGCTCGATGAATTCGCGCATTTCGCCGAGCATTTCGCCGCGGCTGCGCGTGCCGTCGCAAATTTCGAGCAGCCGGCGCGAAACTTCGTCATCGATTTTGACGTCGAGATTGAAAAGCGTCAAAACGTTGTTCGCCTGCGGCAATTGCCACGCGGCGAGACGATTGATCTTCGGTTTTTCGCTGACTCGGGTAAATGCTTCCGGCTGAAAAAGATGCAGCTCAACGAGCGGCGTGTTGCGGCAAATCTGCAGCAGGATCGCGCTCGTGATATGAAACTGCTCGTCCCATTTTTCCGTTTGAAAACCTCCCTTTTCGATTCTTTCCTTCGCCGTCTGCAGCAGCTCGGTAAACGCGACGGCGCGTCCCCATGATTCGCCCAAAATGACGAGCGCGGCTTTCGTCAAAGGATGATCGATCTCGATTCCGGCGCCTTTCAGCCCGACGAATTTTTCTCTTTGCGGCGTCGCGAGTTCGGGCTTTTCGGCGAGCGCGCGGATCGAAGACGCGAGCTTGAACGCGCTCATCGTCGACGGTTCGGGCTGGCGGTTTAATTCGACTTCCGCGCGGCAGAAAAGCGTCTGGCGGAAAATACGCCCGCGAAAAAAATCGAGGTACTGTTCGCGCTCGACGATCGAGTCGAGCGATTCGATAAACTCGCGCGCTTCCGCCGACAAACCCTGCGTGCCCATCGCGTGCAGCTCGGCTTCGGCTAAGTACTGCAGTTTGTTCTGTTTCAAAAGATCGGCGAATTCGTGAAAATAAAACGCGACGTTCGAATCCGAAAGATCGTCGTGAAATATGTCCGCCGCGTCGTGTTCGAAATGGCGTTTCAGTTCCGATTGAAGGACGGGCGCGAAGATTTCCTTTTCCGTCGCGTTTTCGCCCAGAAAAGCGAGAAAAGAAACGGCTTTGCCTACTTTTTCGAGCGGCTCGGTAAAATGCCGCGCATGGAAACGCATCATTTTCTGCACCATCTGCCGCTGATGCGCGCCGGGAAAGGCGTTGTAGCTGAGGTAGCCGACGCCCGATTCGTTCAGAAATTCGCGGCACAGCGCGAGCGTTTTGTCGCGCACGAAATCCGGAACCCACGAAAAAAGCCCGTGCGCGATGACGTAATCGAATCCGCCGAACTTTTCCGCCGACATTTCCATCACGTCCATCTGGTAAAATTCGACGTTTTTCAGGTTTAATGTCTCCGCCGCGCGTTTCGCGTCCGCGATGTGATTTTCCGCCAGATCGACGCCGACGAAATGCGCGCCCGGCAGATTGAAAGCGTGCGAAATCAGGTTGCTGCCGTTGCCGCAGCCGAGCTCCAACACGCGGCAGTTTTCGACCTTTGCCGGCGTCATTCCGAACAGCGTCGCCAATGCCGCGAGACGGTCGGGATGCGTCTGCAAAAAAAACTTGCTCGGATACGGCATCACGTCATAAGAAAAGGGATTCTTCATTCATCCTCCGAAAATCTTTTCTAGCGACTTTAGCATAAAAATTATTCGCCCGCGAAACACGCGAAAGACACGAAAAAAATATTTAATATTTCGCGCTTTCGGCGTGTTTCGCGGGCAAAATCATTTTTTGTCTTATCAGTTCAAATCGAACAGCAGAAATTCGGTTTCGTCCGCCATTGATTTGATTTTCAAAAGCTTCTCGCCGCTGACCGCCGCGCCGTCGCCTTTCTGCAGAATTTCGCCGTTCAGATCGATTTCGCCCTTGACGATCTGCAGCCACGCGTGGCGGTTTTCCGCCAATTCGTGCGCAACGGCCTCGTCTTTGGAGAGAATCGAGCTGTACAGATTGACGTCCTGATGAATGGTCACCGAGCCGTCGGTTCCGGCGCGCGACGCGACGAGCTTCAGTTTGCCCTTTTTCTCTTCCGGCGCAAAATAAGTTTGCTCGTATCCGGGCGTCAAATCTTCTTCCTCGGGCAGAATCCAGATCTGAAGAAGATGCGTTTCTTCCGACGGCGAGCTGTATTCGCTGTGCAGCACGCCGGTTCCGGCGGTCATGCGCTGCACTTCGTTCGGCAGGATCGTCGTGCCGTTGCCCATCGAATCCTTATGCGACAATTCGCCTTTGATGACGTAAGTCAAAATTTCCATATCGCGGTGCCCGTGCGTCGGGAAACCCTGATTCGGCGCGATAAAATCCTCGTTGATCACGCGCAAGCTCCGAAAGCCCATAAAGCGCGGGTCGTAATAATTGCTGAATGAAAACGTGTAATTCGTATCGAGCCACCCGTAATTGGCTTTCCCACGTTCGTCGCTGCGTCTGATTTTAATCATTTTTCTTTTTTCCCCTCTAATCTTTTTTCGGTCGTGTGCCGATTTATGATTCTAGTTTAGCGCGGAAAAAGAGGCGTGTAATCATCAATTGCCGTGAGGTTTTTCTCATACTTTCGGGTGAGACCGATTTGTGATTTAAGATTTCGAATCTCGGATTTTAGTTGATTAAGTTTAATCAATTGTCTTTCCATTCTGGATATGTATTCGCTGTTTGCCGAAACGCTCGGCTTCCGCCTCGTTGTGCGTCACGTAAATGAAAGGGATCGCGGCGCGCGCCTGCGCGTTTTCGATTTCGTCGAGCAGTTTCAAGCGGGTCTCGACGTCGACCGCCGAAAGCGGTTCGTCAAGCAGAACCATTAAAGGTTCGGACGCGAGCGCCCGCGCTAAGGCGACGCGCTGCTGTTCGCCGCCCGACATTTCGCGCGGAATGCGGTTTTTGATGTGCTCGACGCGAAAGAGCGCGAGCATTTCGCGCGCTCTTTCGATCTTTGTTTTTTGATTACCCGCTTTGACGCCGTAGGCGATGTTTTCTTCCGCCGTGAAATGCGGAAAGAGCGCGTAGTCCTGAAAGACGAAGCCGACGCGCCGCGTTTGGATCGGCAGATCGATTTTGTTCGCGGAATCGAAAAAGACGTTTGAATCGATCTTGACCAAACCTTCGTCGGGCGTCGAAATTCCGGCGATCAGTCGCAAAACGGTCGTTTTTCCCGCGCCGGACGCGCCCGTCAGCACCGTAAAACCGTTTTCGACCGCGAACGAGACGTCGAGCCGAAACGCGGTTTCTCCCTTTTTTTCAAATCGTTTTTTGAGGTCGACGGTCAGCATTTTTATCCGTAAATCCGCGAGCGGCTGATCTTGTTGGTCGAATAAACGGCGGCGATCGAAACCGCGGTCAAAATGAGCGCGAGAATCTGCGCCTGGCGTTCTTCGCCCGCCGCGACGGCTTCGTAGATCGCGAGCGGCATCGTCTGCGTTTTTCCCGGAATGTTGCCGGCGATCATCAAGGTCGCGCCGAACTCGCCGAGCGCGCGGGCGAAACTTAAAACCAATCCGGCGAAAATGCCGCGTTTCGCCAAGGGCAGCGTGATTCTGAGAAACGTTTCGAATTTTCCCTTGCCGAGCGTGAAAGAGGCGATTTCGTAGTTCGGGTCGACGCTTTCGATGCTCGCGCGCGCCGCCTTAATCATCAGCGGCAGGGAGACGACGACCGCCGCGACGACCGCGCCCTGCCACGTAAAGGCGAGCGTCCAGCCGGTCAGATCATAAAGATAACCGCCGACGAGCCCGCGCCGGCCGAGCAGGACGATCAAATAATAACCGGTCACGGTCGGCGGCAAAACGAGCGGCATCGTCAAAACCGCGTCGAGCAGTTCCTTGCCGCGAAAATCGTTCTTCGCCAGCAGATATGCCAGAGCCAAGCCGATGATGCCGACGATCGCCGTCGTGACGCCGACGACGAGCATCGATAATTGAAGGGCGTCCCAAATCATTCTTTACGAAGCGGCGGCAAAGCCGTATTTTTGCAAAATACGCTGACCTTCCGCGCTTAAAACCAAATCCACGAAGTCGCGCGCCGCCGGTTTATTTTTACTGTCGTTGATGAGCGCGATCGGGTAAAGAATCGAACGGTGCGAGCTTTCGGGCGCGGTCGCCGCGACGCGGACTTTGCTTCGCGCGACGCGCGCATCGCTTTCGTAAACGACGCCGGCGTCGGTTTCCCCGCGCGCGACGTAATCGAGCACCTGCCGCACGTCTTCCGCGAGGATCAGCTTTGATCGAATCGCTTCCTTTAATTTCAAATTATCGAAAACCTGCTCCGAATATTCGCCGGCGGGAACGGTCTTCGGATTGCCGACCGCGATTTTGCCGATTTCTGTTTTTGTTAAGTCAGCGAAATCGGCGATCGCCGCCTTCGAATTCGCCGGCACGATCAGAACCAGACGATTACGCGCGAAATCGCGTCTGGTCGCCGCGTCGAGCAGGTTTTTTTCAGCCAGTTCGTTCATCTGTTTTTCGCCGGCGCTCGCGAAAACGTCGACCGGCGCGCCCGTCTCGATCTGCCGCTGCAGCGCGCCCGACGCGCCGAAATTGAAACTTACGGTTTTGCCGGTTTTAGATTTATAAAGCTCGCCGATCTCGTTAAAGGCGTCCCTCAATGAAACCGCCGCCGACACGGTTAAACTTTCATCACTCGAAACGGCTTCGCGGTTTGAAACGGATTCATCCGTCCCGCAGCCGCCGATCAAAAAAGCGAAAAGGCATAAAACCGTGATGCCGAAGATCAAACGCCGAGTTATTTCAGTCATACGCCTAAATTTATACCACAACGCATACGATCAGGAGGTTTGCCGCGATAGCCCGCGCGTCGGCGAAGACTCACCGAATGAATCATCGAGACATTGATTCATTGATACATTTTAATTCCAGAAACGAATAAATGATTCGATGGCTTAATCAATCAATTTATTTTTTCCAAAATCCGAAACCCAAATCCAAAATCAAACGGTTCCCGCTTCCAGCAGAGTCAGCGTCGCGGCGGTCGTGTCGAGCTCGGCTTCGACGCCGACCGGGATCGTGAATTGATCGCGGATATGTCCGAAAGACAAGCCGTATATTACGGGAACGCCCAAATCGCCGAGCCGGTCGCGAACGACGTCGATCAAGCTCTGCGTTTCCTTAACGCGCGGATTACAGTCCTCGAAAACGCCGAGCGCGACGCCGGCGAGCGCCGTTAAATTCGCGCTTTGACGAAGCTGCGTGAGCATGCGGTCGATGCGGTACGGCTGTTCGCCGACGTCTTCGATGAAAAGAATTTTGTCTTTCAAATCCGGCAACGCGTAAGGCGTTCCGGCGAGCGCCGCGAGCAGCGACAGATTTCCGCCGACGAGCCGCCCGCGGCATCTTCCGGGCACGATCGGTTCGGTACGGTAAAGATTCGACGGCTGCGCTTTATTATCCTCGGAAAGCGCGATCTTATAATTTTCGGTCGGTTTCATAAGCACGTTCGTGACGTGATTGCGCGTGTAATCCGACGGCGCGGAAGCGGCGACCGGACCGTGAAACGTGACGAGCCCGGTTTTCTGCGAAATCGCCAAATGCAGCGCCGTGATGTCCGAATAACCGATCAGAATTTTCGGGTGTTTGCGGATCAGTTCGTAATCTATGCTCGGCAGCAGCCGCGCCGCGCCGTAACCGCCGCGCAGGCACCAGACGGCGGAAACCTCCGGATCGCTGAAAGCCCGGTGAAGATCGTCGAGCCGCTCCTGGTCGGTCGCCGCCAGAAAACCTTTCATGCCGCGCGCGGATTTTCCGGTCTTCGGCTTTAAGCCGAGGCTTTCGAGGTTTTTCAGCGCGTTATCGAACGACTCGGCGCCGAGACCGCTCGCCGGCGCGACGACGGCGACCGTATCGCCCGCCTTCAAGCGCTTCGGTTTGATGATTTTATGTTTTTTCACAGGCTTTGCTTCGGTAAAAACCGGACTCGCCAGCAGCGGAGCCGCCGCCATCGCTTTTAGAATATCGCGTCTTTTCATAAATAATTTTTGAGCTGCCCGCTGATCGCACGCGAATTTTCGCTGATTATTAAGTTTTTTTCGCGAAAATTCGCGCTCATTCGCGGTCGCTTTCGTTTTTCGCGCAATCTTGAGCGCACGTTGCGAACGCGTTAAAACCGCTCGCATGAACGCCTTCGATTATAAATGAATCCTCACCAAACCGCGCCGGATCGCGAGCGTCGCGGCGGAGGTACGGTCGGAAACCTGCAGTTTTTCGAAGACGTTTTTGACGTGCGTTTTGACGGTGTTTTCCGAAACGTTCAGATCGTACGCGATTTCTTTGTTCGATTTGCCGGCGACGATCTGCTGCAAAATTCGCGTTTCGGTCGCGGTCAGCTCTTCGCTGCCGATATTTTCGCTGAGGATTTCGGCGATGTCGCTCGGAATGTATTTTCTGCCCGCCGCGACCGAACGAATCGCTTTGACGAGCTCGTCCGGCGAAATGTCCTTGCAGATGTAGCCGAGCGCGCCCTTTTTCAAGGCTTTGCTGATTTCCGCGTCGCCCGCCGTGTCGGCCAGGACCAGGATTTTCGGGCGCGCGGCGGAGTTCGCGAAATAATCGTCGAGCGTGTCGATCGCGCACGAATCCGGAAGGCGCAGACTCAAAACGGTGACGTCCGGCGCGAGCGCGCGAAATTTTTGAAAACCCTCCGCGCCCGTGTCGGCTTCGCCGACGATTTCAAAATCGCCGCGCGCGCTCAAGATCGTGCGAATGCCGATCCGCACGAGCGTCTGGTTTTCGATGATTAAAATGCGGAGCGGTGTTTCCATAAATTAATTTTCGCTATTTCGTTGTTAAAATCAAAGAGTTAGGAATCTTTGGCAAAAAAATATCGTACGGATTCTGACGAGAGAAATGCGCTCTCGATAAAAAATAAAAAGGAGAAAAACATGGCAGACAAAAAATACGTCGTCGCGGCGCGCGTCGAAACCAATCACGAAGGCTGCATCGTCGTCGAAGAAGACGCGATGATCGTCGGCACGCACCGCGTCGTTTACGGACCGGACACGAAGGAAAACTGCGAAAATTGGAAACGCCGGAACTGCAAATAAAGGCGGCGCGTTTTGATTTTCTCGGCGGCTCTGCGCCTTTGCGGGAGAAAATTTTACCGCCAAGGCGCAGAGCCGCCGAGTTACGAAAAGTAACTTTATTTTCTTACTCGAAAACCGCCGATCAGATGCATCGCCGCGCCCCATAAACTGACGTAGAGGGCAAAGCGGCTGATCTCGGAAAAATGCCGCGCGCTGTAGGTTTCGTAAATGAAAGCCCAGACGAACAAAACGCCGCCCGCCGTCAGTAAAAGCGAACCGAAAATCTGAAACGATCTGCGCCAGACTTCCGCGCAAAGCTGCAGGTAAACGCCGAGCACGATGTGGATCAGGCTCGAAAGCAGAATGTAAATATGCCGCGAGCGCATCAGCATCCGAAATTCCGGCGGGATCGCTTCCTTGTCCGGAAAATCCCAGCGCATGAATTTTCCGGTCGTCAAAAAAATAACGAAAAGAATTATTCCGAAAATCAGATGCGGATACGACATATTTTTCTCCGGTCGGCGTGAAACGTTTCCGTTTCGGATTTTGCCACGAAAATCGTCGATTTGCACGTTTTGAATTTGGCGGAATTCGCGCGTAAGATGAAAAACGAAGATGAAACCCGGCGCCGACGCGACGACAAATCAAAAAACGCATCACGCGATCGGTCTGCTTTCGTTCGCGGCGGCGCTCGTGACGAGCGCCGTCACGCTCGCGCTGTTTATCATCGCGTTCGTTCCCGACAGCCACACTTACGCCGCCCGGCGTCTGAACAAGATTCTTTTTGTCTTCGCATTGATGATCGCGCCGATTATTCATGTCGCGGGCTTGGGGCTCGGAATCGCGGGCGCGTTCCTCAAAAATTCGAAAAAGGTTTTTCCGATTTTGGGAATCGTCCTTAATGCGCTGCCGCTGATGCTGGCTCTACTGGGTTGGTTATTTATTATTTTAATTGCCGGCGCGGTGCTCGGCTCGGGCGGCGGCTGGATGTAGGCCGAAAAGATTTTCGATTTACCGTAATAAATTTCGTATGAAATTCTATAAAAAACTTCTGATTTACCTTTGTTTATTAGCGACGACGATGAACGCGCAGAACATTTCGAAATCGGGCGACTTCGCCGAAAATCACACAAAGTTTAAAGCGTATTACGAAAACGAACTAAAGCGGAACGGCATCGTCGGCGGCAGTTTCGTTTTTCTGAAAGACGGCAAACTCCTCGCGCAGGATTTTTACGGCATGGCGAACCTCGCGAAAAATCAGCCCGTGGACGAAAACACCATTTATCACTGGGCCTCGAACACCAAGCCGTTTACCGGCATCGCGATCATGCAGCTGCGCGACCGCGGGCTTTTGAAGCTCGACGATCCGGTTCTGAAATACCTGCCCGAATTAAGGGCGGTGCACAACCCGTTCGGCGACATGCAGGAAATCACGATCAGGCAGTTGATGAATCATTCCGCCGGGTTTCGCAACTCGACGTTTCCGTACAAAAACGGCAAAGACTGGCAGCCGTTCGAGCCGACCAAATACAGCCAAATCGAAGCGATGCTGCCGTTTACCGAAATCCTTTTCAAGCCCGGAAGCCGTTACAGCTACTCGAATCTCGGCATCGTTTTTCTCGGTCAGATCATCGAGCGGCTTTCCGGCGACGATTACGAGGTTTACGTCGATAAAAACATTCTGCGACCGCTCGAAATGCGCCGCAGCTATTTCGACGCGACGCCGTATCATCTGTTAAAATACCGCGCGCACAGCTATTACATCGAAAACGGCGTGCGCACGGAAGGCCGATTCGACGCCGATTCGGGCATTACGGTCTCGAACAGCGGCTTGAATTCGCCGCTTCCCGACATGATGAAGTATCTGAATTTCCTCGTCGGCGATCGGGAAAAAAACGAAATGCACGAGACGGTTTTAAAACGCGCGTCCCTCGAAGAAATGTTCCGGCAAACCGTTCCCGCGCCGCTCGACGCGAACGGCAACGCCGGGTTTTCGACCGGCGTCGGCTTGAATTTCTTCATCGACGAACGGATGGGCGAAACTTATCTCGGACACGGCGGCGACCAGAACGGCTTTATCAGCTATCTCGAATTCAACCTGAAAAAACGCACCGCTTCGATTCTCGTTTTCAACACGAATCTGATTTTGCCCGAAAACGCGCCGCCCGAAAGGGATATGGTCGGAAAACTCCGCCGAGCCGTCCGCCGGCTTCATGAAAGCGTCAAATAAACGGTATAGAGCGAAGAGAAACTTTTTATTTTATGAAACGAAAATACTGCGCCATCTTGATGTTTTGTGCAATGTTTGCGGCTTGCGAAACAACGGGAAACGAAAATTCGACCGCGAACCGAAACGCGGCTGCGCCGACGGCGAACGAAACCGGGCGAAAAGCCGCCGACGAAGCGAATTCGAAGGCGGGCGGTAATTCAAATTCGCCCGGAAACTCCGCTGAATCACCGGATTTTATGGGCACCGCCGGCATTACCGAAAAAAAATACGAAATCAAAAATGCGGCGATTTTAGAGGACGTGCGCGCCGGCAGGCACGAGGGCTTCGACCGCGTGGTGTTCGAATTCGAGGACGCGGAAATGCCTTCGTATCACGTCGAATATATTGATGCGCCGGTGCGCGCCTGCGGTTCGGGCAACGTCGTTTCCCTGAAAGGCGACGGTTTTCTCGAAATCAGATTTACGCCGGCGAACGCGCATACCGAAGACGGCGAGCCGACCGTTAAAAACCGCGAGCAGTGGCCGAATCTGAAAATTATCAAGGAAATAAAATCGACCTGCGATTTCGAAGCGGAGGTCGAATGGGTGTTGGGCGTCGCCGCCGCGAACAAATACCGCGTTCTGGAACTGAAAAATCCGACGCGCCTGGCGATCGACATCAAACATTGAGGCTGAATTTGAAGGGCGCCCGAAATCGTTCCGGCAAAAATCCGGCTTGTTGAGGCTAAATCGAGGCGGAATAGGGATTTGTCTTTTACCGAATTTCAATCCGCGATCCGAAATCCCAGATCCGAAATCGTTATGAAACGCCTTTCGATTTGTCCCAGCTGCCCTGCAGCTTGCGAATGACGACGATCTGCCCGCCGTGATGCGCGTTGTGCAGATTGATGCTCGATATAACGTCCCGCCACGGCGATTGATTTTCCGCCGAAACCGCCTGCGCGAGCCGTTCATCGTCGGCCGCTTCGAGCGCTTCGCGCCAGCCGTTCATGATCGTATCGAGTCTTTCGATTTCCGCCTGCCACGCTTCTTCCGAAGCCGCCTCGCCGTCGGCAAAGGTTTTCCGGTTTTCGCGCGTCGAAAAAGTCTCGCTGTTGTCGAGCGTCGACGGCGGAATCGCTTCGCCTTTGAACCGCTGCAGATAACGTTCGTTGTAAAAATTCAGGTGCGCGAGCGTGCCCCAGATCGAATTGTCGAGCGCGTCCGGTTTCCACGCCGCCTGCTGCGCCGTCAAATTACGCAAAGCGTTTTTGAGCGCGACGAACCAGCCGTTTTCATCGTAGGTGACGCTTAGTTGTTCGAGCAGAATTTCTTTCGGTGTCATAAGCTTTCAATTTACAAATAAAAAACGGCGAACGCAAATCGAATTTACATCGCCGTTTGTCGGAAAAACTTTAATTTCGTCGACCGATTAATCGAGCTTGACCGCGCAGTCTTTGAGCTTTCCGTCGGAGAAACAAAACTGTTTTTTGGCGGCTTCGGTCTTGATGGTGAAGTCGAGCGTTTCGGTCGTTGCGCCCAGAGACTTCGTGTAGTTGTTCTGCTTATTGCAGTTGTCCGAACTCGTCGTCGTGCCTCTGTCGTAACTGAAAACCGCGCGCAAACCGCCGACGGCGACGCGTCCGGTTTTCGAGGTCTTGATCTTCGTCACGCAGCCGTAATTATTCTGCGTCAGAAAAAAGCTGAAGATCACGCTGCCATCCGCTTTGATGTCGTATTCCGCGATCATCCCGTTGCCGTCGCCGAGCGCGCCCGTGTAGGCGTTCTGCGTGGTCAGCGAATTGGCGTGTCGAACCTGCCAGCGCCCGACCAAAATTCCGGGCGCTTCGCCGTTTTGCGCGTCGATGAGGGAAACATCCGACGCGTGAGTGCGGCGGAAAGCCGCGAGCAGCACTTTGTTTAACGGTTCGTTCGGTTCCTTTTCGAATTCTTCGACGAGTTTGCCTTGAACCTGCGGCTGCAAATTTCGTTTTTGCTCCTCGCTCGCCGAGGCGAGTTTCTGTTCGAAAGCCAGCGTATTGAGTATGGAGTTGATGCTTTTTTCGTCGCCGTTTCGCCAGTAGTCGACGACGGCGGCGCGCAAACGGCTGCGTTCGTCGTCGTTAAAATCCGCGTCGAGCGACCACTGCATAAGCGTCGTCAGCCGATTAACCATCGTTTGCGTGAGCGGCGGGTTTCCGTCCGCCAGAACGTTTTTGCTCTGTCCGAAAATCGAGACCGTAAAAAACAAAGCGGCGATAAAAAATGCGTTGATGAATTTCATAAGATCACTCCCCGAAATAAATCGCGCATTTTTCACAAAATTAGTATCAATTATTTTCCGCCCGATTTATCGAGTTCAACACCGCTGTTGAATATGGGCGAAATGGCACTTAGAAAAGACAAATGGAACGCGGATTTGACGAATTTCCGCGGCCCGTTTTTGGGTTTGTTTCTCGTCCGGCCGTTAAGTCGAATAAAAAGAGCGTGAATTACCTGTCGGTAATTCACGCTCTTTTTGAGATTCAAGATACGATCTAGAGAAGGTTTTTCGCCTTTTCGACGACGTTTTCGACCGTAAAGCCGTATTCGCGGAAAACCACTTCCGCCGGCGCGGACGCCCCGAATTTGTCGACCGTCAGGCAATCGCCCGCGTCGCCGACGTATTTCGCCCAACCTAAGGAAACGCCGGCTTCGATCGCGAGCCGCGCCTTTACGTTCGACGGCAGAACCGATTCGCGGTACTCCGCGTCCTGCTCGTCGAAAAGCTCCCAGCACGGCATCGAAACGACGCGGGTCGCGGTGCCTTCGGCTTCCAGTTTTTCGCGCGCCTCCATCGCCAGGCCGATTTCCGAACCGGTCGCGATTAAGATCAGCCGCGGCTCTTTATTCGATGCTTCGGCCAAAATATACGCGCCCTTGAGCGTGCCTTCGGCGGACGCGAATTTCGTGCGGTCGATCAATGCGACTTTCTGGCGCGAGAAGGCGAGCGCGGTCGGCGCGTGACGACGCAGCAGCGCGATGCGCCACGCTTCGCGCGTTTCGTGCGCATCGCAGGGGCGAATCACGAACAGGTTCGGAATCGCGCGCAGCGCCGCGAGATGTTCGACCGACTGGTGCGTCGGGCCGTCTTCGCCGAGACCGATCGAATCGTGCGTGAAAACGTAAATCACCTGCGCCTGCGAAAGCGCGGCGAGACGAATCGCCGGCCGCATGTAATCGGAAAACGTCAGAAAGGTGCCGCCGTACGGGATCAGCCCGCCGTAGAGCGCGATGCCGTTCATCGTCGAACCCATCGCGTGCTCGCGGATGCCCCAGTGCAGCACGCGCCCCTGGTAATTGCCGGCTTCGAGACTCGCCGCCGACTTAATGCTCGTGTTGTTCGACGGCGCGAGGTCGGCCGAACCGCCGATCAGCGACGGCAGTTTTTCGGCGATTGCGTTGATGACCTCGCCCGAGTAGGCGCGCGTCGCTTTCGCTTCCGCGCCTTCAAACGTCGGCAGCGCCGCTTCCCATCCTTCGGGCAACTCGTCGTTGACGATTTGTTGGAAAACCGCGGCTTCGTCGGCGTATTTTTCGGCGTATCTTTCCACTAACCCGTTCCATTCCCGTTCGAGCTCCGCGCCGTGCTCGGCGCTCGCGCGAAAATGTTCGTAAACTTCTTCCGGCACGTAGAAAAACGCGTTTTCGTCCCAGCCCAAGTTGCGTTTCGTTTCGCGCACCGCTTCCTCTCCGGGCGCGTCCGAATGCGCTTTGTTCGTGCCCTGTTTCGGCATTCCGAAACCGATGATCGTTTTAACGCGGATCAGCGACGGCTTGTCGTTCACCTCCTGCGCCGCCGAGATGGCTTTTTCGATCGCTTCGAGATCGTTGCCGTCCTCGACCGTCTGGACGTGCCAGCCGGCGGCTTCGAAGCGCATCGTGACGTCTTCGGAAAACGCGAGATCGGTCGAGCCTTCGATCGTGATGTTGTTGTCGTCGTAAAGGTAGATGATGTTTCCCAAGCCCAGATGACCGGCGATCGACGCCGCTTCGTACGAAATGCCTTCCATCAGATCGCCGTCCGAGCAAATCGCGTAAACGTAATTGTCGACGAGCGGGAATTCGTCGCGGTTGAACGTCGCCGCTAAATGCGCCGAGGCGATCGCCAGGCCGACGCCGTTCGCGAAACCCTGTCCCAAAGGTCCGGTCGTCACTTCGACGCCGCGCGTCACGTGATTTTCGGGATGCCCCGGCGTCGTCGAGCCGTACTGGCGGAAATGTTTGATCTCGTCGATCGAAACCGATTCGTAGCCGGTCAGGTGGAGCAGGCTGTAAATCAGCATCGAACCGTGCCCGCCCGACAAAACGAAGCGGTCGCGGTTGAACCATTTCGGATTTTTCGGGTTGTGCCATAAGAATTTCGTCCACAGCACGTAAGCCGCCGGCGCCATGCCGAGCGGCAGTCCGGGATGCCCGGAATTGGCTTTCTGAATCGCATCAATGGACAGCGTCCGGATCGTGTTGATACAAAGTTGATCGATATTTTGTTGTGTCGTCGGCGCAGTAGTCATATTTTTTATTTAATCAGCAGTTTATAAAATTCTTCGTGCCTTTTGCGGGCCTGCCCGTAAATTTCGTGGCGTTTACTATCGAAATCGAATCGCGTGCCTTCCGGCGTTTCCAAATTCGAAATATCTTCTATTTTGCCGATTGATTCGAGCGCAAGCAAGACCGCGCCGCGCGAAGACGCCTCGCGCGTGTCGGGCAGACTCATTTTACTCGCGAGAACGTCGCAGAGGATCTGCGTCCAGACCGGCGAAGCGCGCAGCGCGCCGCCGGACGCGATGACCTCTTTAATTTTCAGAACGTCGTTTAACTGATCGTAAATTTCGGCGAAACGGTAAGCGACCGATTCGAGCGCCGCCTGCACGATGTCGATCGCGTCGGTCGCGGACTTTAAACCCAAAATCGCGCCGCTCGCGGTTTCGTGATAGCCGGTGCTGCGCTCGCCCGCCAAAAACGGCAGGAACGTCAAACCGTGCGCGTCGGGCCGGCGCTTGGCGATTTCGCGTTCGATGTGATCGTCCTCTTCGTCGAGTTTCAGATTGTCCTTCAGCCAGCGAAAAAGCCCGCCGCCGTCCGAGAGCGCGCCGCCGGCGATCACGCGCGTCCGGTCGATGCGATAACACCACAGCCCGGAAGGAATTTTCTCGGGCACGTCGCCGCGGAAGGCGACGCGCATCGCGCCGCTCGTTCCGACCATCAGCGCCGCTTTTTCCTGCCGCACGCAGCCCGCGCCGATATTGTTCGCCGCGCCGTCGCCGATCGCTAAAAAACATTTAGCTGATCGTCTGAGTTTTTCCCAACGTTTCGATCTCGGGCTGCTCGAATGCGCGCTGCCGTCCGGCGCGACTGTTTGCGGAATCCGGAAAGTTTCATCATCTTCGGCGATCCGCGGCAGTTGATCGCGCCGGATTTTCAGAAAATCAAGCAGTTCGTCGTCCCAGTCGTTGCGGCGAATGTCGAAGATTCCGGTTCCCGAAGCCATCGAAACGCTCGTCGCGTAATCGCGCAGCAGTCTTTCCGCCGCCAAGTCGCTGAACGAAAGCCATTTCGCGGTCTTCGCGAAATCGTCGGGAAATTCTTCTCGCAGCCAGAGCAGCTTCGCCGTCCAGAAACTCGAATGAAAGCGCGCGCCGGTGCGGTTGTGAATCCCGGTTTCATTTAACTCATCGCGCAGCGTTTGAACGTAATTCGCCGGTCGAGTTTCCGCCCAGGTGTAAACCGGCGTCGTCGCGTGTCCTTCGCGGTCGACTCCGACGAGGCTGTGCCAGAAACACGACATCGCGACGTATTCGATCTGCTCGATCAGCGCGTCGTTTTTTTCGAGCACGTCGTCGATCGCTTCGAAGACCTGGGACAAGGCTTCTTCGGCGTCGAGCTGCGCGCCCCCGTCGTCGGTGATCTCGACGACGCGCTCGTTTTTGACCATCGTTTCGGGCAGCACCCGCCCGCGAAAATCATAGAGCGCGGCGCGCACGCTCGAGGTTCCGATGTCTAAGGCTAAAATGAATGAATCTCTCAAAGCTTTAATAATCAAATAGAGTTTAATCGAAAATTTATCACATGAAAAATCGCCTTTATTAATAGTTTCGTCTTTGAAACAAAGTCGCTTTGCGCTATCATAATCGGCAAAACTTCGCCTTTTACCGGTCTTTACAAAGGCAAGGAGAAATGAAACGTCAATGAAAAAATGTCAAACCTGTGGAAATCAAAACGCTGATGATATGCGTTTTTGTCTCAATTGCGGCAGCACCCTGCCGGACGCGCCCGTGATCGTCAATTTCGGCGGCGCGCAGCAGGGCGGTCAATCCGGTCCGGGCACGAATCCGTACGGACAGAGCATGGAAACGCAGTTCGGCAAACCGCAGCCGCAGTTTCAGCCGTCGCCGCAGCAAAACTACTCAATGGTGCCGCCGCCGAACAAGGGCGGATCGGGCAAGAAAATCTTCATCGCCGTCGCGGGCGTTTTCGCTCTGTTTTTTCTGATTCTGGTCGCCGGCGCCGCGATCATCGGCTACAACATGATGAAGAAAAAGGAAGTCGTGACCGTTTCGCCGACGCCGACCGCGTCTCCTTCGGCTTCCACGTCGCCGTCGGCAAGCCCGAGCCCGTCGGCTTCGAAATCCGCGTCGCCGACGCCGCGCCCGTCCGAAACGCCGCAGTCGAACCTTAACGCGAAAACGAAATTCGAAAAGGTCTGGGTCGATTACAATGTTAAGGAAGACGGCGAAAACGGCATGCGCATCCACGTGCGCTTCGAAGTCACCGGCATGGAGGGCGTCGATTCTTACCTGATGGTGTATTTTGAGAAAGACGACGGCACCCAATTAACGACCAGCAGTTCGCTTTACGGCAGCAAGGACGGCAGAGTCGCGGCGAAGAAGGCCTTAAAGCCCGGCTACGACGTGACGGTCTACAAAGACCTGGACGTTTTCATGCCGTACAGCGAGCTTAATTTGACCAAAGGAAAATACAACCTGAAGATGGATATCGACGTCGCGGACGACGACGAAAATCTCGTCCAGCACCTCGGCTATCACGAATTCCAGTACGAGAAATTTTAACGGCGGCCGAAACGTGCGAAATAAAAAAGAACGGGAAATAATCCCGTTCTTTTTTATTTATTTCTCCTTCTCGCCGAGAATTTTTTTTGTCCACCACCGCAGACCGACGAACAGAAAGCGGTAATCCCTGAAAAATTCCGGCGGCTTGCCTTCGAACGCGTGTCCGACGAACTGCAGAATCCAGCCGACGACAAACAAAAGAAGCGCCGCGCGCCACGCGCCGGCGACGAAAAAGCACAACGGAACAAGCAGAATCGAGAGCGCGATCATCGGAATCCCGAACGAATGCGTCCATTTATTTATGGGGTGCCGATGCGCTTCGGCGTATTCTTCGATCCACTCGTCCCAACTCTTTCCGCCCATCATAAATTCTCTTCTCCTTTTAGTTTTTTTTCGTGATTTTACTACGGTTTAACGCTTCTGACAAAGATTTTCACGCGCAAATCGCTTCCGAGTTCGATCGAACCCTGCTCCGCGAAGCCGTCCAGAAAATCCTCCGGCATGAACGTGTCGGCGTCTTCGATCGTCTCGGGAATTTCCGTCACCAGCCATTTTTCGATCGCATCCGCAAACTCCTTGTAAACGGTCGCGCCGCCGATGACGAACACGTCGCCCTTTAAATAATCGGCGAGCGACCGCACTTCCGCCTTGCTTCTCAGCAATAAAACGCCCGCCCGGTTTACGAGCGCCGCCGAACGCGAGAGCACGATGTTGAGCCGCTTCGGCAGCGGCTTACCGATCGATTGCCAGGTGTGAAAACCCATCACGACGGCGCTGCCGGACGTCGTTTCTTTGAAGAACATCAAGTCCGCCGGATAATGCCACGGCAGTTTTCCCTTTTTGCCGATCGCGAAATTTCGAGCGACGGCGACGATTCCGACTAACATATTTTTTCGCCCTTATAAACCGCGATTTCCGAGCCTTTCGCGAGCAAAATGGAGTACGGTTTTTGATCGCGCAAAAACGCGAATTTTTCGCCGTAAGTAGTGCCGAAATCGACATTGATGACTTCATTTACGACCGAAAACAATTCCCATTTCGGATGCTCGACCTTATATTCGTCGCAGCGCGCGTCGCCGCGCTTCGTGTAGCCCCAGTAATGCTCGATGATGAATTCGCCGTGCGAATTCTCGGCCGGCACGCCCAGATCGCGATCGATCTCCACCTTTATCTCGTTCATGCGGCCGCCTTTTCGCCAGCCGTAACCGACTTCGCGTTCGGTTTTGGTATGACTCATCTTCCAGCATTCGTACGGCTCGCCGTAAAGCACGCGCGCGACGGTCGCGATCGCGTAGCGCGGCACTATTTCCTTGACGAAACAAACGCCGCGCCTGATTTCGCCGGCGGTTTCGCGCTTGACGTAAAAACGCAGATTCACCTCTTCGAAATTGACGTGGAACGGCACCGGCACGCCCAACACGCGCGTGTCTAAAAACATAAACCCGACGAGGCTGACGAAAAGCCTGCCCTCATGAAAATCGAGCGACACTCCGCGCGGCACGCGGTCTTCGAGCGATTCGGGCGCGACTTCATAATTCGCCATCACCAAATCTTTCCACTGGGCGGTTAGAAATTTTCTCATCTTTTACAAAATCAAACGTTTGTCGCCGGCGCGGCGCGTGACGCGTTCGCGGTCGAAGTATTCGAGGAGCGGAATCGCGTATTTGCGCGAAATCCCGGCGATGTCCTTGAATTTCGCGACGTCGATCAAACGGTCGGCGGAACCGGCGGCGAATGCGCGGAGCTTCGCGACGAGCCCGTCGATTTCGGCGCGGGTAAAATAAAATTCGTCCGTGATCTTGACGATTTCGCCGGAATTCAAAAGGATTTGAAAAATCTTGCGCGCGTGATTTTTGTCGGCTTTCGTGCCGCGCGCGGCTTCCTGCAGCGCGTCGTCGAGCTTCGGAACTTCGAGCTTCGCCGCCTTGTAAACGGCCGAAAGATTTTCGCGCAGTGTTTTTTCGTCTGCCGAAAGCTCCAAATTGTGTTCGCGGGCGCGCACGAAGTCTTTTTCCGCCGCGATTTTACGTTCGTTTTCGAGGCTCGCCAGCACGGTTCGAAATATTTCCGCCGCGAGGCGGGCGAAGATTTTTTCGCGCAGCGTTTCGCGCAAAATCCCGCGCGCCAAAGGTTCCTTCCGGTGGAAAGCCTCGATTTCCGCGAGCGTTTTCGTTTTCAGATTTTCGAACGGCGTGCGCGCGAGCAAAACGCTTTCGGCTTCGACGATTGCTTTTTTCGCGAGGTTTTCGGCGACCGCCCGTTTCAGAATCTCGCCGCGCCAGCCCGTGCGCGCCTGCAAATCGCCGAACGACAGACCGCGTTCGCCCGCCGTTTCGAGATAAAGTTTGATTTGCCGCGTTTTGTCGGCGGCGATCAGATCCGTCAGGAAATTACGAACTTCGGCAATCTCTCTGCGCTTATGTTTCGCCGCCGAATTGTCCAAAATTCGCCCGCCGGCGATCGTCATCGGCGGCGAATACTGCCGCAGAATGAACCGTTCGCCCGGAACGCCGACGATCGGGAGTTCGAGCCGCAGTTGCGCGAAATCTTTGGCGCCGGGCGCGATTTCGCCCGCTTCGTTCAAAACCTGCACGCGCGCCAGGGCTTCGACCGTGCCGATGTGCACGCGCACGCGCTGCCGGGATTTCAAAGCGCGCTTGGCGTCTTTTAAGACCTCGACTTCGGCGTCGAAAATCTGCGCCGGGCGCAGCACGCCCTTTTCCGTCAAAACCATTCCGCGCTCGATTTCCGCGTGATCGATGCCGCCCAAATTGACCGCCGTGCGCTGACCGGCGCGCGCGGACGGCACGGATTTGCCGTGCGTTTGCAGACCGCGCACGCGCACCGTTTTGCCGTTCGGCAGAATTTCCATTTCGCCGCCTTCGCGGATTTCGCCGGTCGCGAGCGTGCCGGTGACGACCGCGCCGAATCCTTTAACCGTAAACGAACGGTCGACCGGCAGCCGCGCGACCGTTTCGTTGCCGCGCGCCGGAATCTGGCTCGCTAAACCCTTAAGCGCTTCTTTGAGTTCCTCGACGCCTTCGCCGGTGCGGGCGGAAACGGCGACGACCGGCGCGGTCTGCAGAAACGAATTTTCGACGAGCTCGGCCGTTTCGAGACTGACCAATTCGAGCAATTCTTCATCGACCAAATCCTTTTTCGTCAGGACGATCAAGCCGGTTTTGGTTTCGAGCAGGCGGCAAATCTCGAAATGCTCGCGCGTCTGCGGCATGACGCCCTCGTCCGCCGCGACGACGAGCAGCACGACGTCGATGCCGCTCGCGCCGGCGAGCATGTTTTTGACGAATTTTTCGTGTCCGGGAACGTCGACGAAACCGAGCCGCACGTCGCCCAGGTCGAGCTCGGCGAAACCGATGTCGATCGTGATGCCGCGTTGTTTTTCTTCGGGGAAACGATCGGTTTCAACGCCGGTCAGAGCTTTGACGAGCGCGGTTTTTCCGTGATCGATATGTCCGGCGGTGCCGACGATGACGTCCATAAAAAAGAGATTCCAAGTTTAACATTTTTCGCCGTCAAATCCGGAACCGAACGGCTTTGGTTTTCTGTTTGCGCGGCCGCCGGCGAAGAATGCTCGCCGGCACGCTTCGCCCGGAGTTTATTGAATGACCTCGAAATCGATCCACTGCGAAGCCGTTTTGCCGGCCAGCACGTCTCTGACGACCATCTGCAAAACGTATTCTCCGGCGGATATTTCTTCTTTGAGCTTCAAAAAGCCGAAATCGTCGATGCTCGTCCAATCGCTCCGGCGTTCCAGTTCGACGGGCGTTTCCTTGAGCGCGGTCAGGAGTTTCCCGTTTTTATAAAGCCGGACCTGAATCGTTAATTTCGGGATTTTCAGGGCTTCATCGAGCCGCGGGTTGCCGATCGTGTAAGTGTACGCCATCACCGTCCCGCGATAATAACGGCGAACAGAAGGCATCGTCTGAAAAAAGACCGGCGCGAAGGCGGCTTCGTTCGGGCGCATCTTCGCGACGAACGGCTTGCCGCTTTTCGTGATTTCGGTCGTCACCAGATTCGTTATTAAAAATTTTCCCTTTTTAAAGTCCGGCACCTCGACGTAATCGGCAGCCGTTCCGAGACGCCGGGAATTACGGTCGCGGACCATAAAACGAACGCTGTGCACGCCCGGCTTTTTGATCTTAAAATCTCTGGAAAAATCCAAACCGCTCTGCGTAACCGTCCGGATTCCGTTCTTCGGAATACGGATCGGATACGTTTGGTTGAATTCGTCGACGACGCGGCCGGCTTCGTCGAAAACGATTCCGACCGCGTCGAGAACGACTTTTTTCATTCCGTTCGAATCGTCGACGAGCGTCAAATCTTCGCCCTTGAGATGAAAAAGCACGCGCAGGTGATTTTCCTTATTTTCGTAAAGCGCGGTCAAACGAAGCCTGATTTCGTTTTCGAGCACCGGCGAAATTAATGCCTGATAAAGCGAGGTTTCACCGTCGGCCGCTTTCGCCCGCGGCTTTTTGTCTTCGTTTTTGAGAAGCGCGCCGTAAAAACCGCGGCGCGCGGCGACCGCCAGTTCCGGACGCCGTTTCAGTTTAACCTCGATTTTGTGAAATTCCTTGCCTTTGAAGGTTTCGTCTTCCGGCTCGTAGCCGAGGAGATAATAGCCGGTTTCCGCGTCGAGAATCCTCTCGATTTCGGCTTCCGGACGGGCTTTATTGCGAATGAATCTGCCGCCGGTCGTTTCGGCTAAAAAGGACAGCCCGGCGTTCAGCGAACGCTCTTCGTCGATTCTTTCCTGCCGGATTCCTTCCTCGCTCGCGCTGTTTCGCGGATCGAGCGAAACGTCGTCGCGCGCTTCGAACAACCCCGAATTGGTCATGCTCTTTCCGGTGATCGTGTAAATGACGACCGACGCGCGGCTGGCTTGATCGGAAATTTTCTTCAGCGCTTCCGGGTTCTGATCGCCGGAAATTCCTTCCGACAATAAAAACACGAGCTTTCGCTGCGGCAGGTTTTTCAGCCGCTCGACGACGAAGCCGAGCACGCCGATCGTGCCGGCCGCCTGCGCCGCGCGTTCGCCGGCTTCAAGCATTTTTCTGATCTCTTTGTCGGCTTCGCTTTCAAAAGAATCGACGTTCGATCCGACGTTCGGATCATTCAAAAAATCGTTGCCGTGCGGACCGTAAATATGGCGCGCGGTGGAGTTGTTCTGAACGCCGTCGAACGAGCTGCCGCAGGCGGAAGACTTCCATTTGACGCGTTCGACGGCGCGTTTCAGGACATTTTTGTCCGACGTATAAATCTGCAGCAGACTGCTGCCGCCGCGCGTTCGGTACAGTGCGACTTTATCGTCGGGCAGCATTTGACCTTCAATAAAGGCGAGCGTCGTTTGCCGCGCCGAATCGATGCCTTCGGGCGTGGCGAGACAGTTTCCGTCGTCGATGACGAACGTGATGATGCGTCCCGGCGCCGCGCGGACGCTAACCGGAATCTGCTTTGAAAATTGATTGGCCGGATCGTTCGGCGCGGCTTTTTTGACGCTTGAAGGTTTGACGTACGTCAGGTTGACGAGCTTTTGCGGTTTGCCGTCCTGTAAAAGCTCGAAGTCGTCGGTCGTTAAATTCGTCACCGCGATTCCGTTTTTGTCGGTGACGGTCGCATCGATTTGAATCAGGTTCGTGCTGATTTTAACGACTTCGTTATCTTGGTTTTCCGGCGTCGGCGGATTCGGAATCTGCGCGGAAATTGCCAGTGAAAATAAAGAACAAAAAATCGAAAGCGACGCGCATGAACGGAAAAATCTCATTTTGAAACTCCTTGAAACAAAACTTCCTGAAACCGTTAAATCATCTGTCTAAGGGATTTCTTAAAAACAAAAAATCGTTCGTCGGTTTGAATTCGATGAATTTCTCTTTTTAGAAGCTGTGTCAGAATTTTGTCAATCAATGATAATCAAGACCGCCGTAAAATGTAAATCCGGCATTCGCCGCGCCGGTAAATTTGCCGCGCTTCGCTGCCGGCGCAAATTATTCTTCCGCGCTTTCGTACTGTTCGAGTTTTCGATAAAGCGTTTTGCGTCCGATGTTGAGAAGCCGCGAGGCGCGCGATTTGTCGCCCGCCGTGTAATCGAGCGCCATTTCGATCGCCTGTTTTTCGATCTCTTCCATCGTCGCCGGAAATTCGATTTCGAGATTGACCGAATTGCCTTCGCTCGCCGCTTTGGCGCGTTCCTGGCGCGCCTGCGCGTTCAGCTGAAAAGCCTTTTTGCTGATCGCTTCGGGCAGATCGTCGAGCTCGATCTGGCGACCGGAAGCGATGATGACGGCGCGCTCGATGGCGTTTTCAAGTTCGCGGACGTTGCCGAACCATTCGTAATTGACGAGCGCGCGCATCGCTTCTTTGGAAATGCCGGAAACGAAGCGCCCGGTCTTTTCCTTGTAGCGTTCGAGAAAGTGAAAAACGAGCAGGTGAATGTCCTCGATGCGTTCGCGGAGCGGCGGCAAGGTGATCGGGAAGACCGAGAGCCGATAAAACAAATCCTTGCGGAATTTTCCGTCTTCGACCGCTTTTTCGAGATCGACGTTCGTCGCCGCGACGACGCGCGCGTCGGTTTTGACGACTTCGCCGCCGCCGATGCGCGTCAATTCGCCGTCTTGAAGGACGCGCAGCAATTTGACCTGCGCCGAAAGCGGCATCTCGCCGATTTCGTCGAGAAACAGCGTGCCGCCGTCGGCTTCTTCGAAACGCCCTTTGCGCTGCGCGCGCGCGTCGGTGAACGCGCCCTTTTCATGCCCGAAAAGTTCTGATTCGAGTAGGGATTCGGGAATCGCGCCGCAATTGATCTTGATGTACGGTTTGTTTTCGCGCCCCGAATTGTAATGGATCAGATTAGCGAGCAGCTCTTTTCCGGTGCCGGATTCGCCGTTGATCAGAACGGTCGTGTTCGTGTCGGCGACGGTTAAGGCGAGCTGAATGGCGCGGCGAATCGTCGGCGCCTGACCGATGATTTCGCTGTGGCGCTCGTGGAGCTGCGATTTGAGGCGCATCACTTCCGCGCTCAATTGATCGCGCTCCAGAGCCGTGCCGATCTGGTCGGCGATGCCTTCGACGAGCGCGACGTCGTGGTCCTGAAAAGGCTTCGCCGTCTCTTCGCTCCAGACGAAACCGATGAGCCCGAAAGCCTGCCCGGCGACGCGCACCGGCGCGACCAGCGCCGATTTGCCGTTGAGCTGCGAATTAAAAATCAGGCGCACCGCGAACGGCAGCTGCGTGTCGATGATGCGCATCGTTTTTCCTTCGCGCAAAACTTCGCCGATCGCCGGGAACGGCTCGATGTCGAGCGATTGATTGTATTCGTCGATCATCTGCAAAACCTTGTTCGGCTGCGCGTTCGGCGCGATTTTGAACGACGCGAGCGAGATTTTTTTGCTCGTTTCGTCGAGCACGCCGAGCGCGCCGTAGTCCGCGCCGACGAGCTCGACCGCGCGTTCGAGAACGTTCGCTGAAACGACCTTGAAATCCGAATGCGAATTGAGCGTGTTGGCGATTTCGAGCAGCGCGTTCGTGCGTCTTGTTTCCTGTTCCTGCGCGACGTAGAGGCTCGTGTACTGGTAGCCGACCGCGAGCTGCCGACCGATCGATTCGAGAAACTGAATCTCTTCGTCGAACCATTCGCGCGGCGCGTGCGTGTCGTGCAAGCCCAAAAGTCCGACCGCTTTGCCGTTCAAACTGATCGGCACGATCAGCAGCGATTTCGTTTCGAGCGCTTTCGCGAAAAACTTGAGCGTCGGATTATCGGCTTTCGAAATGTCATTGATCGCGATCGGTTTGGTGATGTCGAAGCGTTCGGAGAGCTTTTCCGTATCGATCGGGATTTCGGTGCCCAAACTCGACGGGATCGATTTGTTTTTGCGCCACTCGTGACTGATGCGCAGCTCGCTCGTCGTCGTCAGCTGCAGCAAATCGCAGCGGTCGGCGTCCATCATTCTGCCGATCTCCGAGACGACGACGTTCAGGAATCGCTGCAAATCGATGTTCGTCGGCAGATCGCGCGCGAGCCGGTCGATAATCGCCTCGCGGGCTTCGTGCATCTTGATTTTTCGTTCGAGTGAAAAAGTTTGCGGGCTTTCAATTTCAATTTTCATAGCAGGGAAAAACGGCGGAAAATTTACTCACAGTTAAACTGATAACTGATTGAGCCGACTGGTGTCAAGTTGATACAGATGTTGGTGATGGTGTGTACTTTCGAGTCAGTGAAGGTTGCCTGAAGGTTCGCGGAAAGTTCACCGGGTTGGTGGTTTGTCAAAAACCCGGTAAACTTTCCGCCGACTTCAGGCGACTTTTTAGTCCGGTTTCTTCTCCGGCGTTTTGGCGGGTTTCGTTTCGACCGGCTTGACCGTCGTGCTCGGCGAGCCCTGCGGCGCGGGCGTATCGGTTCCGGCCGGACGCGGCGTCCTGCCCGATCTCGGTTGTTCCTGCGGCGTCGGCGGTTTCGGAGTGACGCCGAAATTGATGCGCTTTTTGCCGGCTTCGGCTTTTTCGAGCAGTTCCGCCGCTTCGGAATTTTCCGGGTCGATGTCGAGCGCCTTTTTCAGCGCGCGAACGGCTTCCTCGTACTGCGCCAGCTTGATCAAAATCGCCCCGTATTCGGTTTGATAAAGCGGCTCGTCGGGCTTTAATTCGACGGCTTCTTTGAGCGCTTTCTGCGCGTCTTCGTCTTCGTCGAGTTTATTGTAGGAGCGTCCGAGATTGTAATACGCGGCGGCGTCTTCCTTATTTTTCGCAAGGATTTTCTTATACGCCGCGACCGCTTTTTCGAAGGCTTTTTCCGAGTCTTTGGTGCGGACGACCTTTTCGTCCTTACTGTTTTTGCTGCGGCTGCGGCGCGCTGCCGGCGTCGGGGTCGGCGTTTCTTCCGGGTTTTCTTCGTTCAGCGAGTTGATTTCTTTCTCTTTTTCGATCAGCGCGTAAGAAACGCCGAGCTTGAACCAGGCGTCGGCGAAATCCGGATTTTTATCGACCGCCTGCCGGTAGGCTTCGATCGCAAGCTCGGTCTGATTGGCGTCGAACAGCTTGTCGCCCTCGGCGTATGCCGTCTCGGCGTCCGGAAAAACGGGGAGCGGCGTAAACTGCGTCTGCGGAGTCGGGGCGGTATTGACCGCCGTTGTTTCCGCATTTGAATTGCCCTGATTGGCATTGTCGGAACCGCCGCCGCCGCAGCCGAACTGCAGCAGCGCGAGCCAAACAAAAAATGAAGCGGCAAAGATTTTTCTCATCAAAAACTTCCCTTAAAACCTGTTCTGTTAAAACTTCCGGCATTTAGAAGCAAAACGCGCGTGTTTTGTTTGTAAGAATTTTAGCCCGGCGGGAAAATGAACTGCCGACCGCCGAGCAGGTGCACGTGCAGGTGAAAGACCGTCTGCCCGCCGTCGCGGTTCGTATTGATCACGACGCGGTAACCGTCCTCCGCGAAACCTTTTTCGCGCGCGATTTGAGCGGCGGTTAAAAGCAGGTGCCCGAGCGTTTCTCGATGACCGTTTTCCGCCTTGTCGAGCGAGTCGAAATGCTCGCGCGGAATCACGAGGACATGCGTCGGCGCCTGCGGGCTGATGTCGTTAAAAGCGACGCAAACTTCGTCTTCAAAAACTTTCGACGACGGAATTTCACCGTTCACGATTTTGCAAAACAGACAATTTTCACTCATAACGGAAATTTCAGTATAAATTTTCAAAGTAAAAAGTAAAAAGGCAAAAACGAAACTCAGCCGCGAAAAAACGCGAAAAAACACGAATTTATTTAAAGTTTTCGTGAAAATTCGTGTTTTTTTCGAGGCTGAGCTTCGCTTTCGCGCAAAGCGCCTTTTACTTTACCTCTTCGGCCGACATCGCCAGGCTTTCGGTCAGCCGTTCGATTTCGGCGCCGACGCTGCCGAGTTTTTTGACGATGTTTTCATAACCGCGGTCGATGTGATAAACGCGGTCGATCAGGGTTTCGCCGCGCGCGGCGAGCGCCGCCAGAACGAGCGAAGCCGAAGCGCGCAGGTCCGACGCGAGCACCGGCGCGCCCATCAATCCGGTTTTGCCGTGAACGCGTGCCGTGTTGCCGTGGATTTCGATTTTCGCGCCCAGCCGGATCAACTCGGAAGCGTGCATGAAGCGGTTTTCGAAGATCGTTTCGGTGATCGTCGAAACGCCTTCGGCTTGAGTCATCAAAGCCATATACTGCGCCTGCATGTCGGTCGGGAAGAGCGGGTGCGGTTCCGTCCTGACGTCTTTCGCCGTCAGCCCGCGCGCGCAGCATTTGACGAGCAGTGTCGTCGGGTTGAGCTCTTCGATTTCGACGCCGGCTTCCGTCAGTTTTTCGATCACGGCTTTCAGATGCGCCGGCGCGCAGTTTTTGATTTCGAGCTCGCCGCCGGTGATCGCCGCCGCGACGATGAACGTGCCGGTTTCGATGCGGTCCGGAATGATCGTGTGTTCCGCGCCGCCCAGAGCCTCGACGCCTTCGATCTCGATCGTGGGCGTGCCGGCGCCTTTGATGCGCGCGCCCATTTTATTTAAAAGATCGGCTAAATCCTCGATCTCCGGTTCCTGCGCGGCGTTGCGGATCGTGGTTTTGCCGCTCGCGAGCGCCGCCGCCATCATCACGTTTTCCGTTCCGGTGACCGTCACTTTTTCGAACGAAAGATCGGCGCCGACGAGCCTGCCCTGCGGCGCGCGCGCGACGACGTCGCCCGATTCGAGCGAGACGGTCGCGCCTAATTTTTCAAAGGCTTTGAGATGCAGATCGATCGGACGCGTGCCGATCGCGCAGCCGCCCGGCAGGCTGACTTTCGCCTGCCCGAAACGCGCCAGCAGCGGTCCGAGCGCGAGAACGCTCGCGCGCATCGTTTTGACGAGCTCATAGGGCGCTTCGAAAGTTTCGATGTTTTTCGCCGTGATCTTGTGCGTCCGCAGCTCGGGCGTGAGCGCCGTCGCGCCCAGATCTTCGAGCAGGCGGCGCTGCGTGATCAAATCCTTAACGTACGGAACGTTATGCAGGATAACGGTTTCCGGCGACAGAAGCGTCGCCGCGAGACACGGCAGCGCGGAGTTTTTCGCGCCGCTGATTTCGATTTTTCCATGAAGCGGTTTTCCGCCTCTGATTAAAAATTTATCCATAAAATTAAAAGGCAGAAACAACTCGCAAGACTCCCGCCTGTTTTAGCATTGCTTATAGAAGCAAGTAGCAAATCTTATCATAAGGTGTCGTAATTATTAAAATGACAACGCGGGGAAACATTTTATAAGACAGGCGGATTGAAAACGGCTGAAATCTTATGTTTCCTTGCGCCTTTGCGGCTCCGCGGCAGAGAAAACCATTTCCCGCAAAAGCGCAAAGGCGCAAAGATTTAGAGCTGTTTAAGTTTTTTTACGTAACGATTGTAAACGACGTCGGGCGTTTCGAGATTGCGACCGGCTTTCAAGTTAATCGCGAGGCGGATGAACTGCGCCATCGACCACGCGAGCGGCGTCGCCGAGCCGTTGCCTTCGCCGAATTTTAACGTCGGCGGGATGAAGCCTAAATCGAAGTTTTTCGGAATTTCCGGCTTGTCCCAGATTTGTTCGGGAATCATCAAACCCTCGTTGGAAAACGCGAGCATCGCATCCAATCTTAATTGGGGATTCGGGATTGGGGACTTGAGATTTCGAACTGCTTTTCCGGTTTTGGCTGAAACTCGACGACCGCTTCGCGTCATCGCAATTTCTCTCAACTCCATATTCAAAGCAATTTCAAACTGTCCCCGTTCGCCCGAAAGCAGCGCCCAGAGATGACCGTTTCCGCGCCACGTCGCGTCCCAGTTCCAGCGCCGTCCGTCGTACGTGTCGCCGTAACCGTCGTGATTGTAGCGGTAAAAGCTTTCGCCGTGCGGCGTTTTGACCATCAAAATTTGGTCGACGACTTCGAGCGATTTAACGATGAGCGGATCGTCCGCCGGTTTGACGCCGAACCGCACGAGTTCCAAAAATCCGGCGTCGATGATGTCGCGCTCGTCGAACGTGCCCGCGCCGTTTCCGAGTTCGAGTCTTTCGCCCGAATCGGGTTTCCCGTTTTGCGAAAGGCGCAGGTAATGATTGCCGTCGCCGTATTTGCCGGTCGTCGTCGCCGTCCATTTTTCGACCGATTGCTGCCAGTCGTCGGCGACCGCGAGCCAGCGTTTGGCGGTTTCATGGTCGCCGTTCATTTTGGCGATTTCCGCCGCGCAGACGAGCCCGGCGATTTCCGCCGCGATCGTCGAGGGCGAATAGCCGGCTTCCTCTTCCCAGCGCTCTTGTTTTGTGAATGGACCGTTTTTCGCGATGTAATCGGCCGATCTTTTGATGTTTTTCTCGTAGGCCGCACGATCGGTTTTGCCTAATTGATAAGCGAGAATCAGCGGGTAGGAGACTTCGTCCATCTGGATCGAATCGCCGACCGCGCGTCCGTCGAGCCACGAAATCTGCGGAAAACTGCCGTCGTCGCGCTGTTGATATTTGAACAAGTATTCGAGCGCTCTCATCGCCGACGCTTTATCGCCGAGCGCCATGTAAGCCGTCGCGACCTGATACAAATCGCGCGACCAGACCAGATGATAACCGGTCGTCGTCTCGTTGCCGTTGACGCCGCCGGCCCACGGAACGCTCAAAGAAGCGACGTTGCCGCCGCGGTAGGTTTTATCTTCGAACGCCCGCAAAACCATCGCCGCCATATTAAACTGCGCCTGGTATTTCGGCTCGACGCGCGGCAGGGGTTTAACGTAATCGGCCCAGCCTTTTTCGTATTCGGCGAGGCATTTATTGAAGCCTTTGTCGAGTGATTCGGTCATGCTTTGCCTCGCCTCGTCCGGCGTTTTTCCGAAACCGAGCGCGACACTAAAAAGCTGACTGTATTTGCCCGATTTACCGCCTTTTGATCCGCGTTGCGTTCTCGGCGTTGAAATTTCAAAAATCTGGGTTACATTCCCGTTTTCGGCGCGGGAATAAGCGGCGGTAATATTTCCGCCGCGGTTTAATTGCTCAAAGCCGTCGCTTGTTTGATAGAATCCGTTTGAAATTTGCAGAATCGGCTCGTCAATTCCTTTTCCGAAAGGCGCTGACCTGATAGCCAAAGCCGATGCGATATTTTTCTCCTGCGCGAAAAGCGTTTCGCCGTCGTTCCAAGCCGTATCGTGCATTCCGCTGTTGTTCAATGACGGATCATAGAAAAGATAAAGCGAGAGGTCTTTATTATCTGTATCAAAAAAGACCGAAATTAAAATCGTGCTTCTTTCCGGATCGGTTGTATAAGCTTTCGTGATTTTCCACTCGCCCGATTTTGCGGTGTTGATTTGCTGAAAGCTTAAAGAGTCGGCGCGCAGCGGCTTGATTTGATGGTTCGCGTCGTCGCGCTCGGTTTCGACTTTTTTAGTCTTCGGATTAACGACGACAAATTGCAAAACGTTGACGTTCGCCGTATCGACCTGCGGGTAGAAAACTTCCGTCAGCATGCCGCCCTGAAGCGTGAACCAGACTTTCGATTCGAGCGTGTTCGACGTGCCGACCGCTTGTTTGCCGGCGCTCGCCCACTGCGCGTCTTTACCGGGCGCGCCCGGCGCGAGCGTTTGGGAGTATGAAGTCAGAAAGAAAATTCCCGCAAAGCCGCAGAGGCGCAAAGATGCAAAGTTAAAACAAAATTTAAAAATACGGCTTAAACTGTTCTTCATAAATTCTTTGCGCCTCTGCGGGAAATTGCTTATTTCAACCTGATTTTTTTCAGCGCCCTCGGGATTTCCTTATTCCGCATAAACCATTTCCAGACGTTTCCCGAACGCAAATTTTCCGCCGCTAAAAGCGTGATGCCGACGTCGATGCCGATGACGTCCTTGCCGACCCAGCCGTTGTGCGGGTTGAAAGCGTCCGCGAAACCGTAGCGACCGTAAATTTTATCGCCGTAAAGCCGTTTCATTTCCCGAAGCGCCGCGAGCGAGATGTCGGGCGTGAACATCAGGGATCCGCCCGGCGCGCACGGGACGACCGTGCCGTCCGTGTCGGGATGCCGCGGCGGCGCGCCCCACGCCGTATAACCGCCGGCGTAATCCGAGGCGGTCAAGCCCCAGATGTCGGGTCCGTATTTCGGAAATTCGCGGCTCAGAACGTCGATGAAAAACTGCCTTTGCGCGCGCGTCGCGCTGACGGAGTTATCGAAATAATCGACATTGAAATTTTTGTAGCGCTCCCGACGCCCGCGAAAATCGACCCACGCGTGCGAAAACTGATGAATAAAAAGCGGCGAGACGGCGGCGAGATAACGATGACCGCCGTATTCTCGCCAGTCTCGTTTTAATGCGTACCACGATCGCCACGGCAAGGAATGCGTCGGCGACCCGATGCCCAAAATATATAAAATCATCTGTTCGCTGTAATCGTGCCAGCGGTTTTTGATATAGCCGGTTTCGTCGTGCCAGCCGTGCGAAAGAAAATATTTGTCGCCGTTGAGCATCGCCGGAAAATCGACGCGCTCGTAAATCTTCGTCGCGAGCCTTTCGATTTCCCGATCGTCGGCGAAACACTGCCTGACCGTAAGAACGCCGCCCAGGAGCAGCGCCGTGTCGATCGTCGAAATTTCGCTCCGCCAGCGGCGCTGCCCGGTTTCCGTGTCGATCCAGTGATAAAACCAGCCGTCCTTGTGAAAGGCGCGGTCCGCGAAAAAGCGAAGCGTCGCGCGCGTTCTCGCCCTTGCTTCTTCGGGCTCGATCCATTCGCGGTCGGCGGCGATGCAATAACTCGTCAATGCAAAGCCGGTAGCGGCGATGCTGCCGACGTTGTGATGATTTTCCTGCGCGCCCGGAGCTTCGCCGGTCGTGCGCGCGCGGTCGAGCGTGAGACCGGTTTTCGTGCTCGAATGCTCCCAAAAGTAAAGAAACGCGCGGCGCTGTAAATCGTCGAGAAATGCTTCGTCTTCTTGGGTTAACCGATAATTCTGCGCGTTTTGCGCGGCGGCGTTTTGAACAAAAGCCGCAATTTGACAGAGCGCGACGAAAAAGAGCGGCAAAGCCCTGCGGCTCGAAAAAGATTTAGCTTGAAATGAAAAGCTCATCGAAAATTTTTGGTTTGTTTAGCGGCTTTGCGCCTTTGCGGGAGAAAAGGTTTCCCGCAAAGGCGCAAAGCCGCTAAGTTATATGATTTTACCCCGCGGATTTCGCGTTAATCGGCGGCTTGGTTTCTACTACCTGACCGTAAAACCGCCTTCCAGACCGCCGTCGGAGCTTTGCGCGACCCAGACTTTGAAATCGCCGGGCTCGACGACGAATTTTTTCTGCGCGTTGTAAAAACCGAGATGCTCGGGCTTTAGCGTAAACGTCACCGCGCGGCGTTCGCCGGCGCGCAACTCGACGCGCTCGAAACCCTTAAGTTCCTTCACGGGACGCGTCAGACTGCCGACCAGATCGCGGACGTACAACTGAACGACCTCCGTTCCGCCGCGGTTTCCGGTATTTTGCACATCGACCGAAACGGTCAGCGACCCGTTCGGCGTAATCTGCTTCGAACTTATACGAAGATTGCTCAATTGAAAAGTCGTGTAGCTCAAGCCGTAACCGAACGGGTAAAGCGGCGTGTTCGGGACGTCGAGATATTTGCTCGTGTATTTTTCCGCTTCCTTGAACGGTCTGCCGGTGCTCATCATGTTGTAGAAAATCGGAATTTGCCCGACCGCGCGCGGAAAGGTGACCGGCAGCTTGCCGCTCGGGTTGACGTCGCCGAAGAGCACGTCGGCGATCGCGTTGCCGGCTTCGGTTCCGGCGAACCAGGTTTCGATAATGGCGGGCGAATTTTCGGCGAGCCACGGAATCGTCAAGGGCCGGCCGTTCATCAAAACGACGGCATAGGGCTTGCCGGTCGCGTGGACGGCTTTGACGAGGTCGAGCTGTCGGCCCGGCAGATCGATATTCGCGCGCGAAGCCGCTTCGCCGCTCATCGCCGCCGATTCGCCGACGACGATGATCGTAAAATCCGAGTCTTTTACCGCGTCGATCGCTTTATCGAACTCGCTCGCGTCTTCGCATTTCGCGTCGCAGCCTTTAGCGTAACGGATTTTCGTGTTATTGCCGAGTTTACTGCGCACGCCTTCAAGCAGCGTGACGGCGTCTTCGTTTTTGCCGTCGCCGAACCACGAACCCAAAACGTCTTCCTTGCTGTCGGCGAGCCCGCCGATGACGGCGAGTTCTTCGACGTTTTTGCGAATCGGCAGCGTTTGTCGTTCGTTCTTCAGCAGAACGAACGATTTCGCGGCGATGTCGCGCGCCGCTTTGCGGTGTTCGGGCGCGAGCAGCGTTTTGGCTTCCAATGATTCGTCCGTGTAAGGTTTATCGAAGAGTCCGAGCCGGTATTTGATGCGCAGGACGCGCCGCACCGCTTCGTCGATCGTCGCCGTGTTCAATTTTCTTTCTTTCAAAAGCCGTTCGCCGTGCGCGTTGTAAAAACGGCTGACCATTTCCATGTCGACGCCCGCATTGAGCGCGAGCTGCGCGGCGTCCGCTTCGTCGCGCGCGATGCCGTGATTCACCAATTCCATAACGGCGGTGTAGTCGCTGACGACAAAACCGTCGAATTTCCACTGACTTCTGAGCACGTCGGTCATCACCCATCGATTCGCCGTCGCCGGAACGCCGTTCAGATCGTTGAACGAGCTCATAAATGTATCGACGCCGGCTTCTTTCGCGGCTTTGAACGGCGGAAAATAAACGTTGTATAAAGTGTTTTCGGAAATGTCGGTCGTCGAGTAATCGCGCCCGGCGAGCGCCGCGCCGTAGCCGACCCAGTGTTTCGCGCACGCCAGCACGCGGTCGGGCTGACTGTAATCGCCGCCCTGAAAACCGCGCACGCGCGCCTTCGCGAATTCGACGCCGAGAAACGTGTCCTCGCCCGCGCCTTCGACGATTCTGCCCCAACGCGGGTCGCGCGCGATATCAACCATCGGCGCGAACGTCCACGCGACGCCGGCGGCGCGCGATTCTTTCGCCGCGATGTAGGCGGAAAGCTCCGCCGCCTTGACGTCGAAGCTCGCCGCTTCGCCCAACGGGACGGGAAAGATCGTACGGTAGCCGTGAATCACGTCGAACGCGAAAAGATGCGGAATCTTAAGCCGCGATTCCATCGCCGCGCGCTGCAGCGCGTTGACGTTTTTCACGCCGCGCACGTTCAGCGTCGAGCCGAGCGTGCCTTTGCGTACCATTTCGAAATGCTCGGGACGCCCGGCGCCGGTCGGAAAATCGCCGTCCAACTGCTGGAGCTGTCCGAGCTTTTCGGCGAGCGTCATTTTCGAGATCAGAGCGTTGATTCGGCGTTCGATATCCGCTTGATTACGCTTTTGCGCAAAGACCGCGTTCGCTGCCAAAATCGATAATAAAAGTAAGCACGAGATTAATTTTATTGATTTTCGATACATGTTTCCCCTTGCTGCTTCAACCATTGATCTGAAAAAAGAATCTGTTTGAAAAACGCTTTTCGCCGCGCAAAAAAGCGTTTTTCAAACAGATTCTAAAAAAGATTTAGAAATTGAATCGGATCTGTAGCTCGACCGTTCGACCCGCCAAAGCCCTTTGCGCCCTTCCGAACTGCGAGCGATCGGCGAAGGTGGCGTCGTCGCCGAAGGCGAAATTATCGAGATTCAGCTGATTGAAAATGTTGAAAAAATTCGCCCGCAGATCCAATCCCGCGCCCTCGCTCATTCCGAAAAGATTGTCGAGACGAAAGCGTTTGACCAAACTCAAGTCCAGCGCGCGGTATTTCGGACCGCGGAAAACGTTGCGCCCGACTCCCGGCGGATTATTAAGATAAGTCGGATCGCCCGGGTTGAGCGTGGTCTGAAAATAAGCGCCGCCGCCGCCGGGAAATATGCCGGTCGGAGACAGGAAATTTTCGTTGGTGTTCGGAAGCGGCTCGCCGCCGAAATACCTGACCGGACGAATCGGACCGAAGACTTCGCCGCTCGGGCTGCGGATGCCGGGACCGATTTTCGGAGTCCACGGAAAGCCGGTGTGGTACGTCCAGATGCCGTTGATCTGCCAGCCGCCGAGAAGTTTACCGGCCCAGGAGTTGTTATTGCGCAAAATCGGCAAATCCCACAAACCGGAAATCACCCAGTAATGACGAACGTCGAAATCCGAAGGTCCGCGTTCGGTGCTGTTGTCGACCGGAAAAGTCTGATTCGTAACGAATCCGGGACCTTCGTACGAAAGCGTGTCGATGCTTTTGCTCCAGCGGTAGATGCCGTCGATTTGAAAGCCGTTGGCGAAACGCCGCTGAAGGCGCGCGTTGAGCGCGTTATAGTTGGTGTTGACGTCCGGCGTCGGGAAGAAAGCGGCGGAAAACGCTTCCCTGTTTATGACCGGGTAAATAAAATTCAAGTTCACCAGCCGAACGAATTTATGTCCGGCGCTTCCCTGATAACCGAGCGTGCTGACCAATTTGTAGGGCAGTTGATACTGACCTTCGAGCGAATAACGATAAACGTAAGCCGTCGGCTGGTCCTGCGGCGAACCGTAAATTTCGACCGCGGCGCCGCGCGGCGCGCCGGTCGTCGGATTGATCCCCTGCCCGAGAACCGGATTCGACGGGTAACTGTCCGGCGAATTGCCGTTGCCGAGACCATAGAGAATGCGTCCGCCGGCGAAGGGTTCGCCCGGGTTGCCGCAGCAGATATTGAAGCGCGCGAAAAACGGCGGATTTCCGCGCGAATTCAAGAAAATGGCGTTCGCTAATCGGTTGTAGCCGATCCCGAAACCGCCCCGAATGACTCCCCTTTCTTTCAGGCTCGCCGGGGTCCAGGCGAATCCGAGCTGCGGTCCGAAATTATTCCAGTCCGATTCAAAAAGCCGCTCGACCGGTCGCACCTGCGCGTCGGCGACCCCGAGCGAACCGAGAAACAAATTGCTCTGCTGACCGGATTTGTCGGTCAACGGGGAAAAATATTCCCAGCGCAGACCGAGATTGAGCGTCAAATTCGGTCGGACTTTCCAATCATCCTGGATAAAAAGAGCGTAGTTGCTGCCGCTGAATTCTCTTTGTCCCGCCGCCGCCGCGCCCGTCGACGGATCGGCGTTGATCGCTTCGAAAATCGGCGCGTCATTGGCTAAGTTCCACAGACCGACGAAAGAATAGAGCGGACGCGCGCCGCCGATCAAACTGTTGTCGTTCAGTTCCTTACGAAATTCGCCGCCGATCTTGATGCTCTGATTGCCGATAATCCAGTTAAACGTATTGCGAAAATCGAGCTGCGTTTCCTTGAAAATTCCGGGCGTGCCTTCCGAACGGTTGGCGCCGAAACGAATTCGGTCGAAAGCGAAGCCTTCTACTTCGACGCGCGGTATGCCGAAATTCGCGTTCGGATTCGATTCGATTTCATTAAAACTCCAGCGGTTGATGTTAAAACGAAATTCGTTAAACATTTTCGTGGAAATAACGCGGCTGTAGATAAACGCCGCGGACCAGTTCAGGCGCGTCGTCGTAATGTCCGCCATCGGTCGGCTGCGCCCCGCCGAATCGGCGTTGGTGGAGGTCGTCGGCGTGAAAAAAGTCGAAACCGTGAATCGGTCCCGGTCGGAAAAATTGTAGTCGATTCGCGTATTGTACTGGTTTCCGGTGAACGACGATGGGTTTTCGAGCCGCACGAATTGAATGTCCGGAATTCCGTCGAACCCGCCGCCCCTGCTCGGAGAAAACCCGTCGACGTACTGTCCGATGCCCAGCGACGGCGAGCCGATATCCAGACCGCCGCTGACTTCGACGCAGCGAATGGTCGGCGGCGCCGGGTCGGGATTCGTCACGGGCGGCAAATTAGCGCCGGCGCAGGTCGACGAAAGCGGCGAGAGGACGCGCGGTTCGATTCCGGCGTCGCCGAAGATCTGCGCCGTCACGCCGCCCGGGCGCGCCGACCTGACGAGCTGGCGAAATTGAGGCGTCTCGATCCAGGCGTCGTAAGGCACGTTGCTTCTGTTTCGGGCGCCCTCGTAAGTAAAGAAAAAGAACAGTTTGTCACGCCAGATCGGGCCGCCGAGACTGCCCCCGTACTGGCGGAATTTATTTTCGATCCGCGTGCCCGTGCCGAATTTGTTATACGCATTCAAGCCGGGGTCGTTGTATTTGAAGAACAAGCTGCCGTGAAAATCGTTGGTGCCGTTTTGCGTGACGACTTTGATCGTGGCGCCGGTGTTTCGTCCGTCTTCGGCTGAATAAGTGCTCGAAGTCACCTGCACTTCCTTGACGCTCTCTTGGCTCGGCGTGATGACCGCCGCGCCGCCCCACGTCTGACTGTTGACGCTGACGCCGTCGATTTGAAAGCTGTTCGCCGAAAGCCTTTGCCCGTTCGCCGAAATCGGAACCTGGTTTTCGGTGGCGAAAATCGAATTGCCCGAACCGCCCGGACCGGTCGTGTTCGGCAATCCGACCGAACCGCCGCTTGAGCTGCGCGCGCCTGCACCGAACACGCCCGGGGTCAGCCGCGCCAGTTCGTACGGGTCGCGCCCGACCTGCGGCAGACGCAGGATTTCGCTCGTCGAGAGCACGTTGCGGACCGTCGCGTCCTCGGTTTCGAGCCCCGTGTTTTCAGCCTCGACCGTCACGGTTTCGCTGATCGCGCCGGCGGTTAAAGCGACGTTCACGCCCTCGAGCGTTTCGGCGTCGACCTTAACGTTTTCGACCGTTTGTTTCTTAAAGTTTTGAACTTCGACGGCGATCGTGTATAAACCGGGCGCGAGCTGCGAAAAGCGGTAAAAACCCTCCTCGCTGGTCGTCGTCGTCTGCGTTTGGTTCGTTTCGTTATTGGTGAGCGTGACGGTCGCGCCGGGCACGACCGCGCCGGCGTTGTCCGTGACGGTGCCTTGAATGCCCGCCTTAAACTGCGCGTCGGCGATGCTCGCCGTGAACGCCAGAAAAATCGCGCAAACGAGTAACTTGATTAGCTTTGATCCTGCTTGCTGCATAAAATCCTCCAAAATGGTACGCAAATCTAAAAAACTAATTTTGAGAACAAAAAGACGAAAATATATAAATAAGTCTTGCCTGATAATCAGCTTCGATTTTAGGGAATTCCGGCTCTCCGACGACCGTCATTTTTATCACTAAATCGTATTACTAAATCGTTTTAGTTGTATTTTACAATTCTATAACATAGGCACTAAAGCTAGTCAAGACAATTTTTAGCGGTTGCCAAAATCGTGAATTTTTTATACTTTCATACTTTAAAGCGCCAGGGACTGAAATCATCCGTCATGCCGACCAGAAAGAAAAACAAGGCGAAAGAACCGAACGGCAACACGGTCGATTCTCCTCAGCCGAAGAACGTCAGTCTCAAGGACGTCGCCGCGTCCGTGCGGCTGTCGCCGACCACGGTTTCGGTCGTTCTCAATTACTCGCCGCTCGCCGATTCGATTCCGCAGGAAACGAAAGACCGCATTTTCGAGGCGGCGCGGAACTTAAATTACCGTCCGAATTACATCGCGCGCAGTTTGCGAAACCAGCGCACGCACACGATCGGCGTTTTGATTCCCGAAATGAGCGAAGGTTATTCGGCGGCGGTTTTAAGCGGCGTCGAGGAAAAGCTTTTGCAGGAAGGTTATTTTTATTTCGTCGCGAGTCACCATCACCGGGAGAGTCTGATCGAAAGAAACACGCAGTTTCTGGTCGCGCGCTGCGTCGAGGGAATTTTGGCGATCGACACGCCGATCCAGCATCAGAGCTTTCTGCCGATCGTTTCGATTTCGGGTCACGATCACGTGCGCGGCGTCACGAATATCGTGCTCAACCACGAGCTCGCCGCCGAACTCGCCGTCCGGCATCTGCACGAGCTCGGGCACCGGAAAATCGCGGTCATCAAAGGGCAGGATTTCAGCTCGGACACGGAAGTGCGTTTAAGTACGGTGCGCCGGGCGGCGCGCGAATTCGGCGCGCGCATCGCGGACAATTGGATTACGCAGCTGATCGGCGACGATCCGTCGCCGCAGACCGGCTACGCAGCGACCAAAAAGCTCCTCGCCGAAACCACGGAATTCACCGCCGTTCTGGCTTTTAACGACATTTCGGCGATCGGCGCGATCCGGGCGCTGCGCGAGAGCGGGCTCGAAGTGCCGCGCGACGTTTCGGTGATCGGTTTCGACGACATTACGGCGGCTGAATATTACAATCCGGCGTTGACGACCATCCGCCAGCCGCTCAAAAAAATGGGAAATCTCGGCGCCGAATATTTATTGCTCAACATCCAGAAAAATCCGGCTGACACGCTTTCCGTCGAAATCACCGTCGAACCGGAACTGATTGTCCGCCAATCGACTTCCAGAGTTGAACAGGTTGACCGAGTCGATTGAAGTTAAAAGGTATTTTAACTCGGTAAACTTTCGGTCGACTCAATCGATTTCAGCCAACTTACGGTAGTTTCCATGCCAGTAAATGAGCGGTTTTTCGTCTTTGATTTCGGATTTTTCGATCAAGCCGACGAAAATCGTATGGTCGCCGCCTTCGTAGGCGTCGGCGAGGCGGCATTCGAGCGTTACGAGCGCGTCGGTGAGCACCGGGATTTCGCCGATTCCGAGCCGGTAATCGACGGCGTCGAATTTGTCGGTGACCTGCGAGGCGAAACGATTCGAAAGCTTTTCCTGCCCTTCGGCCAACATGTTAACGACGAAAAATTCGCTTTCCTGAAAAGCGTAATGCGTGCCGGTCGTTTTTTCGATGCAGACGAGAATCATCGGCGGCTCCAGCGACACCGAGCAGAACGCGCTGACCGTAATGCCGTGAAGTCTTCCTTCGGCGTCCCTGGTCGTAACGACCGTCACGCCGCTCGGGAAACGCGAGAGCGCGGCGCGAAACTCTTCCCTGCCGATACCGATTTTTTTTGAGCTGATATCCATCTTTTTCTGTCGAAACCAAATCTAAAGAGCTAACGAAACTAAAGTTTAGCCGGCGTTGACGACATTTTACCAAAAAGGGAGAAGTTTTTTCATAATCCGCCGGTGATCTTTCCGGTAGAATGAATCTTATGAAGATCAAACTGCTTTTATTTTTAATATTTTTATGCGCGCCGTCGTTGTCGGCGCAGTCGCCGAGCAAAATTTTGAGTCAGGCGAACAAGGCGCTGGGCGGCGAAAAGGCTTTGAAAACGGTACGTTCGCGCGAGGCGAGCGGAAAAATCAAGCGATTGTCGGACGGCGCGGACGGCGCGTATCGCTCGTTCGCCGACGAACCGAATCTTTACGGCGAATCTTACGACTTGAACGGGTTCGAATTTTCCGCCGGCTATAACGGAAAGTCCGGCTGGACGCGCGATTCGCGCGACGGTCTGCGCACTTTGACGGGCGAAGCGAGCCGCGATTTTCAGGCGGAAACTTTCTATCGGAACGGGCGTTGGACGGACGCCAAAGCGGAAAAAACGAAAATTTCGGCGGGCGGAAAAACGATTGTCGACGGCAGAGCGGCGAACAGCGTTATTTTAACGAGCGCGAAGGGCGTGCGGATCAAACTGCATTTCGACGCGGCGACCGGTTTTCTGCTGCGCGAAGAAATTCCGAGCGGGGAAATCGTAAAAATCAACGACTACGCGGATTACCGGAAGGTCGGCAATGTGATGGAGGCTTTTTCGATCGTCTCGAAAATCGGCGCCGAAACTTACGAAATCAAGCTCGAAGACATCGAGCATAATACGACCGTTTCGGAAACGGTTTTCGATTTTCCGAAAATTTCCAATGAACCTTTGCCCGACATTAAGCTGCTGCTCGACGAAGTCCGCGCCAACGCCGATAAAATCGACGCGATTCTGGAAAATTACAGCTACAAGCAAACGCAGATCGACCGCGAGATCGACAAGGCCGGCAACCTCGTCGAAAAAAGCTCGGAAACCGTTCTTTTGAGCTTTTATAAAGGCTATCGGATTCGCCGCCTGATCGAGAAAAACGGCCAGCCGCTGTCCCAATCCGAGCAGGAAAAAGAAGATAAAGACGTCGAAAAACAGGTCGCGGAAATTGAAGGGAAAATCGCCAAAAAGGAAAAGCGGGCGGCGAAAAGCTCCGCCAAAACGCCGGACGAGGAAAACCGGCGCATCACCTTGTCGGACGCGCTCAAAGGCTCGCTGCTCGTCAATCCGCGCCGCGAACGATTTCGCGGGCGCGACGTGATCGTTTTCGATTACGAACCGAATCCGCAGTTCAAACCGCAGACCCGTCTCGAAAAGCTTTTCGCGTTTTGTAACGGCGCGGTCTGGGTCGACTCCAATTCCAAACAGGTCGTGCGGCTCGAAGCCTTTCTGACGCAGTCGGCGGGGAATTTCATCGGCAAAGTAAAACGCGGCGCGTCGTTCAGTCTGGAAAACGAACTCGTCAACGAGGAAATCTGGCTGCCGTCGCGGGCGGACATCAATCTTTCGGTGAAAATTCTGTTTGCCGGAATCAACGTCAACAATCTGATCAAATACGGCGATTACAGCAAATCGAAGGTCGAGGTCAAAGACGCGAGCGTCGATAATCCGCAGTAAAAATACCTCTTTATCAATTCCGACCGGGAAAGGGTTTGCCTTTGACCTCGAATTTGACCGTGTAGTCGGCGGGCAGCTTCGGCACAAGCAGCCATAAGTCGTACTGGCTCAGAGCGCGGCACGGTTCACGCGGTTCGACGTAACTGATTTTGACGACGAACTGCTTTTCCGATTCGTTTTTAACAACCTGAATCGGATCTAAAGGCGGCACGCGGCAGTAGCCGGTGTTGAGCTCGATGCCGACGAGCGCATGTTTTTCGAAATCGATTTTTTCGAGGTTTTGCAGACACCGCTCGCGGCTCATATCGTCACGCACCGCTTTCAGAAAAGATTTTTGATCTTTGATAACGAACGATTTGTCGAAATGGGTTTGAATGCAGCCTTTCAGGTCGAAGGGCTGAGATTTCAAATGCTGCGCGGATATCGAGAGCGCCGACAAAATCGTCGCGAAAACGACGATTAATATTCGCCGCAAAAGTGTTGTTTCCGGTGTTTTGAAACGTCGCATCGCCGGAATAGATGCTGTGAAAATAAAATTGGTTTCAACCGCGGCGGGAAATTTGGAAAAGAAAACGGCGGAGAGGACAACAGCCGCGCCCTGCCCGCAAACTGAACATGACGGTTCGGGTTACGGAAACTAAAAAACTTCGTTCCGGCATTTTGCCGGGATATTGGAAAAACCGTTTTGAATTTTGGTATGAAACCTGAGAAAAATGAAGTGCGCTGCTGCGGGCGCATTGTCGGAACTTCGAAACGATGCGGGGAAACCGTTTTCCAGACGGACGGCGAGTTCTTGATGGCCGGCGGCTCAGTCGCCAATCCCGAATACGCGACTTAGCAAATGCTGTGCAAACGCGAGAAAAAGGCCGTTTGGTATCGAAATCGACCGCAGCGATTTTGTTGACCGATCGAGCATAAACCGCTTATACTTGCCGTACAGTCCGTCATTTATAAAATTTTTCGAAGCCATGTTAGCGGAAAGCCTTTTTTTAAGTTCGTTTCTGAAAATAGTCGATCGCTTTATCGATCTGCTGAAACGCCGGGAAGAAGTCGACAAAAAATTATATACCGATTTCGTCGCGCCGGCTTTCGCCGATTTCGAGACCGTCCATAAAAACTACATCGATTCTTTTCTGGAGTATCGAAAAAAGCTTTCCGACCGCTCGATTCCGGTCAACCAAGATCACCCCGTTTTCGAAGACATAACGAGAGACATCCTCTTTACCTGGAACATACGGGTCAAAACGGAGTCGCTGGATCATCTGCGGGACGACGACCTGGTCGGTAAGTTCGCGGCTTCGATTTTGGATTATATGAACGGCACGCGCAAAAAATACGATCCCGAAAAACAAAAGCTGTTCATGGAATCGAACCGGGTAAGAAGTCCTTTCCTCGACGGATTGCGGGAATTGTTTGCTTCCGGCGACGGGCGCAGCCAAGAAGAAACGAGACGTCTCGGTCTCGAATTCCTCGACGATTCGGTAAAAGACGTTCAGCTCAAGTACGGCGACGTGCTGCGCGAACACGAGGCGCTTAAGAGGAGACTGCTGTTTCCGAAGTAAATTCGAAATCGAAAAATTAAAAGGGGTCGCCGCAAAGGTCGCGCTCCGGAACTTCGATTAAATGCGAGTCCGTTTTACACCGGTCCGACGGCGAGTTTTTGATGATCGGAGCACTTATTGTCAATCCCGGACTAAACCATCAGAAATAGTTTGCGATAAATGCGAGTACGTATGGATTGGAAACGGAATTCGAACATATAGGAACCCGATTTGAATTTTACCGGCGCGGGTCGGAGTGTCGGTAAATTGTTTCGAAAAGCGTTATTACGACGCGATTCGGCTGAGAGGCGGAAATGCCTCTTCAGCGTATCCTGCTAAGCTAATATGAGCAAATGGTCTGATCGATCGGAATGGGAAGGTTTGTTGAACGGCGAGGCCTGTCCGATCTGTCGGGACGGCAAACCGACGAATATCGTCTCCGAGCTGCAAGCCTGCTACCTGGTCGCGGGCGAGGAAGCGGTTCTGAAAGGCTCGTGCGCTTTGTTTTTCAAACGGCACGTCGTCGAGCTACACGATTTGACCGCGGACGAAGCGTCAGCGTTCATCGGCGAAGTGCAGCGCGTTTCGAAGGCGGTTCTGGAAGCGACCGGCGCCGTAAAAATGAATTACGAGATACACGGCAACACGATCCCACACCTGCACATGCATTTGTTCCCTCGTTACGAGGGCGACCCGTTCGAAAATCGACCGATCGATCCGCGCCTGCCGGTGCGGGCTTACGCGCCCGGCGAGTTTGCCGATTACGTCGAAAAGTTACGGTCGCATTTAAGAAATGTCCGATTATGAGAAATGACCGACTAAGGCGGGAATGGGTCGAGCTCTCGCCGCGCTGGATCAGAGATGTTCGGGAAGGAAGAAACTCGCATCGAAAGGGTCTGCTGGATGAGCAAATGCTGAAGGCGTGCGGCGGCGTCGAAGATCAGAAGATACTCGATTGCGGGTGCGGAGAGGGGCGTTTTTGCAGATTATTGGTTCAGATGGGAGCGCGTTACGTGCTCGGACTCGACATTTGCGAGCCGATGATCGAAGCCGCCCGGGAACTGCGATCTGAGCGCGACGAATATCTCGTGGCGGATGTCGAGAACCTGGATTTCATCGGCGTCGAATCGTTCGATCTGGCGGTGTCCTACTTGAATCAATGCGATCTGGCCGATTTCGAATCTAATAATAGAGAAGTCTTTCGGGTGCTGAAAAACGGCGGCAGATTCGTCGTCGCGAACCTGCACCCGATGAGGTCCGCCGTCGGCGGCTGGCATAAAACGCACGACGGACAAAAATCGCACGTCGTGCTGGACAATTACTTTGATGAAAGCGAACGAAATTGGGAAATGCTGGGCGTGGAATTTACTAATTTTCACCGAACGTTGTCCACCTACACGCGCGCTTTCCTCGACGCGGGATTTATTCTGGAGGGCATTTTGGAGCCGACGGTAGCGCCGGAACGGTTGGCGCTCTACCCCGAACTCGCCGACGAACTGCGCGTGCCTAATTTTATAATCTACATTCTGCGTAAACCTTGAACGGAAATATTCGGGCGCTCTATGAAAACAGACGTATGAATAAAACGATTGAATAAAACGATTAAGGAATGTGACTGCATTTTTACCGATTTTCGGTTGCCTTTAACTTGAAAATTTTGTTTGCCCGTTAAGATCCGGGCTAAAAGGCACTTTAACGCCGTGCGGATTTCTATTCGGGGACGTGCACGCGTTTTTATTTTTCCCGAGAGTTTGAATTCAAAATCCGCCGAAAGGCTTGGCAACGTAAATCTAGTACCGGCGCGACGAACCGCGCGGCTCGTCGCCGTTTTGACGAAAGACGAAAAGGCGACGGCTCCGGCTTTAGCCCGGACGGCGCGCGAAGTAAAACCGAACCTCGGCAATTTTACATCGCCCGCCGCCGACGCGCGGCGTTTGCCGAACGACGGCGGAGCGCATAACGTCGATTACTGGAAAGCGGTTTTTCGGGACGACGTCGCGCGCATCGATGAAAAAAATGAACGGCGACTCCCCGCAGACCCGCCGTTCTTAAGAAGACTGATCGAATCTTACCAATCAGTTAAGTAGTAATTTAGATTACGAAAGCCGAAACCGATTGTCTGTTTTATGGGGAACACAGGCGAGAATTTAATTTCGGCGTTTGAACCAGATTTAGGATGCTTCGACGAGGCGAAATGAGAGGCGGCGTTCTAGCAAATTCCCGCCTCGTTTGAAGTGACCTATTGAATTTAATCACATAGATGTTTGGAGTGGTTTTAGATTACGTAAGCCGAAATCGATTGTTTGTACTCTCGGGAACAAAAGGGATTAAATTTTCGGTCAGTTAATTTTTCGGTTTCGGGACAGCGCTCCCCGAAGCGAACCGAAACGCCGTAAGACCTCATGCAAACAGCAAAATAAAAGGCCCGGAATCCTTAACATTGAGCGGCCGCTTGAACGAAATCAGAGGAGTTTTGGAGAACGGTCTTAATCCGCCAATCCGTTTGAGAATACGATGCTTATCTAAACTAAAACAGTATTGCTCGGCGAGAAACTAAATAGTATCTAAAATAGTTTACTTTCTAGCATTTTTATATTTAACGAGAGGTATTATTTGTTTGTCGGATTCAATGCCATTCGCGAAAAACTTTTCCGACATTTTGCCGATTCATTTCTCAAAAACGACATCGAACAACATCAAACGCCATTCAGAGAAAATAAAAAACTTGGTTTTACCGCCAATAAAGTAAAATCAAGTTTTTTTGAACTGTGAATGGCGGAGAAGACAGGAGTCGAACCTGCATGACCTTTCGGTCGGCGGTTTTCAAGACCGCTGCAATACCATTATGCGACTTCTCCGCAACTTTGGCGACGAATTGAAAATATAGCGTAAAGTTTCGTCGATTACAAATCAAATGAAAATGCGCGCGCCCGATTTACGGGCGCGCGCATTTTCTGAAATCAGCTTTGAAATCATTCGGCTTTCTGCGATGCGCCGAGCAGGCTGCTAATTTTCATGTCGAGTTTTTTTGTTTTGTCCCAGCCGCTTTCCTTCATTTCGATCTCGCCGTACTGGTTGATCAAAAAATATGCCGGGTAACCCATCGCGATATTGCCCGAACGGTCACGGTCGGCATACTTCAATAAGACGCCGAAGCTGCTCGGAATGATATTGAAATTGAAGGGCTTCATTTTGAGAAAACTTTCGACGCGCGTCGGATTGTCGGTCGTCAGGCCGAGAAACACGACGTCTTTGCCTTGATAGCTCGCGGCGATCTGGTTGAGTTTCGGGATTTCGCTGTCGCAAATCGGGCAGCGGGTCGTCCAGAAAGTCATCAGCACGACTTTTCCCTTTAACGATTCGAGTTCGACGGTCTGTCCGTCGAGCGTGGCGGCGGAGAAATTTTCCGCAAACTGCCGGCCTTTTTGTCCGAAAGCAAACATCGAGAGACACAAAACGAATGTCAGACAGAGAATTATCTTAAAAAAATTCATAAATTTTTTCAGCAAATAAGAGAATATGAAGTGTTGAACAATTGCCAACACTATTTAAATTAAATTGTTATATCGGGTTTTATTCCTAAAATTTTCGGGGGAAATTTTAGTTGGCAAATATGCTAAAATGGTTGCATGCTACTTGAATCGCTCGAAGCGCAAAATTTCCGCAACCTTAACGGTAAAATCATCTGCGGAAAAGGCTTAAACATCATTTTCGGCGAAAACGGACAAGGCAAAACCAACTGGCTCGAAGCGATTTACCTGCTTGCCACCACCAAATCATTTAAGACTGCCAAACTAACTGAAACAATTAATTTCGGCGAGGAACTCGCCATCGTCAGGGGGACTGTACAACAGAGTGCCGAAATTCGTCACAATTTGCAAGTGTTCCTGCAGGGCAATACGAAGACATTGTCGGTCAACAACAAAAAAGAGACGGCGCAGCGTTATTTAGGCGAGCTGCACGCCGTCGTTTTCAATTCCGACGAACTCGAAATCGTGCGCGGAATGCCGGACGCGCGCCGCAAATTTTTGGACGGCGGAATCGTTTCGATTTACCCGCCGTTCATCCAAACCCTGGCGGATTACAATCGCGTGATCCGGCAGAAAAACAGCTTGCTGCAATCGGCGCAGGATAACGGTTTTGCGCTCGAAAAAGTCGCCGAGATGCTCGGGCCGTGGAACGAACAGCTGATCGGGCTCGCGACGCGCATCCATAAGGCGCGCATCCGCTACGTCGAGCGTCTCAACGAAGTTTTGGAGAAAAAGCTTTTCGGTCGCGAGGAAATTCAAATTCGCTACGCTTCGTCGCTCGAAGGAAAAGGGGATTTGGCGGATTACGCGGCGCTGCTCGAAGAACGATTGAAAATCCGCGTTCAAGCCGAACTCGCCGCCGGGCACGCTCTTTTGGGCACGCACCGCGACGATCTCGACATTCTGTTCGACGGTCATGATTTGCGTAAATACGGTTCGAGCGGCCAGCAGCGCAGCGCGCTTCTCATCCTGCAGCTCGCCACGCTGTCAGTCTTTTTCGAACAGCATCAGGAATATCCGCTCTTTCTGCTCGACGACATCGACGCCGAACTCGACTACAAGCGCATCGGGCAGCTGCTCGAATACTTGAGCGACAAAACCCAGACCTTCGTGACGACCTCGAAGGAAAGTTTTACCGAAAGATTCGGCGGCGCCGCGGAGATTTTCACGATCGAAAACGGACGCGTGGAAGCAAATTTATAAAATTGTGCTACAATCCCTCAGCACATTCGTTTCACGCACTCCGAAACCGTGAATTTTGTTGAGACGTTTTCTTCGCAAAGAGCATCTAAATATTACATTTTTTAACTTTTTAATGCTGTCAAAATCGGCGGAAAAATGTTACAATAAAGGTTCTTTTTGACACCTAAATTTTACATAGAGGGATTACAAAATTGGCTAAAGCAAAAACAGATTACGGAGCAGATTCGATCACAGTTCTGGAAGGACGCGACGCGGTGCGTAAGCGGCCCGCGATGTACATCGGTTCGACCAGCGAACTCGGGCTCCATCACCTTGTTTACGAAGTCGTCGACAACTCGGTCGACGAAGCTCTCGCGGGCTTCTGCGACACGATCGAGGTGACGATTCATATCGACAATTCGATTACGGTCGTTGATAACGGGCGCGGAATTCCGGTTGATATTCATAAACAGGAAGGCCGTTCGGCGGCGGAAGTCGTTTTAACGGTCCTGCACGCCGGCGGCAAGTTCGACTCGAATTCCTACAAGGTTTCGGGCGGTCTGCACGGCGTCGGCGTCTCGTGCGTCAACTTCCTTTCGGAATGGCTGAAACTCGAAATCTGGCGCGACGGCAAAACTCACGAGCAGGAATACAAAGTCGGCTTCCCGGTCGCGCCCTTGAAGGAAACCGGCAAAACGACGCGTCGCGGCACGAAGATCACGTTCAAACCCGACGCTGATATTTTCGAAGTAACGACGTACAGTTTCGAGAAATTGTCGGAGCGCCTGCGCGAAAAAGCGTTTTTGAACAAAGGCATTCGCATTTTCATTAAGGACGAACGCGAAGAGGAAGAAAAATCGCACGAGTTTTATTACAAAGGCGGCATCGCCGAGTTCGTTAAGCACCTCAACAAAAACAAATCGCCGCTGCACGACGAGCCGCTTTATTTCGAGCTGACGTCGGACGACTTTTCGTGCGAAGTTTCGATGCAGTACAACGACAGTTACGACGAAAAGATTTTCAGTTTCGCCAATAACATCAATACGGTCGACGGCGGCACGCATCTTTCCGGTTTTCGTGGCGCGCTGACCAGAACGATCAACGCCTACGCGGAAAGTTCGGGTTTGATGAAAAACTCGAAAACCGGTCTTTCCGGCGACGACGTGCGCGAAGGACTCGTCGCGGTCATTTCGGTCAAAATTCCGCAGCCGCAGTTCGAAGGTCAGACCAAAGGCAAGCTCAATTCGCCGGTGAAAGGTCCGGTCGAATCGTTTCTGAACGAAAAGCTCGGCGAATATTTCGAAGAGAATCCGGTTGTGGCGAAGAAAATCGTCGGCAAGGCGGTCGATGCCGCCCGCGCGCGTGAAGCGGCGCGAAAAGCACGCGAAATCGTCCGCAAGAGCGCACTCGGCACTTCGACCCTGCCCGGAAAACTCGCCGACTGCCAGGAAAAAGACCCGACGCTTTCCGAACTCTACCTCGTCGAGGGCGATTCGGCGGGCGGCAGCGCGAAACAGGGCCGCGACCGCAAGAATCAGGCGGTTCTGCCTTTAAAGGGCAAAATCCTGAACGTCGAAAAGGCGCGTTTCGATAAAATGCTCGGGCACGGCGAAATCAAGGCGCTGATCACGGCGCTCGGCACCGGCATCGGCAAGGACGATTTCGACGTCGAAAAACTTCGTTATCACAAAATCTGCCTGATGACCGACGCCGACGTCGACGGCTCGCACATCCGCACGCTGCTCTTGACGTTCTTTTACCGGCAGATGCCGCAGCTGCTTGAAAAAGGCTACGTTTACATCGCGCAGCCGCCGCTTTACAAAGTCAAACGCGGCAAGAAGGAAGAATACATCAAGGACGAAAAACAGATGTTTCGTTTCATGATGAAACAGGCGACCGATGACATCGTCGTCAAAACGAAAGACCGCGCCGTCGAAGGACGCGAGCTTTCGAAAAACTTGGAGCGCGTCGTCGAATATCAAAACTATTTTTCGCGCTTCGTGCGCCGCTTGAACAACGATTCGCGTCTTTTGAACGCGCTGCTCAACGGTTTCGTCGGAGTTCTGGCGACGCATAACCTCAAACTGCGCAAGATATTCGATTCTGAGGAATTGATGGCGCAGGTCGAAGCAGTTGTTTCGCAGGCGGGCTACGTCACCGAAATTCTGAACGACGAGGAACACGGGCTGTCGGAAATCGAAGTCACGTTCCCGAACGGCACGACGCTGCTTTTCGATTGGGAAAAGGCGAGCTACGTCGAGTTCCAAAAGCTTCTGGAACTCAAAAAACTGCTCGAAAACGATTTTGCGGCGCCGTTCGTGCTGGGCGAGAACGGCAAATCGGAAACGATCACTTCGCGCGATGAGCTGCTTGAAAAAATCATGAACGCCGCGAAAAAGGATTTGTCGATTCAGCGCTATAAAGGTTTGGGCGAAATGAACCCCGAACAGCTCTGGGAAACGACGATGGATCCCGAAAAACGCACGCTCCTGCAGGTGCGCATCGAAGACGCCATCGAAACGGACGAAATCTTCACCGTTCTGATGGGCGATCAGGTCGAACCGCGCCGCCGCTTCATCGAAGACAACGCGCTCGACGTGAAAAACCTCGACGTTTAATTCAATCACCGCAAATGAAAAAGAGAGCGCAGAGAAAATTTGCGCTCTCTTTTTCATTATCAAGGTCAGCGATCCTAAAAGGAAATAGTCCGGGGCTTTAACGCGAGGTTCACCCGACCGGCCAAACTAAAAAACTAAACGAGGAACCATGGCTTCAATAAGAGTTTCGGCGAAAGCGGTAATCATTAAAGAAGGAAAAATATTATTGCTCAAACACGAGGATGAACAAGGGGATTGGTACAGTTTACCCGGCGGCGGGCAAAATCACGGTGAGAAGCTTTCGGAGGCGCTGATCAGGGAGTGCCGGGAGGAAATCGGAACGACCGTAAAAGTAGAAGAAGTATTGTTTATCAGGGATTACATCGCTGATAATCATGAATTTAAGGACGAAGATCCGGGCGCTCACCAATTGGAAATAATGTTTGAATGCGTTTTGCCGGAACAGTATTTCCCTCGAAACGGAACGAATCCGGATTCTACACAAAAGGGCGTTTTATGGGTTAAGCTCGCGGAACTGAGTAATATTCGATTGTTTCCGAAAGAATTGATCGTTCATTTACAGAATAACGGTGATAACTTTAACCGTAGCAAGATTTATTTAGGCGACGTAAATTAGTCATCGATAAAGATCGATGACTAATTTACCTTCGTAAAAAAGAATTTTCTTTGATAAACGCGCGAGTTTTCCCTCAAAGGTTTCCTTGCGAAACTTTTCTCAAAGTGTAATGATTTTTCTTTGCACGATTCAGCGGTTCGGCATCTAAGAAAATAAGGAGATTTGAAGAAATGTCAGCAGTTTTGGAAGCGGTTCGACCGATTGAAGATTATCTTGTGATGAGCGACGAGGAAATCGCCGAGCGCATCGAATACGCGCGGCGGGAACTCGGCTCGCGCGTCGTCATTTTAGGTCATCATTACCAGCGCGACGACGTCATCCGCCACGCCGATCTGACGGGCGATTCGTATCAATTGTCGGTGATGGCTTCGCAGACCGACGCGGAATACATCGTTTTCTGCGGCGTGCATTTTATGGCGGAATCCGCCGATATTTTGGGCAAACCCGAACAGCGCGTCGTTTTGCCGGATCTCGGCGCGGGCTGTTCGATGGCGGACATGGCGACGATCGATCAGGTCGAAGACGCCTGGGAGCAGCTGCGCGACATCGGCGTTCTGGAGCAGAGGGTCGCGCCGATCACTTACATGAATTCTTCCGCCGCGATCAAAGCCTTCTGCGGTCGCAACGGCGGCGTCGTCTGCACCTCGTCGAACGCCGTGCCGCTTTTCGATGTTTATCTGAAAGAATTCGACAAGATGTTTTTCTTTCCCGACCAGCATCTCGGACGCAACACCGGCGCGAAATTCGGTATTCCGCTCGAAAAGATGGTTTTGTGGAATCCGCACGAAGAGCTCGGCGGCAACACTGAAGAAGAACTGCGCGAAGCGAAGCTGATTCTGTGGCGCGGGCATTGTTCGGTGCACGGGCGTTTTAAGCCGTGGCACGTCGATCAGATCCGCAAGCAAATTCCGGAGGTCAAAGTGCTCGTGCATCCCGAATGCATGCGCGAAGTCGTCGATCTGGCGGATCTTGACGGCTCGACTTCGTTCATCATCAAAACGGTCGAAAACGCGCCCGCCGGGTCAAAATGGGCGATCGGCACGGAAGTCAATCTCGTCAACCGCCTGCAGCAGAAATTTCCCGATAAGGAAATTCACCTGCTCGCGCCCGATCTCTGCATGTGCGCGACGATGTACCGCATCGCGCCGCAAAACCTGGCGTGGGCGATGGAAAATTTGCTCGAAGGCAACGTCGTCAACGAAATCGTCGTCGACGACGAAACCAAGCATTACGCATCGGTCGCGCTCGAACGGATGATTGATTACACCGAGAAGAACCAGGACAAGAAAAATTAGCCGCGAACGAACACGAAAGCAAACGAAATTTGCTGAATTTATTTTTGTGAAACTTCGTGTCTGTTCGCGGCAAAATATTTATGGCGGAAATCGAAGACAAACTGCCGGAGAACGTGCGCGGGAAATTTTACGTCGACTCGCAGTGCATCGACTGCGACGTCTGCCGCGATACCTCGCCGAAAAACTTCACGCGCAACGACGAAAACGGTTATTCATTCGTTTATAAACAGCCGGAAACCGACGAGGAATTCGCGCTCTGCGAGGAAGCCCTCAACGCCTGTCCGGTCGAAGCGATCGGCGATGACGGCAAATGATTTCGGTTTTAGGATTTCGAATTTTCAAGCGGTTGATCTGAGCGGCTAATCACCGTTTAGAAACCTGAAAGGAAGGCGCAAGTTCTAATTGACTCGCGCCTTCTTTTTCTTAGGATTTCAAATCAGAAATCCGGAATCTAAAATCGCTACGGTTGGTTCATCGGCGGCGGGACGAAATCGGGAAGGAAACCGAGCGCGGACGGAAAACTGGCGGCGGTCGGTTTCGTGCCGTCTTTGACCCACGCGTTGATCGCATTAACGGCGGAAATCAGCTGCGGTCCGGTGAAACTGCAGTGCCCGTTGCCGTTGGTGTAAGTCTGAAACAATAAATTTCCGCGACCGGCGCGGTTGACGGTTTCGGCGTATTCGTGTTCTTGAGAAACCGTGACGAGCGGATCGATGACCGTGTGAATCGTGAGCACCGGATTTTTGATTTTGCCCGAATAATCGGCGTTCCGCCGCAAGTAGTTGCGCGCGTAACTCGGCGCGTCGACGTATCGATGTCCGTTCATCTGCAGCAGCCAGCCGTCGATTACGGCGGACGGAATGCCGAAACCCATCAGGTAAGCTTTTTCCGCCGGCGTCAGACTGTAATTGCGGTCGAGATTCTGCACGACCGGCCCGCCCGCGCGGCGCTCGAGCTCGGAACGCGATTCCATCGTGAAAAACATGTCGGTAAACACCCAGCCCGGGTAAAATGCCGGCGGCGCGGGCGGCATAATTCCGCGTCCGGGCGTGCCGGCGACGAGGCGGATGAATTCGAACTTCGGAAAATTCGCCGGATTAGAAACTTCCGCGATCAATTTCGGCTGCACTTCGGTTTCGAAATCGACATCGTCGCGCACGTCCCCGAAATTTCCCCAGGAGCCGGGCATCCCGAAGATCGTGTCGTAGGCTAAAGCCAGATCGCCCGCCGCGTCCCAAGCCTGCGTCGCGCCCGCGCCGACCGCGCAGCCGCAAAGCGCGCCGTCGTAGATTCCGCCGAACTGTTCCATGCTTTTGAAGCCGACGACCGTGCCCATCGAAAACGCCCAGAGAATCGTGCGGTCGGGTTTCGCGACGTTGTCGCGGAAGTAGGTGACGACGTTTTTCATGTCCTGGACGCCTTCTTCGACCGCCCAGCCGTTGTCTTTATACGCCGAACCGGAAAGCGCGAACCCTTGGGCGAGCAGCGCGGCGGCGGGCGCCGAATTCGGCGCGAGTTCGGCGGTGCGGTTATCGACTTCGCCCGGGTGATCGGCTTTGTCGCGGTAGCCGTGACCGTAAACAAGAAGCGTTCCGTTCCAGTTTGCCGGAACGGCGATGCGGTACGGCGCGCCGTCGATTTCGCCCGAAACGTCGAGCGGCCCGACCTGGCGCGCGGCAAAAGTAAATTGAACCGAGAAAAAAAGAACGAGAGACAGAGTGAAAAGTAATTTCTTTAACACAAACAGATTCCTCCAAATTTTTATAAACGGACATGTTTCATTCGGAAATATCGAGAAGCTGATTCAGTATTTGTCTGTGTCGAGGGTTTTAAAGAGACAAACCGAACGCCATCGGAATTTCGATATTTTAGAAATGGAAAGTTCGTGTAGTTTAGTTGAATTTAAGGAATCAAGTCAAAGGGATTTGGCGCGTGGAAGAAAACTTTGACTTATCACATAAAACTTATGGATTTTGATTTTAGGGAAGCTTTTCGGCGACATATTTAGCCACCTTTCGCGCTGCCGCTTCCGAAGGAGACGAAACTTCTATAAAAACGTCCTTTTTCCTAAATTGGATTCTCGCCCAGTTCGTTTTATTTATGTTTGTCCAGATAAAACCTTCGTCACCGAAATCTTTTAGCGCGGTTTTCGGATTATCTCCGCGCAAATTATTTTCAGCGATGATTATGAAGCCTGCAAAGGTTTCTTCGAGATTGGTCACGCCTTTGAGCTGAGTGATCCTGACTTCCGCCAGATGCTTTACGGAATTAACGGTAAACCTGTAGCGGAAGAAATTTTCTTGAATCAGCTCGTCCTTTTTCTTGGTTTCCCAAGTTTTTTCGTTTTGCGTAATGTTTTTTTCAATTTCAGTTACCCAAGATGGCGTTTCCTGTGCAAAACCGACCAGCGAAAGAAAAAGCACAAATAAAAAAACAGAAAAAATTTGGCGCATTATTTTATTGATTTCGAAAATTAAACCAAAATCTTGATCCAGCCGTCTTCGATGACGACTTCGTAAGCTTCGAGCGAGCAGTCTTTTTTCGTGTAGCATTCGCCCGAAGAAACATCGAAGCGCCAGCCGTGCAGGTCGCATTCGACGATCGAGCCGTAAAGCCGCGAATCGGCGAGCGGGTAGCCTTTGTGGGGGCAGAAATTTTCGATCGCCGTGAGTTTTCCGTTGACGTTAAAAAGCGCGACTTCGGTGCCGTCTTTGAGCTTGACGGTCGCGCCGCGTCCGGGCGGTACGGCTTCAACTTTCCCGACGGTGATCAGTTTTCCTTCGCGGCGAGGCTTTCTTTTATTTTCCCTATGCTTCGACATCTCAATTTTGGATTTTAGGTTTTGGATTTTGGATTGGCAACCGGGAAGCAAAAAATTATTCCGCTTGCTTTATTCGGTGCCGTCTAAGAAAATAAAAGTAATCGAAAGAAAAGCTGAGGTTATCGGAAAATGAGTGAAACTGTTTTTTCGGAAAATGCACGCCGCCGCTGTCGGGAAATAATGACGCGGAACGTCAAAACGGCGAGCCGGGAAACGACTTTAAGAGAAGTCGCCGCGCTGATGCGCGACGGCGATATGGGCGCGGTGCCGGTCGTCGAAAACGGCAAACTCGTCGGCATCGTCACCGACCGCGACATCGTCGTGCGCGCCGTCGCCGACGGCAGAGACGCCGGAACGGCGGTCGGCGACGTGATGACGGCGGAAGTCTTCGCGGCGGGCGAAAACGATTTCGTTTTCGAAGCGATCCGTCTGATGGGCGACCGACAGGTGCGGCGCGTACCGATTATAAACGAAGCGGGCGAGCTCGCCGGCATCATCGCGATGGCGGACGTCGCGCTCGAAACCGAAGACGAACGCGAAATCGCCGAAACATTAGAAGAAATTTCGAGCGGCAGCGCTTTTTGGAACAAATCCTGAGCCTTTAGTATGAAAAGCCGAATGAAGACAATTTTGTTCGTTCTGCTGATTGGCGCCGCCGTTTTTTCCGTCGAAGCGCAGTCGCCGAATAATTCAACCGTCGCCGACGATGAAATGGTCTGCGGGTTACATTCTGATCTTGTAAATATCGAAGTTTCGGTTTGGAGCGAAAGGGCAGGCTACATAAAGGATTTAACTGAAAAGGATTTTATCGTTTACGAAGAAAAAACCGCTCAGTCAATCGAATTTTTTTTATTTGACGAGCAAACGAATCGGTATTCGATCGGTTATTACCCGGAAATTGATTTTTCTTTTGATCAAAAATGGCGCAAAGTTGAAATTAAAGTCAATTTGTCGAAGGAAAAAAAGAGGGAATACGGCGAAGTCACGGTGAGCGGTACAAACGGCTATTACCCGAGTCTGTTAAATCAAAATTAACCGCGAAAAATGCGGATTACATTTTGGAAATCAAGAGTTTATAAAAATAAATCCAAAATCGATATATGGCTAAATCTATCAATCGTTATTTTCAATTCATCGGCTCGTCGAAAGACGTTCGTTCGGGGCGGCTCTGGTATCCGGCGGCGGACGTTTATCAAACGCCCGAAGGCTGGCTCGTGAAGGTGGAACTCGCCGGCGTGTCGACCGAAGATCTGGAAATTGAAATTCAGGGCAATATGCTTTCGATCGTCGGCACCAGACGCGATAAATCGTGCGCGGCGGGCGTTTCATTTCATCAGATGGAAATTACCTACAGCCGTTTTGAAAAGACTCTGAAATTTCCGGCGTCGATCGAGGGCGCGAGCGTCGAGCATAATTTCGACAACGGTTTGCTGATCATCAATTTGTGGAAGCGAGACGAGGCAAAAGCGGACGAGGCAAAACCTGAGGGCGAAAATACATCTAAGCTGAACTTATAAAATTTTATGGCAGAAAACACTGAAAATACGCGAACACCAGGCGGAGAAACGGTGAAGACTCCGCAACAATTTGAAATCGCAGTTTTACCTTTGCAGAACACGACGCTTTTCCCCGAAACGGTCGTGCCGCTCGCGGTCGGTCGCGCGCGGTCGGTCCGCGCGGTCGAAGCGTCGCTCGCGACCGAAGAAAAACTGCTGTGCTGTATTACGACGAAAACCGAAAACGTGACGGGCGACGACGCCAAACCGATCGATCTTTACGAGATCGGCACGATCGTCAACGTCAAACGCATGATGCGCAACGAAGGCGTCATGCAGTTGATCGTGCAGGGCGTTCAGCGCGTGCGCGTTCTTTACTGGGCGCAGGAAGAACCGTACTTAAAAGCGAAAGTCGAGGTTTTGCCCGATCTGAAGGTGACCGACGAGGAAGAGGTCGAAGCCTTAAAACGCAACATTCAGGGCATGATCCAGGAAGCCTTGGCGATGCTGCCGAACGTTCCGCCCGAAGTGCGGATGGCGGTCATGTCGCAGAACAATCCGGTTCAGCTTTCCTATTTTCTGGCGTCGGTTTTGGATCTGGGCGTCGAAACCGAACAGAAAATGCTCGAAGCCGACACGGCGGACGAGCTTTTGATGCTGACGCACGGCGCGCTCGCGAAAGAGCTCGAAATCATGCAGATTCGCTCGAAGATCGCGAGCGAGGCGCAAAACGAAATGGAAAAGTCGCAGCGCGATTACATTTTGCGCCAGCAGATGAAGGCGATTCAGAAAGAACTCGGCGAAGACGAAACCGGCGAGAAGGCGGAAGCCGCGCAGCTTCGCGAACGGCTCGAAACCGCCGATTTGCCGGAAGAAATCCGCAAGGAAGCCGAACGCGAGCTGCGCCGCATGGAGCAGCTTCCCCAAGCCGCGCCCGATTATCACGTGATCAGAACCTATCTCGAATACGTCCTGGAACTTCCGTGGAAAAAATCGAGCGAGGAAAAACTCGATCTGAACGAGGCGCAGAAAATCCTGGACGAAGACCATTACGGGCTCGAAGACATCAAAAAAAGAATCCTCGAATCGCTCGCGGTCGTTAAATTAAGACCCGATTCGAAAAGTCCGATCCTGCTTTTCGTCGGACCGCCGGGCGTCGGCAAGACCAGTTTAGGTCGTTCGATCGCGCGTTCGCTGGGACGCGAATTCGACCGCATCAGTTTGGGCGGCGTGCGCGACGAAGCGGAACTGCGCGGTCATCGCCGCACCTACGTCGGCGCGATGCCGGGAAGGATCATTCAAACGTTCCGGCGCGTCGGCGTCAATAATCCCGTCCTGATGCTCGACGAGATCGACAAGATGGGCAACGATTACCGCGGCGATCCGGCGGCGGCGCTGCTCGAAATCCTCGACCCGGCGCAGAACAACACGTTTCGCGATCATTACCTGGATTTGCCGTTCGATTTGTCGAAGACGTTTTTTATCGCGACCGCGAATCAGCTCGGTCCGATTCCGATTCCGCTGCGCGACCGCATGGAAATCATTCAATTGGCGGGTTACTCGGACCAGGAAAAACTGAACATCGCCAAGCAGTACCTGATTCCGCGCCAAATCAAGGAGAACGGTCTGTCGAGCGATCAACTTGAAATCACGGTCGACGCGGTCAACCTTTTAACGGCGCGCTACACGCGCGAGGCGGGCGTGCGGCAGTTAGAGAGAACCGTCGGCAATCTCGCGCGCAAAGTCGCTTTGCGCGTCGCGCAGGGACAGAACGAAAAAGTGACGATCACCGCGAACGAAATCAAAGGCTTTCTCGGCGCGCCGCGATTTTACCCGGAAGAAGCGCGCGCCGAACTGCCCGCAGGAGTTGCGACCGGCATGGCGTGGACGGAGATGGGCGGCGAAGTGCTGTTTATCGAAGCGACGATGCTGCCGGGCGGCGGCGGTTTGACCCTGACCGGTCAGCTCGGCGAGGTTATGAAGGAATCGGCGCAGGCGGCGCGTTCGTATCTGTGGTCGCACGCCCCCGAGTTTGCGATCAATCCGGAAATGATCAAGCAGAACGGCGTGCACGTGCACGTTCCGGCAGGCGCGATCCCGAAGGACGGACCGAGCGCCGGCGTCACGATGGCGTCGGCGATGGCGTCGCTTTACACGGGCAGAAAAGTGCGTTCCGACACGGCGATGACCGGCGAGATTACGCTTTCCGGTCTGGTTTTTCCGGTCGGCGGCATCAAGGAAAAAGTGCTCGCGGCGCATCGCGCGGGAATCCGGCGGATAATTTTGCCCGAACGCAACGAAGCCGACACCGAGGAAATTCCGGAGGATGTCAGAAATGAGCTGGAAATCATTCCGGCGAAATACATCAGCGATGTTTTAGCGGCGGTGCTCGAAAAAGAAGTGACGGTTCCGAAAGGCGAAAACTACGTCATTCCGGAAACGAAACCGGCGGACGGCGGCGAGCCGCTGATCGCGAAAGAGAAATAAAAAGTTGACTGAAAGTTAACTGATGTTAACCGGGTTGGCTGATAGTTGACTGAGTTTGCGGCGGGTTTTTAACTCAGCCGACTCGGTTACTACAGCCAACTCGGTTCACTCTTGAAACTCCTTATTTTTGGCGCTTATTGCCAATTAATTTATTTTTCCGCATTTTTTTTCAAAACTTGAATTTTAGGTTGGAAAATCTCAATAAAATAAGTGTATGCTTAATAGTTAATGTTTGAGGCGAAAGTCTTCTCTCTGACATAAGCTCCGGCGGTTTTTTGAGAGCGATTTTCCTCCTTTTCAGCGCGCAAACTTTTAAAACACAAATTTAACACGGAAGATTTATTAGAAAATGGCATTAAAGTCTTTATTCAGTTTATTTTCGAGCGATTTGGCGATTGACCTGGGAACCGCCAACACGCTCGTCTATGCAAAAGGTCGCGGCATCGTCGTCAGCGAACCTTCCATCGTTGCAATCAATAAAGTTACGAATCAGGTCGAGGCGGTCGGGCGCGATGCGAAGGAAATGCTCGGGCGCACGCCGGGCAATATCGTCGCGATCCGTCCGATGAAGGACGGCGTGATCGCCAATTTTGAAGTCACGGAGAAGATGCTGCAGCATTTTATCCGCAAAGCGCACAACGGCAAATCGTGGGTGCGCCCGCGCGTCGTCATCGGCATTCCCTCCGAAATCACGCAGGTCGAGCGTCGCGCCGTCGAAGATTCGGCGTACCGCGCGAAAGCGTCGGAAGTTTACCTGGTCGAAGAAGCGATGGCGGCGGCGATCGGCGCCGGACTTCCGATCACCGAGCCGCACGGCAACATGGTCGTCGACATCGGCGGCGGCACGACCGACATCGCGGTCATTTCGCTTTCCGGCATCGTTTACTCGCGCGCCGTGCGCGTCGCCGGCAACGAGATGGACGAAGCCATCACGCAGTTCATCAAACGCAAATACAATCTTTTGATCGGCGAGAGAACCGCCGAAGCCATCAAAATCGCGCTCGGTTCGGCGTTTCCCCTTGACGAACCGCTTTCGATGGAGGTTCGCGGACGCAACCTCATCGAGGGAATTCCCAAAACCATTACCATCACGGACGAAGAAATCCGCGAAGCTTTGTCCGATGCGGTTTCGACCATCATCAACGCCGTGCGCGTCGCGCTCGAACGCACGCCGCCTGAACTTTCCGCAGACATCGTCGAGCGCGGAATCGTGCTGACCGGCGGCGGCGCGCTGCTAAAAAATCTGGACAAGCGTCTGATGATCGAAACCGGTCTGCCGGTCGTGCTGGCAGACGATCCGCTATCTTCCGTCGTGCTTGGGACGGGCAAAATGCTTTCGGATATCGAACTTCTGAAGCGCGTCAAATGGGATAATTCATTAATGACAGGTAGTTAAAACAGTGGTCGGTGGTCGGTGGTCGGTGGTCGGATTTGTCTGATTCTCACCGACCACCGACCACCGACCACCGACCACTAAAGAGAATGGTTGAGCGAAGTCAGAAGGAGGTTTGGAGACTCACGCCGTGGTTGATGATTGCCCTGCTGCTGGGCAATTTTGTGCTTATGGCGTATGACGCCAAAACCGCCTCGCAGGAAAGGGTGATCCGCGTCTGGACCGGGGCGATCGCGTATTTTATTCAGTCGCCCGTCACGGCGGTCACCTCATCGGTCACCGGTTATTTTCAATCGATCGTCAGCCTGCGCTCGGCGCAGACCGAAAACGACGAGCTGAAAGAGCAGATTCAAAAACTGCAAGTCGAACTCCAGCAAAAACAAGATCTGGCGAAAGAGAACGAGAGTTTGAAGGCGCTGCTGCAGCTGAAAACCGAAGCGAAATATAACGTTTTGCCCGCGCAGATCATCGGGCGCGATCCCTCGCTTTGGTTCGATTCGGCGATTATCAATCGCGGAAGCCTCGACGGCGTTAAATTGAATATGCCGATCGTCAACAACGGCGGGCTCATCGGCCGAGTCGTTTCGGTCAGTCCGATCACGGCGCAGATCAATCTGGTTACGAAAGAAAAATCGGGCTTGGGCGGCGTCATCGGCGAGCTCGGCGATTCGAACGCGCTCGGCGTCGTCAGCGGCAACGGGAAAAGAGAACTACTCGAAATGGGTTATATTCCCGGCACGATCGAAGTGAAAGTCGGCGAAACGGTCTACACGACCGGGCAGGACGGAATTTACCCGGCGGGTTTGAAGATCGGTGAAATTGCGGAAGTTCATCCCGGCTCGGCGACCGTGACGCAGCAGATTTTCATCAAACCGAGCGCAAAGCTTCATTCGATGGAAGAAGTCGCGGTTTTATTGTACGAGCCGCCGGCCAAACCGGAATACGAAAAGACTCTGCCGAACGCGGCGAAAGACGACAAGAAACCGAAACGATAAACGTTGGTCAGCAGTTAGAATGGAACAGGTAAAAATCACAGTAGCTTTAATTATCGCCGTGCTGCTTCAGTGGACGCTCCGTAACGTCCATGATGTTTTCATGTACGTTGATTTCCCGTTGATAATTATCGTCTACGCCGCCTTACAGAGAAATACCATCAAAGCCCTCATTTTCGGAACGATTTCGGGCATCGCGATCGACGCCCTGAGCAGCGGGCTGCTCGGCGCCAACGGGTTCTCTAAAACCTTGATCGCATTCACGGTTTCCGAGATCGCGCGGCGCGTCTATCTGGACAACCTTTTACTGCAGATTCCCGTCATAGCGGGTGCTTGTTTGGTCGATGATTTGGTGTATTACGGGCTGCATCGCCTGTTCGGACAAGAAACGAACGCACCGGTGATGGTCACAATCGCTTATACGCTGATCGGAACGACGATCGCGGGAACGATCATATATTTAATTTTGGGCAATATTTCGGTAGATAGATTAAGAAGTCGACGGCGAGACTCCTTCTCGTCGCGCCGGCAAACCCGCCGGCGGAATCCGATACGTTTAGGAAAGCGGTAAATGATCTTTGATTTTTGATCTCGGATCTTTGTTTTTCAAAGGTGGAAGGTCGAAGCTCGAAGATCGAACATCATTTATGAAAATATACGACCATACCCAGAATCTCGGCATCCGGGTCGGCACAATCCAAATCATCGCGTTTGTTTTGCTGACGATTCTCGGCGCGCGGCTTTATTACCTGCAAGTCGTCAGGGGCGAATATTATTCGGACAAAGCGGAAAATCAGCGGATCCGCCTGATTCCGATTCCGGCGCCGCGCGGCGCGATTTTCGACCGCCACGGAAAAATCCTCGTCGATTCGCGCCCGACCTACAACGTCACGCTTTCCAACGAGCCGATCAAAAAGATCGACGTCACCGACCGCCTCGATGACTATGCGCGCGGGCTCAACGTCGATCGCCAGTACGTGATCGAACGCCTGAATTACATTAAAAGCCAGCGCGAATTCGATACGCTCGTGCTCAAAGAGAACGCGAGCATTCAGGACATCGCGTGGGTCGAAGCGCACACGCTCGAATATCCGGAACTGCGCGTCGAGCTGCAGCCGCAGCGCTATTACCCGCACAAGGAAATTTTGGCGCACGTTCTCGGCTACGTCGGCGAAATCAGCCCGAAAGAACTGGAAAAACCCGAAGTGCAGGCGAAGGGCTTGCGCCCCGGCGACATCGTCGGGAAAGGCGGGCTTGAGGAGTATTACGATGAATACCTGCGCGGGCGTCCCGGATACCGAAAAGTCATCGTCGACAGCCGCGGGCGCGTGCAGAGCGAAATCGAAGTCGTGCCGCCGCAGTCGGGACAGGATTTGGTTTCGACGATCGATCTCGATCTGCAGCTCGCCGCCGAAAACCAGCTCGCCAATTCGGTTACGAAACGCGGCACGATCATCGCGACCGACCCGAACAACGGGGAAATCCTCGTGATGGCTTCCTTGCCGTCGTATGATCCGAACATTTTCGTGCAGGGCGCTTCGACGCCGGAAGGACGCAAAAAAATCGCCGGTTACTGGCAGGACGAAACGCGCCCGCTTTACAACCGCGCGATTCAGGGGCGCTACCCGCCCGGTTCGACCTGGAAGATACCCGAATCGCTCGCCGCGCTGCAGCAGGGCGCGATCACGGTCGCCAATTCCAACGTCGTGTGCGGCGGCGGAATCACGATCGGCAACAAATTTACGCGCTGCATGGGCAGTCACGGTTCGCCGCCGCTCTCGTACGCGATCACGAAATCGTGCGACGGCTATTATTATCGCCTGGCGCTGAAGATGAAAATCGAGGGCTTGATCGAGATGGTCGAAATGTTCGAGTACGACAAACGGACGGGCGTCGATCTGCCGAACGAAAAAGTCAGCCAAACGCCGAAAAGCTGGAAGCCGATCATCGAAAAGCGCGAAGGCAAATGGAGCGACATCCGCACGGTTTACGCCTCGATCGGACAGGACACGGTCGTCGCGACGCCGATCTCGATGCTCCGCGCGGTCTCTTCGATCGGCGTCAAGGGCAGAATGTACGTGCCGCACTTTCTGAAGGAATTTAAACCGATCGGCGCGGTCGGCAACGAACGCGAACCCGTTATCTGGACGCCGCGCGACGGTTTCGGCTACCAGCATCCCGAACCGAAAATCATCCCGATGACGCCGGAACAGGAAGAGGTGATGGTGAAGGGAATGTGGGGCGTCGTCAACGGCGGCGGTACCGGCGCGGGCATCCGCATACCTGGATTCGAAATCGCCGGCAAAACCGGAACGGCGCAGGTCGCTTCGCTCGGCAAAGACGTCGGCGCCAACAAAGACCACGCCTGGTTCGTCAGTTTCGCGCCGGCTTATAAGCCCGAGATTGCGGTCATCGCGCTGATCGAAAACGTCGGATTCGGCGGCAGCCACGCCGCGCCCGCCGTTAAAGGCGTTTACGAAGCTTATATCCAGAAAAAAGGGTACGTTCTGAGCGAAGACCCGAAAACGAAAATCATCAAGCAGGATAGTGTGGACTAAAATATGGCAGCAATTATCGAAAAACGCGATTTACGGGATTTTGACTGGCTGACGACGATTTTAGCGATTTCGATCGTCGCTTTCGGCGTCTGGCAAATCTACAATGCTCAGCCGACGGAAACTTATTGGTCAAAACAGATCATCGGTCTCGGCATCGCGCTCGTCGCTTTTCTGATCGTCGGATTCAGCGATTACCGCCGCATCATCGACGCCGCGCCGGTCTTTTACGGAGTCGGGATTCTGCTGCTGCTGCTGGTTTTGGTGCCGGGCCTGGGCGTCAAGGTCAACGGGCAGACGGCGTGGCTGAAATTGCCGCTGATCGGTCAATTTCAGCCGTCCGAGTTCGTTAAGATCCCGGTCGTGCTGATGCTCGCCAAATATTTCGGCGGGCGCAAAACCGGCGGTCTCAGTCTCAAAGAGTTTTTCGTCGGATGCGCCATCTTAGCCGTGCCGGTCGGTCTGATTCTGCTCGAACCGGACGCCGGACAGGCGATGACTTATTTTCCGCTGCTCGCGGTCGTCTTCTTTTTATCGGGCATCAAAATCAGATACGTCGTCATCACGCTCGTGCTCGGCATTGTGATGACGCCGGTCGCGTACTGGGCCGGCGTCGAAACCGGCAAGATCAAAGGCTACCAGCGCGAGCGCATCGAAGTTATTCTTAACCCGGAAAGCGCCGACCCGCGCGGCTTCGCGTATCATACGATTCAGTCGATGATCACGGTCGGCAAAGGCGGTCTGACCGGCATCAAAGGCGATACGGAGACTTCGCAGGCGAAGCTCAAATTTTTGCCGGAACCGCACACCGATTTTATTTTTGCGGTAACGGCGGAAAACACGGGATTCGTCGGCTGCATCTCATTACTTCTGGCGTATGCGATTTTGCTTTCGAGATTGGTCGCCGGCGCGCGCGAAGCGCCCGACCGCGCCGGAATGCTGGTCATTATGGCGATTACGGGCGGCATGACCTTCCAGATTTTTATGAATATGGGAATGGTCCTCGGATTCTTGCCGGTGATCGGCGTCCCGCTGCCGCTGATGAGCGCGGGACTGTCGGCGATTCTGTCGACCTTTATCGCCATCGGTTTCGTAATCAGCGTGAAAATGAGAAGATTTGTGAATTAGAAGTATTAGAAATTCAAGATTAAAAATTCAAGATCGACGTGTTATTTGGTCTTGAATCTTAAATCTTGAATTTTTAATCTGGAGTTAGCTATGGCAAGAGAAAGAAAGATTGTTGAAAGGGAAATCAAATCGGTCGAATCGAGGCGGCGGGGCTTCTGGAAATATTTGTGGTTTCCGACGGCGCTGCTGTTGGCGCTCGCCGCCGGCGGTTTAACCGGCATTCTGGCTTCGTATTATCTCAACAACTCGCGCTATTCGGTCGAGGTTTCGGCGCTCGCGACGTACCGTCCGCCGCAGGTGACGACGATTTACGCCGACGACGGCGAAACGATTCTCGCCGAATTCGCGATCGAAAAACGCATTCCGATTAAGGAATCCGACATTCCGCAGCAGGTCGAGGACGCGCTGATCGCGATCGAGGATTATCGTTATTACGATCACATCGGCATCGATCCGTACCGCATCGCGGGCGTGGTCGTGCGAAATCTGACGACCGGCCGAATGGAAGGCGCTTCGACGATCACGCAGCAGCTCGCCAAGAATCTTTTTCTCTATAAAGACCAGACTTTAACGCGCAAAGTCAACGAATGGATGGTCGCCGTTCAAATCGAACGCTTTTACACCAAACGGCAGATTCTCGAAATGTATATGAACTACATCTTTCTCGGTGCCGGTTCATACGGCTTCGAGGCGGGCGCGCGGACTTACTTCGGAAAGCCGCTCAAAGATTTGACTTTGGAAGAAGCGGCGCTGCTCGCGGCGGTTCCGAAATCGCCCGAATATTCGCCGACGCGGAATTACGAAAAAGCCCTCGAGCGCCGCAACATCGTGCTCGACCAGATGGCGAAGTATTTTCCGGAGCGATATTCGCAGGCTCAGGTCAATGCGGCGAAAGCCAAACCGATCAAGCTCGCCGACACGGCTTATTACCAATCGCAGCCGAAATCGACCGCCTGGGATTACCCGATTGAAGAAATCCGCCGTTATCTCGAAGAAAAATACACGACGCGCGTCGCGCAGGGCGGACTCAAAGTTTACACGACGGTCAACGTCGACGCGCAGAAACTGGCGACGAAAGCCGTACGCGAGGGCTTGCGCAGTTACGACCGCAGCCAGAAATGGCGTTCCGATTACCAGAACATTCTGCTCGACGAAAACGACCAGCCGCTGACGGACCAGAAGGAAATTCAGCGCAAGCTGACCTCGTACAAGCACGCCGATTGGTTCGGCGACGAATACGAAAAAGGCGAATACATCAAAGGTTTGGTCACGAAAGTCGATCCGGCGAAAAACGAAGCGACGGTCAGATTCGGGAAATACACGGCGGTCGTTACCGGTAAGGAAATGGGCAGAAGCGGCAAGCAGCCGAAAGACGAACTGAAAGAAGGCTTTTTGTGCGAATTTCTGGTCAAGGAGGTTAATGCCGGCAATCAGACTTTGCAGGTCGAATTGACGCAGGTGCCCGAAGTGCAGGCCAGCATCGTCTGCATCAACTCTCATACGGGCGAGATCGTCGCGATGGTCGGCGGCTACGACTTTCATACCAACAAATTCAACAACGCCACGCAGGGGCTGCGGCAGACCGGGTCGGCTTACAAACCGTTTGTTTACACGGCGGCGGTCGAAAACGGCATGACGCCCGAATCGACGGTCAGCGGCGCGCCGATCAAACGCGGCGGCTGGCAGCCGCATAACTACGACGGGTCGACCAGTCACGGCAACGTGCCGATGAAAACGGCGCTCGCCAAATCCTACAACCTCGCGGCGGTCCATCTTTTGGAGCAGGTCGGTATTCAGACCGGCGCGCAGATGGTTCGCCGTTTCGGCATCACGAATCCGATGGCGCCGAGCCTGCCCTCGGCGCTCGGCGCGTCCGAAGCCTCGCTGCTCGAGATGGTTTCGGCATATTCGGCGTTCCCGAATAAGGGCATCCGCGTGCAGCCGCACCTGATTCGTAAAGTCATGAGCCGCGACGGAAGCACGCTGGAAGAATGGGATAAAAAATCCTTCAAGGTCACCAGCGAATATGTCGCCTTAACGATGGTCGATATGATGCGCGCCGTGACCGCGGCGGGCGGTACGGCGGGCGGCGCCAACGCCAGCGGGCATCAGCTCGCCGGCAAAACCGGCACGGTGAATGACCATACGGACGTTTGGTTTATCGGCTACACGCCGACTTTCGTGACGGGCGTCTGGATGGGAAACCCGACCAAGAAAGAAAACCTCGGCAACAATATGACCGGCGGTCACGGCGCGCTGCCGTATTTCAACGCGTTTATGATTCCGTTCATGAAGGACAAGAAAAAGGACGTCTTCCCGGAAGTGCCGCCGATGCCGATCGAAATCAAGCGCGCCGCCGAACAGCGTAAGCGCGACGAGCAGGAAATGCTCGAAAAAGCCGAACAGGAAGGCAGAAAGCTCGGAAACTATACCGGTTCGTCGACGCCGCGCCTGAATAAAACCGGCACGACCAATGACGCCGTAACGCCGACCGAAACGACCACGCCGACCGACACGACGCCGGCGGAAAATAACGACGCGCGTCCGGCAAACACGCCGCGTCCCGACGATCGACCGCCGATCAAGCAGAACAACCAGCCGCCGCCGAAAAAGGAAACGCCGCCCGAGAAACCGAACGTCGAGGGCACGACCCGTAAAGGCAAGAAAGGCGACGGTTAAAACCTCGTTTACGGATAAAAAGAAAAAGGTGAAATCGACATTGATTTCACCTTTTTTCTTCGATTTCTTGATGATTCTAACTGACGAACTTTCCCAAATAATGCGGGAGCATCTTTCTCCACCATTCCCAGTCGTGGCGGACGTCGTGCCCCCATAAATCGAGAACGTGCGGAATGCCCTTCGAATGCAGAATGCCGGAAAGCTCGATGCTTTTTTCCGGCGCTTCGTACGCGCCCTGCCCGGTGACGATCGCGAGCGAATCCGCCTGACGCAGGCGCGGCAGGTGATAATCGTCGTTGAGATTTTTCATATACGCGACCGGATTGTTGAAATAAACGTTGTCGTCGTAATAATTTTCGAGGTAACTGTAAATATCGTAACTGCCGCTCATCGCGATCACGCCGCGAAAATTGTCGGAATGCTTGAGATAAGTGTTCATCGCGAGAAAAGCGCCCAGTGACGCGCCGGTCGTCAAGGGACGCGCGTCCTGCCCGCATTCGTTGCGGATCAGCGGCAGAACCTCTTCCATGATGTAGCGGTCGTAGCGCGAAAGCATCTCGACCTTCCACGCCGGATGCGACTGCTTGTTCAAAAGGCTGTATTTATTGACCGAATTGATCGAGTAAGCGCGAATCAGGCCGTTGTCGATAAACCATTTGATCGAGTCGATCAGATAAAATCTTTCGTATTCCAAATAATCCGCGGCGGCGGTCGGAAACATCAAAAGCGGGTAGCCGGCGTGCCCGTAAGCCACGAGCGGCATATCCATTCCCAGATTGTGGCTGAACCACGAAGTTGTATCACGTCGCATAAATATTCTTTTCCTGTAAGTTTACTGCAAATCGATGATTTTAACAGAGTTTGTAATCTTTTGAGAGTAAAAGAAATTGTTTCCGACTTCAAGGCGCGGGCGCGAAAATTTGTTGACCTAATTCGGCTGCGTCCGGCGCGTTCGTATTTGAGTGAGGAGGAAACGCCTCGAAACGTCTCGGGGCATTTCCATCTCCCGCAGATTCAACCAATTATCAGGAGAGAGCAATCATGGCAGAAACTTTACCGGAATTATTTTTACTTCGAACCGGCGTTTTTATCACCAGCCAATCGAACGGCGTCAAGGCGATCGGCAAACGCGGCATCATTATGGCGGGCGACGTGCCGTATCACACGATCGAGCGGGGCGGCGGCTACGTGACGCTGCCGAAAGGAGTTTTTCACTGCACGATGGAGCGGCAGCCGGAAAAGAAATACCGCCCCATCTTTCGCGTTCAGACGACGGGCGAGTACGGTCACAACGTGTTGAACGATCGCGGCAAACTCGCCGGCATTTTGATTCACCCGAGCAACTACCCGCACGACATCATCGGCTGCATCGCGCCCGGCAAAGTAATGACTCCGAACGGCGTCGAACAGAGCAAAAAGGCGCTGCAGGAGATTTTTCAGTATTGCGGCGGATTCGTCGTCGGAAGGAAGATCAGGCTTCACGTCAGCGACTTATAAAATACGTTTGCGCATCGAAGAGCCGCGCTTCTTCGATGCGCCAACGTCTTCAATCAGATAACGAATAACCGCCGAATCTCATAGCGGCGAAGTCAGCTTTAAACCCGCGATACCGCCGATGATCAGCAAAATGCAGAGAATTCGTGTGAAATCGCGCGGTTCATCGAAAACGACCATGCCCAGAATCGCCGCGCCGACCGTGCCGATTCCGGTCCAGACCGCGTAAGCCGTGCCGATGGGCAAAGTTTTCAAAGCCGAGGACAAAAAATAAAAGCTCGCGACCATCCCGGCGGCGGTCAAAACGCTCGGCACGAGGCGCGTCCAGCCCTCGGTGTATTTCAAACCAATTGCCCAGCCGATTTCGAGAAAGCCGGCGATAATCAAATAAATCCAGTTCATAAAATTCACCTCAAAAGCAGAAGACCCGAATCCTTTCGAAAGATTCGGGTCGTCCCAAAAATTATTCTGTTTTCCGGCAAAGAGTCGTCCCTTTGCGGGCTGCGCATCATTCGCAACAATACACAAGGCTACCAATCAAAAAACGTAAAATCAACTTACTTTACGACCGAAATTTCGCGTTCGGTCGAATTATAGCCGCCGTTGTCGACGACCGCGCCCGATTTATCGACGAGTTCGAGCTTGATTTTGTGTTTTCCGGCGGACCAGCCCGTCAGCCAGATCGGCTGCCATTTCTCGATCATTTTCGGCGCGCCGCCGTCGACCGAGTAACGAACCTGATATTCGCCGCCGTCGCCGGTCAGTTTCGCGTTCGCCAGCCAGAAGTCGATCATGATCGCGTCCGCGTCGGCGCCTTTATACTCGCCTTTCGGGCGGCTGTAAGTCAGCAGCGGCTTGGTCGCGTCGACCGCGCCGGCCGTCGACGCCGGCATGTCTTTGCCCTCGGGCGTCGCGGCGGGATTGGCGTTTGAATTGGCGTTCGCCATCGTGTTGCCGGTATTCGTGACGGTCGGTTTGCTCGTATCCGCGCCGCCGTTTTTGACGGTGAATTTCACCATCTGAAACGCGCCGTTCGTTTTATAGCTTTCGTGCCACGGGCGCGACGGGAAAACGCGCAGCGTGTGTTCGCCGTCCGCGACGTTACGCAGCTCGAACGCGTTGCCTTCGATGTTGTAATAAGCTTCGTACGGCTGATTGTCCAAAATTACGTGAATGTGATTGCCCATTTTCGTCTGCGGGTCCATCATCGGCTTATAGCCTTTCAAATCGCCGCCGAGCTCGAGCCGGACATTGACGGTCGAGGAATTGACCGTCGAATTCGCCGCCGGCTCAACGATTTTCAGCGTCGGCGCGGCTTCGTCCTGCGCGCCGCGCTGCGCCATCATGTCCGCGATTTTCTGCGGTCGCGGCACTTCCGACAGATTCTGCGCCGCTCCGGCGGGCGCGGAGTTTGAATTCGCCGCATTCATGTTCGAATGATCCATGTTCGAATGCTCGTTCGTCGCGGGACTCGTGCAGGCCGCCAAAACGGCGAATGCAATGATCGCGATTGATAATTTCGTAATTTTCATAATCTCCCTTATCTTCTCAAATTCTTTGCGCCTTCACAGCAGAAAGAAAAGTTTTCCGCGGGGGCGCAAAGCCGCAAAGCTAAACTTCTACCGAAACCGCTTTTTGCAGTTCCTCGATGTTTTCGAATTCAAAAACTTTCGCAAAATTTTCAATGATTTTATCCTCGACCTCGGCGAAATCGACTTCGCGCCCGAGAAGCCGTTCCATCGAGGTGACCGGTTCGCCCTCGCAGGCGATGATCCAGTCGAAATAACTCAAATCCGTATTGACGTTGAGCGCGAAGCCGTGCGTCGTCACCCAGCGTTTAAGATGCACGCCGATCGCCGCGATTTTTCCCTCGATCGTATGAACGCCCGTCAAGCCTTCGATCCGAAAAGATTCGATGCCGAAATCTTTCATGGTGCGGATCAAAACTTCTTCAAGGTTGCGCACATAAAGATGCACGTCTTCCCGGTAGGAACTTAAATTTATGATCGGGTAACCGACGAGCTGCCCGATGCCGTGATACGTGACCTTTCCGCCGCGGTTGATTTCGAAAACTTCGGCGCCGATTGATTTTAAGATTTCCGCGCTCGCCAGCACGCCGTTTTCCTTCGCCCGCCGTCCGATCGTAAAAACGTGCGGATGCTCCAAAAGCAGCAGATAATCGCGTTTTCTTTCCGCGATGACTCGCGTTTCGAGCGTTTTTTGCAGCTCCAAGCCGTCTGCGTAAGCGACGCGACCGAGACGGCGAACTTCTAAAAGCCTATTTTGCATCTCTTTTATGATAAAATTTTACGAATAAATTTACTATTCGACAATAAGATATGAAAATAAACAAATATTTATTGAAATTAGCGTTTCTGAGTTTCGCCGTCCTACTGACTTTCGCCGCCACCGCCGACGCCCAGAAGCGAAGATCGACGAGAAGGACGACGCCGGCCAAAACGACCACGACCGCGACGACCACGACCAGCCCGCTCGAAGTCAAAGAGGGGGCGAACAAAGTTTCGATTCAGATCAAAAACGTTTCGAAATTCATCTACATTCTCGGCGGGGTCGCGAGCGGTTTCGAAACCGCCGACAAGGAAGCCAAAGCCAATAAGCTTTCGAGAGCCGCGATCGATGCCAATAATAAGGACAAGCAGGCGGTTATCACTTCGATCAGAAATCTGAAAGCCGGTCTCGCCGAACTCGAAGTCCAGTTTCGAACGAAGCCCGCGCTCAAGCCGTATTTGCTGCAGATTCAAGGCATCACGGATCTGACGTCGCAGTCGGAAGAATTGGCGGTCGCCGGAAAATTCAGAGATTCGGGCAGGGCTTTATTAACGGTCGTCGAAAAACTGTCGGATACGGTTACGGCAATGCCGTAAAAGGTTATGAAAAGCGGCAGGCAATCGCTGATAGTTTACAACTGGTTTTAATGAGCTTTCTGGAGACGCCCGCCGCTTTCCGTGAACTTTATTCAGGTTTTTTCAGACTCGCCGCCGGGTCGCAGACTTCGATTTCGTTCCGGGCGGAACCGTCCGCTTTTTTGTCCTCTTTCGGCAAGCCGAGTTTTTCGCGGATAAAGGCTTCCGATTCGGCTTCCATCAATTCGCCGTTGACGATGAAGGTTTTATCGGTCAGCATTTCGCCCTTTTTCAATTCCGCCGGCACGAGAAAAATGCTCCACGGCGACCCCCAATTCCGGCTGTCGCCCGTCGCTTTGCGGTATTCGTAATGCGGAGTCGTCTGTTTCGCGGCGGTCGAATCCGATTCGTAAACGACCGGAAACGTGATTTTATAAGTGTCGAGGCTCGCTTTCATCGCGTCGACCGTCGCGTATTCGCCGACGCCGATGATTTCCAAGCCGTTCGCTTTGTATTTATCGTAAAATTTTTGCGCGACCGGCGCCTGCAGTTTCCAGTTCGGACACCACGGCGCGAAATAAACGACCATCACGAGTTTTTTTCCCGCCGTCGCCGCGCGCAGATTCAATTCCTTGCCGGCGCGCACCTGCTTGTAAGTCCAGTCTTTATACTTGATTTCCTTTTCCTGAACGGGCGCGTATTCGTGCTGCGCGTTCGAAGCGGTAAAACTCAAAAGCAGGATCGCGAACAATAAGAGCGTTTTCATTTTTTCGGTAACTCCTTATGGGACAAGACTATCCTTTCAGATGCCGAATGACAAGCAAATTATGTCCGCCAGGAAATTTAGCCGCGAATAAACACAAAAAAAAATAAATTATGCGAATCAAAAGTAAAAAGCCGCGCGAACATTCCGTCGATCGGATCGATTACCAATTAAAAATTATCGATTATCCATTGAATTAAAAGGTTCAAATCGTTTTGCCGGCCAAAATTAATCGAAATCGGCAACTCCCAATCGATCAATAACGCCTCTCAAATCCGACCTTCGATTTATATAGATTTTGTGTTCAGTCGTGTTTATTCACGACCAAGTTCTTTACCAAAGTTTCCACCACGGCTTTTCTGCTTTCGGCTGAGTTGCAGGCGGAGGTTCGGGCGGCTTTTGTTCGATCTTTTTCGCTCTACTCGGCAAATATTTCGGCGGCTGCGGCTGCCAGTCGTATTTCTCGGCGATGCGGCGCGCCTGCTGTTGGAACGCGTAGCCTTTTTCCTTGTCGACCATAAAGACGAAATTCGCGTAGCCTTTGAGCGCCGCGATCAGATCGGGCGCGTTGCCCCAGCGCAGATTTTCCAGACCGCGCGTTTCCGCCTGATGCAGTACGGCGCGAAATTTTCTTAAAGTCTTGCGATCGATCGAAATTTTGTCGTTGACGACGATGCCGGTCACCTCCTGCTGGCGGCCGCGCCTCAGGATTCGCGTTTTATTTTCGTTGACTATAAATCCCTGTTTCTCGACGACGAAGCGCACCTGCGTCATCAATTTATTAATTTCGGCGTCTGCTCTTTCGGTCGAAAACGTCAGATCGTCGGCGTAGCGCGTGTACTTAAACCCTAAATCGCCGGCAATTTTCACCAGGCTTTTATCGAGCCGCCGCGCCGCGATGTTCGAGATCATCGGGCTCGCCGGCGAACCCTGCGGCAAATGCCGTTCGCCTGTCGCGACGAAATACGTTTTGCCGTCGATCTCGATTTCCTCGGTGTCGGGCGCGGTCGTTAAAAGCGCGAAAACGGTCGCGAGCGCTTCCGAATAGCCGAACGAACGAAAAACGCCTTTGACGCGCTTATAATTTATCGACGGGAAAAAGTTTTCGAGATCGAAATTGACGACCGTCTTCGCTCCCACGTGCACGCGCGCGTTCGAGACGATATTTTTCTCCGGCAAAAATCCGTGCGCCGCGTCCGCGACGGCGATGCGGTTCAGAATATTTTCCAGAATCCAGATTTGCGCCGCTTTCAGCTCCGGCATCGGCGCGCTGATCAAACGGTGCCCGCCGGTTTTTTTCGGCAGCTTAAAGTTTATGTAGTGCGTGATTTCGCTCGTCCGGCGGTTGAACGACAAAAAGCGCAGTCTCCCGACCGAAAGTTCCATCGCGCGCGCGAGTTCTTCGATGTTTTGCAGAACCGGAAGATTATTTTGCCGCAGCCTTTCGGCGTCGGTTTCCGAATTATTCAGCCCGGCGGAAACTTCCTTGCCGAGGTAAACGATCTCCTTTGTTTTGCGCTCTCGCCAGCTTTCCGCGCGTTCTTGTCGTTCGCGTTCGCGGCGCGCTTTCGTTTCTTTTTGCTTTTGGCGCGATTCGGCGAGGCGTTTTTTGCGCCGTTCTTTTAATAGCGCCTGTTCGTCGTAAAGTTTTCGATTTTCGGAGCGCAGCCGGCTGAGCTCGGCTTCGAGCTCGGCGGCGCGGCGAATTTCTTCTGCCGGATCGTCGGGCAAACCGGTCGATTCTCTCCAGAAACCGAGCCGAACCATCTCTTCAAGCACGAATCGGTCGCGTCCGCCCTGACGGCGAATTTCCTCGTATAATTCCTGTCTGCTGCGCGGTTGTTCTGACATAAATATAAATTTGAGTTTCAAGATTCAAAGTTCAAGATTGGAAGTTCAATTTTGACTCTTAAACTTTGAATCTTGAATCTCTATCGGCAAAGCCCGGGACGAAAAAAGCGCGCGTCTTCGTATATCCAAAGGACTAGATTGTTCAACTCAAGCGGAATACGTCCGCCGTCGCTAGTTTTATTCACGGAATACCCACCGAAACAGCGACGGCGGACGTATTCCGCAAAGTTAAGAACAAGCTAGTGATGCGTGTGTCGTCAAACGGCATGGACGGCGAAGCGCCGCCCGGAATGCAAGTCTTAACGCATTTTCCGGCCCCGAAATTTGCCGAATTCTCAAATAACTGTTATTCGACATGAAGAATTTTTCGCTCGGGCGGTTTTCTCTTCGTAAATCCAAAGGAATGGATTGTTCAACTCAGGCGGGAAGCAATAATTGTTGCGGTTTTATTTACGAAATACCTACCGAAATCGCAACAATTATTGCTTCCCGCAAAAGTTGAGAACAAGCCATTGGCGCGTGTGTCGTCTGGGAGCGCGAACGGCGAAACGCCGCTCAGGTCGCAAGTTGCTGACCGCTTTCGCGAAAAATTCTTCATATCAAAGATCGAGAATAATTTGAAATCTGAAATTTCAGCTTTCAAATTTGAAATCAAACCCTGCGGCTCGCCATGCGCACCGCTAAAATATGTTCGCAGGGACCTTTAAATAATTTGTTCGCCGCGAAAAAGTAGCAGCTGCAGGTCGCCTCCGCAAGCCGTTCGTCGCGATCGATCAGCATTGAAACCGTGATTTCCTTGCCCCTTTCTTTAACGGTTCCGTGGAGTTCGAGCGTGCCGTCGGTTTTCTTTTCGCGCCGGCGAAGAGTTACGGCTTTTTCCTCTAAAAATCTGGTCGCCGCTGCTTCGCGCTCGTTGGCGAAACGAAGTTTTTCCATCGGCAAAGGCTCGCGCGCCAATTCGCGGACGCGGTAAACGCCCTTGTTCAAATCGTAAATCGCGCGACCGGCTTGCGTGTAGGCGGCGAGCGCGCCGAGCACTTGTTTTTTGTCGAGATTCAGTTTTCTGGCTAAATTTTCCGGCGTTTCGAACCAATCCTTTTTCAAGCCTTCGAAAACTGTGCGTTTCGTCCAATCGTCAGTCTCGAAACGCGGCGCGAGCAGATCAAAGTTTCCCGCTTTCGACCAGTCGTTCGCCGTCCAGCCGGAAAGTCCGAGCGTAAAATTCAGATCGCCCAAATCCGCGATATAAAACGACGGCAAGCCGGTTCCGAGCAGATGCACGGTGAATTTCCGCGCGACCGAAATCAACCTTTCGAGAGTTAAAAGCCGGCGTCTGCCCCAGACGCGAATTTCGTGCGCGTCCGCGCCTTCGTAGCGGCTGCGCCCGCAGACGATTTCCGTGTTCCAAGGCTCTAAAATAATTCTTACCGGTTCATCAGGTTTTAAGATGTAGCGCAGCGCGCGCGGCGATTCGCGTTCTTTTTTGCGGCGCAGCACGAAACAGATGTTGTGCACGTCCAGCGGATGCAGATCGAAACTGACCGTCGGCAAACTCATCGCGGAGGAAACCTGCAAAAAACCGCGCACCCAACTCTCGGGCAAATCGATTTTCACTTCCTTAAATGCGTTTTCGTTGGTCGTGGCGAGTTCGAAGCCGCTCGGATCGATCTCGAATTTCGTTTGTTTGTACGTGCGGATTTTTTGAAATTCGTCGTAAAGCGCGGCGGAGTAATCGATGTTCGTGGTGCCGCACGCGAATTCGCGGACGTTTTCGAAAACCTCGTAATTCGCGCCCAAACGCCCGTAGCTCGATTCGTCTTCGGAAAAGCATTCGAAGAAAACTTCGTCCGGGTGAACCGTGATGACCGGATCGAGCAGAAACCATAAATCGCGCTGTTTCTTATAAATATGATTGTAATATTCCTGCCTGGCCTTGTAGAACGGATTCCAGCGCGTCGATCTCCGGCGGTATAAATCGGTCAGTTCTTCCTGCAGCGCGCGGATTTTCGCCGCCGTTTCGCTCTGCCGGGCGGCGACTTCCTGCCAGTCGATCCGCTCGCGCTGCGCCGCCCATTCTTTATAAGCGGCATTGTCTTTCGGTTTGAAACGCAGATCCGAAACGACGATGTCGTGCAGCGCGGAAATCGCTTCGCGAAACTCGATCTTCTGCCGCAGCTCGGCGACGAAAAACGTCGGTTCGCGCGTTGCGTCCGGCACGAAATTCGTCGCCGTCGCCGTCGCCGAACTTTCGACGCTCGAACTTCCGCGATATGCGTAATCAAAAAACATTCGTCCGCACCTCCGCTTGTTTAACTTTGATCGGCAAATCGATTTGCGGAAACGCGCGGCGGATCTTGAGCATCGCTTCGATCATCGCCGCCTTGTCGCCGATCGCGAGCGTCGCTGACTGGCGCGCGAGAATACCGGCGGCGATTCGCGCCGACTGCTCGCTTTTTAAGGCTTCCGTTTCCATAAAGCGCAGCACGCGGTCTTTCGAGGCGCGGGCGCGGTTGACGAGCGAGAGTACGCGCACGAAATACGGCGCGAGCTTTTCGAATTTTTCCGGCGCGCCCGCCGCGTAATTTTCGAGATAGTTCGTCGCGAAAAACTGCATCGAGCCGGACGGATGTTCGCTCAGTTTGATCAAATATTCGACGCCGTTTTCTTCGCGAAAATAATGAAGAAGCAGTTCGCGCCCGAATTTCTGCGTTTCGTCGTTGACCGAATCGCAGATCGCGACGAGCACGTCGGGCGTGAGCTGCGCCGCTGTGAGTTGGGCGCGGAAAAACCCCCGCCAGAATTCGCGCGAATCCAGCCATTTCGCGTCGAGCGCGCGGATCAAAAGCGAAACTTCGCCGCGCAAGCGCGCGACGGTTTTTTCGGCGATTGCCCATGCCGATCGCCGAACGGCGAGAATCTCGTGGCTCGAAAACTCGATGATTTCGTCGGTCGTGAATCGATCGCGCCAGCCTTCGGCGCGATTCTGAAAAATTAGACCGCCGATTTCGTTCGCCGCCGCCGATTCGGATTTAATAAGCAGTTTCGCGGTTTCGAAATCGGCGAAGCTCGCCCAGTCGGGAATTTCGCGCAGCGTTTCGAGCAGCCGCGAATGCACGCCTTCCGCGGTCTCCGGCTTCAAAAGTTCGATAAAAATTGCGTTGACCAGATTTCGGCGGAAGGTTGAATGATTCGCCGAAAGCCGCGCGGCGGTCGGACGGATCGCGTGGTGAACGTCCGCCAGCGCGTGCGTCAAAAACGATAAGATCCCGGTTTCGCGCCGCAAAAGGTTTTCTTCCGGCAATTGCCCGAAAAGCTTAATGCCGACGCCGCGAATCTGTTCGTACGGCGAATTGATCAGCGAATCGATCAGCTCGTTCGGCAGTTTTTCCGCGCCGACCTCGTGGTTGACGAGAATATTCGCGCCTAAAATCTGCACTTCCGCGAGCGGATGCGCGAGCAGGTCGTTGACGACGAACAAATTCAAATTTCGCAGCTCTCTGGAAAAGCCCGCAAAAATCGCCGCGCTCAGATCGGCGGCGATTTCGCGCCGGTTTTCGCCGAGCGCGAGCAAATCCGAGATCAGCAGCGCGATCAGATTCTGCGCTTCCGCCGCGCCGTAATTTGTCGCCCCCAAAATTTCGGCGGCGAACTTTCGCGTATCCGGTTGATCTGCGTTGAGGAGTTTCCGCATCGCCGCGTTGTTTTTCGCGAAAAGGTCGCGGTTCGCGCCGATCCACCGGAACGCCTGCTCGCGGGCTTCGGCGTTTTTACAAAGCGCGACCGCCGTCACCAATTCGACATCCGGAGCGAGCGCGTCGAAACGCGCGGCGGCGAGCTCGAAACCGAACCGATTCGTGATTTCGTAAGGTCTTTCCAAAAGCATCCGGATCGCGCCGACGTCGAGCTTTTCGGTAAACTCGCCGCAGTCGCGCAGCGCTTTGACGGCGAATTCGTGCACCGGTTCGCACGCGCTTTCCGCGAGCAGATGAAGCAGACCGACGGGCTGCGCTTCCCAGAGTTTCGGAAACGCTTCTTCGCGGATCGGCGGCGCCGGATCGCCCGGTTTATAAGTTCCTTTGGTTCGAAAACCGCGCGAGCCGGTTTTGTGTTCGTAACGCGGGCTGTTTTCGTAAAGTATGTGGTTGAAAAGCAGATACGGCGAAAACTTATCCCAGCGGATTTCGGTGATCTTCGGGTTTTGCCAGTCCCAGCGACCCGTATGATAATAATCGTAAATCGTTGAAGTTTGCGGCGCGCGGGCGTCGGCGTCCGAGAAGGCGAGCAGCGCGCCGGTCGCCATTTTGACGTAATCCGAATCGCCGATTTCGCCCATGCGGCGCAGCGTCCGCCACGTTCGCCGCCGGAAATAATCGCGCGTTTTGTCGCCGTAAGCGATGCGCGAATTTTCCTTTTTGAGTTCAGATTGTTTGACCCGGTCGTAAATCCCCATCATCGGGTCATAATCGCCGTTTTCTTTCGGGATGAGAATGTATCCGCCCCACGGATTGACCGTGAAATTATGTTTCTCGGTTTCGAAACGTTTCGCGATGATGCCGAAAACCTCGGCGTCGCGGCGGTATTCGGCCGTTTTGAAGATCTGTCGAAGCGCCTTAAAATAACGCGGTTTGAGCGGGATTTCGGCTAAAAGGTTGAGTAAAACGGGACGTGTGATTTCGTTGTCGATTTCGTAAATGCGATACAAAAGCGTCAGCGCGCCGCTTTTTTGCCGGCTTATTTCTTCGCCGAGCGCGGTTTCGAAGCTTTCGATCGAGCCCGATTCAACGATTGTCCGTAAGGTTTCGGGAAGATCGGCGAGCGCGCGTTCGAAAAGTTTCGCGCGCGTTCCTTCACTGCCGATTTTTAATAAAGCTTCACGGGCGATGCGCCGCACGAATTCAGCAGGATGATTCGTCAATTTTTCGAGCGCCGGAATCGCCGCCGCGTCGCCGCAAAAGCCGAGACTCCACGCGCAGCAGTAATCGCGCAGCTCCTTCGCCGTGCCGATCAAATTCGCGATAAACGGCGCGGCTTCTTTGATTTTCAGCTCGCCGGCGCGCCAGACGATCCGCTCGATGCGCGGATGGCTTTTCGCTTTCGGCGATCGAAGCTGCGTTAATACCGCGTTTTTCCGCGCTTCTTCGTCAAAGGTTTTAGAAATTGAAACTTTCGGTTTTTCCGCCGCCGACGTTTCGCCGACGACGTGATAACCCTTGCGCGTTTTTTCGTCGACGAGTTTTTGAAAGATTTTTTCGGCTTCCGCGAAACCGACCGGCGCAATCGTTTTCGTGCCTTCTTTCAGTTCCGCGCCGCGCCGGCCGTAGCGGAAATTGACGAAATATTTATCGCCCGCCTCGCACAAATCCACTTCATAGATCTTATCGGAATTTCCTTCTTTGAACTGCAGTTTTGTCTGGCAAACGATTCTCATATTTCTCATCTTTGTTTCATCTGTGAAACATTATTTCATAAAATATAAATATTGACAAGCTTTTTAAAAAATTATTTTTGGGCCGATTTTAACGAGCGGAAATTTTGTTCTATAATTTGGGTGAATCTATTTTTAACCGAAATTTTATGAGCAATCAAGTAACTGTTTCCGATATTTTTCGCCGCGCTCTCGAGATTCGCGCCGGCAATCCGAACGCGGATTTAAAGAGCCTCAAGTCGCAGCTCGTCAGCGAGTTTTCAGGAAAGCCCTTTCCTTCGACCGCGCAGTTGACGATTCCCGAATACGACAACATCGCGCCCGAAGAAGACTGGACCGCCGGTTTACCGATCGTGCTGCGCGGGATTCAGACCGAAGACTGGGCGGAAATCGCCCACGGCATCATCATCAGTCTGGAGCAGGTCGAAAATTACCCGAAACAATCGGGCAGGGAAGACGACCCGGCGAAGGAATGGCGCAACCGGCACAAAGGCATCGCCGAAGCGGAAGAAAAAAATCTTTCGAAATGGATGCCGGAAGATTTAATGAACCTGGCGCAAAAAAATGTGCGCAAATAGTTTATGAGTTTTTTCAAAAATCCGCTTTTTGATCCCTTTTATCAAAAAGCGGAGCCGCGCCGCGCCGAAGCGGTCGAAAATTCCGACCCGGAAATCATCATCTCGCCCGACACGCGCCGCGAAAAAAGACTGCCGCCCGGACAATCCCGCACGAAAAAATTTCCCGTCCTCGACGCGCACGGGACGCCCGACATCGATTTGGAGAACTGGACTTTCACCGTCGAAGGCGCGATCGAAAAACCGCTCTCGTTGACGCTCGACGAGCTGAAAGCGCTGCCGCCCGTTAAAGTTTACGCCGATTTTCACTGCGTCACGCGCTGGTCGCGGCTCGACAACGTCTGGACGGGCGTGGCGGCGCGGCATTTGGCGAAGATTGCCGGACTGAAAGAAACCGCCAAATTCGTCGTCGCGACCGCCTTTGACGAAGACGGTTACGGCAAAAACTGGACGACCAATTTCCCGATCGAGTATTTTTTGAACGAAGATTCGCTCGTCGCCTACGAGCACGACGGGCGGCCGGTCACGCCCGAACACGGCGGACCGGTGCGCCTGATAATTCCGCAGCTTTACGCTTGGAAATCCGCCAAATGGCTGAAAGGCCTGCGCTTTACGACTGAAGACGAAGCCGGCTTCTGGGAACGCGGCGGTTATCACATGCGCGGCGTTCCGTGGAACGGTTCGGACGGCGAGCGTTATCGCTGGTAATTTTACTTTTATGAAAGCCGTTTACGTCAGAGAATTCGGCGGCGCGGAAAATCTGGAAATTCGCGAAATCGAAAATCCGCCCGCCCCCGCCGGCAATGAAGTTCTGGTGCGGGTTAAAGCCTCGGGGCTCAATCGCGCCGACCTTCTGCAGCGCCGCGGCTTTTACCCGGCGCCGAAAGGTTTTCCGGAGCGGATTCTGGGATTGGAATTCGCGGGCGAAGTCGCCGAAATCGGCGCGCAGGTGAAAGGAATAAACCCTGGCGACCGAGTTTTCGGCATTACGGCGGGCGGCGCGCAGGCCGAATTTCTTTTGTCGGACGCGTCGCTGCTCGCGCGGATTCCCGAGAACTTGAGTTTCGCGGAAGCCGCCGCCGTGCCCGAAGCCTTTATCACGGCGCATGATGCGATTTTTACCCAAGCCGATCTGAAAGAAAACGAAACGCTTTTGATTCACGCGGTCGGTTCCGGCGTCGGACTCGCGGCGCTGCAGTTGGCGAAGGCAAAAAATATAAGAGTTTTCGGCACTTCGCGGACGGCCGATAAACTGGACGACGCGAAAAAATTCGGTCTCGACGAGGGATTCGCGGTTTCGAACGAAGCGAATTTCGCCGAAATCATTAAAGAAAAAAACGCCGGTCGCGGCGTCGATGTCGTTTTAGATCTCGTCGGCGCGCAGTATTTTCCGGAGAATATCGAAAGCTTGAACCTAAAGGGCAGAATCGTTTTGGTCGGCACGCCGAGCGGCGGGAAGGCGGAACTCAATTTCGGACAGATAATGTCGAAACGCCTGCAAATCATCGGCACGGTCCTGCGCTCGCGTTCGACCGCCGAAAAGGCAGAAGCGACGCGGCTTTTCGCCGAACAAGTCGCGCCGCTTTTTAAAGGCGGGAAACTGAAACCGAATATCGACCGGATTTTTAAGCTCGAAAATACGCGCGACGCGCATGAATACTTGGAATCGAACGCGAGTTTCGGAAAAGTCGTGCTGGAGATTCAATGAAGATTTGAGTCCTGCGTTCAGGCGGAACTCCTAACCTTTTCAATTCTTCTCGGGCAGGCGCGCCGCCACTTCGTCCGGCACGATGCACAGACCGGAAACCTTCTGCCCTTCGAGCGCGGCGAGTTTTTGTTCGGCTTCCGGGTAGGTTAAATTGCCCGCTTCGCGTTTATCAAATGAAATGACCGACCAGACGGGCAGGCGCAATTCGTGCGATGATTCTTCGGTCGGCTCAACTTGAGCCGAATTTTCCTCATTCATTTCTGCTTTCATCTGTTTTTCCATTTTCTTCGCATTTTACCGACGCGCCAAAATCGTCCGGCTTTTTCAAAACATAGCACAACGTTTTGCATCTTGAAAAGCATTTAAAGTCTTTGCGTCTTCAATACTTAACCGAGCAAAATGAATGAACGCTCATTCACGGCTTCAAAATGAATAGCCGTTCAGTTATAATTTTTCTCTTATGAAGTACACCGAAACAGTTTTCCTGACGGGTTTTCCGGGCTTCATCGCCGGTCGGTTGGTCGAGCGGCTGGCGGCGCCTGAAACGCAGTTTTTTCTGCTCGTCCAGCCGCAGTTTACGGAAAAAGCCGCGCGCGACGTCGAAAAAATCGCCGCCGAAACAAACGTTCCGCTCGAAAACTTCGCGCTCATCGAGGGCGACATCACGCGCGAAAACGCGGGGATTTCGGAAGAAGATTTGGTGACCGTTTTGGCGGAAACGACCGACGTTTTTCACCTCGCGGCGGTTTATGATTTGGCGGTCGAAAGGGAATTGGCGCACCGCGTCAACGTCGCGGGCACGCGGCACGTCAACGAGCTGGTCAAAAAAATGCCGAATCTTCGACGTTACAACTACGTTTCGACGTGCTACGTCGCCGGCCGGAGAACCGGCGAAATTCTCGAAACCGAGCTCGCGCACGACGCCGGCTTTCGCAATCATTACGAGGAAACGAAATACCTCGCCGAAATGGAAGTCGAAAAGCTCAAAGGCGAACTGCCGGTCACGATCTTTCGTCCGTCGGTCGTCGTCGGCGATTCGCGCACCGGCGAAACGGCGAAATACGACGGCATTTACGCAGTGATTTTATATCTCAGAAAATTTCCGTCGCTGCTGCGGCTCGTCAATGTCGGCAATAAACTGGTGAAGCTCAATCTCGTGCCGGTCGATTTCGTCGTTGAAGGCATCGCCGCGCTCTCGAAAGACGAAGCCGCGCTCGGCAAAACCGTCGCGCTCGCCGATCCGAATCCGCTATCGACCGCCGAGATAACGGACGCGATCAGCGAAGCGATGACCGGCAAAAAAACCGTCGTCACGCCGCCGTCGAAATTGATCGAATGGTCGCTGAATCTGCCGATTTCTCCCGCCGTGACCGGTTTGCCGCACGCGGGCGTGCCGTATTTTTTTCTCGTGCAGACTTACGATACCTCGGTCGCCGACGAACTGCTGAAAAAGCACGGCATCGCTTGCCCGAATTTTCGCGATTACGCGAAAAACCTCGTCGAGTTCGTCGAGAAAAATCCGAAATTATAAGATTTCACGAACTCTTTACAAATCTTTTCCCGCGCCGAAAGCAAAGTATTCAAAAATCGCGGCATCATAAAATCGAATTGGAGAGGTTTTATGTCACGCACACGATTTGAGTTTTTGCTTTTTTTCGCCGCCGTTTTTCTTTCGCTGGCGGCTTTCGCACACGCGCAGTCGGGCAGAACGAATCCGCGTCCGACGCCCGTGCCGGGCGACGACGAAGCGGAAAAGGTCTTCACCGAAGAAATCAAAATGAACGTTTCGGCGTTCGACGCAACGGGCGCTTTTTTTTCGGGCGTTAAAAAGGAAGATTTGGTGATCAACGAAGACGGCGTGCTGCATCAGGCGTCGAGCGTGCGGCGCATGCCGGCGAGCGTTCTGATCGTGCTCGACACGGGCGGCGAAGAGCGGCAGGCGAAGGATTTCCGTACGACGCGCGAAGCGGCGAAAGCGCTCATCAACAATCTGCAGCCGGACGACACGATCGCGCTGATGGAGTACAACGACAGCGCGAAGATTCTCGCCGAATGGACGAACGATAAATCGTTGCTTTTGAATTCGCTGACGAAAAATCTCGCTTTCGGCAAGCGTTCGCGGTTCGTCGAAGCCTTGAATTTAGCCGTCAAATTTTTCGACAAATCCAATTTGGAAAACCGTCATCTGGTTTTGATCACCGACGGGCTCGACAGCACGAGCGACGACGCGGAGCGGAAAACGGCGATCAGAAATCTGCTCGCGACCGACATCAACGTCCACATTTTGAGCTACACGAAAATGGAGCAGACGGTCGTCGGGCAGCGCATGAAGTCCGTTTCGGGCGGCGGCACGCAGCGCAAGGAGCTGCCGCCGGGCGCGGATATTCCGGTGCAGGGACAGACGAGAACGTATCCGATCATGACGGTCAATCTCGATCGCGCGATGATCCGCAAAATCCGCGAGCGGGGCGACAACCTGGCGCGCAGCGAAAAGGCTTTGACCGATCTTTCCGAAAACACGAACGGCATTCTGATTCTGCCCGAATCGCGCAACGAAATGATCGAGAAGACCGAATTTCTGGCGAAAAACATCGACGCCAATTACGTCGTCACGTACATTCCGAAACGCGCCCTCAGCGACGTTCGCTCGATCGAGGAACGCAACATCGAAATCACCTCGCGCCGCGCCGGTCTCGAAGTGCTGGCGAAACGCAAGCTCGTCGTCGAGCCGGAAAGGGGAAAATAAAAATCTTCAAAATTTAAGTTTTTTAATGTAAAGTAGCGGAAATGAAAGTTTTTCCGCTGCTTTTTTGTTTGGTTTTATGGCCTGCCGGTTTCGCCGCGGCGCAAGCGAATCAAACTGTTGATTGTCCGGCGATCGATGTTTCCGGTGGCGGCGTGGTTGAATTGGGCGCGGAGATGTCGTTTACGGTTACGGTTACGAATTATGATTCGAGCAGATTGTCTTATAAATGGACAATTTCGGCGGGCAAAATTTCAGAGGGACAAGGCACGGCATCGATCGCCGTTACGGATTATAAAAACGGTGAAGCCATAACGGCAAACGTCGAGGTCAAAGGTCTGCCCGAGAGCTGTGTAAATAGCGCATCTGAAACGGGTTCAGTGATCATCGATTACATCCTCCCAACATTAATCGACGAATTCGGTGACATACAGAGCGGCGAAATTCAAAATCGCATTGATTCGTTGTACCAGTTTAAATTGCGTAACGAACCGAATTCCCAGGGTTACATTATTAATTACGGTAGTAATAAAGAGGTCGCGCGTCGTGAAAGGCTGATTAGAAAATCCATTTTCTTGCGTAAATACGACGCGAGCCGCGTGACTTTCGTCAGAGGCGGCGCGAAGCCCGAAAGTAAATCGGGCGCTTGGACGAAATTCTGGCTCGTGCCGCCGGGCGCAATGCCTCCGCCGATCGAGTAATCAATCCCAACAAGCAACATAAAAAAAGCACGAAGGCTAAATTTAGAGTTCGTGCTTTTTTATTTTGCGAATTTTACCGGGCAATTGATACCTTTTGAAATTTTATTGCGCCTTAAAGTTGAAGCCGAAAATACCGGTTTCCAATTTAAAAGGAAAAAGAGCGATGATTCATAAATTAAAATATTTATTCTTAGTGGTTTTATGCTTCGCGGCGATCGGCGGCGCGGTGAACGTTTCGGCGCAAGTTAGCGATAAAATTCTGGTTTCGGCGAGCGGCAAAACGCTCCGGCAGTCGGACATCGACAAGATGATCGAGTTTTACGAATGGGCGTTTCAGGCGGAATTCGGTTCTAAGCAGCGCGCGGATTTTCAGCGTTTCACCGAGCGAGAATTCCGCAACGATCCGGCGCAGGCGCGCGCGACGGTTGACGACATCGTGCAGACTTTGCCGAAAATCCTCGCCGCGCGCGAAGACGTGCAGGCGGACACGCGCAAAAATTTTCTCGCCGTTTTTATTCCGGAAGCGCGAAAAAACTCGGACGAGAATTCGCAGCTGCTGCTTTCGATTTACGACGCCGCAAACGGCAGCGGAAAAGTTGAAAACGTCGCGTCGAACGACGAAAATAACGCGCCGCAGAATAACGACAGCTATGAAACCGTCAAAAAAGCCGGCGTCGGCAATTTGTCGTCGATCGTCGGCAAATGGGTTTCGGGCAGTTCGGGCAGCATGACGACGACCACTTCGGGCGTTTATCTCGGCGGCAACGGCTCGCGCCACACTTACGAGTTCAGCGCGAACGGCGCGGTCGAATACACCGGCATCATGAACATCATGACCGGCGGCTGCCGGATGCAGATTTTCAAAACGGCGAAAGGCAAAGCGACTTTAAGCGGCGGCACGCTGACGATCGCCTGGGCGCCGGCGAGCTTCAGCCGCGACGATTCGTGCAGCCCTTCGAAAAATTACAAAAAGACGCTGCCGGCGGAAACCGAAACTTTTCAAATCAACTTCGAAACTTATTACGACGATAAACAGCTCTGTCTGACCGGTTCGGACAAAACCTGTTTCAGCCGCGATTAAAAAGAGGGTAAACAGTGATGTTAAATAAAAGCAGATTTCTTTTCATATTGGTCTTGTCGATCTGTGTTTTGGGATTTTCGATCGACTCGAAGGCGCAGTCGCTCGACGACGAAACCGTTGCGGTCGGCCGCGGCGGCCTGACGGAGATTAGTCTGCCGGCGGGCGCGCGGCGCGTCCGGGACGAAAAAGTTCCGGCGGAGATCAAAGACACGCTTTCGAAATTAGTCGCGGCGGGCGGCGAAGGCATCCGCGAAGGCGAACGGGAAGTCATTCTCTGGGCGGGAAGTTATAAAAAAGCGCGCGGCGCGCAGATGATTCAAAATCTCGAAGCGGCATTTCGAAACGCCGGCTGGCAGTACGAAGCGGGCGAAAAAAACGACGAATTCGCGACCTTCGCCGTCTTTCGCCCGCAACCGACACCGCGCGCGCTGGTCGGCTTTTTCGTGCCGTCCGAAGACGCGTTCGTTTTCGCCGTCTCGGAAATGCTGAAATCCGGCGCGAGCCGCGCCGAGGTTCCGATTTCGACGCAACAAACGCCGACTCAGCCCAAGAGTAACGGCGCGCTCGATCAAAGCCTTTTCGGCAGATGGTACCGCGGCGTCGGCGGCGGATCGATCGACTGGACCGGCAAAACGCAGTACAAATCGGGCGAAAGTTACTACTTTGAATTTTTCCCGGACGGCTCGGTCACGTACACGCGCGAAAAGGACGTGCTTTCGATCATGCAGTGCCGCATCAAGGAGACGCAGAAAGCGCGCGGGCGGTTTTCGGTCAGCGGCGGCACGCTCAACATCGAGCTCGGCGAAATGACTTCGGTCGGCTCGGATTCGTGCGACGCGAAGGGAAACTTCAACAAAAAACTCGAGTCGTCGACGCTTTCCGTTCGATTCGTCATCAAGAAGATGGAAAGCCTCGCGCGGCCCGACAATCCGACGATCATGTGTTTCGACGGCAGCGACGATGTTTGCTACGAAAAAGTGAAATAAATTTCAGAAGAATTAGCCCTCGACGACGAGTTCGTCATAGGCGAACCGCACGTTTTCGGGCAGCAGCTTTGAATCGCGCTCGTGCAGGATGTCGTGGTTGAGGTGCGTCAGGAAAGCTTTTTTGGGTTTGATTCGTTCGATGTACGCGAGCGCTTCGTTCAAACCGAGATGCGTCGAATGCGGGATGTGCCGGACGCAGTCGAGCACGAGCACGTCCAAATCCTGCAGCCCGTCGATCGTTTCTTCGGAAATGAAATTAAGGTCGGTCGCGTACGCGAAATCGTTGAAGCGGTAAGCGATCACCGGCAGTTTGCCGTGAATGACTTCGAGCGGCGTAATTTCCAGCTCTTGGCCGATACAAAACGGCGAATTATGTTCGATCGTGTGGGGGATGAGCTGCGGCAGACCGCCGCCGACGTGCGTCGGCTTAAAAATATACTGATAAATGCGCCGCAAATCTTTCCAGGCGACGTCGTTGGCGAAAATGCCCATCGCGCCGTATCGAAAGTTGAGCGGGCGAATGTCGTCGAGACCGAAAACGTGATCCACGTGACAGTGCGTGATCAAAACGGCGTCGAGGTAATTTATACGAGCGCGCAGCGCCTGCTGGCGAAAATCGATCGAGGTGTCAACGAGGATTTTTTTGCCGGCGTGTTCGATCAGAACGGAGACGCGCAAACGCTTGTCGCGCGGGTCGGTCGAAAGACAGGTTTCGCAATCGCATCCGATCGACGGCACGCCCGTCGATGTTCCTGTTCCTAAAAAGGTAAGTTTCATTTGAGTTCATTGAGTTTATAGAGTTTATAGAGTTCATTGAGCATGGTTTTTCAACTCTGTAAACTCAACGAACTCTATAAACTCAACGAACTATTTCTTTCCTAAAATGTCGTTCGCCGAAAATTTCTGCGCGGCTTGTTGTTTCAGACGTTCTTCGGTCGCGCGGACGAGCTGAACGTACTGCATGCGCAGATCGCCCAAAAGCCCTTCGAGCAGACGGCTTTCCTGCGGGTGCAGATTGCCTTTCGTTTTCTCGCGCAGCATGCCGAGCACGTCGAGCCAGTATTTGCCGGTTTCGAGATCGAGACTTCTCTGACCCGTTACCGGATGCGGCATCGCGCCGAGCGCGGCGGCGGCGTTCGTCGCCAGGGTCGAGAGAAAATTGACGAAACTCGCCGGGTCGTCCGCGCCGGGAATTTCTTCCTCGGCGCCTTCGCCGAATTCTTCCGACGGCACGACGCTATCGGTTTCTTCAGTGTGCGCGAATTCAAGCGACGGCGCCGGTTCGGCGGCTTTCGGTTCGGTCGCCGGCGTTTCGTTTTTCGGTTTTTCCGGTTCGATTTCGACGCCTTCACGGACGGAACCGTCGAGATTGAATTTGCGGCGGTCGGTAACTTTGATGACAGGTTGTTCTTCTTCTCTTTCTACCATTGTTTTATCCGATTCGTTTCTTAAATTTATATTTTGATAGTAGCATTTTGACAAAAGAAAGTTCAAAATTGACAAAATGAGCTTTGGTTTTTGGCTTTTGGCTTTGGGTTTTCGATTTCCCGTTTATAAGTAGATATTTACAAAAAGGGCTTTCGAAAACCGAAAACCAAAACCAAAAGCCCACTAAAATTATGTCCGAAAAATTTGACGAACTCATCAACGTGATGGCGCGGCTGCGCGCGCCGGGCGGCTGTCCGTGGGACGCCGAGCAAACTTACGCGAGCCTTTCGCAGTATCTGCTGGAAGAATGTTACGAAACCTTCGACGCGATTCAGGAAGCCGCGGCGACCGGCGATACGACGAATCTGCGCGAAGAACTCGGCGACGTGCTTTTGCAGGTCGTTTTTCACTCGACGATCGCGGCGGAAAAGGGCGATTTTACGATCGACGACGTGACGACGGGCGTGACGGAAAAACTCATTCTGCGTCACCCGCACGTTTTCGGCGAAGCCGAGCTCAAAACCGCGCACGACGTTTTGAGTAACTGGGACGAATTAAAACGCGCCCAGCAGAAAGCGTCGGGCAAAGTCGAAAGGCCGAAAGAATCGATTTTAGAAGAGGTGCCGGTTCATTTTCCGGCGCTTCTCGAAGGGCAAAAGCTGACGAAAAAGGCGGCGAAGGCGAAATTCGACTGGGAAAATGTCGGGCAGATTTTCGAAAAGCTGACCGAAGAAACCGAGGAACTGAAAACGGCGATCGAGCGGCAGGAAGACATCGAAGAGGAAATCGGCGACCTGCTTTTCGTCGTCGTCAATCTCGCGCGCAAACTCGACGTCGACGCCGAAACCGCCTTGAAAAGAACCAACCGCAAATTTCGCGAGCGGTTCAGGTTCATCGAGCGGGAACTCAAAAACAACGGCAAAAATCTGGAGGATTCCGATCTAGAAGAGATGGACGCGCTTTGGAACAAAGCCAAAAAAGCATAGTGGACAGCGGCGCGAAGCGGGGCGGTCAATGGTCAGAAGAATCCAACCGACCGCCCCGCTTCGCGCCGCTGTCCACCGACCACTTTATTATGATTGAAACCGAAAGATTACAACTGATCGCGTGCAACAAAATGCATCTGAACGCGCTCGTTCAAAGCGAACAAGCGCTCGCCGAACTGCTCGGCGTCGAGCTTGCGGAAAACTGGCTCGTTTTTCCGGAAGCCGCGCCGTACGCTTTGCAGATGCTCGAATCCGATCCGCAGATTTTGCGCTGGGGAATGCATCTTTTTTTAAAGAAAGACGAAAATAAAATCATCGGCAACGGCGGCTTTAAAGGCGTCGCCGACGCGGACGGCATGGTCGAAATCGGTTACGCGGTCTCGCCGCTTTACGAGAATCGGGGATTGGCGACCGAAGCCGCGCGCGGCATGATCGATTACGCGTTTTCGTGGGGCAACGTCTCGATGGTCGACGCGCACACGCTCGCCGAGGAAAACGCTTCCGTTAAAGTTCTGCGGAAATGCGGCATGACGCGCATCGCCGAAAAACACGACGAAGAAGACGGCGATCTCTGGCAGTGGCGAATCACACGCGAAGATTACGAGAAATAGCAGTAACGAAAAGCTGAAAGCGGAAAATGGAAAATGATTTCGATTCGGTTTTCCGTTTTCCGCTTTCAGCTTTTCGTTAACCCGCGCTGCGTCTCTATGGTAAAATCGGTTCAAAGTATGAAGCAGTTCGACCTCGCCGAAATTCGTCGTCAGTATCCTCTTTTAGTCGAAAATCTCGCCAAATTACCAAATCGCGAGGCTCATCTCAAACGCGTCTGGGAAATCGAACAGCGCTGGGACGATTTTCGGGAAAACCCAGATAAAGCGGAAGAAGTGCTGTTTTTCGACGGCGCGCCGAGTGGGGCGGAGGCCGAAGAAGAGTTCGACATCATCTATGCCGGCGGCACTCTAGGCTTGCTGCACGCGGCGGTCATGGCGTTAAAATACGACCGCAAAGTGCTGGTATTCGACGCGCACGCGATCGGCAAAACGCATCGCGACTGGAACATTTCCGACGCCGAGCTCAAAGAATTCGTGCGCGCCGGGCTTTTTACGGAAGAAGAAATCGAAACGGCGATCGTCAATCGCTACAAAACCGGTTTCGTGAAGTTTTACGACGCGAATTCGCCGATCAAAACGCCGCCGCTTTTTATGGACAACGTGCTCGACGTGGCGCTCGAAGCCGACCGGTTGCTCGAACTCGCGGCGAAAAAACTCAAAAAAACCGATGCGAAACTCATCAGCAATTTACGCTTCACGCGCGCCTTCGTGAACAAGGACAGGGTATTCGTGGAATGCGCGGACGCCGCAAACAGCCGGCGGAAATTGTTTGCCGCGAGGCTTTTTGTCGATGCGACCGGCACGAATTCGCCCGTCTCGCGCGTGTTGAACGCGGGAAAATCGATCACGCACGTTTGCCCGACCGTCGGCACGGTGGCGAAAGGGTTTCGGCACGGCAGCGACGAGCGGTCGGTTGATTTTTCGGTCGGCGAGATACTCGTTTCGACCGAGGACGTCTCCGATCATCGCCAGCTCATGTGGGAAGGTTTTGCCGGAAATCCGCAGCGCGACGAGTACACGACGTACCTGTTTTTTTACGATTCGGTCGAATCAAAAGCCGATAAATCGCTGTTTCGCCTCTTTGAAGAATATTTCGAAAAACTGCCGGATTATAAAGCGAAAAACGGGGCGTGGAAAGTCGTTAAACCGGTTTACGGTTATATCCCGAGCGTTCATCACCGCGGCTGGGACAACCAGAAAAAAACCGCCGCCGACCGCGTTCTGCTGATCGGCGACGCCGCCGGCTTGTCGAGCCCGCTGACCTTTTGCGGTTTCGGTTCGCACGTCCGAAACCTGCGCAGACTGACGGATTCGACCGAACGCGCGCTCGGCGAAAACCGGCTCGACGAAAAGGGCCTTGCGGACATCAACGCGTACGAGCCGCGCGTCGCGCAGATGTCGAGCCTCGCCGAGTTTATGCGTCCGACGGCGAAGAGCAAACCCTCGGTCGTCAACGAAACGATGAACGCCGTGATGGGCGCGCTCGCCCGTCTCGACAGCGAAATCAGCCGCGAAATGTTTCAGGATCGAATTTCGTTCGCTTCCTTTAAAAAAGTTCTGCTCAAAACCGCCCAGATCCACCCGAAAGTCTTTAAGAAAATGTTCGCGCACCTCGGCGTAAAAGGCGCGTTCTGGTGGATCGCCAATATCGCCGAATCGGCTTTCGACGAACGGAAAAAATCCAAATCTGCTTAAAATCTGTGCCTGTTTCGATACAAATGATTGTTTAGCTTTGATACAACGAAGCCTCAGGCAGAACCTCGTTTTCGCTCGTGTAAATCATTACATAATTGCAGTTACGCTGCTAAGGCACGATTTTTGCGAAATTTAACCGGCGTAAACGGGCGAGGTTTACTTACTTCTTCGCCCGCGATTATTTCAAGTAGGGCAACAAGGAGGTTTTAATGAAGATAAAAAATTTAGTGAAACTGAGCGGCGGATTGGCATTGTCGCTGGTCTTTTCGTCATACGGTTTCGCGCAGGATACGACGACAAAAACGACGACCACGACGACCACCACCAAAACGACCGCCGTGCAAAATGCGGACGGCAGCTGGTCGGTGATCGAATATCCGGTCGGTAAGGAAGTAACAGTGACTTTAACGCCGAACAATCTGCAGGGCGCCGCCGGCACGGCGCGCGTTATGCGCGCGGCGGACGGCACGAAAATTTATATGGATCTGACGGGCGTCAGCGGCGAAACGAAAAGTTTTTACGCGTACGCCGTCGACCCGAGCGGACGACCGACGCTGCTCGGTCCGGTGATGATCGAAAACGGCATCGGCAAAGCCGAGTTTTCGACGCCGATGAATCAATTCATGCTGGTGCTCTCGCCGACCGAAGGCGTGACGGCTTTCAGCAACGATACTCCGGTCACTTTCCGCAGCGCGGTGCCGACCGGATATGCCGTCGTGCCGGTCGCGACGACGAGCTCGGGCGGCAACAAGGCGATCGCGACTTCGACCGAGATCGCTTCGACTTATGAAGTTCCGCTTTTGAACGTGCCGAGCTTCGACCGCGATAAGGATAAGGAAATCAGAATCAATTTCAGCGGCGACCTGCGCGGGCTGAAAGGCAAGGCGTATCTGAGTCCGACGAAAGACGGCGTCACCAAGATCAAGATGCGTTTCGACGAGATGAAGGACGTGCCGGCGAATTCGCGCTTCATTCTCTGGGCTTCGTCGCCGGACGGCAAATTTACGAAACTCGGTCAGGTCATCAACAACGGCAGACGCGAAGAATCGGAAATCCGCAGCGAAACTGCGATGAAGGATTTCGGTCTTTTCGTGACGGTCGAAAACACGGACGTCGAACAGCCGACGAGCCGCACGTATTCGGTTTTCAGCGTAACTCCTTAGTTTCGATATTTTGTTATGCTGATAAAAAAAGACGAGGCTTAAACGCTTCGTCTTTTTCATTTGACGCCGAACAAGGCGGCTAAGAACGCCAACGTTTTTTCATAAATCGCCGGATCGGTCGAAGCGCGCGGACCGGCGATGTTCAGTCTTTCGCATTTGATCGAAGCGAGCCATTCGCGCGAAGCTTCGGCTGCTTCCTCAACGCTTTCTTCCGTAAAATCGACGTGCCGGCACGGTTTCCGATGTGTTTCGGCGAATCGCGCCGTCAGTTGTGAGCCGCCGGTCAACGGTCCGTGCGAGACGATCAGCGTCGCGTCCGTTGTCCGCACGTTAAGTTCGGTTCTCTCCGCATAATCTCGCGTCTTCGTTTCGATTAAATTCGGGTAACGCGCGCCGATCGCGCCGTCCTCGGCGCGCCGGTTTTTCGGCACGAAGCCGCCGATGCGAACGTCGTTTTCGAGCGCGAAATCGAACGCCGCGCGGTCGGCGCCGGTCTGTCCGCCGGAAACGATGATTTTGATTTTCTCGAATTTCATGAGCCGTCGGAGTCGTTAATGTCAAATTATAATTCAGCGTCACGAATTGATACACAAGTTGCGCCGAAAAAACGAAAAAATCATATACATTTCGTAAAAATTAAGTATTTTCAGGGTTGGTATAGATGTTGCACTAAGAATCTGTCAAGTTACAAAACAGTACAAATTCATTTTGGGTGAGGTAAGATATGGCAGAGCAAAATAAAGATAATCAAAATAAGACATTCGGCATCGACAACCAATCGACAAATTTAACGGACACGAATCTGAGTGACACGACGGATTTCGGAACGACCGACACTGCCACGACGAATTTGGGCGGCGGTGAATTTGGCAACGCGGGAACGACCAATGTGGACGTCTCGGGCTCAAACGTTTACGACGCGAACTTTTCAGACGCGAATCTTTCGGACACGCAAAACAAATCGGGTTCGACCGGCGACAGCACGACCGGTTTGAGCGTCGATTCGGCGAAAGAAACCGCCCGCGGTCTTTATGACCAGGCGAAAAGCACCGCCGGACAGGCTTTCGGCGCGGCGACGAAACGCGCGACCGAAGTTTTGGACGAACAGAAAGGCACGGTGGCGCACGGTCTGACGAGTGTTGCCGACAGCATCAAGCAAGTCGGCGAAAATCTGAACACGACGCCGGAACAAAATCCGATCACCGAAAAAGCGGCGCAGTATACGACTTCGCTGGCGCAGCAGATCGAAAACCTTTCGGGCTATTTCGAACGCAAAGACGTGCGCGAAATGGCGCGCGACGTGGAAACCTTCGCGCGGCGTTATCCGGCATATTTTATCGGCGGCGCGGTTGCGCTCGGCTTTTTGGCGGCGCGCTTCCTGAAAAGTTCGAATCCGCGGCAGCTCAGAAGCGGTTCGGGACGCACGTTTAATGAGGATTACGATACGGACAGAGCTTTAACGACGGGCGGAACGACGCCGGGTTCGAGCCAATTCTAATTGAGGAGAACAAGGGGGATTTATGGCACAACAGCAAATAGCTAAAGAAGATCGCAGTTTGGGCGATTTGTTTTCCGAACTGGCAAGCGAAACCGGAACACTGGTTCGCCAGGAAGTTGCGCTTGCGCAAGCCGAGTTGACGAAAAAAGCGACCGACGTCGGCAAAAACGTCGGTTATCTCGTCGTCGGCGGCGCGGTCGCTTACGCCGCCGCGCTCGCGATCATCGCCGCAGTCATTATCGGGCTGTCGTATTTTATTCCGGCATGGGCATCGGCTTTGATCGTCGGCGTCGTCATCGGGATCGTTGCATTCATGATGATTTCATCGGCGCTTGCCGCGCTTAAGAAAACGAATCTGGCGCCGCGCGAAACGGTTGAAACTTTGAAGGAGGATGCACAATGGCTGAAAAATCAAGTCAGTTAGACAGAATCAATGCGTCGGATGCAATTTCGACCTCGGCGGGCGCCGACCAGGACGAACTGCTCGAATCACGTGCGGACGATTACACGACGAGCGATTACACGGCGACTGATTCGGATACGCTCGAAGCCGCCTCGGACGATACGGACGAGGCGACAGACGATACCGAGGAGATTCGCGCGCAGATCGTCGAAACGCGTTCGCAGATGGGCGAAACGATCGATGCGATTCAGGAAAAATTGAGTTTGCAGAACATTTCCGAACAGGTCAAAGAACAGGTTTCGGAACATATCAACAGCGCCATCGAAACGGCGAAAGAGTCCGTTTACGGCGCGACGATCGGAAATTTAGGAAAGGCGGGGAAATTTATGCAGAATATAGGAAAGGAAATATCAAGAACTGAAGCAGGAAAATTTGCGCGGAAAAATCCTTTTCCGCTTGTTTTGATCGGTCTCGGCGTCGGGCTGCTCGCCTATGAGGGGTTCAGCCGCGGCGGCGGCAGAAATCGCCGCACGTATCGCTACTCGGATTACGACAACGATCGGCGCGATCGCGGCTACCGTGATTCGGGCACGATCGGCACGCTGAAATCGGCGACCGGAAAAATCGGCGATACGGCAAGTCACGCTTACGAAAGCGTCAGCGAAACGACCGGTCAGGCGCTCGAAAGCGTGAAAGGCGCGGCGAGCAACGCGTACGGAACCGTTACCGACACGGCGAACAAAGCTTATTCAAGCGTCACCGATTACGCCGGAACGGCTTACGAAAAGGTCGGCGAATACGGCACGGTCGCGCGCGAAAAATACGATTATTATTTGGAAGAAAATCCGCTCGCGGTCGGCGCCGTCGCGCTCGCGGTCGGGGCGGCAGTCGGTCTGGCGATTCCGGCGACGCGTTACGAAAGCGAAATGATGGGCGAATACAGCAGCCAGCTGCTCGACCGGGCGCAAACGGCGGCGGGCGGTCTGGTCGATCGCGTCAAGGAAGTGGCGGCGGAAGCCAAAACGACGCTCAGCGACGAAGTCAAAACGACTTTGAGCGAAACCAAGAAAACCATTACCGAAGAAGCCAAAAATCAGGGGTTTATTTCGGAAGAACCGAAAGACGCCGCCGACTTCAAGGCCGGCAAAACGAAAACTCCGGGCACAATCTAGAGTTGGGCTTTACAAATCGAAAGCCGCGGTTATTTATGAAATGAACCAATGCTGACAATTGATGCGCGGCTTTCGATTTGTAATTAACGGGCGGAAATTCGCACGAATAAAGGGCGCGGAACGTTACTGAACGTTCCGCGCCCTTTGTTCGTGACGGCTTTTGCATCAACCGATTTTTTCGAGCCCGTTCATATACGACTGCAAAATTTCGGGAATCTGAATCGAGCCGTCCGTCTGCTGGTAATTTTCCAAAATCGCGATCCACGTTCTGCCGACCGCGAGTCCCGAGCCGTTTAAAGTGTGCACGAATTCCGGTTTCGCGCCGCCCGCGCGGCGAAACCTCAAATTCATGCGCCGCGCCTGAAAATCGCCGCAGTTCGAACAGCTCGAAATTTCGCGATAGGTCCGCTGGCTCGGCAGCCAGACTTCGAGGTCGTAGGTCTTCCGCGCGCCGAAACCCATGTCGCCGGTCGAGAGCACGACCGTGCGGTACGGCAATCCCAAAAGCTGCAGAATCCGTTCGGCGTTCGCCGTCAGTTTTTCGTGCTCTTCGTCGGAGTTTTCGGGCAGCGACAATTTAACGAGTTCGACCTTTTCAAACTGATGCTGGCGGATCAATCCGCGCGTGTCGCGTCCGTAAGAACCGGCTTCCGAGCGAAAACACGGCGTGTATGCCGTGTAGTATTTCGGCAGATCTTTGGCGTCGAGGATTTCCTCGGCGTGGTAATTCGTGACCGGCACCTCCGCCGTCGGGATCAGCGCGAATTCGCGTTCGTCCTTGATGTGGAACAAATCTTCTTCGAATTTCGGCAGTTGGTTCGTGCCGAAAAGCGCCTTGCGGTTGACCATGAACGGCGGCAGCGTTTCCGTGTAGCCGTGCTCGGTCGTGTGCACGTCGAGCATGAAATTGACGAGCGCGCGTTCAAGCCGCGCGCCGGCGCCGTTGAGGATCGCGAAGCGCGAGCCGGCGATTTTCGTCGCGCGTTCGAAATCGAGGATGCCGAGCGCTTCGCCGAGATCGACGTGATCTTTCGGCTCGAAATCGAACTCGCGCGGCGCGCCCCATCGGCGCGCTTCGACGTTCGCCGATTCGTCCGCGCCGACCGGCACGCCTTCCGCCGGGATATTCGGCAAACCGGCGAGCAAATCTTTCATTTGCGATTCGGCTTCGTCGCGCGCTCTTTCAAGCTCGGCTTGTTTTTCCTTGAGCCCGGCGACTTCCGCCTTTTTCGCTTCCGCCGCGTCGCGCTTTCCGGCTTGCATCAGCGCGCCGATTTCCTTGCTTGAGGAATTGCGGGCTTGATTGATTTTGTCCGCTTCGCCGATGACGCGGCGGCGCCCGGCGTCGAGTTCGGCGAATCGTTCCAGCGATTCGACCGGAAAATTGCGGTTTTCCAACGCTTTTTTGACTGCTTCTAAATTTTCTCTGACGAAATTAAGGTCTAACATAAACTGATAATTTTAATCGTTTCTCGCCGTTTGAACAAAAGCGGTGAGCTTCGGGAAATATTCTTGGAAGTCGGTTTTCAACTGCCGGTAATTGTTTTCAAGGTCGAAAATACCATCCGGCAGACTGTTTTCGCGCTTGATGCGGCCCGAAATCCGGCGCAAAGCGATGCCGATGCCGTCCAGGCTTTTATACGAGCCGAGCAGATCGCTTTGAATGATCGCCGGAATTCTTTGCCGGAACGCGTCGGGAAACAAATCCCGGTGTTCTTCCAGCGCGCGGTACGCTTTTTCGGTAAAGGTTTTCAACGGCACGTTCGAATACTTCTCGAAATCGACGGCGAGAAAATGGTCGTAAAAAACGTCGATCAGAACGCCGGCGAATCTTGAAATTTCGGGAGAAATCCTCGCCTTGCTGCGCTTCACAATCGCGTCCGCGTCCGTAAAGGCGTCGATCTTGCGGTGCAGCGTAATCTCGGATTCGATTTTTTGATTGAATCTGCCGGCGACGCGGCCCGTAATAAAATCGCCTAAAAGGCTGCCCGCAAAACCGTCCGAAGTCTGGTCGGAAAGAAAGAGATGGGCGAGGTAGTTCATTTTTTCACGCTGAGCGCTGCGACGGTTTTATTGATCCGGCTCGAACGGGTTTCCGCCCGCTTCGCTTCTTCGACGGCGCGCGCGTATTCTTTTTGGTGCGTGTAGCTTAGTTTCGCGAAAGCCTCGGTCAGACCGGCTTCGCTCAAGGCTTCGGCTAAATCCCGTGGAACTTCGATTGTGCGCTTTTCCGTGTCTTTTTCGATCGTGACCGTGATTTTTTCGCCCGCTTCGATCCCGGCGGCTTCGCGGAAGACTTTCGGCACCGCCAACATATACCTGCCGCCCATAAAGAAAACCGTCGTTCGGTATTGCGCGTCGTTGACGGAAATTTTCACGGGAACGCGTTTCGCGCCGAAGACTTCTTTCACGTCGAACGGAATGGTGATGCCGGTCGCGTCCGTGTTTTCGTGTTTTTCCAGAACGGTTTCAAATTTCATAAGTCTCACTCGAAAATCAGCCCTAGCTTAACATAAAATTTCGGTCGGCATTAAACAGCGGCCGAAATGTTTGGCGGAAAAACCGCCCGCCCGTAATATTAAACGCGAATTTGAGCTATAATAAAGCGAACATTTTACGAACTAAGGAAGGTGTATTTTTAATATCTTATGACACAAAAAATTCGCAAAGCAGTTTTCCCCGCCGCGGGGCTCGGAACGAGATTTTTGCCGGCAACTAAAGCGATGCCGAAAGAAATGCTGACGCTGGTCGACAAGCCGCTGATCCAGTACGTCGTCGAAGAAGCCGTCGATTCGGGCGTCGAATCGATCATCATCGTCACGGGACGCGACAAAACGGCGATCGAAGACCATTTCGACATCTCCTACGAGCTCGAACAAACGCTGCAGGAACGCGGCAAAACCGAGGTTTTCAAAGCCGTGCGCTCGGTCGCGGAAATCGCCAAAATCAGCTACACGCGCCAGAAACAGCCGCTCGGGCTCGGACACGCGATTTATCAGGGCAAGGATTTCGTCGAAAACGAACCGTTCGCCGTCATGCTGCCCGACGACATCATGGATTCGAATCCGCCCGCCCTCAAACAGATGATCGACGTTTTCGAAAAATACGACGCGCCGGTGATCGCGACGATGCAGGTCGCGGGCGAAGCGATTTCGCGGTTCGGCGTGATCGACGCCGAAGAAGTCGAGCCGAACGTCTTTCGGATTAAGGACATGGTCGAAAAACCGAAATTCGAGGACGCGCCGTCGGACCTCGCGATCGTCGGGCGCTACATCTTCACGCCCGACATTTTCGGCGCGATCGAACAAACGAAACCGGGAGCGGGCGGAGAAATCCAGATCACCGACGCGATGCGCAATCTCCTCAAAGAACGTCCGTTTTACGCGGTCAAACTCGACGGCGTGCGGCACGACGCGGGCGACAAGCTCGGTTTCCTGATCGCGACGGTCGAATTCGCCCTCAAACGCGACGACCTCGGTCATGACTTCCGCGAATACTTAAAGACGCTCGATCTGGCTTCGGATTCGGCGGCGAAATAAAGGAAAATCAGCCACGAACAAACACGAATTTTCACGAAATGAATTTTAATGATTTTTCGTGTCCTTGCGTGTTTGTTCGTGGCTGATTTTATTTGGCTTTGCGGGTCGCGAGGACGATTTGCAGAACGATCAAAATCACGACGCTGCCGAGCAGGATCAGCATGCCCGAACGCAGATCGTTGCCGAAGCGGTTCGAAACGTAGCCGATAAACCACGTCGTGAAGGTCGCCCCTAAGGTTCCGCAGATAAAAAACGGCGTCATGCGGCGCGAAGCGGAAGCGCCGAAGATCTTCGTAAAGCGCGACATATTAGTCGGAAAAACGGAGGCGGTGCCGAATCCCGAAACGGACGCGCCGACGCTCAGAACCCAAATACCCGATGCGGAAAGCAGAATCAGCATCCCGAAAAAAATCGTCAGCAGCCCGAGGAAAAGCATTCTGTTTTCGTTCAAAAAACGGAAAAAAAGCGGCGCGACGCCGCGACCGACAACGAAAAACACGAAAAATAAAGTGATCGGCGGCAGCCAGCTCGCGGCGTCGCTTTCTTCGACGCGCTGCGTGTAGGTTTTCAGCCAGCCGCTCATCGCGCTCTCGTACCCGACGTGTATGAAGTTAAAGGCGGCGATCGTCCACGCCGCCGGATTCGTCCAGATCGGCGCGTCGAAATCCGCCTCTTCATCGTCACCGGCAGTCGGTTTTTGCTCGATGCCTTTCGGAATCAGCGCGAGCCACGCGCCGACCGCCAAAAACATCGCCGACAAGGCGAGCGTCGGCGTCACGATATTCGTGCCGCGTGCCAGAAAATCGACGAACGGCTGGCTGATGATCGCGCCGACGCCCCAGAAAAAATTCACGACGCTCAAGGCTGCCGCGCCGCGCGCCGGGTTCAGTTCGAGAACCAGCATGTTGATCGACGGCAAGGTGAGCCCGATGCCGAGCCCGTTGACGAAAAATCCGGCGAGACAAAGCTCGTACGAACCGAAATTAAGCATCAAAACGCCCGCGCCCATCGAAAAACAGCCAGCAAAGCTCGCCGGCAGAAAACGGTTTTGTTTGCCGAGCCGGTTCGTCAGAAAAGTCCCGATCACGGAACCCGCAAACTGCGCGGGGAAAAAGTTTCCGAGCTGCTCGTCGTTGAGCGCGAATTTCTCCTTCAGAATCGGCAGCAATTGACCGATGATGACGGTCGCGATGCCGGCGAGAAAAAAGCCGGCGTGCAGCAGAATCTTTAATGATCGAAGAGAATTTGCGTTTTCCGGCGGCATAGAAATAAAAGGTAAAAGGTAAAAAGCAAAAAGGCAAAAGGATCGAGTTAATATTTGCACGGCTTTTGATTGTTTGCCGGTTTCTTTCTACTATTGATTGTTATTGAGGTTATGAATCTGAAATTTCGACAGGCGGGGCGCGAAGATTTGCCCGAAATCGTCCGGATGCTGGCGGACGATTTTCTCGGAAGCCAACGCGAGCGTTATGAAAATCCTTTGCCGGAAAGCTATATCAAAGCCTTCGAGGAAATCGACGCCGACAAAAACAACGAACTGATCGTCGCGGAAATCGACGGCAAAGTCGTCGGCGCTTTGCAGCTCACCTTTACGCCGTCGATCAGCTTTCAGGGCGGCAAGCGTTCGACGGTTGAATCCGTGCGCGTCGACGCAAAGCACCGCGGGCAGGGCATCGGCAGAGAATTGATGCTTTTCGCGATCGGTCGCGCGCGGGAAGAAAACTGCGTTTCGATGCAGTTGACAACTAACGCCGAACGCACGGACGCGCACCGGTTTTACGAAAACTTAGGCTTTAAGAAATCGCATTTGGGAATGAAATTGGGCCTGAAATAATATGACGGAAAACGTGGGGGAAGCTGTTCTGGTCGAATTGAACGCCGGATTGAAAAACGAATTTCTGGCGATGGCGAAAGATTACGAAGCCGCCGGAGAAAGCGTTTACCAGTTTGAGCGTAACGATTTCGACGAATTTCTCGAACGGCTGGAACGGCTTCGAATCGGCAAAAATCTTCCGGCGGAAAGCGTCCGCTCGAATACTTTCTTTTTATTAGTCGACGGTAAATTCGCGGGAATGGGTTTTCTCCGTCATGAGCTTAACGAAAAACTCGCCGTTTACGGCGGTCATATCGGTTATGATGTGAGCCCTTCGGAAAGGCGCAAAGGATACGGCACGATGATTTTGCGGCTGACGCTCGAAAAGGCCTGCGCGATCGGGCTGAAAAGAGTGTTTCTGACCTGCGACGCCGATCACGCCGCTTCATCGAAGATTATCGAAAAATGCGGCGGTCGGCTCGAAAATCAAATATTTTATGAACCGACCGGAAAACTCGTTTCGCAGTACTGGATCGAGTTATGAAGTTTTACGGAACGGCTCGACCTGGCGGCGAACGCCGCGGCCGCGAAAAAGAAAATCGAATACAGCAAATGTTTATTTGAACGCGGCTCGCGTTCATTGCCGTCGGGATGACGGCGTTCCTTTTATGAAAATATGAAAATTTTTCACGGAACTGACAATGCCGGCATCGCGCGCGGTACGGTTTTAACTCTGGGCGTTTTCGACGGTCTCCATCTCGGGCACCAGCGCATCATGCAGACGGTCGTCGAAAGCGCGGCGGCGACCGGCGCGGTGCCGACGGTGATTACTTTCGATCCGCACCCGCGCGCCGTGCTGCATCCGGAAAACGCGCCGCCGCTGCTGCAGACCCTGGATCAAAGGCTCGCCAATTTCGAAGTTCTCGGCATCAAACAAACCATCGTCATTCGGTTCGATAAGGAATTTGCCGACACGGACGCCGAAACTTTTTTGCGCGACATCGTGCACGAGCGCCTACAGGCGCGCGAGGTTTTTTTGGGAAAGGGCTTCTTTTTCGGCAGAAATCGCGGCGGAAACATCGATCTTTTGCGCGAAATGAGTAAAAAGCTCGGTTTTTTCGCCGACGAGGTCGCGGAAGTTCGCCTGCGCGGGGCACGCATTTCGTCCTCGAAAATCCGTCGTCTTTTAGCCGACGGCAAAGTGAACTTGGCGCGCCGCATGCTCGGTCGGCCGTACGGCGTCGAGGGGCAAATCATTCACGGACTGCAGCGCGGGCGCACGATCGGCTTTCCGACCGCTAATCTTCACCCGCACAATCGCGTCATCCCGAAATTCGGCGTTTACGCGACCGCGACATTAATCGACGGCAAATGGCGGCGCAGCATTACGAACGTCGGCATCCGCCCGACGTTCGACGACGCGTCGAATCCTTCGATCGAAAGCTATATTTTCGATTTCGACGGCGATCTTTACGGCGACGTTCTGCGCGTGCGTTTTCTGCGCCGCCTCCGCGACGAGCGGAAATTTAACGGAATCGACGAGCTCCGCGCGCAAATTCAAAAGGATACGCGGCGCGCGCTGAACTATTTTTCGCGCATCGGCGTTAGGAGAATGTTGGAAATCGTTTGACGCGGCGGCTTTTTGTGAAAAATTTTGCAAACCCGCGCGTTCTTTGTGAGTCTAATAAAGATTATGCTGATGGAAGAGAACAATAGTTTGGCGGTCAAGGAAAAGGCGATCGAACCGGTCGTCGAGGAGAGCGGCAACGGGCAGCACGCTTTGCTGCCGGCAAAGAACGCGCCGGTCGCGCAGCGAATTTCCAATGAACAGCTGATCGCGGAAGAAAAATCCCTGATCGAAAAGGAAACGGAAGTCGAGAAAAACTATCAGGGATTTCGCGGTTACATGCGGCTTTTTCACGTTTCGCGCGTGATCGGGATGCTTTCGCTTTATCTTTATCTCGATCAGTACGATCTGCGCCGCGCGCAGCACGTCAAACAGGCGGAAGCGCGGCTCGAAATCGCTCGCAAACTGACGTGGCTCGCCGTGCTCGGCGAGAAATTTCATAAGGTAAACCTCTGGTTCTTCCATCAATTCGTTCTGCTTTTGCGCTGGTTTTTCGTCGGCGCGGAATCGAATAAAGAATTAAATCAGGAAAAACAAGCCGTCTGGCTCAAGGAAAATCTGATCGAGCTCGGTCCGACGTTTATCAAGATCGGGCAATCGATGGGCACGCGCGCTGATCTGCTGCCGCTGCCGTTCGTCAAAACTTTGGGCGAACTGCAGGACAACGTGCCGGCGTTCCCGAACGAGATCGCGTTCGCGCGCATCGAGAAAGAACTGGGCAAAAAGATCTCGGAGGTTTACCAGGAATTCGACGTCGAACCGGTCGCGGCGGCTTCTCTCGGGCAGGTTTACCGCGCGAAGCTTTTCACCGGAGAGGAAGTCGCCGTCAAAGTGCAGCGCCCGAATCTCGCCGGCATCATCAAAGGCGACATCGAAATTCTGCGCAAAGTCGCCCGTTTTGCCGAGCGTTTTCCGTCTTTGAACGAAAACGCCGACTGGGCGGGCATGCTGCGCGAGTTCGACGAAACGATTCACGAAGAGATGGACTACGCGGCCGAAGGGCGCAACGCCGAACGCTTTACCGAAAGCTTCAAAGAATGGACGAACGTGCACGTGCCGAAAATTTACTGGCACGCGACGACCTCGAAGGTCATCACGATGGAGTTCATCCACGGCACGAAAGTGACCGCGATCGATGAACTGAAGGCGCGCGGCGTGTCGCCGGAAAAGGTCAACCGCCTGCTCATCAAAACTTATCTCAAACAGCTTTTAGAAGACGGCTTTTTCCACGCCGATCCGCATCCGGGCAACTTGCTCGTGATGCCCGACGGGCGGCTCGCGTTTTTCGATTTCGGCATGGTCGGGCGCATCTCGCCCGAGCTGCAGTCGAAAATGATCGACGCGTTTTTCCACGTGGTCGCGAAAGACCCCGCCGGGATCGCGCAGGATCTCATTGACCTTGACTTCCTGAAACCCGGATCGAACCCGGAAGTCGTGCGACCGGTCGTCGAAAAGATGTTTCAGTTTCATTTGAATTTGAAGCTCAAGGAAGTCAATTTCAAGGAATTGACTTACGATCTGGCGGACGTGATGTACGATTATCCGTTCCGTCTGCCGTCTAATTTCACGTACATCATGCGCGCGCTGATGACGCTCGAAGGCATCGGCATCATCACCGACCCGGAATTCAATTTCTTCGAAACCGCGAAGCCCTACGCCAAGGAGTTCATGCTCAAACGCGAAGGCAAGGATCTGCGGAAAGTTTTGGTGAATAAAATTTTAGGTCGCGACAAGGACGGCAAAATCGATCTCGACAGAACGTGGAAGCTCGCGAAAATGGCGTTTAAGACGGTTTTCAATACCGGCAAAAAATAATCGAAATTTGAAATTTAAATAGAATTGACGTTAAATCATCAGCTATGAAAAACGTCAATTCTATTTTGTTTTTGGTGCTTTTGGTTTTGACTTTTATCCTTAACGCGAGCGCGCAATCCAAAATGACTTATAAGATCAACTACGCGAAACAGGACTTCGCCTTTCAAGAGTTTGAGAACAAAGTCTGGGACCAAGCCGAAACGGTCACGGTCGATAAATACTGGTCGGGCGAAACCGCGCCGGCAGAGCGGCAGTTTAAGGCGAAGCTGTTATGGTCGGACGCGGCGGTTTACGTGCGTTTCGAAGCGAATCAGAAGGAGCCGCTCGTCGTTTCGGAAAAAGCGAATCTGACGACGAAAACGCGCGGGCTTTGGGATCGCGACGTGTGCGAGATTTTCTTTGCGCCGAAAAGAGACGAATTTCGCAAATATTTCGAGTTCGAAATCGCGCCGAACGGCGAATGGATCGACCTCGGGATTTATCAAAAACCCGACGAGCGCATTACCGATTGGGATTATCGATCGGGAATGCAGTCGAAATCGCTGATCGAAAAAGACAAAATTTGGATGGCGATCAAAATCGAATGGAAAGCGTTCGGCAAAACGCCGCGAGCGGGCGACGTCTGGCTCGGCAATATTTTTCGCTGCATCGGCAAAGACCCGACGCGCGGTTATCTCGCGTGGTCGCCGACTTTCACGAAAGAACCGAGCTTTCACGTGCCCGAGAAATTCGGCGAATTCGTGTTTGTGAATTAAAATTCAGCCGCGAACAGACAAAAAAACCACGCAATAAATTTAAAGTGTTTTTCGTGTCTGTTCGCGGCGCTCGTTCTACTCCGTTCCCAGCAAGTCGAACAATTCTTTTTCATCCGGCAGCGAGGTGCGCGCGCCGACGGCGCGGCATTTGAGCGCGGCGACACCATTCGCCATGCGCGCGCTTTCCTCGACCGATGCGCCCCGCAGAACGCCGTAAAGCAGCCCGACGCGAAACGAGTCGCCCGCGCCGGTCGTGTCCCGGCAGCCGCCCGGAACTTCGAAACCGTCGGTGCGGACGAATTCGTTCCCGCACAGTAAAAGCGAGCCGGTTTCGCCCAGCGTCATGCCGGCGACCGCGCAGCCGTAACGCGACTTTATTTCGCGCAAGGCGGTTTTTTTGTCGGCGATTCCGACCAGTCTTTCGGGAAATTCGGCGCTCGAAACGAAAATATCGACCAGCGGCAGAACCGTTTCGATGCCTTCGAAAATATTGTCGACGTCGATCGAAACGACCGCGCCCGCCCGTTTCGCCGCGCGCGCCATCGCGAGGCACGCGCGCGCGTCGTGCGGCGTGAAATGCAGGATTTTGCCGCGCGTCGCGATTTCCTCCGGGGCGTCTTTTTCCGTAAAGGCGAGTTTTTGATCGCGTTTCCAGATGACCGTTCTTTCTCCGGTTCGCTCGTCGATGATAATGAAAGCGATCTGCGTGCGCGCGCCCGCGATTTGTTCGGCGAACTCGACGTCGACGCCTTCGTCTCGCAGAGTCTGCAGTCCGAAGCCGCCTTCCGCGTCGTCGCCGAAACGTCCGACGTAAGCCGTTCGTGCGCCCAAACGACGCAGACCGACGCAGGTCGTCGCGATTTCTCCGCCCGCCGCCTGCGCGTAGTCTGCGAGCTCGATTTTCGAGTTAAAAGCCGGATATTCCGGCACGATAATTAAATAATCGACCGCGTTGGTGCCGAAGCCGACAACATCGAATTCTTTGTTTTCAGCCAGCCTGAAAGGAAATTGCATTTTTGAACTTACGGATTTGAAATTTGAAAAGTCAATCAATAATATCTAATAGTTGAAAGCTGAAAACAAGAAAGGTTTAGCGGTTTTTTTGAAAATAGTTTGCTATATAACCGCAAAACGGGTTAGATTTTACTATCGTAATTTTTCGTTTCGCTTGGCTTTAAAGCTCGGTGAAAATTAAATTTATAAAAATTTTGGAGAGCAAAAAGAATGCCGACAGCAGTTTGTCCTGAATGTGATGAAGAAGTTTACGTCGATGCCGATTCCGAACAAGGTGATACTGTAACCTGTGATGAATGCGGTGCGGAATTGGAAGTCGTCGGTCTCGACCCGATCGAGCTCGATCTTTACGAAGGCGGCGACGATTACGACGAAGATTTGGAAGAAGAAGAAAGATTTTGATTTGTCCGAAGCCCCGAGCCTCAAGTCTTGAGAAAAATAATCTGACTTGAGGCTTGGAACTCGCGGCTTCGGACTTTACTTCAACTGGTAACCGGTGCGGTTTTGTCTGATCTTTAGATTATTCGGCGTTTCGATCCGAACTTCGCGAAACTTTCCGTCTTTCGGGGTTTCGGGTTTCGGGTAAAACGCCAGCACGTACGAAGACGTGATTTCTTCTTCCAAACTCTTGAAAAGCGGCTCGAAGTTGCTTTCGTTGACGTAGAAAGTTTTTCCGCCGGTTTTATCGACCAGACCGCTCGCTTCCAAAAGCGTCAGAAGCGGTTTTTTATTTCCCTGTAAGCGCGAAAAAGAAGGCAAGAGAATCGAGTAAACGGTCGTTTCCGCATCGTTCGCGCGCTCGATGACGGTCTTCGGCGAGACCGTATCGCCGACCGGAAAGCCGTCGGTAATGAGAATCACGGCGCGTTTCGGCAGTTGATTTTTGATCGTGGGCGGCGATTTTTTGCGCAGCATCCGCACCGCTTCGTCGACCGCATCGTACGCGTGCGTGGAAAGCCCGTCGGAATCGCGCAGGATCTTTTCAAAAGTCTTTTCGAGCTTTTGCGGTTTGTTGGTAAACGATTGAAGCGTTTTGACTTCCATGCCGAACGTCATGACGGCGAAATACGAGTTATAATCGGCGAGCCGTTTGACGAACTGCTGCATCGCCGACTGCAGCTGCACGAGCTCTTCGTTCGTCATGCTGCCCGAAACGTCGAGCGCGAAAACGATCGACAGCGGGCGATTCTCGTTTTGCCGGCGAATCGGCTCGAAAAAATCGATCGGACGCTCGACGCCGTTCTCGAAAAGTTTGAAGTCTTTCGCATTCAGACCGCGCACCGGTTTTCCGTCCTTATCCGAAACCGTCACTTCAAAAGCAATGAGTTCCGTGTCGACGCGGATGACGTCGTCCGTGTCCTGCGCGGCGGCGGGGAAGGCGAACGCGGCGCCGATGAAAATCAAAACCGCCAGATGCGAAATTAAATAGACGAAAATCGTCTTTCTGTCGCGTTTCGACGAACGATCTGCGTTTCTGAAATCTAAAACCATATCACAAATTTCAAAACTCCCTAATTTTCGCATCCGGCAAAGCGAAAAACTTTTTCTCCGCCGGTTCGGCGACGAAGCCTTTCGTTTTCGAAGCCGTAAACATTAATTCGAACGAATTGTAAGGACAAATTTCCTTTGATTTACTTCGGTATAAATTCTCTTTATCTCAAGCTGACCTTTATTTTATCGCAAAATCTTTATTAATTTAACCTAAATTTTAGATTTCCGGTAAAAGTTTGCCGGTTGCCAACGAATCGCATGCGTATTTGTGTTAAAATTTGTTTTCCAACCTTCACATTGACTGCTATAATACCATTTTGAAACGTCAGATTGACCGATTTGAAATTGCCTGTATTGGTTGCGGTTAGATTTTTTCAATAAATACCTAACTATTTCATTTTTCAAGGCTTGGCACGAAAAATGATATATTTTTACGCTCGCTTTCGAAAAGTTTATCGATGGCAAAGGCTCCCAGGATACAAACCTAAAAGAGTCTCTGTAGTTTTTGGGAGAAACGAAAATGGAAGAATTAAATCTCTCCGGCAACAATCTAAAATCGAAAGTTTACTGGACAATTCTGCTTCTGGCGAGCGTCGTTTTGCTCGGTTTTGCCGCATTGGGATTAGAAAATTTTTCCTTTTCCCATCTCGTCGGCTTGGCGATCGCGCTGCTCGTGGCGGTCTTCGCCAACCAGCACCAAATAAAAATCCCCGGAACGGCGGCGGATTTTTCCCCGAGGGAAATCGTCGTTTTTTGGGCGGTCATTTGGCTCGGCGTGCCGGGCGCCATTTTTTTGGCCGCCGTCTCGTCGATCGCTCGCTTTAACGCCGAGCGCCAAAACAAATTCAAATGGCTCTTCGGCGCGTTTTCCGGTATCGTCGGCGCCTTCGCCTCGGCGACGGTCTTTTACCTGATTTTACAATTCGCCGGCTTTAAAGCTTCTTTTGTCGGGAGCGCCGCGCTTGAACTGCCGTCGCTGATCGCGGCGACGCTTTCGATGGCGCTGACGTATTATGCATCGACGGCGGTTCTGAATGCGGTTTTTCGTTATCTGGAAAAAGAAAAAACGTGGCGGGAAATCTGGAAGGAAGATTTCACGAGCTTGGCGATCGGCTTAGTTTTGTCGGCGAACGCCGCTTTTCTGCTGCACGTTTTGTTTCTCGGATTCGGTTTGCCGTTCGGGTTAGTGATTTTGCCGCTGACGGTCTTCGGTCATTTCGCTTACCGCTTTCACCTGAAAAGGCTGGAACAAAAAACGAAGGAAATCGGCGAAGCAAGCCGCGTTCATCTGGCGACTGTCGAGGCGCTCGCGACGGCGATCGACGCCCGCGATCAGGTCGGCGTCGGGCACGTCCGCCGGACGCAGATTTACGCGGTCGGCATGGGCGACCTGCTCGGTTTATCGGCGGGTGAAATCAACGCCTTGAACACCGGCGCGCTGCTGCACGACATCGGCAAACTCGCCGTGCCCGATCACATTTTAAATAAACCCGGAAGATTGACGCCGGCGGAGATGGAAAAAACAAAAATTCACGCGTCGGTCGGCGCTTCGATTCTCGAAAAAGTCCACTTCGGCTACCCGGTCGTGCCGACCGTCAAATACCATCACGAATTCTGGGACGGTTCCGGTTATCCGGAAGGCTTAAAAGGCGCAAGTATTCCGGTGACGGCGCGAATACTGTCGATCGCCGACGCTTACGATACGATGCGCTGCGCGCGTCCGTTCCGCCCGGCGATTTCGCGCGAAGAGGCGCGTAAATTTCTCATCAAAGGCGCCGGCACGCAGTTCGATCCGAAAATCGTCGATCTGTTTCTGCGCAATCTGAAAAAATTCGAAGCCGCGATCAAGGCCGAAAATCTCGATTACGCGGCGAACAGCGAAAACGCCGACGAGGCGCTGATTCACTCGAGCGACAACGACTCGAAGAGCTACGTCGAACAAATCAAACGCGCGAACCGCGAGGTTTTCACGCTGTATGAACTGGCGAGAATCTTCAGCTCGTCGCTGAATATCGAAGACACGTTTTCGTTGTTCTGCGAAAAAATCGGCGAGTTCGTGCCGTACGACACCTGCGTCATTTATCTTTTGGACGAAGCGGGCAAAGAAGCGAAGGCCATTTATGCCGAAGGTAGAAACGCCGCCTGCTTGCTCAACCGCGCGATCAAACCGGGCGAAGGCGCGACCGGTTATGTTTTGAAGAAATGCCAGCCGGTCTGCAACGTTAATCCGGGACTGGATTTTTCGTTCTGCGAGCTCGAATTCGTGCAGGAGTATTCGGCGATGGCGTCTTTGCCGCTGATCGCCGACGATAAAATGCTCGGCGCGGTTTCGCTTTATTCGTGCGCGCTCGAAAATTACGAGGACGAACATCTGCGGCTGCTCGACACGGTTTCGCGAATCGCGGCCGACGCGCTGTTAAAGTCGATTCAGCACGCCGAAACCGAAACCAAAGCGCTGACCGACCCGATGACCGGTTTGCCGAACGCGCGGAGCCTGCAGGTTCAGTTCGATAAGGAAGCCGCGCGCGCCGACCGCAACAGCAGCCGTTTTCAGGTTATGATGCTCGATCTCGACGGCTTTAAGGCGGTCAACGACACCTTCGGGCATAAAACCGGCGACAAGCTTTTGCGCGAGCTTTCGAAAGTGATGCGGTCGCAGCTTCGCGACTACGATTTTCTCTCGCGTTACGCCGGCGACGAATTCGTCGCGATTATTCCGGAAATCGAAGACGTTTCGGTCGAAGATCTCTGCCAGCGGCTGGAAAAAGCCGTCAACAATTTCGTCCTGCCGATCGGCGACGGCAGATTCGCGCACGTCGGCATCAGCATCGGCGCGGCTTCGTATCCGAACGGCGGCGCGACGCTCGACCAGATCATCATTTCCGCCGACAAGGCGATGTACGGCGTCAAATCGCTGCGCAAACTCGCGAAAGCACAAACGGCGGAGAGGTTTTCGAGGGAAACGCCGGCGCCGGGACAAAATCTCCAGCCGGCGCCGATCGTGATCAGACCGATCGAACCGCCGCCCGTCAAGGCCGAAACGTCCGCCGAATCGAAGCCCGAAAACTTCGTCGTCGATGAAAGCCACATCATTTCATCAGCCATAAATTAGACCGAAGCGCAAAGAACGAAGTCCGAAGCCAAATTCCAAATTTGGCTTCGGACTTCGTTCTTTGCGCTTAAAAAGCCTGCGAGAAACGGAAATGAAGCTGTTGCCGGCGCGGCGTGAAAACCGCATTCGGTCCGGCGGCCTGCGGGATCAGAAAACGCGGCGGATTGAGCAGATAGCCGTAGTCGACGCCGAATTCGCCGCCGATCGGTGTTTTGATGCGTAAGCCGAGACCGACCGTGTGCGACCAGACGGCGCGCAAATTCTGCGAAACGACGTCGTTCGGCAGCACGTCGGGCGGATTGAAAATATCCTTTACGCGGCGAAAAACGTTGCCGCCGTCGTAAAACGGCACGGCGCGGATCGAATCGGTCAGCGGAACGCGCGCTTCGAGATTGACGATCGCCAGCGCGTTTCCGCCGAACGGCACGGTGAACGGATCGATCGGCACGATCTCGCCGCGGCTGTTGCGGAAAGTGCCCTGCGGAACGATGACGACGCGCGGACCGGCGGATTCAAAATCGAAACCTCTGAGCGTCGTCGAGCCGCCCGCGAAAAATCTCTCGCTGATCGGCAAAATTCCGTCCAAACCCGGAAACTGCGACGACGAAAAACGATTGCCGTTCGAAAAAACGCTCGCCAGGCCGAGCACGGCGCGTCCGGCAAAGGTCGTGTTCTTTAAATACCTAAGGGTATAAAAACGGTAATACGACGCCTGAAATTTATGATACCCGATATTCGCGCCCAGAAACGGCACGCTCACGTTGTATTCCGCCGTCAGATATTCGCCCTTGGTCGGATCGCCGGGACTGTAGCGGCAGGCTTCGCCCTGTTCGCCGCGGTTGATGATTTCGAGCAACGTGTATCGTACGGCGCAATTTTCGCGCGTGTCGCGGACGAACGTCGCGCCGAACCCCGAAGTGCGGATTCTCGAATCGGGCAGCAGCAGATCCTTAATCAAAAGACTTTCGATGTTAAAAAGCCGGACGTCTTCGAAACGGTAACGGACGAATAAAATACTGCGGTTTTTGACGCTGATCGTGCGACTCGTCTCCGCCGAAAGCGTCAGGCGGTTGATCGTCGGGTCGCCGGTTTCGTTGCCGAATTCGTCGATCGGATTGCCTTCCTCGTCGATGCGCTGCACGATGCCGAAAGTGCCGCGGTCGAAGACCGAACGGAAAAACCTGGTGACGGTCGAATCGCGCTGGTACTGCGCGGTGAAAGTCAGCGGCGAGAAGCGGATCGTGCCGTCCGTGTTGCGACCGTCGCGCAAAAACCGCGGGTTGATGAAATCGATCTGCGCGAGCTGCTGCAGACGGCTGACGCGGATGCGCGCGCCGCCCTGCTGAAGATTGCCGAAAAGATTGAAATGACGGATGTCGAAAAAGCCGAACGGACCGGCGTCGGTCGAGGCGCCGCCGCCGTACTGAATCAGGCGCGGCGCTTGTTCTTCGACGTTCACGATGACGTCCGCCAGGCGGCCTTCCGCGTTTTCGCCCGCCGGTTCGGTTTTGATCTCGACGCGCTTGAAGGCGTCCGTTCCGTAAAGATTTTGCTCGCTCGAAAAAATATCGGCGGCGCGCAGCGTTTCGCCGACGCGCAGATTGATCGCCTTCAGAATCGCGTCGCGGTTCGTTCGCTCGTTGCCGTAAACCAGCACGCGATTGATGAAAACCTTTCGGCCTTCGTTCTCGACGCGGTACTCGACTTTGACGCGGTCCTCGCCGACGTCGGCGCCCAATTCGACGATCGAATAACTGACCTTCGCGTCGTAGAATCCCTGATTCGAATAATATTCGGCGAGCTTGCGCTGACCGTTGCGGATTTTTGCGCGCGAGTAATTTTGCCCGACGAGATTCGGCAGTTGGGTCTGCAGCGCCGCATCGGAAAAAGCCGTATTGCCGACGATTTCGACGTCCGAAATCCGCGTCGGGATTCCTTCATCGACGACGAACGTGATGATCAAATCGTCGCCGGTCGGCGAAACGCCCTGCCGCGCGGTCACCTTGGCGTTGCGGTAGCCGAGTTCTCTCATCAGCGACCGGATCGTGTTGGCGTCTTCCTGCAGCAGTTCGTTGCTCGTGTAGCCGCGCCCGTAACCGAGAAACGGAATCAGGCTCAGCGCGTTGACTTCCTGCGATTCGAGAATCGAGCGGATTTCTTCGATCGGCAGCCGATCCGTGCCTTCGATGCGAATATCGACGAGCCGCAGACGCCGGTTCAAATCCGCCTGATATTTGACTTCGACCGTTCGATTCATCAAATCCGCGCCGCTTAAAGAAGCGCACAAAAGATTCGTCTCGTTGACCGTGTAGCTCGCTTCCGTTTCGGTGAAGGTCGGCTGCACCGCACAAACCGGCGTCACTTCCGCAAAGAAATAGCCTTTTTCCTGAAAATAATTTTCGAGCCGGCGTTCGCCCTCGACGATCGCCGAATAATCGAGCGAGCCTTCGCGCTTGATCGGCAGCAGCTTGGTTTGCGTGCCTTCGCCGACCTTTTCGCCTTCCGATTCGACCAAAACATTGATGACCGCGCCGACCCTGCCCGACAAAGAAATGTTCACGGTGTTGGTTTCCGGCACGAAAACCACTCGTTCTTCATTGAGCTCCGGCGCGAAAAAGTTCTGATCGCGCAGCGCTTCGCGAATTTTTTCCAGATCGCGGTTGAGTCGCGGTCGCGTAAAAAATTCGCCGGGCTTGAGGTCTAATTTGCCTAAAACCTTCGTCGCGTCGAAACCCTGAATGTCGATATTGAACGCGCCGACTTTCGCCTGCTCGCCGGGCGTCACGTTGAACGTCACGCCGACGCGGGTATCGTTCGCCGCCGGTCTCTGCGTGAAAGTGACTTCAGATTTGTAATAGCCGCGGTCGCGCAGGTATTCGAGGATCGTGCTGGCGTTGGTTTGCAGAACCTGTTCGGAAACGGTGTTTCCCGCCGTTACGAGATTGAGGCGCAAAAGCAGTTCGTCTTCGGTTATCTCACTGTCGCCGACCGAAGGGCCGACGACGATCGAGACGCGTTCGGCCTGCGTTTTGCGTTTGATGATAAAGCGCAAGCGCACGGCGTCGACGCCGGCTTCGTTCGCTTCGACCGTCACCGAAATGACGCGGTTCGTGTTATAAATCGCTTGAATCGCCTCGCGTATTTTGACCGCCGAATATTTGTCGCCGAGCGTGTTGCGCGCGATCAGACGAAATTCTTCGGCGGCGGAATTTTCGCGGTCGTTGCCCTCGAAGGTGACATCGATCGGCTCGACGATCCGCCGGTCTTCGTATTTGTTCTGAGAAAACGCCGAAAAGGTAAAAACTAAAAGGTAAAAAGTAAAAAGTGTAAACACCTTTCGGACAAAAATGTTCCGGTTCCTTACTTTTAAGTCTTTCTTTCCCTGCATTGCGCCGCCGCTGTTTTTCAAATTCAACCCCTTACTCTTTTTGCTTTTTATTTTTTACTTCCTTAAAACCTTCTCCGCAAACGGACTTCAAAACTGAAAACGTCCTTGTTTCGCGTGACGTTGCTGAGCGACCGCTGCTCATACTGGGCGACGAACGACAGGCGATTGGAAACGCGGTATTCGAGCGCCAGGACCTGATTCTGGTCTTCCGAAAGGTTCGTCGAATACGTCACCGCGAGGTTCCGGTTGATCTGCCGTCCGACCGTCAGCCGCGCGCCCGGATTGCGCTGCCCGGAAATGATCGGGTCGAGCTGAAACTTATTGAGCCCGAAAAGCTTGTCGGTCGCTTTGGCGATCGGCTTGTTGATGATCTGGTCGGTCAGAATTTCAGCCGCCGTGCTGATGCCCGACTGCGCGAGCGGCGAAATTCCGCCTTCGTTGCTCGCGAGATTGCCCGTCGTTACCAGCGACACGACGTCCTGTTGCGGCAGCGCCGGGTTCGAGCGCAGCTGCGCGCTTAAATTTTCGGTGTCGGTCAACGGTCCGTTCAAGTTGACGAAAATCTGGTAGCCGCTGATTTCGGCCTCCGCCTGCAGGTTGATGATCGGCTCGATGCCGTCGGCGTTCGGCGGGAAAACGAGCTCGCCGCGTTGTACTTCGTAACGATCGTTGCGGTAGAAAAGCGTTCCGCGATCGGCGGTGATTCGGCCTTCGACCTGCGGCGCGTCGAGGTCGCCCGTCACGCGCAAACTAAGCGAAGCCGTCAGATCAGCCAGATTGTTTCGGACGACGAGCGCGTTACGCCCTTCGACCGTCAAATCGAGGCTCACGTCGCCGAAAGTCGAACCGTCGCCGCTTCCGCTCTGGGCGATCGAGCCGTCGCCGCGCCCGCCGACGACGTCCGCGAGATCGATGTTTTCCGTATAAACGCTGCGCCGCGCGTTGATTCTGCCGGCGATGAACGTGCTCAATGCGCCGTTGTTACGTCTGCCGTTGATCTCGATTTCGGCGTCGCCGGTCGTTAAGAAATCTTTCGGCAGCGGCACCGTGACGTTGGTGCCGCCGAGCACGAAGCGAAAAGCGTCGAGCTGCAGGTTGTTGCCGATCATCGCGCCGCCCGACGCGGTGAATCTGCCGCCGCCCAAGAAACCGGTCAGTTCGTCGATCTGTATCTGGTTCGACGTGAAAATCACGCGTCCCTGAAGCCGTTCGAAAGAAATGCGTTCGGAACCGATAAACGCTGACGCTGAAGCGTTCTGCATGACCGCCGTGCCGTTCAGCCGCGCCGTCGGGTTCGGTCCGGTCAGTCGAACATTAACGTCCGCCAAACCGGCAAAAAACGTGTTGCGCGAAATCGCGTTCAGGATGGATAGATTGATGCGCCCGTTGACATTTAAATTGTTGATGCCGTTTTCTCTGAGCGCGATCGTGCCGTCGACCACGAGATTCGTCCCGCCGCCCGCAAACCGGGCGCTTTCGACGACGATTTCGTTCGTGTCGAATCTGACGGCGACCGGTTCGGTCGCCGCGATCGGCGTGTCGCCGATTTGCAGCGCGAGCTGCGTGAAATCAGCCGAGCCTTTGAGATTGCCGGTCGTAAATTCGCGCTCGCCGGTCTGCGCGTTGATGCTCGAAAGATTGCCTTCGAGAAAAATCCTGCCCGTCGCCTGACCGGTGATCGCGATGTCGCCGGGCTCGCGCGCGAGCGCGATGAACGGCGCGAGTTCCGTATTGTTGAAGTTCGTTTCGGCGCGAAACGGCAGATTCGGGTCGGCGAAATTGACGTTCGCCGCGATGGTTTGTTGCTGCCCGGCAAGATTGACGGTCAGATTCGCGTTGAGCTGTTGATTTTCGGTTCGACCGTCGAAGACCACGTCGCCGAGCGTGTTGCCGCCGTAGGTGATGCCGGTTCCGGTGCCGTTGAAATTGATTTCGTAAGTGCGCGAGTCGTTTTTGATGCCGACCGCCTTGGCGTTTAAGTTAACGATTCCGTTGACTTCGGGAACGTCCGCGAACGCGTTCGGAACGAACGGCAGAACGCGCGCGAGCGGAATCTGTTTGCCCTCGACGTCGAAATTAAACGCGGTCGTGTCGGTCTGATAAGTGCCTTTCGCCGTGAGAGTTCCGTTGCCGAACCGGGCGTTGAAGGTTTCGAGATTGACGGTGTTTCCGGCAAAAGTCACGCGCGTGTCGAGATTGTCGAAGGTCTGTCCCTGCAGCGTGCCGTTTTTCGCCGTCAAAACCGCTTCGCCCTGCATCGCGTTCGGCAGCCCGCTCAAATTCAAAGTTCCGGACGTGTCGGCCTGCAGCCCGCGCAGCGTTTCGGGCAGATCGACCGGCAGCGCCGCTAAAATATTGCCGGTGTTGATGTTGGTCAAAGTCGCCTGCACGGAAATATTGTTCGCGCCGCCGCTCGGAATATCGACGTTGAACGCCAAGGTGCCGCCGTCGGATTCTTCCAATACCCCGTTTCGCAGCTCGGTTCCGGTCGGCGAAACGAGCAGATCGGTGCGGAGCGAGCCCAACCGGCGCCCGCGCAAAATCAGCGAATCGAGCCGCGCGGAGCCGTCGATCGTCGGATTCGAGACGTTGCCGGTCAACGTGCCGTTGAAGGCGAGGTTGCCGGCGAACTGAGCGTTGTATTCTTCCGTTTTTCGCTGGAATTCGGGCGAGATGTCGAGAACGTTGATGATGCGGCTGATCTCGCTCGCGTCCGCGGAGTTGAGCGAGACGTTCAGATTCGAGTCGTAACCGTTCAGATCGAACGTGCCGGTCGCGTTGAACTCGCTGCTCGCGGTGTTGAGCCGCGCGACGCCGACGTTGAAAAGGCCGTTCGCGGCGGTCGCTTCAACGCGCCCCGTGACGGGAATCAGCCCGCGCGCCGCCGTGCCGGCGTTCGCCGCGATGTCGGCGGTGATGTTTCCGCTCGCGGTTCTGAAGTTCGTGCCGCTGAACGTGAAATTGACGTTGCCGGTCGTTTCGCCTTCGACGGGAACGACGCGCCCGCCCTGCAGCGCGAGCAGTTTTCCGAGATCGAGATTCGTGAAATCGGCGTTGATTTCCGAGCGGCCGCGCGTATTTAACGCGATCGTCGCGTTGCCGTTGAGCTTTCCGTCGAGGACGTCGGCGGTTAAATCGTTGAGCGCGACCTGACTGTTGTCGACCGTGACCGCCGCGCGCGCCGCGCCGAGCCGGACGTTTCCGACCGTGCCGCCGCCGAGGCTCATGTCCGCGCTCGCGCGGTAGCTGCCCGACGGTTCGAGCACGAAGACGGGCTTGTAAATTTTGACGTTTGCGAGATTTCCGCCCTCGGGCAGGTTCGAGTTTTTAGCGAGCGTCACGTTGCCGGCGTCGATGTCGCCCGAAGTGCCTTCGATTCTGCCCTCGCGCACCGTCAGCCGCACGCCGGCGATATTCAAAGCGCCGAGCACGGCCGCGTTCGTCTGCACTTTTGCGACTTTCAAGCCGTCCGCCGCGACCACTGTTTCGCGCGGGTAGTCAGTGACGTTGAAATTCTGCGCGACGATTTCGCCGATCGTCGCGCCGTTGGCGAGCAATTGCTCCGCACTGGCCCTTCGCGAATTGATCGTCGTCGTGCCGTTCTGGTAACCGATGCGCGCGTCCTGCATCGTCAGATTCCGCAGCCGCGTGTCTTCGAGCGTCGCGCCGGTCGAAGTGATCGTGTCGGCGATCACGTCAGTGCGCGCCGGAACATCCTTTATTTTAAGGTTGCGGGTTTTGACGTTTTCGAGCCGGATGGCTTTGGTGTTGAATTTACCGGCGGAAGCGTTCGGCGCGGAAACGGTCGTGACGCCTTCGTTCGAATCGAGCTTGATGCTCGAAACCTGCGCGTTTTCGATGTCGAAGCCCTGCGACGAAAAAGTGCGCGCGCGCGTGTTGCCTAATGACGCGCCGAATTTTTCCTCTTTGTATTCGGCGACCGCGTCGGAAATGAAAAGCCCGCCGATCGTGCCGAACGGGGTTTTCGCCGCCGCCGCTTGAAGCTCGCCGACCCAGCGAAAATCCGTGCCGCTGCCGCGCACCATGCCGACGAGCTGCGGGTAATCGATCTTAAAATCCTCGAACGTCAAAAGCTGCGCGATCGCCTTGCCGTTCGCTTCGTACATCGTGCCTTTGCCGTCGACCGCCGCGTTGATGTTCAGGCCGCGCAAATAAATGTTCGCAGCCGAAAGCGACTCGGACGAAATTTCGCCGTTGACCTTGTAATTTTCGCCCTCGCCCGTCACGGTGCCCTTGAAATTGCCGATGCCTTTGAGCGGCGTGCCGGTCGGAAAAACCGTCGAAGCCTGCGTTAAGTCGACGGTCGACTCGATTTCAAGATTGTACCGGGGCGATTCCCAGCCGGCGGTCGTGCCTTTTAAAACCGTTTCGCCGATCGGCGTCGTCAGCCGCAAACCGGTCACTTCCGTGCCGCTGCGGTCGGCGATGCCCTGGGCTTTGATATCGATGTTTTCGAGGCGGCTTTCGTCGTAAGCGAGAAACGAATCGGTCGATGACAAATCGAATTTATAGCGTTTCTGCTCGTCCGGCACGTTGTAATCGACCGGTTCGAGCGTAAATAAAAGATTGCTCGCGTCCGCCGCGATCCGGCGCTGGCGGTCGCCGAAATGGACGACGCTGTCTTTGACCGTGAATTTAGTCGACGAATACAGAAAATTGACGCGTCCCTTCTCCTCGACGAAATTCAGCTCGGCGAAATTCGACTTGCCGTTTTCGTCGAACGTGACGTAAACTTCCGCGCCCGTGATGTCGGTCGTGTCGATCGTGATGTCGCGCGAAAGCTGCCACGCGTAAAGGTTCTGGACGGTCAGAAAGAGATCGGCTTCGCGGACGAAAAAGAGCTTTTCGCCCGTCACTTTATTGTTGAAAGTCGCGTTGCGAAGTTCGAGTTTGAGGGGCGCGATTGTCACGCGGAACGCGTCGGCGGTGAAGTTGATGCCGATTTGGTCCATTTTCGCGACGAACTGCGTTTTGATGTAATTGTCGAAGACGCCGGTGCGGTAGGAAACGAAAACCAGCACGACGGCTAAAACGAGCAGCAGCCCGAGAATGCCGGAAGCGATGACGGCGTTGCGCCGCGTGAAAAATCCGCGGCGTTCCGGCGCGGCTTCTTCCTCGCCGCCGCCGTCCTGCGGCTCGATTTCTTCCGCCTGTTCGGTCTGATTGTTGTTTTCTTCAGACATTTCTGACCCCTTGTATGGTTCCTAGTTTTACAAACTGACGGTTTCGACGATTTCCAGATCAAAACCTTCAATCGCTGCGATGCGCGGGGGATGATTCGACAAAAGCCGGATTTTCCGGACGCCGAGATCGTTGAGAATCTGCGCGCCGATACCGTAATCGCGGAAACTTCCGTAACCGGTTTCGCGCCTCGCGGTTTGAAAATCCAAATTCTTGTCCTGCATCAACGCGTAAGTCTGCAGTTGATGTATTAAATCCAGGTTATGCTCGCGCTGACGTAAATAGAGTATCACGCCCTCGCCGCTTTCGGCTATTTTTTTAAGGGAAGAGTTGATCGCCTGCGATGCTTCGCCGAGTTTGGAGCCGAACATGGCGAACGTTATATTCTCGGTTTGGACGCGCACCAAAACCGGTTCGGTTGTCTGCGAAAATTCGCCCATTTTGAGCGCGATGTGCGTTTCGCCGTTGATGATGTTTTCGTAGATCGACGCGCGGAAATCGCCGTAAGTGGTCGGCAGATTCGTTTCGACGACTTTTCTGACGAGCGTTTCCTTGTGGATGCGGTAACGCACGAGGTCGGCGACCGAGATGATTTTAAGCCCATGTTTTTCGGCGAACACTTCCAATTCGGGCATTCGCGCCATCGTGCCGTCGTCGTTCATGATCTCGCAGATCACGGCGGACGGGTCGAGCCCGGCGATGCGCGCCATGTCGACGCTCGCTTCCGTTTGCCCGACGCGCACGAGCACGCCGCCGTTTTTCGCGCGCAGCGGAAAAATATGTCCGGGGCGCGCCAGATCGGTCGCTTTCGAATTGGAATCGACCGCCGTCAGGATCGTTTTCGCGCGGTCGGCGGCCGAAATTCCGGTCGTGACGCCTTCTTTCGCCTCGATCGAAACGGTAAAAGCCGTGCCGAAACCGGAAGTGTTTTCGGCGGTTTGCGGCGCCAGCTGCAGGTAATCGCAGCGCTCTTCGGTGAGCGGCAGGCAGATCAGCCCGCGCCCGTGAACCGCCATGAAATTGATGATTTCGGGCGTCACTTTCTCCGCCGCGCAGACGAGGTCGCCCTCGTTTTCGCGGTCTTCGTCGTCGACGATTATTATCAGTTTGCCGTTTCTAATATCTTCGACGGCTTCTTCTATGGTTGCAAGCGGCATTTCGATTTCGGGTTTTAGATTTCGGATTTCGGATTTGCGAATCTCCGGTAAATCTTTTGTAAAAACTAAATTTTAGCGAAAAGAGAATCTTTTGGCGAATAATGCGGCCGATTTGAATTTGAACTTCGAACGGCTTGGCGCAAAAACTCGGCTCATGAAGCGGATTTTTTGACTTTGCCCGCGAATAAACGCGAATCGACGCGAATGAAATAAGATTATCAGCAAAGATCAGCGAAAATTCGCGGGCAAAGTAAGGTTTTTGTGCAAAGCCGCTTCGAAGATCGAACTTCGAACTTCGATCTTCGATCTTTAGATTCGTTTCAGAGGTCGAGGATCGAATACCAAAAACCAAAAACCCAAATCCCAAATCGAATTGCGTTTGCGGCGGCTTTGCGGGAAACTACCTGTCGTGTCGTTCGAGTTCAAACTCGCCTACAAATACTTCCGCGCGCGGCGCAAATCGCTGGCGCGTTTCACTTCCGCCGTCGCCGTCGTCGGCATCGCGGCGGGCGTCGCGAGTTTGATCGTCGCGCAGGCGCTGGCGAAAGGTTTCGCGGACGAGATGCGCGACAAGATCCTCGCCAACACGGCGCATATTTCCGTTTCTTTAAAGGACGGCGGCGCGATCTTTGACCACCCGGAAATCACCGGGCGATTGACCGAAATTGCAAACGTCCGCGACGCGTCGCCGACGGCTTACGAAAATTCTCTGATACTCAGCGCCGCGGCGACGAGCTACGCGATTCTAAAAGTGCAGAATCAAAACGATCTAAGGGGCAGCCGGATCGCGGTCGGGGCGCGGCTCGCGGAAAAGCTGAAGTTGCCGATCGACGGCGAGGCGGAAATCGTGACGCTCGAAAATCAGACGCCGTCGCGCGTTTCCGTCGCCCGCACCTTTGAAACCGGGCTTTACGACTACGACGCGGCGTGGGTTTACGTGTCGCCGGAGAAATTCGCGCAGCTTCACGGACAACCGGAATTCGTGCCGACGATTCTAAACGTTTCGGTTTCCGATATTTACAAAGCCGAAGAAACGGCGCGGGAAGTCAGCCGCGCGCTCGGCGAAAACTTTGAGGTCGTGAGCTGGCAGGAAGCGAACCGCCCGCTTTTCGCGGCGCTCGGTCTGGAAAGGAAAGTCGCGCTGGCGATCATCGGACTGATAATTTTTATCGCCGCGCTCAATATCACGACGACGCTCGCGCTGCTCGTCGGCGAACGGCGGCTTGACATCGCCGTTTTGCGAACCTGCGGCGCGCGCACGCGCAGTTTGTTGGGCGTTTTTCTGCTCGAAGGTCTGTTTTTGGGCGTGGCCGGTGTTTTTTCGGGCGTCGTTTTGGGGCTCGCGGGCTGTTTTTTAGGCGATTATTTTAAGCTCGTCGGTTTGTCGGGGGAAGTTTACGCGCTCAGTTATATTCCGCTGCGGATCGATTTCCGCGGAATTTTACTAATCGCTCTCGCGACGCTCGTTTTGTCGCTCGCGGCTTGTCTTTACCCGGCTCTAAAAGCAAGCCGAATAAAGCCTTTAGAAAATTTACGGGCGCAATAAATTTTTGGATTTCCGGGGCGTTTGAAACTATATAAAGAAAAGTCTCGGAAAATTCTATTCTTGAAAAATTTGTCATAAAAGTTCAGACTTAGGTTATCAGTTTAACAAGAGGTCGCAGCATTAATATTTTTTATGTTTGAACGCTATACGGAAAAGGCGCGCCGAGTGATTTTTTTTGCGCGTTATGAAGCTCTCCAATACGGTTCGCAGGTCATCTCGCCCGAACATATACTGTTAGGCTTGATGCGCGAAGACAAAACCCTTTCGGCGCGATTTTTCCCGTTTCGCAGCAGTTTGTCGGTCGAGACCATCCGCCGCGAGGTCGAGGAGCGCATCACGCTGAAGGAGCGCATCCCGCAATCGGCGGAGCTGCATCTCTCAAACGAAACGAAACGCATTTTAGCGCTCGCGGCGGAAGAAAGCCGCAAGCTGAAAAATCGCCACATCGGCCCCGAACACCTGCTTTTGGGGATCCTGCGCGAGGAAAAATCGATCGCCGCCGAAATTCTGTTCGGCTACGGCCTGCGCCTGCAGGACGTTCGCGACGAGATCGCGCGCCAGAGCGGCTTTTCGGATTTATACCAGGTCGGCAGAGAAAAAAACGAAACGCCGCATCTTCAGGAATTCACGCGCGACCTGACGGCGGAAGCCGCCAACGGCAAGCTCGATCCGCTGATCGGGCGCGACCCCGAAACCGAACGCGTCATCGAAATTCTTTGCCGCCGCACGAAAAACAACCCGGTCCTGATCGGTGAAGCCGGCGTCGGCAAAACGGCGATCATCGAGGGCTTGGCGCAAAGAATCGTCGACCGCAACGTGCCGACGTTTCTGGAAAACAAACGCATTTTGTCGCTCGATTTGTCGCTGATCGTCGCGGGCACGAAATACCGCGGGCAGTTCGAAGAGCGCCTGAAAAAGATCATGACCGAGCTCAGGGAAAACGATCAGTACATCGTTTTCATCGACGAGCTGCACACGCTCGTCGGCGCCGGTTCGGCGGAGGGCACGCTCGACGCGGCGAACATTTTGAAGCCGGCGCTGTCGCGCGGCGAGATTCAGTGCATCGGCGCGACGACGCCCGCCGAGTTTCGCAAATCGATCGAAAAGGACAAGGCTCTGGAACGCCGCTTCCAAGCCGTTAAAGTTGTGCCGCCGAACGAGGAAGACGCGCTCAAGATCATTCAAGGGTTGGCCGAACGCTACGAATCTTTTCACCAGATTCGGTATTCGAAAGAAGCGCTCGAAGCCGCCGTTTACCAAACGAACCGTTATATTCCCGACCGCTTTTTGCCCGACAAGGCGATCGACGTGCTCGACGAAGCCGGGGCGCGCGCGAAACTGCGCTACGAATCGGAAGCCGTCGCCGAGCCGTCGTGGAAGGAAACGGTCGAAAACTGGAAACGCGCGACCGCCAACGAAGAACAGCTTTTGGCTTTTGAACTCAATAATTTAGAAGATTCTTTCCTCGCCGTCGAAGTGACGCGCGAAGACGTCGAGGAAGTGATCGCGCGCTGGACGGGCATTCCGGTGCAGCGCGTCAAACAGGAAGAAGCCAAAAAACTGCTGCAGATCGAAACCGAGCTGCACAAGCGCATCATTTCGCAGCGCCCGGCGATTTCGGCGCTCGCGCGCGCGATCCGGCGTTCGCGCGCCGGACTGAAAAACCCGAACAAACCGGTCGGTTCGTTTTTGTTTCTGGGTCCGACCGGCGTCGGTAAAACGGAAGTCGCCCGCAGTTTGGCCGAATTTCTGTTCGGCTCGGAACGCGCTCTCGTCCGGTTCGACATGTCGGAATACATGGAAAAACACGCGGTCGCGAAGTTTATCGGCTCGCCTCCGGGATACGTCGGGCACGACGAAGGCGGGCAGCTCACGGAAAAACTGCGCCGCGCGCCGTATTCGGTCGTGCTTTTCGACGAGGTCGAAAAAGCGCACCCGGATCTTTTCAACGTGCTTTTGCAGGTTTTCGAAGACGGCATCCTGACCGACGCGCAGGGCAACACGGTCGACTGCAAACACGCGATATTCATTATGACTTCGAACCTCGGCGCGCGATTCATCCAGAAGCGCGCGACGCTCGGATTTCAGGCGAGCGCCGAAGCCTCGCGCGAGAAGATGGAGGAACAGGTGCAGTCGGAAGTGCGGAAGGCTTTCGCGCCCGAGTTTATCAATCGTCTCGACGAAATCATTCTGTTCGACGAATTGGCCGACAATGATTTGTTCGAAATCATCGATCTGCAGGTCGGGCGGCTCAACGAGATGCTCGAAAAACGCGCCCTTCAAGTGCGGCTGACCGACGAGGCGAAACAATGGCTGATCAACAAGACGTGCGCCGACCGCAGTTACGGCGCGCGACCGTTAAAGCGGGCGCTGCAGAAATACGTCGAGGACGAGTTGTCGGAAGCTTTGATTCAGGGCGAATTGAGCGAAGAAAGTCTGGTCGAAATTTTCTGCGAAAACGAAAAACTCGCGTTTCGCGTCGTCCGGCTCGAAGAATCGCTGTTCGCCGGAAAGCTGTAATAGTTGACCGAGTTATCTGAAAGTTGACCGAAGTTGACCGGGTTGATCGGAAGTTGGCGGAGTTTATCGAAAGTAACTCAGCCAACTTCGGTTAACCTAAGTCAACTTCGGTCAACTTTTTTCGTGGAAAAAGGCCCCGAAGCGCTGCGCTTTTTCTTTTTTGAGTTTTTATCTGTATAATTTGAAGATTTGTTGGAGTCTGCGGCGCAAAAGGCAACCAAGCCTATTTTGAGTGAATCAAAGTTCGCGTATCAACCCAACGTGGTAACAACCCCGCTTTTTTAAAACAATTACTAGGAAATTGTTGATGAGATTGATGTTGGGGCGATTTTTCATTTTCGGCTGCAATCAGCCAAAAAACTTGCAATTATAAGGAATCGGTTTTATGCACATTTTTCGCGCTTTTGGGTTTATTTTGTTGATTTTTGCTGTTTCTGCCACATCAACAATAGCCAAGACGGACGATAAAACAAACGACTCTCCAAAAACCGCAGCGGCTGCCGCACAGCAGCAATTAGTCGAATCGGTTGACATTCAGGGCAATCGGCGTCTGAAAGACGACGACCTGCTTTATTACATCAAAACTCGTCCGGGCGACGTTTTTAACCAGGCGGCGCTCGAACGCGATTTGCAGGAACTTCTCTCGCTGAACTTTTTCGATAAAGTCAGAACGCGCGTTCTGACCGAAGAAGGCGTGCGCGGCGGCGTCAACGTCATTTTCGAAGTCGTCGAGCTGCCGATCATCCGCGACTTGCAATTCGAAGGCCTGGAGGCCGTCCCCGAATCGGAAGTCCTGAAGGCTTTCCGCGAGCAGCGCGTCGGCATTTCGAAAGAATCGATCTACAACCCGGTCAACGCCCAGAAGGGCATCCGCGTCATTCGCGAGCAGCTCGCCTCGAAAGGTTATCCGAACGCGAAAGTAACGGTGCGCGAAGAGGAAGTTTCGGCCACTTCGACCGCCGTCACGTTCGACGTCGATCAGGGCAATCGCTCGCGCATCGTCGAGATCGAATTCGAAGGCAATCAGGTTTTCAAAGACGGCGAACTGCGCGCGCAGCTGCAGCTCGTCCGCGAAACCGGCTTGATCTCGCGCTTTAAGGGACAGGACATTCTCGATCTTCGGAAACTGCAGTACGATCTGCGCAAGAACGTGCAGTCGTACATGTTTTCGAAAGGTTATTTCCAGGCGCGAATCGGCGAACCGGTGGTGACCGGGCTCGGCTATAAACGCACCGGATTTCCGATCGTCAACCTGCTTCCGCTCCCGCTCGTGACTTCGAAAGACGACACCCTGAAGATCACCGTGCCGGTCACGGAAGGCAAAGTCTACCGCGTCGGCGCGCTGAAAGTCGAAGGAAACTCGATTTTCTCCGAACAGCAGATTCTCGGCTACGTCGGACTGAAACAGGGCGAAGTCGCCGACGGAAAACGTCTTCAGGATGCGGTTTACGAGGATTTGAAAAAAGTTTACGGCTCGCAGGGGTTCGTGCTTTACAACGCCGAATTCGATCCCACCTTCAAGGACAACCCGGCGAACCCGAACGAAGGCATCGTCGACGTGACCATCACGATCGACGAAGGCAAACAGTTCCGTCTGCGCCGGCTCGAATTTTCCGGCAACACGTTTACGCGCGACAAAATTCTGCGCCGCGAAGTCTTGATCAACGAAGGCGACATTTATAACCAGGTCGCGCTCGAAACGTCCGTTATTCGTCTCAATCAAACCGGTTACTTCGACCCGATCGATAAAGACCAGGACGTCGAAATCCGCACCGACGAAGAACAGGGCGACGTCGATCTGGTCGTTAAGGTCAAAGAAAAAGGTCGCCAGCAGATTTCTTTGAACGGCGGCATTTCCGGTATCGGCGGTTCGTTTTTCGGTCTGGAGTATTCGACCAACAACCTTTTGGGACGCGGCGAAACCGTTTCGTTTCAGTTCGGTCTCGGCAACCGCCAGCAAAGCTTTCAGCTGACTTTTCAGGAGCCGTACTTTAAAGACCGTCCGATCTCGGTCGGCTTTTCGCTCTTCGCGACGCGCTATAAATTTTTCGGCGAAGGCACTTTTCTTTCGCAGAACACGGATTTGCTGAACGATATTTTAACGAATCCGTACAGCACGATCACCGCCAGCGACGAAAATCTTTTCACGCAGAGCACTTACGGCGCTTCGGTTTTCGCGACCGCGCCGCTCTCGGAACTCTTCTTTAGAAAACGCCGCTTTACGCAATTTTCGCGCGTCGGTTTGACTTACCAGTTTTCGGCGACTTCGATCACGCAGCCGCAGGTCAATGAAGAAGGCAATACCGGAATCGACATTCCGGTCGTCTACTCGCAGCCGAACATCATCACGAGCCGCGTGACGGGAAGTTTCGTTTACGATTCGCGGCAGCCCGCCGCGAACGGCATCGACACTTTGCGCGGGTCGCAGCTTTCGGCCTCGATGGCTTTTTCCGGCTTGGGCGGCGACGTACGCACGTATCAGCCGAGCATTTCCTACACGTCGTTTATTCCTATTCGGCGAAAACGCTCGAAAAACGCCGAGGTTTTCGGATTCAGATTAGTCGCGGGGACGATCGGCAGCTTTGCCACGACCGAAAAAATCCGCAACGCCAATTCGCTGTCGTTTGTCGGCGGCGTCCCGATTTACGAACGCTACTTCCTGGGAAGCGAATACGACATTCGCGGCTATAACGTCCGTTCGATCGGTCCGATCGCGCCGTTCGACCGTTACGTGACGACGCGCAACGTCGTCGCTTCCTCGACCGCGAGCGGAACGATCGCTCCGCTGACCGGTTTGGAAGACCCGGCGCGAGCCGCCGAAATCGCCGCGCTCGGACTTCTGACCGGCGCGGGCGGCGCGAATCCGGCGCTGCTCGTCAATTCGTACCAGTTCATCGGCGGCGACACGCAGCTGCTCGGCAACTTCGAATACCGCATTCCGATCTTCGGACCGGCGAGTTTGGCGGTTTTCGCCGACGTCGGTTCGGTTTTCAATCTGCGCAAAACCGGGACGCAGACCATCAACAGCGAATTTTTGCAGGACGATACGTTTTTGGGAGCGGGCGTCGTAACGGCGCTTGCCGCCCGCAACGCGCCGGCGGTGAACAACTTCGGAAACCTTTTTCTGGTCGGCGGCACTCAGCTTTTGAACACGACTCAATTTCGGCAGTACTGCAATCTGTTTCCGCTCGGTTGCCCGACCACCACGCCGCTCGGAAATATCGAGCAGATTTTCCTGCGCGGCGAAGCGCAGCGCAACGACTTGATTCGGGTCGACGATTCGGCGTTCAGCAAGCTCGGCGATTTTCGTTCGAGCGTCGGCGTCGAGCTGCGCGTGCAGGTGCCGATCGTCAACGTGCCGTTCCGCCTGATTTACTTCTACAATCCGGGCGCGAAACTCGGGCTCAGAAACGATCTTCTGGAGAATACGACGGTCTTTCTGCCCGGCAAGCGAAGCGGCTTCCGCTTCACCGTCGGCAGGACATTTTAGGACATTGACAAGTGTTGCCTGATAACTTACCATTGTTTTTCTCAAAATAATCGTAAAACCCAGGCAACAATTTTAAGATTTTAGGTTTCAAAGGAATAGTTAGAACAATAACGACTAGCCTTTTTATAATTTAAGGAGTATCAGTAAAACAATGAAAACATTTCGTTTATTCGCCGTAAGTGTATTTTTTGCGGCCATTTTCGCGGTTTCGGCGCTCGCCCAGACCGCCGCAGCAGGCAAAATCGGTTTAATCAACACTCAGGCTTTTGATGACGACAAAGCGGGCATCACGAAATACGTGACCGCGCTCAACAGTCTCGAAACCGAATTCAAACCCACTTTCACGGAACTGCAGACTTTGGGAACGAGAATCCAGGCTTTGGAAAAAGAAATCCAGGGCTACCGCGACATCATTCAGAAAGGCGGCAAAATTCCCATCTCGGACGCTGATCTGAACAAAAAAGTCGAAGATTACGACAAGTCGGTTCGTGAATATAAATATAAAGAAGAACAGGCGAAAGCGAGCTACCAGCGCCGCGAAGCCGTCGTGATGGGGCCGCTTCGTCAGGACATCGGCAACGCGATTCAGGAATTCACCAAGAAAAACGGCTACACGCTCATGCTCGACGTCGCGAAGCTCGACGGCGCCGGTTTGATTCTCGGTTTGGACGAAACGGCGGATGTGACCAAAGCGTTCATCACTTTTTACAATGCTCGTCCGGCAACGACTGCCACCGTTACCAAATAGGAAAAAGTAAAAAGGCTCAAAGTCAAAACGCTAATAATTCCGAGGTTGCCAAGCTTTCGAGCGGCAACCTTTTCTCAATTAAGGAGCATTATCGAAATGAGAAAAATTAGTCTATATACGGCAAGTTTGCTGCTGGCGGCGGTTTTAACGATTACGGTTTCGGCGCAAACGCCGCAGACCCAATCGCCGAAAATCGGTTTGATCAATACGCTGGCTTTCAACGACGCGAAAACGGGGATTACGAAATACTCGACGGCGCTCGGCGGCGTCGATGCCGCTTTCAAAAAGGAGCTTGACGATTTGAATGCGATGGTGACGAGAATCCAGACTATGGAAAAGGAAATCGCCGGCATGCAAAAGGAAGCGGCGACGCCGGCGCAGGCTAATAATGTTCAGTTTCGAACCAGTTACAATACAAAACTGGAGGAGTACGACAAACTGGGGCGCGAATATAAATTCAAGCAGGACGACGCGAGAACGCGTTACCAGCGCCGCCGGCAAGAAGCGATGGGACCGATTTTGATCGATATCGGCAAGGCTTTGCAGGAGTTCGCCAAGCAGCGCGGCTTTACGCTCATTCTCGACGGCTCGAAACTCAGCGACATCGGCGTGCTTCTCGGGTGGGACGATAAAGTCGACGTCACCAAAGATTTCATAACTTTTTATAACGCCCGCCCGGCGACCGCGACGGTCACCGCGCCGGTCAAAAAATAAGCAAAAATCCGACGGTTAAAAAAAGAGCCGGAAGCCGCGCGTCGAAGCCGTCTTCCGGCTCTTTTTTTATGCGGTAAATTTTACAGAATCGTTTTTATTATTTAACATTTAACTTTGCTTTGAGCATTATGAGTATTCTTGATTCAAGCGCCATTCAGGAAATCTTGCCGCATCGTTACCCGTTTCTGCTGGTCGATAAAATCATCGAACTCGAGCCGCGCCAGCGCATCGTCGGGATCAAGCAGATCACCATCAACGAGTATTTCTTTCAGGGGCATTTCCCGGACGCGCCCGTCATGCCCGGCGTTCTGCAGATCGAAGCGTTGGCGCAGGTCGGCGCGATTTTGGCTTTGCGCGAGTTCGAAGACCGCACGAGTAAAATTCCGTTCTTCAGCGGCATCGAGAATGGGCGTTTTCGCCGTCCGGTTGTGCCGGGCGATACTCTGACGCTCGAAGTGACGGCGATCCGCATCGGCAGCAAAGTGCAGAAAATGCGCGGCGAGGCGAAAGTCGACGGGCAAATCACCGCCGAAGCCGAAATCATGTGCATCATCGGCGACCGCCCGAGCGGCAGGTAACTTATGAAAATCGAACTTACATATTTCCAAATGGTACTCATCGGCGTCGGAATCGGCGCAGTTTTGGGTCTCGTTCCGCTGATCTTAGGCCTCGTCAAGGGCAAAAAGAAGTTGGCGATCATCGGTTTTTTCGCGTCGATTGCGGCGGGCGCCGCCTGGAGCGTGCTCGCTCTGTTGGTGATGATTATTTTTATCTGGCTGATTTTGCGAAAACCCGTTCAAGTCGAAGTCGTCAATAAAAATCCGATCGACGTTGCGCTCAAAAATTCCGAAACTTCCCCCGAAAAATCCGTTTCAGGTGATTAAATTCGTAACCCGTAATCTGTAATTCGTAGTCACCTTTCTTTATGTCATCTTTTATTCATCCGACCGCGATTGTCAGCCCCGACGCGAAAATCGGCGACGATTGCCATATCGGCGCTTTCTGCACGATCGGCGGCGAAGTCGTTTTAGGCGAAAAAGTTCATCTCGAATCGCACGTCGTGATCGACGGCAAAACTTTCGTCGGCGACCAAACGCGCGTCTTTCCGTTCGTTTCGATCGGCCTGGCGCCGCAGGATTTAAAGTACAAGGGCGAGCCGACGCGCACCGAGATCGGACGCCGCAACCACATTCGCGAATTCGTCACGATTCATCGCGGCACCGGCGGCGGCGGCGGCATAACCCGAATCGGCGACGACAATCTTCTGATGGCGCAGGCGCACGTCGCGCACGATTGCCAGATCGGCAGCGAAGTCATCATGGCGAACGCCGCGACGCTCGCCGGGCACGTCACGATCGCCGATAAAGCGAACGTCGGCGCGTATTCGGGCGTTCATCAGTTCTGCCGCGTCGGGCGCGAAGCCTTTGTCGGCGGTTATTCGGTCGTCGTTAAAGACGCGCTGCCGTTCGCGATCTCGCAGGGCAATCACGCCAAATGCTACGGCTTGAACCGTCTGGGCATGAAACGGCGCGGTTATTCGAAGGAAACCATCGAAAAGCTGCACCACGCGTATCATCTGCTGCTTTCGTCGAAACTGAATACTTCGCAGGCGGTCGAGCGCATGAAGGAAGAAATCGCGGATTCGCCGGAAGTCGAATATTTAATTGAGTTTATCGAGTCGTCGGCGCGCGGCGTCGTCAAATAGATTCAAAATTCAAGATTCAAAATCGAAAATTTAAGATTTATGATTGAAGATAATCCGACTTCGAATCTTGAACTTTAAATTTTGAATTTTTAGTCTTGAATTAATCCAAAAATTCCCGCATCCAGATTTCAAAGTTCAGCAATTGAAAAACCTGCAGATTAAAATCTTCCCGGCCGGATTGATTGAGTTCGATTATTTGCCGTACTTCGCGGTAATCGAAAAGTCCGCGTTTTTTTACCGTTTCTTCCGAAAGCAAATCGTCGATCATCGGCCTCAAGCTCGTTCGCAGCCACGAGCGAATCGGCGCGCCGAAACCGGCTTTTTTGCGCCAGATGATTTCTTTCGGCAAAAGGCTTTCGGCGGCTTTTTTCAAAATGTATTTGCGCTTCAAACCTTTGATTTTCAGTTCGGCGGGAATTTTTTCCGACAGCGAAACGAGCTCATGATTGAGAAACGGAACGCGCACTTCCAGGTTCGCCGCCATCGAAGTCTTGTCGGTCGTGTCGAGATTCAGAGCGGGCATAAACGTCTTGAAATCGACGTACAACAGGCGATTGAGCGGCGAAGCGGCGGCCGACTCGGCAAAATATTTTTTGTGGTATCGATAAGCGTCGAAATCCTTCATCGCGCCGCGCAAATCCTCGCCGTAAAGCCGCCGCTTTCGCTCGTCGGTAAAATACGTGCCGAACCCGAGATAACGATTTTCAAAATCCTGTCCGGCGCTGCGCGCGAATTTTTTCGCGTTCCTGAGCGGCGCGGTGAATTTTCCTTTCATGCCGCCGTAAAGCATCGAATCGACCGTCTGCATCAACGGGCGCCGGACGGCGGACGGAATAAAATCCGTCACGCCGGCCAATTTCATCGCCATCTGGCGCGGGTAGCCGGCGAAGACCTCGTCGCCGCCCATACCGGAAAGCATGACTTTATGCGTCGCGCGCGCCTGCTCGGAAATCAAAAAAGACGGAATCGCCATATCGATCACCGGCGCGTCCATGTGACGGACGAGTTTCGGCAGAAGCTCGGTCAGATCCGGCGTCAGAAGCGTTTCGTGATAATCGATGCCGGGCAGAATTTCCGCGACGCGGCGCGACCATTCGACGTCGTCCGGAATAATGTCGAACTCCAAATCATTCGCCGAAATGCCCGTCGTGTAAGTCGAAACCTGCCGCGCGTGTTCCGTCATCAGCGCGACGATCGACGAAGAATCGACGCCGCCCGAAAGAAACGCGCCGAGCGGAACGTCCGCGAGCATTTCCATTCGAACGGATTTGTCCAGAGTTTCCAAAACCTTCTCGCTCCAGTAATCCTCCGAACGCCCGCGTTCTTCACGCGAAAAGTCCAAATCCCACCATTCATTGACGGCGACCTCGCCGTTTTTCCAGACCAGAAAATGCCCGGGCGGAAGTTGATAAATGTCCCTGAAAAGCGTGTGCGGCGGAACCGTCCATAAAAAGGTGAGAAATTGATGCAAACCTTCGAGATCGATTTCGGCTTTAATCAATTTTGAAGACAAAATCGCCTTGATTTCCGACGCGAAAAGCAGCTTTTCACCGACGCGCGTGTAATAAAGCGGCTTGATGCCGGCGCGGTCGCGCGCGAGCGTCAAAGTTTTTTCGCGTGCGTCCCAGACGGCGAACGCAAACATGCCGTTCAATTTCGGAAGACAATCGGTTTGCCATTCCTGAAAAGCGTAGATTAAAGCCTCGGTGTCGCAGTCGGTTTTGAACCGGTAGCCTTTGGCTTCGAGTTCCGTTTTGATTTCCGGGTAATTGTAAAGCTCGCCGTTGTAGGTCAGCACAAAACGGCCGTCGGCGGAAAAAAACGGCTGGTGCCCGGCGGAAGACGTATCGATAATCGAAAGCCGGCGGTGTCCGAGACAAGCCTTTAATTCATCCGCGCCGAACCGCTCGGAAACGAAAACGCCCTCGTCGTCGAAGCCGCGGTGCTCGATCGCTTTGAGCATCGGTTCGATCAAATTTTCGGGGTTTTGTGAAATTAATCCGGCGATTCCGCACATTTTAAAATTTTAACGCAAAGGCGCGGAGGCGCAAAGAAGCCTTTCGATTTGAGATTCGGGATTTCGGATCGCGGATTTGTTTGCTGGTAAATTTCAATTTCGCAAACCGGAGGTTTTTGCTTTAAATTTCCCGAAGTTTCTTCGCCGGAACGCCCGCGACGATCGTGTTCGGCGAAACGTCTCTCGTGACGACCGCGCCCGCGCCGACGATCGCGTTTTCGCCGATCGTGACGCCCGCCACGATGACCGCGCCGGAACCGATGCTCGCGCCTTTTTTGACGACGGTCGGGATGACCGTCCAATCGGCTTCGGTTTGCGGCGAGCCGTCCGCGTTGGCCGCGCGCGGAAATTTGTCGTTCGTGAACATCACGCCGTGACCGATGAAACAATTGTCCTCGATCGTAACGCCTTCGCAGATAAACGTGTGGCTCGAAATTTTGCAGTTTGCACCGACGCGCGCGTTCTTTTGAATTTCGACGAACGTGCCGATTTTCGAGCCGTCGCCGATAGCGCAGCCGTATGCGTTGACGAACGCAAATATCTTAACGTCGCGCCCCAATTCGACGTTATTCAGACGAATGAAATTTTCTCTTAAGTATTCGGCGGTAAAGACGATTTCGCTCATTGAAATATTAAAATTTAGCCGCGAAAGGACACGAAAAAACACCAAATGAACAATAACTTTCGTGTTTTTTCGTGTCCTTTCGCGGCTAATCTCCTAAAGTCTGATCAGCTTACCCTGATTTTTTATCGAAAGCTCGGACGCTTCCAGAATGCGCACGACATTTAAGCCCGATGTGCCGTCGGTCAGCGGTTTTTTGTCGTTTTTCACGCAATCGATAAAATGCTCGGCGGCGAGGTTTAGAGCCTCGGTCTGCTCGATCTTCGGCGACAGCATATCACCCGTGCGGTACTGCACGAGCGTGTCGTAAACGCCTTCGCGCGTCGTCACTTCGATGCCTTTATCGTAAATTTTCAGCTTTTCGCTCGCTTCCGTGTCGTCGTAAACGATCATCGATTTCGTGCCGCCGATCAGGGTTTTGCGGATTTTGACGGGCGCGAGCCAATTGACGTGAAAACTCGCGATGAGATTGTTTTCGAACTGCAAGGTCAGATAAGCGATGTCTTCCAACCCGTTGCCGACGTGGCAGCTGCCGACCGCCGAAACCGCGAGCGGGCGCTGTTCGAGCAGGTAATCCATGATCGAAAGGTCGTGCGGCGCCAAGTCCCAGATGACGTTCACGTCGTGCTGGAAAAGCCCGAGATTGACGCGTACTGAATCGAAATAATAAAGCTCGCCGAGCCGTCCGGAAGTGATGATCTCCTTCATTTTCCGCACCGCGCCCGTATAAATAAACGTGTGATCGACGAAGATTTTAAGATTGTTGTTTTCGGCTAATTCGATCAATTCTTCGGCTTCCGCGACATTCACCGTCATCGGTTTTTCGATCCAGCAATGCTTTCCCGCCAGCAGCGATTTTTTGGCGATTTCGTAATGCAGCGAAACGGGCGTCGCGATCGCGACGATTTCGACGTCCGCGCGTTTCAGCACGTCCTCGTAATCGGTCGACGTTTCGATGGCGTGGAAAGACTTGCGCATTTTGGCGAGCCGCGATTCGTCGCGATCCACCGCAATCACGTTTTCAATTTCGTCCTGGGCTAAAAAATTTCTGATCAGATTCGGTCCCCAGTAACCGGCTCCGATAACTGCAACTTTCATTGTTTATAAATGGTTTTGGGTTTTTGGCTTTCGGTTTTTGAACTCGCTTTGATAGCCGACGTCATCGGTTAAAAAACGATCCAAAATCTAAAATCCAAAATCGTTAATATCCGCCTTTCGCCAAAAGCATCACGGGAATCGTTCTAAAGATTATCTTCAAATCCAGCAGCGGCGACATATTATCGATGTAGAACAGGTCAAGAATAACCATATCATTAAAATCGACCGCGCTTCTACCCGACACCTGCCACAAGCCCGTGCAGCCCGGAATGACCGAAAACCGCCGCCGGTGCCATTCGTCGTACTGTTCCCATTCGTAAGGCAGGCACGGTCGCGGACCGACGAGACTCATTTCGCCGCGCAGCACGTTGAAAAGCTGCGGCAGTTCGTCGAGGCTCGTTTTGCGCAAAAATTTTCCGATCTTCGTGACGCGCGGATCGTCGGTGATTTTTCGCGGCGCGCTCTTTTTCTCGGCGCCGTTCTGCCGGATGAATTCGCTCACGAATTCGCGGTGAATCGTATCGTCGCTGTTCGTGTACATCGTGCGGAATTTATAGAATTCAAACGGTTTGCCGTCTTTACCGATGCGCTTCGTGCGAAAAAATACGGGACCTTTCGACGAGTATTTGATGAGCGCGGCGATGATTAAAAACGGAATCGCCAGAAAAAATAAAGCGAGCGCCGCGAACACGAAATCGAAAACGCGTTTGTAAACGCTGAACAGCAGATTGTTGTAATTCTGCGGCATCAAAACTACGGGGACGCCCAAAAATCTTTCGACGAAAACCTTTTCCGGAATGATGCGGTAAACGTCGGACGCGAGCCGCACGTTGGCTTTCGTCGCCTTGGCTTTGTCGATCAGTTCTAGCAGCTTGTCGTGCGTGATTTCGCTTTGCGCGATGATCACGTCTTCGATGTCGTACTCTTTAACGAGGCTTTTCAAATCGCTGATTTTGCCGACGACGCACAAATCCTCGAAAACCTTTTCGCCCGCCGCGAGCTCGTCGTCGGCGAAACCGACGACTTCGAAGCCGTGGCTTTCGTCCAGATCCATCTCGACCGCGACCATTTTCGCGGTTTCGTCCGTGCCGATGATCAGGACTTTATGACGTAGAATTTTTTTTTGCGCGGCGAGCCGGAAAAGCTTCCGAAAAACGACGGCGCGGAAAAGCGTGAGCGAGAAAAAGCTGAAACCGGTGAAATAGACGATCACGGCGCGCGAATCGACCCAGTCCATGCCCTTGATAAAGAACGACGCGACGATCATGCCGATCAGACCGTAAATCAAAGCCTTGATGATCGCGATCGACTGTTCGACGATCGTCAAAAAAACGTTGATTTTATAAAGGTTGAAATGCTGAAAAATGACGATCCAGATGAACGAGTAAACGAGGATAAAAACGCTTTGCGTCGCGAGAAAAGGCTGCGCGAGCAGCTCGCCGGGCGGTTTTTCATAAAATCGCGCGTAAACCGCGAGCACGAACGAAACAATCAGCAGACTGTAATCCGCCAGCGCCAAAATGTATTTATATTTCGGGTATTGTTTCAGCATTTTTTCGATTAGTTTGGAGTCGCGCGGGCAGGCGCGACTCAGAACCTTTCAAGCCAATAGTTTATCTGTTCTTTAACGCGGCTTTCAACTCTGTCTGTGAGCGCGATTTTCCGCGCCGCGCTTTTCTTTTCGAGCCAGATTCGCGAAACGTCCTCCGGTCGGCGAATAAAAGTCATCAAACCGTCGCGCTCCATCGCTCGGTCGAGCGCGCCTTGTCTGCCCGCGAAAATGCTGTAAACCGGCGTGCCGAGCAGCACCGCTTCGCGGTTCATCGTGCCGCCGCCTGAAACGAGCAGATCGGCGCGCAAGGCTAAATCCAAGCCGCTGATCGCTTTTTCGACGAGAAAACAGCGCGTCGCGTCTAATTTCAATCTTACGATGAGTTCTTCGATTTCGATTCTTTGCTCGTCGGTGCGCGGCAGGATGACGGTGAAAGTTTTTTCATCGCCCAGAAAATACCGCAACAACGCGCGAAGCAAATGCTCGCTCTCCTCGTTGTGATAATTCGCGGTCGTCGCCGGCGGTCGCAGGGCGATCAAAATTACGTCGTTCGGAATATTCAGGTTATTCGACTCGGTAAAATCACGCCAGAAATTTTCGTCCGGCTGAAAATAATTGAGATAAAGCTCTTCTTTCAGCCCGTTATATTTGACGCGTTTTTTCGCCGGCAAACGAATCTCGTCGAGCGTTTCGTCGGGAATTCGGTCGGGAACTAAAACCTGGTCGGAAAAGCGATTGAAAATCGTCGTTTCGGTGAATTCGTAATCGTACATCGTCAGCACGGGAATTTTCAGCCAGCGCGCGGCTAAAACCATCGAACGCGAACCGTGACTGACGGCGACTTTGATGTTTTTATGTTTTTTGACGTATGAAGCGAGCTCTTTGGCGCGCGCGAGCAGTCCGCGAATTTTGTTGAATTTATTTTTCCCGTAATGTTTACCGATGATTTCAAAACTGCCGCCGAATCCGGCGTTTTCCAGAAGCTCGATCGTCTGCGCGTGATTGCGGGCGGTTAAGACGACTTTTGTGCCCGCCGCGCGATAATGTTTGATCAGCGGCGCGAAAAGCGGAACGTGCGGCGAATTGTCGACGTCGATCCAAACGGCTTTTTTCATTTTTAAAGCGATTAGATTTGCCCGCGAATCAACGCGAATTTTCACGAATTAAAACAAAAATAATTCGCGTTGATTCGCGCAGATTTGCGGGCGTTTAAGTTACTTAGCGGCTGAAAATGCAATCGCGCTTTTCAAACTGCGGCAGACCTTTTCGATCATTTCCGGCGTCAGTTCGGCATACATCGGCAGCGACAGAATCTTGCTCATCTGTTCGTGCGCGACCGGAAAATCCATCGGCTCGAAACCGCGTTCGGCATAGGCTTCGAGAAACGGCAGCGCGGTCGGGTAATGCAGACCGGTTTCGATGCCGTCATCCAACAGTTTCTGCTGCACGGCTTCGCGATTCGGAACCTGCACGACGTACAGATGATAAGTGTGCCGTGAATCTTCGGGCGCGAGCGGCAGCGGCAAGCCGGTGTCGGCGAGCATTTCGTTGTAAAGCGCGGCGTTTCGGCGACGCGCTTCGAGCCAGGACTCGAGATGCGGCAGTTTGACCGACAAAACCGCCGCCTGAATTCCGTCGAGCCGGCTGTTGCGACCTTCGAACGCGTGGCGGTTTTTGGCGATCTGCCCGTGATTGGCGATCAGCCGCGCTTTTTCCGCCGTCGCCGCGTCGTTCGTGACGATCGCGCCGGCGTCGCCGAACGCGCCGAGATTTTTGCTCGGATAAAAACTAAACGTCGCGACGTCGCCGAACGTGCCGACCGTTTTGCCTTTATACGTCGCGCCGTGCGCCTGTGCGCAGTCTTCGAGGACCTTCAAGTTTCTTTCGCGCGCGATGCGCATGATTTCGCCTATTTCCGCCGGCAACCCGTAAAGATGCACCGGGACAATCGCTTTCGTGCGCGGCGTGATTTTTTCCTCGATCTTCGCCGGATCGATGTTGTAAAACCGCGGCTCGATGTCGATGAAAACCGGCGTCGCGCCGACGTTGCCGACGGCTTCGGCGGTCGCGAAAAACGTGTTCGCGGGCACCAATACTTCATCGCCCGCTTGGACGCCGATCGCTTTCAGTCCGATTTCGAGCGCGTCGGTGCCGTTCGCGACGGCGACGCAGTGATTCGCGCCCAAATACCCGGCAAACGCCTCTTCAAACGCTTTAGCGTATTTGCCGCCGATAAACGCGGTTTCCGAAACGACTTTTAAGATGGCTTCATCGAATTCCCGCTTTAAACTTAAATACTGCGACTTCAAATCAACGAATGGTATATGCATTGTAAAAAATATAATTGAATAAAATATCGTTAGTTTCTATTTATTATATTGCGGGCGGTAGGTTAACGCTATTTGGGATTTGGGATTGTTAGCCAATGAATCATTGAAACATTGTTTCATTCGCTCATCAAAAGGCTGAGTGAATTAATGTTTCAACGAATAAATTTGTTATTTCCCAAATCCCAAATCGTTAGACTTTTTTCTCCTTCCATTTGCCGCGTTTGAAAAGCAGCGCCGAAGCGACCGCCAAAATCGAAAACGAGATCGTGATCGCCCAGAAGACGCCGTGCGCTCCCATTTCGAAATAATTTGCCAGCACAAAGGCGAGCGGAATTTCAAAGAGCCAGAAGATAAAAAAGTTCAAATAAGTCGGCGTCCAGGTGTCGCCCGCGCCGTTGAAGGCGGTTTCGAGCACCATTCCGAAGCCGTAAAAAACAAATCCGTACGCGACGATGTGCAAAGTGTCGCGCCCGTAAGCGACGACATTCGGTTCGTTCGTGAAAAACTCGACGATGCCGTTTGAAAAGATAAGCAGTACCAAACCGACCGCACCGAGAAACGCGGCGTTGATATACGCCGCCTTCCAAACGCTTTTTTCCGCGCGTTCGGGGTTTCCCGCGCCGAGGTTCTGCCCGACGAGCGTCGCCGCCGCGTTGGCTAATCCGACCGCCGGTAAAAGCGCGAACATGATGACGCGCAAGCCGATGCCGTAGCCGGCGAGCGCTTCCTCGCCGAAACGCGCGACGATGCTGACCAGAACGCTCCAGCTCGCCGTGGCGATCGTGAATTGCAGAATCGCGGGCGCGGCGATTTTCATCAGGTTTTTGAGCAACTCCCAATCGATTTTCCAATCGGTTTGCCGGATCGTGATCCTTCCGCCGGGACGAAACAGCCGCCACGCCGCGAAAGCGACGCCGACGCCGCGCCCGATGGTCGTTCCGACCGCCGCGCCGGTCACGCCGAGTTCCGGAAAAATCCAGTTGTCGACGAGCCACTGCGGCGCGTTGATGCCCAAAAAGGCGAAAATTTTCGGACCGTAAACGAAGCACGGCGCGAGTACGATATTGAGCGCGTTCGCAAGGAGCAGCACGCGCATCGCGATCGCCGCGTCGCCGGCTCCGCGAAAAATCGCATTGAGCAAAAACAGGAAAACGATGACCGCGTTTCCGCCCAGCATAATGCGCATAAACGTCGTCCCTTCTTCGACGACCGACGGCGATGCACCGAGGACTTTGAGAATCGCCGGCGCAAAAACGATGCCGATAATGCTTAACACGACCGATACGCCGACGCCGAGAAAGATTCCGTGAAGCGCCGACTTGGCGGCGCCTTCCTCGTCTTTTTCGCCGATTCTTCGCGCGACCGTCGCCGTCGCGCCGATGCTTAGACCGATCGCAATCGCGTAAACGAGCGCCAGAATCGATTCGGTTAAGACAACGACCGCCACCGATTCGGCGCCGCGGTGCGCGACGAAGAAAATATCGACGAGCGCGAAAATGCTTTCCATCAGCATTTCCAGAATCATCGGCACTGCCAAAAGGAAAATCGCCAAACCGATCGAACCTTTCGTAAAATCGCGCGACGAGCCGGCAACGGCCTCACGCAGGATCGACCAAAATGAATTGTTCTCCGTCTGCAAGACAGAGTTTTCCGTACTTTGTAGCATAAAAAAATATTAAATTGTAAAAATGAAACTAAAACCCAAAAGCGAGTATTGCTCCTTCGCGAATATAGGAGCGCGAAAGAAGCAATCAACTAAAGTTGACGAGCGATTTAGCGGATACGGACAATGATTTTCATAGTTTTGCGAGTTTAACAAAACAGTTCGCGACTATGCAAATTTAAATTTCGAAAATTTTGGCGGAGATTCGCCGATTATTTATCAAATTCCAATAAAAAAGCCGTTTCAAAGACATGAAACGACCCGCAAAATTATAAAAATTAAATTGTTAAAAAATACCTTAAGCTGATCTTTTGCCGACGACGCTGACCTTGATGGTGCGGCGTCCGAATTTGTTGGCTTCGGCGCAGGAAGGGACCCAGATGTCGAGGACGCGGCCTCTGACCGCGCCGCCGGTGTCGGCGACCGTGTAGGTGCCGCTGTAGGCGCCGGCGCTGACGTTGATGCGGGTTCCGAGCGGCAGGACGCGCGTGTCGGCGGCGACGATTCCGCGGCGCACGCTTCCGCCCGAGGCGGTTCTGCCCTTCAAACAATAAGCGGTGGCTCTGAATGACTGACCTTCCAACACGGTGAAATTGCCTGCTTTGGCAGTGTTTTTGGCTTCGGTTAAGGGGTTTTGGTTTTGTTGCAGGTCTTGGGTTTGGGTTTGTTGAAAATTTTGTTGATCTAAGTTGTCTTTTTCAATATTTTCTTGTTTAATTGTTTCTTGCGAATCATTCGCTATTGTGACGGCTTCGGCTGTCGGTTGAAAATAGAACAAAAATCCTATTAAGGCAACCAAGCTAAACAGAAGCACGCTTCCTCTAGCTAAATTTTTCATTATTTCAATTTCTCCTAAATTCTTTTTCCGTAGCTCAAACACATACAACTAATCATCGCTTTCGCGTGAAAAACTTAGTAGTAATGTGTGTGGTCTGGCTGAACTAACAGATGGTCGAAACGGCTGCGAAAATGTCTCCGCTATGAGTTCCGAATGTAAAACATATTTGATACTATCACCTCCCGCCAAGCCTTGTCTAGGCATGGCTCAACCAAAAAACTATATTAGGGAAAGTTTTCACAAAATTTCCTAATGTTAAGTTTTGTTGCTACAATGATTTAGCTTTTTTATTTTGATGAAGAAAAAAATTCATTTTTTTGGATTTGAGGAGTGCAATTTATGCAAGATCGCCGTGATGGGGCAAGGTATGTGATCTCTTTTCCGGTTCGCGTGAAGTGGAAAGACGCGTCGGGAAAGGAAATTATCGAGGACGGTTTAACCGAGAACGTCAGTCAGCAGGGCGCGCTGGTTTTTCTGCCGCGCCAACTTCCGACCGTCGGAAGCAAAGTGTCTCTTACGATCACCGAACATGCCGACGATGAAGTAACCGTTGCGGCGCAGGTCATCAGACTTGAACGCAACGCGTCGCATCCGCAAGCCGCGTTTCAATTAACCGATTCGCTGCGGGTTTGGAAGAAAAAAGTTTGGGAATACGCCGGCGGCATCATCGCCGCGCAGCGACCCGATAATTACGACGATTGGTAAAAAACGTCGATCGTGAGTCATAAATCGTAAGTCGTAAACTGTTAATTGTTTTCTTTTTTTGGTAATTTCAATTAACAATTTACGACTTACGATTTAACGACTGATATGAAAATTCTTGTTCTCGGCGCGGGACGCATGGGATTGGGCGCCGTTTTCGATCTGGCGCATAATTCACCGGAAGTGGAAGCCGTCACGGTCGCCGATTTTGATTTAAAAAAGGCGGAAGGGGTCGCCGTAAAAGTCGCCTCTTCGAAACTCGCGGCGCAGCGTCTCGACGCGGCAAACGTTTCTGAGGTCGTCCGGCTGATGGATTCGCACGACGCGGCGATTTCCTGCGTGAATTACTGGTACAACGTCGAGCTTTCAAAAGCGGCGATCGTCACGAAAACGAATTTCTGCGATTTGGGCGGAAATAATTATATCGTCGACGAACAGCTCGCGCTCGACGAGGAAGCGCAACGGGCGGGAATCAGCATCATCCCCGATTGCGGGCTCGCGCCCGGAATGGTTTCCGTTTTGACCATGCACGGCGCGCGCCGCTTCGATGAGGTCGAAGAAATTCACATCCGCGTCGGCGGGCTGCCGCAGAACCCGCGGCCGCCGCTCAATTACCAGCTCGTTTTTTCGGTCGAGGGATTAATCAACGAATACATCGAAGCCGCGCGCGTCATTCGCGGCGGGCACGTGACGGAAGTCGAGTCGATGACCGAAATCGAAAGCCTTTCTTTCGACAATTTCCCGCCGCTCGAAGCGTTTCAGACTTCCGGCGGAACTTCGACTTTGCCCGAAACCTTTTTAGGAAAAATCAAAGAGCTCGACTACAAAACGATTCGTTACGCCGGTCACTGCGAACGGTTTAAGACGATGATCGACCTCGGTCTTTGTGCGAGCCAAGAGATCGTCGTCGATTACCAAAAAATCACGCCCCGCCGCATATTCGGCGAACTTTTGACCAAACATCTGCCGGCGGACGAACCGGATTACGTGCTGGTGCGGCTCGAATTCGTCGGCACGCGAAATGGAGAAAGCAAAAGACTGCGTTACGACATTGTCGACCGGCAGGACGAAGCGACCGGCTTGAGCGCGATGATGCGCACGACCGCGTTTCCGGCTTCGATCATCGCGCAGATGATGGCGCGCGGCGACGTTCTGATGCGCGGCGCGACGCCGCAGGAAAAAGCGATCGATCCGGATAAATTCGTCGCGGAACTTGCGCGGCGAAATATCGTTATTAAGGAGAGTTGACAGTAAGCTAACGGAAAGTTTACAGGCAGTTGCAGGTAATTTCTTCTTAACGCTGTAAACCATCCGCAATTATCTGCAACTGCCTGTAAACTTTTATATGAAGTGGTTTTTGCGGATTACGCTTTCGATTATCGGCGTCGGTTTGATCGGCGTTTTGTCGGTCGCCGTGATCAATCGCTACGTTCATTCGCTGGCGGGCGGCAAAATCCAAAAATCCATCACCGAAATCCGCACGGAAGAACCGAAACGCGTCGCCATCGTCTTCGGTGCGCGCGTTCGTGAGAACAGCGTGCCGTCGAATACGCTTTACGACCGCGTTCTAACCGCCGTCGAGCTGCACCGCGCCGGGCGCGTCAAAAAGCTGTTGATGAGCGGTGACCGCCAAAACGACGCTTACGACGAACCGGCGGCGATGAAAAAGCTGGCGATCGAGCTCGGCGTCGCGGAAGGCGACATCGTTTTGGACAACGACGGCAAAAGCACTTTTGATACATGTTACCGCGCGCGGGAAGTATTCGAGGTCGAAAAGGCGGTCCTCGTCACGCAGGATTATCACCAGCCGCGCGCGCTTTACCTGTGCAACAGTTTAGGCGTCGACAGTGTCGGCATCACCGCCAACCGACGAATTTACGACGCCGAAGGATATTTCAATAACCGGGAGTTTTTCGCGGTCGCGCGCGCGTGGCTTGAAATAAACGTTCTGCCATTCGACGCGGTTCGGGGAGAAAAACAGCCGATCGAGCAGTAATTTATGGATTTTTCGTTGATGTCATACCGCGAAGCGGCGGCGAGCGAAGACGTCGCGCCGCTCGTTTTTTCGTTTTGGGAATTTGCGACCGCCCGCGAGGATTTCGGCACCATCGCGCACGAGATTTTCCCCGACGGCTGCGTTTCTATGATTTACCACCGCAACGAAAAATTTAATCTGCGGCGCATCATTTTCAGCGGCTTGAACCTCGAAACGGTGACCGCGCCGGTTTTCCCCGGCGATTTGTATTGGGGAATGAGAATCGCGCCCGCCGCCTGCGCCACGGTTCTGCGCGAAAATCCGGCGAATTTCCGCGATCTGCGGATGATGGAAGGCGAAATGCTTCCGCATTTGACCGGCGGACTTTCGGAAAAATTAGACGTCTGCGCAAGTTTTGACGAAGCGGTCGACGTTTTCGAAAGCAATTTACGAAACCTGAATTTCGAAACGGGCAAATACGACGAAAAAGTGGCGCGGGCGGTCCGAGCAATCGAACGAACCGCCGGCGAAATCAAAATCTCCGATCTTTCCGCGGAACTCGGTTTGAGCACGCGGCAGTTTGAAAGGCGGTTTAAAGCGAGCTCCGGTCTTTCGCCGAAACAGTTCGCGCGCGCGCGGCGGATTCGCGCGACCGCCGTCGATCTGGTCGAAAACAGCCGCTTGAGCTGGGCGAACCGCGCCGCCGAGATGGGATTTGCCGATCAGGCGCACCTGACGCACGAATTCGTTTCCGTGACCAAACGCTCGCCGAATTCCTTCGCCGAAAAGGTCAGTCAAATCAAGCACGGAAAATTAATCAAATAAATTTGCGCCGATGTCGCAAATTTACAAGACCGACGCTTCGATTCAAACCATAATTGCTGAAGATTTTATTTCACGGAGAACTATGAAAAGAAAAATTTTACTTGCGGCAGTTATTTTGCTGGCGGCGCTGATCGACGTTTCGGCGCAGGAGAACAACGCGGAACGGCTGCGCACCGAGGTCAAAAAGCTCGACGGCATGGTCGGGCAATGGAGAGGTTCGGGCTGGATTCAGCAGGGCGCGGCGCGCGAAACCTTCGCCGGCACGGAAACCGTGCAGCGCAAACTCGACGGTCTGGCGCTGCTCGTCGAGGGCAGGTTCACGAACCCGGAAGGCAAGGTCATTCACGAAACGCTGGCGGTTCTCGATTTCAACGACAAAGATTCGAAATACCGTTTTCGGACGTACCTCGCGACCGGCAGAAGCGGCGAGCACGAACTCAAATTGCTGCCGGACGCCTACGAATGGGGCTTTCAATCGCCGATGGGGACGATCCGCTACAACATCAAAACGGCGAACGACGTGTGGTTCGAAACCGGCGAGTTTTCGAAAGACGGAAAGACCTGGATCAAGTTTTTCGAGATGAAGCTCGATAAAGTGAAATAAGACGAAGTTGACGGAGTTCGGCGAATTGCCGGATTTTTATCCGGTTATGGCTGCCGTTTTTAACTTCAGCCAAAATCCCCTTTGCTCTTTAAACATAAAAAAAGCTTCTCCGTAGAGAGAAGCTTTTCAAAGTATAAAAACGAATTTATTATTAGTTGCGCCACATTCCGACCAGACGCGGATTGGCTTTTTTCTGAAGAAGCTTGCGCAGTTTCAGACGCGCTTTGTGCAGCTGCGATTTGGAAGTTCCGACGGAACAGCCCAAAATTCGAGCGACCTCTTCGTGTTCGTAGCCTTCGACATCGTGCAGCACGAAGACATTCTTATAACCTTCGGGAAGCTGTTCGATGGCGTTTTCGAGCGCGATTTTGTCGACGATCGGCATCTTGTTGGGATTTTCCGTGCCGCCGACGATCTGCACCGGCGTTTCGCCTTCTTCCGTCGTTTTTTCAAACTTCACATTGCGTTTGCGGAAATGCATCAGAACCTGGTTGACCGTCATTCTGTGCAGCCACGTCGTGAACGCCGAATCGCCGCGGAAGCTCCCGATTTTGCGATATAGCTGGATGAAAACATCCTGCGTTAAGTCCTCTGCCTCGGAGGCGTTTTGCAGCATCCGCAAACAGATTGAATAAACCCTGCGATGATGACGTTGATATAATTCCTCGAAAGAAAACATATCGCCTTTCGCGGCGGCTTGCGCCAAATCAAAATCGCTTACCTTTCCTACGCTTTCAAATTTCTCCGTTTCGACCGTTTCTGTTTCTTCGACATCAGCCGGAACCAAACCTTGCCAAACCGGTAAATTTAGTGTTTCAGTTGTTGTCATAACTCTTATTCCCCCGTGTTCTCAATAATCAATTCGCGTGCCAAAAAGCAATCGCGTATCGGATTATTACAACTTACACGCCCGGAGTGCGAATTTGTTGCATTTCCCAGGCATATTCTTATATTCGACGAGCATCTTAATCTAGTTTCACTGCTGAATCGTGTAGTAATTAACGCATTATGCATACGGTTTGGTATATATTTTTTTCGGCGGTAAAAGATCGATGATTGCCGGCGATTTTTAAAAAATGCTAATATCTTTATTCCGAAAAATTCTAGATAAATTCCCGTGCGGAGAAGTGAATTTAATGCGAAAGTCTCGATTTGCCAAATGTTTAAGTTTGGTTTGCGTTTTGTTTTTGACCGTTGCCGGCGCGTTCGCGCAGTTTAAGAGCCAGGAAGTCTCGGAAGAGGACGGAGTGCCGGTTTTGATTAAAAATTTGCCCGATTGGGAAAATGCACGAAACGGTGCAACGCTGACGAACAACGTCAACGATTTGCGCGCCGCGCTCGGCGAACGTCCGGTTTTGGAGTTGATCGATTTTGCCGGCGGCACCGAAGCCGTCTCCGCTTCGTATCCGGCGGGAAAGCTTTTGATCGTCGAATACACGAACCCGCAGCAGTCGGTCGAAGCCGATAATTTGTTTAAGCAAAAACTCGGCGAAATCCCCGGCGAGACGATAGTTTATCGCCGCATCGGCAACTACAACGCGTTCGTTTTCGACGCGACCGACGAAGGGGCGGCGAACGCCCTGCTCGATCAAATCAGATACGGGAAAACCGTGCAGTGGCTCGGCGAAGACCCGAATATGGAGCAAAAATATCAGAAATATGAGCGGTTCGTCGCGGTCAGGGCGGCGGACATCTTTTTTTCGACGACGCTTTGGATTGTCGGCGGGCTCGGGCTCGCGGTTTTGACCGGGATCGTGGTCGGTCTGGTATTTTTCCGCTTGCGCGAACAACAGCGCGCGACGATGACGGCTTTTTCCGACGCCGGCGGCATGACGCGCCTCAATCTCGACGAATTATCCGAAACGGTTTCTTCCAATCGGCTTTTGAGCGAATAATTCGAGACGGTAAACGATTTCGAAAAGACGCGGGAAGATTTCTATTCCGCGTCTTTTCGTTTTTTTTACGGCGTCTCGAAATTTTTATTGCCAAAAAGCCCGATTTCGATTATAAAAGTTCTGAGGTGAAAATAAATTTCCCGTTCCTTATCAATGAAAATCTAGTTTTCGTATGAATTTATCGGAAGTAATTGTCGAATTACGCGAGTTGAATGAACCTGTTCCAAAACCCTTTCGCCTGCCGACCGAAGCGGAAATCGCCGCGGCAGAAAAGCGCCTGAACGTCAAATTTCATGAAGATTACCGCCGTTTCCTGCTCGAAGCCAGCGATGTCGTCGTCGGCGCACTCGAACCGGCGATGGTCACGTCCGACTGCGGTTATCTGCATTTATGCGAGATCGCCGAATACGCCTGGGATGAAATGGAACTGCCGCTGACGCTGCTTCCGATTTGCGAAGACAACGGGGATTATTACTGCCTGAACAAAAAAGGCGAGGTCGAATTCTGGTCGCCGGGCGGTGAGGAAAACGCGAAATGGGACAATCTCGCCGTTTGGATCAAAGAGGTCTGGATCGACGGCGAATGACTGAAAACCGCGCCGCGCCGCCGATTCTGCAAGCGCCGCTCAACGCGATTCTCGGCTCCGAACTGGCGGCCGGCAATGAAATCGCCGAAATTCAACTCGGCGGCTGGTCGGAAGTCGATATCGTCGTGACGCTGAAGTTTCCGTTCCGCAAAGATCACCGCGAAGATTTCACTGATGCCGCCTTTTACCGCAACGCCGACGCTCATTACCCGCTGACCGACAGCTACACGGCGAACCGCGAAGCCGTGGAAGCGCCTTATTAAAGCGAAAAAGCGAAAATCCTAAAGATATCTGTTTTCCGCTTTTTCGTTGACTATTATCATGAAGAGCTATGAGTCAGTTTGGCTGGAAGGACTGTCCTCCAGAGGTAAGGGTACAGACCGCGCGTCTGATTGAGGACTTCAGGCGCGTATTGGACGGCGGCCTGCTCGGAGTTTACCTGCACGGTTCGCTCGCGATGGGCTGTTTTAATCCTTTGCGAAGCGACATCGATCTGCTGGTCGTGACGCGCGAAAAGATGGCGCTTGCAGCAAAACGCGGGCTGGCGCGGTCGCTGCTCGATATTTCGCGCCAGCCCGCGCCGCTCGAAATCAGCTTTCTCGCCGCCGATAACCTTCGTCCCTGGCGTTTCCCGACGCCTTACGATTTCCATTTCAGCGAGGACTGGCGCGAAAAGCTCGAACGCGAGCTCGCCGGCGGGGAGTGGCGCAATTGGAACGACCGCGAGAGTTTCGACGCGGACCTGGCGGCGCACATCACGGTTTTGAATCAGCGCGGGTTATGTCTTGACGGGCTGCCCGTCAACCAAGTTTTTCCGCAGGTTCCCGAACGGGATTTCGTCGCTTCGATTCTCGCCGACGTGCTGAGCGAAGAATTCGGGCTCGACGGAGACGCCGTCGCTCGATTTCCGGTTTACGTCGTGCTGAACGCCTGCCGGACGCTCGCTTTTCTGCGCACGAAGCGTGTTCTGTCGAAAGCCGAGGGCGGCATCTGGGCGCTGGAAAACCTTCCCGCGCGGCACCGCCGGACGATTGCCGACGCGTTGGCGGAATACCGGGACGGGCAAAACGACCGAAGTTCTCTGCCGAAGAAGAATCTCGCCGAGTTTACCAAATATATAAAAAATAATATCGAGCGGGCAAAGACGTAAATTCGCCTTCGTTCAAGTTCGTTTCGGACGCAACTTTTCCGGGGCGGCGGCTTCCGCCCGAAAAAAGGTAAATCCCGAGAGAAAGGGGGCGCGCGGTTTCATGAAACCCCGCGCCCCCTTTTTGCTGCTCGAAAATATCGATGCCTTCAATTTCCGAATTGTTTTCGCGCCTGCGACTGCACCGCCGTGATCGCGACGGCGTCGACTATGTCCTCCGCCTTGCAGCCGCGCGAAAGGTCGTTGCACGGTTTGTCCAAGCCCTGCAGAATCGGTCCGATCGCAGTGCCGCCGGTCAGACGTTCGGTTAACTTGTAGGCGATGTTGCCGGCATTAAGGTCAGGGAAAATCAGGACGTTGGCGCGCCCGGCGACCGGCGAGCCGGCGGCTTTCGAAGCGGCGACCGAAGGCACGAGCGCGGCGTCCGCCTGCAGCTCGCCGTCGATTTCGAGCTCGGGCAGGCGCGCGCGGACTGTTTTAACGGCTTCGACGACCTTATCGATCAGTTTATGTTTCGCGCTGCCTTTGGTCGAAAAGGAAAGCATCGCGACGCGCGGCTCGACGTTCAAAAGCGCGCGGCACGAATCGGCGGAAGCGATCGCGATTTCGGCTAATTCGCCCGCGTTCGGATCGATCACGACGCCGCAGTCGGCGTAGATCATCGCGCCCTCTGCGCCGAATTTATTATCCGGCACGACCATCAAAAAAAACGAAGAAACGATCTTAAAACCCGCGCGCACGCCGATGCAGCGCAAGGCGGCGGCGACCGTGTGCGCGGTCGTGTTGGTCGCGCCGGCGACCGACCCGTCGGCTTTGCCGAGTTTCACCAAAAGATTGCCGAAATAAAGCGGGTCTTTGACGGTTTGCTCGGCCTCTTCCAGCGTTACGCCTTTCGCGCGGCGCAGTTCGTGATAAAACTGCGCGACGCGTCCGAAATCGTCTGATTTTCGATGATCGAGAATTTCGACGCCGTTCAGGTTCGCGCCGGTCTCCCGCGCCAGCGCGCGCACCTTTTCCTCGCCGCCGATGACGGTGATCTTCGCGATTTTCTGCTCGGCGCACAGCGCGGCTGCCTCGACGGTGCGCGGATCTTCGCCTTCGGGCAAAATGATGTGCTGTAAATTTTCGGAAGCTTTCGCGCGGATTTTTTCTAATATCATTTCGTTCGTTGTCAGCTGTTTGTTGACCGTTGCATTTCTAGATTACAACGAACGACTGACGGCGAACAACGAACGAAATAAAATACAACTTTTTCCGCGCAAACTTGCTCAAACGTCTACTATTTTTTAGACTTAGAAGGAAATAAATTTATGGCGAAAGCACAAACGGCAAAAGAGAAAAAACCGACGCGCAGGGAAAAATCGCAGATCAAAAGCAGGATGAGTAATTTTCTGATGTTTCTGCCGAATATGTTCACGCTTTTGGGCAGGCTTCTGAAAGACGGCCGCGTTCCAGTAGCGGAAAAAGCGCTGTTTGCGGCGGCGGTCGTTTACGTCATCATGCCGCTCGATTTTATTCCCGACGTTTTCCCGTTTATCGGGCAGGTCGACGATATTTACCTCGTCGCGCTGACGCTGCTGCGGCTCCTGAACCGCACGGACGAACGCGTCGTGCGCGAAAACTGGTCGGGCGGCGGCGATATCGTAAGCCTCGCCAATTCGGTCGCCGGACTGGCGCCGATGCTTCTGCCGAAACGCGTGACGCGCGTGCTTTCCTCAAAAGTCGAACTGGCGCCGGCGAGCGAACTCGTCAAAGCGGTTTCCAAACGCCAGAAAGTGATGGTCGAGAAACCGGCTTCGCAAGGGAAATAAAGAAATCAGCCGCGAACAAACACGAACGGACACGAAAACATTTAAAAACTTTTCGTGTCCGTTCGTGTTTGTTCGCGGCTAAATTTTTTAGAGTTTGTCATTAAAAAGACCGACGACTAAAGCCCAGGCGTCGCGCGCGGCGGTTTCGTCGTAGACTTCCGGGCGCGTGTCGTTAAAAAACGCATGGTCGGCTTCGTATTTGACGCTCGTCACGGGCAATTCGTATTTTTCCGTCATTTCTTCGAGGTAACCGACCTTTTCGGCGTTGATCCACTGGTCTTTCGTGCCCGACACGAAAATCGTCGGCGCGGTCAGTTTTTTCAAGATTTCTTCTTCCGGAATGTCGCCGTAGAACGGCGCGGCGGCGCTCAATCCTTCGAGTTGGCAGGCGGCGCGCAGCGCGTAAGTTCCGCCCATGCAAAAGCCCGTGATGCCGAAATGCTCGAAACCGTATTTCTCGCGCGCCGCGTCCATTGCGTTTCGGATCGTGTCGAGGCCGTCTTCGATCTGCAGTGCCTGCATCATTTTCCCGGCTTCCTGCGGGTTGGTCGCGAGCTCGCCGCGGTATAAATCGGGCGCGATCGCCGTAAAGCCTTCAGCGGCGTAGCGGCGCGTAATCTCTTTGATGTGCTCATTTAGACCCCACCATTCCTGAATGACGACGACGGCTTTGCCGTTCGCGTTTTCCGGCACCGCGACATACGCGGTCGTTTCGCCGTTCGCCGTATTAAAAGATAAAGTTTCGGTTGCCATTTTGCTGGAAAATCCTCCATGAATTTGATTTTGAAAGATTATAGCAAAGATTTCGTGCCCGCGAATAAACGCGAATTTACGCGAATTAATTGTTAAATTAAAATCAGCGTAAATTCGAGTTTATTCGCGGGCAAAAATAAAAAGAGTTATTTTCGTCGTACTTCGATGAGCGGCGATTTTTTGTTTTCGCTGCCGGCGAAAATAGATTTGCCGTCCGCCGCGTAGGCGATCGATTCGCCCTGATCGCGCGGTCCGAGTTCGATCGTTGCGGGCGTTTCTTTCCAGATTTCGTCAAAGTTTTTCGCCGACTCGGGCAAAACGAGCTCGTACGCGTTGAAATAATCGCAGATGACGACGCGTTTGCCGTCCGAAGAAATATCGCCGCCCGTCAGAAAGCCGTTCGGAATCGCCGGGACGCTGAAATCCGCGAGCTTTTCGAGTTTATTGGTTTTGTTCGGATCGAAATCGCCTTTGAGTTTATAAATCGCCGCCGCGCCGCTGAGGCGTTTCGAGAGAATGTAAATATCGCCGCTCGCCGGATGCACCATCAGCGTTTCCGCGTCGTGGCGCATGTCTGGATAAACGAACCTGATCGCCTTCGCGCCTTCGGTGCCGGCGGGATTTTTCTTGCTCGAGTTTTTGTTTTCCGCCGAAACTTCGGGTTCTTTCACGCGGTAAATCGTAAATTCGTCGCGCGTGCGCGTGTTGTTGCCGATATCGCCGATATAGAGCACGCATTCGCCGCTCTCGGTTTTGATCTGGGCGATGTCTTCCCAATCATCGGCTTTCGCGCCGGCGACCTTCCACGTCCCGAGCTTTTCGCCCTTTTTATTGACGGCGAAGATAAACGCGTTGTCGCCCGAATCGTTGTGCGTCCAAAAAACGTCCGGCTGGCATTTCGAGGCCGCCAGCCCGCTGCTTTCCTTTATTTCCGCCGATTCTAAAACGCCCGTGATTTGTGGTTTATCGTAAATCGGGGCGGCGTTTTTGTCCGCGTCGTTCCTGGTTTCGCCGCGGCTCGAAAAAACCGACGAGCAGCCGGAAAAAATCAGGCAAACAAACGCAAGCGATATGACAAACACGAAAAATTTAGGTATAGTTTTTTGCGACATACTCACTATTTTAACTATAACGCTGCCTAAACGATGCAAGTTCTAAAAACTTTTTGCGGAAGTTGAGCGTAAAGATTTCAGGTTTGTCCCAAAGATGATTGTCGGAACTGAATGGTTAATCGAGGCTTTTGACTGCGATGCGCAAGCGTTGCGCGAACTCGACGTCTTGAAAAGCGTTTTTGCGCGAATCATCGAAGATTTGGGCTTAAAGACGCTCGGCGCGCCGGCATGGCACAAATTCGGCGGCGAAGGCGGCGTCACGGGCTTGGTCATGCTCACCGAATCGCATCTCGCCTGTCACACATATCCCGAATACAAAACGGCGACCTTTAATTTATACTGCTGCCGCACGCGTCCCGAATGGAATTGGGAAGAAAGATTAAAGGAACTTTTAAGCGCAACTGAAGTAAAAGTCACAAAGATCGAGCGCGGCAATCCGAAATCCGAAATTCAAAATCCGAAATCGCTGATTGTTGGGGGTGAAATTTGAGCGTTCTGAAAGCAAATTGTCCGTCGTGCGCCGCGCCGATCGAGTTTCAAAAGGGCTCGACCATCGTTTTGATTTGCCCGTACTGTCGTTCGGCGGTCGCGCGCACCGACCGCGGACTCGACGACCTCGGAAAGGTCGCGGAAATCATGGATTCCGAATCGCCTTTAAAACTTGGACTGAAAGGGCAATACAAGGGACAGCGTTTCGAATTGACCGGCAGGGCGCAATTGCGGCACGAAATGGGCGGCGTGTGGGACGAATGGTACGCGACGTTTTCGAACGGCTGGGTCGGCTGGCTGGCGGAAGCGCAAGGACGGTTTTATCTGACTTTTTACCAGCCGCTGCCGCAGGGCGCGCAAGTGCCCTCGTTCGAACATCTGCAGTTGGGTCAGGCTGTTAACGGGATTCCGAACCAGACGCCGCTGATGGTCACGGAAAAGGGCGTCGCGACGTCCGTCGCGGCGGACGGCGAGATTCCTTATAAGCTGGAACCGAACGAGCGCAGCAACTACGCGGATTTATCGGGCAAAAACAACGCTTTCGGAACGATCGATTACTCGATGAACCCGCCGTGGGTTTTCGTCGGCAACCAGGTCACGCTCGAAGAAATGGGTCTTGGCGACGCGCGACCGGTCAAACGCGAAGCGCAGCGGGTTTCGGCGCAGGGCATGGGCTGTCCGAACTGCGGCGGACCGCTCACTTTAACCGCGCCCGACAAAGCCGAGCGCGTGACGTGCCCGTACTGCAACTCGCTGCTCGACGTCAATCAAGGCAAATTAAAGTGGCTGAAAGCCTTGAAGCCGCCGCCGTCGCCGCCCGAATTCGTTTTGCCGATCGGCGCGGAAGGCACTTTTATGGGCGACGCGCGCTTTAAGATCATCGGTGCGGTCGTACGCAGCGTGACGGTCGACGGCATCAAATATTTCTGGCACGAATACCTGCTCTACAATCCGATGATCGGTTTCCGCTGGCTCGTGCATTCGGATAATCACTGGAATTTCGTCGAGCCGGTTAATCCGGCGGAGGTCGAAAGCGGACAGATTTACGGAACCGGCGCGACCGTCACATACAAGGGAAAGAAATTCAAGATTTTTCAGGACGCGCCGGCTGTGGTCGAATTCGTGCAGGGCGAGTTTTACTGGCGCGTCGAGCAGGGCGAAACCGTCCGCGCCGTCGATTTCATCGCGCCGCCGCTCGTGCTTTCGCAGGAATCGACCAAAAACGAAGTCAACTGGTCGGTCGGCGTTTACCAAACCAACGCCGACATCGAAAAAGCCTTCGGCGTCGCCGATCTGCCGAAGCCGTGGTCGATCGCGCCGAATCAGCCGTTTACGGGCGGCTTTTACATCAAAGCCGGTTTCGCGCTTTTGGGGCTGCTTTTTCTTTCCGCGATTTTTACGACTTTAATCGGCGGTTTCGGCAACGTGCCGCTGAACCAAACGATAACTTTGCCGCCGACGACCAGCGCGACCACGCCGCAGACGATTTTCAGCCAGCCGTTCGAGCTTAAGGGAAACCGCAACGTGCGGATTACCGCGAACGCGCCGGTCAGTAATTCCTACGCCGAGTTCGACGTCGATCTGATCAACGAGCAGAACCAGGAAATCGAATCGCTGTTCATCCCGATCGAGTATTATTCGGGCACCGACAGCGACGGCTCGTGGACCGAAGGCAGCCAGACGCAGGATGCGACGCTTTCCAGTCTGCCCGCCGGAAAATACACTTTGCGCGTCGAAGGCACGTGGCAGAATTTTCAGCAGCCGATTTCCGTCAACGTAAAGGTCGAGCAAAACGTCGCGCGCGGCGTCAATTTCTGCTGCGCTTTCGTCGTGCTGGCGATTCTGCCGATTCTGGCTTTGATCAGGAAATTCTCGTTCGAATCGCGCCGCTGGAGCGAGAGCATGTTCGGCTCAACGTCGGGCGGCTCGGATGATGATTAACCGGCGATCAGTGGTCAGTGGTCGGTGATCAGAAAAATCTGATTTCCACCGACCACTGACCACTGACCACTGACCACTGAAAAATATGTTCAAAACGCTGTTTTTAATTTTCGGAATCGGAGTGATTTTACTTTATACGATGGCATCGCTGTTCGGCTGGGAATTTGCGAATGCGGGCAGTCGTTCAAGACTCGGCACGCCGTTTTTCTACGGCGGCGGATTTCGTGGAGGGAAATAAATGTTGAATTCAATCTTAAATGTAAATGCTCTGGCACTGGTCGTTAAATTCGACGCGCTCGCCGAAGTTTTGGTCACGACCCTGATTTTCGTTGCGATCGGCATCGTCTTTTTCGCGGTCGCGTATTTTATCCTCGGCAGAATGTTTCCGATTCATAAGGAAATAGAAGAAGACCAGAACACCGCGCTCGGCATCGTCATCGGCTCGATCATGATCGGAATCGCGATCATCATCGCCGCCGCGATTCAGGGATAAATATGAGAAGACGGAAGTCGGAAGACGGAGGTCGGAAGATAGAATAATTTGCGTTTTAACTTCTGTCTTCGGTCTTCGGTCTTCTGTTTTCCAGCTTCTATGAAACAGGTTCCGCTATTATTTTTAAACGTCATCATCATCGCGACCTGCGGTTTGATTTACGAGCTTTTAGCCGCCACGGTTTCCTCGTACGTGCTCGGCGATTCGGTCACGCAGTTTTCGCTCGTCATCGGCATTTATCTCTCGGCGATGGGCGTCGGTTCGTGGCTTTCGGGATTTCTCGATAAGAATTTGGCGAAACGCTTCGTCGAAATCGAGCTCGCGGTCGCCATCCTCGGAGGTTTTTCCGCGCCGCTGCTTTTTCTCACCTTCGCGAGCGTTTCTTACTTCAACATCATTCTTTACGGGACGGTATTCGCGATCGGCGTGCTCGTCGGGTTGGAAATCCCGCTGCTGATGCGGATTTTAAAGGACGAGCTCGACTTTAAAAAACTCGTCGCGCGCGTGCTCGCCTTGGATTACGTCGGCGCGCTCGTCGCCTCCCTGCTTTTTCCGATTTTTCTCGTGCCGCGCCTCGGCTTGAACCGCACGTCGCTGCTTTTCGGCATGCTCAACGCCGGCGTCGGCATCTGGGGCACGTTTCTGCTCGAAAACCTCATCAAAAACCGCGATTTGAACATTCTGCGGATCAAGGGCTTCGTGATCGTGATCCTGCTCGCCGTCGCGTTTATCAAAGCCGATTCGCTGACATCGCTGGCGGAAGACGCGCTTTTCGTCGACAATATCATCTACGCGAAAAGCTCGTCGTATCAGCGAATCGTCGTCACGAAAGGCAAAACCGGTTATTCGCTTTTCCTTAACGGCAACCTGCAGTTTAATTCCTTCGACGAATACCGTTACCACGAAGCGCTCGTCCATCCGGCGTTCGCCGCGTTCGGAAAACCGGCGAAAAGAATCCTCGTCCTCGGCGGCGGGGACGGTTTAGCGGTGCGCGAGATCCTGAAATATCCGTCGGTCGAAAGCGTCACGCTCGTCGATCTCGACCCGATGATGACGCAGATTTCGAAATCCGTGCCGGCGCTCGGCGAGCTCAACAAAAATTCGCTCGTCGATCCGCGCGTGTCGGTCGTCAACAACGACGCGTTCGTCTGGCTCGACCAAACGGACGCCGCGCCGTTCGACGTCGCGATCGTCGATTTCCCCGACCCGAACAATTTCGCGCTCGGCAAACTTTATACGACCAGGTTTTACAGTCTCCTGAAAAAAAAACTGAAATCCGATTCGGCGGTCGTGATTCAGACGACCTCGCCGCTGATCGCCCGCAAGTCCTTCTGGTGCATCATCAAAACGCTCGAAGCCGCGGGCTTTCAGGTCAAGCCGTATAACACGACCGTGCCGAGCTTCGGAATTTGGGGCTACGCGCTCGCGAAACTGGAGCCTTTCGACGCGCCCGGTGCGCCGCCCGAAAATATCGAGTTAAAATTCCTTAACGAAAAATCCTTCGCCGCGATGTTCGAATTTTCCGCTGACACGGCTCTGCGAAAAGAAGACGAAATCGAAATCAACCGGCTCGACAATCAGGCGCTCGTCCGCTATTACGAAACCGAATGGCGGAGATTTGAGTAAAATCGTATGAAGGAAAAAACAAGGTATTCGATTCCTCTCGATTATGAAAACCAACTTCGCTCACTTTGTTGGGTAAACGATCATTTGGTAGATTATGTCGGCGGATTAATTGAATTTCATTTGGACGGAACCAAAACCGAGGTAAAAGTTTCGTTCGGCGGACTTTTCGATAATGCGGTCGCCACTGCTAACGGCGAATACGCCGTTATTTATCAAACTCTCGGAACAAAAGCGCTTCTTCTGAAACAAGGGAGGATTTTAAGAGAAATCAATCGAAGTTATTATTGTGCGGAAGCATTCGAATATCCAATTGCATTTTTAACGATTGCCGGTAAAGTTTGCATCGCGCATTGCCCGGACGAATATAACGTAATCGAAATCGAAGAGGTCGAAACAGGAGTTCGCCTGACTGAAAAAGAACGACCGGCGCATGATTTCTTTCATTCCCGACTTCAAATAAGTCCCGATCAAAAAACACTTTTGAGCGCCGGTTGGATTTGGCATCCGCTCGATGCGATTGAACTCCTTGATTTATCCGAAAGCGTTGCGGAACCGCAAATTCTCAGTCCTTTTTGGGACGAAAGCCTTCAAAACATAAATCTCTGGGAAATAAACAATGCCGCTTTCATTGATGATAAAAAGCTTTTGCTGAGCGGAACGGGAGATTCTGAAAATGAGGATGAAAGCGAGGATTCATCGATCCTGATCTATGATTTGGATGCTCGAATCACGCTCAGCCAAGTCGAAATCGATGCGCCGACCGGGCTTCTGATGCCGCTCGATGAGAATTTCGCGGTGGGGTTTTACGAATTCCCGAAAATTATCGATCTGAATTCCGGCGAGGTGATTCACGGTTGGTCGGATATTTCGACGGATAAAAGAAACGGCAGCATCGTTTGGCATCATGATTCTATTTCTAAAATAGCGATCGATGAAAAGAACAAGCGCTTCGCCGTCGGGACAAAAAACAGCATCGAAGTTATCGTCATCGAATAAATGAAATTCACCAGACGCGAAATTTTGACCGCTTTTCTCGGCGTGCCGTTCGCGCTCGCGGCGTGTCGGCCGGAATCCGAAAACGCGCCGATCGCCGGCGAGATCGTCGGCGCGAACGTCAATGTCGGGCATATTTTGCGCGAGCTGCGAAATGCGGAAGTCCCGGCGAATAATTGGGAAGCCGTGAAGGTCGCGATCGTCGGCGGCGGCGCGGCGGGCTTGAGTGCGGCGTATAAACTAAAAAAGGAAAATTTCGACGATTTTCTGCTGCTCGAACTTGAAGATAAAATCGGCGGTACGGCGCAGAGCGGGACTTCGAACATCGTTCCTTACCCGTGGGGCGCGCATTATCTGCCGGTGCCGTTTCGGGAAAACGTGGAGCTCGTCGCGCTGCTCGACGAGATGAATCTGACCGAAGGCAGGAATCCACAGGGCGAAATCGTCGTCAAAGAAGAATTTTTGTGCCGCGAGCCGGAAGAGAGAGTTTTCTATAAAGGGCGCTGGTACGAAGGCTTGTACCTGCACGTCGGCGAAAGCGACGAGGAAAAACGTCAGCTCGCCGAGTTTCAAAAGCAGATCGATTTTTGGGTCAACTGGCGCGACGCGGCGGGGAAACGCGCGTTCGTTCTGCCGGTCGCGAATTGTTCGCGCGACGCGGAAGTTCTCGCGCTCGACAAAATCTCGTTCGGCGATTGGCTGCGGCGGCAAGGCTTTTCGTCCGAACGGCTTTTCTGGTATTGCGATTACGCGTGCCGCGACGATTACGGCTTAAAGCTCGATCAGACTTCCGCCTGGGCGGGGCTCTTTTATTTCTGTTCGCGCGTTCGCCGGAGCGGCGCCGAATCGCAGCCGTTCATCACTTTTCCCGAAGGCAACGGGCGGTTCGTCAATTTCTTGTACGATAAAATCAAAGACAAAACGCGTTTGCGGACGGTCGTGCTCGAAATCGTTCCGCACGAAAAAGGCGTCGACGTGATTTACCTCGACACCGCCAAAAACGAGATTCGCGGCGTTCACGCCGAAAAGGCGGTTTTCGCGGCGCCGATTTTTACGGCACGATACCTGATTCGCGATTACCGGCAAGCCGCGCCGGATTACGCGAAAGAGTTCGAACACAACGCGTGGTTCGTCGCGAACCTGTTTTTGAAAGACCGGCCGAAACCCAGATTCGCGAAGGATTTTCCGCTCGCGTGGGACAATGTTTTGTACGAAAGCCCGAGTTTAGGCTACGTCAATTCGACGCATCAAAAAGGCTTGGATTACGGCGCGGCGGTTTTTACTTATTATTACCCGATGTGTCACGAAGAAGAGGCGCGCGCCAAGCTGTTCGGCTTAAACCACCAGGAATTAGCCGACATCGTTTTAACGGATTTGTCGCGCGCGCACACGAACATCCGCGAATTAACGGAAAAAATCGACGTCATGCGCTGGGGGCACGCGATGATTTCTCCGCGCCCGAATTTTTTGTGGTCGGGCGCGCGCGACGCGGCGCAGAAGCCTTTCCGCAACATTCATTTCGCGCATTCGGATCTGAGCGGCATCGCGCTTTTCGAAGAAGCGTTTTATCATGGAGTTCGGGCTGCATCTGAAATATTAAAATAAACTCAATCAGAAATGAGCGAAGCGATTCCACAATCAAAATGGCTATTTTCGAGAGAAGTCGATTTGTCGGTTTTTCTCGGCAGCGCGATTGTGTCGCTTCTGCTTTTGGCGATCGGCTGGCAGATCGGGATTCTGGACGACGAATCGCCGGATTGGACCTGGATCACGGCGGTTTTGATAATCGACGTCGCGCACGTCTGGTCGACTTCTTTTCGCGTTTATTTCGATACGGAAGAATTCAAACGGCGTTTCTGGCTTTACGCGCTCGTTCCGGTTTTCGGTTACGCGGTCGGCGTCGCGCTTTATTCCGAGGGCGAATTGGTTTTCTGGCGCGCGCTCGCGCTGGTCGCGGTTTTTCACTTCGTGCGGCAGCAGTACGGTTGGGTCGCGCTTTACCGGCGCAAGCTCGGCGAAACTTCCGACTTGTCGTGGTGGATCGACGCGGCGGCAATTTACCTCGCGACCGTTTACCCGCTCGCGTTCTGGATGACGAACCTGCCGCGCAATTTCGAATGGTTCGTCAAAGACGATTTTTTCGCCCTGCCGGCGCTCGTCGAAACCGTGCTTTTTCCGGTTTACGCGCTCGCGCTCGTCACCTATTTCGCGAAATCCGTTTATCTTCATTTCAAGGAAGGTTTTTGGAATCCCGGCAAGGACATCGTCGTCGCGACGACCGCCGTCTGCTGGTACATCGGCATCGTTTTCTTTAATTCCGATTACGCCTTTACGGTGACGAACGTGATCATTCACGGCGTGCCGTATTTCGCTTTGATCTATTTTTACGCGCGGGCGCGGCGCGAATCGGCGGGGCGTATTTACCGGAAAATGTCGGCGAACTGGTTCGTTTTTCTCGCGACGCTCTGGGCGCTGGCGTACGTCGAAGAGCTCGTCTGGCACCGCGGCGTCTGGCACGAGCGCGGCTGGCTGTTCGGCGCGAACTGGGATCTGGCGGATTATAAAGTTTATCTCGTGCCGCTGCTTGCCATTCCGCAGCTGACGCATTATGTTTTAGACGGATTCGTCTGGCGCAAAAAATCCAACGCCGGGCGTCGCGTCATAGATTAGTTCTTTAAGGCGAGATCAGCGGGAAAATATGCGAGTCAAGTTAACTTTACAAAGATCGGTTCTGAAAATGCTCGTGGTCGGCGCGGCTTTTTCTTTGAGCTTTTTGCTGAGCGCCTGCCCGGGCAAAACCGATTCTTCGGCGTCGGGCGGCGGGATTTTGTCGTTCGACGAAACGGCGGACGCCGGGGAGATGGTGCGCGAAGCCAACAATGTATTAAAGGAAATCAAGCAGCGTTTTAAGGACAACGAACCGCGGCTCGAAGAGCTCGAAACCGCTTTAAAGGAGAAAAACTCCGATAAAGTGCGCGCCATTTCCGAAGAGTTCATCACGCAGATCAATATCGGCACCGAAGCCGGCGAAGAGGCGATCAACAAAATCCGCCTCGCGCAGGATAAAAACATCAACGAAGATTACCGCGAGTATTTGCTTTTAAAAACGCAGGCGCTCGAAAAATACGTCGAAGCCTTCGAGGAACGCCGCCAGGCCGCGATTCTTTTGCGCGACGGCTACGACCCGAAAAACGCCGCGAAACGCGATCAGGTCGTCGCCGCTTTCAAACAGCGCGAGGAAAAATTCAAGGAAATCATGGAAGAAGCGCGCAAATCGAGCGAAGAAGCGAATGAACTGGCGAAGGACAGCATGAATCGCCGTAAATAAAAACCAAAAATAATTTAACGCAAAGCCGCGAAACCGCGAAGATCTTTCATAATTTCTTTGCGGCTTCGCGTTGAATTTATCCTGTTTGATTACAAAACGCGCTTCGGCAGAATCGGCGCGGTTTGAATCGTTGCCGGTTCAACGCTCGTAAACGGCGCGATCTGCATCTGCGGCGTCACCACTCGCAAATTCGTCGTCGGCATTTCACTTTCAAAAAGCGGCGTGAAGTCGCCCTTCAACTTTTCGGGCGCGACCTGCACGGTTTGACGATTTCGGTCGCGAACGATCGTCAAGCTCACGTCGCCTTCTTTTTTATCGTTCAGCGCGCGGATCAGATCGGCGTTGTTTTTAACTTCCTTGCCGTCGGCTTCGACGATGATGTCGCCCGCTTTCAGACCGGCGCGCGCCGCCGGCGAATTCTCGCGAACGTTGTTGACGAGCAATCCTCTACCGTCCGCCACGCCAAAGTATTCGCCGAGCTGTTTCGACAGCGACGAGACGCTGACGCCGATCTGGCGGTTCGCGCCGAAAAAGAACCCTTCGCCGTCGCCTTTCCAGATGAACGTGTCGCCTTTTGCGTTCGGCGGAAGAACTTCGACTTTCGGCATTTTGGGCATCTTCGGCAGGGCTTCGATATTCGGCACCGCCGGGACGGTCGGGAATTTTTCGATGTCGAATTTGCCGTTAAAGAGCGCCGGCGTTTCGCGTTTGCCCATCGTCGCGGTGATTTCCTGTTCGCTGCCGCCGCGCAGAATCGTCAATCTGACCTGATGGTCGGGCGCGACTTCGCCGATCAGGCGCGTCAATTTACGGACGCTCTGGATTTCTTCGCCCTCGAATTTGACGATCACGTCGCCCGCCTGCAGACCGGCTTGCGCCGCCGGCGAGTTTTCCACAACTTTTTCCACAGCCACGCCGCGCACGCTCGACAAACCGAATTTGCCGAAATTGTCGCGCGTCACTTCCTGCGCTTCGATGCCGAGATAACTTCCGCCGTCGAACCCGAACGAGAAAACCTGCGCTCTCGCCGGTTCTTTCGGCTGTTTCGGTTGTTCCGGAGTTTTCTGCGAGTAAACGATCGTGCAGCTTGAAAATGCAAGCAAGGTAAAGCCAAGTAACTGTCTTAACATAAAACCTCCAAATTTTAAATTTATTGAATAAAAGCCTTTGGGAGCATTACTCTGCGCTAAATTTTATTACGCGTTTCTTTGAATTTAGGTTGCATTATAAAAATAAAAGGTTGCTTCGGAGCGAAACTTGAAAAACCGGTTTTTTAGGCATAACATAACTTCACGAACAAAATTAGTTTTGTTAAGTTTAGGCGTGAGTTTCGCGCCGAAGCGTTCATCAATAAAATACAGGAGTAAAAATATATGGCAGTCAGATTAGGCGACGAAGCGCCGAACTTTACGGCGCAGACTACACAAGGCGAATTGAATTTTCATGAGTACTTGGGCGACGGTTGGGGCGTTCTTTTTTCGCACCCGAAGGACTACACGCCCGTCTGCACGACCGAGCTCGGCATGGTCGCGAAGCTGAAACCGGAGTTCGACAAGCGCAACGTCAAAGTTATCGGTCTGAGCGTCGATCCGGTGGATTCGCATCTCGGCTGGGAGAAAGACATCGAAGAGACGCAGGGCGCGGCGGTCAATTTTCCGATGATCGCCGACCCGGATAAAAAAGTCGCCGATCTTTACGACATGATTCACCCGAACGCGTCGGATACGGCGACGGTGCGGTCAGTTTTCGTCATCGGACCGGACAAAAAAATCAAACTGATGATCACTTACCCGGCATCGACGGGCAGAAATTTCGACGAGATCCTGCGCGTCATCGATTCGTTGCAGCTGACCGCGCAATACTCGGTCGCGACGCCCGTCAACTGGAAAGACGGCGACGACTGCATCATCGTGCCGGCGGTCACGAACGAACAGGCGAAGGAAAAATTCCCGGCGGGCTGGAAGGAAGTCAAACCGTACCTGAGAATCACGCCGCAGCCGAACAAGGCGAAGGGCGAAAGCGCATAAAAACAATTTTTCGAAAGGCTTTGCGGGGGATGTCGCAAAGCCTTTTTCTTGTAAGATTATGACCCCGAACAACTTGAAGCTTTTGACTTTGCTTCTGATTTTATGCGTCTGCGCGGGCTGCCAGAAATTATCGCGCTCGCTTGCCAAAGACGGAACGGCTTACACGGTCGAAATCGAGACCGCCGAACCGAACAAAGAAGAAGTCGTGGAACGCGCCGTCAGGGTTATCAAAAATAAAATCGACGCCCTCGGGCTGGACGGCGAAGTCGCGCGAATTTCGGACAAGAACAACCAGATTTCGGTTAACCTCTACGGCGCGAACGACCCCGAAAGAACCAAACAATTTTTATTTACTGCTTACCAGCTTGAATTAAAAAAAGCCAATAGCTCTTATAATCTTTCCTTCCCGACCGAAGAATCGGCGGCGCTTGTTGCGACGCCCAAACACGAGATTCTGCCTTATTCGGAAATCGGCGAATCGCGTGCTCCGCAGTATGTCGTGGTCGAAAAAGAAGCCGTCATCAACGGCGCGGATATCCGCGACGCGAGCGCGTATTCGAGAAGCGGCGCCGACGGCGATTACCAGATTCTGTTTACGCTTAGTGACGAAGCCGCAAAAAAATTCGGCGACTGGACGGGGAAAAATATCGGACAGTATTTAGCGATCGTGCTCGATAAAAAGGTGCTCAGCGTGCCCGTCATTCGCGGGCAAATTTTCGATCAGGGAACGATCGAGGGCAGATTTACGAAAGCCTCGGCCGAAGACATTGCGCTCAGCTTGAAAAGCGGCTATCTGCCGGCGACGATGAAAGTCCTGGAAGAAAAACCGATCAAATAGCCACGAACCAACACGAAATTTCACGAAATGTATTTTTAGATTTTTCCGTGTTCTTTCGTGTTTGTTCGCGGCTATTTTTCTACTAACCTTTTTTCAATTTCTGCAGTCGCTCCGCCGCCGCTTCCAGCGTTTCGTTCTTTTTGCAGAAACAAAACCGCACCTTTTGCGAGCCCAGAGATTTATCGTGGTAAAACGAAGAGCCCGGAACGACCGCGACGCCGATTTCGCGGATCATGTGCTTCGTAAACTCAATGTCGTCCGAAAAACCGAAATCCGAAATGTCCGTCATCACGTAATACGCGCCTTCCGGAAAGCCGCAGCGGAAACCGGCTTCCTGCAAGACCGGCACGATGAAATCGCGTTTTTCGCGGTATTCCATCTGCAGATGCGCGTAATAGCTTTCCGGCAGATTCATCGCGTACGCGCCCGCGTGCTGCAAAGGATTCGCCGCGCCGACCGTCAGAAAATCATGGACTTTACGAATCGCATTCGTGATTTCCGGCGGCGCGATGCAGTAGCCGACCCGCCAACCCGTCACCGAATAAGTTTTCGACAGGGAATTAACGACGATTGTGCGCTCCTGCATGCCGTCGAGCGTCGCCATCGAAATGTGTTCGATTTCCTTCGTCAGGCTCGGGAAAACGATGTGCTCGTAGATCTCGTCCGTAAACACGAGCGCGTCGAATTCCTTGCATAAATCGGCGATGAATTCCATCTCGTCGCGCGTGAAAACCTTGCCGACCGGATTGTTCGGATTGCAGATGATGATCGCTTTCGTGCGCTCGTTAAACGCCGCGCGCAGCTCGTCTTTTTCAAAGAACCAGTCGCCTTCCGCCGTTTGGTAAAGCGGCACGTGGACGGGCTTCGCGTCCGAGAGAATCACGTCCGGCGCGTAGTTTTCGTAAAACGGCTCGAACAGCACGACTTCTTCGCCCTCGTCGATGCACGCCAGCATGCCGGCGATCATGCCTTCGGTCGAGCCGCAAGTGACGGTGATCTCGCTTTCCGGATCGACGTCCAAACCCAAAAAACGCTTCGTTTTCGCCGCGATCGCGTCGCGGAAAGATTTCACGCCCCACGTGACCGCGTACTGATTATGATCGGCCGCGATCGCTTCCATCGCCTTTTCCTTAACGTCGAACGGCGCGGGAAAATCCGGAAATCCCTGACCTAAATTGACCGCGTTGTATTTCGCCGCCTCGCGCGACATCTCGCGAATCACCGATTCGGTAAGCTGCCGGGATTTACGGGAAATTCTGGATTTTTTCGTTGTCTGAATTGGATTCATAATTTTGATTTGATTATTTTACCCGATTTCATCACAAAAGAAACTCTTTCGAGGCTCGAAATATCGTTTAGAGGATTGCCCGGAACGGCGATCAGATCGGCGGTCAATCCGGCTTTGATCTCGCCGACTTGCTGTTTTAATCCGAGCAGTTCAGCCGCGTCGACCGTTGCGGCGCGAATCGCTTCCGCCGGCGACATGCCCGCCTTGACGAGCCACGCGATTTCGCGCGCGTTGCGCCCGTGCAGGCCGGCGACCGCGTCCGAGCCGTCGACGATCAAAACGCCGCCTTTTCGGGCTTTTTTCATGTTTTCGAGGTTTCTCGAACGCATCGTTTCGAAAAGGTTCCACGCCGGCGCGCCGAAGACGAATTGTTTTTTATGTTCCACGTAATGCGTCGGCAAATAAAGCGTCGGCACCAGCGCGATGCGGTTTTTCGCCATCAGCCGGATCGCCTCGTCGTTCAGAAAAGTTCCGTGTTCGACGGAATCGCAGCCCGCCTCGACCGCCGCGCGCACCGCCGCCGCTTCGTGCGCGTGCACGGCGACCTTTAAATTCGCGCGCCGCGCTTCTTCGACGCCGGCGCGCATTTCTTTGACCGAAAAAATCGGATTGCCGAAATTGTCGACGCCCTCGAAGATTTTGACGACGTCGACCCGTTCGGCGATCCGGTCGCGGACGAACGCGCGGATTTGCTCGATCCGGTCGCCTTTTTTACCGGCGTAGCGAAGCGTTTCGACGGTCAAAGGCAAGCCCGAAACGATCATTCGCGGTCCGCTCGTTTCGCCGCTGCTGATTCGGTCGCGAAGGAAGACGTCGACGCCCGTCGCGTCGCCCAAGTTTCGAATCGTCGTAAAACCCGCCTCTAAAGTCAGCCGCGCGTTTTCTTCGGCGTATTTGAGCGTCACTTGCGGATTGGCGTCCGACGACTCGCCGAAACGCCCCTGTTCATCGAAATGGTAAGTGATGTGCGTGTGCGCGTCGATCAGTCCCGGCAGCAGCGTCGCGTCGCCCAGATCTATCAGGGTTGCATCTTTGGGGATTTCCGCCGCGTCGGCGACCGCCGCGATTCGATCGTTTTCGATTAAAACAACCGGATTGTCGATGATTTTTCCCTGCGCGGCGTCGAGCATCCGGGCGGCGCGCACGACAAATTTCGCGACCGTTCGATTCGGCTTCGCGTCGCCGGTCTGCGAACGCGCGGCGCAGGAAAAGAGAAACGAGAACAAAATCAATAAAGCGTGAAGCCGCCGAAGGAAAATCATACCGAGCCCCTGAAATTATAATAAAGACAGAGGCTTTTTAGGTTGATCCGGTTGCCAGCGAAGTTTTAGTCTTTCGCCCAAAAACGAAACGTCAGGCCGATATTGAAAGTCGTCGAATAGCCCGGCGTCGCGTGAATTCGCGTGATGACGTCGCAGGTCGGGCACGTGCGCGATTCGAAATAATTCTGCGTTTCGAAGTATTTTTTATTTAAGAGATTATCGACCGAGAAATTAAGATCGACCCATTTTTTCAGCCGTTTGGAAAGCGAAAAATCCAAAACGTCGTGCCCGGCGGCTTTAACGGTCGGGTCTTCGGCGTCCAAACGATAATTCGAAATATGCCGCCAGGCGAGCGACGAATTGAAGCCGTAAAATTCGCTTAAAATCAAATTTCCGTTAGCGACCGTGTGCGGCGCGCTGTCGATGATCGCGCGCCGGCGCGGAAGCGATTCGGTGAATCGCCCCGGGTAATACGCGCGCAGAACCTGCGTCAGACCGCCGTTAAACGAAAGGTTTTTCGTAAAGCGAATCGCGCTGCGAACTTCGAAACCGTAGGAGCGCGAGCGACCGGCGAATTCGATCGAGCCGTCGTCGGGAATATAAACCTGCTGGTTTGAATTGTCGATTAAAAACGCGCTGAATACCGCCGAAACGCGGCGGCTGTTGAAGCTCGTGCCGGCTTGGTAAAAATCGGTCGTCGCGACTTTCGGCGCGTCGGGCGCGCGGACGACGCCGCGCGCGTCCTGCGAGGCGATGCCGCGACCGTAGTTGAAATAAAAGGAAACCGGCATTTTCTCGAACGGCGACCATGCGAGCGCTAATTTCGGCTGAAATCTGCCGGCGCTCTCTTCGCCGTCGAGTATCGTCGCGCACGGATTTTCCCGCACGCCCGGATTCGGAAAATCGCTGTTGCAAAGCGGCGAGCCGCCCCCGAAAAGCGTTTTCGCGCCGCTTTCTTCGGGCAATCCGCCGAGCTCGAATCCGTTGACGTTGAAACTGAAATAATCGAACCGCAAACCCGTTTCGAGCCGCAGGTGACCGTTGAAAAAGTCGATCGAGTTTTGAATGTAGCCCGCATAATTGTTGACCTTCGCCCTCGCCGACGTCAATAAAACGTTCGGATTATCGATATTTTCCGGCGTAAATTTGCGGTTCGGCGCGCGCGCCACCGACGGCGCGAGACCGACGTTGATTTGATTGAAATGCAAATTGCCGCCGACCGTTAAAAGCGATCCGCTGCCGAAAAATTTGTACGGCTGCAGATACTGAACGCTTCCGCCTTCCTGAAGGCGGCTGTCGTGCTGGACGATCTCGTCGCCGTAAAACGGGTCGGCGAGAAAAAACGTGAAATTCGAAAACAGATCGAAGAGCGAGCGCCCGACAAATGCGTCCGCCTTCAGAAGCGCGCCGGATTTAAATTCCTTGCGGTAATAACCGCTCGCGGTGCCGAGACGGACTTTGCCGCCGTTTTCCGGGTCGATCGCGTCGAAACGGTCGAGCGCGCCGGCGAAAACCAGATCGAGCGGAATCTGCCCGGACGAAAAGAAGTCGTTGCGCCCGAAATTGAATTTAAATCCGATCGCCTGCCGCTCGTCCAGACGCCGCGTGAAATTTCCGGTGACGTTGTCGCGCCGGTATTTCAGAGGATTTACAAACGGTCCGTCGGTGCGCGAAAATTCGTAGGCGAGAAACGAATCGACCTGTTTGATCGGCGGACTGTACGCCAGAAACGAGCGAAAAGTATCGAAGCTGCCGGTTTGTATCCGCGCCGTCAATTGCTGCGGCAGGCTTTCGCGCTGACGTATCTGCACGACGCCGAGCCCCGAAAAATCGCCGTAGGCGGCGGAAAACGGACCGTTGATGATCGAAACGTCCTCGACGAGCTCGGGCGAAAGCGACTTTAAGTTTCCCAAATATCCCTGCCCGTGACCCTGCGTGCCCTGATTTTGCTGAATGTTGTCGACGAGGATTTTGACGCCGCCGTTCACGCCGCCGTGGTCGAGATTGAAGCCGAAGCGTCGGATTTCCAAAGATTTGCCGCCGCCTTCGTGCTGACCGGCATTGATGCCGGCATTGAGCGTGAAGATCAGCTGGTCGTCGCGTCCGAAAAGATTGTTTTTGTAAACCGCGTCGTCGCGCCGCTCGATTTCCGGCGAGAGCGTTTCGGCTTGAATCGTCACGCTTTCGTTGACCGGCGGAACGGTGTAATTGATTTTGATCCGGATGTTTTCGAGCGCGTCCTGCGCGGAAAAGATGCGCGTCTGCGGCTCGATGTTCTTGCCGGATATTTTGACCGAAAGCGACTCGTTCGGAACTTTCAAAGAAAATCTGCCTTCTGAGTCGGTTACGACATCGATTTTCCCGTCCGAAGTCTGCACCTCGACGGCGACGTTCGGCACCGATTCAAACATCTGCGTCAGAATCGTGCCGGAAAGCGTGCGCGTATTTTGCGCCGTCACGCCGGAACTAAAGAACGATATTAAACATAAAGCGGAAAGCGTAAGATTGATTCTCATCGAAAAAGCCTCTGAATTTTTTACAGTAACACACAAAGCGAAATTTGTAACACGATAAATCGTTATTTAATTCGTCTCTGCGTTGGATTCGGTTTCAGGATTATTTTTCGGCGATCACGGACGAAGGCAGCGTCAGAAAAAGCTTGCCGTTTTTGATGCCTTTCAAACTCAAAAGACTGTTCGCGAGGTCGACGATTTTCGAAACCGCGCCGGAAAGCGCGATGATTTCCATGCAGTCGTCGTGGCTGACGTGCAGGTGCATGACCGACAAAATATTATCGTGAAAATCATGTTGAATCGTGCCCATTTCCTGGACGAGATTGCGCGCGTGGTGGTCGTAGACGAGCGTCAGACTGCCGAGCACATTGATCCCGGTCTGCATTTCTATCTTCTGTTGAATTAAAGCTTCGCGGATCAAATCGCGCAGAGCTTCGGAGCGCGTCGCGTAACCGCGTTCGTTGATTAAAAAGTCGTAATTTTCCAGCAAATCGCGGTCGATGCTGACACCGAATCGAACAAGCTCACTCATAAAAACAAATTAAAATCATTCCGGAAAATTTTAACTGAAATCTTTAATGCTGGTGTTCCGATGATTCTTTTTCGGGCGATTTCTTCTGCAGCTCCTCACGAACGTATTTGACGACCGCCGCGATTTGTTCCGCCGATAAATCGTTTTTGAACGCCGGCATTTTATCGCCGTCGCCCATTGCGACCTGCTCGATAAAATCTTTTTCCGAGTGTTTGAGCGCGTGTCCTTTCAGAAAGGAAAGACCTTTCGAAGTGCCCTCGCCGCCGCCGCCGTGGCATTCGGCGCAGTTCGTTTTATAAATCTCGCCGCCGTTTAATACCGCCGTTTCCCCGATTTTATTTATTTTGGTGATGAGAAGCGTCGCGCCGTCGCGCCGCAGTTCGAATTCGATTTTGTCGCCGATCTTGAAAGCGTCGAGCGTTTTCGCGTCCGCGACCCTTTCGGTCATTTCCATCGCCGTCATGTAACCCGGGATTTCCTCGTGATCGACGGTGATTTTTCCGGCGTCGGCGTCAATGTTTTTAATGACGCCGACCGTCGCATAAGTTCGCGTTTCGGCGGCTTCGGTCGGAGTTACCGATTTACGCGATTCGCTGTCTGACCGGCACGAAAATATAAAACCCGCCGCCAGAAAAATTAAAAGGACGAAAACTTTCGGATAGCTGTTCATCGTAGTCCGTACGATTATACACCTATTTTTCGTAGCCCTGCGGGTTGGCTTCGTGCCATTTCCACGCCGATTCGATGATTTTTTCGATTTCGGGAAACTGAGGATTCCAGCCCAAAACCTCTCGCGCCTTCGCGGAGTTCGCGACGAGCCTCGACGGATCGCCCGCGCGGCGCGGCGCCACGCGCGCTTCGATCGGTTTGCCGGTCACACGGCGCGCCGCCTCGATGACTTCCTTGACCGAGTAACCGCCGCCGTTGCCTAAGTTTATAAACTCGGAGCCGCCGCCGCGGCGCAGGTGATCGAGCGCGAGCAGATGCGCCTGGCTCAGATCCGAAATGTGAATGTAATCGCGGATCGCCGTGCCGTCGGGCGTCGAGTAATCTTCGCCGAAAATCGAGATCGCTTCGCGCTTTCCCTGCGCGGCGAACAAAATCAGCGGGATCAGGTGCGTTTCCGGGTCGTGATGCTCGCCGCATCTTTCCGAAGCGCCGCAGGCGTTGAAATAACGCAGCGCGACGAATTTCAGACCGTAAGCGCGATCGTAATCCTCAAGCACGCGCTCGACCATAAACTTTGACCATCCGTAAGGATTGACCGGATACTGCGGGTGTTTTTCGTCGATCGGCACGTACTGCGGCTCGCCGTACGTCGCGCAGGTCGAAGAAAAGATAAACTTTTTCGCGCCCGTTTTGATCAGAACGTCGAGCAGATTGACGGTCTGAATGAAATTATTTTCGTAATATTTTCGCGGCTCTTCGACCGACTCGCCGACGTACGCGAACGCCGAAAAGTGCATGCAGGCGTCGACGCCGTGTTCGCGGACGATTTTTTCGACCAGCTCCTGATCGCCGATCTCGCCTTCGTAAAAGGGAATTTCCGCGCCGACCGCCTGCCGGTGCCCGTAGACCAGATTATCCAGAACGACGACCTTTTCGCCTCTGTTATGTAAATCTTCGACCGCGGCGCTGCCGATGTAGCCCGCGCCGCCCGTTACTAAAATTGCCATATTATTCGTTGTTTAACTCTCCAAAAATCAACAAAAATCTACTGCCTGAAAATCAATCATTTCAAATTCCGTTCGAAGCGGCTGTCCTTTTATGATTCACTTTCAGATATTAATTTGTATTGAAAACGTGCATGTTTTCCGAAACTATCATAATAACGCAAAAATCGTGAAACAGTTGAAAAATAATTTAATCCTTATCATCATAGAGATTACAGAAATAAATATTATACAGCTGATTTGCGGAACAATTGTTGCATTCAAAGAATCAGATATAAACGATTAATACTGCAAGGAGCTTTACGAAAAATGAACCACGAGAATACGCATCAGCCGGTCATCCTTTTAATCGACGGAAATCCCTCGACGGACAATAAATTCATCAAGCGTTGGTTTGAAAAAAGCCGCTTTTTGACCCGCGAAGCGACCGATATTTTCGACGCGCTCGAAGAAATTTCGGATTTCACGATGTCGCACCGACCGGACGTGGTTTTGCTCGAGGTCGCTTCGCTGCGACACGATTTTCAGTTCATCAAAAGGATGACGAAAACCGACATGGGACCGAACGAGCTGCACATTTTCGCTTTTTCGGAAAGCGGAAAAGTCGTTGACGACAGCGATTGTTTCGAAGGCAATCTGGCGCAACTCGAAGCCGAACTGAATCGCATGATCCCGCCGTGCGTCGAAGCGCGCCGGACGATCGCCGCTTAATAATTTTTTGAGAAACGCTTGTTTAATAAAAACAGCCCTAAGTTAGCGGCTGTTTTTTTATCAATTTTAGAACTTCGAAAATGCCTGCTGATTCAAAAACTTTCACGCCCGAAACCTATCTCAATCCAGTTTATCCGCGTTCGTTTCCCGACCCGTACGTCATCAAATTTCGCGGCGAATACTACGCCTACTGCACGGATTTCTGGCGCGACGGACGCGTTTTCGGCGTCCTGCGCTCGCGCGATCTGGTCAACTGGACGGAAATCGGCGGCGCGATGCAGAAACTCGACAACGATGCGCCCTTTTACTGGGCGCCGGAAGTGTCCTACGCGAACGGCAAATTTTATCTGTATTACAGCGTCGGCAACGAAACCCTGATGGAGCTGCGCGTCGCGGTTTCCGACCGCCCCGACGGCGGTTTCGTCGATTCGGGAGCGAAGCTTTCGACCGAAGATTTCGCGATCGACGGGCACGTTTTCATCGACACGGACGGGCAGAAATACTTTTTCTACGCGACCGATTTTCTCGAACATACCCACATCGGAACCGGCACGGTCGTCGATAAAATGACGGATTTTTTCAAGCTCGAAGGAAACCCGCGCCCCGTCACGCGCGCCCGTTTCGATTGGCAGGTTTATGATCCGCACCGCGTCGAAAAGGGCGGCGTGCGCTGGCACACGGTCGAAGGTCCGTTTATTCTGAAGCGCAAAAATCTTTATTACGAAATGTTCAGCGGCGGAAACTGGCAGAACATCACTTACGGCGTGAGTTTCGCCGTGACGGACGACATCGCGCGAAACGAGGAGTGGGCGCAGTTTTCCGACGGCGAAAAGGTTTTGCCGATTCTGAGAACGATTCCCGAAACGGTCGTCGGTCCCGGTCACAACTCGGTTGTGCGCGGCGTCAACAATCGCGAGCTTTACTGCGTTTATCACCGCTGGACGGAAAACGGCAGGGTTTTGGCGATCGACCGGATGGATTTCGCCGGCGCGCGAATCTTCATCAACGGCGCCAGCCACACGCCGCAAATCGCGCCGTACAAACCGACGTTCGCGGATTTTTTCGACGGCGAGACCGTCGGCCCCGAATGGCAGGCGGTCGGCGATTGGAAAGCTGCCGACAACGAGATCGTCTGCGATTCGCTCGACGAAAGCCGCCTCGTTTGCGGTTCGAAAACCGAAAGTTTTCTATGCGAATTTTATCTTCGCGGCGCCGAAGCGAACGGCGAAGCGGCCGGTTTCGGTTTCGGTTTGCTTGAAAGCGGGGCGGAAAATTTCAAGTTTTTGGTTCTGCCCGGTTCAAATCGAGCCGCTGTTTATTACGCGGAAAACGGCGCGATTCGAGCGGAAGAATTCGATTTGCCGGATGATTTCGAAGCGTCCGCGTATCATCTTTTGCGCGTCGAAATCGACGGCAGAATCGTTAAAATACAGCTCGACGAAGCGAATTTCCGGTACGAAAAAACGCTGGAGAGCGCCGCTCAACAAATCGCGCTCGCCGCGGAAAAAATTCGCGCCGCCTTCAGCGGTTTCGCTTTGACCGCCGGGTTCGAGGATTCGTTCGATCGGCAAAATTACGAACCCGCCGCGCGCGGCTGGCAAAAGCTAAGCGGAACCGGCGATTCTCGCGCCGAAAGCGGCGAGCTTTTTATTTCGGGCGGCGAGGAAAGCGACACGATTTTAACGAAGGGCGCGGGGGCGGAAAATTTCGAATTCGTTTGCAATATAAGACTGGTTGACGGCGAAGAGTCGTTCGGCTTTCTGCTGCTGAGCGAAAAAAACGAGGAAATTTGCCGCTTTTCGTTCGAAGGCGCGGCGGAAAACCATTACATTTCGATCGACGGAGATTTGCAGAAGTTTTCGTTGCCCGTGAGTTTTGTGCCCGAAAATTATCATCAGTTCAGTTTCCTCAAAACAGGCGAAAAGATCTCTTTGCGTTTGGAAGACCTCGAATTGGGCGCGCTTTCCTTAACAGGCGAGTCGGTGAAGATCGCTTTGTTTTGTCGGAATTCGACCGTCGCGATCGAAACGGCGCGCCTGACGGTTTTGTAAAGTATTGTAAAAAAACCAGATTTTTGACATCTTGAGGAGAAATATATTCGTCCAAATTTCGGATGATTCGGAAAAAAGAATTCCGGGGTTGAAAATTTCACACTAAGAAAATAATATTTCAGAGACAGCGCTTCTCAACCTCTGATTTCCGTAAAAAAATCAAACAAATTTGCAGAGAGGGATTTTTCCTTTGATAAACACAGATTTAATTAAAACTTCCGCCGAAGATTTTCTTTGGGCAGGCGGAATTGAAGATACATTTGTTCCGCAAGTCAAACCCGGGCATCGCGCGCTCGACGAGTACGAGCTGATGGGTCATTACGAGCATTGGCGCGAGGATTTATCGCTCGCGCGCGAACTCGGCTTAAAGGCGCTGCGCTGGGGCGTGCCATGGTACAAGGTCGAGCCCGAAGAAGGTAAATTCGACTGGTCGTGGACGGACGAGGTGATTCCGTTTATGGTCGAAGAATTAAAGATTCTCCCCGTCATCGATTTAATGCATTACGGCACGCCGTTCTGGCTCAAGCGCGAATTCGCCAACAAGGATTATCCGAAATTCGTCGCGCGCTACGCCGCCGAATTTTCCAAGCGCTATCAAAGTCTCATCAAATGGTACACGCCGCTCAACGAGCCGATCATCAACGCCCTGATGTGCGGCATGCGCGGGCTGTGGGCGCCGTATTTGAAAGGCGAAAAGGGATACCTCAAAATCATGATGCAGCTCGCGCGCGGCATCGTTCGCACGGTCAACGCGATCAAGGAAATTCAGCCCGATTCGGTGATGGTGCACGTCGAAGCGACCGGTCTGACGCGCACGATCAGTCATGACCTGGCGGCGCTCGCGCGCGAAGAAACGCACCGCGGCTATCTCTGCTATGATCTGATTTCGGGACGCTTGACGCACGATCATTTGTTGTTCCCGTGGCTGGTGCGCAACGGCGCGACGCCCGGCGAGATCGACGAACTGCGCCGCAATAAAATCGACCTCGACGTGATCGGCATGAATTTTTACCCGCAGTGGTCGACGAAACAGCTTTATATCGACAAACGCGGGCGACTCGCGTTTCAGGAAACCGAACCGGACGGCGGCGGCTTCGCCGAGCTCATCACCGATTATTACAACCGTTATCAAGCGCCGATCATGATCACCGAAACGAGCGCCGTCGGCAGCAACGAAGTGCGGGAAACATGGCTCGAATCGTCCGTGGCGATGATCAAAACCTTGCGCGAATCGGGCGTTCCGGTCATCGGCTACACGTGGTTTCCGCTCTTCACGATGATCGACTGGCGGTACCGCTTTTCGCACGAACCGCTCGAAAATTTCTATCTCGAACTCGGGCTTTACACCCTGAATCGCGAAAAAACCGGCCGGCGCTGGCTGGAGACGCCGATCGTCGGGCAGATGAAAAACTACATTCAAAATTCCGAACAAAGGGTCGGCAATTTACAGATGGCGAGGGCTGTTCGATAAAGATCCGCGGTTCAGTCGCGGCGCGAATATAAGATTTCGCGCGATCAAACGCCATGAACGTTGAAAGGCGTCGTCGGGCATCGTAAAAACGATTCGTTTTTACGATGCCCGACTTTTTTTGATCGAATCGACTTTTAACGCCGCTATTTGTGGCGGAAACAAGAAATCGCGGCGACGCGCGGCCCGCGCGCATCTGCCGGCTTCGGAAAGACTTCGCCCGGCCTTTAAAATCGCTCCGGTTTTCCCGCCGTGTTTTTCTGAAACCTTCCATTTCACGGAAAATAAAGGTTAAAGCAGAGTTTGGGAATCGCTTTGAAACGACTCGCCGCCGTTAAATTAAAAATATTTATAGGCGACCGGAATGAAAAGTTGTATAATCCAAACACAAATTCTAAGCACCGCAAATCATTGGCTCATCCAGATTATCTGGTTTTAATTTAGCGCGAGATGAGTTATGAAGGAAGACGATTATTCGCAAAAATCAACAAAGGAAAAGGGTCAGCCGAAAAAATCTCGCCTTCAAAAACGCCTGCATACGGAGAGCGAACTCGAAAAACGCCTGCGTCGCGCGATGGACGCGGGGCGCATTTTTTCGTGGGAAGTTAATCCGGCGACGCGCAGGCTCGAATGGTCGAGCAATATGGAAGAGGTCATCGGCTTCCGGCTCGACGAAAACGTCGATAAAAATCTGGAAATCATGCACCCGGACGACATTCAGCCGCTCATGGATGCCGTGCAGAAAGCGATCGAAACCGGCGAGGATTACGAATCCGAATTTCGTTTGATCAATCCGGCGAACGGCGAAGAATTCTGGTTTTACAGTCGCGGCGCGATGACGAACGATACCGCCGACGGTCAGCCGCGTTTGACCGGGATCACGCGCAACGTCACGGCGCGGAAACGCGCGCTTTTATACGCTGATTTTCTGGCGTCCGTTTCCAACGATTTGGCGCGTTTGAGGACGCTCGACGAAATCATGCGGACGGTCGGAGCGCAAATCGGAAATTTTCTCAAACTGACGGGCTGTATCTTCGTCGAAATCGATGAAGCCGACGGCACGGCGACGGTGCTGCATGATTGGCGCAGCCGCGGCGGCGGGAGAAGTTTGATCGGAACATACGCGATTGCTGATTTTGCCGCCGAGAGCAATTATCCGGATACGCGCCGCGGCGAAATGTTCGTCGTGCGCGACACGCGAACCGATGAGCGCGCGGAAGAGAAACGTCGCCGCGCGCTCGGCCTCCGTTCTTTTATCAGCGTACCGCTTTTTCGAAACGGCGAACGGCGTTTCACGCTCGTTCTTTACGACGCGCAGCCGCGCGATTGGCGAAAGGACGAATTGATGCTGGCGCGCGAGCTGGCGAACCGGGTCTGGACGGTCATCGAGCGCGCCCGCGCCGAAGAATCGCTTCGCCAATCCGAAGAACAATCGCGGCTGCTGATCGAGGGCGCGATCGATTTCGCTATTTTCAGAATTACCCGCGACGGTTTGATCGCTTCCTGGAACGTCGGCGCGCAGCGCGTTTTCGGATACCCGGAAAGCGAGATCGTCGGGCAGCACCTCGAGGTTTTATTTACGCCGGAGGACCGCGCGAAAAAAATCCCCGCAAAGGAGCTGAAAACCGCCCGTCGGCACGGGCGCGCCGAAGATGAGCGTTGGCACACGCGGCGCGACGGAAGTCGTTTTTACGCTTCCGGCGTCCTGATGCGGCTCGATGAGGGCGCGAAAGGCTTCGTCAAAATAGCGCGCGATCGGACCGATAAATTAGTGGCGGAAAAAACTCTGCGCGATAAGGAAATACTGCAGAAAATGGTCGGCGCGCAGGAAGCGGAGCGCCAGCGGATCGCCCGCGATCTGCACGACGAACTCGGGCAGCAGCTGACCGCGCTGCGGCTCAAACTCGAGCGCATCAAAATTCTTTGCGACGGTCACGCGGAACTGTGCCTGCAGATCGAAGACGCGCAATCGCTCGCCGGAAATATCGATCAGGGCGTCGATTTTCTCGCGTGGGAGCTCCGACCGTTCGTACTCGACGATTTGGGGTTAGCCGCCGCGCTCGGCAAGTTCATCGAGGAATGGGCGCGGCATACGGGCGTCTCCGCGGCATTTATCAATCTCGGCAAAATGCCGCGCCGTTTGCCGCACGAAACGGAAATCAATCTCTACCGGATCGTGCAGGAAGCGCTCAATAACGTGCACAAGCACGCCGGCGCGGCGCGAACCGAGGTCATGCTGGAAAAACGCGGCGGTTCGATAATTTTGATTGTCGAAGACGACGGCGTCGGTTTCGATCCGGAAAATAAAAAAACGCTCGGCAAGGGATTGGGCCTGATCGGCATGCGCGAACGTGCGGCGCTGATCGGCGGCAGCGTCGAGATCGAATCGGCGACCGGCAACGGAACGACGATTTTCGTCCGCGCGCCCGCTTATCCCGAAGAGCCGAAGCCGATTCAAACGATTGATTTTAACCGCGATTAAATTCTCAACCTTCTTTGAAGATTTTCGTCCCGCACCTGATTTACAATCATCCGAAAACGTTTTGCTCGCGGTAAAAAGCCGGTATTCAAAGTTTTTAATCAAACTTTGAATACCGGCACTGAACGTAAACTCTTTTCAGAATTTTGAAATTTTAACTTAAAGTCGGCAGCACTTTTCCGTTGCCGTTCGTTTTTCCGTTCGTCGAAATAATGTGCGCCGGAACGGAAATTTTCGTTTCCGAAGGTTTGATGATCGTCGCCGCTTCCTTGCGTTTCATGCCGACGATCTTGCCGTATTCGGTCAAACTCTGCGCGACGATCTGGTCCATATTGTAATATTTATACGTCGCGAGGCGTCCGACGAAATGCACGTCGGGACGCGCGTCGGCGAGCGCTTTGTATTTCGCGTAGATTTCCGCGTTTTCCTTGCGCGGAATCGGGTAATACGGATCGCCCTCGGCTTGCGGAAATTCATAGACGATGCTCGTTTTTTCGTGCTCCTGACCGGTCAGGTACTTAAATTCCGTGATGCGCGTGTACGCCTGCTCGTTCGGATAATTGACGACCGGCGCGACCTGAAACTGCTTCACGTCGTGCGTTTCGTGTTTGAATTCGAGCGAGCGGTACGGCAGTTTTCCGTAACGGTAATCGAAGAACGAATCGACCGGGCCGGTGTAAATCATCTCGCGAAACGGAATATGTTTGACGATTTCGCGGTAATCGCAGTTGAGCAGGATCTTGATGTTCGGATGATCGAGCATGTTTTCGAACATGCGCGTGAAGCCGTTTTTCGGCATCGCCTGATACGTGTCGGTAAAATAACGGTCGTCGCGGTTCGTTCTCGTCGGCACGCGCGCCGTCACTGAAGCGTCGAGCTCCGACGGGTCTAAGCCCCACTGTTTGCGTGTATAATTGCGGAAAAATTTCTCGTAAAGCTCGCGCCCGACTTTCGAAACGACGACGTCCTCCGACGTTTTGACCTGCTCGACCGGTTCGGCGATTTTCTGGAAAAAGTCTTCGACTTCGAACGCCGTCAGGTTGAGCCCGTAAAGTTTGTTGATCGTGTCGAGGTTGATCGGAATCGGCAAAAGCATTCCGTCGACGTTGGCGAGCACGCGGTGCTGGTATTCGCGCCACTCGGTAAAACGGGTCAAATAATCGAAAACGTCTTTCGAATTCGTGTGAAAAATATGAGGTCCGTATTTGTGAATTAAAATACCGGCATCATTGTAATAATCATAAGCATTTCCAGCGATGTGCGGTCGGCGGTCGCAGATGAGAACTTTTTTTCCCGAACCATTTGCCAACCTTTCCGCCAGTACACTGCCGGCGAAACCCGCTCCTACTATCAAATAATCAAACATCTCTCTTTATCCCCCTAGTTCGTTATAAAACTAAAATATTCCCTATAAACTGTCGAAGGCTGCGGCTTCAGCCGTGAATTTTTTGTTTAATTTCACGCCTCAAGGCGCAGCCTTTAACTCCTCACCAGTTATTAAAACTTCAAGAACCTAAACAGCCTGCGTCGCCGCTTTCGGTTTTTCCTCAATCGCTCGCGCGATCAAACGCGACATTTCAGCGAAAGTTTTGTCCCAACTATTATGCGATAAAAACTCGTCCGCTTTCTGTAATCTATCAGACATATTTTCGCCGAGCGCCCTCTCGCAAGCCGCGACGAATTCTTCGGCGGTCGAAGCGATCTGCACCAAATTTCGTTCGCCGTACGGGCGCACGACGTCGCGAATCGGCGTCGAGACGACCGGCAGACCCGCCGCCAAATATTCCGGCGTTTTCGTCGGGCTGATGTATTTCGTCGATTCGTTCATCGCGAACGGCATCAGCGCGACGTCCCAACCCGCCAGATACGCCGGCAAATCCTTATAATCCTTGCCGCCGAGATAATGTATGTTCGGGCGGCGCGGCAAATCTTCGTCGGCGATTTTGACGACCGGACCGATCATCACGAAATGCCAGTCGGGACGAAGTTCCGCCATCTGTCCGAGCAGTTCGATGTCCATGCGCTCGTCGATCACGCCGCAGAAGCCGAAGCGCGGGTGCGGGATCGATTTTTCGTCCGCCGGTTCTTCAGCGATCTGCCGAGCCTGATTGAAATGCTTCGTGTCGATGCTCGACGGAAACGCGTGCGCGTTGGCGTGACGGTCTTTTTTCGCTTCGTAAAGGCTCTGCCCGCCGGTAAAAACGACGTCGGCTTTTTCGAGCAGCCTCCTTTCGTTTTCGATCAGTTCCGGCGGCGCGAATTTGAACGCCGAAAGCTCGTCCATGCAGTCGAAAACGGTCGCCTGAGGTTCGAGGTGGTCGGCAAAATCCAAGGCCATCGGCGTGTAGAACCAGAGCACGAAATCTTTGATGTTTTCCGATTGTATAAATCCGTCGAGCAGCTCGCGCTGAATTTCGGCGACATTGCGGCTTTCGCGGTCGGCGTGCGAGATTCGCGGAACGAGCACGAACAAATTGTCTTCGCGCCGGCTGACGTCGAGCCGCGTCGCGTCGTCGCCGTAAATCGGCTCTTCGAAAAAATAAACGTTGGTCTGTCTAGCGAACCGGCTCAACAAATGCTGCGGGCGCTGATAAACGAAATCCCAACGCAGGTGCGACAAACAAATGACAGAATAAGGGACACTGTTATCCATGCAGGTGACTAAAAACTCCTTATATTAATTTTCACTGGCTTGAATAAGCAATCGGCATACCACTTGCCTGAAAGATAACCTGATTTTATATAATAGCGGTGTTTGCGAGATATTTCACAAACGTCGCTGGAGGAAAACTTATAAATGTTTGTATGAAAACCGTACTCTGCAAGATGGTTTTCATACAGAAATCAAACCCATAGAAAAGTTCAACAAGTGATGATTATGCGAGAGAAACTATTCAAAAGTTTTTTGATGGGTGGATTTGAATGTTCGACGCACCGTCGGCACGGCGGGCACCGGCTCGATCTGATCGACTCGACGCGGCACGAAGAGTTTGCCGAAGACGATTACGAAAGACTTGTGAAAATCGGAATGAAAACCGCCCGCGACGGCGTTCGCTGGCATTTAATCGAGCGCGAACCGTTCGTTTACGATTTTTCGAGTCTCGAAAATCAGATTCGCGCCATGAAAAACACGGGAATCCAGATTATCTGGGACTTTTTCCATTACGGCTACCCGGACGATTTGGATATTTTCAGCGCCGAATTCATCGAACGCTTCGCACGTTTTTCTGCCGCGACGGCGGAATTTCTGCGAAGCGAAACGAGCGGCCCGCTTTTCATTTGCCCGGTCAATGAAATTTCTTTCTTTTCATGGATCGCGGGCGACGCCGGGCATTTTTATCCGTTCGCCCGCAAACGCGGCAACGAACTGAAAAAACAGCTCGTCCGCGCGACGATCAAATCGGTCGACGCGATTCGCGCCGTCGCGCCGGATGCGCGGTTCGTGCAGACCGATCCGGCGATTCACGTAACGACCCGCAAAAAGGACGCGCTTTCGCGCCGCCGCGCCGAAAACTACCGCCGCGCGCAGTTTCAGGCGTTCGACATGCTCTGCGGGTGGCTCAGACCCGAACTCGGCGGAAAGCCCGAATATCTCGACATTATCGGGCTGAATTATTACTTTCACAATCAGTGGTTTTACCCGAACCGCCGCAAAATTCACCGCGGACACGAGCTTTACCGTCCGTTCAACGAAATATTGAACGAGTATTACCAACGCTACGGGCGTCCGATTTTGGTCGCCGAAACCGGCATCGAGGACGACGAACGCGCCGGCTGGTTCAGATACGTCAGCGAGCAGACGGAAATCGCCCTCAATAAAGGCGTGCCGCTCGAAGGCGTTTGCCTTTATCCGATTCTCAACCATCCGGGTTGGGACGACGATCGTCACTGCCATAACGGTTTATGGTGCTACGCCGACGATTTCGGAATCCGCGATATTTACGAACCGCTGGCGGATGAAGTCAAACGCCAGAAAGAAAAATTCGAGCGCGTCGCGGCTGCTCAAACAGAAGATTGGCGGGTTTACGCTTAAGAATTGAAAATTGACGGTCGGGCACCGTCCGGCTATTTTTCGGCGAGACCGAGATTGGTGGGCGGCGCGTAAAATTTCATTTCCGGCTCGCCGGTTTCGGTCTTTTCCGCCTTCTCCTTTTCGGTGATCGTCGCCTCGGGCAGAAAATGGTTGAACAGCGCGCGAATTTTCGCTTCGTCCGACGACCTCACGGCTTGTTCGAAATTCGATAAAATATTGCTGACGTCGTCGCCGGCGTAGGTCGCGATTTTGCCGATAAAAATTTTCGGATGTTCGGTCTTTAGGAGATTTTCGCCGGTTATTTCGAGCTCTTCAAACAACTTCTCGCCTTCGCGGACGCCGCTGAAGACGATGTCGATATCCTCGTAAGGTTCGAGTCCGGAAAGCCGGATCATGTCTTCCGCGAGATCCAGGATTCTGACCGGCTCGCCCATGTCGAGGATAAAAATCTCGCCGCCTTTGCCGAGCGCGCCCGCCTGCAGGACGAGCTGCGACGCTTCGGGAATCGTCATAAAATAACGCGTCATGTCCTTGTGCGTGACGGTCACGGGCAGGCCTTTCCGGATTTGCTCGCGGAAAATCGGGACGACCGATCCGGCGGAACCGAGCACGTTGCCGAACCGCACCGCCATAAAACGCGTTTCGTATTTTTGATTGAGGCTTTGCAGCACGATTTCCGCGATGCGTTTCGAAGCGCCCATCACGCTCGTCGGATTGACGGCTTTGTCGGTCGAAATCAGAACGAAATCCTTAACGCCGCATTCGCCCGCCAGTTCGCCGACGAGCTTCGTCGCGAAGATGTTATTTTTGACCGCTTCCGCCGGGTTGATCTCCATCAGCGGCACGTGTTTGTGCGCGGCGGCGTGAAAGACGACCTGCGGCGCGTGTTCGGCGAAAATTTCGCGCATCCGCGGCGCGTCCGCGATGTCGGCCAAAAGCGGCACGTACCGAGTTTCCGGAAAATCCTTCGCCATTTCGCGCTCGATTTGAAACAGCATGTACTCGGCGCGTTCGACCAGAAGTATCAATTTCGGGTTAAACGCCGCGACCTGACGCACGAGCTCCGAGCCGATCGAGCCGCCCGCGCCGGTGACCATCACGGTTTTTCCGGTCAAAAACTCATGCAGGTTTTCGCCGTCGAGCTCGACCGGCTCGCGCCCCAGAAGATCTTCGATTTCGACGTCGCGGATGCGGGAAATCTGAACGCGCCCGTGAACGATTTCGTGAAGGCTCGGCACGATCCGCGCTTTGACCGGAATTTCGCGGCAGATGTCTAAGATACGGCGGATCTCCTTGCCCTGCGCCTGATCGATGGCGATGACGACCTGCTCGATATTGAGCTCGTCGACGAGCCGCGCCAAATCTTCGGTCGCTCCTAAAACCTTGACGCCGTTGACGCTGCCGCCTTTTTTATAACGGTCGTCGTCGACGAAGCCGCGCACTTCGAATTCCGTGTCGGCGCGCCCGAGCACGTCGCGCACGGCGATCGAGCCGATGCGTCCGGCGCCGACGAAAAGCGTCGCCTTGCGTTTCGCGCGTCGTTTGCCGCCCGTGTAAGTGCCTTTCTCGCCGAGTTCATAAGCGAAGCGACGCAGTACGCGCAAGCCCAAAAGCCCGCCGAAGGCGAGCAGCGTGTCGATTAAAATCACGGAGATCGGCACTTGCCAGAGATTGAAATCCGTCAGCCCCAATAGCAAGCGCACGGCGATCAAAATAACGCCCGAAGTCGCGGCGGCTTTCAAAAACGCTTTGATGTCTTCGAGACTCACGTAGCGCCAGATGATCGAGTAGGCGCCGACCAGAAAAAGCGACGAAAACTGGATGAAGACGACGAACGGGAGCTGCGCGACCGCGGTCTGAAAATAAAAATCGCCGAGCTGCGTGTTGAGCGACGGCAGATAGGCGACGAGAAAAGCGGCGGACAAAATCACGATGTCCGATATGAACTGAACGGGACGGCGCAGAAACCAGAATCGTTCTTCGGAATTATTTTTTGCCGGCTGCTCTGTTCGCATGAAAGATGACGGAAAAGTCTATATACCGAAGTTACTTCACCTAAATTTGAACTGTCAACTAAAAAACTCCGATAATAAAAAGGCAACGGGAAAAATAAAAGGTTGAATCAAAAGCATTTGTAAGCTATTCTTAGCAATTTGAGAAACTGGTCTTAATGAGGTTTTATTTTATGAAGTTAAAAGTCTGGCTGCTTCTGGCGCTCGTTTTCTGCGCAAGCCAAATTTCGTTCGCGCAGGGAACCGCCGTCAGCGGCGGCGCTCTGCGCAATTACACGCTCGGTCCGGGCGATACCGTTTCCATCAAAGTGTTTGGCGAAGAATCTTTGAGCATCGACGAAGCAGCCGTCGACGGCGACGGGAAAATTCAAATTCCGTTTTTCGATCAGGGCATCGTCGCGCAGTGCCGTACGGAAAGGGACTTGACCAACGAGGTGCGGCAGCTTTTAACCAAATATCTGAAAGCCCCGCAGGTGGCGGTGTACGTCAAACAGCGCAACAGCCGTCCGCCGGCAACGATTTACGGCGAGGTCCGCCAGCAGCAGCAGGTGGTTTTAACGCGCGAAGCGCGCCTTCTCGAACTTCTTTCCTTTGCCGGCGGCGTGACCGAGCAGGCTGGCGGCATGATTCAGGTTTTCCGCACCCGGAAGCCGATTTGCGGAGAAGGCGGCGAGGAAGTTATCTGGGAGGACAATAATAACGATAAATCGGCGGTGCCGTCGAGAATGTACAGTCTGTTCAGCGTTCAGCAGGGACGCGACGAAGCCAACCCGGTGATTCTTCCCGGCGACATTATCGTCGTGCAAAAAGCCGCGCCGGTCTACATTACCGGCGAGGTCAATGCGCCGCAGGGAATCTATCTTAAAGACGGCGGTTTGTCGCTGACTGAAGCGCTTGCCAAAATCGGCGGCGTGCGGCGGGAAGCGAAAACGAAGGACGTCAAAATCTATCGTCTCAAAGCCAATTCGAAAGACCGCGAAATAATTTCCGTTAATTTCGACCTGATCAAAAAAGGCGAGCAGAAGGATGTGATGCTTGAGCCTTACGATATCGTCGAAGTCGATAAATCGAAGAAAAGCATCGCGCAGATTATTTTCGAAACCGTCACCGGAACGGCGAAAACCGCGCTCACCGGATTGGGCACGGGGCTGCCGCAGTCGGTTTTGTATTAAAGATAAGCCGCTTACAGTTCAAAAAAGCGAGTCGAAATTTCGACTCGCTTTTTGTTATTCGGCGTAGATTTTATCGATCACCGGTTTATATTTTTCGTCGACGACGCGCCGTTTGACCTTGAGCGTCGGCGTCAATTCGCCGCCTTCGACCGTCATTTCACGCTCGAGCAGCGCGATTTTTTTGACCTTTTCGAACTTCGCCAGATCGTCGGTCAAAGACTCGACTTCCTTTTCGATAAGCTCGACGATCCGCGCGCTTTCGCAAAACTCCCGCGGCGTTTTCAAACTCAAGCCCTGGTGGCGCGCGAAACTTTCGAGCTGTTCGAAATTCGGCACGATCAGCGCCGCCGGAAACTTGCGGTCGTTGCCGACGAGCACGACCTGGCTGACGAAACGCGAGCTTTTAATGCGCTGCTCGATCGGCGACGGCGCGATGTACTTGCCGCCCGAAGTTTTGAAAAGTTCCTTTTTGCGGTCGGTGATTTTCAGAAATCCGTCGCGGTCGAGTTCGCCGATGTCTCCGGTCTTAAACCATCCGTCGTCGGTGAAAGCGTTGCGCGTCGCTTCGGGCTTGTTGTAATAGCCGAGCATCACGCCCGCGCCGGCGACTTCGATTTCGCCGTCCGCGGCGATCCGGACTTCGGTGTTGCGGATCGGTTTGCCGACCGTGCCGAGCCGCGCGTCGATCGGGTTGTTCGACGAAATGACCGGCGAAGTTTCCGTCAGACCGTAGCCCTGCATGATCGAAATGCCCGCGCCGGTAAAAATCAGCCAGATGTCGTTCGCGAGCGCCGCGCCGCCCGTCACGCAGGAACGCAGGCGACCGCCGAAAAATCCGCGCAGTTTCGAATAGACGAAGCGGTCGGCGATCGCGTGTTTGATTCCCAGAAAATAAGAAATCGATTCCTTGCGTTCGTTCCGGAGCGCGAATTCCTTGGCGGTTTCAATCGCCCAGTCGAAGATTTTTTCTTTGAACGTGCTGCCCTCGGCGGCTTTCAGTTTGGCTTTCGCGTAAACCTTTTCGAAAATGCGGGGGACGCCGATAAAAATCGTCGGGCGCACCTCGCGCAGGTTGTCGGCGACCTTTTCGATCGATTCGGCGTAAAAAACGCCCATGCCGTTGAAAATGTAAAGATACATCGCCGAACGCTCGAAAACGTGCGAAAGCGGCAAAACGGAAAGCGGCACGTCCTTCTCCGAAAAGCTGTATTTCTCGCCGGCGTCGATGACGTTCGAAATGATGTTCTGGTGCGAGAGCATGACGCCCTTCGGCTCGCCGGTCGTGCCGGACGTGTAAATCAGCGTCGCGACGTCGTGCGGGCCGATTTCGCCGGCGAGCTTTTCAACCAGGGCGGGCTGTTCTTTTTTCAGCTCCGCGCCGAGTTTTTCGAGCTGCGCCAAAGAGAGGGCGTTTCCCGCCGTGACGCCTTCCGCGTCGAAAAAAACCAGCTTTTGAATCGTGCGGCATTCGGGAAATATTTTCTCGAGCCGCTCGAACGTCGCTTGATTTTCCAAAAAGAAAATTTTCGCGCCCGAGTCGTTGACGATGTAACAGACAGAATTTTCCGCAAGCGTCGTGTAAACCGGAACGTCGATGATGCCGGCGAACTGGCAGCCCGCGTCCGCGAGCGTCCAATCCGGCGAATTCGCCGCGAGAATCGCCGCGCGGTCGCCTTTGCGCAAACCGAGCGAATAAAGCCCGAGCGCGACGTTTTCCGCCCGAACGCGCATTTCGCCGGACGAAATGCGGCGCCATTCGCCGTTTCTTTTATAATTCAGCGCGTCGGCGCGGTCATGCTTTTGGAAAGACTGCCGGAAGAGTTCGGCCAGAGTCTGCGGCTCGTCCGGGAGGAGCGGAAGGCGCTTAAACGGTCGCGGATTTCGGATTTCGGATTGCGGATTTTCCGTCTCACGATTCTCAATCTTATTGACTGTGGGCTCCTGGCTCATTTCTGCAGAACGCCTCCGAAAAAAACTTTGAGAACTTCGTCCGCCATCGGCGTGAGCGGGTAGGATTTCTGCGACAAAATCCAGTTCGTGACCATTTCGTCCAATGCGCCGTAGAGGATTTTCGCGCAGACGATCGGCTTAAGATCGTTACGGAAAACGCCCTCTTTTTGCCCCTCCGTGATGGTTTCGCGGATGATGTCGAGATACTCGGCGAAACCGGCGGCGGAAAACTCCTGCATGAACTTGGTCGAGCCGCGCAGTTCGACCTGAAAGACGATCGCCAGCTCGCGGTCGGCGCCGAGCCGTTCGAGATGAAGCTGCGCGATGCGCCGCAGTTTCGCTTCAGCGCCTTCGATTTCGGCGAGCTGCTTTTTGCCTTCGGCGATGAAATCCTCCATCGCGCGGTCGAAAAACGAGTGCAGGATTTCGTCCTTGCTTTTGAAATACAAATAAACCGTGCCGTCGGCGATGCCGGCTTCTTTGGCGATGTCGGCGACCTTCGAGTTGAAATACCCTTTGCCGGCGAACACCTTGATCGCCGCGCGCAAAATCGCTTCGCGTTTATCGGCGACAAAGACGCGCGCTTCTCCATTGGTGCGTATCGAACGAGACATATCGATTTTGGATTCTAGATTTTGGATTTTGGATTTAAAGTCAGCCGTCCGAAATCTCTGAATGAAGATTCATTCATTTTTAGTTAAGGTATAACAGATTCTCGCCGGAAAGCAACAAAAATTTCGCCGATTACAAATTTTTTACAAACGAAGACGAAGATTCGGATCAACGAATCGATCCGCTGAAAGATAGAATAATGTTTCGTAATTTGCCAATCCAAAATCCAAAATCTAAAATCCAAAATCGGTATGGTTTATAACTTTAGTGCGGGTCCGGCGATTTTGCCGGCGGAAGTTTTGGAAAAAGCGCAGCGCGAACTGCTTTCGGTCAGCGGAATCGGCATGAGCGTCATGGAAGTGAGCCATCGCTCGAAACATTTCGAGCCGTTTCTCGAACGGGCGGAAAGCGGCATCCGCGAGCTTTTGAGCGTTCCGGAAAATTACCGGATTTTATTTCTGCAGGGCGGCGCGAGTTTGCAGTTTTCGATGATCCCGCTGAATTTTCTCAAAACTTCTGCCGATTACGTCGTGACGGGAGCGTGGGGCCAAAAAGCCGTCAAAGAAGCGCGCAAATGCGGCGCGGTGAACGTCATTTATTCGTCGAAAGAAACCGGTTTCCGCACCGTTCCGGCGCCGGAGGAATTAAACTTCGGTCAGAACGCCGATTACGTTCACTACTGCTCGAACGAAACGATCGACGGCGTCGAGTTTAAATACGATCTCGACGGCAAGGGCGTACCGGTCGTCTGCGACGCTTCGTCGAACATTCTGTCGAAACCGCTCGACATCGAAAAATACGCGCTTCTTTACGCCGGCGCGCAGAAAAACATCGGTCCTTCGGGCGTCACGCTGGTGATTATCCGCGACGATCTGCTCGAAAAAGTTCCCGAAAACCAATTTTCGATGCTCGATTACCGCCAGATCGCCGCGAACGATTCGATGCTCAACACGCCGAACACGTGGGGGATTTATCTCGTCGGTCTGGTGTGCGACTGGCTCAGGGCGAAAGGCGGCGTCGCGGGAATCGCGCGCGTCAACGAGGAAAAGGCGAAAATCCTCTACGACGCGATCGACCGAAGCGACGGTTTCTATCGCGGTCACGCCGAAAAGGCAGCGCGCTCGCTGATGAACGTCACTTTCCGGCTGCCGTCCGATGAACTCGAAAACCGTTTCTGCGAAGAAGCCGCCGCGAACGGTTTCGACGGCTTAAAGGGGCATCGCTCGGTCGGCGGCATCCGCGCTTCGATTTACAACGCTTTCCCGAAAGAAGGCGTCGAACGACTGATCGAGTTTATGCGCGATTTTTCGCAAAAAAACGGTTAGCCGGATTTTAATTCGATGCTCTTTTAGGTAACTCAGGCTGATGACTGTAAGAGCGCGTCTTGATTTGCCCGCCAATCCGCGCCGATTAACGCGAATATCAAATAATTCAATAAAATTCGCGGCCGTTCGCGTTTATTCGCGGGCAAAGATTTTTTTCGTCTCATAACCCGCGGCTCGGGTTAGACAGTTTCCGAACAGATTTTTAGCTCGCTTGCGCGTAATAAACTTCTTCGTAGGGCTGCAGCACGATCCAGCCCTCGCCCTGAAAAGCGAGCTGGAACGATTCGCCGCTGCCGCGCCCGAAAAGAGTTTTCAGCGAAATGTCGGTCTTGATCGTCGGCTGCAGATTGCCCGACCAGGCGACGGTCGCGTTCGGGTCGGTGTAGACCGGATACTGCGGCGTGACGGCTAGGGTGATCGGGTCGAAATGCGTCGTGATGGCGACCATGCCGGTGCCGCCGAGCTGCATGTTGAAAAGCCCGCCCGCCGCCATGCCGGCGACGCGCCGCATCATTTTGATATCCCACTGGATCGCGTCCTCGAACGCCAGTATGTTGTTGCCGTTGACGTAAAACATTTCGTTCTGCAGGTAAATGACGCGCACTTTTTTCCCGCTGTCGGCGAAATAAACGCGTCCCTGTCCTTCGGCTTTCATCATCGTCGTCGTCTCGCCCGTAACGGCTTTTTTCAGGAATTTGCTCAAGCCGCCTTCCATCACGCCCTCGCGCTCGAATTTGACGTTTCCCAGATAGCCGATCATCGAGCCGAGCTTCGCCCAGACTCTGCCGTTCAGATTGACTTCCAAAAGGTACGGATTTTCGAGCTCGAAAAACTCGCGTTTGCTCTCCTGCTGCGCCGTCTGCTGCAAAAAACTCTGCATGGTGTATTTCGACATAATTTATCCTCCGATTAAATTTTCGCTAAAATTTCGAGTAATTCCGCTTCTTCCCGTTCGGAAACCGTCCGCAAATCGATCGACACCCTCTCTTCCAAAATGCGCGTGATGACGCGCGGCTCGGAACTGCGCAGTTTTTCTTCCAATTCGCCGACCGAAAGGCGCGCGTGTTTTAAGGACAAAAGCGCGGTCGGCGGCTGCGCGTCGGGCGCCGAGCCGCCGCCGACGACCGATTTGCCGGCCGTGACTTCGAATTTCAAATCGCTATTTTCGTCTAAGATTCGGCGCAGGCGTTCGGCGAAAGCCGCCGTTCGGTCGGTCAGTTCGCGTTCGGTCGCGGAAAGCATTTTCAGCACCGGAATCTCGTCGATTGTAGTTTCCCGGCGAAAGCTTTCGAGCGTCGCTTCGAGCGCGGCGTAAATCAGTTTGTCGACGCGCAGCGCGCGATACAGCGGATGCCCGCGAAGCCGTTCGACCGCGTCGCGCCGCCCGACGATCAAGCCCGACTGCGCGGCGCCGAGCAGTTTATCGCCGCTGAAGCTGACGAGGTCGGCGCCGGCGGCGATCGACCGCCCGATCACCGGTTCGTCCCGCAGACCGTATTCGCCGAGATCGAAAAGCGCGCCCGAACCCGCGTCTTCGTAGAGCAAAATTCCTTTTCGATGCGCGAGCTCGGCGAGCTCGGCGACGGTCGGCGCGGCGGTAAAACCGATGATGCGGTAATTCGACGGATGGACCTTTAAAAGCATCCGCGTGTCGTCGTTGACGGCTTTTTCATAATCGGAAACGCGCGTGCGGTTCGTCGCGCCGACTTCTCTCAAAATCGCGCCCGATTGCGCTAGAACGTCCGGCACGCGGAAATCGCCGCCGATCTCGACCAGTTCGCCGCGCGAAATGACGACTTCTCCGCCCGCGGCGAGCACCGTCAAAACGAGAAACGCCGCCGCCGCGCAGTTGTTGACGACGAGCGCGCTTTCGGCGCCGGTCAACTCCGCCAAAAGCCGTTCGGCGCGCGCGCCGCGGCGCCCGCGTTTTCCGGTTTCGAGATCGTATTCCAGATTGCAGTAACCCGAAGCCTGCTCGGACACAGCGCGGCGCGCCTTTTCCGAAAGCGGCGCCCGCCCGAGATTCGTGTGAATGATCACGCCGGTCGCGTTGATGACTCTTTGCAGCCGCGCCGCCTGTTCGCCGCGCCAAGCATCGGCGAGCCGCCTTTCGGCTTCCGCCAGCAGATTTTCGCGCGAATATTCGGTTCCGTTCGGCGCGTTCTCCTGCATCTCGGCGCGCAGCGCGTCGATCACCGACCGCGCCAGTCGAGTCAAATGTTTCGCGCCGGCGGCGGGCAGCAGTTCGACCGCCGTTCCGGAGCGCAAGAGCACGTCCGTGGAGGGCAAAAAACGCAGATTTTTCGGGGCGACGGACGTTTCTCCGTGGTTCATAAAAACATTTTAACCGAAAACGCGAAAAACGACGGAATATTTTCGGCTTTGGCAATTTCCTTATAAGAAGAGGCAATTCCCGCATCCATCAGCCTCCGGAGGAAAATCACCAATGGCAAATCTCGGAAATAAATTGCACCGCCAGGCCGAATCGAAAAAGGAAGAAGCAGTCGAAACCGACCGTCTGATCATGAAGCTCGAAGACGACATGCGCCGCCTGAAAATCGATTTCGACATTTATTTTAACGGCGCGGCGAAACGTCCGCCGCTCGAAGCGCGGGCGCGGCTCGAATCGAATCTCAAACGCATCGCCGACGACCGGAATTTAACTTACGCGCAGCGTTATCATTTCAACGCGCTGATCTCGCGTTTCAATTCCTACCGCGAACTCTGGCGCCGTAATCTCAAGAAAAAAGGCGAGGATTTGATCTAGCCTCGGCGGCCCGCCAGGCCGGCATAACCGCAAAACGTTAAAAATAAAAAGCGCCTCATCAATTTCTTGATGAGGCGCTTTTTATTTTTAACGCCCTCCGGCTTCACTGGGGGTGTGAGCAAAAACCGGAAACGATTAAATGATTCGATAGACGCTTCAGACGACCTTCATGACGTTTTCCGCCTGGGGTCCTTTCGGTCCGTTGATGACTTCGAACTCGACTTCCTGACCCTGGATTAAGGTTTTATAGCCGTCGCCGGAGATCGCGCTGTAATGCACGAAAATATCCTGTTCGCCGGGTTGTTCGATAAAACCGTAACCTTTTGCGTTATTAAACCATTTAACCTTACCGGTTGTTGTTTTAGACATAATGTTTCTAATTCCTCCTACAAACTTCAGTGAATTTAATTTTGAGCCGTTTGACGGGCTCGTTTCTTTCAAATTTTTAAGCCGAAAGCGTTCTGGGAAAACACAGGCGAAAAAACAAAAATCCGCGCCGGATGAGACTTTTGCAGGCTCATCGAACGAAGACTAAGCGAAATGTTGAACTAACCATTTCCAAACGATAGAAAATCTTAAACTGCAAGACTTATGGGTTTTTGATTTTAGTGTTTTTGTTTTGCTAGAACGACGAAAAATTTATCCGAAGTCCAGCCCGATGTCAAGAAAAATCCCGACAAATCGTCAACAAATTCCCGAATTTTCAAAAAATACCGCCAAATTGACTTAAATCCATTCATCATGGAAGATAAACAGTAGTCAGTGATCGGTGGTCAGTGGTCAGCTTGATGACAATTTTCTGACCGCCGACCGCCGACCGCCGATTTATGACCGAATACGGAAAAAACGCTCCGCTTTCATATAACAAATATCTGAAAGTTCCCGAATTGATCGAACTGCAGGAAACCTTATCCGATCCTGTCAGCCACGACGAGCTGCTCTTTATCATTATTCACCAGACTTATGAGCTCTGGTTCAAACAGATTCTGCACGAAATCGATGCCACGTGCGGCTGGCTGCGCGAGGGAAGAGCTTTTCGCGTCAATCACAGTCTGCGTGCGGTAACTGCGATCGAAAAAGTGATAGTTTCGCAAATTCATATCCTGGAATCAATGGCGCAGATCGGTTTTTTGGAGTTTCGCGACAAATTAAATCCGGCGAGCGGTTTTCAGTCGATGCAGTTTCGCGAACTGGAATTCGTTTCCGGCGCGAAGGACGAGAATATCCTGAAAACTTTTCGCACCGACGAATTCGCTTTCGAACGTCTGACCGAAAGGTTTAACCGGCCGAGCCTCGCGGACGAATTTTGGAATTTTCTGGCGCGCGGCGGTTTCGATGTTTCGAGCGAGGAAAGCCGCGTCGCCGCGATCGTCGAGATTTTGACGCATCCGGAAAAATACCCCGATCTTTTCGTCATGCAGGATTTATTGATCGAGCACGACGAAAACATCGCGCTCTGGCGCTATCATCACGTTTTGATGGTCGAGCGGATGCTCGGCATGAAACGCGGCACGGGCGGCTCGGAAGGCGCCGGATATTTAAGAACGACGCTCTCGAAAAAATTCATTCCCGAACTCTGGGAAGCGCGCACGCATTTGAAAGTGAGTAACGAATAGTGAAAAGCGAACGATTTTTGGTTTTTCACTGTTCGTTACTCACCTTTTCGATTCGTTTCCCAATCTGTCGACGCTCGTCACGATAACCTTCTCGATTTTTCTACCCGCCGAAAGCGCGATCGATTTCTGCGCGGCGGGCAGAATCGAATAACTCCAGCCGTTCGCGTCTTTCGCGTACACGACGAACCAGAACGCCTTTCTTTTTCCGTTTTCCCTCCACGCGGCGCGCACGGTTTCCGCATCCCGCGTGATTTTAACGCGCGGCGCGAGCGGTTTTGCCGATTTGATCCAGGGCGACAACGGTATAATCGCTTCGCTCCGGTAAGGCTTTTCGCGCAGAGCGTTTTGAATTTTATCGAAATCGCTGCGGACGGATTTGAAGCTGAATTGGATATTGCCCGCCGTCCGTTGAATTTCGCGCGTCAGCGAGATTTGATGAACGATTTCGGCGGCGCTGAAATTCTCGGTCTTGCTCGGGATTTTGTAAGTCCCGATGCCCGCCCAGACGTGGCGATTTTTTTCGTTGACGTTTTCCCAGTGCTTGAGAAGCGGCGCGAATTCGCGGTTCGGGCGATCCGATTTCCAGTAAATCTGCGGCACGAAATAATCGACCCAGCCTTCGCGCAGCCATTTTTCCGCATCGGCGTAAAGGTTTTTATAATTTTCCTCCGCCACGCCGAACGGCGAGATGCCGTACATCACTTCGGGCTTGAGACGTTTGGTTTCGCGTCCGACCGCGGCGATGAACCGATTGACGTGATTGCGCCGCCAATCGTCGCGGGCTATCGGATCGGCCAGGTTGCCGAGTCCGTCGAGATATTTCTGCCAGTTTTTATCATCCGGGAACTCGATTTTGTTGCCGTCGGCGTCTTTTTCCGCGTACGGGTAAAAATAATCGTCGAAATGCACGCCGTCGACGTCGTATCTTTTAACGACGTCCAGAATCACGCTCAAAGAATATTTCTGCACTTCCGCGTCGGTCGGGTCGAGCCACAGGTATTTTCCGTACCGCCGGACGAGATCGGGGCGGCGTTTCGAAATATGATTCGGCGAGACGGTTTTCGCCGCCGGGTGAAACGCGCGGTACGGGTTGAACCAGGCGTGCACGAGAATGCCGCGTTTGTGCCCTTCGTCGATGATGAAACTTAACGGGTCGAAGCTTTGCGCTCTGCCCATTTCGCCGGTCAAAAACTCCGACCACGGCTCGATTCGCGAAGCGTAAATCGCGTCGCACATCGGACGCACCTGAAAAATCACGGCGTTCATTTTCAGCTCGCGCGCCAAATCCAGATCGCGGACGATTTCGGCTTTCTGCTCGTCGATCGAAAGATTCTTTTTGCTCGGAAAATCGATGTTGTCGACCGTCGCGATCCAGACGGCGCGAAACTCGCGCGCGGGCGCCGGCGGCGTTTCCGCGCGCGCCGCCGCGCACAGCATAAATACAATCAGCGAAATAAAAAATTTTCGATTCATTGTTCGTTTGTTCGATGCTCAAAATTTTCAAAACCAAGTATAATTCATTTTGAAATTTCTAACCCTTTCAGGAGAACTCAAGTGCCTAAGTTTTGCTTAAATTTGTTATTTACGCTCATTGTTTTCGCGCTCCCGGCATTTTCGCAAACCGTGCGCGTGACGATTCTGCACGTCAACGACGTTTACCAGTTCATGCCGGTCGACGGCGGAAAGCGCGGCGGACTCGCGCGGCTTTTGACGCTCAGAAAAGAAGCCTTAAAAGACAATCCGAACACGATTTTCACGCTCGGCGGCGACACGGTTTCGCCGTCGGTCGAAACGCGCACCTACCGGGGCGCGCAGATGATCGACGCGTGGAACGCGGTCGGGCTCGATTACGCCGTGCTCGGCAATCACGAATTCGACCTCAAAACCGCCGAATTACTGGCGCGCATGAAAGAGTCGCGCTTTCAGTGGCTCGGCGCGAACGTCGTCGATTCGAAAACGAACAAAATCTTCGCCGATCTGCCGCCGTACGTCGTGCGCGATTTCGGCGGCGTGAAGATCGGCATCGTCGGATTGCTGTTGCCCGAAACGAAACAGACTTCCTCGATGGAAGACAGTCTGAACGTCACGGATTTTTGCCAGACCGCGAAGTCGCTCGTCGCGCAGCTGCGCGAAAAGGAAAAGGTTTCGGCGGTCGTCGGCTTGACGCATCTGTTTATGGAGCAGGACAAAAAGCTCGCGCAGTGCGCGGATTTCGATTTGATCCTCGGCGGGCACGAACACACGCTTTTGCAGTCCTCGTCGAAGGGCACGCCGATTTTCAAGATGACGGCGGACGCGCGCGAGCTCGGAAAATTCAATCTGAATTTCGACGCCGCGACGAAACGGCTCGAAAGCCTTGATTGGGAGATCGTTCCGGTGACCGATAAAATCGCGGAAGCGCCGGAATTCGCGCCGGTTTTCGAAAAATACAAAACGCTGCTCGAACAGCTCGCCGTCAAGGTCGGCGAAACCGCGGTCGAGCTCGACGCACTTTCCTTGTCGAGCCGCACCAAAGAAACGAACATCGGGAATTTCATCGCCGACGCTTACCGCAACGCCGCGCGCAGCGACGTCGCGCTCGTCAACGGCGGTTCGATCCGCGCCGATTTAACTTACAATCCGGGCGTTTTGACGAAACGCGACGTGCTTTCGATTTTGCCGTTCAACAACCCGATCGTGAAGATCGAAATTTCCGGCAAAACCCTGCGCGAAGCTTTGGAGCACGGCGTCGCGCGCAGCGGCGCGAATGAAGACGCCGAGCCGGGACGCTTTCCGCAGATTTCGGGCATGACGTTTAAGTTCGACGCGACCAGGCCGGCGGGCAGCCGCACGTCGGAAATTTTCATCGGCGGAAAACCGCTCGACGAAAACAAAACCTACACGCTCGCGACGTCGGACTTTCTCGTTTCGCGCGCGGGCGACGGCTACGCGATGTTCAAAAACGCGAAGGTCTTAATCAACGCGACCGACGCGCAAAAGGATTCGGACGTTTTTGAAAAGGCCGTCAAAGACGCGCCGAACCAGACGATCGCGCCGAAATTAGAGAATAGAATAGTGAAGTTAAAGTAATCTTTGCGCCTTTGCCGGTGAATAATTTTCCGCAAAGGCGCAGAGACGCAAAGCAAAGAGCAAAGATTTTATAGGGCAAAAAAGCGCTTTTTTCGAGGTCATTCAATATTCTTGATTTTACGGTGAGGTGAAAATGGCAAAAGAACTCGAAAAACCCTGCGGCGCCGAACATTTTTCGTTTGAAGAGGCCGTCACGCACACTTATATGAGCCTCGTCGGCGGCGACAAAGCTCAGTTGCCCGAGCCTTTTTGGGGCACGCGCGGCGGCAACATCGGCAACATCGGAAAAGTGATCGGCTGGAAAAGCGCCGACGGCAAAAAAAGGTGGCGGCTCGATTACGACCCGGCGAAAGGCGTCCACATCAACGAGGAGGATTTTACGATGACGCCGCCGAAAAAGATTTGTCATTTCGTGAAGATAAGCGAAGCGCTCGCGCGGACTTACATCAACAAATGGACGAGCCGTTACGACAAACCGCAGTATGTGATCGACGCCGAAGAAGAACTGCTGCGGCAGGTCAGAGAAGGTTACCGATGAATTTTCGAGGGCGGGAAGTTTCCGGTAAATCTTGCCCTCGCTCCGCGCAAGTCTTAAAATTTAACCTGCGATGTTTTTCGAGCCGGACATAAAAAATCCCGTCAAGCGCGAGGCGGTCGCGCTTTTCAATGAAGCTTACCGGGCGCAAATGGCGCAGGATTACGAGGCCGCGATCAAGCTTTACAAAAAATCGATCGAGATTTTTCCGACCGCCGAAGCCTATACGTTTCTCGGCTGGACGTACAGTTTCGAGGGAAATTACGATCTCGCGATCGCCGAATGCCTCGCCGCGATCGCGGTCGACGCGACCTTCGGCAACCCGTACAACGACATCGGCAGTTACCTGATCGCGAAGGGCAATTATTACGACTGCGTGCGCTGGTTCAAGCTCGCGATCGGCTCGATTCGCTATGAGGCGCGCGCCTATCCGCATTACAATCTCGCGCACGTTTACGAAAAACGCGGGCGCTTTTTGGAAGCCGCCAAGCATTACGGTTTGGCGCTCAAAGAGCAGCCGAACTATTCGGCGGCGTACAATGCTCTGCGGAAGTTGCAGGAAAAATTGAATTAACGCGCGCGCATCGGTTATCATAACAATTACAAAATTTATCAAGGAGGGAAAATCAATGAATCAAGGCACGGAAGAAAGTCGGGACAATGCGAATTTGCTCGACCTTTTGAAGCGTTTGCGGTCGGAAGTCTATTATGACGAGAACGAAGAGCTCGCGCTCGGTCTCGGCAGAACGACCGAAGAAATCGAAGCGTGGCTCGCCGGCGATGAGGAAATCGACGACGACGGCGAAGTGAAAATTCACCGTCTCGCTCTGGAACGACTCGGCGAATAGTAAAAAGAAGAAAGGCAGAAAAGGAGAACGGGAGAAGAGGAAACGATTTTTTGTTAATCGACTTGAAAATTCTTATTTGAAATTCGAGCTCGTTAACAAAAAAGCTTATTTCCGTTTCTCCTTTTCTCCTCTTTTCCGCTTCTTTGAAAAGAATGGAGAGAGAAAATCTCACGCGCTTCGCGTGGCTGTCGATCGCGGCGGCGGTCGTGACGATCGCGCTCAAGGCGGCGGCGTATTATTTTACCGGTTCGGTCGGGCTGCTCTCGGACGCGCTCGAATCGCTGATCAACCTCGCGGCGGCGATCGTCGCGCTTTTCACCTTAAAAATCGCCGCCGCGCCGGCGGACGAGGAACACGCCTTCGGACACGACAAGGCGGAATATTTTTCGAGCGGCATCGAAGGAACGCTGATTTTTATCGCCGCTTTGAGCATCGCTTACACCGCCCTGCGCCGGTTTTTCGAGCCGCAGCCAATTGAACAAATCGGCGTCGGTCTGATCGTTTCGGCCGCGGCGACCGCCGTCAACTTGATCGTCGGGCTCGTTTTGATCCGCGCCGGAAAAAATCATCACTCGCTCGTGCTCGAAGCCGACGGGCATCATCTGCTGACCGACGTCTGGACGTCGGTCGGCGTCGCGGCGGGCGTCGGGCTGGTTAATCTGACCGGCTGGCTGCGGCTCGACCCGCTCGTCGCGATCCTCGTCGCCGTCAATATCGTCTGGACCGGTTACGGTCTGATCAAGCGCTCGGTGCTCGGTTTGATGGACACGGCGGTCGCCCCGGAAATTCAAAACGTCGCCGAGGAAGTTTTGAAAAAATACGTCGAGCGCGACGGCATCGCTTACGAAAATTTCCGTTCGCGGCAATCCGGCATGAAAAAGTTTTTCTACGTCGACATCCAATTCCCGAGCGGGTGGACGATTTACCGCGTGCATTCGATCGCCGATCAGATCGAAGTCGAAATCAGGGAGAAAATCCCGAACTCGATCGTCTTTTCGCATCTCGAACCGCTTGGGAAGTGAAAAACTATGAATCAACAGGGACGGCCTGATATACAAGGATAAAAATCACTTAAGATCCTCCCTGTTAATCTTGTCCATCCCTGTTGATTTTACCGCCTTCGCCGAATCGGCGGCGGTTGCGTATCCGCGCTTTCGCCTGTTCGACGTCGCGGTCTTTCGGCGGCGCGCTGGTCGTGAGCGATTCGAGCAGCGTTTTTGAAGCGCGCGCGATTTCCTCGATCGCCGTCTCGAAAGCCGCCCGGTTGGCGGCAGAAGGTTTGTTCAGCCCGCTCAGTTTGCGAACGAACTGCAGCGCGGCGGCGCGGATTTCCTCCTCGGTCGCGGGCGGTTCGAAGTTGTGTAGTTGTTTGATGTTCCGGCACATAAATTAAAAATTAGAAGCAAAAGTCGTTCGCGCGGTCTTTTCTCCGTAAATGATTACGGCGCAGATTCCGGGTATGCTCTCATTACGCAAAAAACCTGCAATCCACAATCGAGACATTGCAAGATTAGTTCGCAGTTAACAAGACGAATAATATAAAACGGCGGTCCAATTTAAAAGCCGCGGATCCGGAATACGCGGCTTTTCGTGGTTTGAGAATTACTTTCGCGAATTTATTTCGCGGGCGCTTTGGGCTGTTCGGGATTGAACTTCGCCCAGACTTTGCCGTTTCGGAGATCGATCGTCACAATCCATTTGCTGATCGTGTCGTAATTGAGCATGCCGTCGTAAATCATGTTGCGTTCGCGTCCGGGCATTTCGATCGTGCCGAATCCGATTAAATCTAATTTGACCGGTTTCGTCATTTTCGCGCGGTTCGGCGCGTCGAAATTGATGCCGAGCATTTCCTGCGCATGCGGCGCGAATTGCAGCGTGCTGAAATTTCCGGTGTCGAATTCCATCCAGATTTTACCTTTCGGCGTGTTTGCCGCGACGAACAAATCGATCACGGCGCCCGCGCCCTGGCTGCCGATGCGCGATTCGAGCGGCTTCATGTCGCGAATGCGCTCGGCCAAGGATTTTTCGGTTTCGACGAGCAGTTTATTGCCCGCCAGATCGATCGTGATGACTTTGTCCTTAAAAGTCTGGAGCGCGACGATGCCGCCGATTTCCTTCGTGTCGGGGCTGAAAAACGTCATGATTTCGAAAAGCCCGGTTTCGACGCGCGTTTCATAATTTCCCATTTTCAAACCGACATTGTCGCACCGCTTGAAATCGAGTCTGGTGCCGCCGGCGTTCCAGCCCGTGATCTGCCCGAACGGCGTGCAGCCGATTTCTGCGGCGAGCTTGGGCGTGATCGTCGTGATGCCGCCGCCCGTGTCGAAAAGAAACGGATAAGTTCTGCCGCCGATTTCGACGTTGATCGTCGGCGCTTTGCCGAGCGCGTCGTGTTCGAGCTTGATTTCGAGCGGTTCGTTGGTTTGCGCGTTTAAAGCCGCGCCGAACAGAAAAATAGTCAGTAGAATTGCGTATAATTGCTTCATATAAAAACTGTTATCGGTTATTCCTTTAAATTGGTATTTCGGGAGCGGAACTGCATTTAATATCTAACGCGCGGAATTTACGGCAGAAGGGTCATCGGAAGCCGCGAAAAACACGAACGAGCACGAAACTTTGAAGTTTCGTGCTCGTTCGTGTTTTTCGCGGCTTCTTTAATTATTGCGGAAAACCTTTACTTGCTTTCGCTGACTTTCAAAACCGCCAGAAACGCTTCCTGCGGAATTTCTACTCTGCCGACTTTTTTCATGCGTTTTTTGCCTTCTTTTTGTTTTTCGAGCAGTTTGCGTTTACGCGAAATGTCGCCGCCGTAGCATTTGGCGATGACGTTTTTGCCCATCGCTTTGACGGTTTCGCGCGCGATGATCTTGCTGCCGATCGCCGCCTGGATCGGGACTTCGAACATCTGGCGCGGGATGAGCTCCTTCATTTTCGCCGTCACCAATTTGCCTTTCGCCTCGGCGGTCGAGCGGTGCAGAACTAAGGACAGCGCGTCGACCGGTTCGCCCGCGACCAAAACGTCTAATTTGACGAGATTGCTTTCCCGATAATCCGAGAAATGATAGTCGAGCGACGCGTAACCGCGCGAAACGCTCTTTAATCTATCGTAGAAATCCAAAACGATCTCGTTCAAGGGAAGGTCATAAACGAGCATCACGCGGTTTTCCGTGATGTACTCGAATTTTTTCTGCACGCCGCGTTTTTCGTCCAAAAGCGGCAGGATTCCGCCCAGATACGCGTCGTTGGTGAGAATCGTCGCCTCGATGTACGGTTCTTCGATCTTATTGATTTTTCCCGTGTCCGGCATCTTCGAAGGGCTGTCCACTTCGAGCACTTCGCCGTTCGTCGTGGTGACGCGGTAACGCACGCCGGGCGCGGTGGTGATCAGATCGAGATTGAATTCGCGCTCCAGGCGTTCCTGGATGATTTCCATGTGCAGCAGCCCCAAAAATCCGCAGCGGAAACCGAAACCGAGCGCGGCGGAAGATTCCGGCTCGTAAAAAAACGAGGCGTCGTTGAGCCGCAGTTTGTCCATCGCGTCGCGCAAATCTTCGTACTGCGCCGAATCGGTCGGGTAAAGTCCGGCGAAAACCATCGGTTTGACTTCCTGAAAACCGGGAAACGGCTCCTTGGTCGGGTTCGCCGCCTCGGTGATCGTGTCGCCGATCTGCACGTCGGCGACGGTTTTGATCGAGGCGGTCAGAAAGCCGACTTCGCCGACCGAAAGTTCGTTGATCGGCGTCGGGCGCGGGCGGTTGACGCCCAAGGTTTCGACCAGGTATTCGCGTCCCGTGTTGAAAAACTTGATTTTCGTGCCCTTTTTTAGAGTGCCGTCGATGACGCGGAAAAGCACGATCACGCCGCGGTAGGAATCGTACCAGCTGTCGAAGATCAGGGCTTTGAACGGCGCGTTCCTGTCGCCCGTCGGCGGCGGAATCTTCTCGACGATCTGCTCCAGAATATCGCCGACGCCGACGCCGGTTTTCGCCGACGCGAGCACCGCGTCGCTCGCGTCCAGGCCGATGATGTTTTCGATCTGTTCTTTGATGCGGTCGGGTTCGGCGCTCGGCAGATCGATTTTATTGAGCACCGGCACGAGTTCGAGGTCGTTTTCGATTGCTAAATACGTGTTCGCAAGCGTCTGCGCTTCGACGCCCTGCGAAGCGTCGACGATCAGCAGCGCGCCTTCGCACGCCGACAGCGAGCGCGAAACCTCGTAGGAAAAATCGACGTGTCCAGGCGTGTCGATGAGATTCAAAACATATGCCTGCCCGTTTTTCGCCTTGTAGTCGAGCCGCACGGCGTGCGCTTTGATCGTGATGCCGCGCTCGCGCTCCAAATCCATGTCGTCGAGGAGCTGGTCTTCCATGTCGCGGTCGGCGACGGCGCCGGTGAGCTGCAAAATTCGATCGGCGAGCGTCGATTTGCCGTGGTCGATATGCGCGATGATCGAGAAATTTCTGATATTTTCAGGATTCATAAACTTACAGTAATGATTTTCGGCGTAAACCGAAATAATTACAATACCAGATTTTCATCGAAAGCGGCACCGGCGGCGCGGGTTGCCGAAACCGGACGCGGGATAAACGCGAATTAAAACTCTTCTCCCCGGAATTTTCAAAATCGGCTTTGACCAAATCCGCGAAAGCCCGCAGAAATCGGCTTTCATACGCGCTCCGTTGTCGATTCTTCATAATTCTTCACGCTCCGTGAATCCGATCTGAAAAGGCGCGCGAATAAGGTGTCAAAGGAAAACTTTTTCTGTTTTTCGCGAAGAAAAATTTTTAACTGTTCGCGCCGCGGTCGCGGCGCGAAATGAATCGGCGAATTTACCCGAACGGGTAAATTGGCGAACGAGGGAGGGACTAATGTTCATAAGAACTTTAATAAGGCGCGCGTCTTTTTGGGCGGCGCCGTTTATGTTTGTTTTATTTTCGGCGGCAGCCGGAACGGTCAGCGCGGCGACGCTCTACGCGGTGAACGCGTCGAACGAACTCGTGCGGTTCGATTCGGCGGCGCCCGGAACGGTGTCGACCGTCGGCGCGATTTCCGGATTGCAGCCGGGCGAAAATATCTTGGGCATCGATTTTCGGCCGGCGACCGGGCAGCTCTACGCGCTCGGCAGCGCGAGCCGTCTTTACGTAATCAATAAAACGACCGGCGCCGCCGTCTTTGTCGCCGCGCTTTCGACGCCGCTCAGCGGCACGTCGTTCGGCGTCGATTTCAACCCGACCGTCGACCGGCTGCGGATCGTCTCGAATACCGGGCAAAACCTGCGCGTCAATCCGAACGACGGCGCCACGATCGTCGACGGCGCGCTCAATCCCGGCACGCCGAACGTCACCGCGGCGGCTTACACGAACAGCTTTTCGGGCGCGACCGCGACGACGCTTTTCGACATCGACACGACGACCGATTCGCTTTACGCGCAAAATCCGCCGAACGCGGGCACGCTCGTCGCGGTCGGCGCGCTCGGCGTCAACGCGACCGACGTCAACGGCTTCGATATTTCGACCGGCGACAACACGGCTTACGCGGCGTTGACGGTCGCGGCGCTGACCGGACTTTATACGATCAACACGACGACCGGCGCGGCGACTTCGGTCGGTTTGATCGGGCTCGGGCTGACGAATCTGCGCGGGCTCGCGGCGGAAACCGGCCCGCCCGCCGGTTTGACGGCGTACGGCGTGACGATCGCCAATCAGCTCGTCTCTTTCAACACGGCGCGCCCGAACACGATTTTATCGACGGTCGCGATTTCCGGACTGCAGCCGGGCGAAAATATCTTGGGCATCGATTTTCGGCCGGCGACCGGGCAGCTCTACGCGCTCGGCAGCGCGAGCCGTCTTTACCGAATCGACACGGCGGCGGGCGCGGCCACGCAGGTCGGCGCGGCGGGCGCCTTCGCATTGAGCGGCACGGAATTCGGATTCGATTTCAACCCGACCGTCGACCGCATCCGCGTCGTTTCAAACACCGGACAAAATCTGCGTCTGAATCCGAACGACGGCAGCCTGACGGCGACCGACGGGACGTTGAATCCGGGCGCGCCGAACGTGACGGCTGCCGCGTACACGAACAGTTTCGCCGGCGCGACCGCGACGACGCTCTACGACATCGATTCGGGCAGCGACACGCTCTACGTCCAAAACCCGCCGAACGCGGGCACGCTCGTCGCGGTCGGCGCGCTCGGCGTCAACGCGACCGACGCGAACGGCTTCGACATCGCGGCGGGCAGCAATACGGCGCTCGCGGCGTTGCAGGTCAACGGCGAGACCGCTTCCAAGCTGTTTTCGATCGATCTTTCGACCGGTGCGGCTTCGTTCATCGCGCCGGTCGGCGGCGGCGTCGCGCTGCGCGGCTTCGCGATTCGTTCCGGCTCGGCGGCTTCGGGAAGAACGGCGCTCGATTTCGACGGCGACGGCAAGACCGATTACGCCGTCTTTCGCCTTTCAAATAATACGCAGTACATCAACCGCAGCTCCGACAACATGTTCTACGGCTATCCGTTCGGCACGCCGACCGACGTGCAGGTGCCGGGCGATTACGACGGCGACGGGCGCGCCGACACGGCGGTCTGGCGACCGGAAAACGGCGTCTGGTACGTGCTTCGAAGTTCGGACGGCGCGGTGCAGTATTACCTGTTCGGACAGGCGGGCGACGAACCGGTCGCGCGCGATTACGACGGCGACGGCAGAACCGATTTCGCGGTCGTGCGCAGAAGGGACGGACTGATGATCTGGTACATCAATTTGAGCGCGACCAACACCTTCCGCGTCGAGGTTTTCGGCGCCGATTCGGACGCGACCGCGCCGGGCGATTACGACGGCGACGGGCGTTTCGATCTCGGCACTTTCCGCGACGGAACGTTCTACGTGTTTCAGAGCACGCGCGGTTACGGCGTCGTGCAATGGGGCGAAAGCGGCGATCTGGTCGTGCCGGGCGATTATGACGGCGACGGCAAAACCGACTTCGCCGTCATCCGCCAGGGCACGAATTACACGTGGTACATCCGGCGTTCTTCGGACGGCGGATTTTCCGCCCCGCAGCTCGGCAATAAACCCGACGTTCCGGCGCAGGGCGATTACGACGGCGACGGCAAAACCGATGTCGCCGTCTGGCGTCAGGAGACCGGAGCGTACTACGTTCTGCGCTCTTCGACGGCGACATTCTCCGTTACGCAATTCGGTCAGAACGGCGATTTTCCGCTCGCCGCCTACGACACACATTAACCGATTTTGGATTTGGGATTGTCGATTTTGGATCGGTCCAGAAAGTGAAGCGGAATCGTTTTTCAGCCGGTCCGATCCAAAATCCAAAACTTAAAGTCCACAATCAAATTGGGAGGGAACAATGAAAAATTTAGTTAAAAAAATCGGACTCGGTTTGGTCGGATTGTCGTTCATCTTTTCGACGAGCGCGGTTCCGGCGTTGGCTTCGAGCCACGCGGAAGCGCCGCTGATTTCGATGGACAGATTCGCCGACAATACGGACACGTATGCTTTCCGCAGCGTCGAGCCGGGACGCGAAGGCTTTGTGACCTTGATCGCCAACTACATTCCGCTGCAGGAGCCGTCGGGCGGCCCGCAGTGGTTTCGGTTCGACGATACGGTCCTGTACGAAATCAAAATCGACAACACCGGCGACGGCGTCGAAGACGTCACGTATCAGTTTCAATTCAACACGGAAATCGTCAACGGCGAGACGGTGCTCGGGCAATCGACCGTCAATCAGGACGGCGTGATCGGCAGCCTGACCGACCCCGATTACAACATGCCGCAGACTTACACCGTCCGGCGCATCGAGCGCCGCGGCAGCCGTCGCGGACAGTTGATCGCCGCCGGTCTGCGCACGCCGCCGGCGAATATCGGACCGCGCGTCACGCCGAATTACGAACAAAATCTCGGTCAGCCGGCGGTTTACCCGCTGTTTAACGGCGGCAAGGTCTTCGCCGGCACGCGCGACGAGTATTTTTACATCGATCTCGGCGTGTTCGACGCGCTCAATTTGCGGGCGCCGCTGTCGGAAACGGGCGGCATCGATTCGACGAAAGGCTACAACGTCAGCACGATCGCCATTGAAGTGCCGATTCAGGAGCTGACCAATTCGCGCGCCGTGCCGGCCGCGCCGACCGCGCCGGACGCGGTGATCGGCGTCTGGGCGACGGCGAGCCGCCGCACGACGCGCGTGTTGCAGAACGATTCGTCGCAGGTCAACGCCGGCAATTGGGTGCAGGTTTCGCGGCTCGGCAACCCGCTCGTCAACGAGGTCGTCATTCCGCTCCGTTTGAAAGACGCGTTCAACGCGCTCGCGCCGACGGGCGACGCGGTCGCCGCGCCGTACGTGCTCGACCCGGAAATCGCCCGGCTTTTGAACGCGGTTTTCGGCATCACGATCCCGCCACCGCCGCGGAATGATCTGGTGGCGATTTTCGCCACCGGCATTCCCGTCAACCCGGTCACCGGACCGAATTACACGACGTTTCTTTCCGACGGGCAGCCGCACGAATACCTTCGTCTGAACACGGCGATTCCCGTCACGCCGATCGGCTCGATCAATCGCCTGGGCTTGCTCGGCGGCGACGTCGCCGGTTTTCCGAACGGTCGGCGCGTGCACGACGACGTGACGGACATCGCCCTGCGCGCGGTTGCGGGCGGCACGCCGTTTACGCCGGCGACCAACACCGCGCCGAACAATCAGCTCGGCGACGGCGTCAGCGCCAACCCGGAAGGCGCGCTTTTAACCAGATTCCCGTACCTGCTGCCGCCGAATCAGGGCAATCAGCCGCGGACTTCGAACCAGACTCTGGTCGAAGGCGCGCGGCGCGCATCGAAACTGCCGCTGGTCGACGAGACCGGTCGCGCGAAATAAACGGAAATCGTTTCAGTCGGCGCCGCCCGCGTACGCGGGCGGCTAATCGTTTTTATATGAATATCATCTGTCGACAGTCAACCCGAGCGGCCGCGCCGGCGGTACTGATTTTCGCGGCGCTGTTTTCCATCATCTCGCTCAGCGCCTGCTCGTCCGGCACGGTCGAATCCGGCACGGTCGTAGCCGCGCCTCAAAACCCGGCGCTCGAAACGAGGGACCGGGAGATCAGCGAGGCTCAGAAGATCATCGAAAAAGCTCCGGACGCGCCGACCGGCTACGTGCAGCTCGCCGCCGTTTATATCAAACGCGCGCGGCGGAGCGGCGATTTCAGCCTCAACTCAAAAGCCGCGGCGGCGATCGACAAGGCATTGCAGATCGCGCCGGACGATGCGGCGGCGCGCAAGCTGCAAGCGTCTCTGCATCTGACCTTCCATCGTTTCGCGGAAGCGCTCGAGATCGGCGCGAAACTGCAGTCCGAGTTCCCGTCCGACGCTTTCGTGTACGGCATTCTGACCGACGCGCACGTCGAACTCGGCGATTACGAAAAGGCGGTCGAGGCGGCGCAGAAAATGGTCGATCTGAAGCCGAATTCAAATTCCTACGCGCGCGTCGCGCACCTGCGCTCGCTTTACGGCGATCACGCGGGCGCGGTCGAAATGTTGAAAACCGCCGCGCGCACCGCCGACCCTTTGGATAAAGAGGCGCAGAGCTGGTGCCTCGTGCGGCTCGGCGACGAACTTTTGAAAAACGGCAAATACCCGCAAGCCGAAAAGGCTTTCGACGAAGCGCTGAGCAATTTGCCGCAGTATCATCTCGCGCTCGCCGGCAAAGGCCGCGCGCTCGCCGCGCAGGGCGATTTCGAAGCCGCGCTGAAATTTTTAACCGACGCGAACAACCGCGTCCCGAACGTCGAAACCGCCATTCTGCTCGGCGACATTTACACCAAACAAGGCAGCGGCGAAAAGGCAAAACAGCAGTACGAGCTGGCGGAAATCATCGAAGGGAAAATCGGCGTGAGCAACGATCGGAAGCGGCTCGCCGTGATGTGGTCCGACCACGATTCGAAGCTCGACGAAGCGCTCGCCGTCGCGCGCCGCGAATACGATCTGCGAAAAGACATTTTTACGGCGGACGCGCTCGCCTGGACGCTTTATAAAAAAGGGCAGTTGGCGGAAGCCAGAAAAATCATCGCCGCCGCGCTCGTGCCGCGGGCCAACGAAGCGCGCATTTTGTATCACGCCGGCATGATCGAAAAGGCTTCCGGCAATCGCGCGGAAGCCGTAAAACGGCTCCAAGCGGCGCTGAAAATCAATCCGGTGTTCGATTTGCTGCAATCCGAGAATGCCCGCGAGGCATTGGCGGAGTTGAATTAAAACATGAAAGGGCATTTTTATATTTTCATCGCGATTTTGTTTCTGGCCATTCCCGCCGCCGCGCATCCGTTGGGTAATTTCAGCGTCAATCAGTATTCGCGGCTCGAAGTCGAAAAAACGCGCGTTAAGATCCGCTACGTTCTCGACATGGCGGAAATTCCGGCGTTTCAGATCAGGGGCGAAATCGACGCCGACAAAAATGAAGTGCTTTCCGAAGCGGAATTAAACGCCTACGCCGAAAAAAGCACGCCCGGGCTTTTGCGAAAACTGACGCTGACGCTCAACGATCAGCCGCTCGAAATCCGCGCCGAGTCGGTGCGTGTTTCGATGCCCGAAGGCGCGGGCGGTCTGCCGACCCTGCGCGTCGAATGGAATTTATCGAGCGACTTTAAGGATCTGGAAGCCGTCAACCGCGTGCGGTTCGAAAACGAAAATTTCGCCGACCGTCTCGGCTGGAACGAAATCGTCCTGAGTCGCGCGCCGCGGGTAACGGTTTTCGATTCGACGGGCTGGGGAAACGGCGTGACCGACGAGCTCAAAGCTTATCCGCCGGAAAGCCTCGACGCGCCGCTCGCGGAAAGAACCGCCGACTTCGCGTTTTCCGCCGGCGATGCGCCGGAAAACGCGCGCGCCCTGCAAAACCGCGACGGGCGCGCGACCGCCGCCGTGCAAAAGGACCGGCTCGCCGAGCTCGTCAACGTCCCCGAAATCACGCCCGCGATCGTGTTTTTCGGACTGCTGCTCGCGTTCGGCTTGGGCGCGATGCACGCGATGTCGCCGGGGCACGGCAAAACGGTCGTGGGCGCTTACCTGGTCGGCGCGCGCGGCACGCCAAAGCACGCCGCGTTTTTGGGCTTGACCGTCACCGTCACGCACACGCTCGGCGTTTTCGCGCTCGGACTCGTCACGCTGTTCGCGTCCAGTTACATTTTGCCCGAAAAGCTGCTGCCGTTTTTGAGCTTCGTGTCGGGTCTGCTGGTTTTGTACATCGGATTGACGATGTTCAAAACGCGGCTTTTTTCCGCGCTGGGCTGGGAAACCGCCGGGCATCACGGCGACCGTCCGCACCACCGCGAACACTTCCACGGCGAACACTCGCACGATCCGCATCACGGACATCATTCGCACGATGGATTTACGCACGAGCACGACGGGCACGTGCATTCGCATCTGCCGCCGGCTGATATTTCGTGGAAAAGCCTGACGGCGTTGGGAATTTCCGGCGGGCTGCTGCCGTGCCCGTCGGCGCTCGTGCTCATGCTTTCGGCGATTTCCGTCGGCCGCGTCGGTTACGGGTTCGCGCTGACGATCGCGTTCAGCTTCGGGCTGGCGGCCACTTTGACCGCCGTCGGTCTGCTTTTTCTGCTGGTCGGGAAGACGCTGGTCGGCGCACGTTTTTCGGAAAACCGCGTCGTGAAAACGCTGCCCATCGCGAGCGCGTTCGTGATCGCGTGCATCGGTGCGATAATCTGTTATAATTCAGTAGCATAAATTCTGAAAAACGTAACACCATGAGCGAACTTCTACTACTAATTACGTCCGCGTCCACCTTCGCCGTTCTCGGCCTCGGATTTTTTTTCGGTCTCAAGCACGCGACGGACGCCGATCATCTGGCGGCGGTCTCGACGATCGTTTCCGAACGCAAAAGCGTCTGGAGCTCGGCTTTCGTCGGCGGAGTCTGGGGTTTGGGACATACGATCTCGCTGCTTTTGGCGGGAATCCTCGTCTTGCTTTTGAACGTCGAGATCAGCGAAAAGACGGAGAGAATTTTAGAGTTCGGCGTCGGGATCATGCTGACGCTTCTCGGGCTGAACGTCCTCAGAAAGCTTTTAACGGGCGGAAAGCTTCACTTTCACGCGCACGAACACGGCGCGCGCGCGCACGCCCACCCGCACTTTCATGTCCCGGAAAGCGAAGAAGCGCCGCGCTCGCACCACGGGCTCAAATTCAATACGCGCGCGCTCGTGGTCGGCATGATTCACGGTTTGGCCGGCAGCGCCGGAATGATGCTGCTGTATCTTCCGACCATCGAAACGCGGGTTCTGAAGCTGATCTACATCATCGTCTTCGGCGTCGGCTCGATCGGCGGCATGATGCTGATGAGCTTTCTCGTCGGTCTGCCGTTTCATTTCACCGCGGCGCGCTTCAATCGTTTCAATTACGCACTGCAAAGCCTCGCCGGGCTGGTCAGCGTCGTGCTCGGGCTCGCGATTATTTACGAGAAGGGCGTGGTCGAAGGGCTTTTCGCGTAGTCTCAAAAATCTCTGCTGCCCGGCACCGCAAACACGGTTTTCAAACAATCCTGTAATATTTTTAAGTGCCATGCACAGAATCAGATAGCGGATTATTAATCTGCCGGGAAGTTTTGTTATAATTTTTTACTAAGACTTTTGTTGCGATTAGTAATTTAAAAAAACAGCACAACATAGAACATGGAGAAAAAACCGATTAAACTGGTTTTTCGGGGGAAGGAATATCAATCGTTTTCGGAATGTTACAAGGACAATCTGGATATCGCGAAGGTCAGCATTCCCACTTTCGTCAAACGGGTCAGGGAAGGATTGCCGATTGAAGAGGCGCTGAAAAATCCGAAGGGCAGAACGCTCGTCACGCGGCTCGGCTCGCACACGGTCGACGGCGTCGAGTACGAAAATCTGCCGTCGATCGCGCGCGCTTACGGGCTCAAAGAGTCTTTGGTTTACCGGCGCTATCACCGCGGGCTGCGCGGAAATGATCTGATCCCGCCGAAGCTGCGCAAAGATTACGTGCCGCCGAAGCCGAAAGCGAAGCCGCCGTCGCGCTGGCAGATCGAAGCGGGCGGCGTCACGTACCGCAGCATCAGGGAAGCCTGCCGGCGGCTCGGCGTCGAGATTCATACCTTCAGAAATCGCCGCAACCGCGGCTGCACGATCGAACAGGCGCTCGGGCTCGCGCCGCTTTCCAAAAAACCGCGCAAGGGCGCGGCCGTTTACGAGATCGACGGCGAGCAGCTCAGTTTGAGCGACGTCGCCAAAAAATACGGAATCGACGCGAGCACCTTTAAGCGCCGGATCGCGAAGGGAATGACTTTCAGGGAAGCGGCGACCAAGCCGTCGCGGCGGAAAAAGGCGAAAAAATAGAGATTTCGGGTATTACTTCTCCCGTTTTGAATGAAAAATAGACTTTTTTAGTCATTTAACAAAAACGCGTTCAGGAACGCGCCAAAAACATTATGAAAGTGAACCGTCGTGATTTTCTCGTTCTTTCTTCGTCCGCCGCGCTGCTGGCAAACACCGTCCGAGACGCCGAAGCGCAAAGCGTAAAATCCGCTCCGGGCGCCGTCAAGCCGTTTTCGCTCGCTGATCGGAAAGTGTCGGTCTACACGACCGCCGCGAAAAGCGATCACCGAATTTCGCCGACCGCGACGCTCGAGTTTAAGGAAATGGGGCAGCCGCTCGAAACGCAAATCTGCGTGTTCGTCGACCCGAAAAAAACCTATCAGACCTTCTTCGGCATCGGCGGCGCGATCACCGACGCTTCCGCCGAAACGTTCGCCAAAATGCCGGCGGACAAGCAGCGGGAAATTTTAACCGCGTATTTCGACCCCGAAAAGGGCATCGGCTACACATTGGCGCGCACCAACATTCACAGCTGCGATTTTTCTTCCGGCAGCTACACGTACGTCCAGGAAGGCGACAAGGACTTAAAAACGTTCAGCGTCGCGCACGACCGGCAGTACCGGATTCCGTTCATTAAAAAAGCGATCGCCGCCGCCGGCGGGCGCCTTCCGCTCTACGCGAGCCCGTGGAGTCCGCCCGCCTTCATGAAGGACAACAACAACATGCTCAAAGGCGGCAAACTCAAGCCGGAATTTTATCAGGCGTGGGCGAATTACTACGCGAAATTCGTCAAGGCTTACGAGCGCGAAGGCATTCCGGTCTGGGGCATTTCGATCCAGAACGAGCCGATGGCGACGCAGCGCTGGGAATCGTGCATCTATTCGGCGGAAGAGGAGCGCGATTTTTTGAAAAATTTCCTCGGACCGACGATGCGGCGCGAAGGCCTGGGCGCGAAAAAGATCATCGCCTGGGATCATAACCGCGATTTGATTTACCAGCGCGCGAGCACGATCCTGAACGACCCGGAAGCCGCGAAATACGTCTGGGGAATCGGCTTCCACTGGTACGAACCGTGGTCGGGCGGCGAGCCGATGTTCGATAACGTCAAGCTCGTCAACGAGGCTTTTCCGAACACGAACCTGATCTTCACCGAAGGCTGCAAGGAAAAATTCGATCTCGACAAGACGGACGACTGGAACTTGGGCGAGCTTTACGGGCGCTCGATGATCAACGATTTCAACAACGGCACGGTCGGCTGGACGGACTGGAATATTCTGCTGGACGAAACCGGCGGACCGAACCACGTCAATAATTTATGCTTTGCGCCCGTCCACGGGCACACGAAAAAGGGCGAGGTCATTTACACGAACTCCTACTACTACATCGGGCATTTTTCCAAATTCATCCGTCCGGGCGCGAAACGCATCGTCAGCTCGCCGTCGCGCAGCGCGCTGCTCGCGACCGGCTTTATCAACCGGGACGGCAAAGTCGCGGTCGTCGTGATGAACCGCAGCGACAAGGAAGTGCCTTTTTATCTCTGGCTCGACGGCCAGGCGGCGGAAACGGTCAGCCCGGCGCGTTCGATCCAGACATTAGTTTTTTAGGAGGTTACACGGAGTTTCGTTCCCACCGAACTTTATATTTTCATCGACAATGAAACTTATATTTCGAGGGAAGGAATATCAATCGTTTTCGGAATGTTACAAGGACAATCTGGATATCGCGAAGGTCAGCATTCCGACCTTTATCAAAAGAATCAGGGAAGGAAAGTCGATCGATGAGGCTTTGACGGCGCCGAAGGGCAGAACGCTCGTCTCGCATCTCGGCTCGCACACGGTCGACGGCGTCGAGTACGAAAATCTGCCGTCGATCGCGCGCGCTTACGGGCTCAAAGAGTCTTTGGTTTACCGGCGCTATCACCGCGGACTGCGCGGAAATGATCTGATCCCGGCGAAGCTTCGTAAAAATTACGTGCCGCGGACAACGCCGAAAAAAGAATCGCCCTGGAAGATCGAGGTCAACGGCGTCACGTACCGCAGTCTGCGCCAAGCCTGCCGGGTATTGGGCGTCGACATCGGCACTTACACCAACCGCCGCGCGAAAGGGTACAGCATCGAACAATCGCTCGGCCTCGTGCCGATCGTGCGACCGCCGCGCCGATCCGGAAAAATCTACGAGATCGACGGCGAAAAATACACGCTGACCGAAATCGGCAAAGAATTCAGCATCAACCTGATGACGTTTCTGCGCCGCCTGGACAGAGGCATGTCGGCGAAGGAAGCCGCGACCCGCGAAGTCCAGAAGATAGAGCGCGACGGCAAATGAACGTTCGGAAGTCTTTAAGGTCGGTCGTATTTATTCTTACGTCAGCTCGGCAGGCGAAACCGCCGGATTCTTCCGGCTAATCCGGATACCAGCGGTAATTCGGAGTCCGGAAACGCTCGATCGAACCGGTCGCGCCGTCGCGCAGGAATAAAAACACGTCGTAACTCATGATCAGCCGGCGCAGCTCGGGGCTTATTTCCTTGCCGGTTCGCGCGCCGTCGAAAAGCGGTCGAAGATCGACGAGCGCGCCGGCCGCGTCCGAATTTTTGGCGGTTTCCGCCGCGATCTTCGCGAGGCGGGCGAACGCGCCTTTGTAAACGTATTCGGCATCGACCGCCGTATAAATGTGAAAGGATTTCAGATCGTTGAAATTCGCGAGTTCCGACAAGTAATTGCCGAGCGTGAACTGTTCGGTGCGTTCCGAAAGCCCGCGGTAAAGGTGGAGCTGTCCGAACATCGCCAGCACTTTCGGCGTTTTTTCGCCCGCTTTCTGCGCCGCGCGGTAGCTTTGCGCGAAAAGCCGCTTCATATTGAGCTCGCGCTGTTTGCCGGATTCGTAAAAAACCGCGGAAGACGGGCGCGGGCGCGCGACGTACGGCGCGAAAATCCGGTTGGAAAGCGCGATCTGCTCGATCAGGAATTCGGCTTCGGAATCTTTCGCCGGCTTGAAGGCGCTGCGCAAGGCGTCGAAATCTTCCGGCCGCGCGACGGCGACGAGATAATGCACGTTCTTCGCGAAGCGTTCTTTTTCGTACTCCAGCGCCTGATCGAGAAGCCTTTCGGCGACGGCGCGCGCTTTGCCGTCGGGCGCGATCTTCACGAGCCGCGCGTAAACGTGCGCCGCGCCGAACACCTGGTTCAAACCCCAGATCGGGTTTTTCGCCAACGAGAGTTTGCCGACGTCGCCGATCATTCGCATTTCGTTTTCGGTCGCGAGGTGAAACGCGTTCGGAAATTCGAGCGCGAGTTTGACAACCGCCTCGCCGCCGCCCTTCTTCGCCGCTTCCGAAAGCATTTTTCCCCAAACGGCGTCCTCTTCGAGCGCGAGGTGTTTGAAATCGTACTTTTCGTTCAGCAGCCGGAAAAGCGCGCCGCCGAACTCGTGCACCGCGCGTTTGTTGTGCTCCTCGCCGAGCGCGACGAACTGCACGTCGTTCAAAGACGATTCGAGCAGCTCGGCGCCTTTGCCGGAAAGTTTGCCGTTTTGAATATGAATCGGAAACGTGTTTGTCTTTATTAAATCATCGAATGGATCGCCTTGCGCGAAAACGGCGCGCGCCGCCAGCAGCGCACATAAGGCCAATGAAAAGATAAGTTTGGATAAGTTCATAACGCCCCGATGAATTTCCTTTCCGTAAAAGCGTCCCGCTTTAAAGACGAGTCGCCGGTCAGACGTAAAACACCGCGCTCGTTATTTTTGTGACTAAAACCAGCCGCCTTTGACGTCTTTCAAAACGACCTGCGCCGTGTTGTGTCCCGACGCGGCGAAAACGCCGCCGCCCGGATGCGTCGACGCGCCGGTCAGGTAGAGATTCTTGATCGGCGTTTTATATGCGCTCATTTCCGGCAAAGGGCGAAACAGAAACATCTGGTCGAAATCCATCTCGACGTGCATCACGTTGCCGCGCAGCAGTCCGATTCTTTGTTCGAGATCGGGCGGCGTCTGGATGAAGCGGTCGATGACCGAATCCTTCACGTTCGGCGCGTAAACGCCCATCGCATCGATCAATTTATCGGCTTCGCGCTCGCGGATGTTCGCCCAGTTTTCGCCGTTCGCGAGCTCGTACGGGTAATATTGCCCCCAAATGAAAAGCGTGTGTTTGCCCGCGGGCGCGAGCGTCGGATCGACCGCCGAAAACGACATCGCGAGCGGGCACGGATTTTTCGACGGAATGCCGTTCAGATAATCGGCGTAACTTCTTTCGAGATATTCCATCGACGGGCATAAGAGCTGCAAGCCGCGATGGCACTCCGCCGCCTTTCCGCCCGACGGCGCCGCCGTGTAGTCGGGCAATTCCGACACGGCGCAGCGCACGATCATGCCGAAACCGTTGCCGATGCGGACGTTTTCGATTCTTTCCGCCAGGCCTTCCGGCAGGTTTTCCGCGCCGATCAGCTTTAAAAACGTCGTGTAAACGTGCGCGTTCGAGACGATGCGCGTCGCTTCGATTTTTTCGCCGTTCGCTAAGATTATCGCGCCGGCTGCGCCCGCTTCGACTTCGATTTTTTCGACTTCCGCGCTCAGTAAAAGCTCGCCGCCGTGATGTTCCAAACATTTCGCCATCGCCTGCGTGAGCGCGCCCGAGCCGCCGCGCGGGCGTTTCACACCCGACCGATGAATCATCGAATGCCAGCCGAGAAAATCGCCGGTCGCGGCGGCGGTCGGCGGCGGTCCCGACTGCGCCGCGAGCCACGCCATCGCGGCGCGCAGGCCTTCGTGTTTGAACGTTTCGCGGACGAGCGCGCCGTAAGAAGTCATCAATTTGCGCACCATGTCCGCCGGATTTTTCGATTTCGTGCCGAAGATCATGTGCCGCCCGAGATTGAACATGGTCGGCGGCTTTAAAAAAGCCTCGAAAACGCCCTCGTTGAGTTTTTCCCATTCCGACACGAATTTTCGATAGCGCTCGGCGTCCTCCGGCGAAACGCGCGCGATCGATTCGCAGGTTTTGTCGACGTCCTTCCAGAAATAAATCGCCCCTTTGCCGTCGGGCATCGGCGCGAACGCGAACGGGTCGCAGTCGATGTATTCGAGCCCGAATTTCTCCAGCTCCAAATCTTTCACGACCGGCGTCAGGTGAATCATGATGTGCGCGCTCGATCCGACGTCGATTTTGTAACCGGGAATGATCGAGTCCTCGGTGCAGACCGCGCCGCCGACGATGTGCCGGCGCTCCAAAACGATCACTTTCAATCCCGCCTTCGCCAGATAACAAGCGCACGTCAAACCGTTATGCCCGCCGCCGATCACGGCGACATCGTATTTTTTACTCATAAATTTCGTGTCGAACGGGGCTTTTCTGATTTTGACAGTTTTGCCCGAAAAATTAAAACCAGCCACGAATGACACGAATACCACGAATAAAAACTAAAAATTAATTCGTGGTATTCGTGTCTGGTTTTTTTATTGTGTCGCGCGCATTGGAAAAGATAAGATAAAACACACAAAGTTTTTGTGAATCAGAACAAGGGGGGATTATGAACGAATCAAACGAAACTTCGGTTTCGCGACGGCGGTTTTTAACGAAAGGAAGCGCCGCCGCGCTCGCCGCCGGGCTTGCCGCGCAATCTACGAACAAAGACGTCTTCGCGCAGGACGATAAAAGCAAACCGCCGAAAGTCGACACGCAAAAACCGATCAAGCTGCCGCCGTTTACGGCCGACACGGAACGCAAAAGCGAGCCGCCGATGCCGCTCGCGCCGGAAGAACGCGTCGGCATCGCGATCGTCGGTTTGGGACGGCTCTCGGTCGAGCAGCTTTTGCCCGCCTTCGAGCAGTGCAAAAAGGCGAAGGCGGTCGCGCTCGTGTCCGGCTCGATCGATAAGGCGCGGCAATTAGCGGCGCAGTACGGCATCGCGGAAAAAAACATCTACGATTACAAAACTTACGACCGGTTAAAGGACAATGAGGAAGTCAAAGCGATCTACGTCGTGCTGCCGAACGGCATGCATCTCGAATACGTCGTGCGCGGCGCGGCGGCGGGCAAACACATCCTGTGCGAAAAGCCGATGGCGAACACCGCGAAAGAATGCGAGGAAATGATCGCCGCCTGCAAAAAGGCGGAACGGCTTTTGATGATCGCCTACCGCATTCAGTACGAACCGCACAACCGGCGCGTGCGCGAAATGATCCGCGGCGGCGAATTCGGCAAGGTCAAGCTCATCGAAGCCGTCAACGGTCAGCGGCAGGGCGAAGCGAATCAGTGGCGGCACGATTTGAAGCTCGCGGGCGGCGGCGCGCTGCCCGACATCGGTCTTTATTGCCTCAACACGGCGCGGTTTCTGCTCGGCGAGGAACCGGCGGAAATCACGGCGACGGAATATTCGACGCCCAATGATCCGCGTTTTCGCGAAGTCGAGGAAAACATGCTGTTTCAGATGAAATTTCCGTCCGGCGTTTTGGTTAACAGCTCGACCGGTTACGATTTTCACGATTCGAAACGCTACCGCGCGCATTTGCAGACCGGCTGGATCGAAATGGCGCCCGCTTTTTCGTATCAGGGATTGGAACTGAAAACTTCGCGCGCCGACCGGGAAGCGGAACGCACCGAGCAGATCAAACTGCCGCAGAAAAATCAGTTCGCGCTCGAAATCGACCATTTCGCCGAATGCGTCCTCGAAAACAAACAGCCTTTCACGCCCGGCGAAGAAGGCTTGCAGGATCACCGCATCATGGAAAAAATCTACGAAGCCGCGCGCACCGGAAAGACCGTTAAGCTTTCCGCCGAAATCCGCAACGCGAAGATCCCGCGCGGCGCGGAGCCGAAATCCTGAAATAGCGAATCTAATTTCTTCGGAACGACAAAAGGCGCGCGGAAAATTCAGGTTTTCCGCGCGCCTTTTTTCTTATTTTATTGTTCGTTAACTCTTTTCCTGAAGGAATTCGAGCAAAACCGGGTTGACCTCGTCGGCGTGCGTCCAGTTGATCGCGTGCGGTCCGTCTTCGATGACGACGAGGCGGCTGTTTTTGATCAGCGCCGGCAGGCGTTCGGAGGTCGACGCGAGCGGCAGAATGCGGTCGGCGTCGCCGTGAATGATCAACGTCGGCACGTCGATCTTCGCGACGTCCTCGCGAAAATCCGTGAGCCACGCGTCGACGCAGGCGAGCGTCGCGATCGCCGACGCGCCGACGGCGACGTTGAAACTCATCTGCACGGCTTCTTCGGTGATTCGCTTTTGGCCGATGATCTTGAGCCCGCCGAACTTATCGGTGTTGAAGAAGTTTTCGAAAAACGTCGTGAAATACGACGGCCGATCTTCAACGATCGCCGCCTTAATTTCTTCGAAGACCGAAGCGTCGACGCCTTCCGGATTGTCGTCGGTTTTCAGCAGATACGGCGGAATCGCGCCCATCGAAACGGCTTTCGAGACGCGTTCCGAACCGTATTTCGCGAGATACCGCGTCACCTCGCCGGAGCCCATCGAAAAGCCGACGAGCACCGCGTCGCGCAGATCGAGCGCCGTCATCAGTTCGTTCAGATCGGCGGCGAACGTGTCGTAATCGTAGCCGCTCGACGGCTGATCGGACGCGCCGAAACCTCGCCGGTCGTAAGCGACGACGCGAAAACCCGCGCCGAGCAACGCGGCGGTCTGCTTTTCCCACGAATGACCGCTCAGCGGAAACCCGTGAATCAGCACGACCGGCTGACCGCTGCCCAAATCCTCATAATAAAGTTCGATGTCGGCGGAATTTTCCCGTCCGACTTTAACGTATGCCATTTTATTTTCACCCTTCCCTTTACAAATTTTGTTTCTTTAAGGCGGTCCCGTTGCTCAACGAAATCTCTCGCCCTTTTCAGTATGCAGTAACGAGATGGGCTGCTCAATCGGCGAATTAAAAAATAATTCTTTATTAATTTTCGAGCGCCCGTTTCGCGGAGCCGTAAAAAAATAAATTGAAAAATCGTTGTTTGTCAGCCAGTAGACAAACAAAACCGCCTCGATCGGCTTAAACTTAACCGTCACAACAATTCAATGGAGGCTGCAGTATGGTCAGGACATTCGCGTTGATTTTCGGAATTATTTATTTGCTGGTCGGCGTTCTCGGGTTCATCCCCGGTTTGAACGCGCACCACGCGGATTTGCCGCCGATCGCCGTCGATTCGTTTTACGGGCGGCTGATGGGCTTGTTTCCGGTCAATATTCTGCACAACATCGTGCACATCGCGATCGGCGCGTGGGGCATTCTCGCGTCGCGCAGCGTCGGCGGCGCGCGACTTTTCGCGAAGGCTTTAGCCGTCATTTACGGGCTGCTCGCGATTCTCGGGCTGATTCCGGGCTTGAATACGATGTTCGGATTGGTGCCGATCTTCGGGCACGACGTCTGGCTGCACGCGCTGAGCGCGATCGTCGCCGGCTATTTCGGCTTCGTCGCCCGCGATTCGGACGGCGCGCCGGCCGGCACTTGAGGGCCGGAAAGCCATCAGCGCGGATTTCGGTTTAAGGTGGTACGTTTATGTACCGGGTTTTCGGTTTCAGGCTTTTGGTTTTCGTTTTAATTTCGATTGCAGAAGATTCAGGTTGCCAAAAGCCTGAAACCGAAAACCGTAAATTCGCCTTAATTCCAATGTCTGAGGCTCTGCCAAATTTCGGGCAGCGGCTTTTTCGTGCGCCGGCAGACGAGGATTTTGTATTTTTCGTAAGACGGCGATAAGGGATGATCGACCACGGTTTTCTCTTCGACCGCTTCGCAGACCTTTTCCGCGTCCTCTTTTTTCGCACCCAAAACGATCAGTACGTCGCCCGTGAACCCGCGCGGTCCCCACAGAAAATAGCTTTGGTGTCCGCTGATCGCTTTCGGCAGATTGTAGCGCCGGCCGAAAAAATCGACCGCGCCCGCTTCGCCGTAATTGCCGGCGAAAATCCCCGCCTTTTCGCGCTCTTCCGGCGGCAGTGAATTGTAAACTTCGGCGGTTTTTTCGACCATTTCCCGCCAGCCGAACTGATCGCTGAAAATCTGCTGCACCGGGCTGTCGTGCGCGACTTCCGCGCGGGGCGGCGCAAAGCCGATCGCGTGCTGGTAAGCGATCAGTTTTTCGATCGGCAGCACCGGCACGACGACCGGCAAAATGACGATTGTCAGCGCGGCGATCAAAACCGGGTAAACGTATTTTAAGGATTTCGGGGCGCGCGCTTTTTCCAACGAACGCTCGAAAAACACTGCGCCGCCGGCGAACAGCATCGGGTTAACAGGCACGAGGTAATAATCTTTCGCCTTCAGGTAAATCATCAGCGCGAGCAGCACGAGGTAACAGAATCCGAGAAAACGAAAACGCCTGCCGTCCTTATCGGCGAGAAAATACCAGACGCCGGCGAGCCAGATCGGGAAACTCAGCGGATTTAACGCCATGATCTGCGAAACGAAAAACTCGAACGGCGACAGCGTAACGTTCTTGCCGGTTTTCTGCACGTTGCGCAGCAGCTCGAGCGTCGCGAAATCATTATCGATCTGCCAGACGATGTTCGGCAGAAAGATCAAAAAGGCGATCGCGCCGCCGAGCCAGAAATATTTGTCGCGCAGGGCTTTGCGAGCCGGCGTTAAAATCACCCCGGCGAGAAGCGCGAAGCCGAAAAAAAGCATCGAGTGCTTGTTCATCAAACCGAGACCGGCAAAGACGCCAAAGTAAATCCAGTTAATCGAAGGATTTTCGATTTTCGATTTTCGATTTTGGATTTCGTTTGAAATTTGAGATTTGAAATCCGAGTTCGCCGGCTTTACGGCGCGGATCGCGAAATAACCGCAGAGCATCCAGAAAACGGGTTCGAGCGAGTTCATCGAGAGCAGATTGTCGATCGCGAGATAAACCGGCGCGCAGAGGACGCAAAGGCACGCTAAAACAGCGGCGAAGCGTTTGCCGCCGATTTCTCTGACGATCAGCGCCGTCAGAAAAACTTTAAACGCGCCGGCGAGCGCCGGAAAAAAACGGATCGCGAACAACGAATCGCCGAAAAGCGCGCGGCTCGCTTTCGCCATGAGCGCGACGAGCGGCGCGTGATCCGGGTAACCCCACGCGAGATGCTCGCCGCACGCCAGAAAATAAAGCTCGTCGCGAAAATAGCCGTAATTCGAGTTAAAGACGAAATGCAGCAGCAGCTTGAGAAAGGCAAAGACGGCGCCGACGGCGAGCACGCTCGACCAAAAAGAAATCCGGCTGCTTTCTGACGCGTTCATAATTCAATGAGATTGTGCGGCAATCAAAATAAAAAGACAAACGGGCGGAAAATCGATTTTCCGCCCGTTTGTCTTCAGCAAAACAGCTTTTTTAGTTTTACCCGAGATGTTTTTTCAGTTCCGCGGCGGCGTGTTCAAAAAGCGAGCGCACCTGCGGCAGCGTCGCTAAACCGTTCAAAAGCCCGAAATCATGGATCATGCCGTTGTAGCGCACGGTCGTCACCGGCACGCCGGCTTCGTCGAGCTTGCGCCCGTAGGCTTCGCCCTCGTCGCGCAGAATGTCGTTTTCGGCGACCTGAATCAGCGCCGGCGGCAAGCCTTTTAATTGTTCGATCGATGCCTGCAGCGGCGACGCGTGAATGTCCCCGCGCTTTTCCGGATCGGAAATGTACATGTCGTACATCCACTTCATCAGCGGGGTCGTCAAAAAACGGTCTTCGCCGAATTGTTTGTATGATTCGGTTTCAAAATCCGCGTCGACGATCGGCCACATTAAAATCTGCAATTTGATGCGCGGTCCGCCGTTTTCTTTTGCCCTGAGCGCCGTCACCGCCGTCATATTGCCGCCGACGCTGTTGCCGACGACCGCCAGATTCTGTCCGTCGACATTGATTTCGTCGCCGTTTTCCGCGACCCATTTCGTCGCCGCGTAGATTTCGTTGATCGCCCGCGGAAACTCGGCGTCGGGCGTTCGCGTGTAATTGACGAAAACCGCCGCAAAGCCCGAGTTGACGACCAGATCGCGCACCATCCGCCGGTGCGTCGGGTAATCGCCCAAAACCCAGCCGCCGCCGTGAATGAACATAAAAACGGGCAGTTTACCCGTTTCCCCTGCGGGACGCACGATATTCAGGACGATTTCGAAGCCGTCCGCGGTGATGGTTTTTTCCGATTCGTCGATGCCCGAATAATCGACCTCGACCGACGCCTGCGCCGTTTCCAGAACTTTACGCGCTTCGAGCGGCGGCAATTTCTCAAGCGCGGGCGGCGCGGGCGAATTCAATGCTTTCAGGAACTCTTTCGTTCCGGGCGAAAGCCGCGGGTCATCGGCGTAATTCAACGGTTCAATGCTTTCCGACATTTTGGTACTGCTCATAAATCTTCTCCTTGTTTTTTCGATTTCGGTTGAAGTTTTATTGTGCGGCGTTCGGAAAACTCTTACATCACGAAATAGCATGTTTTTTTCCTAACACTATCGAGTTAGAAAAATTGATTCGTACGAAAGGCGGTCAGTCTTTCGGAATGACGATCTCGCGGCGACCGAAAAAGCGCGCGTCGAGCGAAAACGCGCCGGGACCCAAAAACCCGAGCGCGGCGGCTAAAACGGCGGCGTAAATTTCGACGGCGATCGTTTCTCCGTGATGCGCGGCGAGCGAGAAAACGGCGGCGAAAAGCGTCAGCAAACTAACGAGCGGCGATAAAAATCCGGCAAAGAGAAACGCGCCGAGCGCGATGGCGGCGAAGCCGGCGATCTGGGTTGAAGCGTGGGCGGCGCCGGATTCCGTCAATAATATAAACCCGCGCCCCGCCGCCGTCACGCCGAGCGCGACGCGCAAAATCAGCAGCCCGAGACCCGGAGAGCCGCCCGGAAATGTCGAAAACAATCGCTGCAGTCGCGTTTTTCTCCTTGTGCGGTTCGATTCGAAGAGGCTGTCTACAGATTAGCGTTTACTCGAAAATCATGAATCACTCGGACTCGGAATCTTTTAGTAACCCTTTCGTGGTATGCGCGCCCGGCGGATGATTACCGATTTCAAACTTTAAATAATTTGTAATTTGTAATCCGGCTACAGCCGGATAATCCCGCGGCGGATCGCGATCGCGACCGCCTGCGTGCGGTCGCTCGCGCCGAGCTTGTCCATGATGTGCTTGATGTGCACCTTGACGGTTTCTTCGGAAATGAAAAGTCGTTCCGCGATGTCGCGGTTGCGGTTGCCCTCGGCGATCTGCGCGAGCACCTCGGTCTCGCGCGGCGTCAGCTGGTCGTTGCTGAAATGCTCGGCGAGATTGGCGGCGATTTCGGGCGGAATGTGTTTTTTGCCGGCGTGGACGCGCCGGATCACTTTGATCAATTCTTTCGGCGGCATCGTCTTCAGCATATAGCCGCGCGCGCCCGCCTTGAGCGCGCGCTGAATTTCGACGTCGCCCTCGAACATCGTCAAGATGATGACGCGCGCTTTGGGAAATTCCTTGAGGATCGAAGCCATCGCTTCGATGCCGCTCATGTCCGGCAGCCGCAGATCCATCAAAGTCACGTCGGGCTGGTGCGCGCGAAACCGTTCGAGCGCCGAACGACCGTCCGACGCTTCGGCGACGAGCGTCATGTCCGGTTGATTATTGATTAGCGCCGCGATGCCTTCGTGCATTAAAGGATGATCGTCGACGCTGAGAACGCGGATGATTTTTTCTTCGCTCATTTTTCCCGCCCTTCCCCGGAATTTATTTTACGCGGATTTAATCTGGCCAACCATTCGAACGCGCGCGGCCGCGCCGCGGCGCTGAACGCAATACTGTTCGGCACGGACAATTCGATTTCGGTTCCCGTGCCGGCGCCGCTCAAAAATTTCAGCTCGGCCCCGATATTTTCCGCGCGTTCTTTCATGCCCGAAAGCCCCCAGTGTTTTTCGCGCCCGCGCGCGATGACGGTCGGCGCGATGCCGAGGCCGTCGTCGCGCACGACGACGCGCAGTTCGCGGGCGGCGTATTCGATTTCTACCTCGATTTTGCCCGCTTGCGAATGACGAAACGCATTGATCAAGGCTTCGCGGCAGATGTGATAGATCTCGTCGGCGATCGCCGGGTAAAGCGGTTTCGGCGCGCCTTCGACGATGATCCGGAAATCCGTCTGCCCGCCCGCGCCGAGCTCCTTCCAGAAGGCGGAAAACTGCTCTTCGAGATTCGCCGCCTCGTTCGTTTTCGCGGCGCGCAGGCCCTGGACGGTGTTGCGGCCTTCCTCGACGACGCGTTCGATGGTTTTGACGACGCGGTTTAATTGCGGTTTGACGGGCGAATCGGCCGGCAGTTGCTCGACCGCGACGGCGACCTGCATCGAAACGCCGACGAAGCCCTGCAGCAACGAATCGTGAAGCTCCTGCGCGATGCGCGTCCGTTCGGCGAGGCGTTCTTCGAAACGCAAATTCATTTCGCGCGTCAGGCGCAGCATCCGAAAGCGAAAATACGCGACGAGCGCGAAAACGAAAACGAGCGCCGCGCTTGAGCGAAACCACCAGCTTTGCCAGAACTGCGGCGTGCCGCCGACGACGGCGACCGCCGCGACCGGGCCGCCCGCCGCGGGCAGCGCGGTCGTTTCGTTCGGCGGCGTAAAATCCGAATCGACGAGCAGCGCGGCGTATTCCGTTCCGAGATGCGTCGTGTTGCGCCAGGTTGAATCGGCTTCGATGGCGGTGAACGGCTGGTCGGTAAACGGCTGCACGTACCAGTTTCCGCTGCGGGCGTAAAGGACGATGCGCTGGTCGGCGCGCGCGCCCGAAACGGTTCCCGCGACGGGCGCGAGGCGCATCGTGCCGCCGGTTTCGGCAGCCGGAATCACGCTGAACTCGATCGCCGGCGCCTGGCGGTTTTGAAATAAGCCGCAGCCGGAAAACAGCGTGCAAACTAGCACGAAGAAAGCTTTTTTCAACGGAATTTTCCCGATCGCCGGAGCGGTTTAAATTTTTACTTTAAGTGCCCGCGCGTTTCATTTTTATAAATATTATAATGCGCCGGGCAAAATAGCCATTTCGATTTTGGATTTTGGATTTTGGATTTGCTCGCTCGTTCAGAGCGGCGATTTTTCAGCTAAAAAGCCTTTGCTAAAAATCAATTCATGGTGAAGCGTCTAATTTTCTCAAGACGAACCAATCCGAAATCCAAAATCTAAAATCTTTTGACTCTATCTTCGATTTCGATGAGCTTTTCGATGAACGCCTTGCGCTTCGAATCGGCGTATGGGTTGCCCTGCTGGATGGTTTGAAAAAGTTCCCATGAATCTTCGCTGACGAGCCGCGCGGCGCGCATCAGTTCTTCGTAGGAAACGGTCGCGAGCTCGGAATCCGAAACGTGCAGCTCGTCGAGCGCGCGCGCGACGAAATGCGTCAGGGCCTGCACGTGCGCCATTTCGCGGTCGTGTTCCTCGGGCGTTTTCTCAAACACTCTGAGTTTTAACTCTTCGGCGAGAAACCGCTTGATTTCCGTTGTGCGCGCCGTGCGCGCCGGACAGAGCGCGACGCGCATGCCTTCGATGCCTTCGCGCCCGCTCTGCGGTCCGAAAAGCGGATGCGTGCCGACGATTTCGACCGTCGCGGGCAAAATTTCGCGCATCAGCCGCAGCGGTTCGATTTTGACCGAACAGACGTCGAAACAAATCGCGTCTTGCCGCAAAAACGCGGCGGCGCAGCGCAGAACCGTTTCGAAACTCTTCAGCGGCACGGCGAAAACGACGATTTTTTTGCCCGCGACCGATTCGAAACCTTCCCACCGGACGCCGATTTCTTCGGCCGCCGCGCGCCGGTCGTCGCGGTCGCAAACCGACACCTGGAAAAGCGGCGCGAGATGCCGCGCCATGAATTGCCCGAATTGCCCGAAGCCGATGATGCCGATTTCCGTCATATAAACTGCAAAGAAGTCGACCGCGATAAAGCAGGCCGTAAATTTTCTATTAAGCGAGATAAAAGCGTTTCGGGCAAGGCGCGAACTCGGTTTTGCGCCGAAAATCCCCGCGAAAATGCTCGGCCGCCCGAAGCGTTCCCGTCCGGGGCGGGAAGCGAGCGCCCGAAAATCGAAAAACTTGTCATAAACCGAATCCGGCCGGTGTTTCACCTTTAAAGGAAGGACAAAGCGATGAAAAAACGATTGTTTCAAGTTTCGATGGTGATTTTGACCGCGGTTTTTTCGCTCTTCGCGCAGAACGATCTGCAAAAAGCGGTCGATTACAACGCGCAGGGCTTAAAGCAGTTCGCCGCCGGAAACCACGAAGCGGCGATCGAGCTTTTCAACCGCGCGATCGCCCGGAAAAATGATTACGCGACGCCGTATTACAATCTCGGCTCGGCCTATTATCACTTGAAACAATTCGAAAAGGCGGCGCAGACGCTCGAAAAAACGATCGAGCTGCTTCCCGCCTACCCGGAAGCCTATAACCGGCTCGCGCTCGTTTACGCCGAAACCGGTGAATACAAAAAAGCCGCCGACGCACTGCGGCGGTCGATTCGTCTGAATCCGAACGACGCGGGCGTTTTCAACAACTTCGGTTTCGTCTGCATTCAGCTGAAAAAATTCGAAGAGGCGATCGCGTCGCTCGAACAGGCAAAACGGCTCGATTCCGGAAATGCGGAGACGAGCATCAACCTGACTTACGCCTACGCGATGCAAAAGCGGTACGGGGAAGCGCTCGCCGAAATTCAGCCGGTCGTCGAGGCGCATCCGAACGACGGGCGCGCGCGGCTTCTGCTCGGCAACTTATACATCCTGACCAGGGACAAGGAATCGGCTCTCGCGGAATACCGGAAAATAGAAGCTTTCGACCGCGAACTGGCGCAGCAGCTTTTCCGGGCGATTTACAGCGACAAGCTGGTGTTCGTTCCGTCTAAATGACGATCGAAAAAGGCGCGACGATCGGTCAAAACCGAACGGACGTTTTGGTCCCGCTTTTTTACTAATCCGCTTCGCCTGCTTCCGCGCCGAAAACGATTTTTTTTATCTCGTCGATTTTTTCGCGCGCGGCTTCTTCGCCCAATTTGATGAATTCGTCCATCCTTCCGATCTCGTCCGGTCGCAAGTGGGCGATCTGCGGAATGATGACGACGTCGGCGCGGTAATGCTGGCTTTTGCCGGCGCTGCGGATCATCAGCATCGCCGATTGGAAAAGGACGCCGAGAAACGTGGACGGCACGCTCATCGAATTCATGCCGGCGGCGTTGACGTCGACGGCGATCACGACGTCCGCGCCCATCTTCTTGACGGCTTTCGCCGGCACGAGCGAGGTCACGCCGCCGTCGATCAGATGTTTTCCGTCATGTTCGACCGGCACGAAAACGCCCGGAATCGCGCAGCTCGCGCGGATCGCGGTCGGCAGATCGCCCTTGTCCTTGAAGACGATTTCCTCGCCGGTTTCGAGCGCGCAGGCGACCGCCGCGTACGGAATCGGCAAATCCTCGATGTTTTGGTAGGGCAGGCTTTTTCTGAGCAGTTCGCCCATCGGCGCGTTCGAAAGCAGGCCTTTGGTCGAAAACGGAAAGCCGGAAACCTTAAACCAGCTCATTTTTCTGCCGATTTCGATTATTTCATCGACGTCGAGCGCGCAGGCGACCGCCGCGCCGACGATCGAACCGGCGCTCGTGCCGGCGACGAAATCGATCGGAATGCCGTGTTCGGCGAAGACCTTAACGACGCCCAAATGCGCGAACCCGCGCGCCGCGCCGCCCGATAAAGCTAAACCCACCTTTTTTCTATTCATAATCATTTAGCCGCGAACGAACACGAAAAAACACAAAAAACTGAGTCGAATATTATTTCGCGACCTTTCGTCTCTATGCGCGGCTAAAACTCCTTTCTGCCGAAATTGATTTTAACTGCTCTTTGTGAAAAACTTAAACCCGCAAAAAATGACTCTTCACGAATCGATGCAGTTCGAACGACCGACAACCAGCGCCGACCTCGCGGCGGGCGAACGCTCATGCCCGGTCTGCGCGCGCGAGCCGCGCGAGGAATTCGTGCCGCTCTCCGCGCTGGCGGAAGACGTCGGCAAACTGATCCGCGCCAACGCGCCCGACACGGAAAACTTCGAAGCCGTCTGCGCGCGCTGCGTGCGGCTTTTCGAGCGCGCGAAAGACCAGATCTTAACCGACGCCGCGCTGCAGAAAGACGGCTCGCGCGTGCTTTCGACGCCCTTGCGGCTCGACGCCGACGAGCGTTTTACCGGCCGGGGCGTGACGATCGCGTTTCTCGATTCGGGTTTTTACCCGCACGTCGATTTGACGACGCCCGACAACCGCATCGTCGCGTACCGCAACATGACGGCGGAGGACGGCGACCTGTCGACGCTTTTTCAATCGGACGTGGCGAGCTGGCACGGCATGATGACCTCGGTCGTCGCCGCCGGCAACGGAAGTTTGTCGAACGGCTTTTACCGCGGCATCGCGCCGGACGCCGACGTCGTGCTCGTCAAATTGGCGCGCACCGGCAGGATCACCGAGCAGAACATCGAGGACGGGCTCGAATGGATCCTGGCGAACCGCGAGAAATACAACATCCGGGTCGTCAATATCTCGGCGGGCGGCGATTTCGAGCAGTCTTACCTGCACGACAACCTGTCGCAGCTCGTCGAGGAATGCGTCGCGCAAGGCTTGACGATCGTCTGCGCGGTCGGCAACGCCGGGCATTTGCCGAATCACCCGGTTTTCCCGCCCGCGAGCGCGCCGTCATGCATCGCCGTCGGCGGGCTCGACGATCATAATTCGATCAACCGCGCGAAACGCGGCATGTATCGCTCGTCTTACGGTCCGACGCTCGACGGTTTGCAGAAACCGGAGCTCATCGCGCCGTCGATCTGGATTCCGGCGCCGATTTTGCCGAACACGCCGACCGCGCGCCAAGCCGAGCTGTTCGACACGCTCGACAAATCGGCGGACGCCGATTTACACGAAATCATCCGAAATCATCAGGGCATCGACGAGGAGCTCGACGCCGCGCTCGACCGCCCGGTTTACATGATCCGGCAGATCGTCGCTTTAAAGCTGCGCCGCGAAAGCGTGATCACGCGCAGTTACAAATACGTCGACGGCACGAGCTTCGCCGCGCCGATCGTGTCGAGCGTCGCCGCGCAGATGCTCGAAGCCAATCCGAAACTGACGCCGCAGCAAATCAAACGAATACTGATCTCGACCGCCGAACGCCTGCCGCACTACGAAGTTGACCGCCAGGGCTGGGGCGTCATCGACCCGCGCCGCGCCGTCGAAAAGGCTTTGGAATTTTCCGAGTAAATAGCGATAGCCCCGAACAAACACGAAACGACACGAAAAGAATTTAAAGTTTATTGCGTGTCGTTTCGTGTTTGTTCGGGGCTGATTTTTAATTCGAATCGTCCGAATTATTCGCCGGGCGACCGGTCGGCGGCGCGGTCGGCGTCGCGCGCGGGGCGGTCGGCGAGACGCGCGGCGTCGGATTCGGCGACGCGGTCGGCGACGCGGTCGGGCGCGGCGTCGCGGGCGGCGTGCTGTTCGCGGGCGGTATTTCGACGTTCGCGTTGGCGTCGGGCGTCGGCGTCGGCGTCGGCGTGCGGGTCGGCGTCGGCGTGCGCAGGTTGGCGTTGATGTTCGTGTTGGTGTTGAAGTTAAAGTTCGCCGTGTTGGCGTTCAGATTCGAAACCGGAGCGAGATTGAAATTGCCCGCGCCGTAATTGAGGTTGGTGTTCAAATTGAGATCGGGCTGGCTGGTGTTGACGTTCAAATTCACGCTCGCCGGCTCCTCGTCGCGCAGCAGGACGAAAAGCCCGAGCACCGTCGCCAGAACGGCGAGCGTTCCGAGAATCGTCAGCACGACGACTTTGCCCGTATTCGCCGGCGGCGCCGTCGGCGCCTGGTACGGCGGAACGGTGCGGACGCGGGCGACGTTTTGCTGCCGTTCCTGTTCGGACGTGGAGATGACGATGCGCGGCGCTTCGCTGCGGTCGATTTCGGGCTGCGGTTCGGGTTCGGGCAGAATTTCCTTTGACGGTTTGTACCTGACGACCGTTTCTTCGCCCAGATCGATTTCCGGCTCTTCGAGGCTTTCGCTCGGCATGGCGATGAAATTCGGCTGGTTTTCGTCGACTAAGGGCGTGCCGTCCTTCGTGCAAAAACGCAGAATTTCCTCATCGTAACGGGTCTGACAGGTCGGACAGAATTTCATAAGTTTTTGATTTTATTATTGGTTTTCGTGAATGAATCCTAAATTCGTTCGGTTATTCGCAAAGTTATTCTATCACGAATTGTTTTAGCCGATAGAAACCGTTTGGTCAAACACGGACTTCCAAATTGCCGCCGGAAAAAGATGTCCGGCGCGTCGGTTTCGCTTCGTCGCCGGCGGTTTTTATTCTCGACCCGGATCGGAATTGGTAATACCCAATTCTCGCAATCTATTAAATTGGTAAATATTATTTATTTACGGTTGTGATTAAAATCGCGCCCCGATTACCAAAAATCCCGGCCGCTTTTCATGCAAAATCGAATAATTCGCGAAAAGTTTTAAAAAATCGATTGAATCGTTTGCAATAATTGGTTTGACCAATTACTATAAATAATACTTTAAATCTGAATTCAGAAATTGTCGGAATTCAAATAAATAATAAAACAGAAATTAAATAGGAGTTAAGAGAAATGAAGGGAAGTCAAGTCCGATTCGGCATGCTCTGCACAGTTTTTGTTGTGTGTTTATCGGCTTTCATCAACGTCTTCGGGCAGGAGTTTCGCGGCACGATCACCGGCACCGTCAATGACCCGAACGGCTCGGCGGTGCCGGGCGCGACCGTAATCGTTAAAAACATCGAAACGAAGGTTTCGACCACCATCCGCACCAATGACGACGGAAGCTACACCGTGCCGCTGCTCTTGCCGGGCAGATACTCGGTTTCGGCGACCGGCGAAGGCTTTAAAACCTCGATCCGCGAAAACGTTGAAGTCAAGGTCGATGACCGCCTGACGATCGATTTCGCGCTCGAAATCGGCACGCAGGCGGAAGTCAACGTCGTCGCCGACACGGAGCTGATCGAACGCGGCTCGGTCACGACCGGCACCGTCATCACGCAGCAACAGATCGAGGAGCTGCCGCTGTCGGAAGGCGCCGCCTACAATCTCTCGACGCAGGCGCCCGGCGTTTCCTACACGGGCAACCCGATGTTCACCGGTCCGACGGCGAACGGCAATTTAGCGGCGATCCGCACGAACGGCGCGGTCGGCAACCAGATCAACCTCGACGGTTCGCCGAACCTCGCCTTCGACGGCGCGGTCGCGTTCACGCCGCCGGCCGACGCGCTTTCGCAGTTTAAGATTCAGACCAACGCCTTCGACGCGCAGAACGGCTTCACCGCCGGTTCGACCGTCAACGTCGCGGTCAAAAGCGGCACGAACGACCTTCACGGCTCGCTTTACTACTTCAACCGTCCGGGCGCGCTGACGGCGAACAATTTCTTTAACAACCGCCTCGGGCAGGAACGCCCGCCGCGCAGTTACTACCGCGCCGGCGGTCAGGTCAACGGTCCGGTCTATATTCCGTATCTTTACAACGGACGAGATAAGACGTTCTTCATGTTTTCTTATGAGAAGCAGCTCGACAAACGCGCCGAACCGGAAACCTTCACCGTGCCGACCGCGCGGATGCGAACCGGCGACTTCTCGGAATTGATCGTCAATCGCAATAACATCGGCGCCACGGCGAACACGGTCATTTACAACCCTTTTTCGGGAACGCAGAGCGGCAACAACGTCGTGCGCACGACTTTCGGCTGCGGCGTCGCGAACAATACGCCGGTGCCCGCCAACTGCAATATCATTCCGACGAATCTTTTGAATCCGGCGGCGGTGGCTTTCCTGAATCTGTACCCGCTGCCGAATCAGCCCGGCATCGAGGACAACTACTTTTCGAATCAGACGCTCGAACGTCCGTACGATTCTTACCTCACGCGCGTCGACCATAATTTCAACGCCAATCACCGCATCTTCGGTAAGTTTTATTACAGCAAGAGCAAGGAGGACCGCTACAACTGGCTCGACCAGCCGGATTCGGTTACGCAGGGCTTCGAATTCCGCACGAATAAAGGCGGCAACGTCGATTACACCGCGACGCTGTCGTCGAATTTCATCCTCGACATTCGTTCCAGCCTGAGCGATTTCACGCAGGACCGCATCGCGGCGGCGCCTCTGTCGGCTGCCGACCTCGGCTTTGACAAACTCGCGACGCTGACGAGCTCGAGCGTCTTCCCGCGCTTCGATTTCACGAACTACGATACGCTCGGGGCGGAACGCGCCGATTTTAACGAAGGTTTAACGAGGAACTTCAAACTCTTCTCGCTGCAGCCGACCGTCACCCAGATTTCCGGCGACCACACTTTGAAATACGGCTACGATTACCGCAAATTGTGGGAAACCCGCACGACGAACGGCTACAACGCCGGACGTTTCCTGTTCGACGGACTTTACACGGCGCCGGCTTCGAATTCGAACGCGACGCTGCGCAACGCGGTCGGACGCGACCTGGCGGCGTTTCTTCTCGGCGTCCCGTCGTCGAACGCGAACAGCTTTATCGAGCAGGCAGCCGTTTACGACGTCAACTCGAATTACCACGGATTTTTCATTCAGGACGACTGGCGCGTGACGCAAAAGTTAACTTTGAATCTCGGCTTGCGCTACGAACTGGAATCGGGCGTCAGAGAAGCGAACGGGCAGCTCGTGACCGGCTTCGACACGACCGCCGCCAGTCCGCTGCGCGCGGCGGCGCTGACGAATTATAACGCCAACGTGCCGAACGGCATTCCGATCGGGGCTTTCCAGAACCTTTCCGGCGGTTTGGTTTTCGCGAGCGGCGCGGACGACGTCAATCAGGCGACCGACAAAAACAACTGGCAGCCGCGCATCGGCGTTTCCTACGCGCTCGACGAAAAAACCGTGCTGCGCGGCGGTTTCGGCATCTTCACCTCGCCGTTCCAGATTCAGCCGATCGACCAGAGCGGATTTCGCGCTTTGACGAATTTCAGCCCGTCGGGCAATAACGGCTTGAACATCACCGCCACGCTCGACAATCCGTTCCCGAACGGCGTCAATGCGGCTGCCGGCTCGGCGCTCGGCCTGAACACCTTCATCGGCTCGACTCTCGGCACGACGAACGCGACCGGACCGACCGCGACGACGATCTACAATTACGACCGCAAGAACGCGAATTACGCGAGATTCGTCGCCGGCATCCAGCGCGAGCTCGGCTACGATTTCGGCGTCGAAGCGACGTTCGTTCTTTCGCGCGGCTATAATCTGCCGGTCTTCAATCAGTTGAATTATATTCCGCGCGAATATCTCAACGACCTGCAGGGCGCCACCGACGGCGGCACGATTCTTAACGCGATCGCGGCGACCAACACCTTCCTGAACGGCACGGTGCCGAATCCTTTCCGCACGCTCGCGCCGGCGGCGGGCGATCTGAACAACAACACGCTCGCGCGTCGTCGTCTGCTCGTCGCTTTCCCGCAGTTTCAGGATCTGATCGTCACGGAATACAACGGCAGCAGCGATTACCGTTCGCTGCAGCTGCAGCTGACGAAACGCATGTCGCGCGGCATTTCGATGAACGCCTCCTACACCTATTCGCACGACCGCGAAAAAGTGCGCCGGCTCAATCCGCAGGACGAAGAACTGACCGACATGATCTCGACGGCGAACCGTCCGCACCGCTTCACGTTCTCGGGCGTGTTCGAGCTGCCGTTCGGCAAAAACCGGACGTTCTTCAGCGGCTGGAATCCGATCTTCGAAGGAATCTTCGGCGGCTGGCAGTTCAACGCCGTCTACGAATGGCAGTCGGGCGAGCCGCTCGTCTTGCAGAACAATTTTTACAACGGCGATATCACGCAATTGGAAAATCTGATCGGCAAGCGCGACGAGCAGGGCAGACGCTACGGCATCGACATTCCGGCGTTCGATCTCACCGGCTTCCGGGTGCTCGACAACCGTCCGACCGTCAACGGCACGGCGAACCCGGCGTTCAACACGCTCGTCGTTCCCGGATTCGGCAACAACTACACGATCGGCAGCCAGAACACGCTGCGTTATCTGCCGTACACGCTCGACAATTTCCGCAACCAGCCGTTCCAGAAATTCGACGTCGGTTTGACGAAGAATTTCACGATTCGCGAAGGCATGAAACTGCAGGTGCGCGTCGAGGCGATCAACGCTTTCAACTGGGTGTATCTCGGCAGCGGTCTGCAGCTTTCGCCGACGAACGCGACTTTCGGTTTCGTCAGCGGACAGCGCAATCTGCCGCGCGACATCCAGCTCGGCGCGCGCTTTACGTTCTAATCGATTCCGAACGAATCGGTTATTAAACAATGCGCCGTATAAGGAGCTTTAATCTCCGGCTGCTTATACGGCGCGGCTTTTCGAAAGATGAAAATTCTTTTGCTCTTAAATCTTCTGTTGTGTTTCGGTTTGATCAGCGCTCAGGCCGAAACACATTTTTTTTCGCCCCGAAAAGCCGATCTGACGGTCGCGGCGGACGGCAGCGGCGACGTTAAAACGATTTCCGAGGCGATTCAAAAAGTGCCGGACAACAACAAGACGCGCTTCGTGATTTACGTCAAAAAAGGCGTTTACAACGAGCAGGTGCGCGTGCCGGCGAACAAACCCTACATTTCCCTCGTCGGCGAATCGGCGGACGCGACGCGCATCGCCTTCGACATCAACAATAAACGCGCCGGCACGACGAGCGCTGCTTACGCCGTTTACATCGGCGGTCACGATTTTCACGCCGAAAACATCACGTTCGAAAATTCGTTCGATTACGTCGCCAGAAAAAGCGCAGGCGGCACGCAGGCGGTCGCCGTCCTTTCGGAAGCCGACCGGCTCGTCTTTAGAAATTGCCGCTTTTTAGGCTGGCAGGACACGCTTTACGCGAAAAACGGGCGGCAGTATTTCGAGAACTGCTACGTCGAAGGTCACGTCGATTTCATCTTCGGGCAGGCGGCGGCGGTTTTCGAAAACTCTACGATCCATTCGAAAGCCGACGGCTACATCGCCGCGCCGATGCGTTTCGCGGCGGACGAGCCGAGCGGTTTCGTCTTTATCGATTCGAAACTGACCGGCAGCGGCACCGAAAAGGGCGTCTTTCTCGCGCGTCCGTGGCGCGCTTACGGCCGAACGGTTTTTCTCAACACCGAAATGGGCGCGCACATCCGCGCCGAAGGGTGGAACAACTGGGGCAGCGCCGAAAACGAGAAAACCGCGTATTTCGCCGAATACAATTCACGCGGCGCGGGCGCGAAAACGGACGCGCGCGTCAAATGGATGCACCATCTGACGAAAGACGAAGCGGGCAAATTCGAAACCGAAAATTTCCTCAGGGGCAAAGACGGCTGGAACCCGAAAAAAGCGGGCGACCGGTGGCTCGAAACGACGAAACCCGACTGGCGACTCGTTTCGTGGAGCGAGGTTTCGAAACAAGCGCCGCTCTGGTACCAAACCGACGAAGCGGCGCGCATCGCCGATCAGGTCGTGCTTTATCAGAAAGACAACGGCGGCTGGGAAAAAAACACCGACATGACGCGGATGCTCACGCAGGCCGAACGCGAAACGCTGGCGAAAGCCAAATCCGATACGTCGGAGACGACGATCGACAACCGCACGAGCTACACGCAAGTCGCATTCTTAGCCAAAGTCATCACCGGCAGCCTGCAGAAATCGACGCCGCCGACGAATTTCCCGAAACACAAGGAAGCCTTTGAAAAAGGCTTGGATTACCTGCTCGCGGCGCAGTACGAATCGGGCGGTTTTCCGCAGTTTTATCCGCTCCGCAAAGGTTACTACACGCACATCACGTTCAACGACGACGCGATGATCGGCGTCCTCAAAGTGCTGCGCGAGATCGCCAAAAAGAAGGAAGATTACCTGTTCGTCGACGAGGAACGGCGTCTCAAAGCCGAAAGGGCGGTCGCGAAAGCGCTGCCGCTGATTTTGAAACTGCAGGTCGAGGTGAACGGGGTAAAGACGGTCTGGGCGGCGCAGTACGACGAAAACACTTTCAAGCCCGCGCCGGCGCGCAAGTTCGAGCCGGTTTCGCTGACGGCGGGCGAATCGGTCAATATCGTCCGGTTTTTGATGTACGATTCGAAACCCGACCGCGCGACGATCGACGCGGTCGAAGCGGCCGTTCGATGGTACCGCGCCAATAAAATCGAAGGCGTCCGCTGGGACCAGAAAACGGGCGCCGCCGTCAAAGACAAATCGGCGCCGCCGGTCTGGGCGCGGTTTTACCAGCTCGAAACGATGAAGCCGATCTTCATCGGGCGCGACGCGGTCATCAAATACGACGTTGCGGAAATCGAAGCGGAACGCCGCACCGGCTACGCGTGGTACGTTTCCGAGCCGAACGAGCTGCTCGAAAAAGATTATCCGAAGTGGAAGGCAAAAATTAAAGAATAGGCGGAATTCCGTCATCCTGACGGCACAGATCGCTCGCGCGAGCTCAGAGCGTTAATTGAACTTGAAGGTAAATTACAATTTTTGAACGCCTGCCGCGTTCACTGCCGTCAGGATGACGGCGTTCCGAAAAATATGCAAAATCGCAGAGAATTTTTACAGCTTTTACTGGCGGGCGCGGGCGGCGCGCTCGTTTTGCCGCAGTTGAGTTTCGGGCAGACCGCCGCCGCCGACGCGTGGAAAACCGAATATCCGCGCATTCTGGCGCGCATCAAGGCGCCGAAGTTCAAGAAAAAGGATTATTCGATCACGAAATACGGCGCCGTGGCGGACGGCAAAACGCTCGCGACCGAGTCTTTCCGCAAAGCGATCGACGAATGTTCGCGCAAGGGCGGCGGGCGCGTCGTCGTGCCGGCGGGCGAATTTTTAACGGGCGCGATTCATTTGAAATCGAACGTCAATCTGCACGTTTCGAAAGGCGCGACCGTCAAATTTTCGACTAATCCGAAAGATTACCTGCCGATCGTCCACACGCGCTGGGAAGGCATGGAACTGATGCACATCTCGCCGCTCATCTACGCGTACGAGCAGACGAACATCGCGATCACCGGCGAAGGCACGCTGGACGGGCAGGGCAAGGCGTTCTTTTGGAAATGGCACGGCAACCCGCGCTACGGCGGCGACCCGAAAGTCATCAGCCAGCGACCCGACCGCGACCGACTCTACGACATGATGACGCGCAACGTGCCGCTCGAACAAAGGATTTTCGGCGCGGAACATTATTTGCGCCCGCAGTTCATCCAGCCCTATAAATGCAAAAACGTCCTCATCGAGGGCGTCAGGATCGTCGATTCGCCGATGTGGGAAGTGCATCCCGTGTTGTGCGAAAACGTCATCGTCCGCAAACTGACGATCGTTTCGCACGGTCCGAACAACGACGGCTGCGACCCGGAATCTTGCAAAGACGTTTTGATCGAAGATTGTTTGTTCGACACCGGCGACGACTGCATCGCGATCAAATCGGGCAGAAACAACGACGGTCGCCGCCTGGGCGTGCCGACCGAAAACATCGTCGTCCGCGGCTGCACGATGAAGGACGGACACGGCGGCGTGACGATAGGCAGCGAAATTTCGGGCGGCGTGCGCAACCTCTTTGTCGAAAACTGCAATATGGATTCGCCCGATCTGTGGAACGCTTTTCGGGTTAAAAACAACGCTTCGCGCGGCGGGCTGCTCGAAAATTTCTATTTCCGAAACGTCCGCGTAGGCGAAGTTTCGCACGCGGTCATCACGGTCGATTTCAATTACGAAGAGGGCGCGAAAGGCGAGTACACGCCGGTGATGCGGAATTTTTACGTCGAAAACGTCAACAGCCGCAAGAGCAAATACGCGATGGACGCCCAAGGGTTTCCGAACGCGCCGGTCGAAAATATGCAGATCAAAAACAGCACTTTCGACAACGTCGCCGACGGCGCGATCGCCGAGAATATGAAAGGCATTCTGCTGGAAAACGTCAAAATCAACGGCAAACCGGTAAACGACATCAACGCCGTCAAAGTCGCGCCGCCGAAAAAGAAGGCGTGAAAATCGAGACGGACAGGTGATTGCAAAAAGGAGGCAATTTACGAAACAACGAACCCTTGGCGGACGAACACCGGTAAAGCTGTTGTTTCGATTCGTTAAATTATTTGAATACTTAAAATTATGTCCGATTCAAACTCAATCAATCGTCGCGATTTCGTAAAATCCGCATCGCTCGCCGGGGCAGGAGTTTTATTGGCGAACAGTCTTTCGGCGAACGCCCAAACGGCGGCGAAAAAGCGTTACGCGATCGTCGGCACGGGACACCGCGCGACTTCGATGTGGGGCGCGCAGATCGCCGAAAAATACAGGAACGAGATCGAATTCGTCGGGCTCTGCGACAAGAACGCGAAACGCGTCGAAGCGGGCAGACAGTTGATCAAAGTCGACTGCCCGACGTTCACGAATTTCGAGGAGATGCTCGCGAAAACCAAGCCCGATCTTTTGATGGTCACGACCGTCGATTCGACGCATCACGAATTCATCACGAAGGCTTTGGCGAAAGGCATCACCGTCATCACCGAAAAACCGATGGTCACCGAAGCCGATCAATGCCAGGCGGTTCTGGACGCGGAGAAGCGTCATAATAACAAACTGATCGTCACGTTCAATTACCGTTACGCGCCGAAGCACGAAAAGATCAAGCAGATCATCGAGTCGGGCGCGATCGGCGACGTGACGAGCGTCGATTTCGCGTGGTATCTCGACACCTCGCACGGCGCGGATTATTTTCGCCGCTGGCACCGTTTGAAATCCGGCGGCGGCAGTCTCTGGGTGCACAAGGCGACGCATCATTTCGACCTCGTCAACTGGTGGCTCGGCGCCGACCCCGTTGAAGTCTCGGCGTACGGCAAGCTCAACGTTTACGGCAAAGCGGGACCGTTTCGCCACACCAATTGCCGCCCCTGCCCGCATAAGGAAAAATGCCCGTTTTACTGGGACATGACGAAAGACGCGCGCCTGATGAAGCTCTACGCGGAGTGCGAGTCGGAAGACGGCTACACGCGCGACGGCTGCGTTTTTAAGGAAGACATCGACATTTACGACACGATGTCGGCGATCGTCAAGTATTCGAACGGCGTTTCGATGAATTACTCTTTGAACGCCGCGATGCCGTACGAAGGTTATATGATTTCGTTTAACGGCACGAAAGGGCGGCTCGACGTGCGCGATTACGAGCGCCAGCCGTGGCAAGTCGCGGAAGTGCAGGAAGCTTACCTGACGAAAAACTTCACGAAAAAGCGCGAAAAGTTGGAGATGCCGAACATCCGCGGCGGGCATTTCGGCGGCGACGCGCGGCTGCAGGACGTGATCTTCAAAAACGCGGAAGTGCCGGATTACCTGAAACTGCCGTCGGCGCGCGCCGGCGCGATGTCTTGCCTGACCGGCATCGCCGCGCGCACGAGCATCGAAAAGTCGCGCCCGGTCAAAATCAGCGAGTTGATTAAGCTGTAAGACTTGTTCGCCCGCGAAAAGACGCGAAAAGACGCTAAAATAAAATTTAAAAATATTTCGCGTCCTTTCGCGTTTTTCGCGGGAAAAGAAAATGAGAATCTCCGCCGTTATATTTTCGATCTTATTTTTGAGCGCGCTCGCCGCGGCGCGGAAATCGCCGATCGTCGTTTTTCTGGCGGGCGATTCGACGATGGCGCAGAAAACGTCGGACAAACGACCGGAAACCGGCTGGGGCGAATATCTGCAAAGCCGGCTCGACGATTCGCGCGTGAAAGTCGAAAATCACGCGCAGAACGGGCGCAGCACGAAGAGTTTCATCAACGAAGGTCGCTGGCGGAAAATCGTCGATTCATTGAAAAAAGGCGACTACGTTTTCATCGAGTTCGGCCACAACGACGAAAAGCTCGACAAGCCCGGCGTCGGCGCGGCGGCGAACGGCGAGTACCGCGACAACCTGATCCGTTTCGTCAGAGAAGTCCGCGCGAAACGCGCCTTTCCGGTGCTGATGACGCCGGTCATGCGCCGCCGTTTCAACGAAAAAGGCGAGTTTTACGACACGCACGGCGAATACCCGGAGGTCGTGCGTAAAGTCGCCGCCGAATATAAAGTCCCGCTCATCGACATGCACCGCAAATCTGAGGCGATCATAAAAAATCTTGGGGCCGAGGCGTCGAAAAAACTCTTCCTGATCCTGCGCGAGCGCGAGCATCCGAATTACCCGAACGGCTCGGACGACAACACGCATTTCTCCGCTTTCGGTGCGGAACAAATGGCGCGGGCTGCCGCCGACGGGATCAGAGAAACCAAAATCGGTCTGGCGAAATACCTGGTCGAAGACGCGGGCGACGATTTTCATTCGAGGCTTTTGCCGACGCGCTACGAAAACGGTTTTCGGATGGACGGCTTCTGGATCTGGTGCGGTTCCGTGATCAAGGGGGACGACGGAAAATATCACATGTTCGCCTCGCGATGGTCGAACTCGACCCCGTTTTCGCCGTACTGGCTGACTAATTCCGAGATCGTGCACGCGGTGTCGGACACGCCGGAAGGACCTTATAGATTTTCGGACGTCGCGCTCGCGCCGCGCGGCGCCGGGTTTTGGGACGGGCAGATGACGCACAACCCGGCGATCCGCAAACACGGCGACACTTACCTGCTTTATTACACCGGCACGACTTACAAAGGCGCGCGACCGTCGAAAGACAATCCGGTCGGCGAGACCGACGCGCTCAAGCTCGAAGCGCATCAGGGCGAGCGCATCGGACTCGCGACGGCGAAGTCGCCGTACGGACCGTGGACGAGGCTCGATAAACCGATTCTCGGCACGCGCGCGAATTCCTGGGAGCAATATTTGGTTTCAAACGCCGCGCCGGTCGTTATGAAAGACGGCAAAATTTGGCTTTACTACAAGGGCGTCGAAAAACTGCGCGTGCACGCGATCGGTCTGGCGGTCGCCGACTGCCCGACGTGCGAGTATAAGCGCGTTTCCGACAAGCCTCTGAACATGGGCATCGGCGCGGAAGACCCGTTCATCTGGCAGGAAAACGGGAAATTCAAGGCCTTGATGCTCGATCACGAAAAGCGTTACTCGCCCGATAAAGAGATTTTTTACGCCGTTTCGGACGACGGTTTGAAATGGCGCGTGCCGCGCAACGCAATCGCCGTGTCGAAGAGCGTTTTATTTGCCGACGGTTCGGCGAAAAGGATGAATTCGACCGAGCGCCCGCACGTTTTGCTCGAAAACGGTGCGCCGACGCACGTTTTCTTCGCGACCGGCGAGACGATCAACGGAAGGAGATACACCTGGAATATGGCGATTCCTCTGAAGAAATAGGAATTTCAAAAGATGAAGCTGATCGTTAAAATTAGCTGCGAACGGACACGAATATCACGAATTAAATTTAATAAAATAATTCGTGTCTTTTCGTGTTTATTCGTGGCTTATTTTAATATTTTGTTTACTGTTTTGTTGATTTCGACGCCGTCTGCCGCGCAGGAACGTCGCGCGTCGGCGGGCGTCGATACTTTTGCGGGCGATTTTAAGGCGGAGCCGAACGCGCCGGCGGAAAAAATGTCTTTGTGGTATCGCCGCCCGGCGAGAAATTGGGATGAAGCTTTGCCGATCGGCAGCGGGCGGCTCGGCGCGATGATTTTCGGCGGCATCGAAGGCGAGCGCATACAATTAAACGAGGACACGCTCTGGGCGGGCTCGCCCTACGATCCGAACAACCGTGACGCGCGCGGCGCTTTGCCGGAAGTCAGGCGTTTGATTTTCGAGGGAAAATACACGGAAGCGGCGCGCCTCGTCAACGAAAAGATGATGGCGGTGCCGTTCAAACAGATGCCGTATCAAACGGTGGGCGATTTGCGATTCGCTTTTCCGAAAGCCGAAGCTGTTACCGGTTACCGGCGCGAGCTGGATATCGCGGGCGCGACCGCGCGCGTCTCTTACAAAATCGGCGACACGGCTTACACGCGCGAAATTTTCGCGAGCGCCGCCGATCACGTGGTCGTCATTCGAATCGCGGCGGACAAAAAGGGCAAAGTAAGTTTTTCGACCGCTTTTCAATCGCCGCAGAATTCCGCCGCGGCGAACGAAAACGGCGACACGATCGTGCTCTCCGGCACGAACGGCGCGTTTCGCGGCATCGACGGCAAACTGCGGTTTCAGGCGCGCGCACGCGTTATAAATCAGGGCGGAAAATTAAGCGCATCGTGCGCCGCAAATCCGGCTTTGACGAGCGCTTATTCGCTTTCCAATTCCGGCAGGGATTCGACGTACGTTGAAAAAAGCCTCGCCGCGGACGCGAACAACTGTCTGACGGTCGAGAACGCCGATTCCGCCGTCATTTTGATTTCGGCGGCGACGAGTTATCTCGACCACCGGACGATTTCGGGCGACGAAAAAGGCAAAAGCAAAGCGCCGCTCGAAGCCGCCGCTAAAAAATCGTTCGAAAAATTAAAGACCGCGCACGTCGCCGATTATCGAAAGTTTTTTCGGCGCGCGACGGTCGATTTCGGCGGCGGCGAAGCGGCGAATAAGCCGACCGACGAACGGATCGCAAATTTCGCCGGCGGCGACCCGGCGTTCGCGGCGCTTTATTTTCAGTTCGGCCGGTACCTGCTGATTTCGAGCTCGCGCCCCGGCACGCAGCCGGCGACGCTGCAGGGCATCTGGAACGATTCGATGACGCCGCCGTGGGACAGCAAATACACGATCAACATCAACGCCGAGATGAATTACTGGCTCGCCGAGCCGACGAATCTTTCGGAACTGACCGAACCGCTCACGCGCATGATTTCCGAGATCAGCGAAACCGGCGAAGCGACCGCCGCGATTCATTACGGCGCGCGCGGCTGGGTCGCGCATCATAACACCGACATCTGGCGCGCGACCGCGCCGATCGACGGCGCGCAGTACGGCATCTGGACGACCGGCGGGGCGTGGCTGACGACGCATCTCTGGGAGCATTACGAGTACACGCAGGATCGAAAGTACCTGGAAAAGATCTACCCGATTCTAAAGGGCGCGTCCGAATTTTTTCTCGATTTTCTGACGGTCAAGCCCGGCACCGATTACCTCGTCACGAACCCGTCGCTCTCGCCGGAAAATTCGCACCCGTTCGGCACTTCCGTCGTGGACGCGCCCGCGATGGACGCGCAGATCGTCCGCGATTTGTTTGCGAACACGGAAAAAGCGGCTCGGATTTTGAAGCGCGACGTCGATTTCGGGGCGCGGCTCGCGAAAACGCGCGCGCAGCTTCCGCCGGATAAAATCGGCAAGGGCGGGCAGCTTCAGGAGTGGTTCGAGGATTGGGACGCGCGGGCGAAAGACCCGCGGCATCGCCACGTTTCGCATCTTTACGCCGCGTTTCCGTCGTGGCAGATCAACAAACGGGACACGCCGGAAATGGCGGAAGCCGTCAAAAAAACGCTCGACGCGCGCGGCGACGAAACGACCGGCTGGGCGATCGCGTGGCGCTTGAATCTCTGGGCTCGCTTGGGCGACGGCGAGCGCGCTTATAAAATCCTCGCGCTGCTGTTGCGCCCGGAAAGAACTTATCCGAATATGTTCGACGCGCACCCGCCGTTTCAGATCGACGGCAATTTCGGCGGCGCGAACGGCATCGTCGAAATGCTCGTCCAAAACCGCGTCAGGGGCGAAACGGTCGAGATCGAACTGCTGCCCGCGCTGCCGCGAAAATTCGCGAACGGCTCCTTCAAGGGCTTGCGCGCCCGCCGCGGATTCGAAATCGACGCCGAATGGAGCGACGGGAAGCTCGTTTCGGCGACGATTCGTTCCGACACCGGCGCGCCGTTTAAGCTGATTTACGGCAAAACAGTTTTGGACAAAAAAATCAAAAAAGGCGAGAAATTCACCTTTACACCGAAAATTTGACCGTCGGCTTTCGATGGTCGGGATTAAAAAGATGAGAATAACAATTGCAATAGTTTTTCTGTTACTGGCATCGACCGTTTTCGCGCAGACGAAAACCGACGCGCCGCTCTCCGCGCGACTGGCGAACACTTTGATGAACCGCATCTGGCTCGAAGACGACGGCACGCCAATCGGCATTCCGCGTTCGTGGACGTACGAGCAGGGCGTGCAGCTCAAGGCGGTCGAACAGATGTGGTACGCGACCGGCGACCCGCGCTATTTCGATTTCATCAAGCGCGGCATGGATTTCTGGCTCGACAAGGACGGGAAGCTTTCGCGCTACGACGCGGAAGAATACAACATCGACCACGTCACGCCCGGACGCGCGCTTCTCGCGCTTTACCGCGTGACGAACGATAAAAAATACAAGGAAGCGGCGGAATTGATCCGCGCGCAATTGAAGACGCACCCGCGCACGAAAGAAGGCGGCTTCTGGCATAAAAAAATCTATCCGTGGCAGATGTGGCTCGACGGGCTTTACATGGGACAGCCGTTTTACGCCGAATACTCGATGGTTTGGAACGAAGACAACTGGGAAGACATCGCCAATCAATTCGTCTGGATGGAAAGGCACGCGCGCGATGCGAAAACCGGCTTGCTTTATCACGGCTGGGACGAATCGAAGGAACAAAAATGGGCGAACCAGGAAACCGGCTTGAGCCCGCACGTCTGGGGACGCGCGATGGGCTGGTACGCGATCGCGCTCGTCGACGTTCTGGATTATTTCCCGAAAAACCACCCGCGCCGCGCCGAACTGGTCGCGATCTTGAACCGCGAGGCGGAAGCGATCGCGAAATATCAGGATAAGGACGGTCTCTGGTGGGACATCATCGACTTACCGGGCAAGGAAAAAAATTATCACGAATCGTCGGCTTCGGCGATGTTCGTCTACGCGCTCGCGAAAGGCGTTCGCCAGGGCGCGCTGCCGGAGAAATACCTCGACGCGGCGCGAAAGGGCTGGGCGGGAATCAAAAAGGAATTCATCAAAGAACTGCCCGACGGCAGTCTCGACTGGGAAGGCACGGTTTCGGTTTCGGGCTTGGGCGGAAAACCCTACCGCGACGGCTCTTACGAATATTACATGTCGGAAAAAGTGCGTACGAACGACGCGAAGGGCTTAGGGCCGGCGGTGATGGCGGCGGTCGAGATGGAAGCTCTGGAGCGCGGCGGCCGCAGCGGCGCGGGAAAGGTCGTGCTCCTGGACGATTATTTCAATCACGAAGTCCGCAAGGACGGCTCGGTCTGGCATTATAAATGGGAAGAAAAAAATCATCCCGGCTTTTACGCGTGGGGCGAAGAATTCAAATCCTATGGCGCGACGCTCGACACGCTCTCCGCGCAGCCTTCGGCGGCGAACTTGAAGAACGCGAGCGTTTACATCATCGTCGACCCGGACACCGACAAGGAAACCGAAAGGCCGAACTTCATCACCGAACGGGACGCGAAAACGATCGCCGGCTGGGTCAGGGCGGGCGGCGTGCTCGTGATGCTCGGCAACGACGCCGGCAACGCCGAATTCGACAACTGGAACGTTTTAGCCAAAGAATTCGGGCTGGAATTCAATAAAAACAGTCTGAACCGCGTGCAGAACGATCAGTATGAGCAGGGACGCGTGACGGTGCCGGAAGGCAATCCGATTTTCAAAACGGCGCGCGATCTCTACATGAAGGAAATCTCGACGCTCAAGGTATCGGGCAAGGCGCAGACGATTTTAACTTTGAACAACGAGCCGATCGTCGCCGTCGTTCGGCACGGCAAAGGCACGGTTTTCGCGCTCGGCGATCCGTGGCTTTACAACGAATACGTCGACGGTCGCAAAATGAACGGTCTGTTTCAGAATCATCTGGCGGCGCGCGAATTGAGCGCGTGGTTGCTGGCGCAGGCGATGAAAAAATAAATTCGTAATTAAAATGCAGGGGCGGCGGCCTGTCCCCGCCCAACGAGCGAAGCGAGAAGCCGCTTCGCGTAAAATCAATATCGAATAAAGATGAAGTTTTCGGCGTTTTTCAAACGCTTTGGGCGCGGACAAGCCGTCGCCCCTACAATTTTTATGATGAAAAATTACATTTTTGGTTCAATCTTTTTGATCTTAACGTTTTCAATCGTATCGGCGGCGCAGACGCGCGAGCCTTCAAAGCCGGTGCGCCCGTTCGTCGTCAAAACCCGGCAGCAGGTCGCCGACATCGAAAGGGAACTGCACGCCATCGACGCCGAAATCAAGACCAAGCCGGTCGTCAGCAAAACCGAAGATTTGATCGACAATTCGGGCATGCAGCTGCGCGTCGCCGTTCAGTACGACGCCCGAAAAGACGCCGCTCAGGCGGAAGTCCACGACGCTTCGGACGATATTTTTTACGTGCTCGAAGGCTCGGCGGAACTCACTCTCGGCGGGCAGCTCGATAATCCGAAAGAGGCGGCGCCCGGCGAGTGGAAAAGCGACAAAATCATCAATGGCCAGAGCTTTACGATCAAAAAAGGCGATCTCGTCGTCGTGCCGCGCGGCACGCCGCACCAGCGCATCAATACGAAGGGCAAAAATTTTTCGCTGATTTTGATCAAAATCTTCGCGCAGCCGCAGCCGGCGAAGAATTAACCGCGCCGCAAGATTTTCGACAAAACATGCGAAAAAAGCTACTATAGAATTGTTTTCGCCCGATTTTATTGATAAAAATCGGGCCCGATGAAACCCGTCATGTCAGAAGCAAAACAAGACAAATTTACGACCATCATTTCCGAAAAAAACGGCACCACCGCCGAGGAAGTCGTCACGCGGCTGCGCGAGATGATTCAAAGCGGCGAGCTGTCGGCGGGCGACCGTCTGCCGCCGGAACGCGATCTGGCGAAGCTGCTCGGCGTTTCGCGTCCGACCTTGCGCGCCGGCATCCGTTCGCTCGCGACGGTCGGGATTTTGCAGTCGCGGCAGGGCGCGGGGACGTTCGTCGCGGAGGCGGAAGAGTCGCCGACTCTCGACAGCAGCCCGCTGCGTTTGATGGCGGCGCTGCACGGCTTCACGTCCGACGAGATGTTCGAAGCGCGGCTCTCGCTGGAGATGAGCATCGCCGCGTTTGCCGCCGAGCGCGCGACGAGCGAGCAGATGACGCAGATGGCGGAAGAAGTCGCCGGCATGTACGCTTCTTTGGACGATCCGGAACAGTACCTCGTGCACGATATGCGTTTTCACCAGATCATCGCCGCCGCTTCCGGCAACCGGATTTTGACGTCGCTGATGAACATGGTCGCGACGATTCTTTTCGAATACCGCAGCAAAACCGTCAAACGCGCCAAGGACTTGAAGGATTCGGCGGAACAGCACCGCAACATCTACCGCGCGATGCGCGAGCGCAACGCGCAGGCCGCGCGCGAGGCGATGCACGATCACCTGATCAAAACGCAGGCGGCGCAGCGGCTCGAGATCGAGGAGAATTTTCCCGACGGCAACAGTTTCGAAACCAAAAGCAACGGCGCGAAAAAGCGGAAGTAACTGGTTTTAATTTTTCAGCCCCCCCAAATATGCGATCGTTTCTGCGCCCAAAATCGCGCGAAATGCAGTTTTTTACGTCAAATCATGATACGCCAGGTTTTTACATCGATTTCGCTGTTAGTTTTGTTTGCCGTTAATGCCGCGGCGCAGACGCCCTTCGTTTCGAAGGTCTGGAAAGCCGACAACGGCGACGGCACCTATAAAAATCCGATCCTGCACGCCGATTATTCCGACCCGGACGCGGTGCGCGTCGGCGACGATTTTTATATGACGGCGTCGAGTTTCAACGCCGCGCCGGGTTTGCCGATCCTGCATTCGAAGGACCTCGTCAACTGGCGGCTCATAAATTACGTCTTTAAACGGCAGAAACCGGTCGAGGTTTTCAGTAAGCCGCAGCACGGCGGCGGCGTCTGGGCGCCCGCGATCCGGCATCACAACGGCGAATATTATATTTTTTATCCCGACCCGGATTTCGGCATCTACATGACGAAAACGAAAGACCCGGCGGGCGTGTGGTCCGAGCCGGTTTTGGTCAAGGCGGGCAAGGGATTGATCGACCCGTGTCCGCTCTGGGACGACGACGGCAAAGCCTACCTCGTTTCGGCGTTTGCCGGCAGCCGTGCGGGCATTAAAACCGTGCTGATCGTTTCGAAAATGAGTCCGGACGGAACGCGCCTGCTCGACCGCGGCGTGATGGTTTTCGACGGGCACGACGCGCACCCGACCGTCGAGGGACCGAAATTCTACAAGCGCAACGGTTTCTATTATATTTTCGCCCCGGCGGGCGGCGTCGCGACCGGCTGGCAATTGATCTTACGCTCAAAAAACGTCTACGGACCGTACGACGAGAAAATCGCGCTCGCGCAAGGGACGACCGCGATCAACGGACCGCACCAGGGCGCGTGGGTTTCGACGCCGACGGGCGAGGACTGGTTTCTGCATTTTCAGGATAAGGGCGCGTACGGGCGCATCGTCCATCTGCAGCCGATGACGTGGAAAAACGATTTTCCGGTGATCGGCGTCGATAAAGACGGCGACGGCACGGGCGAACCGGTTTCGAGTTATAAAAAACCGAACGTCGGCGGCAGCCAAATTCAGATCGAAACGCCGCCGGATTCGGACGAATTCAATTCCGACAAGCTCGGGCTGCAATGGCAGTGGCACGGCAATTACGACGACGGCTGGGCGTATATGTTTCCCGCCAAAGGATTTCTGCGGATGAATTCGGTGCAGGCGCCCGAGAAATTTAAAAACCTATGGGACGTGCCGAATCTGCTGCTGCAGAAATTTCCGGCGGAAGAATTCACGGCGACCGCGAAAGTGACGCTCGCGCCGCGTTTCGAAGGCGAAAAGTTCGGGCTCGTCGTGATGGGCATCGATTATTCCTACGTCGGCGTCAGCTACAAAGGCGGCAAGCTGCTCGTTGCGCAGGCGGGCGCGAAAGACGCCGATAAAGGTTACGCCGAAACCGAAAACGTGCCGTATCAGCTCAACGAAAAAACGTTTTATCTGCGCGTGAAGGTCGAAAAGGGCGCGATGTGCAGTTTCAGTTTCAGCACCGACAACAAGGCTTTTACGGGTCTCGGCGTTCCGTTCAAAGCGCGCGAAGGTCGCTGGATCGGCGCGAAAGTCGGCTTTTTCTATACGCGCCCCGGAAAATTCAACGACGCCGGCTCGGCGGACATCGACTGGTTCCGGTTCGAGTAACTCGCCTTCCGAGCCGGCTTCGTGAGGCCCCAGCCGCTTCGGCCGCCCGAAGCGGCTGAAACGCGGCTGCCGGTCGCTGAGCGTTTCGGTTTTTCGAACAGGGCAGCCGGGAGGCGGGGACTTTAAAGGGTTATTGCATTACGAAAAAATACTTTAAGCCCGTTAAGGATGCGTTTTCCGGTGTCGAAAAGCGGCTCGTCTTTCATGAAAGACGAGCCGCTTTTCGAC